>NZ_MSSV01000016.1 GCF_002150505.1 Algoriphagus ratkowskyi
TCCAGAAAAATAAAAAGGTGTAGTTACAAACTACACCTAGTCAAATTTAACGCTCTACACCCAGAAGGGGAATAAAGTGAATCTACCCCCTGCTGAGTGTAGTCTACGCTTTGAGGTGGCCCTTCCCACAGACTCAAACAACACGAATTACTTCTACAAGAACAGTTCTAAATCTACCTAATGCCTATTTCTGACGAAAGGTATCTGATACAAATGATAACACTTCGGGAAGGGACGTTCTCCAATAGGTCCAATTATGAGCGCCATCCCTTATTCTGAACTCATGGGGGATATCTTTTTTCTTCATTGCGATATGAACTAAGCTATTTCCTTCATAAAGGAAATCATCATCCCCACAATCAAAATACCATTTTACAGATTTCATCGCTTCCACTTCATTCAATTCGATTTGCCTTAGTGCGGAATGCCGGTCATAATAGCCTTCGAGGTTATCAGTATTTTTTACCTCGGTTTTATTGGTTTGAAGTCCTTGATTGAATTCTTCAAAAGTGGAATTCCTCAATGATGCACTTAAAGGGCAAGCGGAAGAAAACAAGTCAGGGCGGTGCATGGCATAGAAAAATGTACCACCGCCTCCCATGGACAATCCAGCTATTGCCCTATACTTTTTCTCAGATTTGATTCGGTACTTTTTTTCTACCTCAGGCATCAGTTCCTCAAAAAAGAAATCTTCATATCGCCATTCATTGTTGATATCATTGAAGTTACCCCGCTTACCTGTATTGGCATCCGGCATGACAATAATCATGGCCGTAGATTTTCCTTCTAAGATGGCTTTGTCAGCGATATGTTGGACTTCTCCAAACTGTACCCAACCTGTCTGATCGTCTCCGGCTCCATGAAGGAGATACAAGACAGGGTAAGAGCGCTGCGAGGTCTCATATCCGGGTGGCAGATAGATCGCATATTTACGCTCCATATTGAGTATTTTACTCTGCATTGTCATTTGGTCAAAAACCTTACTGTCTTGTGCAAAAGCAATTATTGAAAACAATAAACAGAAGGATAAAGCAAGTGTGTATTTTTTCATATCGGTTGGGGAATTTGGATTGAGTAGCTGTTTGATTTTTTGGATAAAAAAATATGAATGCATTAATCTACCATAAAGATGAATATATAAAAATCGTTACTTTTTTTTCGGACTTGCAGATTTTCCGACGGTCACTTTTTGTTTTTTTACTTAGGTTAAAGGATTAAGCGACTACCTCCACTGAGCGTAGTCTAGGCGTTGAGTCTGCTAGGAGTAGATTCCAGCGCTGGATGCTGGCCTCTCGCTAAAATGCTATACCAAAGCATTTTTTACGTTCGATCCTACTTTTTATCCTTATCAATTTGAAATTGAATGTCATGCTGAACTTATTCCAAAATTCAAGTTCGTTAGTAGCATTCTTGCCTGGGTCGTAATTCTTGCAGGTTTTCTAATTGCCTGCCAGCTGGCAGGTTCGTTTATAATCGCTAACTTAAATGCGACATAATCATATTATAAATTAACAATGAAATTAAAAGTATTGACACTTTTGTTTGCAATCACACTTACGGTTTGCAACGCACAGGAAACCAGACCAGGACCTCAGCTACCTCCTGAAACTGGTGAAAGTTTTAAAGTAGGAATAGCGGGTTTCACCTTCGCAAAATTCGATCTCGACAAAGCACTTGAAACATTAAAAGCTGTAGATGTACATTATTTATGCATCAAGGATTTTCATTTGCCAATGACGAGCAGCGATGAGGAAATTGCTGCTTTTCATGCTAAACTGAAAGCCAATGATGTTGTCGGTTACGCAATCGGCCCAATTTATATGAAAACCGAAGAGGAAATTGACAGGGCTTTTGACTATGCAAAAAGAGTTGGGGTAAAGCTGATTGTTGGCGTTCCCAATGTTGAGCTGCTTCCTTATGTCGATAAAAAAGTAAAGGAGTATGATTTTAAATTTGCCATCCATTTGCACGGACCGGATATTAAAATCTTTCCAGATGCCGAAGATGTTTGGAACCACACCAAAGATCTCGATCCTAGAATTGGAATGTGCTTGGACGTTGGTCACGATACACGCAACGGTAAAGACGCTGTGGCAGACCTTGAAAAATACCACACCCGCGTTTTCGATATGCACATAAAAGATGTAACCGCACCAACTAAATTGGGTTATTCACTCGAAGTAGGCCGTGGTGTAATCGATTTTCCTTCACTAGTGAAAATGATTAGAAAAGTAGGTTACACAGGTGTTTGCGCTCTGGAACACGAAAGAAACATGGACAATCCATTTATGGGAATTGCCGAATCTGTGGGTTATTTTAGGGGTGTAATAGAAGCCACTAAATAATAGTTAAACACAATATTTTTGTTGTATAAAAGGCTGAATTCTTTAGAGTTCAGCCTTTTATTTTTAGGATTTTAAAAAACAACTTTTATACGATAGCAAATGAAATGCGCCCCATTGAGCGTAATCTAGGCATAGATTATAACCACGCCTTTATTCATTAGAATTTGTGATTCTCTCAATATTGAACGTCCTTAATTTGATGTGTTTATAAAAAGGTCAGAAAGTTAATTCGTGGAGACTCATTTTTCTAACACTATTTGTTGGTGTGATTTCGTTTAAACTCTTCACGTTAGTAAAAAAAAATACTTCTATAGTAAACCTTCGCATTTGGATTAAATTAAATTTTATACCGACTACTCTATTTGAGATCTCTTTTTTAAATTCATTAAATGCTTAACCAATTAACTTAAACAAAATGGATACAAAACCTTGGACGCAGCAAGAACTCATTAATGAGATTGAAACGACCCATCGAAACTTCAATAAGACACTTTCAAATTTTTCAGAGAAAGAACTCAACACTGTTCCCTTCGAGGGGAGTTGGACAGCAGGGCAAGTAGCAGAGCATATTACAAAGTCAAATGGAGGTATACTTCAACAATTGTCAAACGGGAAAACAGAGTCTACAAACCGCCCCTATGACGAACAAGTCAGTGTAATTCAAAACATCTTTCGAAGCAAGGATAAAATGAAATCTGCATTACCCTTGGAGCCCGAACAACCGCCTCATAATGTTGAAGACTTATTAAAAAACTTAAAGCAACAAAAAGAAAGTCAAATTGAAGTGATAAAAAACTATGACCTAAAAGCCTTGATTTCAGAACTGGAATTTCCACCATCTCCAGATGGTTTGACACGATACGAATGGCTTCACTTAATGATTGAGCACGCTCAAAGACACAGCAAGCAACTTGAAAATATTCAAAAAAAATTGTAGCTATGAAACAAGAAGCATCTAGTTTTCCAGATATTGTTTCAAGAGAAGAATGGCTATGAGGTGTATGAGTAAATTTTGAATTTGATGAATGAATTGACAAAAAACAAGGATAGTTTTTACGAGAAAATCGCTGACTTACTTAAAGGAGCTAGACAAGCTGTGATTAAATCAGTTAATCACACCATGGTAGTCACCTACTTTGAAATTGGTAAGTTGATTATCAATCAAGAGCAAGAGGGAGAAGAAAAAGCTAAGTATGGGCAGAATTTGATAAGTGAACTCTCCCTTAAATTATCCCTAGAATTCGGGAAAGGGTTTTCGGCTACAAACCTTAAACAAATGCGGACATTTTATTTGACGTATTCAAAAGGTCAGATGGTTTCTGACCAATTCAACTTAAGTTGGTCACATTACTTAAAGCTTATGCGGATTGAAGATGAAAATGAACGTAAATTTTATGAGATAGAGAGCTTTAAGAGTAATTGGAGTTTGAAGGAGTTGCAAAGACAATATGACACTGCATTATACACAAGGTTAACTTTAAGTAGAGAAAAAAATAAAGTATCAGAGCTAGCGGAAAAAGGATTGATTATTGAAAACCCAAAAGATGCGATTAAAGACCCATATGTCTTGGAATTCATAGGATTACCAGAATATTCAAGTTATTCCGAAAGTGATTTGGAACAAAAGTTAATAGATAAGCTTGAGCATTTTTTACTTGAATTAGGCACTGGATTTACATTCGTTGCTCGTCAGAAGCGAATTACATTCGATGACAAGCATTTTCGGATTGACCTAGTCTTTTACAATAGATTTTTAAAGAGCTTTGTTCTAATAGATTTAAAAATTGGTGAATTGAAACACCAGGATATTGGGCAAATGCAGATGTATGTAAACTACTATGACAGAGAGGTTAAATTGAAGGATGAAAATAAGACAATAGGGTTGATCCTATGTCAAAACAAGAATGAATCTGTAGTTCAATATACTTTACCCGAAAATAACGAGCAGATTTTTGCCAGTAAATATCAAACGGTTTTACCTACAAAAGAGAAGCTGAAGGAATTGATTTCCTGAATAAGAGTCATTTTATAGGTGTATATAGATGATAGGCTCCAAACTCTCGACAATGTTGAGAGAAAGCTCCACTGACCTTAGTCTAGATTTAGAGCTAAGTATCCTTTCCAGCCTTCCCCTTTTTCTTTACCCCTTCTATCAACTTTATCCTACTATCCTATTACCTCCGATTTTCTTCTAGATCACTTGCATATAAACCCACTTTCTAATCACCCGCTAAAACTGTAATTTAACTTTTTCATTACCCCTGATAACCCACTCTCAATGAGATTTAAGAAAGTATCCAGCTTAGTTACCCTTATCGTCAGTCTTTTTAGTACTGCCACTTTTGCACAAAGAACTGATTCCATACCGGTAAGGCATGACGTCACTTTACCGCAAGCACACAAGGGAACGTTGGAAATTGACAGTTTGCTGCTCGATAGTTATGTGAGATTACCTGAGAATATTAGAAAGTTTTATTTGGAAGCTAGGTCGGTATTTGAGGAGAATGAAGTTGATTTTACAGACGAGAGAATTGTAGCAGCTGCTGTCAAAAATGGCATTCCTTTGATTTCAGGCCCGATGTTGGGTGATTTGAAAGAGAATAGCGTAACTATCTGGTTTAGACCAGCAAGTATAAATCTGATTGAAATTGAAATAGCTGATTTAGCTGGTAAAGAAACAAAGCTATATATTTTTAATCCCAGCGTGGCCGGACAAGCTGAGCGAATCGTCTTAGGGAATTTGTCATCATCGACGAAGTATTCCTATTTAATGAAAATACAAGGTGCAGAGGTTGCTAAAGGTACTTTCCAAACATCCTCAAAAATCGGAGAAACAAGCGAGTTACGACTAGCTTTTGCTTCTGATTTTCATAAAATAGGTCTGCACAATCCTAACTTGATGGACGCTATTTTAGCGAGAAATCCAATCGCGATGCTGCTACTCGGAGAC
Source organism: Algoriphagus ratkowskyi (assembly GCF_002150505.1). Taxonomy (GTDB): domain Bacteria; phylum Bacteroidota; class Bacteroidia; order Cytophagales; family Cyclobacteriaceae; genus Algoriphagus; species Algoriphagus ratkowskyi. Next base: position 5,296 of record NZ_MSSV01000016.1, read on the forward strand.
CTTGCTGTGGATGATAGAGATACTAAGCTGAGCATGCATAGAGCTGATTACTTGCTTCGGGATGTTTCGCAGCCTTGGAGAAAATTGGCTGCAAATGTCCCACTTTATGCTGCTTGGGATGATCATGATTATCTAAACAATGATCTTAGTGGTTTGCCAGAAGGAGTTAGCGAGGTGGACAGAGATGCGCTCCGCCGCCTGTGGAAGGAAAACTGGAATAACCCTAAAACTGAGGTGGATGGGATTTACTTCAATACGCGGATAGGAGCTGTAGAGGTAATTATGCTGGATACCCGTTCTTTTCGTGAGAATGACAGAAGAGGCGAATACAATTCCTATTTGGGCGCAGCCCAACTCAATTGGCTAAAGGATGTGCTGGCAAAATCCACCGCTCCGTACAAGCTGATCACTAGTGGAACGATGTGGAGTGATTACATCTCTGAAGGAAAGGATTCCTGGGGAACTTGGGATACGCTGGGACGGGAGGAGATACATAAATTGATAGAAACAGAAAATATACCTGGGGTACTGTTGCTGAGTGGGGACCGCCATGGAGCGAGAGGCTTTACTATTCCCAGAAAGGGAGATTTTGAGTTCTACGAATTTGGCCCAGCTTCCTTAGGTGGCGTTCCAGGACCAGAAGCGATTGCAAAGAATTCATCGACACAACTATTCGGGTATCTTGGATTGGGATTAAAAGCGTTTGGAGAATTAGTATTCGATAGGGAAGGCGAGTTGCCTCGGGTCACCTTCAGATTGATCGATGAATATGGGAATATCATGGAGGAGCATCAGTTGTCTTATGATCAATTAATCCCACGAAATAAGTAATTGGCAATTGCTAACAAGGATAGACATTCGTTCAAAGAATTAACTTTACATCTAGCAAAGCTCCGATTCACAAGTAGCCGTTAAATATCCTTTTCAGGCAGATTTTACTTTTATTTTTCCTGCCGACATTATTCTAGCATATAATCTTAGCTATATAAAGCCATGCATTCTACCACTTTTAGCCAATTGACAAATTACTCTAACCTTACTAAAAATAATTCAAATGGAAATACAAGTTTGGTTAGATAATTCTAACTCCCTATTCCATCAAATTTTTATGATTGTTATGGGAGGACTTTATGGGGTTTCCTTCCTGTTTGGAACTACTTACAACGTAGTAAATATTTTTGTGTACTACCTATTAATTCCATCCTCATGGATTTATTTAATCAGTAGAAAAACGAGTTATTGGTTGAATCTTATTTCGTTAGGGCTTTTAATGGCATTCTCACTACTTCCGAATATCAGAACAAGCTGTGATTATTTTTTTCAACAAAGTGTTGACTTCCTAAATTGGACAGCCGAAATTTTTGATTCAAACTACATTGATATGTCGGTTCATATTTGTGTGACTGGTGTCGGAATTATATATCTAATCCTGATTCTATTTACCTTGACAAAAAAGATTGCAAAAATCACTCTGATTACTACTGTTGTGATTTTTGTGCTATATATGATCCTTGTGTATCCTAATTTTAAGGATCTTATGCTATTTGGCCTAGAGAAAACGGGTGTCCAATACTAGTATATAAATAAATCCCTATAGCCCAATAGTAGTAGTTAGACTTCCATATCAGGCAGATTTCCCTATTATCTTTCCTACCGAGTTTATACTTATCATCCAATTTCACAAAACAGAAACATGAATCAAAATAACTTAACAGCATTAACAGATTAAGAATTATTGCAAAAAGTAAAGACAAGTAAATCCTCTAAAATCTATGATGCTGCCATCATCGGACTATTAATTGGAATTGCTATTTATGGTTATCTTAAAGCAGGATGAGGAAATGAAGATTCTCTGGTTTCCTTATTGTCTGCTAGTGAGTTAACCCAATATCAAGTTAAATCTCTACTCTTTTTCTCGAGTAATCTATCTGAACATTAAGTCCAAAATCGGGTTTAAATCTCTTTAAGAGATATTTCCCACAATTATTCATTTAAAGATGCACAGTAAAATTTCCTATTTGATTGTAAGATTAGCGATAGGCCTCAGTATGTTTGGCCATGGATTGGTTCGCTTACCAAAGCTTCAAGCATTCAGCCAAGGCATGGTGAAGACTTTTGAAAATTCCATGTTACCCGAGTTACTGACAACACCTTTTTCTTATGTTTTACCATTTGCAGAATTGATTTTTGGTTTTTTACTTATCATCGGATTATTCTCTCGAGTGTCTGCTATAGGTACAGCAGCAGTGTTATTGACGCTGATTTTTGGTTCTACCCTGATAGAAAATTGGGATGTAATAACATCTCAGTTAGTTCATATTGCTTTTGTAGCATATCTAGTACATAATGTGAAGGATAACAGCTATGCTGTTGACTGTCTTCTTAGTAAGAAGAGAGCCGGATAAAAAATTAAATGCCCAATCTCTGTTAGTGTGATGAAGCTCGGGCGTTAAATCTCTGTGTGCGATCCGTAGATCCTAGCAACTAGTATTGTATTGTGCCTAGCACAAAACATTTTCGCTTCTAAACTACTTAAGAATTGGAATGATGCCTTCAGTTTAATCTTACAGGCAAGTTTTTGATAAATAGTAGCAGCAAGATGACTGAGCGCGAATTAGATAGAATCATAGAAATGGCCTGGGAAGATAGGACTCCTTTTGAAGCTATAGAAACACAATTTGGAGTGAATGAAGCTGAGGTAATCAAACTCATGCGAAGAGAGTTGAAGGAAAGCAGCTTCAAAATGTGGCGAAAGCGAGTGAATAGCGGAGTAAGTCAGAAACATCTCAAAAAGAGAAATCCTGACATCGAGCGATTCAAGTGCTCCAGACAAAGAAGTATCTCTCTCAATATATTTTCCTAGTGGCTTATTTTCCAACCGATTTAGAATCCATAAAAAAAAGGATTCGAGCGATAGACCTTGAGAACTATGGGGCGACCAGAAATTTTAAAGACGGTGCCGTGACTCGGTTAAGCCCATATATTTCTCGTGGTGTGATTTCTACCAAGCAGATTTATGATTATATCAAAAGCCTAGGTTTACCTTGGTACAAATGCGAAAAGCTTATTCAGGAATTGGCTTGGCGAGATTACTGGCAACAGGTGTGGCGAGCAAAAGGGGAGGCGATTATGTCGGATTTGAAGCAGGAGCAATTTCCTGTTGCTAATCATCAGATTCCTGAGGCAATAGTCAATGCAGAAACAGGAATAGATGCTGTGGATCATGCGATCAAACAGTTTTACGAGAGTGGATACATGCACAACCACATGCGGATGTATGTAGCCTCGATCTGCTGCAACATGGCTAATTCTCACTGGCTTCATCCGGCTAAATGGTTGTATTTCCATCTTTTGGATGGGGATTTGGCAAGTAATCACCTAAGCTGGCAGTGGGTAGCGGGTGCTTTTTCCAGCAAAAAATACTATGCTAATCAATGGAACATAAACAAGTATTTCGACGGGAGCCAGCAGAATACCTTTTTGGATGTAGAATATGAAGCATTTGATCAGCTAGAAATACCTGCTCAATTGAAAAGCACCGTTAATTTTGACTTAGAGACAGTTTTGCCAATCGGCAAAAAACCGCAGCTGGACAAAGAGAGAATTACTCTTATCTATACCTATTACAACATAGATCCTTACTGGCATGCTGGGGAGGAAGTTCAGCGAGTTTTATTGTTAGAGCCTTCATTCTTCGTTACTCATCCTGTGAGTCAGAAGTGTATTGACTTCACTCTCGAGCTCGCCAAAAACATTTCAGGGATTCAGCTGTTAGTTGGAGAGTTTTCGGAAGTAATCGATCAAGTTGGACAAGAATTTATCATCTATAAAGAACATCCGACTACACGTCACTTTCAGGGAAAAGAAGAACCTAGAGATTGGCTCAGTGCAGTAGATGGCTATTTCCCTTCATTTTTTGCTTTCTGGAAAAAATGTAAAATGGAGATCGATTTTAAGACTGATTAAAAAGGGGTTTGTATAAAGTATAAGATAATAACCAGTAAAATGCAGCTGCACAAAATACAAATTGAAAGCTTAGAGCGAAAGTACAAACTGAATCTGATCAACTCGATCTCTGGTATCAAGCCAGCCAATCTCATAGGCACTAAATCACTGGCAGGAAATGAAAACGTAGCAATTTTTTCATCAGTGGTGCATCTGGGATCAAGCCCTGCTCAGCTGGCCTTTATCATGCGCCCACAATCTGAATTCCCTAGAGATACCTATTCCAATATTTTGGAAACCGAGTTTTACACGATCAATCACGTATCTGAATCATTTATAGAAAAAGCACATTACACCTCCGCCAAACTGGAAAGAAGCGAGTCTGAATTTGATCGGATGAAATTGGAAAAGGAGTTCATCGGAGGATTTCATGCTCCTTTCGTAAAAGACAGCCCAGTAAAAATTGGGATGAAACATCTGGAAAGTATTCCCTTGCCCAACGGATGCCTATTTGTGATCGGTTCCGTGGAGATGCTTGTGCTTCCTGATGAAGCTATAAATGAATTAGGACAGTTGGATCTGCAGCATTCTTCCGGCGTCGGGATTTCCGGCCTGAACAGCTATTATGGTTTAACTAGATTGAATTCCTTTCCGTACGTGAGAGAGGAAGAAATCCCCAACTATAAATGAAAAAATCTGATCTCCCAACTAAGATCTGTCTGATCTGTCAGAGACCTTTTACTTGGCGAAAAAAGTGGGAAAAGGATTGGGAAGCGGTGAAATACTGTAGTGAGAGGTGTAGAAGAAATAAGGATAGTAAGCTATGATTAGCGCTTTTTCTTCACATATCCATAAATCCCCGCCACACCGATAATGAGCAAAGCAATGCCAATCCCCCATTGTAATGGGCTATTCATAGATTCTTTGGCAGCCAGATAAGAACTCGCCAGAACTCCCGCAGCGAATGCGAGCACGGTTCGGGTAAGCATCCCTGGGATCCCGTATACCAACACTTTCCACAACTTGATGTTCATCGATGCAAAGAGGAAATTGGAAACTGCAAAGGGGACAATAGGAGAAATCCTCACGAAAAAGACCAGTGATCCTTCCTTTTCCTTTCGGGCTTCTATTTCACGATGAAATTTAGGGTTCTTCCTGAAAAGTAATTCCGTAAAACCCAGATTAGTGAATTTACCCAATGCATAACCTAATACTGAACCTAAGCTGTAGCCAATAACTAAGAAAAGTAAGGACGACCATCCGAAGTAAAATCCAGAGGCAATTGCAATCAGGGTAGTTGGTAAAAATGCTAAACCCATCAATAAAGCACCTAATGTGGTGTAGATAAAATAATCTAAAGGCGTGAGAAGTTGATACTGTTCTAAGAAGTCGTAATTAGTAGCAAAAATCAAACTTCCCACAAAAGGCATTGCTGTGATCCATAGCCAAGCGAAAATTCCCGCAGGATGCTTGCCGAAGTACCGACGGATAGTTTTGAATATCCTGCCCTTTTTTGTCATATTTGATTTGTAATCTATCAGTTCACCGGGAATTCTGACTGCAAGTTTAACACGAGCATTCTAAAAATCACCTCGAAAATCTCAAAAGGTTTTCTTTTCTCTAAGGACAAAAAACTTCTTTATCACCTACAAATGAAATTTGGAACAAAAGCTATACATGCAGGAATAGAGCCCGATCCATCCACGGGAGCTATTATGACGCCTATTTATCAGACTTCCACATACATACAACACACCCTTGGTGGACATCAGGAGTATGCGTATGCACGTTCACAAAACCCTACCCGTACAGCTTTGCAGAATAACTTGGCGGCACTGGAAAACGGTAAGCATGGAATTTGTTTTTCCTCTGGCGTTGCAGCTATCGATGCAGTGATCAAGCTATTCAATCCCGGTGATGAGATTATCAGTACAAATGACTTGTATGGCGGTACTTATCGACTTTTCACCCAAGTATATGAAAGATACGGGATCAAATTTAAGTTTGTATCCATGTTAGAGGCTGAGGGAATAGCGGCTCATATCACAGATAAAACCAAAATGATCTGGGTAGAAACACCTACGAATCCCATGATGAATATCATCGATATCGCGGCGGTGGCAAAGCTGAGTACTGGGAATAAAATAATTCTTGCTGTGGACAATACGTTTGCCTCACCCTACTTGCAAAATCCACTAGATCTCGGTGCTGATATCGTGATGCACTCGGTGACCAAATACCTAGGTGGCCACTCCGATGTGGTGATGGGAGCTTTGGTGGTAAATGATGATGAATTGGCTCAAAAGCTTGCTTTTATCCAAAATTCTTGTGGTGCGATACCAGGACCTCAGGATTGCTTCTTGGTAATTAGAGGAATCAAAACACTTCACCTACGAATGGAACGTCATTCTCAAAATGGCAAAACCATCGCTGCATATTTGAAAAACCATCCAAAAGTAGAAAAGGTCTATTGGCCGGGTTTCGAAGATCATCCTAATCATGAAATTGCCAAAAAACAAATGCGAGATTATGGTGGAATGATCTCCTTTTCTCTGGTGGGAAACATGGAATCAGATGTGAAAAAGGTGATGGAGAACTTTCAGATTTTTGCACTTGCCGAGTCTCTAGGCGGTGTAGAGTCACTTTGTGGTCATCCTGCTTCTATGACTCATGCGAGTATCCCAAGAGAAGAGCGTGAGAAAGTTGGTTTGGTAGATTCCCTGATTCGATTGAGTGTGGGCGTGGAGGATGCCGAAGATCTGAAGAATGATTTGGCGCAGGCATTGGGGAAGATTTAAGGTTTTTAACCGCGGAGGACACGGAGGACAACGCGGAGAGCGTTAGACGGATATATAATATCGATCGTGCCTTTGGCACTCTAATAACTTCCTTTTGGCTTAATACCCCGAATTTCGCAGCACTGTATTCGGGGCTGCTATGGGTTTTGCCTTTGGCAAAAGATTACCGAACCAAAGTCCTATTGTCATACGATTTCGGTTTGTATTGGAATTATTTGTATCAACGATTTTAAAGACTTTTAATTAATATTCGAGCCCTTACCAACGGCAAGACCAATAAAAGCCCAGAATGCAATTCTGGGTTTTAAATGAGATTCATTTTGAATTAGAGTCCCAACGGTACGATCAATGTTTTCTGTCTTAACAAATTATGGTTTAGATAAATTATCGATCGTGCCTTTGGCACTCTAATGACTTCCTTTTGGCTTTAATGCCCCGAATTTCGCTACGCTGTATTCGGGACTGCTATGGGTTTTGCCTTTGGCAAAAGACTTGATATAAGTGGATTTTAAAATGATCAGATTGTTTTTGATTTAGAGTAGTTGTACTTGGATAGAATATTTTGCTTTGGAAAAACAAGCTGAATATATCTTTGAATCCTTGCCAACGGCAAGGCCAGTAAAAGCCCAGAATGCAATTCTGGGTTCAAATCAGAGTAGAAGATTTATAGAGTGCCAACGGTACGATCAATTTTAAAAATAAAATACCTTATCAACCATCTCCGCAAGATTCGGGTTTTGGTATTCTTCGAAACAGGCTACTTTTGGGGAACCTAGCATTCAGGACATGCACGCAAGCCAATCCATCAATTATCAGCGAATTGCCGAAGCAATTGCCTTCATCCAGGCAAACTTTAAAAGCCAGCCTTCTTTAGAACAAATTGCGGAACATGTGAATCTGAGCCCTTTTTATTTACATCGAATGTTTAGTGAGTGGGCTGGAGTCAGCCCTAAGAAGTTTATGCAATACCTCAGCCTGGAATACGCAAAACAGCTTTTGCAAGGAAAAGAGGTCACACTTTTTGAAGCAGCACAGGAAACCGGATTATCAGGGACAGGAAGACTTCATGATTTATTTGTAAAAATAGAAGGAATGACCCCTGGTGAATTCAAGAATGGAGGAGAGAATCTTCAGATCAATTATAGCTTTGCGGAAAGTCCATTCGGAGATATTATAATGGCTTCTACAACAAAAGGAATTTGCCACCTAGCCTTTTTCTCAGAGCAAGAAGAGGGAGAAGCAACGATGAAAGCCCGATTTCCAAATGCAACTTATCAGGAGTCATTGAACGACATTCAGAAAGAAGTTATGCAAATATTTCAGCTTGATTGGAGCAAGATCAACCAGATTAAGTTGCACTTGAATGGCACTCCTTTTCAACTGAAAGTGTGGGAAGCATTGCTAAAGATCCCTATAGGAAATTTGACGACTTACGGTAGCATTGCTTCTGAAATAGAAAAGCCAAAAGCCTCCCGAGCGATTGGAACTGCTATTGGAAGCAATCCTGTTGCTTTCCTTATTCCATGTCATCGCGTGATTCAATCCTCTGGCAAACTTGGTGGCTATATGTGGGGGAATACACGTAAGTCAGCAATTATCGGTTGGGAAGCTGCTCAATTAAACCAAGACACATAAGAAAAAGTATGGATTTATTCAATAAGGATTTGGGCGATACTATAAATCTGCTCCCAAAGGATGGAGAAGTAAATTACTATGGTAAAATCATGCCCTCTGCGAAAGCTCTGAGCTATTTAGACTACTTATTGAATGAGATTCAATGGAATAATGATGTGGCTATTATTTTTGGAAAGCGTATTGTAACCAAGCGTAAAGTGGCATGGTATGCAGAGGAACCCTTCAATTACACTTATTCCAATACCACCAAAATAGCTTTGCTGTGGACTAAGGAATTGCTGGAGCTTAAAAAGATTGTAGAAGATATATCAGGTGAGACGTTCAACTCATGCTTGCTGAACTTATATCACAACGGAACTGAAGGGATGGCTTGGCATAGCGACGCAGAGAAGGATCTGAAAAAAAATGGAGCAATTGCTTCAATGAGTTTTGGAGCTGAGCGAAAGTTTGCTTTTAAGCATAAAGTATCCAAAGTGACGATATCGAAGATTTTGGAAAATGGCAGTTTACTTGTAATGAAAGGAACTACTCAGACACATTGGCTACATAGACTTCCGCCTACTAAAGTTGTATCAAAGCCTAGAGTAAATTTAACTTTCAGGACAATTGAGAGTTGATAAGAAGTAGCTTCGGCAAATGGCTAAAGCAAATACTTTTCAATTCAGGTTAAAATCAGTTTTATATTATGTGCTTACAGGCCCACCTGGGTATCACTTTTTGAAACGTCAAATTCAGCCGCTATTTTTTTACAACATATTAGTGGTGGGAACAGGTTAAGCATTGATTTTTGATTTCGCTTTATTAAGTATTCTTGGGTAAAAATTGATGTGTTTTTAAATTCTCAACAGGCATTTTTCAATTTGGACCCCTAAATTTTACCGAGTCTGTATTTTTATTTTTCTTAATCCATGGATAAGAGTACTTTGAAAGAGAATATAATCCATACACTTTAAACAAGAGTTCAATTGAAATCTAGCAAGACGAAATAGGTATCAATCAGGAATAATAATAGTCCCTGTAAGATTCCATGACCGTTGAAAAATTGTAAAACACATGAAAAGAAGAGATTTTATCCAACGATCCGGAATGGGGCTCGGTGCCCTAGCCACCTCCGGACTATTTATGATGGGCAATCCCGTCTCAGCTGAGCAGTTGCTAGAACCAGGAATTGACACAGCTGCCAAAAAATTATTAGCTGATACTGCCTTGAATGCGGCAAAAGCTAAAGGGGCAACCTATACCGATGTAAGAATTGGCAGGTATTTATCCCAAAGTGTATTTACTCGAGAAAAGAATGTCCAAGGAATTTCTAACGCAGAGACTTTTGGTGTTGGTATTCGAGTGATCGCAAATGGCACTTGGGGCTTTTCTGCCACTTCAGATGTGACGCCTGATGGCATCAAGGCTTGCGCTGAAACAGCTGTTGCTATAGCAAAAGCAAATTCTAAATTACAAACTGAGCCCGTAGTGCTCGCTCCTGAAAAAGGACATGGTGAAGTGACATGGAATACGCCTATTGTGAAGAATCCAATGGAAATTCCTGTAAAGGAGAAAATTGACTTACTGCTCAAAGCAAATAATGCTGCCATGGACAATGGTGCGGCATTTGTCAATTCTGCCATCTTTATGATTAACGAGCAGAAGTATTTTGCTTCTACGGATGGATCTTACATTGACCAGGATATTCATAGACTTTATCCAACCTTTTCCGTAACTGCTGTGAATAAAGCAGCTGGAGGGTTCAGGTCAAGACAGGCGCTAAGTACTCCGATGGGTATGGGTTATGAATACATGGATGGCCTTGCCAAGGACAAAATCATGAATCCAGCAGGGTTTGTGAGCTATAACAACTCGTACGATATAGTAGAGGATGCAATCTCAGCAGCTAAGCAAGCCAAAGAGAAAATCAATGCAAAATCCGTAACTCCAGGCAAATATGACTTGGTATTGGATCCGGATCACTTAGGATTGACTATTCACGAATCTGTGGGTCACCCACTGGAATTGGATCGTGTACTCGGATACGAAGCTAATTATGCTGGAACAAGCTTCGCGACTTTGGACAAATGGAAATCAGGTGATTTCAAATACGGATCTGATATCGTAAATATTTTCGCAGATAAAACTCAGGATTATTCCTTGGGTAACACCGGGTATGATGATGAGGGTGTGAAGTGTAAAGAGTGGGATTTGATCAAAGACGGTGTCTTGGTTAATTATCAAGCTATTAGAGATCAAGTAGCAATTTTGGGAGGAACTGAATCTAACGGTTGCGCATTTGCTGACAGTTGGGGTTCTGTACAGTTCCAAAGAATGCCTAATGTCTCTTTACGTCCTGGTACGGAGAAATATTCCCCTGCCGATATGGTTAAGGATGTGGAGAAAGGTATTTACATCTTGGGTAGAGGTTCATTCTCTATTGATCAGCAGCGTTACAATTTCCAGTTTGGAGGAACCGTATTTTACGAAATCAAGGATGGTGAAATTGTTGGCATGCTAGAAGATGTAGCGTACCAGTCCAATACACAGGAGTTCTGGAATTCTTGTACCAAGATTTGTGATAAGGATGACTATCGATTCATGGGAACATTCAATGACGGAAAAGGACAACCTTCACAATCATCAGCAGTTTCTCATGGCAGTTCCACTACCCGATTTGACGGAGTGAACGTGATCAATACGGGAAGAAATATTTAACCTCAACGCGGAAATTATGGCCATATTAACTAAAGAACAAGCAAAGCAAATTATAGATAAAGTACTTTCCTATTCGACGGCAGATGAGATGGAAGTATCCATCTTTGGAGGGCGAACAGGTAATATTCGTTATGCTAGAAATACAGTAAACACGAGTGGAGAAACGAATGAAATTCGTTTGAGTGTCAATTCGGTTTATGGCAAAAAAGTTGGTTCATCTTCTACAAACGAGATGGATGATGCTTCTTTGAAAAAATTAGTAGCTCGTGCGGAAGAAATAGCCAAGCTCGCTCCAGAAAACCCGGAGTATATGCCGATGCTAGGTCCTCAGACTTATCCTGATTCGACTACTTTCAGCCCGGCTACAGATAAGATCGATCCAGATTTCAGGGCACAGGTAGCTGCAGATAGTATTGGCATCACTCGAGGTGATGACCTTACGGCAGCAGGTTACTTGGAAGATTTTTCTGGATTTGTTGCGAGTGGAAATAGCAAAGGACAATTTAACTACAATACAAGTACTTCAGTTGACTTTTCAGTGACTGTAAGAACTACAGATGGAAAAGGTTCTGGATACGCTATCAGAGATTTCAATGATGTCAGTCTATTGAGCTCCAAGGATGTGACGAACATCGCGATGCAGAAAGCTCAGGCATCTTCCACCGCTCAGGCAATTGAACCGGGTAAATATACGGTGATTCTGGAGCCAACAGCTGCAGGAGATCTATTGAGCCTATTGACTCGAGGGTTTGATGCCAGAAGTGCAGATGAAGGAAGAAGCTTCATGAGTAAAAAGGGTGGAGGAACTCGTATTGGTGAGAAACTATTTGATGAGCGCGTTACCATTACATCTGATCCTACAAATACGGAAATTCCGATGTCACCATGGGATGGTGATGGTTTGCCTAGACAAAAGACTACCTGGGTAGAAAATGGTGTAGTGAAAAATCTAGCCTATTCTCGCTATTGGGCAGAAAAACAAGGAGTAGCACCACTTTCAAGTGCTGGCGGAAGAGGATTTGGTGGAGGTGGATACATTTTTGCCGGAGGCGATGAATCTATTGCTGACATGATCAAAAGCACCGAAAGAGGTATCTTGGTTACGAGATTCTGGTATATCAGAGCTGTAGATCCACAGACCTTGTTATTCACAGGTTTGACACGTGACGGTACTTTCTATATCGAGGATGGTAAAATCAAATTCCCGGTGAAGAACTTTAGATTCAATGAGAGCCCAATCATTATGCTTAATAACATCGAATCTATGGGTAAGCCACAACGAGTAGGAGGAAGCTTAATTCCGCCTATGAAGATTCGTGACTTTACCTTCACTAGTTTATCAGACGCTGTTTAAGAAAGTATTCAGTTTACAGTGATAACCTTTGAGGTTTTTTTATAAACCTCGAAGGTTTCATTGTTTACTGAATTTTCAGAATGCGGTATTCAGGTCACGAAAGAACAGCACTTCTCTTCGAAAAAAGATTGCTTCGGATATAGAAGGGATACTTCAAAAACGAACTTATAATTTATCCTCGCAATGACGTAAGCTGCTGATTGATTACTTGAAACTGCTCATTGATAACTGCCAACTAAAATGCAAGCCTTTTTCTTTACCAGAATAAAATACAATTCCGGCAATTGGGATACAGATCAGCGTATGCCGATCAACTTGCTCAACTCTATCGTGGAGTACACTACAATTCCGGTAGATGAGAAAGAAAAAATAGTAGAGTTGAGTAGCAAAGAGATTTTCAAAAGTCCTTTTAGCTATATCAGCGGACATAAGTTGGTAGAGTTCTCCTCTGAAGAGCGTAGGAACTTCAAGACTTATGTAGAAAATGGAGGCTTTGTCTTTGCCGATGATTGCAATCACGACATCGATGGGCTTTTCGCAAAATCCTTTGAGGCCGAGATGGCCAAAACCTTTGGAGAAGATGCGCTCCAAAAAATCCCCAATAATCACCCAATTTATTCAGCCTTCTTTGAATTCGAAGATGGCCCACCTCCCACCTCATTCGAGCTTAATGGTTGGGGGGATGACCTGATCCATGATTACTTGAAAGCAATTGTCGTAAATGGTAAAATCGGAGTTCTTTACAGCAACAAAGATTACGGCTGCGAATGGGATTATGACTTCAGAAACAAGCGCTTCTTAAAAGTTGACAATACCAAGTTTGGTGTCAACATCGTGGTCTATGCATTAACACACTAATTTTGGAAAACACAGATTTAACAGCCTATAAAGAGCTTGTCGGGAGAATCCCACAACTCAAAACTGAAATAGCTAAAGTCATCGTCGGTCAAGAATCTGTGATCGAAGAAATCATCATCACGCTTCTTGCGGGAGGTCACTGTCTTTTGGAGGGAGTGCCGGGCTTGGCGAAGACTCTGATGGTTAATTCTCTTTCTCAGGGAATGGACTTGAATTTCAAACGAATTCAGTTTACGCCTGATCTGATGCCTGGTGATATCTTGGGTACGGAGATATTGGAAGAAGACCATGAGACCGGAAAGAAGTTCTTCCAGTTCAACCGTGGGCCAATTTTTGCCAATATGGTGTTGGCAGATGAGATCAACCGAACTCCACCGAAAACTCAAGCTGCATTGCTTGAAGCGATGCAGGAGAAAATAGTGACTTATGGTGGACAGCAGCATCCATTACCAGTTCCTTTTTTGATTATCGCTACGCAAAATCCTATCGAGCAAGCAGGAACCTATCCATTGCCAGAAGCACAGCTTGACCGCTTTCTTTTATACATCAAATTAGGCTACCCATCAGAGCAGGAGGAATTAGATGTTTTGGAACGGACAACCGGAACTTATAGCGGCAAACCTGAAGTGGTCTTCACTGGACGGGACATTCAGAATCTGCAAAAACTCACTAGGGAAGTTCATATAGATTCTCATCTATTGGTTTACATCAATAAGTTGATTCGGGCGACACGCCCTGATGATTCAAAAATACAATCCGTGATAGATTACGTGGAGTGGGGAGCAGGTACCCGAGCAGGACAAGCATTAATTCTTTGCTCCAAAGCTAGAGCTCTGGTGAAAGGAAGGTATGCTGTAACTCCAGAGGATATTAAGACACTTGCTTACCCAGTGCTGAGACATAGACTTTCGCTACACTTCAGAGCAGAAGCTGAAAATATCCATGCTGACGCGGTCATCGCTAAAATCCTCGAAGCGCTACCAATCCATGCAAGCAAGTAATCTGGAAATCATCAAACTCAACAACTTGAAGTTGGCCGCAAAGATTATCAGCGAGCAACTCAAGAATGGCGTCCATCTAGGCAAGCGCGTAGGAGTGGGATCTGAGTTTGAGCAGTACAGGTATTACGAGCCTGGAGATGATCCCAAACGCATCGACTGGAAGTACTTTTCGCGTTCAGGAAAACACATGATCAAAGAATCTCAAACAGAGAGCCATTTGCACGTGCGTGTGATGCTTGATTTGTCTGGATCGATGAACTACGAGGAAAATGGAATTAGACGCTTAGACTACGCTAAAAACCTTATTGCTTCGCTTGCTTACCTAGCGAATCAGCAAGGAGATGCATTGAGCTATTTTACCTGCCAAGAGGGGAGAGTGGAGAAGAAGGTTGCTGAATCCCCAAAGGCTTTTCAACGCATGCTTTATTTTTTGGAAAAGGATAAGGCATCGGGCAGTTGGCCGGTGGAGAGGCAGGACTTCCCAGCATTGAAAAGTAAGCAAAAGGAATTGGTGATCTTGGTTTCTGATTTCTTGCAAAAAGATAACGAGTGGATAGATATCATAGAACAAATGAGACACCCCAAAAAAGAGATCGTGTTATTTCAGATTTTGGGAAAGCAGGAGGAGAAATTTGAACTCAAGGGAAATTTCAATTTTCATGATTTAGAGTCTGACCACAAGATTATTTTGGATAAAAAAGCGATAGAGAAAACCTATAATGAGTCTATAACTTCTTACTTATCAGAATTCAAACAGTCGTTACTTCTACCTCAAGTTCACTTATTTCAAGTGCGATTGACAGATTCAATCGCCGGTGTGATCAGTAAGTTTCTCTCCGAAAGATCCCTATCCTGATGCAATTTCTTCAACCCATATTACTCTGGGGTTTGCTGGGAATCAGCATTCCAATCCTTATCCATCTCTGGAAAGGCAAGCAAGGAAAGGTAATCCATTGGGCAGCTATGCATTGGCTCTCCACGGAGGAAAGTTCTGTGGCAAAAGGGATTCGATTAGAGAATATATTGGTGCTATTGCTACGGATCTTGATGCTCGTTTTGCTCGTGTTACTGCTCAGTCAGCTGTTTTTCACAGAACAGAGCAAGGTAGCTGAAGATCGAATTATTCACTTGGTTCAGCCGAATAGACAGATCACAGAAGAGTTTAAATTCGAGCTTCAGCAAGCCTTTGAAAATGGTCAAGAAGTCTTTTGGATGGATGACAATCTGTCACCCATAGAAAATATAGATGATTTAGAATCAGATGGTAAGGTAAATTCAATTCAAGCCTCACTTAATAATATCCCAGCTACTTCTACCCAACTGAATCTCTACTTGAGTAACTCCCAAAATGCACTGAAATCTGAGTTTTACCTCAGTCCAATCAAGCCAAACCTACTATTGGGAAGTGCTGACTTCTCAGAGTTGCCCAAGCAGATGATCTCAGTAGAAGGAGGAAAAGAACTCTATATTAATGAAAAGGGTCTTCTGGATTCATTACCGGATGAAGGCAATGGTGCCAAATCAGTTGCTTTGAAGAAGGAAGATTTCGCTTACTTTTTGGGTGAAATATCGAATGCAGAGCAAGTATTTATCAAGGCTTCGCTAGATGCGATTCGAGATATTTATGGATTTAATTTCTTGGAAATTGATCAGATCCGGGATGCAAATTTGGTTTTCGACAGTCAATTACCGGCGGAAAACAGCAGTGATAAACTCTATTTTATCTCTGGTACTTTCTCCTTTTCGGAGGCTTCAAATGTGGTTTCCTTTTCTGATCAACTCGACTTTGAGCATGCAGAATTGGTGCAAACAGGTAAGTTGCCTGAAGTGATTTTGGAGAGATTTTTGGCATTTTTAGGAGTTGAAAAACATGATATTGCCTTAAGTAAATCTCAACTTGAGCGTAGATTTTTAGTTAAAAATCACGTCGGTCAAGACAAGAAAGCTAATACCAATATGCTTCTTTTGGGACTTTTTATTCTTTGTTATGGAGCTGAAAGATACCTTGCAAATCGTCAAAGGATATGAGTATAGTCGAACACTACATCGCCAAAATTGAGCTGCAACTCCGAGTGCAGGCAGGTCTCAAAGCAGTGCTTTCTGGTTTGGTAATAGGTGTGTTTTCTATGGTTTTTTTTGCATCAAATCTCCTTGTAGGGCTTCTTGCTTTGGTAGGATTTCTGATAGCTGGGTACTTTTTAGGATTGTTCCAAAGTAAGAGAATTCAAGCAATTCGGGTGATGCATGAGCAGTTCCCAACGCTGGAATTTAGTTTGGAATTACTCGAAAAACCCACCAAAAACATAGCCGAGCAATTGCAATGGGAGCGTGTGAATTCGTCCTTTCAAGGAGGCAAAATCCATCTTTGGTACAAAAAAATCGGGTACTATCTGATTGCCTTATTACTAGCAATCGGTGTATATAGTCTTACCTTTTTGAGTTTTAAAGCCGAGAAATCTCCTACAATTCAAGCTGAAATAGGAGATAAAACAGAAGCATTTACTGTAGCTAATTCGCCTGTAGAGATGACATCTGCACAAGTGACCATCATTCCTCCAGGCTATACCGGCTTGCCAAAACTGAGTCAATCCAACCTTGATATCAAGGTGCTCAAGGGTTCTAGGATTGAGTGGGTGATTTCTCTTGCTAACGCTCAGGATGCTGACTTAGAGCTGATCAATATCAATGGAGAGGGATTAGCATTCGGCAGGCAAGAAGATCGTTATGTCCTTCGGGATCAGGTGATTAATTCAGGGATTTATGCTCTTCAAGCGAGCAAATCAGGTGTAGTCGTTTACAAAACTGAGTATTATCCGCTTGAAGCTATAGACGATTTGGCCCCTGTGATTGTACCTACTGAGAAGGAGGTTTACAAGTACCATTTTGCTAAAGACCTGAAAATCATCAATGTCACAGCCAAAGTGACTGATGATTTTGTGGTTAAGGAGGTTTATCTGGTTGCAACTTTAGCTAGGGGATCTGGAGAGAATGTGCGGTTCAGAGAAAGTCGAATAGCGATATCAAACACCAATTTTAAGTCTGCTGATCTCAGTGTAAAACTTGATTTGAATTCTTTTGAATTCAGCCCAGGGGATGAATTGTATTACTATTGGGCGGCTATGGACAATAAATCTCCAGACCCTAATTTTTCACGATCTGACACTTATTTTCTCAATTATGTGGATTCTACGGGTGTAACTGAGACTGACTTAATAGGAATGGCGATTCATGTGATGCCTGAATATTTCCGAAGTCAGCGACAGATTATCATTGATACTGAAAAGCTCTTAGCAAGTAAAAAAAGCAAAACTGAAAAGGAGTATAACTCTACTTCAAATGGGATAGGAGCCGATCAAAAAGTACTCAGAATGCGGTATGGACAGTTTCTAGGGGAGGAATATTCAGAACCACAAGATGGCTCAGAGCCTGTGGATTTTCTCAATGGGCACGATCATGATCACAGCAGCCATGCAGCTGGAATGCATGAAACTCCTACAGGGCCGGAATTGTCGGGGGAAGAAAAAGCTGAGGTGGATAGTATCAGAAATTCAGGTGATGATGGTTTGGGTGGTCTGATGAATTCATTTCTTAACACTACTCAAAACAAGGCTCAAGCTGAGGTGGATGAGGTTTCTTCGATTGCTTTGTTGAAAATGGCAATTGAGGAAATGTGGGAATCTGAACTTCACCTGAGGCTTTTGGAACCTGAAAAAGCCTTACCATTTCAATACAAAGCGCTGGAATATTTGAAAACCGTGCAGCAGAAATCAAGAGCCTATGTGAAAAGATCAGGCTTTGATCCGCCACCTCTGAAGCAGGAGGAGAAGCGGCTGACAGGTGAATTGGAGGATTTAAAGGCCCAATTAGATAAGGAGCAGATGATATTAGAAGGGCAATTGGCTCCTCTGGCAGCAAAAATTTTGGGTTTACTGCCCAAGCAGCAGCTCTCGGCATCTGATAAAGTAGCTGTGCAGCAATTTGGAGAGCTCTGGACTGCTCGAATGAACTATTCAGGAATACAGGATTGGTCAGTCTTGTTGAGACTTCAAGAACTCTCTGCTGGTAAAATTACTGAGGAAGGAAAGAAGGAGTTATATCAAAAACTTAATCCATTAGTTATCAAAAACAGTGGTGTCAATTCCTCTTTTCTCAAACAAAAAGAATTAGAAAAAGCCTTTTGGAGTAAGCTACAATGATTCAATTTGAACCTTTAGTATCTGGGATTTGGTCCTGGCTTTTCGCTGGGATGATGCTGCTTATCTTAAGCTTCCAACTAGTCTGGGTTCTTAAATCCAGTTTATCGTTGGGTAGAAAGACAGCTAGAATTGCTTTGAATACACTTTTAGCGCTAGTATTGATTGCTTATGTTTTTCAGCCAGTTTGGAAGTCAATCAAGCCGGAACAAGGTGTTATAGTGTATGCTTCTAATGTAGTTAAGGAAGATATTTCTTTTTGGAAAGATAGTCTGAACATCAAAAAAGCAATAACTATCCAAAAATATACGGGTGAAGGAAATCCGGTCTATTTGATTGGAACTGAATTTTCCAGTACTGATTTATTGGAAATTGGTAGAAAAGATATTCATTGGATAGGGGAAAATGAACTGAATTCAATTTCTTATCTGGAATGGAAAGGAATACTTCGCCAAGGTGAAAATCAGACAGTTGCGGGAAGGATTGAAAAACAAGATTCTGTTACTGTATCCCTTTCCCAGCAAGGTGTATTAGTATCTGAAACTATCTTGATTCCTAATTCAGGGAGTTTTAAACTTGAATTCCCAACACGAGTCCTTGGGAAAAATGAGCTGGATTTAATGGTGAATGATAGTTTGTATGGATCTGTCAACTTTTTTGCGACAGCTAAAATGCCAATTCGGTATAACTTGAAATTTGCGTTTCCTGATCCTGATGTTCGGTTCTTGAGTCAATATCTTGTCAACTCTGGAGAGAACATCACTGAGCGGATCGATATCTCAAAAAATGTTGCTATTCACTCGGGAATTGCTACGACGGATTCACTTCAATTTCTGATTATCGACCCGAGTCAATTGGCTGAAAAAGCAACTCAAGAGGCAATTAAGGCTGGAGCTTCCGTTTTGCTGATTAATATAAATGAAGTCGGTAATGATATTTCAGCGATAAATAAGGCTTTCGAAACTAGTTTTAAAACCAAACGAATTACTTCAGAAGAGCGTAGAGATATAGAGTCAGATCTTGACGCTGAGCCATTTGCGTTTGAAACTCTGATAGCCCAAAAATTATTTTATGAAAATGCAGTTGCAGTCCAGCAAATCGGAAATTCCAAAGTTGGTGTAAGTTTATTGGGGAAGACTTTTCCGATCAAATTGGCCGGAGATAGTATACGATATCAAGCGATTTGGCAGAAAATTCTAGGAGCAATGATGCCTCAGGAATCTGGTGCTGTTCAGATCACTCAACCTGTTTTCATGGGATTAAAGGCTGAAATTCAAGTGAATCAAGCGGAGTTTCTAGATGATTTTGTAGCGATTGAATCTGATTCAGTTTTTCTTCAGCAATCACTTATCAACCCTTTTTCTAAATCAGGAAGCTTTATCAGCTTAGATTCAGGATGGGTATCGATAGGAGATAGCTTAGAATTCTATAGCTATGGCGCAGCAGAATGGCCAAGTCTGAGAGCTTCAAAGTTGAGAGCAGATTTTTTAACGGAGTATTCCAAAAAAGCTATTATTTCACAAGATTTGGATTTTAAAAGGAAGATTTCAGACTGGGTTTGGTTAAGCTTATTTTTAGCTCTGTTGACAATGGTCTGGGTGGAGCCTAAGGTTAGATAGACATTTAATACAAAATGTTTTTGCGTGGTACAAAAATTCAAACTGTTTTTAATAGAAAACAATCGCTTAAATATTTATCCCAAAGCCATGCATTAAGACTAGCCGTAAGCCTACATATATAACCAGTATGGCTGTCAGCCCACCGAGTATTCTCAGGTTAAATTTTTTACTGGATAGGTAAGAGCCAATACCACCGCCTATAACTACCGCGAGAATTAGTTTCCAAATCAATTCAGGATCTACCTGTAACGTACCTGCAACGGTCAGTCCCACCAATCCTGAGATCGAATTCACCAAAATGAAGATGGATGCTAATGCCGCGACGGTTCTAGGATTTGACCAGTTCAATAGATTAAGTGATGGGCTCAGGAATATACCTCCTCCAATCCCGGAAACACCCGCTAGAAAACCTACACTTCCTCCCAAACTCAGCTTCTTTGCCAAGCTAAATTCATGAGATTCTAGCTTGGCGTTGATGTAGCGAAGTATCATAGCTACGCCAGAGAGAATTAGTGCCGAACCGAGAATTAAAAAGAATACTTCCTGTGAAAGTTTCAATTGCGCTCCGAAATAGGCCAAAGGGATGCTGGAAACCAGGAAGGGCCAAAAGAGCTTAAAATCGAACACTTTATTTCGAATGAAAATGATGGTGCCTATGGACACCACACAGATATTTAGGATGAGTGCTGTAGATCTTATCTCATAGAAATCTGTGAGAAAAAGGCTCATAATAGCCAAGTAACTTGAACCACCTCCAAATCCGACGGAACTATAGAATAACGCTATGATGAAAAATATGAGGGGAAGGTATTCTATAGAAATCATTCAATTAGCGGATTGTTATTGAAATTTACTGCTTCAAAAACCTAGTGATGTTGAAGAATCAGTTGGGGTTGCGGTCTTGAAATTGACTATTTTTTATTAATCAACCTACGATCCTTTAAAAGGGCACACAATTATTCCTATAGTTGATTACATGGGCTTTTCCCAAAAGTATTCAATAAATCATCTCATATTATGAGAAGAATTAGTCTTTCCAAATACATGTTTTAAAACATTGAGCCTTAAATTCGCAGCTGAAACTGTACCAATCCTATTATGTCAATCTTAAATACCCAAATGCTAGCGAAATTATCACTCGCCGCAGGAATCTGTTTAGCTTCCCAGATTTCTTTTGCCCAAACCAACGATACCATTCCTGAAACTCAGCTCGGTGAAGTCATGGTAACTGCTCAGAAGGAATCTGAAAACCTACAAAAAGTACCTTTCAGTGTATCCGCCATCGACGATCGTAAAGTCGAGGAAATGAACCTGTGGCAGACCAAAGATCTCCGTGGCTATATTCCCAATCTATATTCGTCCAATCCTGGAGATAACCGAAACGTGATCTCCATTCGTGGTATTACCACTACTTCATACGAGCCTGCGGTGGCTACTTATGTGGATGGTGTGAATCAATTTGGATTGGATACGTATTTTTTCCTTCTAAATGATGTGGAAAGAATCGAAGTGCTTCGTGGTCCACAGGGAACACTTTATGGTAGAAATGCGATGGGTGGGGTGATGAACGTCATCACCAAACCCAAGTCGGATGAGCTTACTGGCTTTGTACGTGCAGATATCGGGAATTACGGATTTACCCGATTTGCAGGTGGATTGAAGACTATGCTGTTGCCGAAAAAGTTGTACATGGGCGTCTCCGTATTGTCAGACAAATTGGACGGTTATTACACTAATTTATATGATAACAGTGATTTCGATAGCCAAAAGAACTTCTTGATCGCAGGAAATATCAATTACCT
The DNA here is from genome assembly GCF_002150505.1 of Algoriphagus ratkowskyi. Taxonomy (GTDB): domain Bacteria; phylum Bacteroidota; class Bacteroidia; order Cytophagales; family Cyclobacteriaceae; genus Algoriphagus; species Algoriphagus ratkowskyi. The sequence continues at coordinate 27,198 of NZ_MSSV01000016.1, forward strand.
TTTTGCAAAAAACTGGGAGGCAATTCTGAATGTGAAATCTAATGCTGGGCGAAATAATGGACCATTTTCTCTTGCGCCAGATCCTGGATCTGCTATAGAAAACCCGTATGAGGTCAATCAAAATGCTATTACCCAAATGGTGGACAATAGCCAAAATGTTTCTTTTGTACTCAAAAACTCTGGGCCAAGATTTAATTTCTCTTCTCAGACTTCCTACCAGAATAACTACCGCTACTATAAGACGCCAATAGATGGAGATTTCTCGCCAATTGACGGCGTTTCTATCGTGAATAATTATGGAAGTGATTGGAATACAGTTTCCGTTTGGACTCAAGAATTCAGATTGGCTTCCGCAAATACAGGTCAGAAGTTGAATTGGCAGGTAGGTTTTTTTGGCTTTAATTCAGATGCACCGACTAGACAGGGAGTTTATTTTGGAGATGATGCGGAATTGATTGGTTCGCCTATCCCCAATTTCACGATGCTCAATACTAATGTAGCTTCAGGTTACGGACTGGCATTTTTCGGACAGGCTACTTATAGCTTAACTGAGAAATTTAACCTGACTGCTGGTTTAAGATCTGACTATGAGAGCAAGAAATTAACTGTGGGGCAGGAGCTGGACTTTGGGCAGGGAGACCCAATGGTAACCCAGCCGGATACTACCGGAAATGTGAGTTACAATGCAATTTCACCAAAACTGGCCCTTGCTTACCAGTTGGCAGCTTCCAATGAGATATACGGAAGTTATAGCCGCGGCTTTAGACCTGGAGGTTTGACGCAGATCGGTTCAGATCCGAGTAATCCACCTTTATTTGGATATGACCCTGAGTTCTCAAACAACTTTGAAATTGGCAGCAAAAACTACTTTTTCAACCGGAGAATGAGAGTCAATGTCTCCGCATTTATTACCACGATTTCAGACGTTCAGGTTCCGGGATTGATTTTACCAGATGCGATAGTTGTAACTCAAAATGCCGGAGATTTGACCAGCACTGGAGTGGAGTGGGAGATCAACACGATTCCTGCAAGAAACGTGAGCTTAGATTGGAGCTTCGGATATACCCATGCAACTTTTGATAAGTTAATGCTTCCAAGCGAATCTGGAGAGGTGGATTACGCTGGTAACAGACAGATTTTCACACCAGAGCTGACCTCCATGATAGCAGCACAATGGACGCCACAGTTTTTCAGTTCCAAAGATTTGACCTGGATAGCAAGAGGTGAGTGGTTATACTTCGGTGAGCAGTTCTTCAACCTGGAAAACACCATCAGCCAAAATGCCTATCAGATCGCAAATGCTAAGTTTGGTGTGGTATCCGACGCTGTGGAGTTAACCTTTTGGGCTAAAAACATCTTTAATGAAACGTACATTGACTACGCTTACAGCTTTGGGCCAGCGCATTTAGGCAACCCAGCAACCTTTGGGATGACAGCGATGTATAAGTTTTGATTAGGTTGAAAAACGTTGTCCTGCTTCTCCCGAAGCTGGACTTCATTGTTGAATTATAATAAGTGAAGCCTCTGAAATCGGATGATTTCAGAGGCTTTTTTTATGGGGAGAACTAAGAATATGAACGAGAACCAGGAATGGACATGTCCTGATGGAGAATTCTATTTCGTAGCTGGGTTACCGAACAGATCATCTGATTCTTTTAGAGGGCTCAAAAGAACTCTAAATATTACTCTCGGCATGAACCTCTACATATGTGGCGGTTTATAAACCTTCAAATTTTTGTCATTCAATCTTCAGAAACTCCTTGAAGTACTTCGACAGATACATGTATTCTTCATTTTCAATTTTCCTATTCCCTATTGCATGCTCCACTACTTCATAGATTTCATTAAATGGATAAGTTGCACTTAAGTACTCATTTTCATCCATCCACTTTTTAAGCTTTTCGAGTTCATATTTGTTAATATCTCCATCTGCCATGATACCGTAGCAGACACCTTGGAGAAAGTGTAGATTCGATTTAGTTTTATCCTTTTCTTGGAAGCTAAGCGCATGTTTTTCGAGAATCTCTTGGAGTTCAATAATCTCTTCGGAACCAATTGTACCAGTTTTTACTTTTGAAGAAATTTCTTCAAAAAAAGTATTGAAAGGCTCTTCAGAACAAAGACTTTGATGCGTCTTACACCAAGCTTTTAGCACCTCATATTCGCTTTTTGTGATTGTGCCGTCCATGGCGATGCCATTTACTAAGCCGTTTAAATTGTGAAAAGCTACTTGGGTTCGGGTTAAAAAGTTGTTATCCATTTCCTGTTAAGTTTTTTATAAGTTACAAAGTCTTGATTAACAATGAAATGAAGTAGCCACGGTATTTTATGTTCGCTATGGCATATTTAAAAAAAGACTTGCACTGCATTGACCTCCTTACCAGACTAAATGCAGAAAGACTTCTCTTATCGAAGAAGCCTTTCTGCATTTATTAGAAACCTTTAACCGTATTAATTATCAAACAATCTCAGCTTTGAGCGTTAAGCTAAATGCCTCAATTTCATTTTTAAGGTTGTGGAACTGTCCTTTCATTTTCTGCAAAATTTCATCAGAATCCACCTGAACTGAGCTGATCATTTCCTGATAGTAGCTTACGCCTTCGATTAGATTGTTTCTGAATTTCTCCAAATAGACTTCCCTCTTAGCTACTTTCTCTGTGATTTTTGTGTCAAATTCTTTTTTCAAATAAGACACATATAGTTGCAGTTCTTTCACAAAAACATGCGGTCTATCTAGATCCATGTTGATTGCCAGCTTGCCATAGATATGATCCGCCATTTCTTTGAGTGTGAAGCTGCCTTTGAAATAAGCTAAATTTGGCCCAGGGCAAATTGTCACTGCTTTGAGATTTCGTCTTGGCATTTCTCCTGCCGCCAGAATTGCTGGTGCGCTCAAGCCTTCACAAAGACAATCTTTAGCTTTCACTTTTTCTATTTCTTCCGCATCAATTTCCCCTGCTTCAAATTGCTTGGCTTTCAGGTTTTGATACTGTCTGGAAGCAGTGCAAATAGGCTTATCAGTGAACTCCGTGTTATTCATTAGGAACTTCTTGTAGCAAGGACTACCTGAGCGGTTTTTTTCAATTCTGGACATACGTTGCTCCTCACCGGAGGAAGTTCTGAGGTTGTTGAACGGCACTCCAAGAGGAGAAGCGTGACTCAGGTAATAATCAGATTTCTTTGCGTGGAACAGGCGCTCAAGTGTGTCGTCATCTACAGAAGTAGCCTCTGGCACGAGCAGAAATGGGCTTCCCCAGCCAGTACCGTCAAGTTCATAGTACTCACGCAGGAAGCTATCTTCAGTCGCCGTCCCAATTCCGCCTTGATAAGTTATTTTAAAGGTTGGACTCTGTGAAAGCGGATTTGCTTCTTTGGATTGCAAAGCGCTTTGACAGGTTTCATACAGCGTTTGAAAAAGCTCAGACCTGTTGGTTTTGAATTCTTCCAGAATCGGCCCAATCAAAAATCCATCAGTAGCAAAGGCGTGCCCACCACAGTTTAAACCTGATTCAATTCTGAATTCTGAAACCCAAAGGCCCTTTTTTGCCAAAAATTTCCCTTGGATTAGAGCTGATCTGTAATCGCTTACTTTCAGGATTATTCCCTTTGAAATCTCTCCAAATTGATTTGGGTAGAATTCTGAAAATTGCTCAGCATAGCCATAAAGTGATGGGTTCATTCCAGCAGAGAAAACTACAGATCCATTGGCTTTGCTTAGTGCAAATCCTCTTAAAGCCGATAAGGCATCGGAATACTCTCGGGGTAATTCATTTCCAGACTTGTCATGGTTGATCTTATCGATTTTGGTCATGATGTTCACATCGACAGCACCCATACTAAGCTTGGATTTGAATTCCTCTTTGAGCTGGAATTTCTGTGATTCTGAGGCAGTTTCTAGCTTTTCAAACAAGTTTATCAACAGCGTATTCTCTGGCAAAAGATCAAGATACTTTCGGAATTCTGTATTGTTGGACCAGTCCTCATTGATCAATTTATTGAATTGTTCTTCCACGAGCGATTGAGTTAAATCTAGGTAGGCTGTGATTCTTTTGGCTCGATAATCTTCTTCGGTATCAGAGATAGGAATGAATTCCCGAACATATTTCTTAGAGTAGATTTTTCGCATATCTTCCAAAAGATGATCATCCATGATGGAGACCACGCTTGAAATCCCGTATTTGGCTACTTTGATCGGAGTGTCCACAGTATATCCAAGACCCATCACAGGTATGTGGAAACTATGTGCGTTGGTTTGATAAGGCATATCTAAAGAGAGAAATTATACTTGTTTATGAAAAAGTAAAATTAGGCCTAGCCGTCTCTTTTTAGGGTAGCAGATCTCATTGCTACAAGTGACTTTTATCAGTTTTTAGAGGTTGACATTCATGCATTATTATGAAAAAAGCTCAAGTCTGAAGACTTGAGCTAATTGTTTTGAATGATTTTAGGACTGTTTTATTCCTTAGCTTTTTCGGCATAGCCAAATACCTTCTGTAAAAGCATGGTACTTCTGGCCGCAGCATTTTCGCGGATTTTCAATTCTTCTTTCGCTATCTCATAAAATAATCCGTCAATCGCTTTTTGAGTAACGAATTTTGATAAGTCCGTATCAATCGGTGTCATTAGTGGTATTTTGTTATACCTCCCGATTACGTCACTCCAATACCTGGTTGCGCCAACTTTGGTTAAACTGCTTTCAATGATAGGCTTGAATTTACCTTCAAGAGATGTAGTCGTTTTTCCTGCAAAATATTGCGTAGCAGCATTGTCTGCTCCTAGCAGAATGTTCTTCACATCATTGATGCTCATATCTTTGATAGCAGCTACAAAAATGGGTTTTGCCTCGATGGCTGCATCTTCAGCGGCCCTATTTAAACTCGTGATCACCTGATCGCACAGGTCGCCTAAACCTAAAGATCGAAGTGTATTCTCTACTTTTTTGGCCTCTTCTGGAAAGGCAATTTTGACAGCTAAATTACCTAGATATCCGTCTTCTTTCGAAAGACGATCCGAGGCGTAGCTTGTTCCATATTCCAAAGCTTGCTTTAAACCTGAGTTTATTTCCGAATCGGTTGGTGTTCCGAGGTCCAAGGCCTTGCTTAGCTGACTTAGCGTATCGCAACTTGAAAGAAACATTGCGGTGACTAGCGTAAACGTAATTGAGATTTTTTTGAAAGTAGTATTTTCTGATTTCATAGTGATTTGCTTAGGTGATTCTAACATCCTTTCAACAATGATACCCGAGATTGCATTTTATAGAAAATTAAGGAGCTTAGTCGATTCAATAAATTGAATGTGGGTAAAAATCACTTCATCATAAACCCACATTATGCCAAGCGCATTATTAGAAAACTTATTTCATTCCAATGAATTTATAGGCATGTTTACGTATCAGGATTATTTGTTGGTAGATTTTATTTTAAGATAAATAATTGGTTTCATAAAGGAGCTGCAAGTTTAATTTGAGAAAAATATGAGTGCAAAAGAGCTTTATCTTCTTAACCTTTCTAGGATTACTAAGTACTATGATAAATAGAAAAAACATGACTACTAGGAGGAGAATAACAAATTTGTCTGCGGATAAGATGACAGAGGAATCAGCAATCAAAGGCTTTAAACTATCATTTCTCCTAATTTTAATTGCTTTACTAGGATGTCCCTTAGTCAAAGCTCAGACTGATAGGCCCAATATTATTTTAATTTATGCAGATGATTTGGGAATAGGATTGCTAAGTCATGAAGGTCAAAAAATAATTAGTACGCCTCACATTGATCAATTAGCGATGGATGGGATTAGGTTCCAAAGAGCTTACGCTAATATGCTTTGCGCTCCAGCTAGAGCTTCCCTGATTACAGGACTACACGATGCGCATTCAGTTCCGTTTCCTATTTCCAATGGAGCGGCATATATGCGAGCGGAGGAATCCACCTTGGCAATGATTGAAAAATCAATCAATGAAAAGTTGCCAGCAGTTTCTGCTGATCAGGTTTTCTTGGGTCAGGTAGCTCAAGGGATGGGGTATAAAACCGCTCAGTTTGGTAAATTGGAATGGGGTTTTTCTACCACTGACGAGCAAATGAAGCGGCATGGATGGGATTATTATCTGGGGTATTTGGATCACGTTCGTGCACATGGATTTTATCCGCCATTTTTATTTGAAAATGGTAAAATACTACGATATGAAGGTAATACTCTTGTCAACGCAGGGAAATCTATAGAGCCAGAGACGGAGGAAAGTTATCAAGAACGCTGGGATAGAACTGGAAAAGAAACATATTCTCAGGATATTTTTATGGAAGGGATACTTGACTTTATTAATTCAAATAGAGACAATCCATTTTTCATCTATTTCCCTACTCAGTTGCCTCATGGTCCAGTTTCCATTCCTGAAATACATGCCGATTTTGTTGCTAATGATCAATTGACTTCTATTGAAAAAGAATATGCCTCCATGGTCAAGATGCTTGATGACAATGTGGGGCAGATCGTGCGAAAACTTAAGGAGTTAAACTTGGATGAAAATACGATTGTGATTTTCACTTCTGACAATGGACATGAGATTTACTATAGTAAAGAAGGAAGGATAGAGAAGCCTTACACCAATATCCAAACAGGAGAACGATTTGACGACCATACCAATAAATATTACAGTGAGCTAGCAGGGGATGTTTTTGATGGCAATGGCGGGCAGGCTGGGATGAAGCGGAGTAATCTGGAAGGTGGCATCAGAGTGCCATTGATTATCAAATGGCCTGATAAAATTGAAAAAGGAAGGGTGAGCCAACGCCTGACTGCCAATTATGATTTACTAGCCACGATTGCTGAGCTGACTGGTTATTCAGAAGATTTCGAAACAGATGGGCTTTCTTTTTTGAACGAGCTAATGAGCGTTGGGAGTAAAGACCCACAGCATGAATTCCTTGTTTACTCTTCTTTTACTGGCCCGACCTTAATTACACAGGATGGTTGGAAATTGAGGACAATTTTAGCAAAAGATATATTCGAATTATTTTATTTACCAGAGGATTTAAAGGAACAGCATGATTTATCTGTACTTCATCCAGCTAAATTAGAATCCTTAAAAAAGAGTCTATTAGAAGCCTGTGATGGAGATTATCAAAATGGACTTTACTCAACTACTAAAAGCCAGATCAAGCTGAACTGATAGGTGTCAACAGGCTGATTCAATGGAATCTAGTTCCAAGCAAAACTTTATTAATTGAGATGTAAAGTTCAAAAATAAGGACTTAGAAATTCTCCCTACTCTTAGTTATCAAAGAAGGATCTTCTTCTAGAGACTTTCAAATCCTGCAGGATAGTTGATTTCACGCGGATGTCAATATTGTAGGAAGTGAATGCACCAAAAGGCACCCAGTTGACATTCATTTGCCAGCAATGCAGGTCTCTGGCAATACCGATCATGGTTTGAGTCAGCTTTTTTGTTTGCGCGTCAAAGCCTGTATTGAAGTTGATTTTCCACTTTTCAGATAGGGAAAAATCGCCATTCATGCTGATCGTCTGCGTGATGTTTTGACTTCCGGATACTTGTTTACTGTATGAAAGCACATAGCCAAAGGAGACGTTCCACGGAATGTCCCAATCGATATAAAGACTAGGGTCGGTTGCTATTCTATTGATTTCACTTTCCACAAAATCATTCATCACTCCCCCTTGCTGGAGAAAATCACTTGTCATTTCATCTCTGACTTCTCCCTGATTTTGAGCACTGTTAGGATTTATTGAGGCGTTCATATTCAGTGAGGCACTACGAATAGTACCGATCCCACCACCGTTTTTCCAGGCAAATTCATTGATAGATCTGTACGAATCTACACCACCCGTGGTGACATATGCTTGGCTCGCATAGGGATCAAGTGTTGAACTCATATTTACAGAAAGTTTTCTGTTGAAAAAGCTTGTTCTGGCGCTGATTCGAATAGGAGCAAGCTGAAAAGAATCAGCGGCAAAGTTATAGCTGGTTCCTAGATCAAGATTTTCTAATAAGGGGATTTTCTTCGTTTTTCCTTCTCCGGTAGAATCAGCTTTGTCAAGAATTTTAGCTTCCAGTACACTTCTAAGGCTGAAACTCATTGCTCTACTTTCACCTTGTGGAGCACCACTGTACGCAAATCCATCTTGGCGAGAATATCTACGTATATCACCTTCATCATTGACTCTCACGTCCTGAAAATAGCCGTAGGATGGGTCTGAGAAATCCGGAGTGAAGTTGAAACTAATAGCAGGCTGGATCAGCTGACGAATTGTTCGGATGTTTCCTTTATTGAAATTGAAAAAACCATAAATATTCGTATTCATGCTGAACGAGGTATTGTAATAAGTCACCCGATTAAATCCGTCCTCCAGAATTTTATCCACACGCTCCTCTGCTGGGTTATAGAAGTAATTGATACGTTTCAGATACCAAATCTCAGTTAAACTAGCCGATGCAGTACCAGTGAAATATTTGAGGAGTCTAAAATTTGAACTTACCGGAATTCTGGTTCTAGCGCCATTGTTTGCATTTTCTAACAAATACCCGAAGTTCGCTGGCGTAAAAGGCACCAAGTCTGGCGTCCCGTCACTGTCCACTAAATCTGGATCCACGCCAAAATCCTGAGTGACTTTATTTGTTATAGAGTTCTGCAAATCAAAACTGTAGCCAATATTGAAGGTTTTTAAAGGCTCAAATTTAGAGTTTTTGAAAGGGCTTTGCCTGTTCATACTCAGGTTCATCGTAGGTAAGCTGAGTTGCACTTCTCCCGTTTGCACACTCTGAGAATGCCTCATACTTGCGCCAAACGAGAACGGCGTCCCTGTAAAAGTTTTGGTGTAGTTGACGGAAGAAGACAAATCCGAAGTCACGTTGTTATAGAAATTATTTGGGTTGACGATATTATTGAAGTAACTCGTCGATCCGGCATTTACAGAAGCAGAAAAACTGCTATTTCCTCGAGAAACGGGGTTATGAGACCATTGAATCCGGAACGTGTTATAGTCAACAGGATTCAGCTCAGTTTCTGGAGACTTGAATTTCTGAAAGTCAATATTGAATGAACCACCGAATCTATAGCGTTTTTTATAAGCAGCTTGAGACTTTAAACCCCAGCCTCCATTGGAATAGATGTCTCCTGTGATTCGAGCATGTATGAAGTCATTAAAGGCAAAATAGTATCCCAGGTCACGTAGATAAAGCCCTCTTTTTTGCTCTTGCCCATAGGAAGGGAAGATCAGACCTGAAGCTTTTTCCTCTGGAGTGTTTGGGATGATACCAAAAGGTAAGCCGAGTGGAGTAGGGATGCCATTGAAATAAAGATTAAATGGGCCAGCCACAACCTGCCCGCCTTCTATAGATTTGATTTTATTGGCTGCCACATGGTAGTGAGGCGTAGTGAGTTTACACGTGGTATAATATCCATTCGCCAAATATATACTTCCATCTGCCGTCTTTTTAATTGTCTCCCCACGAAGAATTCCGTCTTGTTGCTCAGTGACTACATCTTTGATAATTGCTTTCTGAGTTTTAAAATTATACCGCATTTCCTTTCGGATCTCATAGGAGGCATTGCCATCTTTGAAGAAGGGGCTACCAGAGATATTTCCTAAGCTATCAGTGACTCCTGAGGCGTAGAGTTCAGAGTTTTGCCAATCGATCACGATCAAATCAGCTTCTAGCCTCATTGTCCCATACTCAAACCAAGCTTGCTTATGTAGGTAAATTTTGTTTTCAATAAAATCAGAAACGATACTATCTTCACCGTAATAAGTAATATCTGTAGCGATAAAACTCCCGGGCATCATTTTTGTCGAATCAGAAAGTGCGAGGGTATCGGAAGTAGTGGGCAAGGTGTCTAAAGCAATGAGATCTCGCGAAGGCGGCATCAAAGAATCGGGAAGTACAAGTGGCTTTTCTTCAAGTTTGCCAACAGGTTTTTGAGCAGTCGCTATCAGCGGAACAATCAATAGCCCAAAAAAGCAAAATAAAAAGAGCCTGAATTCCTGCACTGTTGCTTACGCTTTATTTAAATTTGAGTGAATTTTCGTGTAAAGTTAATTTTATTGCCCTCATGGAACGGTCGAAAAACAAAAAAATTCTTCTTAGTCTAATATTATGTATCCCCTTTGTATTTGGGGGATTCATTACAAACGATTCAATGATGCCGTATTTCCGGATGAAAAAAATCGTTTTGGATGCCGGTCACGGCGGCAAAGACCCTGGTAATGTGGGTTCTAAAGCTCGGGAGAAAGACATTAATTTAGCAGTCACACTCTTGGTTGGAAAATATATTAAGGAAAACATGCCTGACGTTCAAGTTATCTACACTCGTGATGATGATAGCTTTCCTACGTTAAAAGAACGACCAACGATCGCAAATAATAATAAAGCGGATTTATTCGTGTCCATTCATTCAAATTCTGCACCTAACAAATCAGCTTTCGGTACTGAAACATTTGTGATGGGAACCAAGCACTTTGACGCCAACTTTGATATTGTAAAGCGAGAAAATTCGGTGATACTGCTGGAGGACAATTATAAGGAAAATTATGAAGGTTTTGATCCCTCATCTCCAGAGTCCTACATGATGTTCAACTTGATGTCAAAAGTACACTTTGAGAATTCAGTGGTACTTGCAGACCATGTAGAGACACAATTTAGAGATAGAGTAGGCCGTAAAAGCCGAGGAGTTAAGCAAGGTCCTTTCTATGTATTGTGGACTCCGTCTATGCCATCTGTTTTGGTTGAATTAGGATTTCTTTCTAATTCTGAAGAAGAAAGATTCTTAATGAGTCAGGAAGGTAAGGAGTATATGGCATCAGCGATTTACAGATCTATTCGAGATTATAAAGAAGCAATTGAGAAAAATTGATTATCTCATTTCATAGTAAAAAAAGCCCTTTTTCGTAAGAAGAAGGGCTTTTCGGTTTAATGTGTTTTATGTAAATCCGCATTTGCAACATTAAAAGCTATAATGATGCTCAATTAGACAGTGTTGAATTGAGACTACTTCGGTCACCCGTCTTCGGTCTTCCAGCCTGTTAATCAAAGGAAACAATAATACAGGCAAGATGGCGGATAATCGTCCTGTTTTTTATCTCGGATCAACTCTCAAAGCCGGGCTTCACATTCTCCCAAAATTCGTCCAAAGCGATAATTCGAGGTTTGAGAAAAGAGATTATGGCTGGCCAATCGTCTGTATTCATCACATTAACATTTGGAAGAATTTTCTCGATTCTTGAAACGGGTTGTCCAAATTCATTTTGAACTAGCAGATTCCAGTCCCATTTCTCACCGACGATTGACTCCAACATTCCTCTAAACTGTGCAAACTGGTCAAAGTACAGTTCCTGCAATTCTTCGTCGGCATGGCCTAATTCTATGCCTATTGACGCAAAATCGTTCTCTGCTTTCATGCGGAAGTAGATATGTCGAACACCAGTTTTGTAATTCGGCCAATTGATACGTCTTCCTTCCGAATTCGGAATTGGCTTCATGTATTGCCCAAAAGCAATCCAAAACTCCGAACGGATTCTCGATGTTTCAGCTTTATTGTACAAGATTAATAAGTCGTGTGGCTGTCGCTTGGTAGGACAAGGATGATTTCCCCCGATTTGGTATTTTCATCATCCAGCTTTTCCAATTGATCCTGCGTCACCATATGGATATTCAAGGCTTTCAAAGTTGGAAATTCTCTTTTCAGATACCAAAGTATCCCTTCTCCATCTTTGGAATGATAGGATCCATTAATGTGGTAAATTTTTTTGCCTGCATACAGCGGCTCGAAGAGTGATTCTGCCATTGTTGCATCTTTCAATGCCTGTGCCTGAATCATGTAATCTGAGTTTCCCGGGGCTCCATGCATCATATCTTTCATCGCAACATATCCTGGCAAGCTCATATCTATTGCCATTGGAAGCTTTGCAAAGTAATTTTTCGCCTCTCGAGAAAGTGAATCCAAACCAGATAAACCTGCTTTACTTACCAATGATGCATATTTCCGAGGCACATTTGTCGCAATAAATCTTAAATTTTTCTCTTTCGCAAAGCGTAGAACAGGACGGTAATCCGTGCTGTAATTTTTCCAAAGTTTGGCTTCACCTTCGAAACTACTTTCGGTTATTTGATCCGAAAACCACTCGTCGAGATTTAACTGATCTTCACGCTCGAAAATCTCTGAGCCCACGACCAACTCTGGGTTTTCAGCTTGTAAGCCTTTCAAAACCTGCAGCTGTAACCAATGCCCCAAACTATTATTGTGAAGCTCACCGAAAAATACAACATCCGCACTTTTTGCCTCTTTGAGTACTTGCTTTAGAACGACTTTTTTGCCTTTTTTGGTGAAAAACTGATAGGCTTCACCTTGTGCTTTTACAGTTCCAATAGATACAAACACAAAAAGTAAGGCTAAGAAATGGTTACGCATAATCTTCTGGATATTGTATTTGAACTGACGAAAAACTCACTAATCCGCCGAGCGCTGGGTGGTGTTTCTTGAGGGTAAGTCTGATTTGCTTGGTGTCCGGGTAAGTCTCCAGGATATCTGTGACGATCATATGGCCGAGATGCTCCAGCAGCTTCACCTTCACGTCCATTCTGGATTTTATCAATTTATACAATTTGGAATAATCCACCGTGGCACTGAGATCATCATGTAGCATAGCTTGACGGAAATCAGTTTCTAATTCCAGATCTAATGTGAAGCGATTACCGAGAATAGATTCTTCTGGATAAGCACCGTGATAGGCATGAAACTCAATACCCTCTAAACTTACTTTTCCCATTAGTTGAACTGGTCAAAAAATGATCCCGATTGGTTCTTCGGTTCATCATTGTATTTTGGTTGAGTGGCTTGAGGTTTGACTGGTTCTTCGAATGGACTTTTGTCTTTGGCTTCGTCTAGGTCATCTATATCCTCTTCGAGTGCTTCATCTTCCAATTCCATCCTTGTATCCTCAATTTCTAGCTCATCTTCAGCTTTTTCAGCTTCCATTTCCCAATCAGGATTTGTTTCCTCTTCCTCCAATTCTAATTGTTCTTCGATGACTTCCACTTCCACAAGTTGATTTTCCTCAATTTCCTGCTCAACAACTTCCTCTTCGTATCCGAGTTTTTCCAAGTTTGCAAAAGTATAGGTCTGTGATCTACTCAATTCATCTATCGCTCGTGCATGTGCTTTGGCATCGATTCTGGAGAAATGTGCTTCAGACAAATCAATCTGGTTTGCAGTATCCTGTGCAATTCTTCTCAGACTCTTCACCATAGATTCTCTTTGCTCTGCAAGACCTTCATACGATCTCACCAAACCTTGCATGCTTTCTCTTAGCTCTACGATGGTTTCTTTAGCTTTTATTTCTGCTGCGCCTATGATAGCCGCTGCTTGTTCTTCCGCCTGTCTTCTGGTGTCTGCAACTAGCTGATCTATATGTTTAGTAGCATTATCAGCTATCTCGTTTGCGTCCGCGATGATCAAATCTGCTGCTTCGTTTGCCTCCACAATTATGGCTGCGCCTGTATCTTCGGCAGTTTTTAAGGTGCGGAATAGTGATTCCTCTACGTCTTTCAGGCGCTTAGCCTCCGTTTCCGTATTCTGAAGCTTCGTTTTGAGCTCCATATTCTCTTTGTGTAGTCCATCGACCACTTCACTTATTTCATCCAAAAAAAGCGTGACTTCTTTTTTCTCATATCCTCTGAATCCAACTTCAAAGTTTCTCTGCCGAATGGCTGCTGGTGTGATCTTCATAGATTAATTTTCTTCAATTTGCCAAATAGAAATAGTACGGTCATCAGATACGGATATGACATGGCCATGATAGCTACTCCAAATTACTTTATTTATTGAAGTGCCATGACCAGCATTCCGCGCTTTGTCGATGACTTTAAGGAGTTTTTTCTCACCAGCATCCCAAATCTTAATCGATTTGTCCATGGAACAAGTGACTAGGAGATTTCCGTCCTCCCGGAAATATAAATAATTAATGGCATACATATGTGCCACGATGGTTTCTTGTAATGAATAGTCGGTTGTATCCCAAAATTTCAATCGTGCGTCCCGTCCTGCACTGACTAACATAGACTCATCTGGAGAGAAAGAAAGTGCAAATACAGAATTGGTGTGTTCCGCCATATTAGCAATGGGATGAAAATCGTTTGATAGATCCAGAATCTTAACCGTATGATCGCTCAAACCAATTGCAAGCTGTCTTTTCTCTTTTGCAACAGACATCACACGAATACTTTTTAAACTCAGTTTGATATGCTTTTTGACGGTTTTTGTGTTGATATTAACTACAATTAGAACTCCATCTCCAGTTCCGATATAGGCTTCATCTCCAAAGACTTTAATGTCAAAAATTGCTTTATCAGTTAATTTCAGTGACCAGATTTCCTTGCTTTCATTTAAGTCTATGACATTGATTCCCTCGAAATTATGACCTATGAAAAGTAAATTTCTAAGTGGGTCAGTTGCAAGTGCATAAACGGAGTGTGGTAATCTTGCGATCAACTTTCCATTTTTAGGATGGTCCAAATCCCACGCTACTACCATTCCATCTCCGGCCCCAGTATAAAAATATCTGGGATCACAGCCTTCTACCAGCGCGTAGATGCAGTCATTGTGCCCGGTTAGTGTTTGTAATTTATTAACTTCTATTTTTGACATATATTGGACGGAGCCTTTCGGTGCCCTTCTAGCCTATGCAGACAAAAATAGAAAAAATAGATTCGTCCTCGGCTTTAGCCATCAAGATTATCGAGGCTCAGGATGAAAATGATCTTGATTTCCTCAGCTTTCGTGAAAAACTTGCCTATGCAAATATTTCGCATCATGAAAAAAAACGTGAATGGGCCACTGCTCGTATGGCGATCCGGGATGCCTTGAAGGTATTGCATGTCCCATACCCTGGTTTTTTCAAAGATGAACATGGCAAATCTCAGGCGATGAATGGTTACGGATTTATTTCGCTTACCCACACGATAGGCTATGCAGGAGCAATCTATCATCGTGACAATCCAGTGGGAATAGATATGGATTATGTTCGGGAGAAAATACTTAGAATTGGGCGTCGTTTCTTAGATCATTCGGAATTGGACTTTCTGGAAAATGATCCATTACATTATACAATGGCTTGGTCGGCTAAAGAGTCTATCTTTAAGTGTCAGGGAAAACGTGGTGTTTCCTTTCGAGAAAACATATTATTGGAACCCTTTGATTCTAAGACTGGAATCATCAAAGGCAAGATCCGAGGAACGGATTTTACCGATCATCATTATACAGTACAAGTTAGGGTGCTCTCTGACGTTGTACTCACTTACACCATCTGGTAAATGTATTTGAGCCTACCTGCCGGGCTGACCTTTGAAAATCAAATTAGATACAGATGAAAAAAATAAGCTTAGCACTTCTCCTAATTCTTTTCACATCACTCTCTCTTTTTGCACAAACACTGCAAGAAATAAATCTGACAGATGCGGTGACAGGTAAAGTTATCAACATCCAATCACAGGTAAAAGGGAACGGATTGGTATTAGTTTTTCACAGTGTGGCCTGTCCTTTTGCTAAAATGTACGAGGCGCGAATGATAGCTTTGCGCAGCAAATACCAAAATCAAGGCTTTACCTTTATTCTGGTGAATCCAGAAGTCAGTGGAAATGATGCTGATAAAACTGTATTAAGAAGTTATATAGATGATTCTGGTATGAAAATGCCCTACTTGATAGACGAAAATCAGGTATTATCCAAGCATTTCAAAATCACTAAAATCCCAGAAGTAATTCTCATTACTCCAGGGTCAGAAGGGACAATAATTAGCTATAGAGGAGCCTTGGACAATAATCCTCAGGCAGAGAGTGCGGTGTCAGAAAAATACCTGGATCGAGCAATGGATTCTATTCTCAAGCGTGAATCACCACTTCCCAGTCAGGTCAGAGCAGTAGGTTGTAATGTGCGGACGTTTTAAGAATTCAGCAGGTTAATAAGTTCCTTGATCTCTAGAACTTTGTCAGTTTCTCCGAGTTTCTCGAAGGAATTCTCTAGGTTTCGAAACATCCGCAGCATCATTTGTAAATGTGCACAAGGCTCAAAGTAATCTTCCTTCACATCTATTTTTAATTGCTCTAAGTAATTGATAATATCCTTTCTGCTGAAAATTAAGCCCTTATTGAAAGCATTAATGTAAAAAGTGATGTCTGCTGATTTATAGGTAAGCACAAATAGATTTGGGAGATTCACGCCGTAAATAGGCAGGCCCAGCTTCTTTGCAACAAGCAAATAGATAGAGCATAAAGTAAGTGGGTTGCCACGCTTGGAATCCAAGACAGAGGAAAGCATGCTATTGGCAGGGGAGTGGAAGTTTTTAGTGTTGGCAGAGAAGCGAAGCCTATTATACAACACATCATTGATAGAACGAACCTGCTCATAAGGGTTTAGATCATTCTTGAAAGCAGTCCAAACTTCAAAATAAATCTGATGCATTTCAGCATTCAACTTGGAATACTCAAGATCTGGGTACTGATAGGTATTGATAATCCAAAGGCCCGTAAGCAAATCACGATCATCAGTATCTCTCCAATCGGTGAGTCTGGCTTTTAAAAGCGAAAATTGAAGATCGTGTACCAATTCCTCTATTTCCTTCTGAATATCCGGGTTAAAGCTATTCTCCCACTTATTTTCCAAAAAAGGGATAATATCATTCCCAATTGAAAGGATTCGATCCCGAACATGCATTCTCACTTCTTGATCTGAATCATCCAATAAGGAAACTAAAGCATTTAATTCTCCGGGAGTCAATTCGTTCATATCTATAGGCTACGGAAATAAAAGGATATTAGATTACCAGGGGTTATGTGGTTAGGTTGATAAATAAAGTAAGAAATTAAAATGAGAACTATACAGTTTGTGCTGTTATTTCGATTAATAAAGGACCACATGTAAGCTATATTATTTGACGATTAATGCATCAACACGTTCGTTTTCCGCAGGCTTCTCAAACCATCCTTCCATAAAATCAAAGTCTTCTAGACTCACTTTAAACACAAATGTTTCACCTTTTTCATTATTTCTCTTGACCACACGCCTGAGCCTGGTTTCTTTTGAAATATCCAAATAATGAAGCTTCAGCTCAAACCCATTTTTATGAGCAAATTCTCTGAATTTCTATCGGTGGTCATATTTGGAAAGCCCTAGGTCTTAGATTGAATCTGTTCCTGAATCCTCAAGCTGTACAAACAATGTCATCATTAATTTTTCTGCTCGATCAAGTCTCTTGAGGGAACATTCCAGTCCATCGCTTGGCTTTTTATCGATAAGGAAAAGAGTGTTATTCCATTGATCTATTGAGAAAATAACACCTGCTAATTTGCTCTTTAATTGGTGTGCATAAGTCGTTTTTCCAGAACCAGTATTTCCAACTATAAGATGTATCATTTTAATTGGTTCAAATGTGAGCCAAACCTTTAAAGGCCTAGGTTTGAATTACACCAACATTAAATCTTTCCGTAATCGGTGAATGATTCGCCGCTTCTATTCCCATACTGATTACTTTTCTAGTTTCCCGAGGATCGATCACCCCGTCTACCCAAAGTCTGGATGCAGCATAATATGGGCTCAATTCCTCGTTATATTTTGAGGTGATTTCATCTAGTAATTCCTTTTCATCTTCGGGGGATATCTCAAGACCTTTCTTTTTCAGTCCTGCTACTTTGATTTGCAAAAGTGTATTTGCAGCAGCTGCACCAGACATTACTGCCATTTGCGCTGTGGGCCAGGAATAAATTAATCGAGGATCGTACGCTTTGCCACACATAGCATAGTTACCTGCGCCGTAGCTATTTCCTAACAGAAAGGTGAATTTGGGAACCACAGAATTTGCCATAGCATTCACCATTTTCGCTCCGTCTTTGATGATGCCTCCATGCTCAGCTTTGCTTCCCACCATAAATCCACTGACATCTTGTAAGAAAATCAACGGGATTTTGCGCTGATTACAATTCATTATAAAACGCGCTGCTTTGTCTGCTGAGTCAGAGTAAATCACACCGCCCATCTGCATTTCGCCTTTGGCGGTTTTGACAATTTTACGCTGATTCGCTACGATTCCCACAGCCCAGCCATCTACTCTTGCAGTTCCACAAATTAGAGTCTTTCCATAATCCTCTTTGTACTCATCAAAGTCGCCTCCGTCTACCAACCCTTTAACTATCAAAAGCATATCATAAGGTTTGACACGCTCGGTTGGGAAATTTGCAATTAATTCTTCTCCGCTGAAACCAGGTGCCTGAGATTCTGCACGGTCAAAACCAGCTGTAGGATTATGCCCTATTTTATCAAAAATCTTTCGGATCGCATCTAAGCAATCCTGATCTGTATCATATTTATTGTCTGTGACTCCAGAGATTTCGCAGTGCGTAGTCGCTCCACCTAGTGTTTCATTATCAATCGTTTCTCCGATTGCTGATTTCACTAAATAAGAACCAGCAAGGAAAATAGAGCCCGTCTTATCCACTATCATCGCTTCGTCAGACATGATAGGTAAATATGCTCCTCCAGCTACACAGCTGCCCATAATTGCGGCAACTTGTACAATTCCCATGGCAGACATTTTTGCATTATTTCTGAATTGACGGCCAAAGTGCTCCTTGTCAGGGAAAATTTCATTTTGCATAGGGAGAAAAACTCCAGCGCTATCGACTAAATAGATCACAGGAATTTTGTTCTCCATGGCGATCTCCTGAGCACGAAGGTTTTTCTTGGCTGTCATAGGAAACCAAGCTCCCGCTTTCACAGTGGCATCATTGGCTACAATCATGCACATTCTGCCACTCACATAACCAATACCTGTCACTACTCCACCTGATGGACAACCGCCCTCTTCGGCATACATTCCATCAGCGACAAATGCTCCAACTTCTAAAAATTCCGTATTCTGATCACGTAAATAGTCTATTCGCTCTCGAGCGGTAAGTTTGCCTTTTGCATGTTCTTTTTCTATTCTTTTGGTTCCTCCGCCTAGCTTTACTTGCTCATATTTTGCCTGCAAAGACTGGAGTAATCCCTCCATTACTGAGTTTGAATTATTGGTAGTTGGTGTCATTTGTAATATTTGGGTTTATTAAATCAAAAACTATTGCGTTACACAAATAGTTTATCCTCGAAGGTAAAAAAACAATCCTGAATTGGGGCTCAAAAGGTCAGAATGAAGGGTAAATTTCATCAGGAAGATTTAATAGACACAAACCTGCTCATTGATTCAGCATCATCAACAGTCATGAATTTTAATTATCTGCGTGCTACTAAAACTTCTTCTTCACATAGTTCAACTCTTCCTTTGTCCTTACTCCATTTTCTGTAAGTGCTAGCCAGAGTTTGAGTTTGTCACCTTCTCGATTCATAGTCAAGCCATGAAAATAAATAGTATTTTCTGCTATTTCTACCAACCGAAAGGTCGTCCACTCTTCTTTTTTTTTTTCCAGGGAGAAAGGTCAGCATTGAAGTGCTTAATTTTAAGGGAAAAGTTTTTTCCTTCTTGGACGATATTCATATACTCTGAAAAAATGAGTTTCCTTTCACTCCAATAGCGAAAATTACCAATCATATTTCCATCTACTGCAGGCATCCACACTTCCTCATAATCTCCCCCAAACCCGGTTCCGGTCCAGAAACCCTCTAGCTATGATAAATCAGAAACCTGGCCTTTCCCCGGATCTTGGTCTTTTTCGAGTTGTTCCACTTGGGAAAAGGCGATGAATCTGATGAGAAATAGAAGGGAGGTAAGAAGGGGATTTTTCTTTGGAGAGAGGGATTTAATACTAGCTGAAGTTAGATAAACTATTGAGTGTAAATAGTCAGAAAGACACGGTAATGTGGCGTAGCACCAATGACTCCTAACCATTCAGGGTTTTGAATGGGAGTGAATAAAAAATGATAAGCGCCTGATCTAGAGCCATGAAAAGACTATGATTTGAAAAATTTGAAGTTTTACCCTTTTCGGGGCTCCTATTCTACAACTAGTTATATCGCTCCCGGCTTTGTCGAGGGTTCTGCCACAGCGGACAGATGTAAATAGTTTCAATCCTTCGGATTTATTTTTGAGGGATTATAAATAATATGTATATCCGCTTTTCTACCAGTAAGACGTCAAAAGCAATGTAAGATATGTTAAACTTAAGAATTGAGGCCACTTCGGTCTTCGGTCATCGGTCTTCCAACCTGATAAGCAAAGAATCTAAGGTGACTGGCATCATTGCGGATAATCATAATAAATAAATATGTAATTATAAAACAGTGCTCTCTCTGTATCCCGACGTCCTTAATAAATATTGGTAGAACTCTGTATTCCTACATGTTAATACGTTGCGCCGTTGCGCTGCAGCGAGAGATTTTTTAGGAGAGTATATTGTACTTACACATCATGTCGCACTGGAATCTCAGGATTGATGAAAGTAAAACCTCGTGCTTCATCTCCTTCAAAAAAATCTATTTGCATCCCCATCAAAAACATGTAGTGCCTCTTTTCAATAAGCACAGGGATGTCTGAAATTGTAAATTTTTGATCATCGTCCTTCGCTTTATCAAAGCCGAGCGCGTAAGACATTCCACCACATCCACCGCCTTTGGTTCCTATCCGCAAAAAATAGTCAGTTGGAATATTTTTATTTTCCATGATGTTTTTGATTTCTGCTATGGCTTTTTCGGTAATTGTAATTGGCGCTATCATGGGATTCAAATGATTTTGGCAGGAAATTGGTTCGTGTAAAATTAAATTTACCATCCTCGAAGTTTTCTAACGGGGATAATTTGTGCAAATTCGAGCTTAATCCCCAAAAATGGAATATACAGTCGATTTATTGAAAATTCTTTTGCCAGCCGGCATCGTCCTATATGGCATGTATCTCGTGGTCGTATCTTTCCTTTCGAAAGAAAGAGAAAAGATGCTAGTGGAGTTGAAAACGCAAAATTCTCAGACAATACTTCCAATTCGATTGCAGGCTGCTGAGAGAATGTGCCTTTTTCTGGAACGCATTACTCCGAATAATTTGGTACGTAGATCTAATCCTGGAGGACTAACATCTGGTGAATTGCATTCACTTTTGCTTGCAGAAGTTCGAGAGGAGTTCAATCATAATTTTTCCCAGCAAGTATATTTCTCGGAGGAAACATGGGAGGCAGTAAAGCGTGCAGTGGAAGAAGTGACGACGATCATCAACCAAAGCCGTCAACTCCTTCATGAGGAGTCTACTGGCCTAGATATGGCTAAGGCAATTTTTGGACAATCACTGGAGAGAAAAAACGATCCCGTTGGATATGCGTTGAAACAAGTGAAATCTGAAATTCAAATTTATTTCTAGAAATGACATCCATTAGATCAAAAACCTCCGCAACCATAGAAGATGCCAAAGCCCTTTTTGGAAAAAAAGTGGAGGCTCTTGGGAAGCAAAAAGAGAAAGTCACAGAACTGATTGCTGGGGTAGGAAATAAAATTTTGAGATTTGGAGATGATTCACGAGTAAAAAAATTGATTGAGCCTGTTTCAGTATTTGTTCGGATGCTTAAAGCTCATTTTAATGGCTCGCATAAGCTTACAAATAGTACTCTGGGGTTGATTTTACTAGCCTTAGTATACTTTGTGTCGCCTATAGATATCATCCCGGATTTTTTAGGTTTCCTAGGTTTTGCTGATGATTTGAGCGTGATTTTGGCAGTTTATGCGAAGATTAAAGATGAGATAAGTCAGTTTCTCGATTGGGAGAGAACTCAAGTTTAAGTACGGCTGTTACTCCCCAAATCACCTATTTATGCAAGATCAAGAAACACACTTAATCAATCCTGAATTAATTGCTTCTGCACAGAATTATTCTGACTACCGCGCAATGATTGACTCACTTCTGGTAGAAAATAAAACCACCGGAAGCGATCATTCTGAGAGCTATTTAGCCTATACCAAAATGAATGTACAGCGTATGAGTCGCTGGGACAAAACGGCTAAGATTTCGCCTGAACTGGAAAAGATCGTTTCTTCGATTTCTGCTCCCCAAGTATGGCTAGTAATTACTGAAGCTTGGTGTGGTGATGCAGCGCAAACTATTCCCTTTATGGCGAAACTTGCGGAATTGAATTCATTGATAGATTTGAAACTGGTGCTCAGAGATGAGAATCCAGAACTGATGGATGCTTATTTGTCAGAAGGAGCTAGGTCAATACCTGTATTAATTGCCTTGAGCGGAGATTTGAGCCAGGAGTTATTTGTGTGGGGACCAAAGCCTGAATTTCTTAAAACACGCATGAAAGCCTACAAGCTCGATCCACAAAATATTACTTCCCAAGAATTTTCTGACGGTACACATCTTTGGTACGCAAGAGACAAAAATAAAGCATTGGCTGAGGAATTGACTCCACTCATTGCCGCAACTATATAATTTATGAAAATCGCATTGATTTCTGGGGCTTCAGGCCTTGTTGGCAAGGAAGTTCTCCACCAACTTTTCAAAAACTCAGCCTATGATTATGTGCTTAGTATTGGTAGGAGAAAACTTGCGATTAAGCAGCAGAAGCTCGTCCAGATTGAAGGTGATATGACAAAGTTAGGGAGTTGGAAGTGGGAGGATAAGATCACATCACAGAGTTTGGGCGGAGCGTATAACGCTCTTGTTGAGAGCTTGAATGAGGGAAAAGCTGAGATTCATGCTTTTTCCTCACTAGGCACGACGATCAAGCAGGCCGGCTCCAAAGAGAAGTTTTATGCGGTAGATCATGAGCTGGTTATAGGCTTTGCAAACTGGGCCAAAAAGCTTGGTGCAAGCAAATTTCTCTATGTTTCTTCTTCAGGAGCAGACATGAACTCTTCGATTTATTATAGTAAGGTGAAAGGCGAAGTGGAGCGGGATCTGAAGATCATAGGGTTTGATTACGTCGCCATTTTCAGACCTTCCTTGTTGATGGGAAATAGAAGTGAATTCCGACTTGGAGAAAGCGCTGCACAAATTCTAATGAAGCCTTTAATCTGGTTAAAGCTTTTCAAAAACGTGCGCCCGATCTATGATTATCAAGTAGCCAAAGCTTTGGTTAGAACTGCATTGGCAAAACAATCAACTTCTTCTGAAATCATCAGTTCTGGAGAGATGCAAGATTTAAGCGAATGATAGTAGTACTCCAGCGAGTATCAGAAGCATCGGTGAAAATCGATGGTGAATTCAAAGCAGAAATCGGAATTGGTTTGATGATTCTAATAGGAATCGAGGAGGCAGATGGAGAAGAGGATATAATTTGGCTTGCTAATAAAATTTTAAACCTCCGAATTTTCCCTGACGAAAATGGAGTGATGAATAAAAGTTTGATTGATGTGGACGGAGAAATTTTACTGATTTCTCAGTTTACACTTCAAGCCAGTACTAAAAAAGGCAATCGGCCTTCCTACATTAAAGCGGCTAAACCCGACATCGCTATTCCACTTTATAACCAAATGATTCAGGTTTTGGAGAAAGATCTTGGCAAGCAAATCGGCACGGGTGAATTCGGTGCAGATATGAAAGTTGCATTGGTGAACGATGGGCCAGTGACGATTTTAATAGATAGCAAGAATAGGATTTAACGGAAATTAAGTAGGAAGCAAGAGAGTTGAAGTCGTAACCTTCTAGTTTTGAAAATGTTGATTTGCACAGATATCTTAACTCTTCTTCTTCTTTTACTCGCTTTATGAATTTGAATTTGAGCGATTGTCAGGAGAGAACAGGATAGAAGGGAAGCGTGATTTTTTCATTTTGGGCATAGTCATCCAAAATTCACTTCTCATGAAAGCTACTTCAGCCTTACTACTTTTTACAGCATTTCTATTTATTCTATTCTTTTTTACCTCCTGTGGTTCCAGCCAAAAAGAGACTCAAGAGGCAGAGGTAAAGCCCAACGTGATCATTATCCTAGCGGATCAATGGAGAGCTCAGGAAGTTGGGTACATGGGGAATACCCAAATAAAGACACCAAACTTGGATAAGCTCGCTGCGCAAAGTTTGATTTTCGATAATGCTGTTACGACCATGGCTGTATGTGCTCCGTGGAGAGCGAGTTTTTTGACAGGTCAATATCCGCTCACCAATGGGGTTTTCTACAATGACAAGCCACTTCCAAATGAAGCACTGACGATGGCGGAAATCTACAAAGAGCAAGGTTATGTAACTGGGTATATTGGCAAATGGCATCTGAATGGGCATGCTAGAGGGGAGGAGTCTGCAAGGGATTTGCCAGTTCCGAAAGATAGAAGACAGGGGTTTGATTACTGGAAAGTCAGAGAGGTCACACACAATTATAACAACAGCTTTTATTTTGATGAAAATGACGTGAAGCAGACCTGGGAGGGTTATGACGTTTTTCCTCAGACGGACAGCGCGATCAGCTATATCCAAAAGAATAAGGAGCATCCTTTTGTGCTGATGCTTTCGTATGGTCCTCCTCACGATCCCTACTTTTCTGCTCCCCAAGAATATCAGGATATGTATGACGTGAATACGCTGGAAGTTCGCCCGAATGTGCCAATTGCTTATCAGGACTCTGCTCGCAAAGTTCTGGCTGGATATTATGCGCATGCTACGGCGATTGATTTTGCGATCGGGAATTTGCTAGATGCCTTGGATAAAGCAGGAGTGGCAGATAATACCATCCTTGTATTTACCTCGGAGCATGGTGATATGCTGATGTCTAAAGGTGTATTGAAAAAGCAGCGACCTTATGACGAAGCGATCAAAGTGCCCATGTTAGTAAGGTATCCGGCGAAGTTAGGTACAAAAAGTCGGCACGTGATAGACCCGATAGGTACGCCGGATTTACTGCCGACACTCTTGGGATTAAGTGATATTTCTTCGCCTAAAAGCGTTGAGGGAAAAGACTTTTCTCGTGAATTACTTGCTGGTAAGGATCTGGGAAATGAAGCTGCATTGATCATGCTACCTGTTCCTTTTCACGAGTGGAAGTTTTCAAACGGAGGTAGAGAATTCCGTGGTATTCGCACCAAAAGATACACTTATGTGAAAGATCTTAAAGGGCCTTGGTTGTTTTATGACAATGAAAAAGATCCGTATCAGGAAAACAATTTGGCAGATAATCCAGAGGTAAAAGACTTACAAGATGAGCTGGAAGCTATTTTGATGGAAAAATTGAAAGCGACAAATGATGACTTTCTCCCTGCGGATGATTACATGACTCAATACAATTACCTCTACGATGCGAAGGATAGTTTGAGAACAGCTAATTATTTGGACTTGGGTAGATAAATAGGTTTTGTCACTGGGAAAAATTCCTCCTAGTCTTTTTTGCTAAGGATTAAAGAAGATATTTCGATATCAGATGGTAGTCAGTTGTTAACTTTGAATTTTTCAATTTTAAAATTTTCCAATCTTCGAATCATTTCCATTTTGCAATCTCTTTTACAAATCAATTCCGCAAACATCCAATTTAAAGCCCAGCAGGCATTTCAGAATTTAGAATTCAAATGGCAAGAAGCTCAGCACTGGGCTATCATTGGGATTTCAGGTTGGGAGCTAACTGCTTTTATTGAATCCATCCGAGGAAATTCGGTTGTATCTAGCGGAGAAATCTCTAGACCCTTTGCGGTAGCCTATTCTACTGAGAAAAGTCAATCCAAGGAAATTCACAGCTTTCGCGATTTGATCGCATATGTCTCGCAGAAATACGAATTCCACAACAAATCCCATCAGCAAAACTTCTACTTCCAGCAGCGCTTCAATTCCACCGAATCTGAAGAAGCGGCCACTGTACTCGAATATTTGAAAGAAGTTGATGCCAAAATAGCTGGGCTTTGGACGTTGGAATCTGTATCCAAATTACTTCGTTTGGAGCACTTGTTAGATAAGGGGATCATCAAACTTTCCAATGGTGAAACTCGAAGACTTGCCTTAGCACTAGGTCTTTTGCGCCAGCCAAAAATCTATCTGATGGATCAGCCGATGACTGGTTTGGATGTGAAAAGCAGAGAAGAATTTGGTGAGGTCTTAAAGGAAATAATCGCCGCCGGGGTTCATGTACTGATCAGTACTTCGGCAGATGAAATCCCCGAAGGAATCACGCATATAGCCAAAATTGATAAATCAGGAATTCTAGAAACGTGGACCAAATCGGAATATCATGGGTTAGGAGTTCAGCTTAAAAGTACTGCTTCATGGGGTTGGCAGGAATTAGGAACTTTGCTTCCAACGTCTTTTCCTCAGCGAGAATCCATCATCAAACTGGAAAATGTAACCATCAAGTACGGAGAAAAGACCATTCTCAATCAGCTAAATTGGGAAGTTAAACCTGGAGAGCGCTGGTTGCTCAAAGGCCCAAATGGCTCGGGGAAATCCACCTTACTGAGTTTGCTGATCGGAGAAAACCCACAAGCCTATTCACAGGATTTCTGGTTATTTGATAGAAAGAGAGGAACAGGCGAAAGCATCTGGGATATTAAGAGACCGACAGGTTTTGTAGCACCCGAACTCAGTCGCTATTTCCCAACCAATCAAACGTGCCGGAAAGTCATTCTTTCTGGTTTTTTTGACACGATGGGTTTGTTCAAAAAAGCAAGTAAAGAACAGGAAGCTTTGGGTTTACGATGGATGAAATTGTTCAACCTAGAATCTCTGGCTAATCTTCCAATTTCGAGACTTTCTCTCGAAAATCAGCGCTGGACACTACTAGCCCGAGCCTTGATCAAAAAACCAGAGTTGCTGATATTAGATGAGGCTTCACAGGGAATGGATGAGTTTCAAAGACGCCTTTTTAAAGACACCATACAGCAAATCTGCGAACGAAGCACCATGACCTTGGTCTATGTCAGTCACTATGCAGCCGATGTGCCTGATGCGGTGGGGAAGGTGATGGAGTTGAGATAATGAATGATTTTATAGCTAAGATCTCACTGATTAGCTTTATTTATTCTAATTGTTAAGCCCTGAAAGGGCTAAATAGCGCAGCGATGGGCGAAGCCCATCGATATTGATATAGTGGCTAGCCCTGAAAGGGCGCCATCAAAAACAGTTTCATCCCCAAACATATCGCTCGTCATAATCCACCTTATATTTTTTCAAAAAAGCTCTGTACTCATCTTGGAACGATTTGCGTTGATGATGTTCTCGCTGGTTTTTAATATAGTCAGTCACAGTATCAACCTGACTCGGATTAACTGAAAATGCACCATATCCATCCTGCCAATAGAAATCTCTCAGTTCGTTTGCTCGCTTTTTCATCCATTTGGAAGAATCTGTTTTTACTTCTTCCAGTAGATCTGCAATAGTCATTCTTTTAGATAACAGGCATAGGATATGCACATGATCCAGATGACCTCCAACTTGAATTGGAGTACATTCATGAGCTTTGCAAACACCACCGAGGTACTTGAAGAGTTCGTCCTCATATTCCTGAATGATGTATGGCTGTCTATTTCTGGTGCTAAAAATAATATGCACATAATTTTTTACGAGTGATTGTCCCATTATCTATTGCGCCCTTTCAGGGCTTTAAAAATGATCATTACTTTTCTTGACAACGGCCTTGCGACCGTTGCTCTTTTATTTTGCCCTTTCAGGGCTAATAAATTTAATAATTATTGCTCTCAATTTCTTGATTTGTGTTGTGGTCTGTGAGGGCACAAACCACTGTCAAAGCGCCCTCACCTAAGCGTGTGGTCATCTCAGGGCTTTAAAAATGAAATCTACTCATTCCCTTACAACGGCCTTGCGACCGTTGCTCTGTTATTTTGCCCTTTCAGGGCTAATAAATGTAATAATTAGTGATCTCAAATTCTTGATTTGTGTTGTGGTCTGTGAGGGCACAAACCACTGTCAAAGCGCCCTCACCTAAATGTGTGGTCATCTCAGGGCTTTAAAAATGAAATCTACTCATTCCCTTACAACGGCCTAGCGAACCTTGCTTTGTTATTATGCCCTTTCAGGGCTAATAAATATTATATCTTCAGATCTGCCATGTGTTTAAGATTATTGAAGACAAGACCATTATGCGTAGGGATTTCATACTTTCATCCTTGTTCACTAAAAGGGCTCGATACCTTAGACGGGAGTAGACCATCGATATTGATATTATCATCATTTAGTGGCTAGCCCTGAAAGGGCGCCATCAAAAACAGTTTCATCCCCAAACATATCGCTCGTCATAATCCACGTTATATTTTTTCAAAAAAGCTCTGTACTCATTTTGGAACGATTTGCGCTTATGATGTTCTCGCTGGTTTTTAATATAGTCAGTCACAGTATAAACCTGACTTGGATTAACTGAAAATGCACCATATCCATCCTGCCAATAGAAATTTCTCAGTTCATCTGCTCGCTTTTTCATCCATTTGGAAGAATCTGTTTTTACCTCTTCCAATAGATCTGCAATAGTCATTCTTTTAGATAGCAGGCATAGGATATTCACATGATCCAGATGACCTCCAATCTGAATTGGAGCACATTCATGTGCTTTGCAAACACCACCGAGGTACTTGAAGAGTTCGTCCTCATATTCCTGAATGATGTATGGCTGTCTGTTTTTGGTGCTAAAAATAATATGCACATAATTTTTTACGAGTGATTGTCCCATTATCTATTGCGCCCTTTCAGGGCTTTAAAAATTATCATTACTTTTTTTGACAACGGCCTAGCGACCGTTGCTCTGTTATTTTGCCCTTTCAGGGCTAATAAATGTAATAATTATTGCTCTCAATTTCTTGATTTGTGATGTAGTCTGTGAGGGTACAAACCACTGTCAAAGTGCCCTCACCTAAGCGTGTGGTCATCTCATTGCTTTAAAAATGAAATCTACCTATTCCCTTACAACGGCCTAGCGAACCTTGCTTTGTTATTATGCCCTTTCAGGGCTAATAAATGTAATAATTATTGCTCTCAAATTCTTGATTTGTGTTGTGGTCTGTGAGGGTAAAAACCGCTGTCAAAGCGCCATCACCTAAGCGTGTGATCATCTCAGGGCTTTAAAAATGATCATTACTTTTTTTGACAACGGCCTAGCAACCGTTGCTCAGTTATTTTGCCCTTTCAGGGCTAATAAATGTAATAATTAGTGATCTCAAATTCTTGATTTGTGTTGTGGTCTGTGAGGGCACAAACCACTGTCAAAGCGCCCTCACCTAAGCGTGTAGTCATCTCAGGGCTTTAAAAATTATCATTACTTTTCTTGACAACGGCCTAGCGACCGTTGCTCTGATATTTTGCCCTTTCAGGGCTAATAAATTTAATAATTATTGCTCTCAATTTCTTGATTTGTGTTGTGGTCTTTGAGGGCACAAACCACTGTCAAGAGTTGCAACATAAAGGAGAGTCTTTTGTGAGAAAAGTAAACTTAGTGGTTAATTAATCACTTTAATGGGAAATCTATACGATATCATATCGTATTTTTATTTAAATTATAAAACTATGAAAGTCACAGCATTAATTGAAGATGAATTGATCCAAGAAGTCATAGATCTCTCAGGTGCGAAGAATATCACTGAGGCCTTAAAAATAGCCTTGAATGATTATCGGTCCAGGAAGTTGATGCGTAACTATTCCAATAGCATAGTAGCTGAGCCTCTGCAATTTACTTA
Organism: Algoriphagus ratkowskyi; assembly: GCF_002150505.1. Lineage (GTDB taxonomy): Bacteria > Bacteroidota > Bacteroidia > Cytophagales > Cyclobacteriaceae > Algoriphagus > Algoriphagus ratkowskyi. The sequence goes on from NZ_MSSV01000016.1 coordinate 56,767, forward strand.
TGGAGCAAAGCAGCTTCGTGATTTAAACCAGAAATGAATCGAGTCATAATTGACACTTCTGTCTGGATAGAATTCTTCAAAGCTAATCAGCCCTATTTTGATAGGTGTCTGGAGTTAATTGATAACGCAGATATTTACTCGGTAGAGTTGATTTTTGCAGAACTGCAGCAAGGAGCTAAAGGGAAAAGAGAATTTGATATGATCAATAGTTTCTTTGCACAGATGAAAATTCTTGATGCGCCAGGTTTGATATACCATGCTGGAATTTTTTCTAGAGAACAGAAACTGTTGGATCGTGGGATTGGATTGATAGATGCCTTAATTATTTTCACTGCGATTCGATATAATTTGAAAGTATGGACGCTGGATAAAAAGGTCTTAGGATTTTTGGATGAAAAGAATATATTTTCAGGGTAATCAAAAGTCAGTACAAACCTGAAATCCTGTAATTTAATCTGTCTCCTTTTCAATTTGTGATCCTATAAATGGGATTTTCGGAGCCAGAAAATACCCTGTCAAACTTGCAAAAAGAATCGGAATAAAGTAGGTGAATCCAGTAAGCGAAGCCAGCAGAATGGTGGTGCTCATCGGCGTTCTCGTAACGCATGCATTGATGCCGGCCATGCAGCTAACGATAGTTAGGGTGAGATTGGTCTCAGGAAAAATCTGATGGATAATTAAGCCAAGCGTAGCTCCTACAAAAAACAGAGGGATAATAAATCCGCCTCTCCAGCCAGAAGTGACGGTAATTGAAATTGCCAAAACTTTAAAAATCAGTATTGCGATCAACGCTTTTAAAGCGAAATCCTCTGCCAATAATTCGTTGATCTCTTCATGGCCAAAATACCGTGTGATCGGAAAATAATAGGAGATAACTCCTAGAATTACGCCACCGATTAGCGTTTTTATGTAGATCGGAAGTGATCTTTTGTTAAAGAGATTTTTGAGGATTTTAGTGCAGAGAATAAAGCCCCAACCAATTGCGGTGGCTGCCATGGCAAATAAAACAGCATAACCAAAGTCAAATACACCAGCGTATTCGTAGGCAGCGACATTCCACGTGGCTCCTAAACCAAGTTGAATGATAATCGCAAAAACTAGGTAACTGAAGCAACTGGCAACTAATGCTGGAATGATGGCTTTGTAATACTCTACAGCATGCTTGTGATGCAATATTTCCAGCGAAAAGAGGCTTCCTCCAAGTGGTGCTCCAAACAGAGCCGTGAATCCTGAAGCCATTCCTGCAATACTCATAGATCTCAAATCTTCACCTTTTAATCGAAATACTTTTCCCAACCAAGTTCCTGTGGAACCAGTCACTTGGACAAGTGGTGCCTCCGGGCCAAGGCTGCCTCCTGATGCCACGCATAGAAGTGAGGAAATGATCATAGAAGGATTGTTCTTTGGATCGAGCTTTCCTTTATTGAAGCGAATATTGTTGACAATCAGATGGATTTCTCCAGGATCACCGATAAAGTGAATTACTAAGCCAGCTAATAAGCCGCAAATTGCCATGACTGGAATCACTTCCCAGCCTTGAAAAATTGATATTTTGTGTGTGAGAAATTCCAGTACAATCCAATAAACTCCAGCGATGGCACCACCGATCAATCCAAGTAAAGCCCACAATAAAAAGCTGCGGCTAAACAAAAAGGGATTGAATCGGATGGGCTGATCAAGTATATCAAGTGCTTTAACCAGTTTTCTTCTTTTCCTTAATTTCAATTGCTGACTAGAGTTTGTGAGTTTAAGACAAATTTCCAAAAAGCGAAGTAACCAAGACTAGTCCGATTTTACAACTATAAGCGCTTAAGTGAGATTTGAGGAGTCTTAGGATTAAACCTGAGGCCCTTTATACCGAATGAATAAGTAAAGATCTTTACTCCAAACTCCCTTCGAACGGCTCAATATGAATCAATACATTACCGAGTTCAGGGATGACTTCACAAAGTTTGTCCTTCAGCCTATGAGAGATATTATGTCCTTCGGTGACAGTCAGTTCACCTGATACTAACGCATGCAGGTCAACATGATATTCCATTCCAGCTTTGCGGATGTAGCATTTTTCGGTTCCTTTCACGCCCGTTACGGTTAATGATACTTGTCTTATCTGCAAGGTGAGTTCCTCATAATTATTTTCGTCCATCACCTCACTTAGTGCTGGGCGAAAGATTTTATAGCAATTATATAAGATAAAAATTACTGCAAATAAAGCTGCGTAGTCATCAGCTACTTCAAATCCTTTTCCGCCAAAAATCGCAATGGTAATCCCTATAAAGGCAGCTACTGAAGTAATAGCGTCGCTACGGTGATGCCAAGCTTCTGCTCTCAGCGCAGTGCTGTTAAGCTTTTTGCTTCGTTGCATTACTATGTGAAAGGAGAGTTCTTTCCAAATAATAATTCCGGCCAATACGATTAAGGTGAACGGCTTGGGTAATTCATGTGGTATGATGATGTGCTGATATGCCTGCCACGCTATAGTACCAGCAGAAATAATCAGAAAAACTACCACCAAGAATGTCACTAAAGGCTCAGCTTTCCCGTGGCCGTAAGGATGATTTTCATCGGCTGGTCTTGCAGAGTATTTCAACCCAAAGAGAACAAGCAAAGAAGCAAAAACGTCCACTACTGACTCAATTCCATCAGCGATTAGGGCATAGGAATTTCCAAAAATACCCGCAAGAAATTTGATTATCGCCAGTGCAATATTCCCCAGCATGCTGAAAATGACTGTTCTTATTGCAAGATTGGATCTACTCATGGGTTGTACTGAAGGCGGGCATTCAAAAGTAGGGAAAATTGTTAACTGAAAAGATTAGCTATGCTAAGTGGTAAAAACAATTTCTTGCCTTATAAATAGAGATTAGGATGCGAAGGATTTGCTGTTTTGTTTTCTACTGATCGTTCCCGGGATATATTGATCCATTTTCAACACTACAAAACCTCCAAGCGCGCAGATTGCCATACCCATCACCATAGGAAATGCAGAGGAAGCATGGAGCAAACTTACGATAGCCGTAACGATACCACCGAATGCCATACGCATACTTCCGAGCATAGCTGAAGCAGAACCTGCATTCTTAGAAAATGGCGTCATCGCAAGTGCTGTTGTATTTGGACTGTTCAATCCATGAGCGGTCAGGAACACAAACATCAACCCAATCAGACCGGTGACATTCAGCAAATTGAAAAATATGCCTATGACTAAGAGCAAACCAGTAAAACTTTGATAGTGCAGAGAAAAATAGATGATTTGGTGAGAACTATATTTCTTCAACAAAATATGGTTGAGCTGAGTCGAGCCGATCATGGCAAAAGCTAAAATTGCGAAAAGCCAGCCAAACTGATGTTCTGTAAATCCATACAAATTCATGAATACATCTGCTGAACTCGCGATGTAAACAAAGGGTGCAGAACCTGCTATCCCTCCCACAAGCATATAAACCAGGAATTGACGATTCTCTAAAACCTTGAGGTAGCCTTTCCAGACCTGCTTGGGTTTTAAAGAAACTTCTCCATCAGGAACTGCTCCTGATGGAAGTACCACCACTGCTGCAATCCAAATCAGGGCAGTCAGAGCTGCTAAAATGATAAACACCCAGTGCCAATCATAGGCTGAAGTCACAAATCCACCCAAAGTTGGAGCAATCATCGGGGAAACTGCGATCACCAAAACTAGCAATGACATGGCTTGCGCAATTTTCTTTACAGGGAAAATATCCCTAACAATTGCTTGAGCTGAAACCATCCCTGCACAGCCACCGACTGCCTGTAGGAAACGCATAAAAATCAAATTCTCTACTGACTGCGACATAGCACAGCCTATTGATGCTAAGATATAAATTGCAAGTCCTACATATAAAGGCTTTTTACGGCCATATTTATCTAAAAGCGGCCCGTAAAATAGTTGACCGATTGCAATACCAACGAGATAGGCAGTTAGCGAAAGCTGAATATTAGAAATTGGAGTATTGAGTGCCACTGCCATCTCCGGAAAACCCGGAAGGTACATGTCAATAGAAAAAGGGCTAATTGTACATAAAGCCCCTAATACTAGGATAATTTTGAAGTATTCCTTTTTACTGTATTTCTTTTCCACTCTAAAAATAAATTGACTCGAATCATTAACTAATTAACTATTTGGGATAAACAGGCTAGGGCGTTTATGAGTTCGTAAATTTTAGCTTTATTTTTTTGTAGAATAGTTAAGTGAAATTAGAATATGTTGAGAAATCAATAAAAGCTAAAGTTATCTGGCAATCAGATAGTTCTCATTTATAGAAAGCTTCTGAAATTTTGAACAGAACAAAAGAATCATTTTATGATTAAGCAGTTTTATCTGCTTCTATTATTTTTTCTATCCGTAAGTCTGGTATTAGCCACATTAGAGCAACTAATACGTAAATGACTCCTGCAATCATAGGATGTACCCAAGTTGATGCTATTGCCATCAAATAAAGTAGTGGCGAGATTAAACCCTTTTTATCATTTCCAACTGCTTTTGCTAAAATAGAATTTTGTCCTTGACAACGTAATAAGGTGGTTTGTAAGATTTTATATGCAACTGCCGACATAAAAAGCACAACTCCATAAAGCGCCATGGGAGCCGCACCAAAGTTATTCTCTCCCATCCATCCTGTAGAAAATGGTATCATTGATAGCCAAAATAAGAGATGAAGATTAGCCCATAGAACCTTTCCACTTATTTTAGTTGCGGTGTGCATCATATGATGATGGTTGTTCCAATAGATTCCTATGTAAATAAAACTCAAGACATAACTTAAAAACACGGGTGTCAAGATCTGCAAATCTGACCATTTGTCTCCGTGCGGCACCTTAATCTCAAGCACCATGATTGTAATGACGATCGCTAAAACACCATCGCTGAAAGCTTCTAGCCTGTTTTTGTTCATATTGAATCAATTTTATAACGGTCTATTTTTTCTCAAGCTCCACCCAAAATGGGAAATATCGCTTGCCTGCTACTGTATAAAAAGGGAGTAAATCACCGACAGTCTGTTCGAGTTTCACATTTTTCATTTCCAAAATATCAATAGGGGCAGATGACTGATCAACCTCAATGCTTGCATAATTCCCTGTTTCCAAAGTCATTTTTCCTTTTGGAGGCACCGGTTTCACAAATTTGAATTTGATGTCATAGACTCCTGGCTCTATAGCCACTTTCCAATAGCCAAAAATATCCTCCTGATCCCAGATCCCTCGCTCACCTGCGGCATCGTTTCGATTGAGAAATACTGGGTTTTCGGCTTTATTCCCGATTTGAATTACTGGCGGATTTACTAGATTTTCCTCGTTTATCAATTCTCTATAGATCCCATCCATTTCTGACTTCAACTCAAGAGCTTTCGCGGAGTTGCTTGCTGATAGATTTTGCTGCTCATAAGGATCTTTGCTCAGATCAAAGAGGTCAAAGCTTTCTATACTGGAATTGTAATCCGTATTCCCAACCAATTTCCAACCTTCTTTCTGAATGGAAATGTTCTCATAAAGCTCAGGGTACTTACGCGTCCAGTAGGCAAAATAGCTTCGATCTGGTGTGCTGCTTTTTTCTCCCTTAATCAAAGGAAGCATGCTATGACCATCAATTTTCCGATCAGTTGGCACCTCAAATCCAACGAGCTCTGCCAGCGTAGGCATCACATCCAAGTGCGCAGATAGTGTGTTGACTTCCTTATTGCCTTTGAAACCGTCTGGGTAACGAATGAAAAAAGGCGCTCTTATTCCGCCTTGATAAGCACTGCCTTTACGTCCTTTTAATCCTGCTACAAAGCGCTGTTGCTGGGGACCATTGTCAGTCATGAAGATAACTATGGTATTTTCTTCTATTCCTAGCTCTTCGAGTTTTAGGAAAAGCTTTTTCAGATTATCATCGATGTTTTCCACCATCGCATAGACTTTTCTCGCGGCCTCTTTATCCCCTTCTGACATAGGATAGAATGGCTTCCCATCTTCGCCAAAACCGGCTGACGGATCTATGTCCTTATATTTTTGATAATACTCATCTGGAACTTGAAGTGGCGTATGGGGCGCATTGAAGGATAAATAGGTGAAAAATGGTTTGTCTTTATTCTTCTCTATGAAGTTGATCGCCTCAGTTGCGAAAATATCGGAGCAGTATCCCTCATAGCTTTCTTGCTCATTGTTATGCCAAAGAACCGGGTCAAAATAGCTTCGATCTCCTTGATAATAGGTAGTGAAATCACCCACTTGGCCCATTCCGCCAGAAAGGTGAATGACTGACTCATCAAACCCCTGATCGCTCGGACGCATAGGGTAATTGTCTCCCAAATGCCATTTTCCGAAAATTCCAGTTACGTAATTTTTAGATTTTAAAAGTTCGGCAATCGTGACTTCGGACTCTGCCATCATCGCGCCGCCATTGTAGGTGTCACGAACTCCAGTTCTCAGAGAATATCTTCCTGTCATCAGGCTAGCTCGTGTAGGAGCACAAACTGGAGATACATAGAAATTGGTGAATCGGACACTCTCCGCTGCAAATGCATCTATCGTTGGCGTATTGATATGAGGATTGCCATTTGTTCCCAAGTCACCGTAGCCTTGATCATCGGTGATGATGAGGATTACATTGGGAGATTTAGTTTTTTGCTGCGCAAAGCTAAAACTGAAGGAGATGAAAAAAACTAAGGTAAAAAGGGAACGATGAATGTGCATTAGACTAAAATTAGGTGGTAACAATAGTCTAAAAATATATTCTTTTGGGAGAAATGCTATCCTGTTATGAATTTGGGCGGTCATAAAGATCAGTAATTTTATGACCTACCTATCAGAATTAGAAGTTTTTTGGCAAGGATAAATCCCCCTGATCCCGTTTAAAAAAAAAGGGAAATTGCCAAATTGCACCATCAATAATTTATTCTAGGAATACAGGTATTGTAAGCTGATTTAAAACTCAATCTCATCTATACTTCTCAGCTGAACATGCTTTTTCATCTTCTTTTGGATGATTTTGAAGTGATGCAATTCTTCCTCTGATACCAAAGAAATAGCCTCTCCAGTTGCTCCTGCACGCCCAGTTCTACCGATTCTATGCACATAGTCTTTTGGTGAGCGAGGCAATTCGTAATTGATCACCAATGGTAAAAACTTGATGTCAATTCCTCTTGCTGCCAAATCAGTGGCTACAAGAATTCTTGTTTTCCCAGATTTGAATGTATGCAATGCTTCGGTTCTAGCACCTTGGCTTTTGTCCCCATGAAAAGCCAATGCTTCAATCCCGTTTTTGTTGAGTTTGGTAACGATGTTGTCCGCTGCACGGATAGAAGATGCAAAAACCAAAATCTGTGACCAGTCGCCTGAGTTTATCAAATAACGAAGAAAAGGCCCTTTTGACTCCATAGGAACACGGTACGCATACTGTTCGATAAGATCAGGAGAAACAGTGTCTGGTTCGGCAGAGATTCTAACAGGCTCATGGAGCATCTCGTTGATCAAATCTTCTACAGATTCTTCACTTGTCGCCGAGAAAAGTATGTTTTGACGTTTTTTAGGAAGTCTTTCTAGAATTTGATCCACTTCTTCTTTGAAGCCCATATTCAAAACCTTATCTGCTTCATCCAAAACTAGAACTTCCACTTGATTAAGATTAAGCGAGTTCTTTGAAAGTAGATCCAATAATCGACCCGGTGTGGCTACCAAAATATCCGTTCCGTAGATCTTCATCATCTGCGGGTTGATTGAAACTCCTCCGAAAACAGCCAAAGCTTTTACTGGTCTAGTCAAAAAACGCGCAAAGTTCTCCGTGACTTCAGCAACTTGGCTAGCCAGTTCCCGAGTAGGAACAAGCACAAGAATAGGAATCATTCTACCTTTATTTGGCTCTTTTTCCTGAAGTCTCTGAAGAATAGGGAGGATGTATGAAGCAGTCTTTCCAGAACCAGTAGGCGCGATACCAAGCACATCTTTCTTCTGCAAAATAGCGGGGATAGCTTCTATCTGTATAGGATAAGGGCTATCATAATTAGCCTTTTTGATAGCGTCAAGTATTTGCTTGGAAAGTCCTAAATCTGAAAAGTTCATGAGTTTGTATTTTGCGCAAAGTTAAGTGATAGAAATTAGAGCCGAGTTGTTAGGAAGTTTGATTATCGAAAAATCAATTCATTAGTTAAATATCTAATCTGCTATCTACGACTAGCCAGCTTGTGCCTTCTAATTCTGAGGTGATTTCCAATTGACAGGAAAGTCTAATCGAAGCATAATCTTCATTGGGATACTCGGACAAGAGATTTGCTTCCTCTGTATCAATTGGTCCAGTTGCACTGCCTTTTACTTGCTTGACTATGCAGGTGCCGCACCAAATTCTCCCTTTACAATCACCAATATCTTCCAGAAGCTCATTGACGATCAGCTCCATCAAAGATGGGTAGGACTTCTGCTGGGTTACTATTTCATGTATTTTCCCAATAGTATCTATAAGTGTAAAGGTGATTCGCGACATTAGAACTTAGCGTGCTTCATAGCGGGATTGGATTTTACTTTTTTTCATAAAAGCAGACTGTCTAAAGTAAAGAAAATGTATTAAAGCGTGGTAGAAAAGGAATAAACCTAAGTTTGTATGAAATCATCAGTTTTCTATCTACCGTTATTGTAATTCCTGTTTGTGTATCAGCCGAATATGTGTCAAATTGTACAGACCCTTTTTTATGCTTTCCATATTTATATAGACAAGCTTGAATTAGGTTGCCTAGATCAAACCCAAAATCCAGTAGTTGTAGTATGTCGATTACCCGAAGTATATCTTACTTTTTTGCAGTAATGATTTTGGCCTCTTGTGCCAAAAATACCAGTGATGATCCCTCAAACCCTTCTCCTGCAAGAACTGCTGAGGAAGAATTAGCGACTTTTCAATTAGAATCTGGATTTGCTATTCAGTTAGTAGCGGCCGAACCTATGGTGGAGGAACCTGTTTTTATCACTTTTGATGAAGATGCAAGACTATGGGTAATAGAGATGCGCGGATTTATGACCGATACATTGGGGTCTGAAGAGGATAAACCCATAGGGAGAATCTCCATTTTGGAAGATAAAGATGGGGATGGGGTGATGGACAAAAGGACCATTTACATGGATAGTTTGATTATGCCTCGTGCCCTTGGTTTTTTTGCGGATGGAGTTTTGGTAGCGGAAAATAGTGCGCTTTGGGTGACACAGGACTTGGATGGAGATATGAAAGCTGATACCAAGATTTTGTTGGATTCAACATATGCTTCATCAGGAAATCCGGAGCATTCAGACAATGGCTTGCTTCGAAACGTTGATAACTGGTATTACAATGCAAAGTCAAAAATCAGATATAAATATCAGAGTGGGGAATGGATCAGAGAATTGACCGAATTCCGTGGGCAGTGGGGAATTAGCCAAGATGATCAGGGAAGACTGTTTTACAATTACAATTGGTCGCAACTTCATGCAGACTTAGTTCCTCCCAATTATCTTTCTCGAAACCCCAACCATAGTCCATCCACTGGGATCGATCATGGAGTGGCGCAGGATCGTAGAGTTTATCCTATTCGGGCCACTCCTGCAGTAAATAGGGGTTATATACCGGGAGTTTTGGATGAAAATCAAAGGCTCATGGAATTCACAGCTGCCTGTTCTCCTTTGGTTTTCAGAAGCACACTTTTTCCGGAGGAATATTATGGAAATGCATTTGTGGCTGAGCCAGCAGGTAATCTTGTGAAGAGGAATGTCTTGGCAGAGAATGGGAATACTATCACTGGAATTGATCCAAATCCTGGGAAGGAGTTCTTGGCTTCAACTGATGAGCGTTTTCGTCCTTCCGATTTTGCAACTGGACCTGATGGCGCGCTATACGTTGCCGATATGTATCGCGGTTTGATCCAGCATGGAGAATATCTCACGCCATATTTGGCTCAGCAAACAGCGGATAGAGGTTTGCTGATGCCTATTCATTTGGGTAGAATTTGGAGGATTGTTCCTGAAGGAAAAAGCAAACGAGCAATGCCAAAACTTTCTCAAGCGACTAATGAAGAGTTAATCGCATTTCTTTCTGACAAAGACGGCTGGTACAGAGATATGGCTCAGCGACTGTTGGTGGAGAGAAATGATAAAAGTGTGAAGGAAGAATTGATGAAAGTCATTTCTGATTCAAATTCTAGCGAGATGGGCCGATTCCATGCACTGTGGACTTTGGAAGGGCTGGGCGTACTTTCCGAAAATTTTCTTATTTCAGTTTTCGAGCAATCTTCTGGCTTGATACAAAGTACTGCGCTTAGACTGTTAGAGCCATTTGCGCAAGCATCTTCTGCAATAGGATCAAAACTAGCTATAGCTATGCAGGATGCAGCTGCAGAAGCAACACATGAAGAAGCTCTTCAACTTGCCTTGAGTAGTTATGTGCTTTCTGCAGATGAAGCTGGAAAAATGCTAACTGCAATTTTTAAGTTATATGGAGAAGATGCCCTTATTCGGGATGCAATGATGAGCAGTTTGGCTGGGAGAGAATATGGTTTCTTGAAAAAGCTCTGGGTGTCTGCAGATTGGGAGAAGCAGGATCAGATCAAAGAGATTTTGCTTGAAACACTTGCTACTTCAGTATTGAAAAATGGAAATGCTTCTGAAGTTAATTGCCTTTTGAGCATGGCTGATGCTAAAAAGCTAGGTTGGAAAGAGAATATATTGATTTCCGGAATGTCTATTCAGGCTGCCAATTTAAAGGACAAGGAACCAATAGCGCTAAAATTTGAACCTTCGCTTTTCAAGCGAACTGACCTCCCGATCGATGGAAATCGTCTGGATATGTTAATGAGAATATTTTCTTGGCCTGGCTTTGAACCTTCTCAGGTAGCTGTGGCTGAAAGCCAGTTGGATGAAAAGGGAATGCAGCAATTTGCACAAGGCCGGCAGAAATTCCTCATAACCTGTGCAGGATGCCATGGGTCTGATGGAGGAGGAGCTCCGAGAATGGGGCCACCTTTGACGAATTCTGAGTGGGTATTGGGAGATGAGCGAAGACTTGCGATGATTTTACTGCATGGTTTGGAAGGTCCAATTGATGTGGCTGGAAAAACCTACGATGCGCCTGATATTCTACCTGTTATGCCAGCTCATTCTACCATGGATGATGGAAGTATAGCAGCAATTTTGACTTATATTAGAAATGAGTGGGGCAATCAAGCTCCACCAATATCAGGTCGTACAGTCAGCAAAACTCGCCTCACCACTCAAGGGAGAGTATATCCTTGGAAAGCAACTGAGTTGAATGAGTATATCGAAGCTTTGCCTCCTGAGGAAGCCCCAAAACCCTGACCTATGAAAGACCTGAATGCTAATTTTACCGGTTTTGATTCTAACAGAAGAAATTTCATCAAGACCGCAAGCTTGGGAGCAATGGCGATGAGCTTTCCAATGCCTAGTATTCCAGATTTTCTAAAGGATGATCCGATGGGAATAGTCGTGCATTCCTATGCTGCTAGATGGCATTCTGATACCCCTAGCTCAAAATATCCCGGATTTGAAAATGCACTCAGTTTGATGCAGCATTGCAAGGCTATAGGAGCAGGAGGGGTTCAGACAGTGGTGAATGGATGGGCTACCGATTTTGCAAAACAAGTGCGGGATGTACGCGAAAAAACTGGTTTGTATCTGGAAGGAAGCATTGCGCTTCCCAAGTCAAAAGATGAGTTAGCGAAATTTGAATCAGAAGTTTTAGCTGCGAAGGAAGCTGGTGCAAGCCTACTTAGAACTGCCTGTTTGAGTGGACGTAGATATGTGAATTTTAAGACAAAAGAGGAATTTCAGGAGTTTAGAAAAAACGCGTTACAATCCATAGAACTGGCCGAGCCTATAGTAAGAAAACACAAGATCAAATTGGCGGTAGAAAATCATAAGGATTGGACTGCAAAAGAGCTGGAAGCAATTATTGTTAACCTTGGAAGTGAATGGGTGGGAGTGACCTTGGATTTCGGTAATAATCTATCTTTCATGGAGAATCCTAATGAAGTTATCGAAACTTTGGCTCCCTATGCGTTTTCCACGCATGTGAAAGATATGGGTGTGAAAAGCTATGCCGATGGTTTTTTGCTTTCTGAGGTGCCCTTGGGAGAGGGAGTTGTTGATCTGAAATCAGCTGTTGCATTATGCAAAAAGCATAATCCAGACATTAACTTTAGCTTGGAAATGATCACACGTGATCCACTAGAAATCCCAACTTTGACCGAAAGTTATTATAACACCTTCGATCACCTGTCTGGTTTAGAGGTGGCAAGAATAGATCGCTTGATCCATAAAAATGAGTTCAAAGGTGAATTGCCTCATGTAACAGGAATGTCTAAAGAAGAGCAATTGGCTTATGAAGAGCATAACGTTTTAGCATGCTTGAGTTACAGCAGAAATTCCTTAGGATTGGTTTAAGTGGTTTTTAAAAAATGTGTAAAATCAATGTGATTATCAGTAATGATGCAACTAGTCTTATTTTCTTTGGTTTGCTGGCCCGAAGACCGAAGACCGGTGACCGAAGTAGCCTCAATCCTAGCTTTAACCACTTCCTTTAATGCTATACTGGCAGAAAAGTGGATATACATATAAATCAATAATTAATATCTAACCATTAACCTATTAACCCTTAACTATCATGTCTGAAAAATTACCAGGAATCAAACTTTTTGACCTAAGCGGAAAAGCAGCTATTATCACCGGTGGCTCGAAAGGTCTAGGCTTAGCCATGGCGGAGGGACTTGCTTCAGCTGGATCGAATGTGATGCTAGTAAGTAGAACACTGAAAGAAGCTGAGGAATCAGCTAAGAGAATCTCTGAATTATATGGAGTGAAAGCAATAGCTTTTGAAGCGGATGTAGTGGATAAGGATCAGACAGAAGCCATGGCAAAAGCGGCTTTTGATGCCTTTGGAAGTATAGATATTCTGATCAATAGTGCAGGAATCAATATTCGCGGTGCGATCGATGAATTGCAACTGGAAGAATTCAGCAAAGTGATGGATATCAATGTTACTGGAACTTGGCTTTGCTGTAAGGCTGTCACCCCCTATATGAAGGAAGCTGGCAAGGGAAGCATTATCAATTTAGCCAGCACCTTGGGATTGGTTGGACTATCAAATAGAACTCCGTATGCATCTAGCAAAGGAGCAGTAGTTCAGATGACTAGAGCGCTTGGTTTGGAGTTTGCACCATTCAATATCACGGTGAATGCGATCTGTCCTGGGCCATTTTTGACGGAAATGAATTTGCCGATTGCTGATACAGAAGAAGGGAAGAAATTTATTGTGGGTGCTACTGCACTTGGCAGATGGGGGAGAATGGAAGAAATCCAGGGAGCAGCCATTTACCTGGCTTCAGCTGCAGGAACGTACATGGTGGGCTCGATGCTGACTGTAGATGGGGGATGGACAGCGAGGTAGTTTGAGATAAATGATGTCTAGTGGCGGCGCGCCGGCACAGCGTTTTGTTAATACTTTATAAATCAGAGACTCTCAAAATCTCTTAGGATGGCAAATCCTCGGATAGTCCTTCGGAATTACAAATTCAAAAGAACAGAAAATCACAAGTAATTAGTCTTGTGATTTTTTGTTTTTAAGTCTTTCAAGTGAATTCTCAGCATAGTTTCTATACCACTCTATTTCGCAGGAAGATGCGTATTCTTCATATTCCCTAATCATCATATCCGGATCTGATTTTCTGATTTTTGCTTCTAAAACAGTTAGTTTTTTTGCCCAATATGAATGCATTTGATGAATAAGTTTGACCGTATCGATCGGATCATTTACTTCTATAGGAATACCGTAGAAATCAATTATCGATTTTATCACGGGTAAATACTTATCATCAAAATTCTCTTCGGTGTCTGTGAGGAGTTCAGCGTATTCTTTCAGATTTATTAGCCTATAATTCTCGGTAGCAATATGACTGTTGTTCAGCGCTTGAATTGACCAGGTAAGCGCTTTTTCAATTTTGGAAAGCATTCTGTTACTTCGTATTAGTAGATTCAGCGCAAGAAAATATAGTGAAGGCTTGTCTTCCGGTTCCATATTCTCCACCACAATTTCAAAATGGGCAATAGCATGTTCATAGTTTCCCGCTTCCCAGTAAATATGAGCAATTTGATTATTCTGAATAATCTTTAGAACCTCGGCATCATATGAACCTTTGACGCCTTCGATGTAGTCATTTATAAGGGTTATTTTATCTGGAAGTTTTGTTTCATTCCCAAAGAGTTTTAAAATAAGTTCTGCCGGAAAAATATCTTTTTGAAGTTGTTCTCGGTTCATTTTGACTGAAGTTTCTTATTGATTCTAAAAGAATTGGAGATAAAGTAAATTAAAGGGAGAAAAAGAAATGCTAAAGCAATGGGCAGAAACCAGTCTCCTAATCCTTCTTGATTACCATAGGCAACTTGAATGTTTTTAAAAACTATAAATCCAAAAATCACTACTAATATCATTTTTAGATATCGTATCATTCGTGTCATATTCCTGTACTGAACCAGAGCGCTTACTCCAGTAATTTCAACTGGATAGTTAAAGATTTCTGGGAATCTATTCAGGAAGGTCAATCCGAAAAAAGTAAATGTTGACATGATCGGTACGAGGAATAAGTTTGCCTTTCCGCCAAATCTATCTGGCAAACCCTCTGCATTAAAATGGACAGGAATAGAATCCGGAAGGCTGGAATAGTGTGAGATTACCAATCCCCAAAGTGCTAAAATCGCCAATGAGCCGAGCATTTCCAGCATTATATCTGCTGGGCCAAGTTTTAATTTGAGTTGTGGTCTTTCTGACATCTTTTGAATTTCTGCTTTTGATATGTAGTTAGCATATCTAATAGCCGTAACATTAAAGTCGCTTTTACCAGCTTCCGCCACCACCGCCACCAAATCCACCTCCAGATGATCCTCCGCCTCCAGATCCTCCAGAACTTGAAGGAGAACTTACCATAGTTGATTGGGTTGATTTGATGGAGTTAGTGAATGACTTGGAAAAATGATTCATTGACATAATTCTACCTGTGGAGGAATTATACCAAGTAGGAGGTTGGAGATTAAGCCCATCGAATTTTTTTGCCCATTTGTCAAACATTCCGAAGGCCAAAGCATAGCTCATCGTGGTCTCGAAGTAAGTGGGATCTTCTTTGAGTAGCATTTTGAGTTTGTTCTCTTCAGCTACTTTGATAAACTGCTTGAAGCCTTTTAGCTCAGAAAGAATCATGGTCCCTTCTATATTCTTCTTAATCATAAATTGACTTATGATGATTAAGAAAATAAAAGAGCCTCCTACAGCTATGGCAGCTAATATTCCCCAATAGAAAAGGAATGTAGGCACTAGGATGAACATCAATAGGATTAAACCGATGATGGTGTAATTCTTGATTTGGCGAGACTTATTGACATAGTATATCTGAGCAGCATCTTTTAAGCCTTCTCGTGCAGTGGCCATCGTAGTATAGAATTTTTCCTTAAGGCTACTGACCAATAACTCTGTTTTTCCAGCAAATAAACCATTGAAAAGCTGAGTCTGATATAATGGAGCATCTGTTTCAATGTCTTTCAATTTGATGAGTTTGGTGTCGTCCTGTGCAAACCAGCCTTTTTTATCGATCTCCTCAATCGTCAGGTAGCCTAGAGAAGCCCAATAAGGAATAAGTGAAATCAAATCTGCCGTATCTCCCGAATCATCTATCAAATAACCCACCATTGCAGGATCCATTCCTTTTGGCGGGTAATAGCTCGTGGTGGTGGTGGCATGGTCGTCTTTACCATGCTTTTTCCAAATAAAATAAAAGCTAAAATAGACCAAGGGTAGAATCAAAGTCCATCCATATTCAGTCCAAAATGGCCAGACAGGTTTTATTTCCTTGATAGATTTCAGTGGTAATTTCAATAAAACAGTAACTGCTTCACCACCAAACGACACCACATCAGGTTTACTTTTTCCAGAGTAAATTCCATTAGAATACGAGGTTTCAAAGTCTGTTGCTGGGATGTCAGAGCCAATTTCGCCAGTATACATGAAGTAGTCTCCCTCAGCTAAGGTGACTCCATTAGGCATATGAACCCGAAATTCGATTTTATTGAAAGGAGCGTACCAATCACTAGGCTTGATATTCCAATAAAAGTGGATGGCTTCTTCATCGTGGATGAATGCATTCTCAACTCTATACCTGATTTCGTATTGCTGCGTCCCTTCTAAAGTCACATCCGCATCGCCGATTTTGATTCGTGCATTTTTAGAGAATTTCTGTCCAAAGGCAGAAGGCGCATCAAATTGGTGATTAGGTACTTCGATGTTACTAAGTTTGATTTGACGTTTCTCCTCTCTGTCTTTTTCGCTTAGAAAATCATAGGAAAGCAAAATATCCCTGAATATTCCATGCTTCGGTTCTTCAAAATAAATATCGTACTTCTCGACGACGTCAAAGTAGCCTTCCTTGTGAAGTGTAATATTCACAACATAGCTCGTGACCGTAAAATCTTGTGCATGGGATACTAGCTGCGCAAAAAGTAAGAGAAATAGAAGGGTAAATTTTTTCATACTACTGCTATTGTACCTGCAAAGCTCATGTGAATTTCTTGTTTTTAGACTAAAATATGTGAGTTTGATTATGCGCAATTAAAAGAGAAAAAAGCATCATAAAATAATCTACAATTAGCATTTTAGGCCATTTCGGTCATTCGTCTTCGGCCTACCGTCCAGTAAATAAAAGAAAATAAGGTTACTTGCAAATTTGCGGATTACCTCATTAAGTGAAGCTCACTTTTACATTTTCACGGCTTTCTATTTCAGCCTCGAAATATTCAAAATGCTGGTAATTGAACATGCCGGCAACAATAACTGCTGGGAAGCTTTCGCCATAAGTGTTATTCTCCCGAACAGTGCCATTATAATACCGTCTGGCTCGTTCCAGGTTTTCCTCGATCTCATTCAGTTTATCCTGAAGCTGTAGAAAATTAGTATTTGCTTTTAGATCAGGATATGCTTCACTCAGCGCAAAAATACTTCTCAGTGTTTGCTGAAGCTGATTTTCTGCCTTGATCTGCGCATTGATGTCATCTGATGGTACAGACATAGCTGCATTTCTAGCTTGAATCACTGCCTCGAGCGTTTCTTTTTCGTGGCTTGCATAGCCCTTTACAGTTTCTACAAGATTTGGAATAAGGTCATAACGTCTCTTGAGTGCCACATCAATGTTACTCCAACCGTCTTTTACAGTATTCTTGTTTTTTACAAATTGATTATAAATACCAATTAGTATGATACTCAGAAATAAAATAATTCCAGCAATAATGAGAAGTGGTAGCATAATGAGTTGAATTTGAAATAAGGTGGACTTGAAATATCAAAAAAGGAAAATAGGTTAGAGCTTCGGTATCCTAAAGTTTTTCGTTTTCAAAATACCACCTTTTTTTCAGAATTCAAGAGAATCAGAATAATGCAATATGATTATCCGCAAACATGCCAGTAACCTTGTTTTCACAGTTTGACTAGCGAGAAGACCGAGGGCGGCTGACCGATGTATATGCAATCTTGGTGTTTGCCATATTAGAAGTTGCTTTTAGTCTTTTACTTGCGCAAAAGCATTTATACATATAATTCACTCTTGATAACTTAATCATACGCTAATGCAGTGATGGATTATATAACTATTGCTATGGAACACCTATTATAGGAAGTCGATTTTATCGTAAACGCCAACAGTCATAGTTATTATCAATAGGATTTTCAATTACATGCGTTTTTCATTTGCTATATTAGCTTTCATAATAAATTGAAAAATAAATTTTTATAAGATGAGCGATAAAGAAAACGGAGACAATTACACAGATCCTGTGTGGGATGTAAATGATAGTTCGGCCAAGTGCCCTTTTACCAGTGGATCAATTCATCAGACTGCAGGTGGTGGAACAAAAAACCGCGACTGGTGGCCAAATATGTTAAATTTGAATATTCTGCGTCAGCATTCTTCGAAGTCTAATCCTCTGGGTCCAGACTTTAACTATGCGGAGGAATTTAAGAAATTGGATTTAGCTGCGGTGAAGAAAGATCTTGCTGATCTAATGACTGATTCTCAGGACTGGTGGCCAGCAGATTTCGGGCATTACGGTCCATTTTTCGTCCGAATGGCCTGGCACAGTGCAGGCACTTACCGTATCGCTGATGGTAGAGGTGGGGCAGGTTCTGGTTCCCAGCGTTTTGCGCCGCTTAATAGCTGGCCTGATAATGCCAACCTTGACAAAGCCCGTTACTTACTTTGGCCGATCAAGCAAAAATATGGCAACAAGCTTTCTTGGGCGGATTTGTTGATCCTAGCGGGAAATGTCTCTTTGGAGACGATGGGATTGGAAACCTTCGGTTTTGCCGGCGGTCGTGTGGATGTGTGGGAGCCAGAGGAAGATATATACTGGGGATCTGAGGGAGAATGGCTTGGCGATCAGGAACGATATGCAAGTGAAGGTGAAGATAGAGAATTGGAAAATCCACTAGGTGCTTCTCATATGGGATTAATCTATGTGAATCCAGAAGGGCCAAAAGGTGAGCCAGATCCAATCGGGGCAGCGCATGATATTCGCGAGACTTTTGGCCGAATGGCTATGAATGATGAGGAAACTGTAGCCTTGATCGCTGGCGGTCATACCTTTGGGAAAACTCACGGTATGGCAGATCCAGGAGATTTTGTAGGTCACGAGCCACAGGGTGCAGGAATTGAAGAGATGGGATTGGGTTGGAAAAGTTCTTTTGGAAAGGGACACTCAGGAGACACGATTACATCTGGTCTTGAAGTTACTTGGACTCAGACACCTACGAAATGGGATAATACTTTCTTTGAAAATTTATTCGGATTCGATTGGGAATTGACTAAAAGCCCAGCGGGTGCACATCAGTGGACACCTAAAGCAGGAGGCGGCGCAGGTACTGTTCCTGATGCTTTTGATCAAGCTAAATCACAGGCGCCAGGTATGTTGACGACAGATTTGGCATTGAGAGAAGATCCAGCATACGAAAAGATTTCTAGGCGGTTTTTTGAAAATCCATCTGAGTTTACAGAGGCTTTCTCTAGAGCTTGGTACAAATTAACTCACAGAGATATGGGACCTATTCAGCGTTACTTAGGCCCAGAAGTTCCTGCTGAAGAATTGATCTGGCAAGATCCGATCCCAACAGTTTCTCATGAATTAGTGAATGAGCATGATGTAGCTTCGCTAAAAGGGAAAGTGCTGGATTCTGGACTTACGATATCTGAGTTGGTTTCTACAGCATGGGCTTCTGCTTCTACTTTCCGTGGATCAGATATGCGTGGAGGTGCCAATGGTGCGAGAGTTAGACTTTCTCCACAGAAATATTGGGAAGTAAACAATCCATCTCAGCTTGGAAAAGTAATCGATAAACTGGAAACTATTCAGAAGGAATTCAATGCTCAGGCTGGTGGAAAGCAGATTTCTTTGGCTGACATGATTGTATTGGCAGGATGTGCTGGTGTAGAAAAAGCAGCGAAAAATGCTGGAAGTGACATCCACGTTCCTTTCACTCCTGGGCGTGGAGATGCTTCTCAAGCTCAAACTGATGTAGCTTCTTTTGCGGCTATGGAGCCGGGAGCTGATGGATTCCGTAATTATTTCAGACCTGCACATAATGCTTCAGCAGAAGAAATGCTTATTGATCGTGCGCAATTACTGAAACTTACTCCTCCAGAAATGACTGTTCTTATTGGTGGACTTCGAGTGATCGGTACCAACTATGATGGATCTAGACACGGTATGTTCACTTCCACTCCAGGTGCTTTGACCAATGATTTCTTCCTTAATATCTTGGATATGGGTATTACTTGGAAAGCAGCGGATAAAGGGCAGCATGCATTCTTAGGATCAGATCGCAAGTCTGGTCAGGTTAAATGGACTGGAACTAGAGCTGATTTGATCTTCGGGTCGAATTCTGAGCTTAGAGCATTGTCTGAGTTTTATGCAGCTTCTGATTCACAGGATAAGTTTGTGAAGGACTTCGTGGCAGCATGGGATAAGGTGATGATGCTTGATCGTTACGATCTGGCTTAAGTCGAATCTTTAAATAGATAGAGAATAGGTGATCTGGAAACGGGTCACCTTTTTTTATTTTTTTTAACTGCTGGGATTACAGAGTTTTTCGTAGGAACATAAATAAAGAAGGTGTTTTTAGCCCACGAAGTGCACAAAGAATCACGAAAAGGTTGGTCGCCTTGTTGACCGGAGTTGAATTTTGTCAGGATGAGCAGAGTCGAAGAGTGTCAGGTTGAGCGGAGTCGAAACCTTGTATTCTACTTTTAACAGATACTAATTACTAAGCTTTTTAGAAAAATCAGGCTTTATCAATCGCTTGGCTACATTCACATCTATGAAGTCCTCCAGTTCTCGCATTGAAATAACTGTGAAATCATTTTCCTTGAGGTACTGCAAATATCCCTTAAAAAGCTCTGGTAGCGTATTCACCCAAGGATGCTCGATATCGGGAACGCCGTGAATTGTCAGAACTACAATTTTCCCATCCTCGGCTTGATTAAAAGCTTTCATGATCTCAGCTTTGTTCGTCTCATCCGTCGCCCAACTAGGAATCAAAAATGGATGATCCTTCACGGGATCATATACTCTGCTACCTCCAGCGCGCGCAAAGACGTACTCTTTTTCTCCCAAAAACGCTAAAGACTGAGCGTTCAATCCATAACCAGGATAGGCGAAGTTAGTGGGTTTTGGAATTCCCAGAGAGTCACATTTGGATTCAATGTATGTGAGCTGATGGTTGAATTCTGCCTGTGATAATTTACTGACATTGGAATGGGTATGGGTGTGATTTGCGATCTCAAAACCCATCTTGTCCAATTCTTGAATCTGGCGCCAATTCATGTATAAGGTGCTGTCCGAATAATTAGGTTGAAACTCACAGACGAAGAAAGTACCACCAAATCCATATTCCATCAACATAGGAGCTACGATAGTATAATGACTCGCCGGTGCATCGTCAAAGGTCAACACAACCAACTTGTCTGGAATCGGTTGTTTAATGATTTGGGCATGGCTAGTGAAAATAGAGAGAAAAGCAAAAAATAAGATTATGAGTTTTGCATGATCGTTTGTTTTTGGAGAAATGAAAGTTAGCCAATCAGGGGATTTACTATGTGGTTAAAACTTATTCTTCCTTTTTTTCACAAATGAGTAATTATCTCTATTTGTACCGATTAGCCAATTGATTAAGCACTTTAATTGCCTTTTCCGAATCCTTAATATCCACAAATATGTGATCGTGATAATAACCAGCGACGACATTACAGCTTATGTCATTTTTCGCTAATTCAGTTGAAAAAAGTGCTGTTAATCCAACGGCCTCCAGTGAGGAGTGAATCATCAGTGTAATCCAAGAAGATACGTATTGATAGGATAGATTTAGCTCATCCGCTCTTTGCCGTTCGACGATAATAGTGGTTCCTTCACTTTCCTTGAATTCACAAATCGTGTCGGCACGGTCAATTTCATTTATGTTTTCTATTGTGGCAAATACGTATTCCCCTTCATTCAGTTTTGGGGTCATTCCTTTAATTAATTGGGCTAATCTTGTTTCTCCTGTCATTTAAGTCAGTATATATTTTAAATGAATTTATGTTTCTGAGGGCTTTAATTTAGAAGCTTTACCAATTCTTAATTTACGACCAACGTAATCAGATAAATGACACTAATAGCCGTCACGGACATAATCAGCGTTCCCAGACTGTGTGTTTGATTGCCTTGCTTGATGGATAATCCGGAGAGTTGGGTGACTGCCCAGAAGAAACTGTCATTGGCATGGGAGATCGCCATGGCTCCAGCTCCTGTAGCTAGTACTGCAAATACACGCATGGTTTCTGTGTCGAGTCCCAGAGAGCCTAGTAATGGAGCGACAATGGATGCGGTAGTGATCATCGCTACTGTTGAAGATCCCTGAGCTGTCTTCAGCGCAAAGGCAATTAAGAAAGGAAGGAAGATCCCCCAACTCGCCCCGCTCATGCTGCTGCTGACCATATCGCCGATTCCTGAGTTTTGAAGCATTTTCCCAAATACTCCTCCTGCACCCGTAATCAGAATTACTGGAGCAGCAATCAGGATTGCTTCACCCAACCAGCCACTAGAAGAAAGTAATTTAGCATCGAATTTCTTAGGTAATGAAAAGGCTAGAAAAGCTCCTAATAATAAGGCGATCACGGGACTTCCTGCAAATTGCATAACCGTATAAAAAGTACCTTCTCCCAGTGGTTTGGTGGGATACTTTGCAATGGAAGCTACAATGATCAAGATCAGTGGTACAATTACTGGCAAGAAGGAAGCAAAAGCTGAGGGTCTATTTTTGATGTCAATTTCCTCAGTATTCACTGCCATTTTTGGAGTCAAAGGAATTTTGTAGGCCACTTTTTTCACAAATATATAGCTGGGAATCAAGGCGATAATACTGACGATAAGTCCGTAAAAAATAATCATTCCAAGATCTGCCTCATAGATTCCTGCCGTAGCAATAGGGCCTGGAGTAGGAGGGACGAGTGAGTGCGAGGCCGTAGCACCTAAAGCTAGCGCGATAGTGGTGGCAGCGTAGGGAACTTTACTCTTCAACGAAAGCGACTTACTGATCGGATTCATCATGATAAAGGTGCTGTCTCCAAAGACCGGAATTGAAAGGATATATCCTGATATCATCATGGAAAGCGTCACTGACTTTTCTCCAATCCACTTCAGGATTTTTTCAGCTATAACTAGTGCTCCACCTGTTTTTTCCAAAAACACGCCCATCATCACACCTAGCAATATCAATAATCCTATACTTCCCAGCACTCCTCCAAAACCTTCAGAAATGGATTGTAAGATTAATTCCCCTGGCATACCTACAAGCAGACCATAGAGTATGGCTCCACAAAAAAGTGCAAGAAATGGGTGGATGTCGAATTTGACGATGGCAATAAGAATCAGTGCCAAGGCAAAAAGGATAATCAGTAGCGTGAGCATTTTGGGTTAGGTTGGGTTTAAAAAAGGGATTGAATAGATTGGTTTTCAAACCTTCAAGCTAAAAATTAGGGAAAAAAGCGGAATAATAATGCGCAGCACTCGTTTAGCTTTCCAATTGTTTGTTGAACGGCTTCTTAAAGGATGAATATTTGGTATTTTAGCCGATTCAAAATTATTTTTAAAACATAACCTCTTTACATGCGCTTATTTTCACTAGTAGGATTGCTGTTAATCGCTGTGATTTTCGCTTCCTGCACCACCACTCCTAAAAAGGAAGGGATCTTCATGATTTTACCTAGCCCTAGTTCGGTTGTGATTTCAGGAATTTCTGAATTGTCTGCTTCTGACGTTGAAGGGCTAGTAGATCAAGCTAAATCGGATTATATTTCTGGTAAAGCACTCCAGGAATCTGTAGACAAGTCTGTGACTTTTACACTTGATACCAGTTTAGACCTGAAGGCAGAAGGGTACACACTTGAGATTTCCGAAGATCATATTGATATTTCAGCTTCTAGCAAAGAAGGACTTTGGTATGGTGTGATCACGCTAGGTCAACTGGTGGAAGATGCACTAGATCAGGATGCGGCCATACCTTTGATCTCTGTGAAAGACGAACCTGCACTTCAGTACCGTGCGATTCAGCTCGATGTGAAGCATCATTTGGAAAAGAAGGAATACTATTACGAACTGATGGATCGCTTGGCTGATCAGAAAATCAACGGGATAATTCTTGAAATAGAGGACAAGTTGGCTTTTGTGAAACAGCCAAAAGTAGGTTCTGCAGATGCCTGGTCTATTGCAGAATGGAAGGAGCTGAGCGAGTATGCCATGGCTAGAAATATTAGAATTTCACCTTTGGTACAAGGTCTAGGACATGCTTCTTTTATACTAAAACATGAAGAATATAAGGATCTCCGGGATGATCTAACAAACGACTGGGCTTTTAATCCTCTGGATGAACGCACATACGAAGTGCAATTTGATTTGTATTCTGATGCACTAGCCGCATTTCCTTTTGCGCAATACTTACATGTAGGCGGAGATGAAGTGCATACTACAGGTAGAGGGAGTGGGAAATCAGATTTGGAATTGCAATTGACTTGGTTGAATAGAGTTAGTAAGTATGCAGAAGAACACAATGTTACTCCGATTTTTTGGGACGATATGCCTCTTCAAAATGCTGGGGTTTATGGATCGATTTTCAATCGAAAACTAACAGAGGCACAGGTGGATAGTATTTGGACTGTGAATGAGCCTAATCTCAATAAGTATGTGGATTTGTTCCCTAAAAATTGCATTTACATGCGTTGGAATTATGAAATGCCCGAGACCCATGGGAATAATCGTGCCATGAAGTGGTTCACTGATCATGGTTTCCAAGTGATGGGAGCTACAGCAGGGCAAACACGTTGGGTTCTTATGCCACTCGAAGAAAGCAATACAGCAAATATTCGGGATTTTGCAAAGATTTCTATAGATAATAAGGCGGAAGGTTTGCTGCTAACACTTTGGGATGATGATTCTCCACATTTTGAATTGTATCAAAGAGGAATCTCCATTTTTGCTGAATATACATGGTCAGGCGAAAAACGAAGCTCAGAAGAACTTAATTCAGCCTTTAGACAACGAACTTTTGGAAGTGAGTTGGCTGCCTCAGACTATGCCTTTATTAATGACTTGGAAGCGCCAGTTGCTTTTTGGAAAAATGCCTTGCTAGATTCTAGAGATAGAAATCGATTGAAAAGAATGGAAAATCCTATGCAGGATGCTGTTTTGACTTTGCCGGAGGCAGATTCCCCTGGCGAATGGTCCGAGAGAAATAAAGAGAAACTAGCGAAGGCCAGAGAGAGTCAGCAAATGGTGGATTCTGTTTTGGTTAAAATTGCAGCTTCTAAAAAGGTGGCTTTACGCAATACCTACACGCTTGAAGTCTATGAGCAGGTGGCAAAGGTTACTCAGTTTTCTAACAAGTCTTTACTTCTTCTAGCGGAATGGGACTTAGCAAAAACAGTTGAAGAGAGGGATGCTACTAAGGACAAATTATTGAGTCTTGAAGGTGAATGGAAATCTCAGATGGGGGAGTTGGAAAAAGTTTATGGAAAAACTAGAGTACTTGACAAGCCTGCTGAATACATCTTGGATCAAGATCACCATGCGCATCTAGCGAATCAGGCAGTTAAGTTTTCGGACTGGCAATTCTATGTGGAGAACTTGTTTATCCAAAAAATCAAGGAAGGTAATAGCTTTGAGATGACTGGTGATTTGAAGAATAAATAAGGTAGAATATGACTTTTGAGGTTTTCAGAACCTCGAAAGTCTTATATTCTGCACTTTTGCTAGCCACCAAGGTCACAAAATTTGGCAAGGTAGGTTGTCCTGCTTCTCCAGAAGCAGGACTTCTTTTTGATTGCTGAACTTAACTTTCATTAAATTCTAAACTAGGAGGAAACTTTATTCACCAAACGTTCCGATGGAACGAATAAGCTTAAATCCATTCCTTTTCTACAAAAGTATTGTACCGCTGGAAGAGAATTGAGCTTGGTATTTACTACTCACAAAACTTACAACTAACGACATTTAATATCTCACTATTTGTCACCTAAAAACTACTCATTAAAGAAAGGTTTCATCTCGTTATGGATGTGCTCTCTGAGTGCTTTTAGCTTGATTGCATACTCTTCCAATTTTTTCTCTTGATCTGTTTCTGGTATCCAAGGCTTCACCTCTTGAGGATTACCATTCTCATCTACAGATACAAAAATGATGATGCAGTGCGTCTTTTTCTCAAACTCTTTGTGACCAAAATCTCTAGAATAAACCTCCACCATGATGTGTATGCTGGAGCTTCCGGTGTAGATCACAGCGCATTCCACTTTGATTACCTCACCGATATTGATAGGCTTATAGAAGCGGATACCGCCGACATAGACAGTCACGCAGTAGGATTCTGACCAAGTTCGAGCGCAGGTATAAGCCGCCTGATCAATCCATTTCATCACCACACCTCCATGTACTTTGCCACCAAAATTGATATCTGAAGGTTCTGAGATAAACTGGAAGGAGGTTTTATGTGAGGTGTCCATAGGTTTGAGTGATCTTTAAAAGTTGCTAAGCTAAGGTAAATTTCGGTTTACTGAAGGATATAGAGGAAGTCCAGAGCTGTTACATTAGATTGCTGCACCTCCTTTTAGGATAGCCTTAAATGTATTTTTCGCCCTTCCTTCACTATTATCTCAATAATTTCTACAACGTCTTTCTCGGAAGTTCTGAAATTCACAAAACAAGCTCGCAGGCAATACTTGTCAAAGACTACGGCATTAGATAAAAAGACTTCTCCACCAGATTGCAAATCATTTACCAGATGCTCATTTAATTGATTCAGATACTCCTCTTCTAGAGTGTTCTCTAGCGGAATATATCTGAGCGTAGTGATGCTTAAATTTTGCGAAACAGCTTCCAACTCTGGGTGGTTGTCGGCTAGGTGGTATAACATTTCTGATAGCTCAATGTCCTCACGGATTAATTTTTCATAGCCACGTCGACCTAACTGCTGTAGGGTGAGCCAGACTTTTAAGGCTCGAAATCCACGGGAGTTTTGTAATCCATATTCATAAAAGTTTTGAGCTACACCTTCACCGTTATTACTGAAGTTGTAATATTCTGGGTGCGAACTAAAAGTGTCTATTAAATGCTGTGGATTTTTCACCAAAGCACACCCAGCTTCGAGCGGGCAATAAAGCCATTTATGAGGGTCTAGTGCAATTGAATCTGCATCTTTCATCCCTTCAAAGAGAGGACTGAGCTCAGGGATGATCGCAGCGGGAGCACCATAAGCTCCGTCAATATGAAACCATAGATCGTATTTCTTACAAATAGCTGATAGTTCACTCAGATTATCCACGACACCAGTGCTCACATCGCCAGCGGTGCCAATAACCATCAAGGGTAAACAATCATTTTCTAAATCGTTTTTAATCGATGTTTCTAAGGCCTGAGTATCCATCCTATTGGATGGGTCGGTTTTTATCCATCGTATCGAGTTGGAGCCTAAACCAAATAGAATAGCTGCCTTTTCAATCCAGGTATGTGTAGTTTTAGAGCAGTAAACGGTCAGTTTCTTCGACGAACTTCCTACCCCATCATCTTTAATACTCATGGGTGCCTTAGCTGTTCTTGCGGCCAAGAATCCGGTGAAATTTGCCATGTTTCCACCACTGACTAAAAGCCCACCATAATCAGATGAAAGGCCAATAAATTCTGCCAACCATCCAACCGTTTGTTTTTCAATTTCAGTAGCAATAGGGCTTAAAATATGTGCTCCAACGTTTGGATTGACAGCAGCAGCTAGCAAATCGGCTAAGGCTCCAATAGGGGCTGGAGAGGAAGTAATGTATCCTAGGAATTTAGGGTGTCCGTTAAATAAGGAGTGGTTAAATAATAGCTCGGTAGATTTAGAAATTAACTCTTCCGCATCCTGACCATTTTCAGGTATAGGAAGATTGCCAACTAATTTCTGTAATAGAATTGGGCTTTCATGTGGAGTAACAAGTTTCTGATCAATTGACTCAAAAAATTCCGCAATATCATCGATTAACTGATGGCCTATTTTTCGAAATTCCTCTGGGTTCATTTCGATGGACGATTTCCTTATTTTAGTCATGATTTTGCTTTTTAACTTCTTCGCTCCAATTGTATAAAAAAATAGAAAGGGATTAACTCGAACCTTCTTTTACAATAGTAAGATACTTAATAAATAGAATAGCAGTTTGGATACATATCCAAACTGCTATTTGCTTTCAAAAAATAGTTAAATCTAAATAGCATAAGCTCATAAAGATATGTGCCAAAGTATATCTCATAGTTGCCTGTTTGTAGGGAATGTTGATTTAAGCCATTTTAAAAGTATTGATGGTATTAATTTATAGAGGAATGCTTGAAAATGAATCGAATAAATCTCCTTCTTACTTGATATATGAACTCAATAAAAATCTCTTTTTTGGAGGGATAGCTTTGCTGCTTGCAGCGATTTTCAAGAGCTCTTGATTTTTATCTTTAGCAAAAACCAATTGGAATAAATCGGCTACTGAGATACTATTCTCAGGTCGCTCAACTAGAATAAATTCATCATTAACGTCCACATAACCATCTTCTAAAATACTGAGATAGGTCCCACCAAAGCCATGTTGGATAAATTGCTTGATGACATGTTGTGTCCCAAACTTATAACCGAATTTATAACAAGGTTCACGATATTGAGAGATCTGTACCAAGGTTTCGCCTACTTTATAAATATCACCGAGGTAAACTGCTGTTTCGTCAAAACCTGAAACTGTCAGGTTTTCTCCAAACATGCCCCAAGACCAATCTAAATCTGGGTATAGCTGTTTCCAATACGGATATTGCTCTGCAGAAAAGATGTAGCAGGCTTTGTAATATCCTCCATGATTTAGTCTGTTGGATACCTCATCGTTGATGACATCGTTTTTTGTTAAGTAAATGGGCTTGCCTGTAGGTGTTTTATAAATCCCGGTTGTTTCTTCTTTTCCATTCCAGATAAAGCTGGTAGGCTTTCCAATATTGGTAGAAATGATTTTCATAAACTTTTTTTTAAGCTCGATGATTATTGGTTAATGCTTCGCAAACTTCTATTAGAATCAAGACCAATATTCGGATAATATCAGTAAGACTTATAGTGAAAATAGGTATTCAGTTCAGTTAAAATTGCTTAGTTTGAATTTAGAGTTTTTCAAATCATTAACTTGTCAATCATTGATTATGAGAATTTTTTCGACTCATCAGTTATTGAGTTTCAAAATTTTAAATCGCCTGGTAGCAGCACACAATAAGTAAATAAAATCATATGCGGTGTACGGGGTTTGCTATATTATCTAGTTGTTATTTCTGCTTTTAAATTGATTGTATTGACGGTTTTCCCCTCTTTCAAGTCATTTAAAATCCAAGAATACTTGTTTTGACCTTCTTTCAAGCTCCAATTTCTTTTAGGATCAGCTAGTAGTTTTTTTATACTTTGTGGAAAGGCATTAGCTGCACGTGCATCTTCCCAAGTCCTAATTGTTTTGAAAATAGCCTCTTTCTCAGGACAACTTTCCACATCCTTTTGATTCAGAATCAGGCTGTACGTCGTTCCAAGACCAACAGATATAGCTTGTATATGTTCGTATTGTTCAGCTGTTGATTGAGCATTAATAGCGAAATTTGCTCCCATGCCTACCGGGAAAAAATTGGCAAAAGTAACATCTCTAAGGTCTTTGCCCTGGCTTGTGGTGCTACCCCATTCACGTGTTTCGACATCATAGAGATTTTTGCCACCACCCACATTCCAGATACTTTGATAATGCCATGAACCTTCCGATAAGGTGGCACCTGTAAAACGAATAGGAGGAATACCAAGTTCTTCAGCCCGTTCAAACATCTTGCGAAAAAAACGCTTCGCCGAATAATAGCCATGTCCATTATTAAACAAAAATTCTTGCCCATCAAAATCATAATAACCGAGCCCGTTAATGAAACTAACATCGGCATAGTATTCGGCGATTTTGTCCTGAAGCTGCATATTGGGAATTAACCCATCATAGCCATAATTCAGTGTAACTTGAAGCTTATAAATAGTGTCATTGGTTTGATGGCTAGCAGCTGTTGTTCCCCAGTATCCGCGTTTTACATTCAAAAGTCTGTAAGGTTCTTCTTCGGAAACTCCTAAATAATGAATTAACTCCTTACCGATTTTAATCATATTTAGGCTCTCGGCATGTCCTTCCCAACTGGCTATTTCTTCTAAGTGTCTCGGATTATCCACGAAAATTATCGTGTCGCTTGGACTAATACTATTTGTGAGTAAGCGTTTTTGCTGATACCACACACTGTCACTAGGTATGGGGCTTGCGTCTTTAGTACCAGGAGCCAGCGCATTGGTTATCGGAGTTCTTCCGATGGTGATCCCATGTTTTGCAGCCATCTCCGCAAACTCCTTATGTGATTTATTTCCAGCGGTTAATTTTATCGGTTTTTGGGCGAAATCTTTCCCGTCTATATACCCTTCATTTCCTCGGTCTGGCTTTAGAAAACCTTGGTCGTAAAGACTAATCGCCTTAAAACCCAACCTAGCTGCATAAGATATTATACTATCATTTAAGTTTCCACTGGCAAAGGCATCCGGCACAAAGGCGCTAGGATCTTTCACCCATTTCCCATCAATCGTGGGATAGGGTAATCCCTCTTTCAATACAATCTCCTGAATAACATCCAGCAATGCACTGCTATCTGCGCTGCCCCAGAGTGCAATGGATGAACCTATATAATCTATCCCAGGTAATGGCTGAACTTGCAGGTGATTTGGTGTATTGGCTGCCATATTGGGAATAAGAGAGTAATAAACCTCTCTTTCAAATGTCCTGTCTCTGGAGTGGTAATTAATAGAAACCTGGCCTTTTTCATCGACTACCGCAGAGTTGCCATACATGATTCTATAGTAGGGTTCTTTATGTGCGTAAAAGGCCACATCGCTGATTCCATCTCCTCCGAGCGTGAAAATTTGACCCTCATGCAAAGATTCCGGGAGTGGGTAGAATTCTGGGTCAGGCGAATGAATTATATACTGAAAAGGCGCTGCGTCGGCTATAGTTTCAGAAGTGCCTCCAATCGTATTGTCATCGAGCGCAAGCATACCAATGGCATAATTGACCAGTTCACTTGTGTCTCGAGCAACTCCAATGATTTCTCCAAATAGTTTTGTGATATTCGTGTGATAGGGACCCCATTGAATGCCATCAATTCCATTTCGTGGACTAAGAGACTCAAGTGTGAATTTTAGGTATTTTTCCTCAGAAGACAAAAGGATTTTAGCAACTGAACCGTTGGAATACTTAAGTGAAATCGAGTTGTCAGATTTACTAAATGTCGAACTTACAGGTTCATGGTATTCTTTCTTTTTCCCATCATAAAGCTGCATAAGTGGCGATGGTTTCTCCAAAGGGCTAAATTCTCGATAGGGTTCTTTCGTGATATCCATCATGCTAGTGATAAAGCCATTAGCATTGATTTCTATTTTGAAATACTCGGTAGTAAAACTTGCGTTCTTTTCATTTGAACAAGTGTAAAATGAAAATGCAATCAGCAGTAAAACTATAATTCTTGCCAGTCTTTTTTTAATGGGAAAATTACCATTCATGATGTTAAATAGGTTGGGATTCTGTTGTTGTTGAGGTTTCAAACTATCTTAATTTGTGCATAATTACAAAATTTATAATGTGCACATAGAGCCTCTTAACTTGCAAAGGCTTTGGAAAAGTACATCATCATAATTTCACTAAAAACTTAAATTTCGCCAGGATTCGAATTGTTTTTCTTCTCCAAAAGCAGGACTTGTTCTATGGAATAGGTCGGTAAACTTTTCCAAAGTTCTAAACTTTGGAAAAGTTACACGCAGGTTTTTTCCTTTGCCTGTACTTCCTTTTAGCTAGTATCAATCTATATCTAAGATCATCGTAAAATAAACTCATCAACAGAATTAGAGCTGCAACTATCAAGGTGTTCAATTTCCAATCAGCTTTGGAATACAGAAAACCACCAATTAGCCCGCCTAAGAAGAAAAAGGAGATAATATAAATTCGTAATCTGATATTCGCTTTCAGTTTTTCTCTTTTAGGATATGATTTTGGGAAAAATAATTGGGAAATATCAATTCCCAAATCCGTAAAAAGTCCTGTAAGGTGTGTTGTTCTAACTATGGCATTGGAGATTTTTGTTACAAAAGAGTTTTGTAATCCCATTGCGAAGAGCAACAAACAGATGATAAGGTCAGGATATTCTATGGTAATGAAATAACCTAGTAGGGGGATTGAAATCAAGATTAAACTTTCAATGACAGTGGGTAACACAAAAACGTTGAGTTTTCCATTTTCTTTGAACTTCTCGATCAGAAAGCTGGATGAAAATGAGCCGAAGAGAAAGGAGAGAATGTAGAGGAAATAGATTGTCCCTTTCCAAAAATTAAAGCTTGCGACATCGTAAATAAACAGCGCAAAATGTCCGGTTACGTTAGTAGTTAACTGTTGAAACGCTAAAAAGCCCGTGACATTAACGATACCAGCTACAAGCGATAAAATGGTAGCGATTTGCAGATTATGTTTAGCAGTTCTGCTTTTGCCTTGATGTCTAAACATTCAGAAATTTGTTGCTTTGTTTTTCTCAAAGTACGGTGTAACGCAATAATTTTTAATTCTATAGCACTTATCCACCATGTAAAGTGATAAGAGCTATCAATGATTGAATCACCTTATCCCACCTATTCCCTCAACCCAAAATCTTCTCAAACAACAGAAGTGCCTGCTTCTCGGCTTGGGAGGCAAGGCTAGTTTTATGTTCTTTGAGTTCCTTCAGCCAATCCAGGTATTTTTTGCCAGCTTCGGGCTTATCTCTCAGAAAATGTGTGAGGGATTGAAGCGAAAGCTGATTAGAGTACCAGGGCTTGAGGTTGTCTTTTAACTCGGCAATGTCTTGATGTATCGTGGAGATAAATATGGAATTAAAGCCAAGATGAATAAGCAAGTTTTCAAGCATGATAATCGTCCGCAGTCCTTCAAAAGTATCTTTAAGAGCTTTGCTGTCCATAGCTCCTTTTTTGTCCAGTTGAAAAAAATCTAATTCCTCTTGGATGATTTGATTTACAGCAGTGTTAATTCCAAGTGGTTTGATTCCACGACTGGCATTCTTTGCCTTATCATGGAAATTTTCCCAGCTTTTGAGCGTACTTCCGACGATCAGGTCAAAGGCTTCGGTATACAGTTGCTTTTTGTATTTATCGAGATGAATTCTATAGCCATTGAATTTTACTCCCAGTTTCAGCTCGCGATCATTCAGGCTTTTCTCTGCCAATTTGAAATGATGGATTTTCCGTAAGCTCCTCTTCAGATCTTTGAAATCCTTGAAAATATCGAAATTTAGACCCTCGATTTCAAAGTGAACTTTAGCCATCAAGTCAGCATATAGCTCCAGGAATTCCATTTTACCAAGAAGTTCTATTGCCTTTTTTGACTTGATTTGTTTTCCCAAAGTCAGGAAAATTGCCTTCGCCTCTTGGTGCTGTAACTCAAAAAGCTGAAAGACAGGGGATACCTTTGCCTGCATAGATTAGGAGATTCTGACCAGTGTCGCGCCGTAGCCCCACTGATCTTTTTGCGTATCCTGAAAGTACTTAATATTTTGGAGTTGACTGAGACGCTTGTGGATTTCTTTGCGCAGCACACCATTACCTATACCATGAATAAAGGTGATTTCGTCCATACCGGAAGCCATGGCTTGATCCAGATTTCTCTCAAAAGACTCCAATTGTACTCTCAGCATTTCAGAATTGCTCATTCCTTTGGGATCTGTCGCAAGCTTTTCTATATGCAGATCAATCGATCTGGAAGGTTTCACAGCCTTTGAAGATTCTGACTTTGGTCTGATTTCATCCAGTTCCTGATTCAGCGCACGGATATCGAGCTCTTTGGTGGCTTGCTCTAGGTGAAATATGTAAGCGGTTTTATCCAAGCGAGGTGCTTTGCTCAAATGCTTG
Organism: Algoriphagus ratkowskyi; assembly: GCF_002150505.1. Lineage (GTDB taxonomy): Bacteria > Bacteroidota > Bacteroidia > Cytophagales > Cyclobacteriaceae > Algoriphagus > Algoriphagus ratkowskyi. The sequence continues at coordinate 90,341 of NZ_MSSV01000016.1, forward strand.
AAGAACTGCGTAGGTTTCATCTTCAGTTGACGCTCAAAAGCAGGAATTGCTTTCTCCAGTGTGTTATGAATCGGGATAAAGCGCAGTAAGAATGCTGGCCACTCATCCATTTCCTTCAACATTCTGTCGTCAAATTTCTTTGCTTCACCAGGATTTAGTGTGGCAGCCAGAAGGGTACGTTGATTTGTGCCAAAGACTTCTGATGCATGCGCCAAGTAGGGCTGACGGCTGTCGTTGATCAGATATAGGCTGAGACTTTGATCGTTGATAGGAAGAAAGGCTAGATACAATCCCTGATCTTTTGGGCCTGATATAGGAATAGGAGTGTCGATTTCTTTCTCTTCCACTGGCTTTTCTCCAAAATACTGCTTTTCGGCTTCGTGGATCAGCACTAATTCTGACTTCAATGCGGGGATAATAAATCCATCCTCGATTTCTATCTGCATTCTACCACTGGAGGAAATTTTGCGGATAATTCCTTCTTCATTTCCATGTAGTAGTCTTACTCGGTCTCCGATATTCATTGATTCAGGGCTGATTTGTAGGTATTGATTGCACGTTGCCTTGCAAATTTATGATCTACGATCGGTTTTGGGTACTTATCCGAGTTTATTTCAAGAATCCATTTTTTGATGTACTTCCAATTCTTGTCAAATTTCTCCTGTTGCGAGGTAGGATTGAACACCCGAAAGTAAGGTTGGGCATCAGTGCCGGTGCCAGCTGCCCACTGCCATCCTCCATTATTTGAAGACAATTCATAGTCCAGTAACTTCTCAGCAAAGTATGTTTCTCCCCAGCGCCAATCGATCAGCAAGTGCTTTGTGAGAAAAGAAGCCACGACCATTCTCACGCGATTGTGCATATAGCCAGTCTCGTTGAGTTCCCTCATGCCGGCATCTACGATGGGGTAGCCCGTCATTCCTTCGCACCAAGCGGCAAATTCCTCCTCGTCATTTCTCCAGGGAATTTGGTCATAGGCGGGTTTGAAAGCCTTATCCACCACTTGTGGATTGTATGCCAGGATCATCATATAAAACTCTCGCCAGATCAATTCATTGAGGAAAGTAGCATTGAGTTCGGAAGCTTTCACTGCAAGTTTTCGAATAGAAATTGTACCAAAGCGTAGGTGAATACCCAGTCTTGAAGTCCCATTTTTCGCTGGAAAATCACGGGTTTCATGGTAATTTGAGATTACTTCCTCGTTAGCAGTTTTGGATGGGATGGAAATCTCACTTTTCTTAAAACCCATTTCTTCCAACTGAATAATCTCCAATGAATGACTTTGAAAAAGGTTTTTCCAATGCATGGGTTTGAAGTCTTTGATTTTTTCTGGATCAAACTTACTCAGCCATACCTTGCTAAAAGGAGTGAAGACTTTATAGAATTCCCCTGATCCATTCAGGATTTCTCCAGGCTCGAAGATCATCTGATCCTTGTAGAGATGCAGCTGAATATCTTTCTTATTGAGCAACTTAGCTACTTTCTCATCCCGATCATTTGCGTACGGTTCGTAATCTCGATTGGTGTGCACAGATTGGATTTCGAAATCATTGCTGAGTTCTGTAAAAATCGCTTCCGGTTCACCGTATTTGACTAGGATTGAGCTTCCTTTTTTTGATAATTCCTGATGAATTTTGCTGACTTGATCGTGGATGAATTCGACTCGGGCATCTGCTTTATTTTCCAGCTTGTCGAGTATGTTTTTGTCGAAAATGAAAAGTGGAAGTACATTTTCATTGTCCTTCAAAGCCTCAAATAATCCATGATTATCATCTAAACGTAGATCTCTCCGAAACCAAAAAATGCTAACTTTTTTCATGAGTAGTTTTTGTGTAATCAATCGAAAACGTGAAGGGATTGTTTAGAGTTTTTTATTTAGACATGTTTTCACATGGATATACGAAGATAAGGAGCGCAGAAGTTCGCAGATTTCATGCCGACCAATTCCAACAAACATAATCAGCGCAAATCAGCAGTTTTTTCCCCGTCAATCTGCGAAAATCGTTTTAAAAACTCCAGTCGTTCATCAATCTGATCTTTCTCTCCTTATCCAAAGAGTCTAGTCTTTCCTCCATGTTGTCCAGCTCAATCGGTTTCCATTCCTTGTTTTCTAACTGATATCTCAAGAAATCATCTTGATCGTTGATGATCAATTTGTCTTTTTTCTTCCTGGTGATTTTGCTGAAAAGCTCCGAAAATGAATTGAAAGATACACTTTGGGATACCGAAACGCCGTAGGTTGAGACATTTTCTGAAAGAGAGAGCGAGGTAAATGTATTGTAATTATTACGGTTAAAAATTCGAATTCTATACACGCCGTCTTCAGTGAGCATGTATTCGGCTTGCCAATCTCCGATGATGGAGGATGTACTGGTATTGCCCTGATTATTGGTGAAACCACCGTCTCGTGACACACGCAGGCGACCATCAAGGAAAGTGTATGCAACGCTTAGCTGGAAGGTTTCCAAGGCATTTTGATCCAAACTTGCTACATCAAGATCTACTTCAAGATTTTTATCCACCTGGCCGAGGAAGCTATTCAGTTGAGAAGAAAGCAATTGACCCAAACTTGAGGAGATATTGGATACCCCGGAGAATTGTCCTTCTGGGGAGAATGATCGGGTCATAATTACCGAAAACACTTGTCGGTTCATCTCCTGCTCATCATTTGCGACTTTATTCTGGAAGGAAGAAATGGTCGTTTGTGCTTCTCCGCTGGAAGGGAATTCGGTAAAATCAAAACCAAAACTAATGAGAGGTGATAGTAGCTGACCATCCAAATTCAACAATACTTTGACAGGGTACCTACGGCTGGAGTTTTGGGTGTCTGCAGTTATCGTTGAAGCAAGAAGTGGCTGCAATGAAACACTTTCTGTGTATTCTGCCGAAATGTCCATTATGCCTGTGTAGGGGTCACCATACCATGAGATTCGACCGCCTGGCTTTATGCTGAATTGTTTTTTCAGCACATTGTAAAGGGAGAAATTATACATCCCTTCAGTGATTTCGTAAGTACCATTCAGCGTAAAATTCCCCTGTGTATCAATATTTAGGGTTAATATTCCACGGCCTCTTCCAGAGATCCCTTCTTCTGTTTGTGGGTCAATGATAATCTCTGCATAGGCATCAGGCGTGATATCTAAAACAAAATTCATTCTTACATTCTCTATTTCCAGTCTATTGATTTCCTCAGCGATTTGCTTGATCCGCACGGTGTCTTGAATATTGATCATGTGGATAAAATCCTCTTGAGCCTGAGTACTGCTATTTCGTAGAGGGATATAGATACTCGTGTTCGGTTGGCTTGTTACTCTCGCATTAATATCCATGTTTTTGGTAGTACCTACTACCTCGGCTGTTCCGGTGACGAAAGCTGTCCCATAAAAAGTCTCATTGTCCTTGTCAGTGGTGTTCATCACTTGGAGGTTGTTCAGATTTGCTCGGATGTCCAAGCGTATATTCTTAAATCCCTGATGATTTATTCCACCGGTAAGAGTTGCTCTATTTCCAAATATGTCACTTAATACGAGCTGTTGAAGGCTGACTTGATTGGGTTTGAAGAGGATATTTCCATTAAGAAGGTAAGAGGTTTTAAGATAATTTACGGTGAGTTTTCCGTTGTTCAATTTACCGATTCCATCAATCTGAGGATTTGACATTGTGCCAGTCAAGTCCATTTTACCAGCAATAGTCCCACCCATATTGGAAACATAGTTAGATAAAAATGGCTCTAGAATCACCAGACTTGCGTCATTTAGAGAGGCTTGCATGTTCAGCTCCTGATTTTCCACCAACATGTACCCATTTAGGTCAATAGTCTTTTTACCTTGATTTACATTCGTCAGTGAGAGGTTTAGTCTTTCCAAATCCAATTCAGCTTTGGCGCTCATGTCTCCTATGGGGAATTTATTTATTGAAAACTCACTAAGTGTAAATTCACCCTGTAAAGTCGCATTTTCCAGCAGGTGATTCACAGAGATTAAGCCGTTTGCTGTGCCGTCAAAGTCCTGAGGGAAAAGTGTATTAAGTAGATCAATATTTACATTGTTCACTGTCAGATTCAGTTGATCGTCGGGTTGTGCACTGGCCTTTCCCTGAAGAGAAATAGATTGATTTTCATTGAAAAGCTTAAGGCTATCCACTTGGATCAATCCTGGCGTGATAGTAATCAGGTTGAGAGAATCAAATTTCCATTCCCTGTCAAGTACTTTCAGGGAGGATGGAGCAAAAGCGAGCTGCGTATTCAGTGAGGCAAAGCGAGCAGTAGCATTGATTCTAGCTGAACTTTCAGTGGAGTCTTGATCCAAAGTGAAGTCGATATCCATTTCATCCCTGTCCCAAATTGCCTCAAAACCAAAGTTGGTAAACTGAATAGATTTGCCAAGATCCTGTGTTTTGGAAAAGACGTAAAAGGAAGCCAAGATATCTGGGCTATTAATTAGCTTGGATGTATTGAAGTCAATATTGACCTTTTGAGCGGTGTTGTTTTTAAATTTTAGCGTATCAATACTGGTGAAAAAGTTAAAGACAGTATTTTCTTTAGTCTGGTAGAATGCACCTTCAAGAATCATATTTCTGGATAGACTCAGATCAGGCTCAAACAGCTGTAAAATTGGATTGATATTGATCAGGCGGAGGTTAAGATCGAGGTTGTAAATCTCTGAGAAATTCCGTTCGAGATCAGCGATGGGCTGTTCCTCATTGAGGACTATAGCGACGTATTGTTGAAGCAGAATATCCAAATCCCGACCCATTTGTTCGAGGTTAAATTGACCAGATGCTGCCGCAACTAGGTAATCAGAATTAACGGACATCGTGCGAGTGCCACCGGCAAAAAGTGACTGAAAATTGAAATTTCCCACGTCTAAAAATCTGCCTTCATAACCAACTTGGATGTTTCGGAATCTTGCAATTCCTTGAATGTCATCAATTTCTATTCCTTTCACATCGATATCCAGATTTCCACTGATGAAGGTCGCCTTGTCTGTAAGATTTAATTGATCAAGGAAGGCCGTGTCGATTTGAAGACTCATGCGTACTGAATCTGTGGATTCACGGAGGTTTAGTTCTCCATTCGCTTTAATTTTAAGATTGGGATCATTTATAGCTAGATTTCCCCTAAATAAATCTAATCCGTAAGTAGCATCTGTTTTTATATTTGTGTACACATAGTTATTCACGCCAAAGCTCGAAACGTTCGCGTCCACGTCTATCAGCAAATTTTCGAGAGTATTACCTGTTGTATTTACGCGTCCTTTCAAAGTGATTTTTTGAAATAAATCTCTGTTTTCAGCAATTACGCCGAGGTCAAGATTCTGTGTGCTGATATTTGAAACAGTTTTAGGTAAGCCATCGACCACATCGAAATTCACTCTACCTGTGATATTGCCAATGGAGGTTTTAAATTCCCCGTTCGTATCGAATCTGTTTACATAGCCTGCAAAATCCGCTGTGAGCCGGATAGTGTTGAATTTGTTAATTTGTTTGGAGATGTCTTCAGGCAGGTAGGGCGCTAGATCTTTGGAGATAATCGTAGAGTTTTTCAGAGACAGATTGATGTATGTCTCTTTGATATTTGGCAAGCCGTCCAATCTAAATGCTCCGAAAATCGCGGTTTTTTCTCCAAGCCGTAACAGCAGTTCTTCTGAGCGCAAATCAGAAACTGGCCCTGCTACTTTTCCTGATAGGTAGATTTCATCATTAATATCTGGGAGAGCCGGAGCAAAAAGTTTAAGATCTTGGAGATCAAGTTTGGTTTCATCCAAGTTGGTGATGATGACAACTTCTTCTACAAAATTGGCAAATGCGGCAGGTGTTGCATATTCGAAGCGTAAAAAATTCTTGATATGGCTATTGACTGACTTCAGACTGAGCTTGTCAAACTCCATAAAATCAGGAGCATAGGTCATGTTAGTTTTAAGCTCTATGATATCAAAACCAGAAGTCAGTTCGGTTCCCGTTAGCATTGTTACGTTAATTCCTATCTCTGGTCCGTCTAGGTAAAAGTCTTTTGCATTTAAAGTGATGTCAGAAAACCTTAGCCTATTGTAATTTAAACCTTTGGTAATTGCATCTGTGATGTCATTCACCATAAAGATTTCAGAGTTTCTCAGCTCTACTGAGTTTATCTGAAACTGGGTTGGACTAGCGCTTTTGCTTTTCGAACTGAACGTTTTCGCCAATTCCTCAATCCAGAGATTGATGTTCATCGCAGAATCACCTTCGTGGGTGAGCATATGCAACTTGGCATTCTCCATGCGCACCGCATTGATGGTAGTGATCCCAGGGGGAACTAGAGCGAGTAATTCAAAGTCGACATTGATCTTTTTGGCAGCGATCATGAGACTATCATGATGATCTCGGATAATAACGTTATCCAATGCAAGGGCATCCCACCAGGTAAGTTCGATCCTGCCGATTTCAGTATAGAATTCAGAATTATTGTTAAGAATGCCTGTAACTGTATTGATTACCTTATTTTGAACCCAAGTGATTTGAAGACTCAGAGCCACAACTATGAAAAGCATGACCAGCGAAAAGACCATCCATAGAAGTAACCGTAACGCTTTGTGCAAAAAATCCGTAACTTTTGCGTTCTTTTCCAATGGGTATAAACAATATTATAATTTTAGCAATTGAATCCTCGTGCGACGAGACCTCTGCCGCAGTAATTGCTGATGGCAAAGTACTTAATAATATTGTCGCTACGCAATCGGTTCACGAAAAATATGGCGGTGTAGTTCCCGAACTTGCTTCGCGTGCGCATCAAGAAAACCTGATCCCAGTTGTTCAGGAGGCAATTTTGACCTCTGGAATTTCAAAAGATCAACTTTCAGCTGTTGCTTTCACCCGAGGTCCAGGGCTGATGGGTTCTTTGCTGGTAGGAGTGAGCTTTGCCAAAGCTTTTGCCTTTGCTCGAAACATTCCTTTAATCGAGGTGAATCACATGAATGCGCATATTTTGGCACACTTCATTGAGGATCCCAAACCAAATTTTCCGTTTATCTGCTTGACAGTGAGTGGTGGGCACACGCAGTTGGTGCTGGTGAGAGATCATCTGGATATGGAAGTGGTAGGAGGGACACAAGATGATGCAGTAGGAGAAGCTTTTGATAAAACGGCAAAGTTATTAGGCCTACCTTACCCAGGTGGTCCGCTTATTGACAAGTATGCGATGGAAGGGAACCCGCATGCATTTAAATTTCCCATCACCCGAATGCCAGAATTACACTACTCGTTTAGCGGAATAAAAACTGCTGTTCTTTATTTTCTTCGTGATCAATTGAAGGACAACCCTAATTTTATTAAGGAGAATTTAGCTGATCTTTGCGCCAGCATACAATATTCGTTAGTGGAGATGTTGCTGATCAAACTTAAAGTTGCTGTGAAGCAGTTTGGGGTGAATGAAATTGCAATTGCTGGAGGTGTTTCGGCCAATTCTGGATTGAGAGAAACCTTAACTCAGCTTGCTGCGCAAAAAGGCTGGAACTTGTACATACCAAAATTTGAATACTGTACAGATAACGCCGCCATGATAGCCATGGCAGCACATTACAAATATCTGAAAGGAGATTTTTCGTCAATGGACGTGACTCCTCTCGCAAAAATGAAAATCTAAGCATGGCTAAGGATAATAAATTTGACAAAGTCATCAATTTAAAAAATAGAAAAGCTCGCTTTGAGTTTGAGTTCATAGATACCTATGTCGCAGGAATGGTGCTGAAGGGCACGGAGATCAAGTCTATACGCGAGTCGAAAGTATCACTAACAGAGTCTTTTTGCATTTTCTTAGATGGAGAACTCTTTGTGCGACAGTTGCATATCGCACCTTATTCTATGGCAGCCAGTTATAATCACATCGCGATTCGAGATAGGAAATTGTTGCTGAGCAAAAGAGAGTTAGAAAAACTTGAAACTAAGTCTCAGGAAAAGGGTTTAACTATTATTCCTGTCCGTATATTTATCAATGACCGAGGAATGGCAAAAATGGAAATTGCACTGGGTCGAGGAAAGAAATCACACGATAAAAGACAGGATCTGAAGGAAAAAGATGCAAAAAGAGAAATCCAGCGAATGGCCTTTGATTGACGCTTTTGGGATCTGTAGGCAAACATTATTACCTCTTTATCTCAGACCTACATTTGACTCCGCACTGGTGACTCAATTACTTTTTGGGGAATGCTATCAGACGATAGCGATGACCTCGGATCAGCAGTGGTTCAAAATATTTCATGAAGGCACTGGTTTACAAGGCTGGATTACTACTCAGTCGTTAAAAGAAATTCCCGCAGGTGACTATTACAAATATCTCAACACAGACTTTCAAATCGTAACAAGTCCTGTCGCTGCTATAGAGTATCAAAGTACAAATTTGTATCTCCTTCCTGGGAGTAGGCTTCATTTCTCCGACTTAGAACTGTTTAATTGGCAAGACCACATTGGTTTTACTGGCTCGGTGCGCAGTCATGTAGTGAAAGCTGATAGAGCTCAGTTGATAGATATTGCTTCCAAATTTGTTAATTCCCCCTTTCAGTCGGGAGGTAGAAGCCTTTTTGGGATGGATGAAATTCAGGGATTTGAGTTGATTTTTAATATTGCAGGTTATTCTTGGAAGTCTGGAGATATACTTGGGAGAAAAATTGACTCTGAACTCATTTTACCTGGTGATTTGTTTATTTTCAAGGAGTTAGAAAGAAAACATGTGAAATACGCCTTGTATCTTGGAGCTGAAGAAGTATTGTGGATGGATAACAGACTAAGAGTTTCATATCTCAGCGAATGGGAAACCATCATCTGGAATAGCAAGGATAATCATGCAGAGCTAGAGACACGGTCAATAATAAATTAAATTATGGAAAAGCGGGTGTTGGTATTGAATTTAGATCATTCTCCCGTGGCGGTCGTTTCTCCGCAAAAAGCCATCGTTCTACTTCTATTGGATAAAGCAAATTGTCTTTCAGTATATGACCTACTGCAAATCCGTACGGTTAGCCGCAGCTTTGAATATCCAGCGGTGATTTGTCTAAACAATTATAAAAATATCCCTTATCGTGGAGTAATGCTCAATCGAATAAATCTCTTCAGAAGAGATAGAGGGGAGTGCCAGTACTGTGGTAGCAAAAGGCAACTGACTATAGATCATTTAATACCTCGATCTAAAGGAGGAAAATCCAATTGGACTAATTTGACCACAGCATGCCATCGATGCAATGTGATCAAGGGAGATAAAAGTCCCGAACAAGTTGGACTTACAATTCAGACCAAGCCTTTTAAGCCATCTTTAGCCTATTTTTTATCTGAGTATGCCGAGAGGCAAGCTGAGGAATGGTTGCCATATTTGCATAGCAAGCAGGAGAATCTCAAGTTTGAAATTTGAATTCTTAAATCCTTTAGCTATTGTGGCAAAATAATTGCCTTTGAAGGAGCATGTATCTTTCGATTATTCCTTCTCTTTTACTGGCTTTTATTCTTCAGACTAGTCAAATTAAATTTCAGCAACTTATAGGAACTTGGCAATTAGTGCATTTTGATGCTATGGATCAGTTGAGAAATTCTCCGCAGTACCGAAATGCAGATTCATCCTTGCGGGAAGGGATGGAGTACAAGATCCAAAATAGATTGGAAAATACCGTTTATGTTTTTGCGCTTGGTGATAGTCTTAAATACACAGATTTTGTACTGCAGGAAGTTGTACAAAAGAGAGCTAAAATTGAGATTAGTCCAAGTAATGTGTTGACTATTCAGGAAGGATCAAAAACTAAGAAAGCTAAAATTTTAGAGTTTGGAAAAGATAGAATGGTATTGGAGCCTATCAGCAGTAATCCAGGTTCCGGAAAGTTGGTTTTCGAAAGAATAAAGTAAATTTTTTAAGCATATCGACTTAAAAGGATCCAAGGTATGCATCTTCTACAAAATCTTAGTTGTCGAGGGGTAATTTAAAGAGTCAGAAATTCCACTCTATTAGCTTCCTTATTTTGGGGTGAATATTCCCCAAAAACCATCTTCATTAGCTTATAACAGCCTAATTATAGCGCACATAGGCATATTGTAGACTTGGTATGATTTTGAATTATTATAATTCGAACCATCAACCAATATAAACTATGTTACGCTGGATTGTAATTTTCTTAGTGATCGCTTTAATAGCGGCAGTTTTAGGATTTGGAGGAGTTGCCGCAGGAGCAGCTTCCATTGCCCAAGTCATCTTCTACATCTTCTTGGTTTTGCTAGTGATCTCACTGGTAATGCACCTAGTCAAAAAGGTCTGATTTAGAGGTATTCAAAAACCACCAACTAATTATAAATCGTGCAAACCAAATTGGTTTGTGCGATTTTTCTAAACTCCACAAACCCATGATCACTGAACAGAATTCCCCAGAAGAAATAAAAAATAAATCTCAACGTGGGTTTGTGTTGGATAGTTTGTTGCAAGGCTTTTTGATCCTGCTTCCACTGACTATAATTTTGATTTTGCTATCAATCATTTTCAACTTTATATTCGGCATAGTAGCACCATTAAGTGCGATCTTAGAGCCAGGTTCTGAGGATCCACATTGGTTAATAAATGTGTTATCCCTGGGTATCCTTTGTGTTTTTATTTTTATAATTGGCTTGCTAGTTCGTAATAGAGTTGGTAAGGTTTATTTCAAAATTTTCGAGAAGAAGTATTTAGCAAAACTCCCACTATATAATTTAATTCATCAAACTGTCTACCAGTTTGTAGGCTTGAAAAAGCTTCCCTTTTCTGAAGTAGTTTTAATAGATCCATTTAGGTCTGGCACTATGATGACTGGCTTTGTCACTGACCAGATCGGTGAGCATCTCTATACCGTTTTTGTACCTACTGCTCCAAATCCAACAAATGGTAATATTTATCATGTGCCAAAGGAGCTTATAACTTTTTTGAAAGCAACTACTCAAGATGCCATGAGAACCGTAATGGGTATGGGTACGGGTACTGCAGATATGCTGTCAGGAATGCAGCTTACAGATATTTTAACAGATGGAAGTGTAAAGGAAATTCAGAAAAATAAATTCATCGATGATACCTTGAATCCATTAGAATCAATTTCCTAAATAATAGAATTTCTACGATTATTTAAAAAGCACCTTATTTGTAAGATTACTACAAGAGAACTTGTTAAATCCAATTTCAACATACCTCTCTATCTTTCTTAATGAAAAACGAGGTTAATGTAAAGTATTCTTGATTTTCATTATTTATAATTTACAGTGAAAGTGATTGTAAATTCCATGGACAATGCTTGATATCCCTGACCCTAATCAATTAGAAGACACGAATTTCAAACCGATAATTGACCCAACTAGTGTAGCAAGGAAGAAAATCCTCCAGAATTCTGCAGATTCTTTGAAAACAAAGATTCCAACCAAAACTGTTCCTACAGCACCGATACCAGTCCATACAGCATAAGCTGTCCCTATTGGTAGTGTCTGAGTAGCTTTAATTAATAAAAGCATACTGATTGTGAGACAAACAATAAACCCAGCATACCAACCATATGCTGCCATCCCGATAGCATCCTTTGCTTTGCCTAGGCAGGAGGCAAAGCCCACTTCAAACAATCCCCCAATAATTAATAGTATCCAGTTCATAGGATTTAATTTTCAATAACTATACAATTGCTTCTAATGATGCTTTTATGTGACTTAATTTCCTTATAGATGATAAAAATACATTGAATTATAAGTCCATGATCACCTGCTTCTTCAACAACCTGAAACTTTTTCTATGCCAAATGCAATCACCTGAAAGCTCTAATCCTAATCTATGTGCTTTGGTAGGATAGCCAGCATTACGTTCCCAGGCATAAGCTGGATATTCAATTGCGAGACTTTCCATAAATTGGTCCCGATAAACTTTTGCTAGAATGGAGGCTGCTGCGATACTGGCATATTTGCCATCGCCTTTAATCACGCAGGTATGAGGGATGGTCAAACTGGATTTCCAGCGATTACCGTCTATCAGCAGATGTTCAGGAGTGTGGACAAGACCTTGTACCGCACGTGTCATTGCAAGAAAAGAGGCATTTAGAATATTTATCTTGTCGATTTCGGCTACGCTTGCTTCAGCGATTTGCCAAGCTAGTGCTTTATCTTTTATCTCTTCGATGAGATCTTCCCGTTGCTTTTTTCCAAGTTTCTTAGAATCATTGATCCATGGATTAGTATAATCGGCAGGTAAAATCACTGCTGCAGCCACCACTGGCCCTGCTAGACATCCACGACCGACTTCATCGCATCCTGCTTCTACCCGATTAGCTTCTAAAAAGGGTTTTAGAATCATGATCCTTGTCCTCTCTGATTTTATAAAATTTGTGAATCATCTCTGTAATCAGGCCAGTCCAACCTGTCTGATGAGAAGCTCCTAGTCCAGCTCCGCTGTCCCCATGGAAATACTCATAGAAGAGAATGTAATCCTTAAAGTGTGGGTCCTCCTGGTATTTTTTATGACTGGCAGAATAGACAGGCCGATTACCATTTTTATCCTTCATGAAGATACGCATGCAACGGAGCGAAAGCTCCTTAGCTATGATATCCATAGTCATGTATTTACCAGACCCAGTTGGATATTCTATGGAGAAATCACCTCCATAATAGAAGTCAAATTTTCTAAGGGATTCGATAAGAAGGAAATTGATTGGAAACCAAATCGGACCTCTCCAGTTGGAATTACCACCAAACATCACTGTTTCTGATTCGCCTGGTGTATATTTTACGGTAAGAATTTCCCCTCCTATATCCATGGAGTAAGGATTTTTCTCGTGGTATTTGGATAGAGATCTGATTCCATAATCACTTAAAAACTCATCAGAATCCAACATTTTTTGCAAGACACTCTTCATCCTATGTCCTCTCAAAAGAGAAAATAGTCTGCGTCTGTCATAGCCAGGTTGGATCCAGCTAGAGACCAATGCTGCTAGCTTTGGCTTTTCCCTAAGGAAAAAATCCAGTCGTTTCTTGAACTCAGGAAGCTTGTTGAAAAGGTCCTCTCGTATTGGTTCCACAGCGAAAAGTGGTATCAAACCTACGATAGAGCGGACTTTCATTTTCCTAGGATCTTGACCTGGGATATGGAATACATCATAGAAGAAATCATCCTCATCATCCCAAAGTGAAATGTGCTCATCGGAGATGTTACTCATCGCTCCAGCTATATATAGGAAGTGCTCTAGGAATTTGGTGGCAGTGAATTGATATACGGTGTTGAACTCGCATAAATCCAAAGAAATTCGGAGCAAATTCAGAGAAAACATTGCCATCCATGAAGTAGCGTCTGCCTGCTCTAGTTTGCCGTGATATTTCTGGGCATGACTTCTGTCAAAAACAGATATGTTATCAAGTCCTAAGAAGCCACCTTCAAAGATGTTTTTGCCATCACTATCTTTCTGATTGACCCACCAAGTGAAGTTGAGCATTAACTTGTGCAAGGCTCGCTCCAGAAACTCCTGATCACCAACGCCATTGTTAGCCTTTTTATCAATCTGGTAAACACGCTGAACAGCCCAAGCATGCACTGGAGGATTCACATCGGAGAAATTCCACTCGTAAGCTGGAATTTGTCCGTTGGGATGCATGTACCATTCATTCAAGAGTAGTAACAGTTGACCCTTCGCAAATTCAGGATCTAATCTTGCCAAAGGAATGGCATGGAAAGCAAGATCCCAAGCTGCATACCAGGGGTATTCCCACTTGTCTGGCATAGAGATGATGTCGTAGTTTTGAAGATGTTTCCATCCGCTATTTCTGCCCTTTTTCCGTTCTACAGGCGGCACGAATCGCCCCGAATCTCCTTCTAGCCAGCGTTCTACATCGTAATAATAGAACTGCTTGGACCACATCATGCCTGCATAAGCCTGACGTTGGATATTTACTAAATCTTGATCAATTACTCTTTCTTGAAGAATAGCATAGAATTCATCCGCTTCTTTTTTGCGCTGCTCTAAGCATGTGTCACAAATTTCCAGAGGATTATCATCCACTTGGTGCTGCATACGGAGTTTTACCTGTCTGCTTTCTCCCGCTGGGATAGTTAGCTCATAGATAGCCGCTGCTTTGGTTCCTTTATTTGCTGGATTGAGGTGTTTAGTATCACCTGAAACTACAAAATCATTAATTGCATCTTTCAGATACTTTTTCTGATTTTTGATTTGATAGATTCTTTCACGGTTGGTCTCATTATCACAAAATTTCAGGTCAGGATTTCCGTCAAAAGTGATAGAATAGTTGCCTGACTTTGGATTAAAAGCTTTGATAGTATTATCGCTGGTTTTAGTCAGTTTAGGCATAAAAGGTTCATTGCCTGTCACCCAAGTTTTTCTGAACCAAAGCGTTGGCATCACCCAGATCTTTGCTTCCTCAGGACCTCGATTATGAATAGTCGCAACCGCAATAATGTCTTCTACATCTTGCTTGGCGTACTCGATGAAGATGTCAAAGTATTTGTCTTCGTCAAAAAGTCCTGTGTCTATCAGCTCATACTCAGGGTCTAATTTGGTTCTCTTGTAATTTTCCTCCAAGAGATGCTGATAAGGAAACTCAGCCTGAGGATACTTATACAGCATCTTCATGTAACTATGAGTGGGAGTGGAGTCTAAATAATAATAGATTTCCTTCACGTCCTCACCGTGGTTTCCTTGATTTCCAGTCAGACCATAGAGGCGCTCTTTAAGAAAAGGGTCTTTTCCATTCCAAAAAGCCCAGGCTAAACAGAATTTCTGTTTGCTGTCAGAGATACCCCCAATTCCTTCCTCTCCCCATCGGTAGGACTTAGAACGAGCATCATCGTGGGTGACATTTTCCCATGCCGAACCATCTGGACTATAATCTTCTCGTACAGTTCCCCATTGTCTCTCAGTGAGGTATGGTCCCCATTTCTTCCAGTGCTTGGTTAAATCCTTATCTTCTTGTAATCGTATATTTTCTGCTGACATGTAATTCTCTCTAGCGATAATCGTCGAAATTATCAATTTCTATGAATGTTAGCCTTACTTATAGGCTTCCATAACGAGCTGATAGTTGTTTTTTGAACTTGCTAACAAATCGTATTTTTTGTTCAATTGATGAACAATGGGTGGGAAGGGAATTTTTTCGACTCCCAACCCACAAAGATTCGTAAAAAATTATAGAATAGATGATAGCATACGAAAAAAGTCTTGCCTCAAATTATTTTAATAGATTTTACATCTACACTTGTAGATCTCAATTAAACTTCTACATTTGTAGATGTAATTTGATTTGAAAGCTATGAAACTATCTAGAACAGAAGAAGAACTGATGAACCATTTATGGAAGCTAAAGCGCGCTTATATGAAGGATCTATTAGATGCTTATAGTGAGCCCAAGCCAGCTACTACCACTATTTCCACATTATTAAAACGTATGCAGGATAAGGAGTTTGTAGGTTATGATGCAGCCGGCAAGCTACGTGAGTATTACCCATTGGTTACTAAGGAGAACTACTTTTCAAAGCATTTGAAAGGCTTAATCAAAAACTTCTTTAACGATTCCCCAGCACAGTTTGCTTCTTTCTTTACCAAAAAAGCGGAACTCTCAGAGGAGGAATTACTACATCTGAAAAGTATTATTGATGAACAGCTAAATCAGAAAAAATGATGGTTTACTTACTCAAATCCATAGCCTGCTTACTTATTTTACTGCTTGCGCATCGACTGCTCTTGCAGAGAGAAGTGTTACATAGATTCAACCGATTCTTTCTGCTGTTTTCGGTGGTTGCATCCTTTCTGATTCCTCTTTGTACTATTGAAGTTCATGAGGAAATAGTAGCCGCTACTATTGAAGTGAGTTCTGACCCAGTTTACTTTGGAGCTCACCCATCTGACGTGATTTCTGAGCCTGTTTACTTTGAAGCGGCAAGTCAGGATTCTAATCTGGAGCAGGTATTTACTGCCGTTCCTGAATCTCAATTTAATTGGGAAAACCTTCTGTTTGGGTTTTATGGCTTGATTTCTTTTGTTTTCTTGTATCGATTTGTGAAGAATATCAAAATCTTGGTGAATCAGATTCAGCGAAATATTAAAGTCAATTATCGTGGGCAAACGCTGGTTTTACTCAAAGGAGATTCCCTTCCTTTTTCTTTTCTCAAATACATTTTCGTGGCGGAAGCAGATCTGGAAAATGGGAAATTTACCGATGCTGTTTTTGCACATGAGTGCACACATATAGAAGAGAAACATAGTTGGGACAATCTATTTATTGAGGCATTGCTTGTGCCGCTTTGGTTTCATCCGGGATTGCATTGGGCAAAGGCAAGTATCAAGCTCAATCATGAATTTATTGCAGATGCAGTGGCTTTGCGCAGCACTCCTCTGGAAAAATACGAGAGTCAATTACTAGCCATGATGCTTTCTAACCAAAAGTATGGATTGGTCAGTAGTTTGAATTTTTCATTAACCAAAAAACGATTTAAAATGATGAAGAAAAAATCAATGAGTGCAAATGGCTGGATCAAACTTTTGGTCTTGGTGCCAGTAGTAGGAGCGTTGGTGTACTTTTTCTCTGAAAGAGTTGCGGCAAAAGCCGGTGATACTTTACAGGAGAGTGAGGTATATGTAAACACTGCAAATCAAAAATATCTGGAGCCTATGGATTTTGATTTGACTTTCACGCTGAAGCCAGATAGAGTAATTCAATATGAAAATGAGAATTATGACTTGGACGCTGTAAAGGAATTGATTCTTGAGACTAAAAATTCAATTGATGCTTTAAAGATTAACTTGATCACTTCCTCAGCAAGTTCTATGGGAGAGTTGAGTGATTTCCAGGCATTATTAAGAGATCTTGATATCCGGAGGATTCATTATGTTTCTTATGATCAAAATGCAAATGATAGTACAAATAAAAAGTTTGGTGAAGTAGATAAGTATATGATTGAAAGCCAAGATCAATTACCAAAGCTTACTGCCGAACAAATTGAAGAGAAAGAAAAGTATTACAGAAATGCATCAATTTTTGTGGAGAATGAAGCGGGAGAATTAATTGCTAAAACTTATAGTGAGCTATCTGAACCAGTAAAAGCTTCTTTGATGCCTCCTTTGAAGACACCAGCTAAAAAGCAACTAAGCAGAAGTGATTTTGAATCTTGGAAGAAATCTGAAGATTTTGCCCTATGGTTGGACGGTAAGGTTATTCCTAATTCTCAATTAGAGAATATGAGTCCTACAGATATTGTTTATTACACTAGCAGTTTTGTTCATCTAAATGCCCGTTCGGAGCGTTTCCCGCAGGAGCATCAAGTTAGTTTGTATACCCTAGAAGCATATGAAACAACGTATGGTTCGAAATCTAAATTTGGGAAACCTCTCAATGAGGCTAACAAACTATATATCTATCCAAAAGACAAAAGAATAAATCATGGCAAACCTTGGGTGAAAAAAGTAAAGGATCCTGTGACCGAACAGAAAGATGATACTTCAGAAAAATGGCCTCCAGCAGTGAAAACAGCCCAGGTACAGAATGATCTTCAAGAATACATAGATGCCTATGTAGCCTACGAAAAACTTCGAAAGCAAGCTCCGCATTTCGTAGACAGAAGCAAAGCTGAGCAAGAGAAGTTAACCGAAATGTATTCTGAACTCAGAAGCATGTACTTCCAGGTTGCATTCCATGACAAGCCAAAGGTCAGGCGCGCAGTGATTCCTTACGTTCCTTACATTAAATTGACATCCAAAGGCGAAGTTTATTACAAAAAGGGGAAGGATCTAACTGCTGAAGAGCTTAGTATAGTGGGTCCACCACCTCCTCCAACTACTCCTGCAGAACTTTTAGAGTCCTACAAAAAGGTCTCTAACCAATATGAATTTATGCGTAATAAAGGTAGAAATGATGCTTCTTTATCCATGGAGGAGCGAAATACTTTGTTTCTAATGTACAATGAGCTTCAAATTATATTCCTGAATATGGGTGCTCCTGAGCGTAGACAAGTCAAAATGGTCAATTTCCCTTACTACCGCGTAGAGGAAAATGGAAAGAATGTATTCAAAGCAGTATCTGAGCTCACCCCAGAGCAAAGAGCTTTGAACAACTGCTAGTTTGATATAAAAAATTATGAAAATGACTGAGTCAGGATATAATCTGGTTCAGTCATTTTTGTTTTTGAGCAAATCTGCTTGAGTGTCTCAGGCCAGGAGTTTGTCCAGACCTTCATCCCATTCTCTGTCGCGAATTGTGATTGAATCAAGTACTCCAGTTTGGAGAAATCAAAGTTGTCCGAGGCTATCCCCGCACCAGAATAAACAGTGTCAATTGCATTGCAAGCCTGTTCGTATTGACCTTTTACAGGAATAACCATCACTGGCTTTCCCAGATACATCGCTTCACAAATCGATTCAAAACCTGCTGTAGATACCAGGCCTTTGCAAGCGGCCATATCTCGAAGGTAGTTTTTATCATGAACTCGGTGCATGCTCAAATTTGGAAGAGGATTTTCCGTCTCCGCAGCATCTTTTTTATCCCAATAGGCTTTGATCTGAAGGTTCGGATTTAACTTTGCAAATGTGATCACTTCCTCACTATAGCCAGAGTTGACGATGTAGGTTAAGAAAAAATCACCAGTTGTAGCTGTTAGACTTTTCACTTCTGTGCGTAGGAGTGGAGGAACTACGGTGATATGCTCAGTAGAGTCTAATTTATAGGAAGAAAGTGCCAGTTTCTCAGTGGCTCCAATAGCGGTTAATCGAGTGTTTAATTTGAAGAAGAACTTATTGAGTCCCTTGGAAGGAGCAAATTTGAAGTTGGGATGATAACTCAAATATTGATGTCCGATGACCCAGTACTGAGCTTTTGGTCTAAAAATTCCATTGTAAATCCCACCCAGTAAATCATAAAAATTCAGGATCACGTCGGGTTGTTCGCTTTTTACAACCTCATCGATTTGCTTCAGGCTTCGCCAAAAAGTACTTGCTTTCGCGAGATTCTTTCGGATAGTCTTACCGATCAGAATCTTCTTTTCGTCTTTGTCACATGCAAAATTTGGGCTTTCTACCTCATGTATTGGAGCTGCTATTTCCCTTGCAAAAAACTCAGGAATAGCTCTTCGCTTAGATTTCCCGATGATTACACCCACTAATTCATGCCCTTGTTTTCCCAAGAGATTAGAAAAAGCAAT
This sequence comes from Algoriphagus ratkowskyi, assembly GCF_002150505.1. GTDB lineage: Bacteria > Bacteroidota > Bacteroidia > Cytophagales > Cyclobacteriaceae > Algoriphagus > Algoriphagus ratkowskyi. The sequence goes on from NZ_MSSV01000016.1 coordinate 109,485, forward strand.
AGCTTGTGTCATGTGTCCCCGGCCTTCACCTTGGACTATAAATAGGAACTTCATTGGGTGGAGGATATTGCTGGTGGTTCCAAATCCTTTTTTGGCTTGAGGAAGGAAACTTCTCTCATTGGAATAACTGTAGCCTCGGGTTTGCCGATAAAAAATTGCTGAAGACTATCGTCATGCACTTCCTTGAAATTGATTTCGTTGTAGTATATCAATTGCCAGTTGCCCTCATGATCTTCAGCCAAAGCACTCATCGTTTCTACCCAGTCACCAGAATTCATGTATTCTATTCCGTCAATTATTCGGTTTTCGGCTTTATGAATATGACCACAGATGATGCCATCGCAACCTTTAGCCTTCGCCATTTTTGAAAGCTCTTCCTCGTATTGATCGATGTAAGAGACTGCTGATTTTACTTTGCCTTTTACATACTGCGAAAGTGAGAAATAGGGGAGACCACGCTTGATGCGATAGTGATTGACCACGCTGTTTAACCAGAGCAAAAAGGTGTAGCCCATGTCCCCCAGATAGGCAATCCAGCGAAGATTAGTCGTGATGCTGTCAAATACGTCACCGTGTGTGACGAAATACTTTTTACCATAACTTTCATAGGTCATGTCTTTTTGGATTGAAAGATTACCGATTTGAAAGGGTAGAATCTGATCTAAAAAATCGTCATGATTGCCTCGTAGGTAATACACCTTGGTGTTATGATTCTCAATCATTTTCAGGACTCTATTGAAAAAGCGGGTGTGCTTCCTCTTCCAAGATCCTGACTTCTTGAGTTGCCAGCCGTCGATAATGTCGCCGTTCAGGATGAGATTTTCACAGGTGTACTGCTTGAGAAACCGTGAGATCTCTTTGGCTTTGGAGCCTTTTGTACCCAAATGCACATCGGATACAACTAAGGTTTTGTATTGGGTCTTCACTATTCTGGTTTTGGTTGAAAGGTATTACTCCCAATTGAACTCAGTGTCAGTGGATTATTATGAAATTAATAAGGTATTATGGGTTTGGAGTCCGAATGTAATGTCAGTGTTAAAATGATGTGAAAAGTGCTGTTCTATACCTATATGTCTGTAACACACACCAGGGTTCTCCTAGAAATTGACCTGTGATTGGCTGAATTTTATATCAGTGGTTCTAGAGTTAAAGGTTGATTGGTCTAGATTCGTTTTCCCAAATAGAACAATTATGAAGCACACGCTATTCGCATTGGTATTCTTGTTGACTTTGAATACTGTCTTTTCACAAGACCAGGTTATCAAAGGAAATTATGAATTAGCCGCCCGATTTTCTCCTGAGAAAATGAAGAAGATGGTTTTTTCCACTTCTGTATCTCCACATTGGTTGAAGAAATCAGACCGCTTTTGGTACGAATATAAAACCAGCACTGGTAACAACTGGTATCTAGTCGACCCGGCTAGGAAATCTAAATCCCAGCTTTTTGACAAAGATAAATTGGCGATGGAAATCACCAAAATCACTAAGGATCCTGTAGATGGACAACATTTGGAGCTGAGCGATCTGAAATTCCTAGAAGATGAAAATACAATCAGATTCAAAATAAAAGGAACTGAGGAAGTTTTGAAAAAGGACTGGGCTGAGATCAAGACAAAGGATAAAAGCAAGAAGGATTCTATGGAGAAAAAGACCTTTGTCTTTCATTACAATATCAGCAATCAGCAGTTGTCAGAAATAACTGACGCTCCAAAAGATCCTGAAAGAACTTCTTGGGCTAATATCGCTCCTGATTCATCCAAAATCGTCTTTGCGAAGCATAACAACCTTTATTGGATGGACAAGGCAAACTTTCTGAAGGCTGTGAAGGATGAAAAGGATAGCACTATCGTTGAGAATCAGATTACCGAGGATGGTGTTGAAGACTTCGGCTATGGTTCTAGTGGAAGAGGCGAGGATAATGAGGAGATGGAAAAAAATAAGGATAAAAGAAAACGAGCTGGTGTTCTTTGGAACGAAGCTTCAAACGAATTTGTAATCTCCAGATCTGATCAGAGAAAAGTAAAGGACCTGTGGGTACTACATAGTACGCGTGACCCAAGACCTACTTTAGAGACCTATAAATATCCTATGCCAGGTGATAAGGAGCAGCCTGTAGAGTATATCTATCATTATTCTTTTGGCACTAAGGAAATTAAGAGCCTGCCTATTTCTTCGTTTAAAGATCAAACAATCAGCATTTATTCTACACCGGCTCCAGCAAATGCGCGGGATGATGATTTTAGAGCTTCTACTTGGTTAGGAGATGAAGATGAATTCTATTTTGGGATTACCTCCAGAGATTTGAAAAAAGTAGATATCGCTAGATGGAATTTGAGTTCTGGTACCAAAGAGGTGGTGATTGAAGAACGAAGCAATACCTACATAGATTTTGCAAGACCAGAGCTTGTAAACGGAGGAGAGGAATTGATTTTCTGGTCGGAGCGTGACGGTTGGGGCCATTTCTATCTTTATGGAAAAGATGGTACGCTGAAAAGGCAATTGACTTCTGGCACTTTTCACACAGACCGAGTGGAGCGCGTAGATGAGAAAGCAAGACGTTTGTTTTTTGTGGCGAATGGACGCGAAAAAGGAGAAGATCCTTATTACGAGCACTTGTATTCGGTTAGTTTAGATGGTGGTGCGATTACCTTATTGAACAAAGGGGATTTAAATCATTCTTCGGATATGAATGATGCCGGTAGCTTTTTTGTCAATAATTACTCAAGGGTGAATACGATACCAGTTTCCGTGCTACATGATAGAAATGGTGCAAAAGTTATGGATCTGGAAACTGCAGATTTGACCAATCTTTTTGCCGCAGGCTATCAGTTCCCCGAACCATTTACTTTCAAATCGGACGATGGAATAACTGATTTGTATGGGGTGATGTATAAGCCATTTAATTTTGATTCTACACATCAATATCCGCTAATTCAGTACGTATATCCAGGTCCACAGACAGAAGCGGTGGACAAGGCTTTTTCGGCGAGATTGGATCGCACGGATCGCTTAGCGCAGTTTGGGTTTGTGGTGATCACGCTTGGGAATAGAGGCGGTCATCCAGGTCGCTCCAAGTGGTATCACAACTATGGCTACGGAGATTTAAGAGATTATGGATTGGCGGATAAAAAGGCTGCAATCGAACAACTTGCGGATCGTCATGATTTCATTGATAGATCTAAAGTTGGGATTCATGGACATTCAGGAGGTGGATTTATGTCCACTGCGGCTATGTTGGTTTATCCTGATATTTTTAAAGTTGCGGTTTCTTCTGCAGGAAATCATGAGAATAACATCTACAATCGATGGTGGTCTGAAAAGCATCACGGCGTGAAGGAGCAGATCAGTGCAAAGGGAGACACTACGTTTATTTACCAGATCGAGAAGAATCCTGATCTGGCGAAAAATCTAAAAGGGCATCTGATGCTTTCTCATGGAGATGTGGATAATAACGTGCATCCTGCGAATTCAATCCGGATGGCTAATATGCTAATGAAAGCAGGAAAGCGCTTCGACTTAGTATTGCTTCCAGGACAGCGACATGGATTTGGTGATATGACTGAATATTTTTTCTGGAGAATGGGGGATTACTTCGTACAGCATTTGCTAGGAGATAATACTCCACCTCCAGTGGATATGATAGAAATGCAACGTGATAAGCCGCTGTCAAAGTGATTTGAAGATTGATTTTCAAAATTTTACAAAGGCTCGATTCTGTTTCAGAATCGAGCCTTTGTAATTTAGGGAGCGTCATTAGGAGTCTAGAGAAGAGTAGAACCTTTGTCAAAATAGCCTAGAGAACAATGATTTTCTAATAGGCAAATCTATTTTTGACAATAGACATGCTTAATTGAATATATATGAATATTAAAGTACTCTTCGAACCACTTCCAGCATGAGCCTGTTCAGAGATAGGAGCTATTAGTTTAACTTAAAGAATTTACTTATGTCATTACTAAAAGGAAAGGTAGCCTACATCTCTGGTGGAGGCTCTGGAATTGGGAAAGCAATTGCAAAAGCTTATGCTCGTGAGGGAGCAAAAGTGGCTGTGTCAGATATAAATGTAGCGCATGGACAGGAAGTAGTCGACAATATTACAAAGCAAGGGGGTGAAGCTATTTTTATTCATGCGGATTCTTCCAAACCTGAGGATAATAAGAGAGTAGTAGAGGAGCTGGTAGCAGCATATGGTCGACTTGACATTGCCTGTAACAATGCAGGAATCGGGGGACCAGCTGCTTTGACAGGAGAATATGATATTGAGGGTTGGGATAAAGTAATTGCATTAAACCTATCGGGGGTTTTCTATGCGTGTCGTTATCAACTAGAACAAATGGAGAAAAACGGTGGAGGGAATATTGTGAATATAGCTTCAATCTATGGTACTGTGGCTGCTCCGATGAGTCCTGCTTATACAGCTTCCAAACATGGAGTTGTTGGACTCACCAAAAATATAGCTGCGGAATATGGATCAAAGAATATTCGATGTAATACTGTAGGGCCTGGATATATTGCAACGCCACTTTTGGACGATAATCTGGACGATAAGACTAAAGCAGCGATTGCTGCTAAGTCAAGCATGAACAGACTTGGAACAGCTGAGGAAGTAGCTGAACTGGTTATATTTTTGAATTCAGACAAATCTTCCTTTACTAATGGCTCATATATTATTGCAGATGGAGGCTATACGGCGGTTTAATAGTCATATAAATTGGTAATCAGAGATTCATCTACAAGCTCTTAGATTGAGTAATTGAGTAAGCAGTTATAGGCTTATTATATCTACTATGACTGAAGTTCTGAGAAGGATTATTGACTTCACAAAAAAAGCCGGCTTTAGGAAATAGCCGGCTTTTCGAAGTCTATGTTTATCCTATTTTTTCATACAGTAAATAGTTTCCTTCACAACAAACCAGCAGAAGCAACCTATGCCTACAGAGAAAACGGTATCACCGATCATTCTCATCCATTTAAGTAGTTGTACAGTTGGGCTATAGAGCAATTCTGAATCTCTAGCATAAGAATATCCGTGAGTGATGGAAGCGTATGCCTGGATGATTCCTATAGGTAAAAGACTTAATACTACCATCAATATCAATCCGATATTTAATAGCCAGAATGCATATTTGACAAGATTTTCATTCCAATGCTGATCAGAATAAAATCGTAAACAAATAAGAATAAATCCCATTCCCAGCATTCCATAGACACCAAACAAAGCAGTATGCGCATGTACAGCGGTGGTGTTTAGACCTTGGATATAGTAGAGTGCAATAGGAGGGTTGATCAAGAAACCAAATACTCCGGCTCCAATTAAATTCCAGAACGCCACTGAGATGAAGAAGAAGATTGGCCACTTGTAACGCTGAATCCACAAGTTTTTCTTCAGAAGATTCCAATTTTCCCGAATCTCAAACCCCATCAGCGTTAATGGTACTACTTCGAGAGCGCTGAACGTAGCTCCAAGCGCGATAGCCTGAACTGGAGTTCCAGAATAGTATAAGTGGTGGAGAGTTCCAATAATCCCACCAGCAAGGAATATTGTAGCAGAAGCAATTGATGCTTTACCGGCCGTCTTCATCGATATAATCTGCATTCTTGAGAAGATGTAGGCGATGACTACAGTAGCAAATACCTCGAAGAAACCTTCTACCCATAAGTGCACTAACCACCATCTCCAATAATTGATCACGGGAAGAGAACTGTTTTCTCCATACATCAAGCCAGAGAAGAAAAATAAGCCTATAGCTACTACAGAGACCATTAATATGATCAGAATGTGCTTTGATTCGGTATTTTCTCTGATTGCGAAGAGTACATGACGGCCTACCATAAGAACCCATAATACCAATCCAATTCCGAGAAATATCTGCCAGAAACGCCCAAGATCCATGTATTCATAACCTTGGTGGCCAAAGAAGAAATTGGTTGTAAGATCAAGAAACTGATGTACTCCCAACCATTCGCCCAGCATGGAGCCAAGAACTATTATCAACAATGCCACGAAGAGGAAATTCGTGCCAAATACCTGGTATTTCATCTCTTTGCCAGAGATCATTGGAGCCAAAAATAATCCTGTAGCTAGCCACGTAGCTGCTATCCAGAACACAGCTAGCTGCGTGTGCCAAGTTCTGGTGATAGAGTACGGGAGGAATTGAGAAAGCTCAAAACCGAAGAATGCCTGACCTTCTACAGTATAATGGACGGTAAGTATTCCAAACACAATCTGCAAAACAATTAGGAATGAAATAATAATAAAGTATTTCAAAACAGCCTTTTGAGAACGGAACAAGGTCATTCCCAGTAGAGGATCAGATTCGCTTTGTGTGACAGCGTCACCTTTTTCATGATTTCTCAGGTAATAATAGGTCAAAATACCGATAAACAGTATTAGTAATACAATGGAGAATCCTGACCAAATCTGAGAATCCGGCGTGATGGTATTACCGATTAGCGGTTCGTGAGGCCAATTGGAGGTGTAGGTGTAGTCATGATTTGGTCTATTGGTACTTGCAGCCCAGGACGTCCAAAAGAGAAATGCATTGAGTTGCTTTAGCTTTACAGTGTCTGTCAATGCACCTCTAGGAATAGCATACTGCTCATGACCTTCGGAGAATGTAGAAGAGTAATAGGCTGTATTTGTCTCTATCGCTAGTTTACGTTCAGCAGAAATAGTGATTATCTCAGTGGACTCTTCAAAAGTATTAGTTTTGATGTCTTTTATCAGTCTAGCTTTCAACGCAGCTTGCTTCTCTACATCTAAAGCTTCGTAGCTGCTATTGAAATCTTTCTGAGCCCAATATTCCAGTAGGAAAAGTGCCTCTTTGTGGATCCAATCTGCTGTCCAGTCAGGAGCTACATAGCTTCCATGCCCCCAGATTGAGCCGACTTCCATTCCACCGATGGACTCCCAAACGTTTTGGCCAACCTGTATATCCTCCTTTGTGAGGAATATCTCATTTGTACCCTGAATTACTACACTTTGTGGTATGGGAGGTTGAGTTTGATAGATCTCAGTCCCCACCCAGATGAGCGCTATAAACGAAATCGTTACTACGCTTATGAATATTATCCAAATATTTCTCATGCTTTGATTGTAATGTTTTTTCTATCGTGATTGATTTTCAATTGTTGGACTTAATTTTTGTTTTTATTTGGTCGTGTAGAGGGGTTTAAGTGAAATAAAGAATAAAGGATCTTAATATCCTTTATTTAATAAAAATATTTTCCTATCGATTCAGCCAAAATATTTTCTTCACATTGTCCGTGAATAGAATATCCTGCAGTGTATTCGACTCAAACATGATTCGTAAATCTTTCTTGACTTTTACAAATTGGGTGTGCAGTGGGCAAGGAAAGTTTTCATCGCATTGGTCCAATCCAAGACCACATCCATAGAATATTCTATCGCCATCTAAAACCGTAATTATTTGAATCAATTTGATTTCAGATAGGCGTGACTCTTGAATCATAAATCCTCCATTTGGACCTTTAATAGAAGTAACAATATTGTTTTTGCTGAGAACCTGCAGGATTTTGGCAGTAAAAGCCTCTGGAGAATTTATAGCTTTGGCAATACTTTTCAATCCTATCGTTTGATTGGAGGAAGCTTGTTCGGCAATGAAAATAGAGGCTCTAAGTCCGTATTCGCAAGATTTTGAAAACATATTAACAGATATTTTACCCGGGCAAATGTAGGGTATTTTGCATAGCGGACAAAACTGTCCTTTATTAAATATTATTTTTTTGTACTTTTAGTTTAGAGTTTTGAAAAATGGTTTCAACTTATCAAGAGGTATTAGCACACAGGGCGAATTTTGGAATAAATAAGTGATGTCTTTTAGCAAGAGCACATAAAGATTCACTGCAGTGCATGAGAAAAAGTAAGTCAAGAATTAAAAAATAAAACACTATCACATGGGGAATACTACGTCACTATTCTGGGAACGCTATCATAAAACTCCAATAGTTGGGATTATTCGAGGACAAGCGAATGAGACAGTGCTCAAAATAGCGGAAGCTTTTGAAGCTGCTGGGTTTACCACATTGGAAGTTACGATGAATACAGCTGGAGCAGCTGCTATGATCTCTACATTGAGAAGTAAATTTCCATCCCTGAATGTAGGAGCAGGAACTGTTTGTAAGTTGGGTGACCTTCGGGAGGCAATTGATGCCGGAGCGCAGTTTATCGTGACACCAATTATTGATGAGACAGTCATCGAGCATGCCGTAGATGAGAATATTCCGATTTTCCCTGGTGCATTTTCTCCCACCGAGATCTATAAAGCCTGGTCACTTGGCGCTTCTGCGGTTAAGGTTTTCCCTGCTACCAAGCTAGGGGTGGACTTTATAAAAGATGTGCTGGGGCCGCTGGATAAAGTCAAATTGCTTCCAACTGGCGGCGTATCTAAATCCAACATTAGATCATTTTTTGAAGCAGGTGCTTTCGGAGTAGGGATGGGGAGTTCGTTAATTGATAAAAAACTGGTGACTGCAGGTGATTATGAAGGATTGAAAAAGCATTTTGAAAGTGTGAAAGATGAGGTAGCGGATTTTATCAGGGGTTGATTGTTCTCAATCAAAGTGAAGTCTTGGCTTGAGGGATTTGAGATACTCGCGACGGCATAAGTGATGTGTAGAGATGAATACAGAAGCTCATGATGGCCTGAGCGTTTATAAATACACTTTTTTCTTTATTCACGTGTTTTCGTGGCTAAAAGCATAATAAAAAAAAGTGGCCTTTTGGAAAAGCCACTTTTATTATACTATAAACCAATTTTCACCTAATTACTTACTATTTCATTTTCTAATTCTACTAAAGCTACAGCGCCGTGAATAGCAGTTTCGTCCATTTCTGAAAGTAGAATTTCAAATCTTTCAATCACAGTTGGATAGTTAAAAGTAGAAACTGACTTCCAAAGAGATTTTTTAAATAGAGGATATGTTTTTCTTATCGATCCACCTAAGATTATTGCCTCAGGCGCGAGTGAATACAAAATGTGTTTGATGAGTTCGCCTAAATGATGGCCAAATTCGTCAAACGCTCGAATAGCGGTAGGATCTCCAGCGAGTGCAAGTTTGGCTAAAGCTTTAGGCTTACTTCGATAATATTTATCAAAAAACTTCCCACTGCAATAGTGCTCAAAATTATGATCCAAATAGTTTGCACTACACCATTCACCAGCGGCAGAGTTAACTCCACTGTAAAGATGCCCGTTAATCACGATACCTCCTCCAATGCCTGTGCCTAAGGTAAGCCCCACGAGGTGATTGAATTTCCTGCCTACTCCAAACTTGTGCACTCCAGACGCAAAGCAATTAGCGTCATTATTTATGAAGACAGGCTTCGAAAACCTCTCTGTTAGAAACTTCTTAAGCTCTACATGCTGAAAAGCGGGGATATTCGAAAGACCTAGCACAATGCCTTCTCGGACATCTACCAATCCTGGAATACCTACACCAATTCCTACTAGGTCATAGTCCAAATACGTTTCGATGAATTCGGCAATAGTTTCTAATATGAACGCTTTACTTTCTTTTGCAGGCGTAGCAATGGATCGGATATCCTCCAAATGTCCATTAATTAGTACACCACCTTTGATTCCAGTGCCTCCTATGTCTAATCCCAATATGGCTTTTTCCATTCGCTACTAATAATAAGTTTGTTAGGTTTATTACATAAACTGTGGCTGATCGATTTACCGTCAGCCACAGCCTAGTTTAATTTTAATTACAACATTCCTTCGATAGACTTCTCTAGCTCTCTCGCGGTAGCTAGGAATTCCTTCACGCTCATATCTCGGAAGAAAATAAGTCCATGACTTGATCTTACTTTAGCGCGCTCGTGTTGGTAAAAGTAATTCTTACCGAGCAGAAGTTGAATAGCATCTAGTTGGTCCACCCAAATTCTTTTTGCAACAGTACTGAACTTACCATTGTGAGAGTAGCTTGGGAAGGATGCATTCACCTGACTCATGTAGCAATTGGCAAAGGAATCTTCCATCACCGACATATCTCCAAGAGATACAGGGACGATTACGTTGACTTCATGTGGCTCAAACTTGAACCAAACGTTTCTGTAGCCAATGATTCTCAATTTACTGATATCTGCTTCTTCTCCCCACTTTTTCACAGCAGCAGCAGTAGCCTGTAGCACTTTATAGTGAGTGTCAGGCCCAGAACCTTCTGGATCAAGCGTCAAGCTAATCTTTGTTGGATTAACTTTTTTGAACATTTCCACGATCGGTTCTACGTCGCGATCCTTGTCAGGCTGCTCTGTAAAGATATCACCTGTGTAAAAACCAAGTCTTAAGTGATGAACATTTTTCACTTGTACTCCAAAGTGTGCCCAAACCAATTCTTCCTCAAACTCACGAATCATTCCTTTCAGCTTTTGAACTTTGGCCGAATTTTTCTCACCATCATAGCTATTCTTCAGAATGCTAATGACATCGTTGATTGTTTCCCTGAGTTGAGTTTTATTCTTTATCTCATATACAATCACCAAGGCTCGCACTACACGGTGGCATAAGCCTCTTAACCGGGCATTAAGATCCTCAGAAGCTACATTTGTGAGGTAATGATAGACGTCCTTGTCAGTTTTGAGGCTGTAGCCTACCTCAAAGAAATCTTCAAAGTGAACCATTTGGATCTTACCGCTATCCAATAACTTCTTAGTATGCTGAAGAGTATCTATTACAAACGTATTAGTCACAGCTGTAAAACCAGAAGTCAATACGGAGAAGTGAGCTTTATTAGTAGGCTCATGAAGCTGGTTGGTAATGTGAGGTAAAATACCCAATGAAATATCGTCGTGATGAGGACCTGTGTGAAGTAGAACTTCGTCACGCTCCTGCTCCAAGCCTTTGCTTAGCTTGTTCTCGATACTAGTCATTACCTGATTCACTGTCTCTTCAGACAAGTCAGGAATTAGCTTGGTATATTTATCAGCCTTTAAATCTGATAGTTTTATTCTGTGTCCGTATTTTCCTAGTTTTTTGCAAAGATCGATTACAGATCTCTCCGTCTTTTCCCATGTCCATTCACCTTTCTGATAGTAGGCGTCTATAGAATCTGTCAGCTTCACTCCAGCACCTTTGGTGACATAGAATCGGCCATTTTTCAGTTTCTGAAGAACAGTTCCTGGGAAAACGTTATTGAGAGGGGTTTCAAGAGAATCTTTTACTATTCCAGCTTTTGCTTCACCTGCTGCAATAATTATAGCTACTGCCTCTGGATTATAAACGATTGTATCTAAACCAATGGTGATGACCAGTCGATTGGAAGAAATCTCTATTCCTCCAAGATCTCCAGCTGCTACTGCCTGAGTTTCAAAATTGGTCTCAGTCAATCTTGTGACAGAGAATACATGTGATCCTCTTGTGTTAAATGCAATGTGACCATCTGGACCGATTCCGCCAAGGAAGAATCCAATTCCTCCTGCATCTCTGATTTTTTGCTCGTATCCTCCACACCATTGATCTATCATATAGATCGATTCCTGCTGTAATTTCTCCTGATCGTTCTCCGGGTCACGGAATCTCAACGAAAGATCAACTTTCAAGTCAGGAAAGATTTCTTTAAAATGAAGTCCATTTGCCAAAGGGATCTCATCTGAATTGATCAGAATGGCTTTTTCTTTCGAAAGTCCGAAACCTTGGATATAAAACTTATTGACGTAATCGAAAAAGCTATTATTCTGCTTAGAGGAAATCGGGTAAAATTCATCAATCTGTACAAAAGTCAGATCTTTCAAAACAGGCTTTTGAGTATTCCCTAAGCCGTATTTTTCTCTTACATCTTTTCCTTTTTTATTATCCCAGTTTTCAAGTAGAAACTGAGTCCATTTGATAAAAAATTCAGGACTTTTTCCCGTTGGTAAACTAATGACTCCCTCAGGATTAGCAGCTACCCATTCCAAAAATCGGCATGCGGTGAGCAAGCCTAGTTTAGGGAAGTTGTCAACTTGAAGGTATGGAATAAGGGTGCTGATTTTCTCGACACCAGATTCCTGAAGAAAACTTTTTTCGACTTCTGAAAGCGGATACTTACTTAGCATACTATTTTGACAGGTTTATTTAATGGGACAATGTTAGATAAGCTGTAGTTAATCGATAGGTAATCAATGTCTTGTCTGATTTGATTCTTCAATAAAGATCTATTGTATGGGGTGTCAATACATTAGATCAAAACATTTTTCTCTGAGGTAATTTACTAAAACAAATCTAAAAAATGTTTTTTAATAAAACGAACTTTTATAAAAATTTTATAAAAGTTTTATTTTATCAATGTTAGTGCTTTAACTTTAAGATATAGTAATCTGATATTTTTCTTAACGGTGATGTTAATTTTAGTCCTACCAGAAGCTGAAAATCCGTTTGAATAAAATCAATATCAGCTAGTATAATTATTACTTGTGATAATTACTTGTGCATGTTTTCCATTTAGAGGTTCACGCCATGGATAGAAGGAGAGTATTCCTGCTTATAAACTTCAATCAATAATTCAATGGACATGGGGCATAGTAAGCAGAAACATTTATATTTTTCCTTAACTTTCGGTCATGCTAATTATAGTCACTGGAGTCTCAGGAACGGGTAAAACAACAATTGGGGTAGGTGTATCTGAAGCCTTGGGTTTGCCATTTTTTGATGCTGATAATTTTCATCCGAAGGAAAATATCGCGAAAATGAGTGAGGGACATCCTTTAAATGATGCTGATAGAATGCCATGGTTGCAAGCTTTGGCAAATCTTTTAATTGAGTCTGAGAAATCTGGTGGCGCGGTGTTGGCATGTTCTGCTTTGAAAGAGAGCTATCGTCAAATTTTGAAGGTGAACGAAGATGTCCTTTGGATTCACCTCAAGGGAGATAGAGAATTAATCTGGAGAAGAATGCTTGCCCGAAAGAATCATTACATGAAGGCTGGAATGTTAGATTCCCAATTTGATACATGGGAAGAGCCTAATTATGGCTTAAAACTGAATATTTGCCAAACTCCAGAGGAAATGCTTAATGAAGCGTTGAGATACTTGAGAGTTTCGGTCAGCACTGATCAATAGTTAAATGGTGAATTCTAGGATTGGCAATGTAATTGGCACTTTGATTAAAACACTTTTAAAGCGAAATTGAAGCTTACTCATCAAATTGCCTTATGAAGAAGCTACTCACTGTTTTTTTTATACTCTTCCAAAGCTCCTATAATTTTGGATTTGCTCAAACCTATGTGATTTCGAATGTGAACATCGTTTCCATGGAAAATAATCAGGTGCTTAAAAATCAGTCAATTATTGTGGACGATGGGAAAATCCTGGAAATTGTTCCTATGACTGATCCTTTCGACTTTGATGGAAATCAGATAATTGACGGTAAAGGATCTTATGTATATCCTGGCTTGGCAGAGTTTCATTCGCATATTCCTGTTGCTCAAAATGGTGATTCCCAACTACAAGAAGAAGCAATGTGGCTTTACTTAGCCAATGGAGTGTTGCATGTGAGAGGGATGATAGGTCACCCTTCTCATCTTGATTTAAAGGCAAGAATAGTAAATGGTGAAATCGCAGGTCCAAGACTTTTTCTCTCAGGCCCATCTTTTAGTGGTGGATCAGTTTCAACGCCTGAGCAGGCTGCGCAAATGGTAAGAGATGAGAAGACAGCCGGCTATGATCATCTTAAGTTGCATCCAGGATTATCGATGGATGAGTTTATGGCAATTTCAAAAACTGCCAAGGAACTTGACATACCTTTTGGAGGGCATGTTTCCTTGGAAGTTGGTTTGGAGGCAAGTTTAAAGAATGGCTACAAATCTATCGAGCACATGGATGGATACATTGAGGCGATGATTCCTGATTATTCTAGGGTGTTGGATCCCGAAATTGCCGGACCATTTACAATGCTGTTGGTAGATGAAGTTGACCTGAGTATCCTTCCCGAATTAGTAGATTTGACCTTGGAAAACAAAGTATGGATGGCCCCAACATTGACACTTTTTGATCGATTTTTTGGTTGGAAACCCGCTGAGGAGTATCGTAATGCTCCCGAAATGAAATACATGTCCGCTCAACAGATCCAGAGTTGGATCAATGCCAAGACTCCATATGAAGAAAAAGGTATTTTGACTGAAGAGTATGTTCAGCCTTATCTCGATTTCAGAAATAAGCTTTTTATGACCCTCCACAATGCTGGAGTGCCAATGATATTGGCTTCTGATTCACCGCAGGTATTTAATGTCCCAGGATTTTCCATTCATCATGAAATCGATTTGATGTCTAAAGCTGGAATGTCCAACTTTGAGATATTGAAGACGGGATCGGTGAATGCTGCAAAGTATTTTGATCAAGAAAATGAATGGGGAATGATCAAAGTGGGAATGTCTGCTGACTTTGTATTAGTTGAAAATAATCCTCTGGAAGATTTAAATACCATGAAAAAGCCAGTTATGGTCGTTATGAATGGGAAAGTCTATGACAGAATTGAACTTGAAAAACAGCTAAATAGGATAGAGGCTAACCATAAAAGATAGTAAGAGATTATAGATTAAGAGATTTTTAAACTTTCCCTCTATTTAACGCAAAGTAAAGCGCATTTGACTTTTATCTTAATTTTCCAATCTTGAATTTTCCAATTTCTCAATATTATCCCATGAACATAAAATTAAACCTAGTCACATTAATTATACTTATTTCAGGCTCAGCCTGTCTATCCCAAACCAAAATGACATTGATTGAAAAAGAAGCTACTCTGGAAATAAGAGTGGAAAAAGTGGGTGCCTGGGACGACAAAGATGTGTATAAATATACCCTTGACAATGGGAATATGCAGGTTGAGTTGACAAATTACGGTGGCATAATATCTCGAATAATCACCCCTGACAAAGATGGTAAGCTGGAGAACGTGGTATTAGCACTAGAAACAGTGCCTGACTATTTCACAAAAAATGGTCCTTATTTAGGAGCAGCCGTTGGCCGGTACGCGAATAGAATTGGTAAGGCTTCATTTACGCTAGATGGTGAAACTTTTTCCATCACCAAAAATAATGGCGAAAATACGCTGCATGGAGGCGCCAAAGGATTTGGAGTTAAAGTGTGGAACGCCGAAACCGTAAGTGAAAAAGATGCAATAGGAGTGAAGATGATCTATGAAAGTGTGGACGGGGAAGAGGGGTTTCCTGGAAATCTGACTACAACGCTATGGATGGCATTGACAACCAATAATGAACTGAAGCTTCGTTTTGAATCTACCACGGATAAGAAGACAGTTGTAAATCTAACTAACCATTCTTATTTCAATCTGAGTGGAATCACGGGTGATGTGCGCGATCATGAGTTGCAGATTTTTGCAGATGCGATCACTCCAGCCGGTGCAGGTCAGATTCCTACTGGGGAGATAAAAGCAGTAGCTGGAACTCGTTTTGATTTCCAAACACCAAAGAACCTAGGAGCTCAGTTGGATGCGTTGGGTGAAGGCTTCGATCATAATTATGTAACCAAAAGGGATAATTCTGATGAGCTGAAGAAAATAGCTATTGTCAAACATTCAGGAAGTGGACGTGTGATGGAAGTTTATTCTACTGCTCCAGGTGTACAGCTTTATACTGCCAATCACGTTAGAAATTTCGCTGGAGCAGATGGCAAAACGTACCAACCGCATTGGGCACTTTGCCTAGAGCCAGAAGCATGGCCCGACAGTCCAAATAAGCCAAACTTTCCATCTACAAGTCTAGCACCTGGAGAGAAGTATGTCCATAAAATCGTTTATATGTTTGGAGTTGAGGTAAAATGAGCCCTGTATTTTTTTAAGTGCAAAATTTTCAACAAAGTGAGTATGCAATACACATACTGAAAGTTGATAAAAGGCTCAAGTGCCCTTTTAAACGATAGGAATGGTCATTGTAACAATAGTTGGGAACACTAAACCAACTAATTATATTATGAGAACCAACAACATTAACCAAACCTCAACAAACAAATTTCCTAGAAAAGCCAAGATCACTGGCGCACTTATGTTATCTGCATTTTGCTTGGTAGGTATGACCTCCTGTGAAGACAATGATGACCCTATTCTAACTACTTACAATCAGCAAGACAGAAATTTTGCAATAGCTTCATCTGAGAATATTAATGCACAAATCAAGTTTGGGCAGTTAGCACTTGATAAGGGTGAAGATGATTCTGTATTAGAATATGGCACCATGCTTCTTTCAGAAAATTCTTCGAGTAAAACTGAGCTAGAAGGAATAGTAAATGGAACGGATGTAGTATTATCTAAGGAAGTATCCTCTGCTATGAATGCTAAATTTGACGAATTAGGAACTATGAGTGGAGAGGATTTCGATTTGGCATTTATCAATTATCAAATAGAATTGCTTGAGAACTCTAAGTCAGTTTATGAAAATCAAAAAGACAACGGGGAGAATAATACATTGAAAGCTTTTGCTGACAAGACTCTTGATAAAGTAAAAGATCACAAACTTGATGCTGCTGAAGTTAAAGCAGAATTACTTTTAGAAGGTATCTAACATAGGAAGTCAGAATGTAATTGAAGCTGATTAACCCAGCGGAAAATGCATAATGATTTCTTTTAAGGCCGGTTCTCCTGCAAAGGAAGCCGGCTTTTTTTGTGATATTTTTTTCACAACAGTGCACGCAATTGATAATGATTGTTGTCCTGCTTCTCCAGAAGCTGGACTTAATTATAGGAATAAATTTGAAGCTATTGTTTGTGCCTCCTCAAAACTCTGATACCCACAAATCACTCCTTCAAAATCTTCCAAATTACCTAGATGGGATAAAGCCAAAGGATTTCCAAAATGCACTAAAATGCAAGATTTGGATTGGGCTAGCTTCTTAATTTCATACAATGTCTTGTCGTCCATACCGAATTGATTCAATGGCTTGTGAGAGGGGAGAAAAAGGGAAATGATAACTTTTTCAGCGCTTTCAATTGGAGTTTTTGAAAGGTTTAAGCCATACTTCTGAATTAGATTTTTGGAGAAAGTTGATTCTAGCTGTCCGTAATAACTCTGATGGATAAGTTTCCCTTCATCCGCCAAACGTTGCAATTCTTCGGAGTCAATGGTTCCATAAATTACCGATACATACTCAGAAGCCAATTTAGATTGAAGTTCAGAATGACTTTCCCAGTCGAATTCAGGAGCTTCTAGATTATTCGATCCTAAGACTCCAAGCTGCTCTTTCAATTTCTGGATTTTCTCAAAAATCACATTAATTTGTTCCTCAGATGCATTCTCAGAAATTTGTTCAATTCCTTCTTTCACATGATCTGAAAAACAAAGAATATCATTTCCTGCATGAAAGGCTACCCATTCCAATTGACCTGGAGTAGAGAATAAATCTGCTACAGCTTTCATATTTAAGGCATCGGAAATAACCAATCCTTTGAAGCCCATTTCAACTTTGAGCAAGTCGGTAATAATTTCCCTTGAGATGCTAGAAGCTATTTCTTTTCCGCCAGATAACGCTGGAGCGGCCAAATGCCCCACCATAATCATCTCCACTCCTTGATCTATTCCATATTGAAAAGGCAAAAGCTCTTCAGCTAAAAGTTCTGCCTTGTTCTTTTGAATCACAGGTAAACCCAAATGAGAATCCGTCTGTGTATCTCCATGTCCGGGGAAATGCTTCAAACAAGCGCCTATTCCTGCCTTTTTCATGCCTTGATACATGGCTACTGAATTTTCGGCGACTTGCTGTGGATTTGTCCCAAATGATCTATAGCCAATCACGGGATTATTCGGATTGGTATTTACATCTGAGCAGGGAGCAAGATTCAGATGAACTCCAGCCCCTTTCATATCCAAACCCATTCTATACCCAACCTCTTCTATCAGTTCTAGAGCGTTTTCTTTGATGGCACCAAGAGTAATGGCAAAAGGGTACTGAGGGGTTTTTTCTATTCGCATCGCCAAGCCATATTCTCCATCTATGCTAATGAGCAAAGGAGTTTTTGAAATAGCCTGATAGCGATTAATCAGCCCTATCATTTTCTCCAAAGTACCACTGACATCCAGAACTTCAGCACGCTTTTCGAAGTTGGCAGCAGCGGAATGGCGGCTATGAAAGAAAGTCAATCCACCAATTTCCTGCTCTAGGATCAAAGAATCAATTAACTGATAGTTTTCCTCCGTATCATGGATAAATGCGGCAGGAGAGAAGCATTGTGCTATTTTTTGGTTTAGATTCATAGCTTATTATTTAGTAGATGTTCACCGAACTTCATTATTCATCATTCGGCGTTCAACATTCGACATTACAGATTTTTAGAGAAATTAAAGCGGTTTTTCCATTCCTATTTGAGTCAGTTATCTACTTAGATATTGAAATAATGAATGATGAATGTTGAATTTCGAATAATGAAGATTAGAAGGTTGAAGTAAAAGGAAGTTATTCCATTTTCTTTCCAAACTCCCTCGGATATTTCACACTTGCAGCGATTGCCAGCGCGGGGATCATAGCTATTCCCACCCAGATAAAGAATCCAGTGTAACCTAGATACTCTTGAATATATCCAGAAAGCATTCCTGGCAGCATCATTCCCATAGCCATAAAGCCTGTTGCCAAGGCATAATGGGAGGTTTTAAATAGTCCCTCCGCGAGATAAATCAAGAAAATCATGTAAGCCGCAAATCCAAACCCGTATCCGAATTGCTCGAGGACCACTACAGCTCCTACATAGATTATATTCTCAGGTTGGAAGTGGGATAGCGCTATATAAAGCAAGTTTGGAAGATTGAGAGAAAGTGCCATTGGGATCATCCACTTACCCAATCCGTGACGAGAAATTGCAATACCTCCTAAGATCCCACCAAGAAGCAATGCGATCACTCCAACTGTCCCATACATAAAGCCTACCTCAGAGGTACTCAGTTCCAATCCACCGGTTTGTCTTTCTTCCAATAAAAAAGGAGCTGCCATTTTCACTAATTGAGATTCACCAAGACGATAGAGTAGGACGAAAGCCAGCGAAATTCCAATGTTTTTCTTTGTGAAAAAAGAGCTGAATACTTTTCCGAAACTTGCCTCACGATCAGTTTTTACGGTTGATTCTTCCTCAACTTTTGGCGTAGAATAGAAATTGATTGCAGTTAATATAAGCATCAATCCTCCCACGATAATCATGGTGTATGACCATGCTTTGGTATTATCCCCAAGACTTGTCTCGAAATATCCAGCCACCATCACGATCAATCCTTGTCCCGTGATCATACCGATTCTATAGAACGTTCCTCGTAATCCCACGAAGAAAGACTGTTGATCTGGTTTTAAAGCGATCAGATACATGCCATCAGAGGCAATATCATTGGTGGCGGAAGCAAATGCTCCCATCCAGAAAAATGCTAAAGTCATGAAGAAAAAGCTATTTCCGGAGGTAGTAAGTCCTACACCAAGAAAAACAAGAGAGAGGATGAACTGCATACTTAGAAACCATTTTCTCTTGGTACCAAAAAGATCAATAATCGGGCTCCAAATCGGCTTGATCACCCAAGGAAGATAAAGTAAACTGGTATACAGACCGATGTCTGCATTAGAAACTCCCAGCTGTTTGTACATGATCACGGAGACTACAATGATGACGATGTAGGGAACCCCTTCCGTCATATACAGCGAAGGAATCCATATCCACGGACTTTTTTTAGGGGATTTGCTCATGATTTGCGGAGCAGATTTTCATAAATACTGATTTCTGATCCTTCTATTACTTTAGCATTAACCATTTTTTTGTAAAATTCTTCTGGCCCAACTCCGCCAATAATTGCATAGGCATAACCCATTTCTCTCATGGATTCCAATGATTTAATCAGCAATATTTTGCCTAAACCTTTTCCTCTTTCGGATTCCAGAGTTCCTGTGGGACCAAAGAAATTGCGAGCCGTACTTTCATAGCAGGCAAATCCTAATATCTCATTTCCTCGTTGCGCTAGCCAACAAGCTACTGGTTGACGGCTAAAGGCTACCTCTAGCTCAGATTTCCAATATTCTCCAAAATGCTCCCAAACCCAAGCGCTTACGATGTGCTTTTCTGGAGCAATTGCTCTGCGAAAGACAATCTTCTCGGTTTTCAATAGCCGTGCTTCTTCGAGAGAAATATCTGGCAAACCGATTAATTTGACAAGCATGTCTTTCATAGGAGAGAGTTTAAGGGATTTGGTACACTTGAGTTTGGACGATTCTACCGTAATGATCGATCCAACGGATGGCGAGATATTTTGTATTCAAACTTTCTACTTCCAACGTTCTGGCTCTCAACCCTCCCACCCAGACTGGATGAATTTCGGCTGTTGACAATAAGCTTAGATCATTAGCACCTTGAATCAATGCATAGCGAATAGCAGGGTCAAGTGGTCGATCCATCGTGATTTTAGTAGAAACTGCATTTGCCTCAACGCTAAATACAACCGGCGTATCGATAATGGATGTAGTTTTTGGTTGAAAAGCTGGAGGCAGGGTAGGCTCGTTATACAATTCACTTTTCAACAGTTGAGCGATATCCTGATTTTTGATTTTCATGGATTTCGCTGAGAAAAAGGCATTTCCCTGAATAGTAGGAAGTGTACGGGTATAGGATATTTGTGAGTTAATCTCACGAGGATTATTCCAAGCTACATCAGAGTCTTCACGGATTTTATATGGACCATTACCAATATAGACATTTGTGTTGTAGTGGTTTTTTGCCCACCAGTCGTTCAGCGTTTTGTGTGAAGCTAGTTTGTGATCCATGCTCCAGTAGAGTTGTGGAAGCATGTAATCTACCCAACCATTTTTCATCCAAAGCAATACATCAGCATAGAGGTCATCATAATTCGTCTGTCCAGCTCGAGTAGGGGATCCTTTTGGATCCATACTTTGATTTCTCCACACGCCAAAAGGCGATATACCAAACTGTACCCAAGGCTTACTTTGTTTGATTGTCTGATTCAACGCAAAAATCAACTGATTGACGTTATCTCTTCTCCAATCATCTTGGGATTGCCCCGGCTTTTTGTATTTGTCGTAAGTGGATTTATCAGGAAAATCCTGCTTTGCTATCTTATAAGGATAGAAATAGTCGTCAAAGTGAATTGCGTCAATGTCGTAATTGTCCACGATCTCCTTGATCACAGCTAATAGATGCGCTTTGACTTCTGGCAGCCCGGGGTTGAAATAATATTGGGTTCCGTATTTCAGCATCCAATTGCGATGCACGTTATAGGCATGATCTGGACTTAGTCCTTCTGTGCTCAGGGTCATCGTGGCTCGATACGGATTTAGCCAAGCATGAAACTCTAAACCACGTGCATGAGATTCTTTGATCATCCAAGTGAGTGGGTTTTCTTCGGTTTTCGGTGCTTGGCCTTGTTTACCAGTTAGATACTTAGACCATGGTGCCAAATTGCTTGGATAAAATGCGTCACCTGATGTTCTGACTTGGACGATTACTGCGTTGAAGTTCAGGTTTTTGTAGTAGTCTAAAAGCTCTAAGAAATCCCTCTTTTGTTTTTCGTAAGGCTCAGTTGAAGAAATGGGCCAATCAATATTTGCTACTGTGGCTATCCAAACTCCACGAAACTCTCTGGGCATTTCTGGCATTTGGAAGGTTAAAGGCTGCAGCGCAACCGGAGTCATTGGTAAACTTTTGATTGGTAAGTTTGAGCCAGGGTTAGGAATTCCAGGAGTAGTTTTGATAGTGCCGGAAGGCCTGCCTCCAGAACCTGTATTTTTCTGAGATTTACAGGCGGAAAATAGTAGGCCAAAGGCCAAAATAATAAAGAGATGCCTAGAAAAGGATTTCATAAATGGGTAATCAGAGCGTTGGTAATGGTTTCAAATTTAAGTCGGAAAGGTTTTTTCGGAGCTTTTTCATAAACGAATCTCCTGGGTCAGTCTTGACGGTGCGATAGTCTGGATTGGCTTCTTTCCATAAGTCAGTGGATTGGAAATTTTGGTATTCATGATGACCGATCACGTAATCAATAGCATATTTTCTTTCCAGATATCTGATCAGTTCTTCATTTGCTTTTAGCTGATTTTTGGTCAAAGGCATATCATCACTACCTATATTTTCTATGCCTATTGCCAGATAATTCAATCCAATTGTATGTCTGGCGAAGGTGGTGTCCGGCAACAGTCTAAAAATCGTGCCGTCTCGATCAATCAGGAACTGGCTAGAAACATTAAGATTGCTTGCACCTGTCAAATCAGCTCTTCCTTCCAAAGTTGGAGGATTGAACACATCAAAAGTGAGTTCAATATTATCAATTGCAGTCCAGTGAACAACCACAATTTTGGGATCAATTGATGCAGTTTTCTGAACCAAACCATGTCGTTCTTTTAAGTAATCAAGCGAAAGGTCTTCTCTCTCTTGGTTCCAAGTGATGGGCTTGTCAATAATTCTAAAGGTGGATTTGGAACTACATGAACTTTGTAATACTGAGAGGATAAAGAATGCGAGTAGTGTGAGAATAGTATTTAAGGACTTGAACTTCATTGTGTTTGAGCTAATTGGATCTTAACATGCAGAGAGAGCTGCATTGTTTTTCACAGCTAAACTACCCAGAATATAGGAAGATAGAGAAGGAACTCTCGCTATTTTTTGCCAGTAATTCCAATTCACGATTAATTTTGCAAGTTTTTGCTGTTTTTGTTAGATTCCCCAATCTGAATTATTTATTCCATGCTGAAAGAAGAAAGACAGAAGTACATTTTGGATCAAGTACACCTGCATCATAGAGTCTTACTTAATGATCTATCAGACTCATTAAATGTGTCTATAGATACCGTAAGGCGGGATGTGAAAGAGCTGGATCATGAGAAAAAGCTCAAGAAAGTCCATGGAGGTGCGACCTCTTTTGGCTTTATGACTTTCACCAAGGACGATGGAAACATCTACCTTAAATCAAAGAAAATATCTATTGCTGAGAAGACAATTTCCTTGCTTTCAGATGGTCAAGTGATCCTAATGAGTGGGGGCACGACTAATATGGAGGTGGCGAAGTTGATCCCGAAAAAGTTGGAACTGACAGTGTTTACCCCAAGTCTTCATGTGGCTATGGCCTTGCTGGATCATGAAAATGTAGAGGTGATTTTCTTGGGAGGCAAGCTTTTGCACGACGCCAAATTCGCAGTGGGAGGAACTGTGGTAAATGCCCTTTCTCAACTTCGAGTAGATATGTGCATTCTCGGAACCGGCTATCTGGATGCTAAGTTTGGCCTGACGGAATTTGATTGGGAAGTGATTCAAGTCAAGCAGGCTATGATCAGAGCTGCAAAGAAGACGGTAATTTTGACTGTGTCGGATAAGCTTCACTCCGTGCAAAAGTACAAGACCTGTGATATGACGGCCGTACACACCTTGGTGACTGAGCTTGATCCATCCGATCCGTTATTGGATACGTTTAGGCCGTTTGAATTGGTGTTGGTTTGAAAGAACAAAAGATTTAATGCGGTATTTCAAAACCTCGAAGTGGTGAAATTATTCTAGAGATAGATAAAGGTAAAATGCATTTTAAAACCCTGAAAGAATGATTTTTTTCTTGAAATGGACTAATATGAATATTGCGACTTCCTTACAATCCTTCGTGATCTTCGGGGCTGAAAAGCACAAAAAAACCTCTCAGAAATGAGAGGTTTTTTTGTGCTTATATTAATTATCCTTTTTCTTAGGAACGTCATCATCATGCGCGCCATCCTTACAGCATTCATCCAATTTTGCATAAGCTTTTGGATCACGCTTGAGAGAATCAGCATGGTAGCCGACCATAGTGACGCGCTTTCTGAGCTTTTCTGGATCTGTTTTTGAATCCAGATAAGCGATGTTCAAGACCTTAGTTTCAAGGTCTAGGTTAACAGATTTAACTCCTTTTTCGAAGGTGAGATCTTTTTCTAAGGTCTCTTTACACATCTCGCAAATCGCTGATGTTTTGATCCCTATAGTTTTTACTTGAGCTTGTGCTGCAAATGCAAAAGCGGCAATAAAGAAAGTTAAGATTAGCTTTTTCATAAGTTTGTATTTATTCGTTTAAAGTTCATACCTGCTTTAAGACAGGGTAAATATTTGTCTGACTGTGTAGTGCTTGTTTTTCAGACAAGCACTTTAATTTATTTTATACCTGATACCAGTGTAGATAACTCTGCCAGCTATAGGTCCCCAAGTCATGGAAGCATCGAAATTTGAGCCAAAGGGATTTTCAGGGTCTATGATAGGATTTGCTTGTTTGAAATTTAGAATATTTTCTCCACCTAAATAGATGCTTCCCCATCGAAACCCGCGACTTACTTGGGCATTCATCATGAAGAAATCAGGTGACTCATTAGGTTGTTGAAATTCCACTGGACTTTCTTCTGTATTAGGAATTCTCATCGGTCCATTCCAGTTCAAGGTCATATCAGCTTTCCACTTATCATATAGCGTTGCATAAGAAAGGTTTAGGAAGAAGCGATCCTGACTTTGTAGGGGAATCTGCTGAAGAATTCCATTGGTAGTCATCATCATCTCATAATGCTTGTATGCAGCTTTGGCTTCAAGCCTTTCTGCGATAGGATAGCTCGCTTCTATCTGGAAACTATTTGCAAAGGAACCACTATGAAGGTTGTTGATCACAAGCAATTCTGAACTTACATCACGATCATAGACCAATTGATTTATGAAATCTGTGTAGAAATAGTCAGCAACAAGTGTTAATGGGCGATCATCAACTAGAAAGCTTCCCGCCACGCTGACCCCTGTATTCCAAGACTCCTCTGGCCTAAGTTCCGCGTTGAAGACCAACTGTCGTGCTGAGATCCAAACTGAGCTATTTTCCATCAGCGCATTTGGTGTTCTATAGCCTTTGCCTACAGAACCTCTCAAAGTCCAATTTGGAGTAAATTCCCATCTAGCGTGAACTCTAGGCGTGAAATATGTTCCGAAGAGATTATGAAAATCCGTTCTAGCTCCAGCTACTACTGTGATTCTATCATTTGGGATATAATTGTACTCGAAGAATAGGCCAGGAACCTTTTCGGTTCTATACATCGCTGTATCCAGTCCTGCTGGTGTATTGGAATCGAAAGATTCATCAAAGTCATCGTACAGAAAGCTTGCGCCAGTTTTGTATTGATGAAAGCTGGAACCGAGCACATTTTGGTAGATGAAGTTTGCGTAAGCAGTTTTTTCTGTTCCCTGGTAGATTCGTCTTCCTGCTCCTCCATTGAAATCCTGATAGGATAATGAGTACTGAAAGCCCCAGCTTTGAGTGGGTTTTTCTGGATAAATCATACCCAGTTTGCCAAATATCTCTGCTTTTCGAGTGTCCATTTCGTATCCATACATGCTGCTGCTAGCTAGATCACTGTTGAAGCCAAATCCCTTTTGACCACCCGCATTGTCGGACATAAACAGGTTGACACCGATCTGGGCCATAAATCGATCCCCCTCATATTTGTATCGATTAAGTAAATTCAGCTGTCGAGCTTTTGGCACATCCATAAAACCGTCGTCATTGCCGTCGATTTCTGAACTTAGATTACTAGCGTGAAATAGTACGCCAGAGCTCCATTTTTCACTAATGGGAATCTGATGATTTGCATTAACTTCCATCCTTCCAAAAGAATTTAGGTAGCCATTGAGGTACCAAGTGTCCATGGATTCTGGTTTGAATAAGTCTACGTTGATCTGCCCTGTCATGGATTCGTAGCCATTGATCACAGATCCCGCACCTTTACCTACATCGATTGATTGGATCCACGTTCCTGGCACGAACATCATTCCTTGTCGGGAATTTAGGCCTCGGATATTAGGTATTCCTTCTCTGCTGATCAGCACATAGCGTCCATCTAGGCCCATCATTTGGATCATTTTGGTGCCAGTGACAGCATCTGCATAGGATACGTCCACAGAAGCGTTAGTTTCAAAACTCTCAGAGAGATTGCAACAGGCGGCTTTTTGAAGTTCGTTCTCACTGATCAGGATATTGAGAAAAGGAGCCTCATCTACTACAGACTCAGATCTCGCTCGAATAGTAACTCCTTCGAGTGCTTCACCACTTTCCTGAAGGATGATAAGCATGTCTTGCCCAAAAACTGGAGCCAAAGTATCTGCCTCATACCCGAGATAACTGATGACTAAACGGTCATTTTTCGCCACATTTTCTACCTCAAACTGTCCATCGATACTAGTGATGGCACCTTGTCGTTTAGCTAGAACTTTGATGCTAGCCCCAATTAAGGGCTCATTAGATGCAGATTGCACTTTACCTTTTACGTTGCTTTGGGCAAATAAAAGAGCTGGCGCTAATACGCATGCTATAAATAGTGTTGTACGTAACATTAAGAATTGCTTGAGAGTGAATAAAATTCATTTCGCCAAAGACGAAGAAAAATCAAGCAATTTTTAAATCAGAAAAGATTGGTGAAGAATAGTCAAATCTGAAACTGACCTATCTAAGAGGAGATATGCAATATTGGAGAGCTGAAGTTCTTCAACAACTAAGCCTGGAATAGTCAGCACATATACCAAAACGAAGTCTGCTGAAAGCTGAATTTGGAAATCAGCTTTCCCAAAATAATCATCTGAATCTGCCGAAGAAAATTCATCAGAGCAGCAGCCTGGATAGGTAGCCAAACTCAAATCGGCACCACAGCAATCTGTTTTCTCGGGAGCCATAGTTACCTCAGTGCTTTTCAACTCATCACCACAATAATGCGCTGCCAAAGTCAGATTGATCTGACCCGTCAGGAAAAATAGAAGCATTACCGAAGAGATGATTGTTTTCATGCCGATAGCAAAGGTCAGCAATTTGGTTGAATAAGAAAAACCAACCTTTTCTGCTACAAGAGAGAAGGTTGGTTTTGTATGTGATTCAATCTAAAATTATTCCGAAGACCCAGCAGGTGAGAATTTCACTACTTGGTTAGAAACTGGCGCTAGGGTTTTAAGGTAGGAGTAAATCGCTTTTAGATCTGATTCCTCCATTCCTGCATACATTACCCAAGGCATGACGGAGTTGAACTCTCCTGGCAGAACCTTAGGCAAGTGGTAGCCAGAATCGAGATATTGTTTGAACTTGCCTACAAACATATCCTCAGTCCAACTGCCTATGCCAGTATCGTTGTCTTGAGTGATATTCGCTGTGCGAACGACCGAACCATCAGGGAATAAAAATCTTCTTCCACCTTCAAATTCCTTTCCAGGCAACAAGCCTCCTTGTGCATCCACGGGCGTATGACATTCCATACATGCAGCGGCGTTAATTAAGTATTTTCCATAAGCGATTTGGTCTGTTTTGGCAGGTTTTTTTTCTGGAGATGCATCTTTTGGAATAGTCTTTAGAATAAAACTTACTGGGAAATCGGCTTTGGAATCAGGAACATCATTGTCGATCGGTTCAAGTGTACGGATGTACGAAATAATGTCATAGATATCCTCGGGATCCATCTTTCCATAGTAAGAATAAGGCATTAAAGGGAACATCGGCCTGTTTTCGTTTGTCACACCAGTGGTAATAAGACGAAACAATTCACCATCTGTATAATCAGAAATCCCCACTGGTGTTATATTTCTTGCATAAAAAACTCCTGGAAGTCCCATGCTCTGGTCGAATCTATCTCCACCAGATCCCAGTGTTCCTGGTGTAATCGGCCCTGAAAATTGTGAGAAATCGCGGACCGAATGGCAATCCACGCAGACAGTGACATGATTTGCTAGGTAAGCTCCTCTAGCTACTCGATCTGAACTAGTATCAATCGTTAACTCTGGAGCTGGGCTTACTTTTGGGAAGGTGAAACTGATATAGACAACGCCACAAACAATCAGCAAAACAAATGCTCCAATCACATATGCTAGAACTTTAAAAAACTTTTTCATATTAAAAATGGATTTGGTATAATAAAATTTACATTTTAAATTAACTCGTTGATTATTAATGGCCTACTTATTTTTCAGAAAAGCAGATAGATTAAAAAATATCTTGATATACTACTATTATCTTGTTAAGTAGTTCTGTTTTAAAATATTATTAATTGATGAATACCTATTGATTCATTGTGTATTTTGAGATCAATTTCAACCACCAATCTCAAATACATGAAAACATTATACTTTGTAGGACTATTTTTTATAGGGTTTGTAGCCCATGCACAGGAGGAAAAAGTACTCCAGAACCTTGATGATAAAGCAGGCTTCTACGGAGCAATTGCAAAAGAAATCTGGTCTAATCCGGAATTGGGTTATCTCGAAAATAAAAGCAGTGACTTATTGCAAAAAACATTGTCGGATGCTGGATTTACCATTAAAGCCGGTGTGGCAGGCATTTCTACAGCTTTTGTAGCAGAATATGGCTCAGGCAAACCTGTAATCGGAATCATGGCCGAATATGATGCACTTCCGGGTGTGTCTCAAAAAGCGATACCAGTTAGGGATCCGGTTGTCGAAGGTGGTTCAGGTCATGCATGTGGTCATCATCTGTTTGGTACGGCATCCGTGGCTGCAGGTATTTCCATCATGGAATGGATGAAAGCAAATAATATCAAAGGTACACTTCGTGTTTATGGCACTCCTGCCGAAGAAGGTGGAGGAGGTAAAGTCTATATGGCTAAGGCTGGAATAATGAATGACGTGGACGCCATGATGCATTGGCATCCTTCATCGTCCAATAATGCAGGAGCAAACTCATCCTTGGCTAATATTTCTACCAAATTTAGATTCTACGGAGAAGCATCGCATGCAGCTGCTGCTCCGGATCGTGGAAGATCTGCTCTTGATGGTGTAGAATCAATGAATTATATGGTAAACATGATGCGGGAACATGTTCCTCAAGAGACTAGGATGCACTATGTGATTACAAAAGGCGGTGAAGCTCCAAACGTGGTACCAGCATTTGCAGAGTCCTATCATTATGTAAGGCATCCTGATGCGCTGAAAGTGAAAGAGATTTTCGCAAAAATGATAGATGCTGCAGAGGGTGCAGCTCAGGGTACTCAGACTAGAATGGAATATGAAATCATTAATGGTGTATATAATTTGTTGCCAAATGAGACGCTAGCGACTATTATGCAAAAAAATCTGGAGCGAGTTGGAGGTGTCACATATACAGCTGAAGAGCGCAAGTTTGCTGAGGCTATTATTAAAACATATCCTGCCGGAGTTCAAGTATCTCCAGAAGATGCTTCCAAAATTGAGCCTTTCGAGGTGAATGAAAAAGGTTCAGGTGGATCTACGGATGTAGGTGATGTGAGTTGGTTGGTTCCTACAGTAGGCTTAGGAACAGCAACCTGGGTTCCGGGTACTTCCGCACACACTTGGCAAGCAGTAGCTGCCGGAGGAACAAGCATAGGAGAGAAAGGGATGATGATAGCAGCTAAAACTTTGACTCTTACGGCTATGGATATATTTAAAGACCCTTCAGTTACCAAGAAAGCACTAGAGGAGTTGAATAGGAGAAGAGGTAGTGATTTCAAATATGAGGCTCTTACAGGAGATAGAGAGCCACCGCTGGATTACCGTAAAAATTAAGCTTTAATTTCAAGGACAGTCTGCTGGCTGTCCTTGTTGCGAAATACGATATAAGAGATTGAGTTTTATGTTAAAATTACCTTCGTCAATGCTTTTACCACTCCTTCTAATGCCATGAAGCAACAGTTGCGGATATTTTAGAAGGCTGGTTTTACAACTATTAAAGTGCAAGACTTACATTCGGATCCTAGTTCGGATATTCACGAAATGGAAGGGGTGCGCATATGGCATGATCCAAAAACTTCACTTTTGAATGAGTACAATCAACTTAATGCCTGTAAAAATGTCTTTGTGACTGAATCTGCAAGTATGACGAGTACAAGCTCCCAAAACCCGATACTTACCTTTATGGCCTTGACTGCCCGTGCTGCAACTTATGTAGTTGAGAAACTGAATGGGCTGATTTTGGGGGTGAAAAGTGAGGGGAAGGAGATTATAGAATTAGAGAATAGAGAATAGAGAATGAGAGAATAGAGAATGAGAGAGGAGAGATAAATGAAAATTAAAAATACACTAATGGATAAGCTTAAATTGATTGTTTTAACACTGCTAAGTTTTGGGATGGCAGCTATTAGTTGTTCCCCGAAAGAAGGAGAACCCTTGATGGAAGCTCCACTTGGAGTGCAGGCTTACACTTTCCGAAATCACTGGGCAAATGGTGTAGAGCCCACATTAGATATTATCCAGAAACTTGGGTTCACTGAGTTGGAAGGGAGCGCGCCAAAAGGAATGAAAGCAGAGGAGTTTGTTGCCCTTTGTGAAGCGAGAGGAATCAGCATCCCATCGACAGGAACGAGTTTTGAGCAATTGGAGTCTGATCCGCAAGCGGTGGCTGATCAAGTGCAAGAGCTCGGCGCCAAATACGTGATGGTAGCTTGGTTACCTCATAATGGAGATTTCACCAAGGAAAATGCAGATCGAGCGATCAAGGCATTCAACGAAGGAGGAAAAGTGTTGGCAGAAAAAGGAATTACGTTTATGTATCATGTGCATGGATACGAATTTCAGCCTTATGAAAATGGCACCTTGTTCGATTATATCGTGGAGAATACTGACCCGAAGTATGTTTCCTTCCAAATGGATGTGATGTGGACACATTTCGGTGGAGGCGATCCAGTAGCATTGCTACAGAAATACGGTAATAGATGGGTTTCTCTACATCTGAAAGACCTGCGTAAAGGAGCTCCAAAGAATCTATCAGGAGGAACTGGAGCGGAAAACGACGTGATTTTGGGGACTGGAGAATTGGATATTCCAGGGATTCTTCGAGAGTCCAATAAGCTTGGGATTAAGCACATGTTTATTGAAGATGAAAGTGATGAAGAGTTGGTGAATCTGCCAAAAAGCATCGCATATCTGAAAAGCTTAACTTATTAATAATTTTAAATGACCATGCTCACTCACTCAGTATTCTTCAAGTTGAAATTTCCACAAGGATCTTCGGAGGAGCGCGAGTTTCTCCAAGCTGCAGCGAAGTTGGCATCAATTGCGGGTGTTCAGAACTTCAAGTCATTGCGTCAACTTAGTTCAAAAAATAATTTCGATTATGGGCTGACAATGGATTTTCAGAGTCAAGAGGCTTATGAAAGCTACAATAAGCACCCTGATCATATGACTTTTGTAGCAAACTTTTAGGGCAAGTATGTGGCAGATTTTATGGAGATAGATTATGAGCAAATGGATGGGGAATAGTTTTAAAGACATGTTGCATCAATGTGTTTCTGGATAAAAAATTTCTTCGAAATACTAAGTGATTTTAAGAAAATAAAGGGGTTGAATCTATTTTTGATAAGATTCAACCCCTTTATTAATTAGCTGTAATTCAGCTTAGACTAGAGTGCAATATCTCTGAACCTATTTACTGAACAACAGGGAAAAACTGTTTTGTGCGGGAGTGCCTGATGCGGTTGAACGAGTTTGCAAGCTGGCGGAATGGGAATTCATGTCTTTTCCAGATAAACAACCCTCGAAGTAGTTCAGCGCTATCATCTATTTACTGGGAGGTGGATCCATTCCATCAAAATTGAGCTTAAGCTTTTGGCACCGAATGCATACCGAAAGCAGTGACGTGGATGTATTGAAAGAAATACAAGATATTGAAGAACACAATTCCCCTTTGATACAAAATACAGTTATTAGATAACTAGTAAAATTAAGTACATTAGAATCAGCCCATTAATTTAAATCAACCAACTGCTGCTATGCCAATCTTTATGGACAGACATGATGTTTCTGATTCTGTGACAGCAGAACATGTGGCACAATTGCACAAGGAAGATCTGAAAATTCAGGATGCTTTTGGCTGTAGGGGCTTAACTTATTGGTTTGATGATAAAAGAAAAACTGCTTTTTGCCTGGTTGAAGCACCAAATGAACAGGCAATAAGAGATATGCATGATCAGGCTCATGGACAGATACCGCACAGTATTATCGAAGTTGATGCTGTAGTAGTAGAATCATTTTTAGGAAGAATTGAAGACCCGAAAAAAAACCAAGACAGTACATTAAATATTATAGACGATCCTGCTTTCAGAACGATCATGGTCATAGCGAAAGAATCAGCGCGCTCAGAATCTAGTAACGTTCATCAATCAACCGATTTATTAACAGCGTATTTTGAAGCTATTCATTATGTACTTAAAACTAATGATGGAAGAGTGGTGAGAGAAACCAAAGATCTTTTTATCGTATCATTTGAATCAGTCTCAAAAGCAGTTAAGGCCTCCTTGGAGATAAAATCAAAATCTCATGAGTTGCGATTTGATACTATACCTTTAAAAATCGGGCTGAGTGCAGGCGTTCCGGTCACAGAAAAGAAATCTATTTTTGAAGACACAATAAATCTGGCAGAACGGATTTGTGCTATTATACCTGGAGAAATTATAGTCTCGGCAGAAGTTGCGGATCTTTCGGGCAGCGATAATTTGAATACATTTATCAAAGCTGAAAATATTGTGATTTTGAAGCCTGATGAAGAACATTTTATAACCCAGCTGATGGATTTTATAGATTCAACTTGGGGAGATTCCAATTTGAAAGTTGATGACTTCAGTAAGCCGGCGGGGTTGAGTAAATCTCAACTCTACCGTAAATTAAAAACACTCACGGGTAAATCCCCCAATACTTTCTTAAAGGACTACCGTTTAAAAAAAGCATTAGCATTGCTCAATAAAAATACGGGCAATGTATCAGAAATTGCATTTGAAACTGGCTTTACCAGTCCCTCTTATTTTTCAAAATGCTTTCAAAAAAAATATGGCCATTCCCCTTCGGAATATTTACCTGCCAATGCCTAATCGGCTTCTTTTTAACCGATTAACATTCAGTTGAATCAAAATTACATGCATTTGAATTAAATGTGACAGACAAAGCCTGCTTTAGCTTATACATTTGAGTTTATAAAAAACCTTTAAATAAACTACTATGAGCATGACTAAAAGTCTTTTTGAAAACCTGGGAGGTACCGTGGGCATCACTGCAATTGTTGACGATGTGGTAGAGGCTCACATGAATAACCCGGCCATCAGTGCCCGGTTTTTACCTTATAAAGATGAGCCAAAACGGCTGGCATCGATCAAGAAACATACGGTGGATTTTTTCAGTGCTGGAAGTGGCGGACCTGTTACTTATATAGGAAGAGATATGTCCACCACACACAAGGGCATGAATATCAACCCAGAAGAATACCAGCATACGATTGATGATATCATGAAAGTTTTAAGTAAACACAACATTGATGAACAATCACAGGTAAATGTGATGGCCATTCTGAGTTCATTAAAAGACTCGATTGTAGGCAAATAATGTTCAACAACCTTTAAAATCATGATTATTAAAACTTTAATAAAAGATCTTGATCCTACTGTAATTGAAAAATTTGCAAGCCAGTTTAGGGGTACCATTATACTGCCTGCTCACAAAGAATACAATGGGATCCGTAAAGTATTCAATGCAATGATTGATAAGCATCCGGGGATGATTGTGAGATGTGTGGATGTTGCGGATGTCATGCACGCTGTAAATTTTGGAAGATCTTTTTTAGTGCTTCATTCTACTCGTCACTTGAGTTGCCAATAATTTTTTGGTCGTGCTGGCCGGCTCAAAATAGACATGGAAAGCCCTCAGTACCAAATTCTACTTTATGCAAGTCTGACACAGGAAGGAATCAGCGGATCTACTCCAGATGACCCAGTATCACTGCATTAGTAGTAAGTTCTGGCATAATCTTTACCAGCCTGATTTCCCTGATGCTCACATTACCTGCATGTGTCCTGATAGCCACTTGATTTCACTCAAATATTCTTTGCAATCTAGGTTCTATTGTAAACTTTTCTCAACCTCTTATATTTCATTACCATATAAAATTTTGATTTTACCCACTTTTTAGCAGTTGAATAATTGAAGTTAACCCATCAATGCTGAAGATTAAATCGGGGGATGTTCGCATTTCTCATAACGCAGGTTGGGGAATGAGCCTCAAAATCGGGGTATATATCCCCTTCAATTTTTTTAAAAACCCTTATATCAGCTCAGAAATGACATGGATTAATAATTGAACTGTTCTTTTGGAAATGCTATTAAAACCAGTCAAGGAATATTTCCTTACACTGGTAATTTAAAGACGAATCAATAGTTCAATACAACAGTTAATCCATACACAAATAAGACGTTAAAGTCATTCGATGAAATGTCTTAGAAAGCAGTTGAATTTAAATTAGCGAAAGCACAACTGGCTTTTACTCAAGGCTAAGAAACGAGCTACCAGCAATGGACTGAGTTGCTACATCAAGTAGCTACAACCATTCGAGTAGGTGAACCGATTGATTCGTTTAAACAGAGAGCTATAGGTCTCTGATAAAACAAAAACTACTAAAATTTTCTAGAAACTTTAGGTGGTATTTTGACGCCTATCAAAAATCCAGACTAAAATATTATGAATAAAATACTACTTAACTTAAAGGTTTTAGTGCATGCTGTCTTCTTAACCACGGCATGCGAAACCAAGCAACCGGTAGATTAAATTCTAGAAAATGATACCCAGCGTTCCGAAATCATTGAATCATTTATCCATCACCACCCCTATAGAATGGAGATGATGAATGCCATGATGGAAAATGATAGTTGCAGGAATATCGTGGGTCAAAGGATGATGCGGAATCCCGAAATGATGGGAATGATGATGAAAAACCCTTCATGAATTGAGGGGACGATGTTCAAATGGTCAACATGGAGGCTGGTGATAGCATTGTGTTTAATGATATAATGCAAATGATCAGATAACAGCCGCAAATGTGGGAAAAGGTTATTAATATAAAAACAGCTACAATTAAATACAACTAACATCATGCATGATAATACCTGGAATTGGGGAATGGGATGGGGAATGTGGCTTGTGCCACTGTTTGTCATAATATTACTTCTCTATTTTGTGAAATTTAGAAGAAGGAAAT
This sequence comes from Algoriphagus ratkowskyi, assembly GCF_002150505.1. Taxonomy (GTDB): domain Bacteria; phylum Bacteroidota; class Bacteroidia; order Cytophagales; family Cyclobacteriaceae; genus Algoriphagus; species Algoriphagus ratkowskyi. The sequence continues at coordinate 144,418 of NZ_MSSV01000016.1, forward strand.
GAAATATCTATGTATGTCTATGATTTACAGATTTGATGTGAATAACATTTAAAACTAATAATCATATAAATCTAAATTTAGGTAAGGTTATTTTTTTCCATCATAAGAACAGTTTTATAGGAGTTATGTGATAAATGTTACAGTAGGTTGATTGCAAAATAATTAGTATGATATTAACAAACTAAATAACAGTAAGTATGAAATCTTATCACGAAAAGACACTCAAAAATATCAACTTCGATGAGGCTATATAAAAAAGTTGCTGATGCATTGAAAGAAGAAGGGATTGGTATCCTTACTTAAATTAATATTAAGGAAATTATCTGGAAAAAACTGGGTGAAGATTTTCGTCCATACAGAACTTCATGTACCTGCATCCCACCCTTTACCTATAAAGCACTTCTGGCCGAAGACAAAATTGGAGCTATATTGCCTAGTAATGTATTCGTACAACAATAGGAGGATGGTGTGGAAGTGGCGGCAGTGAATCCGGTGACCTCCATGCTGCCGGTAGAAAATAAAGCATTGGAAGAAATAGCCATTGAGGTAAGGGATAAATTGCGATCGGTCATTCATATTCTTTGAACGGAAACCTTAAAGTGTCAGGTCAAAAGTCTTACTACTTAATATATTTTACCCTTAAATACACATAAACTAACATCAAATTATGAGAAATAAAAAACAACATATTGCAAGGATTTTCATCATTTTACTGCTTCCGTTTTTCACATTAGCCTGTGGCAATAATAAGAAACATAAAGAGCAAGAACATGGTGATATGATGGAGAATGAACACCAGATGGATGGTGATCAAGAAATGATGAAGGATTCTACTTCTATGAAAATTGATAAGAATGGATAAAAAATCATGAAGTAAGGATATTTTAGATCAAGTCTATATTTAATAAATCATTAAACACTAAAATAATAATTATGAAAACTATAACCGCAATACTAACCGCTTTTGTATTAACATTTTCAATCGTGGGGGTGCAAGCCCAAAACGTCGAGAAGATGATGAAAAAGGAGGCAAAGCAGCAGGAAGTTTTTGATGCCATCCTAAACGACAGTGAACTGAGGAATAAGTTCATAAACAATCTTTCGGACAACCCTGAAGCTATGAAAGTCTTGCATCAGCAAATGATGCAGAACCAAGAACATAGAAAAATGATGATGAAAGACATGATGGGTAACAAGGAGGATAATCAGATGATGATGCAACAAATGATGGCCAATAAAGAAAAAAAGGAGATGATGATGCAGAAAATGATGGAAGATAAAGAGGCCAAAAAACAAATGATGCAGCAAATGATGGGAGATAAGGAAGCCAAAAAGCATATGATGGATAAGTTGATGGAAGATGAATCCATGAAGAAAATGATGGAGGAGAATATGATGGAAAAACATCACGAACAGATGATGGATAAAATGATGGAAAACCCTGAAATGATGAAAAAAATGATGCAAAAGATGCACGATAAAGACATGATGGATGAAAAGTCGATGAAGAAAGGCAAAGAAATGATGGACAAAAAGAAAAAAGATATGGGGAACTAGTAGCACAGGATAAACCTAGAATATAAGATTTTACCGGAAGCCTCCTATCACGAGTGAGACTTTCGACTTTTCTTACGCACAGATTTTTTAAATTATGATATAAAGTGGATTATCAGTATTGTTCTAGTTGGACTGCTAATATCACTTTCAGCAAGTGTGGCTTTTTTAAAACAAAAAGTCAATAGTCTTCGGGAAACAGTGCTCGTGTCGGGAAGCAATGAGACACTCAAAATGCGCTTTTCTTAAAGATATAGATATGGCTGCGTTTAAAGAGAAAAAAGCTGAACTCGAAAATTAAGTGTATACTAAGATGAAATGATGAAGAATCCAATGTCCACAACTATTGAAATTCTCACCTGATGGAGAAACTAAGCCTTGGCATTTTTGTGGCGCCTATTATTGCTTTAACCTTGATAATTACGCTTTATTTCTATTTTCTCAAAAGAGAAAAAGACAAGCACAAGTATAAGCAATTCGTTTTGACCACAGCTAGTTTAGCATTTATACTGAACCTAATATGGGAAGAGGCACATGGTCTGTTATATGAAGGATTCCAATATGATTTAGGACATATTGCTTTTTGTGCGCTGGCTTCAGTGGCAGATATGTTCATGGTTTTGATTCTGCTCTTTGCGTTTGGTCTTATATACAAACATGTGCTTTGGATTGTGCCTGTAAGATTCGGGAGAAGCTTAGTACTGATATTGGTTGGTGGAGTAGGGGCTATTTTGGCAGAGATGTGGCATACATCAAGAGGCGATTGGTCATATGCAGATACAATGCCGTTGATTCCTATTGTTGAAGTAGGTCTTTCCCCAGTTTTGCAGTTTGCTATTATACCACTGATCGTTTTTGTGCTGAGTAAAAAAATCCTAAAATTATAGTTTTTACTTTTTAAATGGTTATATCACATGGAAGATCATGACCTATGCATTGATGAACTTGAAAGCTATATGGTGACAGATCACTTTTTTCTTTATCAGCCTATCCTTCCTATTGCGGAAAAAGAGCCTGACCGGGCCCAAAATGAGTCTTCTCGGGAGATGGAGTGAGGATTGATACCACACTGAATTGTATAGAAGTGCACTTCATACTTGATTTTTGAATTTCTCCTCAATGCCTGACGCCCACAATTAAGACTGAAAAACTTAGGTCTTATCTTTATTAAGATTTTTTCTAAATAATCTTTTTAGAATTAATCTAAATAAATACCTTTGCCTCAGATTTTAATCAAAACGCCACTTTGTAATGTATCAGTACTTCAAAAAATCTTACCTATTTATAGGATTAGCTTTGTTAGGAAGCACAGCCTGTATAGATGAATCAGATAATCCAAAACTCAGAGCTAGTGTAGAATACAATAGCCTAGACTCCAATAGTTCTTATGCTTCTCAGTTCCTTGATGCGAATGGAATTTCCACAGTATCTTTAGAGGAAGGAAATACCTCTCTGATGATGTTTCAGTCCTTGAACAAGTACGTGACGTCCAACGTCAGTGCAAACACCCAACTGGATAAGACCATACTTTCAAATCTATTTACTAATACTCAGTCTCCTTTTTCAACGCTGGAATTAACAGGTGATTTATTCACTGCTGCTGATTTGAACAGCTCTGATATCAGCTTAAGCGAGAGAGTTGCAACTTCCAAATCCGCACAGGAAGTTGAAAGCACTAAAGCAAACTTCGAATTACTTTTTGCAGAGATTGAAGGCATAAGCTTATCTCTCAATGAGGAAGCGGCAGTAAACAAGGCCGGGAAACTAGGAAGCTACCTTGTAAATGAGGATGGAGTTGAAGTGGCTCAGGTCATTCAGAAATCTTTGATTGGAGCATTTCAGCTTGATTACATTGGCAACGTGCTTTTATCAGCTGGGCTAAATGCTGATAATTCTACACTAGTAGCTGGAACAAACTACACGCAACTTGAGCATAACTGGGATACAGCCTACGGAACGCTTACTACTAATCCAATCTACCTGGAAGGTTTCACAGACAGTGAGAAGGGAAGTGTGTCAGAGTTTGGTGCTGGATCTTACATCTGGGAGTACAATAAAGCGAGCTATGCTAAAATTTACCCTGCATTTCTAAGAGGAAGAGCTGCGATTGCTAACAATGACCGTGTTGAATTAGAAACTCAAGCTTTATTTATCCGTCAGGAGTTTGAAAAAGCGTTGGCCAATGCTGCCCTAGGTTATTTAGGTAAGTGGAGAACTAGCGCAACTGAAGATAAGAGAGCGCATGCTATTGGTGAAGCCATTGGATTCATTTACTCCTTACGATTTGCTACTGCTTATCAAGCTGATGCAAATTTCTCAGACTCAATTTTACTCGCACTTATTGGAAGTGAGAATGGATTTTGGGACTTAGATGCTTCTAAAATCAACAGCGCTGAAGCTGCCATTAAGGCGAAGTTTAACCTCTGATAAATAAAGATTTCCAAAAATGTATCGGCCTATTTACTGGGTCGATACATTTTCATTTCTGACAAAGCATAACGATGAAAAATAATAAGATTCTAATTCTATTTTTGCTTTTGGCTGCCATGAGTAGCTGCGTAGATTCTGCCGAGAAGATCACTCAGCCGGACGTTTCCAATGACCGTAAAGAAATGCTGACTTTCTGGATAGAGGAATTGATTCTTCCTTCTTACGCTGAGTTTGACAAGGATTTGCAGGCAATGGTGATCAGTGCAGAAGAATTCACCACCAATCCCACTGAGGCTAGCCTATCGGCTTTTCGAACCTCCTGGACTGAAGCTTATATTTCTTGGCAAAATGTAGAAATGTATGAAGTAGGACCTGCTGAGAAATACACCCTGAGAAGTTTCTATAATATCTATCCTGCGGATGTAGCCGGAATTCAAAGCAACATCAATTCAGGTACTGCCAATCTAAATTTGCCCTCCGCTTATGCCCAGCAAGGATTTCCAGCATTGGATTTTCTTTTGAATGGAGTGGCAGCTCAAGATGAAAATATCCTTGCCTATTATCAAGACTCAGAAAAAGGGGCGCAGAGACTTTCTTATGTAAATGTGCTTGTTTCCAGAATGAATACCCTGTTAGATCAGGTCATTTCTGATTGGAATGGAACTGCAAAAGCGGATTTTATCAGTCGAACTGGTTTGGATATAGGTTCATCCACTGCCTCTCTGGTGAATGCCTATGTGCTTTATTATGAGAGACATGTGAGAAGCGGGAAATTTGGTATTCCTTCAGGAGCAACGATTGCCAGTGCAGGTACTACCAACCCTAAAAAAGTAGAAGCTTATTATAAAGGAGACATTTCCGGGAAATTAGCTAAGACCGCTCAGCTAGCTTTCAGCAATTTTTTCAATGGAATTGCAAATGGAAAACAAGGACCATCCTTGAAGTCCTATTTGAATTCAATTGATGCAAAAGATCCTAGCACTGGAAAATTACTATCGGAATACATCAATGAGCAATTATCACTTATTGATAATCTTGTTAACGGTTTATCAGATGATTATACCTATCAAATAGAAACTGATAATGATGCCATGGTTAAGGTGTATCAGGAGATGCAAAAAGCTGTGAGAATTCTTAAGGTTGACATGACTTCAGCCATGAGCATCACCATCACTTACACAGATAATGATGGTGACTGATCTGAAAACATCATTTTCATCCTATTTAAACCAGACATCATCTGCTGCAGCCTTGGCTGTTTTCAGGATGATGTTTGGTGTTTTGATGATGATCAGTATGTTACGCTTTTGGTACAAGGGCTGGATTTTTCAGCTATACATTGAACCAAAGCATCATTTCACTTTTTATGGTTTCGAATGGATAAAGCCATTAGGACCCTATACCTACCTACTTTTTATCGTGGCGATGCTATCCGCATTGTTTATCTGCATTGGCCTATTTTACAGAGGAGCGAGCATTCTGTTTTTCCTTAGCTTCACCTACATAGAGCTGATGGATAAAACCACCTATTTAAACCATTACTATTTCATCTCACTTCTCAGTTTTCTCCTGATTTTCTTGCCAGCAAATGCCTATTTCTCTGTGGATGCCTGGAGAAAACCCAGTATAAACTCAGACAAAATTCCAAGCTGGTGCACTGATTCCATCAGATTGCTAGTAGTTATCCTGTATTTCTACGCCGGGCTAGCCAAGCTGAACTCTGACTGGTTATTCCATGCCTTGCCTATGAAAATATGGCTACCGGCAAAAAATGATATTCCGCTTATTGGAGGATTATTCAACGAACTGTGGGTGGCGTACCTGTTCAGTTGGATCGCTTGCCTATATGATTTGAGTATAGCTTTTCTCTTGCTCTATAAGCCTACCCGTAAACTGGCTTTCCTTTCAGTGGTTACTTTCCACTTGCTTACCTCGCTACTCTTTCCGATTGGGATGTTCCCTTACATCATGATAGGGACGGCAATGATCTTCTTCTCTACTGGATTTCACCAAGCCCTGATCGGGAAAATAGCTGCAATTCTCACCATTAGCCATTCCTTTCTTACACCTGTTCGAACCTATAGTTTTTCGAAGGTCCAGCAAAATCTTGCAACAGGTGGACTGCTTATTTTCTTCTCCTTTCAGCTTCTTTTCCCCTTTAGATACCTGCTATATCCGGGTGAGTTGTTCTGGACGGAGGAAGGTTATAGATTTTCCTGGCGTGTTATGCTTATGGAAAAAATGGGGGCAGCCTCATTTATTGTAAAGGATGAGTTGGGGAAAATCATTGAGGTGGATAACGAGGAGTTCCTGACTCCACAGCAGGAGAAAATGATGGCAACACAGCCGGATATGATGCTACAGTATGCCCATATTCTCAAAGAACATTATGAAATAGCGGGTTTTAAAAACCCTGAAATCTATGCGGACACCTACGTCTCTCTGAACGGAAGAATAGGAAAAGCACTGATTGACCCAACCGTTGACCTGTCAAAGGAAAAAGAATCATTTCGCCCTAAACATTGGATATTACCATTTCAAGATGAAATTAAAGGTTTATAATACCCTGATATTAAGCTTGTTTCCGCTGATCCTTATGGCTCAGCACAAACTAAGCGGAACTGTCAAGTCGTCTGAGGATCAGAGCATCATTGCACAATGCACGGTCTACTTGAATGATGGATCCAAACTGGTAGAGGTAAATAAGAAAGGAGAATTCAGTTTCGAAAAACTTCTAGATGGAGCCTATACAGTACATTTCACCAGTGAATCCTTCCAGTATAAAAATATACAGGTGCTTATCTCAGGTAAAGATCAAACCCTGCAAGTCCTTCTCATGCCCCAAAGCCAAGACTTAGCCGAAACGGTAGTGACAGATTCAGGATCGGATTTTGGGCTTGTCCGAATGCAGGCAGTGGATAATATGGGCCTATATGAAGCTAAAAAGTCCGAAGTGATTCTAACCGAGAATTTGACAGCAAACCTATCTACCAATAATGCCAGACAGGCTTATTCCAAAGTAGCTGGCTTGAATATCTGGGAAAATGATGGGGCAGGACTTCAGCTCAGCATAGGAGGCAGGGGCTTGGATCCCAATCGCTCTTCCAACTTCAACACCCGACAGAACGGATACGATATCAGCGCCGATGCCTTGGGCTATCCTGAGAGTTATTATACTCCTCCTTTGGAAGGTGTAGGGAAAATTCAAATCGTCCGTGGAGCGGCTTCCTTGCAGTATGGAACTCAATTCGGTGGGCTTATTAACTTCCAGATGAAGCGCCCGGTGGAAGATAAAAAGTTTGAACTTACAGCCAGACAGACCCTGGGCTCCTTTGGATTCTACAATACCTTTACCAGCGTCAGTGGCACTGCAGGCAAACTCAGTTACTACTCCTTTTTTCAATACAAAAAAGGGGAGGGCTGGAGACCGAATTCTCAATTTGAGAGCTATAATTTTTACTCAAACATCAATTACCAGTTATCTGAGAAAACCAGTGTGGGAGTGGATTTCACCAAGATGTCTTACCTCGCCCAGCAGCCGGGTGGATTTACCGATGAGATGTACCTGCAGGATCCCCGACAAAGCAACAGGGAGAGAAACTGGTTTAAGGTGGATTGGAATCTTTATGCCCTGCATTTGGACCATAAATTCAATAAAAGTAATTCCATTAATCTTAGAGTTTTCGGCTTGAATGCCAACCGCTATTCTGTGGGCTTTCGTCCCAACCGTGTAGCAACTATAGACGACAACTCGGAAAGAGATTTGATAAAAGGGGATTTCGAAAACTGGGGAGCAGAACTTCGTTATTTGAAAAGATACACGATAGGGAATATTCAATCGATAGGACTTGCGGGCATCAGGTATTACCATGGGTATAACCATAGCAGTCAGGGCTTTGGTAGCACAGGGTCAGATGCTGATTTTGACTATGTGCCTGGGGAAAATAAGTTGCTGAATGATTACGAGTTTCCTAATAGAAATACCTCCCTTTTTATGGAAAACATCTTTTTCATCAATGAGCAGTTTTCCATTACTCCGGGGGTAAGATTTGAGTACATCAAAACCTCATCTGAGGGATACTATGCTACGGAATTTAAAGATCTTGCCGGCAATATTTTGGATAGGACGGTCACTGAGGAGTCCAGGTCAAATACCAGAAGTTTCCTGATAGGAGGGCTAGGTTTCAGCTACAAGCCTACGCAGCAGGTAGAACTTTATTCTAATATTTCCCAAAATTACAGATCCATTACCTTCAGTGATATGCGGATATCTAATCCCTCCGCGACCATAGATCCCAACTTGCAGGATGAAAAAGGCTATTCTTTGGATTTGGGAATTCGCTCAGATCAGGGGAAAATCCTCAATTACGACCTGAGCTTTTTCTACCTGAATTACAACAACAGAATTGGGGAAGTGCAGTATTACAACGAAAGCAATAGAGTGCTTAGACAGAGAACCAATATAGGGCAAGCCATCCTCAAGGGCCTAGAAAGTTATGTGGAGTGGAATTATATCAACATTTTTCTTCCTGAAAATAAGCTTTGGAAAGGGTCTGTTTTCACCAATATTGCCCTTATTAACTCCCAGTATAAACTGAGCGAGGTGCCTGGAATCACAGGCAATCAAGTGGAGTTTGTACCCAAACTCAACTTCAAAAGTGGTGTAGCATTGGGTTACGATAAGTTCAAATCCTCCCTTCAATACAGCTTCCTTAGTGATCAATTCAGTGATGCCACCAATGCCACTGAAGGCGGTGTTTCGGCAGTAGTAGGCTTGATTCCAGCATACCATATTCTGGATTTGAGTTTGTCTTATGAATTCCAAAAATTCAAGCTGGAAGGTTCCGTAAACAATTTGACAAATACCATCTATTTCACCCGAAGAGCTACTGGATATCCAGGGCCCGGAATTCTGCCATCCGACGGTAGAGGCGTGTATTTGACGCTTCAGTTTAAATTATAATTAGCTTTTAGTAAGTGGCTCTATAAGCTTATTGAAATAATATTTTCCAGACGATTGCAAATTGTAGAAAGGGTTCTCTGCTCTCAATGCCTTGATAGTTGTAAGGAATCTTATGGTTAATGGTCCTTTACAAATTCTTAAACACCAATTAAACAGCGGCTTTAAGGTTATTCTCTCTAATTGAAATGTAGATTAGAGTGAGATAAATGAGCTAATAATATTAATTAGAAAAGAGCTTACTACTAGAGATCCATTATGTGAACAAAGCAAGTATTGAAATCGGTTTTTACTTGGAAATTGCTTTGGCATATTAATAAGGGTACCTTTATGACGATATGAAACAGGCAATGACTCATGGATTTTATTGTGATTTCGCTCCAAAGCGGATTGTCAATCCATTGATGTCATTTCTTTTGGATGATATTTTTTTAATGGATTCTAAAGAATTTGTGATTTAATCCCAGCTAGACTCAGGGCTGGGAAATTTTTAAGATACTCTCTCAATCACATCTATCTGTTCTTCGTTTTTCAAAATCTCTATCATTACAGAGGTCTTCTGATATTGTCTGAGTTGGGCAATTTGATCAGCCAAGAATAACATTTCCATTTATTATGCAAGAACCAATAATGGTTACTACAAGTATTTACGACTTTATAAAAGATCGTATTCGTCGCAAACGTGTCACGCCTGCAGAAGAGCAGCTTCTGACAGCCGAATTACAGACTGCAAAACAGGTAGTTAGCAGAGAGCTGCCCGAAAATGTCGTGAAAGTTGGAAGCCGTGTTTCAATCAAGGATCACACTTTGGGAATTGAAAAAGAATATCACTTTGTGGGGATGGGCAAGTCCAAGCCTAGCAAAGGTAGATATGCAATAGACTCAAGTATTGCATTGGCAACTTTAGGAAGAAAAGAAGGCAATGTCATTGATTGGACTTTTGATGATTCTATGCGGAAAATCGAGATCCTTAGCGTAAAGAATACAGTGTAATATATTAAAAATGAGCGCAGAAAAGCGCTCATTTTTTTTGGCTCTATGTGAAATCGCGTGGGTAATCGAATTCTTGTTTCAATGCAATAAAGTAAACCATGTTGATGAAGTTATTAATTTACCGTTATCCAAGAGATTTTTATTTGCGAATTGAATGTTTGAATTGATCTAGAATTTCAATGTTTAGATTGTCCGAGTAATTTACGAACCAAACCTTTGTGCATTCAGGGTTTTTGCAGCCTTGATAAATGGGTTAATTTCTGATTTTTCTACCAAGACACGCCAGTAGGGTATTATGCCCATGTTTCCTTTTAAATCCTGACTGTTTAAAATTCAGTAAATAGCTTCTTGAGTTTTTGCAACTCTTTGATTCACGGCTCTCGCCAATGGCGTCTTTATGCCATCACCTACGATGCTTGATAAAGCATAAATTATCATTCTCACATGTAGATATGATCTTTTTTTGAGCTAGTCCCATAAATTTAAGAATAGATATGTGGAATTTAATCCGCTAAGTGACCTTTTCCTATCCAATATAAAATTAGGGTCCTAAGGAGCTATAAGTAAACATCCATTATATCTGCGGCTATTGTCATAGTCATTTCAGATTCAATTAGTAACATACTGAAGGCTTCAAAAAACAACTTTGAGCAACTCCTTGAATGTGCCGATTGTACATTGACTGTCTAGGTCTTGCTTTCATAAGTCTGAACCTTTCCTCTTAATAAAATAGAGAAATTCACGAAATTTAATCACCATTAATAAATTGAAAATTTTATTTGGACAATTTCCAATATTTCTATTTCAATTTGAAATTTTAACACTCGGTGTGAAATCAGTTGGCATGCATGTTGAAACTTTTCAATTGTATGACAGACCTTAAAAACCAAAATTTAAAAGCAAGCATATCTAGCAAGCACAATTTATTTTCCACATTAGAAGCAGGTTCGCCTCACTCATTCTCATTACTTTCTGATGAAGGTTTCTCATCTAATAATAGAATTTACAATGATAGATTTGTCCTATCAAAAGGACAGGATTCACCACTATTAAATGCCTTATTTTCATTTTCTGGAACATTTACGTTGGAAGAAACGAAAATCCAACGAAATTTTCGAAGTCATGATAATGGAGATAATGATTTGAAATTTGACATTGTGGATGGAGCATGCGAGTCATCGGATGGTCATGCTCTTTCGATTGGTGCAGGTTTGGCGTTAGATAGTAAAAATGGAGATTACGGAAATAAAATCTATGTTTTACTAAGTGGTGATGAGTTGGAGAAGGGTCTAGTTTGGGAGGCAGCTAATTTCGCGAGCTACCACAAATTGGGCAACCTAATTGCCATAATGGATATAAATCACATTTCAGGAAGGACGGCATCGATGTATGGTTTTCATTCTGAAGATTATGAGAAAAGATTTAGAGCCTTTGGATTTGAAGCGTTCACTATTGATGAAGATCTAAATGATATCGACACTGCATTTTATATAGCTCATCAAAGTAGAACCAAGCCAATTGCTATAATCGTCAATGACTTAAGAGGCAACGGAATTTCAAGGATTAAAAATAAAGACTCAGTCCATGGAAAATCTTCAGGTGCTGATCAGCTTTGGAAGGCACTTGTAGAATTGGATTTAATGTAACGACTAACAACATAGAATTGAAAGCTGCGATATATGTTAAAATTTCAGATTTTTTTGAATCTGGCAACACTAAGTATTTAGAATATTTGATTTTCAATAAATAAAAAGGAAGCATGTGCCGAGTGTTTTCCTAGTGTAACTAGTTAAGTTTTTTAGAAACTTTACATCTTTTTTCCTGAAGATCACTCATGATTTATTTAATTTCTATTCGAAATAAATGCTTTCATATTTTCGTAAGTAAAATATGAAAGCATATTGGATAATAATAAAAGCACCACTATAACAATTAAAAGAGGGGACATTTTTCAGATGTTCTCTTGTTAACGTGCGCAAAGTGTAGAGTAAAATTCCCACAGTGGAAATATATTGTGGGATTGTTGTAGATCTAAGTCTTTGAAAGTTATATATGGCAGTATAAAAAGCTGTTAGAATAATTTGCACAACTATTGCATCGGTTTTTTGTAACTAACGGATAAAAATAATGGTCTACTCTGATACGATTCCTCAAATTTCAACACTCGGAAGATTTATAAATTTCATCGCTAATCCAGCAACTTTTGTGAATTCCATTTCCGACAACCGAATGTTTTCTTATTATCCACATAAAAAAGATGATGAACTGGTAACTCCTGAAGATTTTCCTGTGCCAGATGGGGACGAAATCAATCCAAATAAGGATGTTCCTAAAGAGGAAGAGTATCTACCCGATGAGCAAGAAGTACCGATTGAAGAACCTATAAAGGAAATTGAAGAAGATCCCTATTTTCCAAGAAGGGAAGATGGTCTACCACCTGCACAGGAAGAGGAGTTTCCTAAAACTGATCCGGATTGATGTGAGTTAAGACTAGTAGGATATTGAGAAAAAATTATTTCTCTTGCTGTGAAACATATAGCTTATATGATAAGGAAATTACCGAAATTAATAGTACTTGTAGCAGATCACAATAGCTGTAAATTATCTTATTAAGCGGATTAATAATACCATAGAACTTGCATTATATTCTACATAATGAGAATAATAATTCTTATAATTTAATGCGTAATTTACATATTTGTTATGTACGTAAGATAATCATAGCATGTCTTAAAACTGGCAGCTTATTTGATTTAAAATTTATATAATAAATCCATGTAATTTTCAATAATCAAATTTTAATTAAAATAATCTACCATGAAAAATAATAATCAAGCTGCTGAAATTTTAAATGATTTGGTGCAGATCAATAATGACCGAATTGAAGGTTATGAAAAAGCTATTCATAACTTAAAGAGCGAAGATCAGGATTTGAAAACTTTATTCGTTTCAATGATTGATGAGAGTAGAAAGTGTAAGATGGCCCTTTCTAATGAATTAAATGTTTTTAAAAGTAAAACAGAAGATAGCTCAACTACGAGTGGCAAACTATATAGAGCTTGGATGGATGTAAAAGCTGCTTTTACAGGACATGATAGAAAAAGCGTCTTAGAGAATTGTGAGTTTGGAGAAGATGCCGCGCAAAAGGCATATAATGATGCTGCTAAAGACGAGGATTTGCCAGCTCATCTTAAGACTTTGATTCTTGAGCAAAAAAGTACTTTAAGAAAATCTCATGACAAAATTAAGCAATTAAGAGATCAGCAAGCTTAATATATATATTGTTATTTAGTTCAATAATTTATAATCCCGGCACATAGCCGGGATTATTTTTTTATATGCCGTTCATGTCTTTCAACTAGATTGTGAAAGTTTAGGAAGAAGGTTTAAATTGCCAGCCATTTGCAGATAGGAAGGATGTCCACATCGAGGTAGAATTCGAATGAAGATCTCTGCAAAATTCTGCCCTGAAGCACCGCTACGCTAGGCTCAAAACTTGCTAAGCAAAAATTATACAGCTCTATCTATGAGTCATTGTGGTGAAATAATAATTTTTTATTTGAGAAGATTGGAGCATGATAGTCCTACTCCTGATTATTTAATTTGACGAAGCTATTAGTAAAACATTTATAATTGCTGATTTTCTGAAATCTCAATAATTTTATTAACTATTTTTTCGGAGGAAACTTCGCAAAAATCCAATCCAGAGTAGTCAGGATTTAAACCAGAAATAAATGGTACGGCCATTATATACAATCTCGGATTAGCTACACCATATTGATTTAATGGTTGAAAATGATCATTAATTAGGACCCCAGGTAAACGATGCGAAAAATTTCCTAAAGCATCTTTTTGAACATCTTTATTTCCATTATCAATTTCTTTTTGAGCAGCTTTTTGATCTGCAAAATTTAAAAACGCTGGACTAAGTGTGTTTTTATTAATTAAGCCCTCAAAAGGTAATTGTTTAAAGTAGAATGGTTTTTGACCTACTGCGTCTATAAAAATATTGTAATGTTTTTGTTCTTCCTGTTTCTTTTCATTTCGATAGGAATAGATACATCCCCCAAGTTCTGCGGGTTCTACAGAACTGTCCTTATCTACATTGACTACTTCTAGTAAGCCTGCTTTGTGCAGTGCTAACATTTCCCTAGCAGAACTCTGGGGCACAAAAGCTATTATAAGAGCTATCAATGGGCTAACTGATCTCTTAAATCTCAGCATATCTTCTGCTGAAAAATGCTTGATAGCATAGTTTATCACATAGCTCAAGTCCGTAAGGGTTTCTTTCCAGGGAATAGATTCGTGCGCATGAATAGAACGCTCAGCCTCTTGATACTCGTCTAAAAATAACTTAAATGCATCTAGTTTTCGCCGTTTCTCCATCATAAAATCCATAAATTCTTCGATGGATTTCCCTTTAGAAATGAGGTAAAGCTCAGGCTGCTTTGCCTTCAGAATCTTTTTGAAGTATACTTCAAACAAATAATCAAGAGGAATAAAGCCCTTGTTTTTATTTTTGATATCCGTGATTTCTTCTTCAGAGATAAGATGTGTAGGATCTGGTTGGCTTTCTTCTAAATGAATTCGTATTCCAGGTAGCAATCCTCCCAATGAGAACAACTTAATTTTGAATCCTTTACTTTCCTCATTTAAGTGATAGGTGTAAAAGTCATCTTGGTCGTGCGTAAAATTCCCATTAGCTCTAGCTAAGGTACGAACAGCATCTACGGCAGTTAACGAAGCCCCGCGAATAGCCACTTCAAAATCAATTTGTAATGTTAATTTTTCTGGTGGATACGGGGAGTCAAACCAACCTTTGAGTTTCTTTTCTCTTTCCTGAGGAAATGAATGACCCGTACAGATTATTACCTTGTCAAAAGTAAACTTTTTGCCAGCCTGTAACATGACACTCACTTTTTCAGTGTTTTCATTATCGATCACATCGACCACAAGGGAATTGAAATGAACTTCAGTATGGATACCACTTTTTTTTGCCTCTTCTAAAAGTAAATCAAATTGTCCAGCAAGATATTCTCCAAATAATAAACGGGGTAACACTTTATATTCATTCAGACTAACCTCATCCATGTCGAACCTCTGCAGAATTTCAGCTTCAGCATGGGATAGCCATTCTTTTACATTGGTTCTGATTTCTGGTATCTCATTGTCAGATACATTGGTAATGTGCTCAGTCGAAGCCCCAAATTTACTATAGGGTAATCCCGCACCTAACTTATCGTTCGCTTCGAAAATATGAACGTTATATTGCTTTAGATTGGCTTCCAGTATTCTTTTAAACATAAAAAGTGAAGCAGGTCCTCCACCAATTAAAGCAATTGTTAGCATAATATAGAGTTTGAATTTTGTATTAAACTTGATAGTTAAAAGAATGTTTTAATCAAGTTGATTGAGGAATGGACCCACTTAAAATGTGTAAATCTGATCCGCAATTGGCTGTAGATGTTACCCTCAAAAAAACATCTCGGTCATTTTCTGTACGTGGATCCTCTACATTATCTACTTGAATCTTACCTGGCTTGTGAAAAACTGCTGCCTTCACAATCTTTGGAATTTATATTTAAAGAGTTCAATAGAAAAATATAGTAGGCCTTAATAATTGCATAGCATTATAAAAGAGGGAGGCTGCCTTGTAAGTTACTTTTAAGGCAGCCTCATTTT
Source organism: Algoriphagus ratkowskyi (assembly GCF_002150505.1). Taxonomy (GTDB): domain Bacteria; phylum Bacteroidota; class Bacteroidia; order Cytophagales; family Cyclobacteriaceae; genus Algoriphagus; species Algoriphagus ratkowskyi. Next base: position 160,037 of record NZ_MSSV01000016.1, read on the forward strand.
AGTTATTCAGAAGCAGCTTCTTCGTTAATTTCAGATTCGGCTAGTTTGGATAACGAAACATCGGTTTTTTTCTCTTCTGCTAAAGTTTGAGACAGAATTTCTGCGATATCATCCATCCCCATCTTTTTTGCAAAAGCAGCCAATGTTCCATATGATGCTATTTCATAATGCTCTACTTTTTGACTTGCGATAATGATACCTGCATCCCTGACCATAGTATCGGGATCAGTATCATCGAGAATGCTTTCTGCTTCTTTTAGCAAGCCTTCCATAGCATCACATTTTTTAGCAGTAGCTTTCATTCCAAGGATTTCAAACACATCTTCAATACGTTTGACATGTTCCTTTGTCTCCTCTAAATGCTTTTCAATAGCTTTGATAAGTTTTGGTGAAGTTGCGCCTTTTACCATTTTAGGTAATGCTTTCACTAAATGTTTTTCTGCCCAATAAATGTCTTTTAATTCATCAACGAACAGTTTTTTGAATTTTGAGTCTTTCGACTTTTGCTTAGTTGCCATAGTTAGGAATTTATTTGTAGTTAAATATTCACAAAATTATTTTTCAAATCTTGAGCCTAATTAGCTTAACTCTAAAAAGGTTCTTAAGCGAGTTTAGAACTAGGTAATGAGAAATAATTGGCTTATGAAGTCCTGAATCCTTATCTCTAAATGTTGAAATAATTCAACGGGATGAGAATTTTTGTCACACCATTGTTTACGTATAATCTATTAATTATTAGCTACTGATACAGGGGCGGTAGGTAAAGTTCGGAATGATAAATGATTATACTTTCTCTTAACCAAAATGACGCTTTTATGGACAATCTTTTTTATTCAAGCTGGGAAAGCACGATTCAAACAATAATTCTTACAGTCCTAGGATATATAGCTATCGTATTAATCCTGAGGGTTTCAGGAAAAAGGACTTTATCAAAAATGAATGCTTTTGACTTCGTTGTAACAGTAGCATTAGGATCTTGTCTTGCATCAATCTCATTGAATAAAAATGTTAGCCTGCTAGATGGTGTTTTGTCCTTCTCAATATTTATTTTTTTACAGTTCATATTTTCATATTTATCAGTTCACTTAAGTGGATTTAGAACTTTAATTACAAGCAAACCCACTATTATATTTCATGAGGGATCGTTCTTGGAGAAAGAAATGAAGAAGGAGCGTATTACCAAAGAAGAAATTTTAAATGCGGGAAGAGCAAATGGTTTGTCAGATCTAGATGATGTTTATTTAATCATTTTTGAAACGACTGGTAATCTTTCAATAATTGAAAAAAGACCTACTGGATCTACAACAACCATCCCATCAGATCAATGCTCATTATAGAATAAAATTTAAATTTTGGCTCTAAGACTATTGAAGTTTTTAAGTAATCATAAACCTGCAATGAATGTTAGAGTTTTATTCAATGTCTCAGGTTTCAATTAAATTTTCTATCAGATAAGAATTAAAAAATAGTATGATCGTAACTAAAAATCCTGGCGGGTGGAACATATTTTTCCACAGATCTCATGCATTACTTGCTTTCAAAATAGGTTTTAAAATGAGTGAATCGCTTTGGCCACTTCCTGAATATAGATTGGATGGGTTGTCTGCGATAACTGATCATGATAATGGTCAGCCGAAGTGGAATAAAAGTGATAATCTCACCAAGGCAGGTGCTCCTCTTGATTTTCGGCAACCTTCACCTATGCATCTGAAATATGTAAAATCTCTGATCAGTGAATGCTTGCACAAATCTGCCTTTATGACTTTAATGGTCTCGATGCATTGCTGCAGTATTTACAAAAATCAAAGTAGCAAAGAGGTCGTAAAATTTCTACGTGAGTTAGAAGAACTAAGCGAAACAATAGGTAAGCACCTGAATTTAAAAAAGGAAGATATAAATGAATGCTATAGAATCGTGAGATTTTGCGATGAGCTTTCTTTAACACTTTGTCAAGGAGATTTGCCCAAAATGGGAAGAAAAATTCAGGTGGAACCACTACCTGGAATGGAGGAAAACTTTATCAGTAAAGATGAGGATGGGATTATTACTCTTGATAACTGGTGCTTTGATCAATCAGAATTCAAACTTTCCGCTGAATTTTACACGGCTAAGAAGCTAAAATACATTTCAGATCATGAGTTAATTTCAGAAATTCCATTGGGTAAACCAATGTTTGAGGAATTTTATTTCAAGAAGTTATAATGACTCTTATTTCTACCTGTTTAAGTACCTAGACTTGTTTTGTTGTCTGATGAGGAACAAAATAATCTAATGCTATTAAAGATGCCGAACTTTCATCGAGTGGTCGCAAACACTTATCTTACATTAAAGACTGTCATTTTTGGAGGATGATTCTTCTAGCTTACCTTGCCCTGAATATTGTCGAATATAGCGACTAATCCCCAACCAATATATAACTGTCGATCAAACAATATCTCAAAGCTATTATGAGTATCAAAAATTAAAGTGAATTCCAGAAATTCCGAATTAAAAGAGCTCAATATCTAAAGTGAACCTGTTAAAACTGAAGGTTTAAAAAGATCTGACGAATAATAGTAAGCTAAGATTTTTTAAATGGATATAATTTAATTTTTATCCATTTTTTCCACGCAAATAAATATTAAAGTTTCTACTGTAATTTAGATTGGATCTGTTTATAGGTTACTCATCTCTGGCTTTTTCATTAAGTTTTGTTTACTACACCTTACATCAATGTTGACCAAAAGAAGAACTCTATTAGATTTTAAAATTTTTTGAAACAGGTAGTTTTAAGGATAGATGATATTTTATCCTATATGATTTATTATTATATGATTATCCGCAATCTTGCCAGTAACCATTTATTCTTTGCTCATCAGGCTGAAAGACCGTAGACAGGTGACCGAAGTGGCCTAAAATTTAGAGTAGAGCTTATTCCGTATTGCTTGAGTCTCCTTACTGGTAGAATTGCGGATATACATATATTATTAATTACAAATGAAAACCATTTAGCTCTTATAATTAAGAACAGTTTTTAAATTAGTCTTTCTTCTTTTTTTTGTTTGGATCGGGCTCAATAAATTCTTCTTTAGGAGCCTCATCTGGCACATCACGTTTTTTATTGATTGTTCCAAAGGGAGTTACTTTGATGTCCTCTTTATCTTTGGGAATTCTTCTGGATTTATCTTCCGGTTTAGCTTTCATATTTATGATTTTAGGGATGGTGAATATGAGATAAGAATTAGTAGATAGTTTCCCAAGATTAGAGCCAACAGTAATGACTACTGATTACTTTTTCTTCACTTAACTCAAACCATATTACCGCAGTAAAATTTTTAAATAAAGATTCATCTATTTGATTTCATTTTCAGGAAGAGAAGTAGGCTTAAACTAACTATATCTACAAGATGCGGGTAGTTATTTATTTAGAATATTTATCAGACAAATAAAAATATTCCTTCATTGAAAAATTAAATTCAGTTCCATCTTACCATGTTAGTTCGTTTTCGAGTAAAAATTTCCACATGAGGGGGAAAGAATTCTTTAGCATCAATCAGTTTTCAGTAAAAAAAATGTCTTAGTTAAATGCGAAAAATGCAGTATAATTCAACAGCATATTATGTTCAAGCTTGTAGTTTGATTTCAGGCAAATCTTCTAGCAGATTATGCAGATATCCCATCCCCGTAGCAACCAATTTATATCCTCCCAATTCAGTAAATACAACTTTAACATTGATTTCATTACGATCTTCTAAGATGTAAAACTCCCATAAACCTGCATTTATACCATTTATTGCTTCATGGGCAGGAATAGTCCAACGATCGCCTGTGTTATTAATTCCTCCCAGCTGAAGAATATTGAAGAAACTGTTTTGATCAGTATCTCTGATAATAAAATAGATGCGATATCGAGCCATAAGCGGAACTATTGGTTAAGACATAGAGATAAAATCCAAACTATAGTAACATAAGCAGGGACTTCTAATCTGATTGACAATTCAAATTAGAAGCCTAATTTTACTATAAATATTCTTTTCTGTCTGTTAGAAAAGTTTAAGTGGCAGGTGAAAGAATTTTGCATCCACATAGACTAACTCTACAACTATGACCTTTTCCACGATATAGCATTTATCTGTATTCTATCTACAGAATACCAGTAAGTGAGAGTTAGCTAATTGCAACTTTTAAATAACATTAGCCTTGGTCTTTGATGTCAAGAAATATTTCTTTCAGTTTTGAAACTTTATTGATTTGAGTTTTGAAGTATTCTAAAAATTAAATCCTAATATTCCTCATCAAGTTTGAAATCTAAATCTTTCTAGCTTCCATAGATTATATATGAAATAATATTGGCAAAAAAGCCCCTCAGAATACCCACCCAATTCACGATTTTTTTTGAAAACTTCTATATGATTTAGAGAAGCATAAGATGTCATTGCATCATGAGATTCCCGCATGCTAAAAGTGGATTTCATTAATTGATTTTAATTCCTTATTCCGATTGAACTATTAGCACCAGATGCTTGATCTATTTGAGAGGGTGTATGATGACAAAATCTCAGGTGAAATTTCAGTATTATCCTAAGCTCTTATCATCAAAACAATTGGGACGATTGACATGATCTTTTCTGTTTGGTAAGGAAAATTATCCTCCCCCCGAGTCCTTGAACTTTGGATGAATTAATAGAAATAGTATATGCTTCGGTTTTCCTACATCTGAACCCAAATACTCCCGAATTAATCCAGTAGAACTTAATAGGAATGGCACCTCAGTTTAGGTCTACGATTCCCCTCTATGCGAAAATTAAAATGGAAGGTTTTCCTCAACTAATATTTTGAAAAGGAATATTACTTTTAATTAACAAGTAAATATCAGGGACTTTAATAATCATTTTTAATCTGTTTGAATATCAAAAAATGTATAAGACCATTTTTAATGCAAATTTAGTTAAGCTTTTAATTTTTTAAATTGTCTATCATGAAGCTCTTTTTTACAGCGCAAAACGATGATACTCAACAGCTTTATTGCCAACCTAATTTAACCTAAAGATTTCTGTCTTTCGAACATTTTTCTGATTTAATTAATTGAAAATCTAAAACCTTTTATGAATCTCATATGAGGTTTTTTCATTTTGGAAGACTGGAGCTAATAGGTAGGAATTTATGGTATCTGAGTTGTATTCCGCAGCATATAGTACTGTGGTACTCAACCATAAATTAAAAAAATAAATCCAATCTATATGGAAACCAACTATTATGATATGATTGTCTTTTGCCATTTACGATGGCAATTTGTTTATCAGCGTCCACAACATCTTATAAGTAGAATGTCAAACCTCTACAAGGTTTTACTTGTCGAGGAGCCTATTGGTTTTGCTGAGGGACAGGAATTCACCGCAGTTTTTTCGGAAGTGAATCCTCATCTGCACATTCTTCAACCTCGTGTAAGTCGAATGGAAGATATCGGACAGGTGTTGCAAGCTTACGTGTCTAATGAGACAGTGCCTTATGGCTGGTTTTATTCCGCATCCTTCAGTACTATTTTAAATAGCAGAAAGTTTGAAACAGTCATTTATGATTGTATGGATGAATTAACTCTTTTTAAAGGGGCACCTCAATCTCTAATTAACCAAGAAAACTTCCTGCTACAAAAGGCAGATATTGTTTTTACAGGTGGCAAATCATTGTTTGAATCGAAGCAAAAATTGCATAGTAATGTATTTTGCTTTCCAAGTTCAGTGGATGAAAACCATTTTGCAAAAGCATTGAATGGTATATCTATACCTGAAGACATAAGAACTATTGAAGGCCCTATAGTTGGATATTTTGGAGTAATTGATGAGCGGATTGATCTAGATTTAATTCGACTAACTGCAGAAACTCTTCCCGAAATCTCCTTTGTAATGATTGGCCCCTTGGCAAAAATTGACGAAAACGATTTACCCCACTTGCCAAACATTCACTATCTAGGGATGAAATCATACGATGTACTTCCAGCATATCTCAAAGCCTTTGATATTGCTATGATGCCTTTTGCTCTAAATGATGCAACGAAATATATATCCCCTACCAAAACCTTGGAATATATGGCTGCAGGAAAACCTATAATTTCTACACGCATCAAGGACGTAGAACGTGACTATACTCATTGCGTGAGAATTGTAGACAATGTGGACGATTTTTGTGAAGCTATTTTAAATAATCTATCTGTAAGTTTTGATGGGGAAGGTGCCTATCAAGAAATCCTGGCTAATACGTCATGGGATGCTACTGCAAACAAAATGCAAAACATATTAAAAGAAACTGTCTTATGAAACATGTAGATATTTTAATTATTGGTGCAGGAATTTCCGGTTCTGTTTTGGCTGAACGATATGCATCAGCAGGGAAGAAAGTTCTCATTATTGAAAAGAGGAGTCATATTGCCGGAAACTGTTTCGACCATTATGATGAAAATGGAATTTTAGTGTCAAAATACGGTGCACATTTATTTCATACTAATGATGAAGAAGTATGGCAATACGTTAATCGATTTACTGCTTGGTATCCATGGGAGCATAAAGTAATAGCCCGGGTGGAGAATAAGACGGTTCCCATACCCGTAAATATCACCACAGTTAATACTTTATTTGAAGAAAACATTGAGACAGAGGATGAAATGAGAGCATGGCTTGATGCTAATAAAATTCATTTTGAAAGCCCTAGTAATGGAGAGGAGGCAGTTTTAACCCGAGTTGGTCCGGTGTTATATGATAAAATGTTTAAACACTATACAAAGAAACAGTGGGATAAATATCCAATAGAGCTAGACGCATCCGTTCTAAACAGAATTCCTGTTAGGCACAATTACGATGATCGATATTTTTCTGATAATTATCAAGCCTTGCCCGAGGGTGGATATACCCTCCTATTTCAGAAGATTTTAGATCATCCTAATATTGAGATTCTTCTTAATACCGATTATTTTGATGTGAAGGAGAATTACGTAGGCTATGAGAAATTATTCTATACTGGGCCTGTGGATAGGTTCTTTGATTTTAAGCATTCTCTCGATGAAAAATTGGAATACCGCTCCATAAATTTTGTCAAGGAAACTGTTGATGCAGAATTTTTTCAGGAGAATTCAGTTGTCAATTATCCAGGACTAGATGTTCCCTATACTCGAATAGTGGAGTATAAACATTTTGGAAACCAACAGTCCAAAAAAACAACTATTGTCAAAGAGTTTACTGTAGATGAAGGTGATCCCTACTATCCTGTGCCCAATTCGCGGAACCAGGAAATCTATGCAAAATATAAAATTGAAGCTGATAAATTATCAGATGTATACTTTGTAGGCAGGCTTGCTAATTATAAGTATTTTAATATGGATCAGGCATTTAAGAATGCGCTTGATTTGTATCATTCATTAGAAATGGAATGCGTGAGTAAATTTGAAAGTGATGTAATATGAGTCCATTTAAAACTTACTTTATGGGTGGATTTGAGTGTGCAGACCATATCAATCGAAGCGGAGAGCGCGTTAATTTAAATCAAGAGACTCAACATGACATTCGGGTAGAGGAAGATTATAAGCTTCTTAAGGACATGGGTATTTCTGTTGTGAGAGAGGGGATTTGTTGGAGTTTTGTCGAATCAACCCCCAATAAATATGATTTCCACGAAGTACTCAATAGAATGGAGATTGCAGAAAGAATGGGGATACAGCAGATCTGGGATTTAATTCATTTTGGATATCCGGATGATCTTTACCCAACCCATCCAAAGTTTGTTGAAAGATTTGTTCAACTGTGCCGGGAGTTTGCCAGATTCTATTTGAGTTACTCAAAGCAGCCTTTATATGTTGTTCCCATTAATGAGATAAGCTTTTTGTCTTGGCATTCTGGAGATGTACGGGGAACAGTTCCATTTGCTGTGAATAGTGGGTGGGACATAAAATACCACTTGTGCAAAGCTGCTATATTGGGTATTCAAGCACTCAAAGAAACTGATCCGACGTGTAGAATAATTCTCGTTGAACCTTTAGTTGAGATACATAATAATGGTGTTGTAGATGAAAACCACTTGGTAGAACTAAATCAACATCAATTTCAGGCGATGGATATCATAGCAGGTCGTATGTGTCCTGAACTTGGCGGGAAGGAAGATTACTTAGATATCTTGGGATTTAACTATTACTGGAATTGTCAATGGGAGGCATTTGGTGAATCACTTGATTGGCCTGATGTCCAACAAATACGGATGCCTCTTAGAGACATGCTGTCTGCGGCCTATTTTCGCTATAAAAAGCCTTTTTTCTTGTCTGAAACTGGGCATATCGGAAGCGGGAGAGTTGAGTGGCTGGAGGAAGTAACTTTGGAGTGCATTGCTCTGCAAGAATTTGGGCTCCCGTTCTTAGGTATATGTATTTATCCTGTGACTGATCGACCAAACTGGGATGATTTAACTAGTTACAGTAACTGCGGCATTTATGATTTGGATGAATATAGGAACCGCATACCCGAAAATGAGGTGATCAATAGTATCAAAAAACTTCAGAATTTAGTTGAATCACTCATTCACACAGGCTAAAATCATTCAAGAAATAATTTTAATTTGACAACTAATTAGTAGTAGATGATTTTGAAGTCATTAGTGGCAAAAATCAATGAAGTTGACTCACTGCTGACAATTTAAATTAAGTCCTGCTCTTTTTACCAAATGAATATGGTTTTTTCTCTCTGCATTAATTCATTTGCCAATCTTATTTCAATGCGCTAAGAATTAAACTCTGAAGTTTGGAAGAAAGAAAAGCTCCAATATTGTATAAAATCCTAAAAATAAAACCAAATCGCTACTGATTTCGCTATAAATTTAAAAAAAAACCCCCTCTGAGGCTAGTTTAAGGTTGAATTTTTAGAATGACGTTGCTTAGGCGTAATTTGCAATTACGACTTTCTATCCATACAAATTTGTAATTTGCTACTTTCGAAAACCTTCATTTTTATGGGAGAGGCCTACCAAATCAGAGATCAAGAAATGCCTTATTTTTTAACCTTCCAAGTGGTTGGTTGGGTAGATGTTTTTACCAGGAAAATCTATCGAGATTTGATTTTAGAGAACCTTTCGTATTGCCGATTAGAAAAGGGATTGTACTTATATGGTTATGTGATTATGAGCAATCATAATCATTTGGTGGTTCAGCAGAAGGACGGGAAGCTTTCCGACTGGGTGCGTGATTTTAAAAAGTTTACGAGTAAGAAGTTGTTAAAAATGATTTTAGAGAATCCGCAAGAAAGCAGGCGAGAGTGGCTAAAGATGATTTTTGAGTATCATGCAGCGTTTACTAAGCGATCAGGTAATTTACAGTTTTGGACTCATGAAAATCATGCGATAGATTTGTATCGACCTGAAATTATCGAGAGTCGTATGAAGTACATTCATGAGAATCCCATTAGGGCGGGCTGGGTTGAAAATGCAGAAGAATACCTATATGCCAGCGCAAGAAATTACTCAGGACTAAAGGGTTTAATTGAAGTAGATTATTGGTGAAAAGAGTGTCTCGACCAATTGCATCCCGACAGCTGTACGGAATGGTAAGAATATGAAGGTGGAATTGCTCCCGACAATTGTCGCGGATTCCACCCAGCGCTCAATTGAACTTCCAATGTATTGAGAAGGTACTACGACCAGGAGGGGTAAAGTTTCCAGGTATAATTCTATTGGCATTTTAAGACATAAGGAATTACAAGGGTTTGCACTTCAAACAAGTGTTGGGAATTATTCATTAAGTAATTCAATTTCTTATAGTATTGGAAGCCTTTTCTTTAATGATGTCACTGGTTATTCTTTTTCGTCAGGACCAAGTATTAATTTTCCAATTAAAACAAGTTTTAGTGTCGGTATAGGTTATAGTTTCAATTTAACTCAAATGTTCAAATAAAATGAAAAAGTTCTATTTGTTGATAATATCGTCTGTTTTCATTTTTTCTTCTTGTACCTATTGTGATAAATTGAATGAACAAACAAATAAAACATTTACTGGAGTAGTGTTTGATAAAAATGAGTATGAGTGGGATAGGGGAATTAGAGTTCTTACCATTATAAATGAAGGAAAATCAAAATTGAAGTACTATTTTCCGAAAGATTACGAACTAGATAATTCATGGAGAGCTATTTCTGTAGGTGACTCAGTATATATAAAAGAAAACACTAAAACATTTTATGTTCTTAGATTAGGTTCTTTAGTCGATAAGTTTGAGATGAATTTTGACTGTTTAGATTAATGGGATAGAGTGTTAAAAGCTCCGATTGGAAGCGTGATTTTAAAAAGTTTACGAGTAAGAAGTTGTTAAAAATGATTTTAGAGAATCCGCAAGAAAGCAGGCGAGAGTGGTTGAGGATGATTTTTGAGTATCATGCAGTGTTTACTAAGCGATCGGGTAATTTACAATTTTGGACTCATGAAAATCATGCAATAGAATTGTATCGACCTGAAATTATCGAGAGTCGTATGAAGTACATTCATGAGAATCCCATAAGAGCGGGCTGGGTTGAAAATGCAGAAGAATACCTATATTCCAGCGCAAGAAATTACTCAGGACTAAAGGGTTTAATTGAAGTAGATTATTGGTGAAAAGAGTGTTTTAGTCAATTATAAATTGGTAAGGATAGTAGGGTGGAATTGCTCCCGACAATTGTCGCGGATTCCACCCAGCGTCCACCTGGACTTCGAATGTATTGAGAAGGTACTACCACCAGGAGGGGGTAGAAAGACTGGTTTTGATGTTTAGGGACCTCAATTGATATACCTAGCAAAGGAATAAAACATTGGCCTTGGCATCAAATTGACAAATGGCATAGAGGAGTTAAATGATATTACTTATGGAAGAAAGAAAAATAGTATTAGAGTTGATCCATAATGTTCTAAATGGTGAATTAAATTCATTAAATGAGTTATATCTCAGGTGGCCTGAAACGTTGATCGATAATGAGTTTTATGAAAGTATTTATAATGATATAGAAAGCGTTGTAGAACACAGTATAGTGAAAAACAAAGAAAAAGGAATAAAAGAAAAGCTATTTTTGGAATCCATTGACTATAGAAATTTAATTATTGATTATAAAATTTTGAATTTAGAAATAAATATAACCCTTTTGATAAATTTGAGAAATGAATTTCGCAAAAGGAGTAGTTTATCATTAGAAGGTCTTGATAAAGAATTATTTCAATATTGCACGTCTATAAATTGAATTTTTGAGAATTAAAGTATTTTAAAATTGATTTGGATATAAGAATTGGTTTGCATTACTTATCAAATCGGTTATGATTTTGGGTATGGGTCTGAAAAAGCTTTAGAAATAGCAGTAACAAGAGGAGTTTACACGGGTTCTGGTGTAGGGATAGGTAGTTTGAGGATGTTGTCTAATACTTCAATGAGAGGTACAACTTTGTTTAAGGCTGGCAAGAATTTTAGGATTGATTTGGATATGAGAAATGGCTTACATTACCAAAGAAGAGGGCCAGGAGGCATTGGAAGACATAGACAATGGCAGGTGAAACCTGGCGATCAAGGTGTTTTTGGAAAAGATTTTAACAAGACAATTATGAATCAATTTATTGTGGAGCTAAGGTCTTTGTTACAAAAAACGTTGGGCTGGTCAGAAGAATTTAGGAACGGTAACCGAGATTATTCCTTTGATGTTGATGATGATATTTATCAACTATCTAATAAGTACAACAAAGATTTTAAAAAAGGTGATCTGAATTTACTATACAATCTTTTAGACTTTTATAGT
>NZ_MSSV01000017.1 GCF_002150505.1 Algoriphagus ratkowskyi
AATAATTAATAATTGAGATTTCAAATAGGCGCATCGATTAAGAATAGTGCTTAGTTCTAGTCATCCAGCAGCACAATATTCTCGTAGAAAAAACCAGTGAATCTAACGATCAAATCATCCTACAACTCTGATCAAGACAGAATCCAAATATGTCCTTCGAACGCACACAAGAAAAATTAAAAATACTTGCAGACGCAGCAAAATATGATGTCTCCTGTTCATCCAGCGGTAGCAATCGAAGTAATGCTACCAAAGGGCTTGGAGATGCTACAGGTATGGGCATCTGTCACTCATATACCGAAGACGGACGCTGTGTTTCTTTACTGAAAATCTTGTTGACCAATTATTGCATTTTCGATTGTGCCTACTGTGTGACACGCAAAAGCAATGACATCAAACGAGCAGCATTTCAGGTGCAGGAAGTGGTGGATTTGACAATAAATTTTTATCGACGCAATTACATTGAAGGCTTATTCTTGAGCTCTGGGATTTTTAAAAGTGCTGATTACACAATGGAGCGGCTGGTGGCTGTTGCTAAAAAGCTAAGGTTGGAAGAGAATTTCAATGGCTACATTCACCTCAAATCAATCCCTGGAGCTTCGGACGAATTGATGAAAGAAGCTGGTCTTTATGCCGATAGATTAAGTGTTAATATTGAGATTCCTACTAAAGAAGGTTTGAAGTTGTTGGCTCCTGAGAAAAAGCGCGAAGATTTTATCAAGCCAATGATCAAAGTCAAAAATGAAATCATTCTTTAAAATTCAGAAAAGAAGCTTATTAAGAGCACGCCCAAGTTTGCGCCAGCTGGACAAAGCACGCAGATGATCATCGGTGCCAGTGGTGAAAGCGATCAGCAAATCATGTGGACCTCAGATTACTTTTACAAAAAGTTTGACTTAAAGCGGGTCTACTATTCTGGATATATCCCCATCAGCAATGATAACCGCCTGCCTCAACTTGGAACTGCCGTGCCGATGCTTCGGGAAAATAGGTTGTATCAGACTGATTGGTTGATGCGCTTTTATGGTTTTGATGTACATGAGATAGTAAACAATGAACATCCAAATCTCGATTTGGATATAGATCCGAAATTGGGATGGGCTCTGAGAAATTTAGCCCATTTTCCAGTCGATGTCAATAAAGCAGATAAACATATGCTGGCAAGAATTCCTGGTTTGGGCATGAAGTCAGTCCACAAAATTATTCAGGCAAGACGCTTCCGTAATTTAAATTGGGAGCACTTACAGAGAATGGGTGTGGCGCTCAATAGAGCCAAGTATTTTCTAGTATGTGCTTCCCATGATTTTGAACGTCGGGATTTGACAGGACCCCAACTGAAATCGCTTATTCTCCAAAACTCGACCAGTAAGTATCAAAAAATACTAAGTCCACAAATGAATTTGTTCGGGTAAATGATCAAGCTTCAGGATTCTATATTGGTTTATGATGGTAGTTTTGATGGGTTTTTAACCTGTGTTTTCGAGGTATATGAATTGAAATTGAAGCAGGTTTTTATTTATAGAGAGGGTCTGGCGCAGGAATCATTATTTGGATCGAGCAAGGAAGTGATAACTGATCCGATCAAAGCAGATCGTGTATGGAAAGGCATTTCTAAAAAAACATCGGCCACAGGTAAAACGCGGATATATTATGCGTTTCTGAGTGAAAAGGCTGAAGTTGAAAATCTCTTATTACGGTATATTCAATATGCACTTCGGAGTGAAATTCAGATAGATTCGGATTTTGCTAATGAGGATGTTTTGAAGGTGACGCAGATAGCCAAAAGTGTAGGCAGAGAAAAACATCGAATGGAAGCTTTTGTGCGCTTTCGCTTGACCAAAGATGAATTTTACTTTGCTACCATCGAGCCAGATTTTAACGTCCTACCACTTATTTCTAAGCACTTCAAACGTCGATATGCCGATCAAAAATGGATTATTTATGACCTTAAGCGTCATTACGGTATTTTTTATGACTTGGAGAAGGTAGATATTATCCACCTGACCTTACCCGAGAATTTTAATGCCACGCAAAGCTCTTCAGAATTTTTCGCAGATGAGGAACTGGAATTTCAGACTTTGTGGCAGGACTATTTTAAAAGCACGAATATTCCTTCTCGAAAAAACATGAAACTTCATATTCAGCATGTTCCAAAAAGATATTGGAAATACCTGAGCGAAAAAATTGAATAAACAGAAGAATGCCGAAAGGGGAATAGATTAATCAACTGCTCAGGTTCCTATTAATACTGTGTAAGCGTTTATTTGTTTTTCAAACTTTACAACCTATTTCATGGTTCGTGGCCTGATCAAGACAGAATAATTTTACAGGAATATTGATTTCCTGAAAAAGCACCCTCAGTTTCATGTTTTGGTAAAAAAATTTTCAACTACATGACCTACATGTAGTTACAGGGTTTGTTTTCATGTATCAATGAAGCTAACTTTCAACATCACCTCTAATGTCTAGGATTGTTTATAAAATAAACTTTAAATATAGAGCCCTTTCCCAATTCACTTTCTACCTCTATATCTCCTCCTGCATTGGTAATGGTTTTTTTCGCGAGATATAAACCTACTCCGCTTCCTTCCACATGCCTGTGCGCCCGTTGGAATACTCCAAATATTTTCTTGATCTTATCTTTAGCAATTCCCAATCCGTTGTCTTGAATGGACAGAAGAGTAAATTTATCAGATTTCTCTGTTCGAATAGTTACTTCAAGAGGACGGTCTGGAGACTTATATTTAATGGCATTGCTAAAAATATTAAACATGAGACTTCTTAAACTCTTTTTAGAAAATTGAATCTCAGTTTCTTTCAGATCATAAGTTATTTTAGCATCTGATTTCACTAGCATAACTTTTATACTCAATTCAACTTCTCTCAATAGCTCTTGGACGTTAATGCTTTCCATCATATCCATTTCACTTTCTATTTTAGATATATCGGTCAGCTCATAAATGATATCACTCAGATTTGCGGTAGATTTTTCAAGCAAGACCATCAATTCGTTTATGTCTTCTGATTTCGGATTAATAGCTTCATATAGATGAGAAATGATTAACGCCAAATTTGACAAAGGTCCTTTTAGATCATGTGAAACAGCATAAATAAAAGTATTATGATCTGTATTTAGTCTGGATAATTTATCCTGCACCTTTTTTAATGCCGTAATATCATTAAATGTAATAATAACGCCATGAATTTGATTATCCTGCTGTTTAACGTAGGGTATCCCCATCATTTGATACCATCTACCGTCTAACGTTTGAACCTCTTTTTGAACTGTTGCTGAAGAAGTGATCACTTTTTCGATATCATCCATCAGGGTTGAGAAACGTAGATTATTAGATATATCACTTAAGGTTCTGCCAATATCGCTATCCTTAAGGTTGATCTGCCGAATTGCAGACGGAGAGAATTTTCTTAGAACAAGTTCTCGGTCAACATATAATTGTGCACTGATGGTCGATTTGAAGTAATTATTCAAATCATCATTCAACTCTGCAAGCTCTCTGATTTTCAGCTGGTATTCATTATTTACAGTTTGCAGCTCTTCATTTACTGACTGTAGCTCCTCATTAATACTCTGCATTTCTTCATTACTGGAAATAAGCTCTTCATTATAGGAAGAGATATTATCATTAGATTCTTCCAGCGCATCATTGGCTTCTTTCAGTTTTTGTTTGGTCTCTGAAAGTTCTTCTTTCAGATCTTCTAGATGGCGGTATGTATGTTCTTCTTTCCCGAAGTGTTCAGTATCAGTGTTGGTAATTTTTTTCGTTTTGTCTTCGCTGAACAACACAAGAAATTTGGTTTCTAAACGATGATCTTTTTTCAGTAAAGGCTTTACCGTAGCATTCACTGAGTGAAGTGTGCCATTTCTTTCAAATTTTACTTTTAAAATACTTGTCTCTTTTTCATTTTTCAAAGCTTTACGGATGGTGGTAGAAGTGGCAATGGAGAGATTCTCCGGCAACATTTCAAGCAAATTGAAATTAAAAATTTTAGGGAGGAGGAATTTCTCAATATTTCCTAATGCATGTACGATCTTAAAATCATAATCTATCCAAATTGCGGCTTCATATCCAGTTACATCCAGAAGTGAGGAGTTAACCATCTCTGTAAGAGTGCTTTTTAAAGCACCTTTTGGGGATGTTGAATTTTGGTCTAAATCACCCAATTGATTAGCCAGAGCGGGAGTACTATAAGTGCTGTCCTTGAAATTACTGACCTTCTCGATACTTTTAAATATTCTCCATTTCTTATTTACCTCAAGGAAGGATTTCTTTAGCTCACCTAAGCTTTCATTAGGGCCCAAAAATAAATAACCCCTTAAATTCAGGCAGAAATGAAGGGAAGCAAGTATTTTTTTCTGAAGGATAGGGTTGATATAAATGAGCAGATTCCTACAACTAATTAAATCAATTTTACCATAAGGAGGTTGCTTGACAATATCGTGATCTGCGAAAATGAGCATTTTCCTAATTGTGTCGCTTACCTTGTAATGATCGCCTTGCTTTACAAAAAACTTATTAAGTCTTTCTTTTGAAATATCATTTATGATGCTATCAGAATAAATTCCTTTTGAGGCGTGAAGAAGTGCTGATTTGTCAATATCGCTAGCAAATATCTTTACTTCAAGATTTTTCTGTCGTTCGGTCAGTTGCTCCAAAATGATAATAGCAAGTGAATATGCCTCTTCTCCTGTGGCGCATCCGACAACCCAAACTTTAAGGATGTCAACCTGCAATTTATTATCAATAATTTCCGGAATGACTTTGTTTTCTATTACCTCAAAAGCTGCTTTATCTCTAAAAAATTTAGTGACACTTATTAGAAATTCTTTGGCAAGAATACTTATTTCTGAAGGATTGTCTTCTAAAAAATCAGCAAAATTTTCTAAAGTTTCTACCTTATTTTTAGTCATTCTAATAGCTATCCTTCTTATAATTGTTGGACGTTTATATTCTGTAAAATCAAGAGGAGTGTGCTTCTGTATTAATCCGAGTATTTTCACTAATGCGTCCTCGTTAGTTTCGGATAGTCGATCAGATAAATTATTTTCTAATAAACCCCGTTCTAGGTGCCCAATTATCTCTTTTGGAATTCTATCAGGACTGAGGATTACATCCACATTTCCTGATAGAATTGCACTGTTAGGCATACCATCAAACTTTGCACTTAGGGGATCCTGAACGATCACAAAACCGCCGTGTCTTTTTATGGCGGCTATCCCTTTAGTTCCGTCGGACCCAGTGCCAGAAAGGATGACTGCAATACTTTTGTCTTTATGGCTTGATGCCAAGGAATCAAAAAATATGTCTATGGCCGTATTAGGATGCTTGGCTATGATGTCAGTCAGAAACAATCTTCTGTCCTTAATGGTCATATATTTTCCTTGGGGCATCAGATAAACAAGGTTCGGCTCAACGTACATGCCATTCTCAGCGATTGATATTTTCAGTTTGCTGTGTTTTGCAAGTAGAGCTGACATGAAGCTTTTGTGATCTGGGGAGAGATGCTGGATGATCACATACGCTACCCCGTCCTCAGGAGTGTGGTCAAAAAGCAGATGAATAGCCTCCATTCCCCCTGCAGAGGCTCCAATTGCTATTATATAAAAGTTATTTTCTTTATTTTTCATGCTTATGAGAGAACGCGATACCTAGTACTATTGAGAATATGACAGTCTAGTAAAATTCTTACCCTTCTGGTATTATATGGGGTTGTCAAAATTCTGTCTTTGGATTTTGTGTATTTTGGAAGGTAAGTAAAATATAAATAACAGAAACCCATTATTCTCCAGGACCAAAATGATAATAGGCGATATTCAGCCCTAAAATTATCAAGTCATGAAGTTCCGTTCATTTTGGAACTGAGTAACAAGAAATGTGGTTTCCCAGACTTAACAAACTATTTCATGGCTAAGAAAGCAGAGCGTAAAGTGACCATGGCTCAGGTCTTTAAGACGATTATTTGGCCTAGGAGAAAACACTTATTTTTAGGGTTATTTTTGATCATTATCTCTCGACTAGCAAGTCTTGTGCTGCCTGGAGCGAGTAAAATCTTGATTGATGACGTGATTCCCTCCAATGATCTGGAGATGCTCAAATGGCTGATCGGAGGAGTGGTTCTAGCAATAGTGATCCAGTCGGCTACCTCTTATGCGCTTACACAAATCCTAAGTGTGGAAGCTCAAAATCTTATTTCCAAGCTAAGATCTCAAGTGCAAGCTCATATTATCAAGCTTCCTATTCGGTTTTTTGACAATGCGAAAACTGGTGAACTGGTATCCAGAATCATGACCGATGTGGAAGGAGTTCGAAACTTAGTCGGAACTGGCTTTGCGCAGATGATAGGTGGTATTCTGACATCTATAGTTTCACTGTTTTTATTGATCAACATCAGTCCCAAAATGACTTTGTTTGTGCTACTTCCAGTAGTAATCTTTGGATTGGTTTCTCTGAAGGCTTTTGGAAGAATTCGCCCTATTTTCCGCGAACGCGGCAAGATCAATGCCCAAGTGACCGGCAGACTCACCGAGACGCTGGGAGGAATACGGGTGATCAAAGGCTTCAATGCCGAACAGCAGGAGATTAACACCTTTGCAAGAGGAGTAGATGAGCTTTTTCAAAATGTAAAAGCAAGTTTGACTGCAACGAGTTTCGTGACTTCCATGGGAGCCTTATTGTTGGGACTGTCCTCCGCCGGCATCATGGGAATGGGCGGTTATATGATCATGCAAGGTGAGATGA
Organism: Algoriphagus ratkowskyi; assembly: GCF_002150505.1. Lineage (GTDB taxonomy): Bacteria > Bacteroidota > Bacteroidia > Cytophagales > Cyclobacteriaceae > Algoriphagus > Algoriphagus ratkowskyi. Next base: position 6,759 of record NZ_MSSV01000017.1, read on the forward strand.
CATTTGGAGACTTCCTTGCTTTCACGCTTTACTTAGGATTTATGATCGCGCCGATTGTACAAATGTCGAATATTGGGAGTCAGTTGACCGAGGCTTTTGCGGGTTTGGATAGGACAGAAGAAATTATGAATACGCCCTTGGAAGCGGATGATACGTTGCGAACTCTCAGCCTGAAAGAGTTCAGAGGGAATATTGTTTTCGACAATGTTTCCTTTGCCTATGAGGAAGATAAGGAAGTGATTAAGGGTGTGAGTTTTCATGCTCCAGCTGGTTCTGTAACGGCATTGGTAGGAACTTCTGGTTCTGGGAAAACAACAATCGCTGGACTTGCGGCTACATTTCTCAGTCCTGATTCTGGAGTTATTACCTTGGATGGGAATGATTTGCAGACGGTGACATTAGATTCGTTCCGATCCAGACTTGGCGTGGTGCTGCAAGACGATTTCCTGTTTGAAGGAACGATCCGGGAGAACATTCTTTTCCCACGGCCAGATGCAAGTGAGGATGATTTACAAAAAGCGGTAGTTGCTGCTCACGTACAAGAGTTCACAGATCGTTTTGAAGAGGGTTTGGATACCCTCATAGGTGAAAGAGGAGTGAAGCTCTCTGGCGGACAACGACAGCGGATTGCCATAGCTAGAGCGATTTTGGCAGATCCTAGAATTTTGATATTGGATGAAGCTACTTCCAATCTTGATACAGAGTCGGAGACGTTGATTCAGGCGAGTTTGAAAGAGTTGATGAAAGGACGGACGACCTTCGTGATTGCTCACCGTTTGAGCACAATACGTCAGGCAGATCAGATTTTAGTAGTGGAAAAAGGCAATATCGTAGAGCGAGGTCAGCATGATGAGTTGATTGCACTGGAAGGTAGATATTATCAGTTGTATACGTATCAGTCCAGAATTTAAAAAGACGGGAGACGGTAGACAGGAGACGGGAGACGGGAGACGGGAGAAGGAAGACAGAAGACGGAAGACGGAAGACCGAAGACGGGAGACAGGAGACAGGAGGCCGAAATCCCAAACCTTACATTTCTTTAATCATCTTCACCACCTGAGCGATGTGTTCAGCTTGTCGGAAATTATCATGTTCTACCTCATGCTGTATCATCTCATGAGCCCAAGTAGTATGAAAAGGGATATGAATGGCGTGTCCTCCCAGTTCCAATACAGGCAGCACATCCGATTTAAGGCTGTTTCCCATCATTAGAAATTCGGCTGGATGCACATCAAGATGTCGGACAAGCTTGGCAAAATCCGCTTCTTTCTTTTCGCTCATGATTTCGATGTGGTGGAAGTAATGATCCAACCCAGACTTTTTTAGCTTTTTCTCCTGATCTACTAAATCTCCCTTGGTGGCCATTACTAATCGATAGTCGTTCTGCAATTCAGCCAAAACTTCTTCTACACCGGGCAAGATCTCCACTGGTTTCTCCATCATTTCAAATCCGATTTCCAGTATTTTATCAATAAAAGTGACGGGGATTTTGTGGTCAGAAATTCGTAAGGCTGTCTGGATCATGGATAGGATAAACCCTTTGATCCCGTAGCCATATCGGCCGAGATTATCTATTTCGGTTTGATAAACCTCCTTGATGACACTGTGCCTCGGCATAAATGGCTCCATCAACTTAGCAAATTCTTCTTCAGCTTCGCGAAAAAATGGTTCATTAACCCAGAGGGTATCGTCTGCGTCGAAGGCTATTACCTTTATCATTTTGAGATTGTAAAATTGAAAGATTGTAATTACTTGTCCGCCGAGGCGGATTTGATGATTAGGCAGTTGAAAGTTTGAAAAGTAGTAAGGAGCAAAAGTAGATTGTTTAATTAGGTGCAGATTACCTGTCAGACTGAGCAGAGTCGAAGTCCTATTACTATTGTTTTTTATTACCCTTCGGCTTCAGCTAGGGTGACAAACTAACTGTCTAACTAATTAACAACTTACTACATACCTTTTACTTCTTACTTCCAACTCCAACCTAAAACTTCCTACTTCAAATCTTCCATCCAATCGATCAGCACATCTCTCCAACCATCGACTGCTCCTTTGCCCAATCCAAAACCAAAGCCATGGCCACCTTTAGGATAGATGTGAAGTGATGCAGGTACTTTGTTGGCATTAAGGGCGTCGTAATATAAGAAGCTGTTTTCTATAGGAACTCCACCATCGTCCTGTGCATGTACCAAGAAAGTTGGTGGCGTTTCCGCTGTTACATTCAGTTCACTAGAGAAACGATCAATCAATTCCTGACTGGCATCAGCGCCGATTAGATTTTTTCTAGAACCTGAATGTGCCGACGCATCTCTAAAGGAAATCACAGGATAAGCCAAAATAGAAAAATCAGGACGTGCAGAAATTGCATCTATAGCATCCTTTGATCTATCCACTTCATGTGCATACTGCGTGCTGACGGTAGAGGCTAAATGTCCTCCAGCGGAGAAACCCATTACGCCAACTTTAGCTGGATCAATTTTCCATTCTTCGGCATGATGTCGGACAAGACGCACAGCCCGCTGCGCATCAAGCAAAGGAACTTCCTTAGCGTCTGTCAGAGACTTGGAGTTTGGAAGTCTGTACTTGACCACGATTCCCACGATACCTTGTGTGTTTAGCCACTTGGCAAAGTCTCTTCCTTCCCAATCATAAGCCAGAATACCATAACCGCCTCCAGGAAAAATAACTACCGCCTGACCAGTTCGCATTTGCTTGCTAGGGAGAAAAACTTCGATCTGTGGTATTTGCACATTTTCTATCCGGATAATTCCTTCCTCAATCGCTTTTTCCTCCAGCCCCATATCGGTCTGTAGTGGGGGAGTTCCCTCCCAAAGAGGAAGGATGATTTCTTGCGCGCTCACTAGGGTACTGGTCATGACTAAACTGAATAGTAGAAGTAATTTTTTCATCTTTTTATTGTTTCGCTTTAAAATTATCCACGTGACTCTTGAATGGAGTTTCGTATGTTGTAAACCTTTGCCACAGAGTGATATTTTTATTTAAAATAGATTTTATAAAGTTTGTTTTAGGCTTTGAAATCAAAAATCCGGTCCATTAACTGCCAGCGCCAAGTGTCTGGAGTTCCGGGCAAATTGGTTTGGTATTGGCCTAGAAATGATTCCCATTCCTGCACTTTTTCATTGGCATTGTCTAAGGCAGCTTTCCTTTCGAAGGTAAAGTTTTCATCTCCAACCAGTATCATGCTAAGTCTGTGACGCCATCGATAAATGCTCATCGCCAAAATCCCGGCATCATGAAGACTCTGGATGATAGCTGGCGCAACAGCTTTGTGGCATTCAACATAAGCCTGAATTGCTTCTTCATCATCTTTCAGGTCACAGATTAATACAAAGGTTTGGGTATTCATATTAGGTTGAAATTTAGAATATGCTCTCAGATAATTCTTTTATAAAAATGCCTAGTAGAAAAGATCGTGGTAAAATCCCCCTAGCCCGCTTTGAAAAAGGGGGAGTGCCTCATTTCTACTTTTACTCCTCAATTAAGTCAAGTCTTCGACTTCATTCAAGCTGATAAATTAGGTATTTCACGTATGAAGGCTTACGGTAGAAATCTCTTTATTTCCCAATCTCTCATTCTCCCACCTTCTTAACTCTCAAACTAAATAACAAAACCATTACAAAACAGGCAAGTGGAAGAATGAAAGAGAATTTGACTTCAGGAACGCCTAGAATTAATGTGTCGTCATACCCTGATCCACCGATATCCATGATCATTCCCTGAAGCGTTGGCATCACTGCCCCGCCCACAATAGCCATGACGAGGTAAGCTGCGGCAAATTTAGAGTCTTCGCCCAAGCCGTCCAATGCGATACCGTATATGGTAGGAAACATCAAAGACATAGCAAAAGAGATAGCTACCAATGAATAAAGACCGATCATTCCGGGTAAGAAAATAGCTCCAGCTGTGAATACTATAGCTAGGATGGTAAAGATGGTAAGCAGTTTTGAAGCAGAAATATATCTCAGTAGAAAAGTGCAAATCCAACGCCCTATAAGAAAGACCACCAAAGCGGTATAGCCATAATTCACAGCATCTGCATTTCCAATACCAAGAACTTCTGCGTACTGATAGATGTACGTCCACACCATGATTTGCGCACCTACATAGAACATCTGAGCGAGCGTGCCTTCTACGAAATTCCTGTTTTTCAGTAAGCGACCCATAGTTGCTCTAAATTCCACCTTCCCGGTTTCCTTGCTTTCTGGCATTTTCATCATCGCGATGACTACTAATATTGCGATCACAACAAGCCCGAGTATGACATATGGATTTCGAATGATTAACAGATCGGCGGTTCGGATTACAGCTTTGGCCGCTTCATCTAAACTGGTAAAAATGATAGTGCCATCCGCATCAGTTGCATTTGACTGAAGTGAGTTTAGTATAAATTGCTTGGCAACAAAAAGTCCAGCCAAAGCTCCCATTGGATTAAATGCTTGTGCAAGATTCAAACGCTGCGTGGCGGTTGCCTCTGGACCCATAGACAAAATGTAGGGATTGGCCGTAGTTTCTAAAAAGGCTAATCCAAACGTTAAAATATAAAGTGAAGCAAGGAAAAACCCATAACTCTCCCATGCTGCTGCAGGGTAGAATAATAATGCTCCAAACCCATATAAGCCAAGTCCTAGCAGGATCCCTGTTTTATAAGAGTACTTTTTGATAAAGAAAGCAGCTGGCAATGCCATGGTAAAATACCCTCCGTAAAAGGCCATTTGCACCCAGGAGGCTTGTGTGTTGTTTAGCTCGAGTACGCGCTTAAACGCCGCCACCATGGGATTGGTAATGTCATTTGCGAAGCCCCATAATGCGAAAAGAGAAGTGATTAAGATGAAGGGAACGAGTAATTCCTTGGGTATTAAGACTGGTTTTTGGGTCATGGGTAAAAGTAAGGTTATGGGGATTGCTAAGTTTTATATTGCTCGATCAAGATGGGTGTAGCCGCCATCCACAAATAGATGCTGCCCGGTAATATGTCTTGCCTTGTCAGAAAATAAAAAGATCGCCATCGCGGCTATTTCTTCTGGTGTGGTCATGCGGTTTCCCAGAGGGATTTTAGCGGTGATTTCTGCCAGCTTCTTCTCAGGATTGGGGAATGTATTGATCCAGTTCTCGTAAAGAGGGGTAAAAACCTCCGCTGGAATGATGGCATTGACGGTGATCTCATAAGGTAGGAGCTCCACTGCCCATTCACGGGTAAGTGATAACTGGGCACCTTTGGCAGCAGTGTAACCTGATGTGCCGCCTTGACCTGTGACGGCTGTTTTACTGCTGATATTGATTATGCTTCCTTTGGCTTCTTTCAAATAAGGTAAAGCATAATGTGCTAAATGATAGTAATGATTTAAGTTCTTGGCTACCGATTTCTCAAAAGCTTCAGGGCTTCCATGCTCCAAGCCTATGCTGTCATTTGCACCGGCGTTATTGACCAAGCCGTCAATTCTGCCATATTTTTCAAGGGTAAGTTTGACCGCTTTTTTTGAGTCAGCTGCTTCAAAGAGTCTCATAGGAATCTGAAAGGCTTCTCCCAATGCGATTATCTCAGCACTTTCTTTTTCATTGGGATCAATCATCACGGGAATTGCTCCCTCTTCTATCAAAGCTCTGGAGATGGCGCCACCTATTCCTTTGGCTCCGCCAGATATCAGGATGACTTTATTGCTTAGGTTTAGGTTCATTGTTTAATGTTTGTCCACGGTCTACTGACAACAGGCGACTGCAGGTTATTCTAAAATTTCATTTTATACTCCAATAGCGGTCGTCTGCTGACTGTCGTCTGTTGACTTTTCAAATCCCATAAAACTCCGCAGCAGTATTTCCCATGATTGCTTCTTTTTCCGTCTTCGAAAGTCTATCCGTGAATCGTTCCACCACTTCCAAAACCTGCTCGTACTCTCCCGCGATCTTACAAACTGGCCAGTCGCTGCCAAACATCAGACGTTTCGGGCCAAATAGCTCAAGTGCTACATCTAGATAGATTTGCAGGTCTGTGGCTTTCCACTTCTTCCAATCCGCTTCCGTGATCATTCCAGAAACTTTACAAGAAATATAATCTCGCTCAGCTAGTGGCGCCATCTCTTTTTTCCATGCTCTCCAGATACCCAATTTAATGTTAGGTTTAGCGATATGATCTATGACAAATGGTTGCTCGGGAGCTTTTTTAATAAATTGTAAAGTAGCTTCCAGTTGTGTGTGGAAAATAAGTATGTCATAGGTGTAGCCTCTTTTTCCAATTTTCTTGATGCCACGGATAAACTCCTTTCGCAGCATATAGTCAACAGGTTTTGACTGCAGAATTTCCCGATAGCCTTTCAACTTTTTTTGCGAAGCAAATTGGTCTAACTCCTTGTCCAGTGCATCAGACCCCAAATCTGCCCAGCCTACCACTGCTTTGATCTGCTCGTATTCTTCGGCTAAATCGCAGAGAAAAGCAGTTTCTCGAAAGCTTTCATCAGATTGCACAGCCACGCAGCCATCGATCTGATGTTCCTTTAAAATCGGGATAAGGTCATCAGGAAGAAAATTCCTCTGGATCACCTTCATTTCGTCGGTGATCCAAGAGTGTTTTTCAGGATTGTATTTCCAAAAGTGCTGGTGGGAATCCAGTCTCATGCTTCAGGATCGTTGATTGCTACTTGTTTCGATTCGCCCAAGCCGTCGATGCCAAGCTCGACCACATCACCTACTTTTAAGTAAGTAGGTGGAGTAAGTCCAAGGCCAACGCCCGCTGGAGTTCCGGTAGAGATCACGTCGCCAGGCAGTAAAGTCATGTATTGGCTCAAATGTGAAATAAGGTAAGGAATGTTAAACACCAAATCTGACGTGTTGCTGTCCTGAAGCATTTTACCGTTCAGCTTGAGCCAAAGTCTCAAGTTATGCGGATCTTGGATTTCAGTTTTGGTGACCAAAACCGGTCCAAGAGGAGCGAAGTTATCCGCACTTTTACCTTTCACCCATTGCCCACCATGATTTAGTTGAAAGTCGCGTTCAGAGACGTCGTTATGCAAACAGTAGCCAGCAACATAATCCATAGCATCTTCTTGGCTCACATATTTTGTGCGTTTGCCGATTACCACAGCAAGCTCAACTTCCCAGTCAGTTTTTACAGAGTTCTTAGGGATCAAAATATTGTCAAATGGCCCGCAAAGAGAAGAGGTAGCCTTCATGAAAATGATCGGGATTTCCGGAACAGGCATCCCGGATTCCAGTGCATGCTTTCTATAATTCAAGCCGATGCAAATGATTTTTGAAGGGCGAGCTACGGGAGAACCTAACCTAGAATCAGCTGGTATTTCATTTAGATTTTCCTCGTTTGCTTCCAGCCATTTTTCTAGTCTTGCTAAGCCATTGTTAGTGAAAAAATCTTCATTCCAATCCTCTTCAAAGCCTGAGCAGTCTAGGTATTTCCCAGATGCACTTTGGATTCCTGGTTGTTCATTTCCGGCTGCGCCAAATCGTATTAATTTCATTTTTAAGTATTAAGTAGATAGTAACAAGTATTAAGACTTTAGAATCAAGACACAAGATATTAGATTTTAGAATCAAGACTTTAGTATTAAAATTGGAGTGCCAAGACTCTAGGTTTTAGATTAAGTGAGTAGGAGTGTATGATTGAGTTCAATAAATTCGTTGAGCTCGTACCCCGATAGCGATCGGGGCGTATTTCTTGATTCGTACCTCGAATTACATTTTCAATCCCAAGAACCCGCCGTCAATCGGAATATTAGTTCCTGTCATAAAACTTCCTGTTTCTGCACTTACGAAATAGGCGAGTTCGGCTATCTCCACAGGAGTCGCCATTCTGCCAATCGGCTGAGTAGCGGCTAGTTTTTCAAACATTTCCTTTTCCTGACCCGGATAGTTCTTTGCTATAAATCCATCTACAAACGGTGTGTGAACTCTACCGGGTGACAGGCAATTGCAACGAATGCCATCAGCAACATAATCCCGAGCAACGCTCAACGTCATAGAAAGTGCTGCTCCCTTAGTCATACTGTAGGCAAATCGATCTGGAATACCGATCGTTGCGGCTACAGAAGCCATGTTTAAGATAGATCCGCCACCATTTTCCTTGAGTTTTGGAAGTGCGGCTTTGATGCAGTTGAACATTCCTTTCACATTGACTTGAAAAACTCTATCGAAATCCTCAGACGAAGTAGTTTCCACTTTTCCCACATGAGACACACCTGCATTATTGATGAGGGTGTCAATTTTTCCTGGAATGGACTGTATTAATAATTCTATTTCGGCGGGATCAGAGACGCTACCGCAAAGAAAAGTCACGTCAAAGCCTTTACTTCGCTCATCTTGCGCGACTTTTTCTCCGATCTCAGGATTTATATCTATGAAGTAAACTTTGGTTTCTTTGAATGCAAAAAGCTGAACCATAGCTAGTCCGATACCCGATGCTCCGCCTGTAATAAGTACTGTTTTATTTTTCATAAGTATAGCAAAATGGAAGGTAGCACCTGCAATTTTTAGTGCCAAAGAATATTACATGGATTATGTGGAATGTTTGAACACTTTTTCACAGGATATTATCAAAAATCAAAATTTCATACCCTTAAACATCTAACTTTTGACATAATACCATATACAAACATTTGTCTATCCTAGCCTAACTGTCTCCCCGGTTTTCACTGACTCATCACAGGCAAAAGCAATTTTCAAACTGTTCAGCGCATCTTCCAAATGCGCATCTAGGTTGATGTTTTCTTGAATGGCTTTGAGGAAGTACTGCTGCTCTCGATTGCAAAGTTCCTGATGATCTGGCTCGTCTTTCAAATCGATCCATTCGTCTGGGGTGGTGAAATTATTATTATCATCAATCTCTGCATGATGTACTCGAATGGATTCGGTTTTGGTATGCGCATCCACATTGTCCGATTGGCCACTGGATCCAGCATCCTTCGCTGTGATAGAAACTGATCCTTTTGGCCCAAAAACATCCTTTACAAAAAAGGCTGTCTCACTGACCATCGGTCCCCAGCCAGCTTCGTACCAGCCTACAGAACCATCTTCAAAGCGAATCTGAAGTTGACCGTAATTGTAATTGTCTTCAGAAATATCTTCTGTCAGTCGAGCGCCTATTGCAGATACTGAAACGGGTTTTGACCTGGTCATCTGGCACATCACGTCAATGTAATGTACACCGCAATCCACAATAGGGCTGAGGCTTTTCATGAGATTGCGGTGCACATCCCACATGTATCCTTGACTTTGTTGATTGAGATTCATCCGCATTACGAGTGGCTTTCCAAGCTTTTCAGCTTCTTGAATAAACCTGATCCAAGAAGGATGATGCCTTAAAATATAGCCTACGACTACTTTTTTGTTTACTTCCTTAGCTTTCGAAATAATTCGCTCGCAACCAAGAATTGTGTCTGCCAGTGGTTTTTCTATAAAAATATCGCAACCCGCTTCAAGTGATTTTAAAGCAAATTCCTCGTGAGTATCGGGATAAGTAGAAATGCAAACTGCATCAGGTTTTGACTGCGCTAATGCTATGTCGAAATCTGAAAAAAGTGGATAACTGGCTTGAAATTTCTTGTTTAGTTTCTGGTTGGATTCCCCTCTCGATACTAATCCGCATATCTCGAATTCAGGAAAATTGTGGTAAGCTGTAGCATGGGCAATCCCCATATTTCCACAGCCAACTACAAGGATTTTGATTGGGATATTATTGCTCATTAAGTGAGGTTTTAGAGTGTTCTTGGGAATTTAAAAAGATCCTTTCAATTTGATTTACAGGGATTTGGATGATGTTTACTGATAATGTAATTGGATTGAGCGGCTCGTCATTTCCGTCTCGTTTTACTCGTACAATTTGTTCGATCACACTCATGCCTTTGATTACCTGACCAAAAATTGTGTAATCTCCGTCTAGTCTTGGAATACCTTCTGGGTTTTGCACAATATAAAATTGACATCTTGCAGATAATTTTCCGGGATTGTCATCTCTACCAGCTCCCACGGCGCCATAAACATGTTTTAAATCATTAACAAATTCAGGTTCCAAAAGGTACTCAGGATCTGTGAAACCGTCCTCAGTATCAGGGCAGCCGCCTTGAGCAACAAAATTTGGAATGACGCGATTGAAAGTCAAGGAGTCCCAATAGCCAGCATTTGCCAACTCAATGAAACTTTCTTTGTGATTTGGAGTACGATCATCAAGACTAATTAAGATTTCCCCATAGAATGTGATGATTTGACCAACAGACACAGTTTCTTTTGTCGTCTGTGCAAAAGATTTAGTTGATATCCCGATTAATAGGTTGATTATTAATAAATTAATTATTGTGACCCATCGGTAAAGACATCTTGCTTGTATGTGGAATTTGAAATAAAAAGGTGTTGTCATTTAGTTTGGACAGGAAATTGTAACATTTTTAATTTTACCAATGATATTAAAAGTAGTAAAATGAATAAGATTTCCTCTTTAAAAGATAATGAATTGCAAAGGCTTTTAACACTTAGTAATCTTGGGATCGACTATAATGATCCAAATCTTGGACTTGACTATCTTACTGAGCTTGCCGCGAAGGTTTCTGGTGCTCAAATTTCCCTTGTAAATCTTATTGACACTTTTGCACAATGGAGTGTGTCAGGATACGGTATAGAGTTCAATCAAATACCAAGGGAGGAATCTATATGTCAATGGACTATTCAAACAGAGGTAGATGAAGGTTTTGAAGTTCATGACTTGAGTAGTGATGAACGTTTTAAAAATTTTTTCTATGTAAAAGGCGTGCCAAATCTCCGCTACTATATGGGAGTGCCATTAACCCTACCGGAAGGATTTAAGCTAGGAGCACTCTGTGTAATGGATAGTAATAAAATTAATCTTTCTGACAATGTTAAGGAGATTTTGAAATTGATTGCTAAGCAGATTGTAGATCGGCTCTTAATTAACAGCAAACTTGCTAACCTTAAGAATAAACTCAAACTGTCAGAATTAAGCCAAATTAAATTGGCGCACGACATCCGTGGCCCTATTGGAGGGATAATTGGTTTGTCAGATCTGATTACTTCGGAAGGCTTGAATTTAGATGAGAGTGAAATACCGGAGTACTCAGAAATGATCAAACATAGCAGTTTGTCCTTATTGGATTTATCTCAAGATATTCTTTCTAAAGATTTTGATGAAAATTCGAACCTAACGGATGGATTAACAGAAGGTGATATAAATCTGGTAAAACTCAGAAATACAATTATTCGCCTCTTCGCGCCACAGATAAAAGTTAAACAACTAGATTTTAAAGTTAATCTAGGGAAAGAGAACCAATTTCAGCCGTTCACTAAAATGTATGTGTTGCAAATTTTGGGGAATTTGCTTTCTAACTCTATCAAATTCACTAATCCGGGGGGTGAAATTTCGTTAGAAATGAATTTAAGATTAAGTGAGATGGATTTATTTTTAGAAATAATAGTTGAAGATAATGGTATGGGTATACACTCATCCAAAATCAAGGAAATCCATAAAAATGGAACTTCTACGCTAGAAGGAACTAACGGAGAAGTTGGCTTTGGTTTGGGGTTGAATCTTGTGAGACAGCTCGTCAATCAACGAGATGGTACTATGGACGTAACCTCTGAGGTTGGAAACGGGACGAAGTTTAGAATTGAGATGAAGGTGAATTAATATTGAGGGCTACCTTTTGATTATTTACAGGATTGGCATACATACTTAAAAAGCTTTTGATCAAAAATTCATTTTTAGTATTCACTTTCTCAAGCATTCTTTTCTCGAAAGCGGTTTTTTCTGCATCCGTATAGAAGTTCACATATTCTTCATTTCCATAAAGTAAGTCATGTGCAATGTAGTTGCTAGGCCATAGCTTGTAGCCGGTCCAGATTTTATGGTCTATAGTCTCAGCTAGCTTCGTCAATTTATCAGGTTGATTGAGATCCATTGCAGAGATCTCTCGAATTTCTTTGTTCAAAACCCCGTTGGCTTGCAAATGAATGCGCTTTTTCGTGCCCATGATGCCTCTCAGGAGATTTAGGAAATCCTCATGTTCTCCTTTGATATATTTCTCATCTTTAGATTTAGCTATCCATTCCGGCATTTTCAAGACATCTGTGGGATCATATTCATAGGAAATCGAAATAGGGACCACTTTGATTTTTTCAAAATATTCGAATGGATTCTTGCCTTCATCAGATAGGGTAAGCATTTTCAAAACCCCACGATGTGTAGAATCATTGCCGTCTTTTGTTCTGCCTTCGCGCTGAGCAGTCCACACAGATCTATTTTCAGAGAGGAGAGATTTTTTAATGTACGCTGAGGCCAACTTTGAACTTTCGAGAAGCGCACGTCCTTGCAGTCCGCGTTTGATAGCGAAGTTTCGGTTTAGTCTGGAAAGGGTATGCAAGAATTGCTTTTGGATCAAATTATCTCCAATTGCAGAAGTTGTGAGGATTAATCCATTTTCGTAGAGAACAGCATTTAGCAAGGAAGTGTCTAAAATGATGTCGCGATGATTTGAAATAAATAAGTAAGCAGTATTCGACTCTAATTGATCGAAACCGCCTGTACTCAAACCATCAGAGCTTTTTTCTAAGACTTTTTGAATTCCAGGGTAAATGAAATTTACTTGAAAGTCTCTCAGCGAATGGGTATGGACCATCAAATCCTTCCAATGTTCCTTTGTGTCAGTGGGAAAAGTGAAACTCATCATTGCCTCCAGCATAGAATCATCTATGATCTTACGGATAGCAGCATTGGCTTCTGCATCATATAAAGGTCTGATTGAATCAAATTGAGACATAATTGTAAAGTGGGTGATATGCAAAAAAGCAAAATTCCGCTTAGAAATCTAAGCTTATTTACATTCATCTAAGTTTTTAAAACTTTAATCTAACGAGTGAGATGCTTATTTATGAAGAGTAAATGTACTGGTAAGGCATCAGTCCAATATTCCCAAGTGTGAGCTCCCGGACGCTCAGTGTACTCATGGGCGGTACCATTATCGAGTAGCATTTGATGCATTTGTCTGTTGGTTTCCAATAAGAAATCATCAACCCCACAGTCCATTAGCAAGGCGGTTCGATTTTCTTTCATTCTATCAACTAATCCTACAGCGGTATATGAGCTAAATGGGGAGTCGTATTGTAAATCCTCTCCAAGCATGGCTTTTTGTTGCATTTGACGAAGTGAGCTAAAGTCTTGAGGAACATCCCAAATCCGGGTATCGATGTTCATCACACCACTCATGCTAGTAGCTGCAATAAACAGTTCAGGATGTTTTGCACTAAGCATAATTGCTCCATGACCACCCATCGACAGACCTGTAATCGCTCTGGACTCTTTCTTAGCCAAAGTTTTGTATGCTTGGTCTACATGAGGAATAAGTTCGGCTGTTATATACGTTTCATATTGCACCGAATCCATCACTGGACTATCGAAATAATAGCTAGACGGACCCACACCTGGAGTGACGATGATTAAGTTGTATTGCTCAGCCATGCGATTTACCAGGCCAGGCTCTGTTACTTTTTGATGCCAATCACTAAAAGCCCCGCTTCCGCCATGTAGGAGATACAGCGTAGCAAATTGCTTGCTGCCATCGTAGGAGGAAGGTGTGGTCACTGTAGCCTTCAGCGTTTTATTCATGGCTTGGCTGAATACTTCTATCGTGTCTACTTTCGATTGGGCAAAAACAAAAGAGGGAAGAAATACTAAAAGGATTAATAACTTTTTCATGAGAAAAGGTGATTGGGTGTGTTCAAGCTACAAAATAGGCATAAAAGCAAGTAGTTTGCCAAGGGCTAAAAATAAAAAAGACCTCCCAGTTTCCTGAGAGGTCTTAGTGCGGATAGAGGGACTCGAACCCCCATGCCTCACGGCGCTAGATCCTAAGTCTAGTGCGTCTACCAATTTCGCCACATCCGCAGCTGTTTTCTATTGGGATGCAATGTTAATGATTCTTGAATTAAATAAGTGTCTCTGAGTTAAGAAAATGGATAGTTTCTGCAGAACTAATTCATTTTCAATGGCTTTAATTTTTTGAAAGTGACCTCCAATGACCAAAGAAAAATAGACGGTAATTGTTTTTATCCGATTTAAACATAATCCCTGTCTTAATTACCCCAAGGAGTTGACATAAAGGCGTCCATAGGCGTCCGTGGAAGAAGTACTTCCATTAAAAATCAAAAAACTTTTTCTCCAGTCTGGAACTTTTAAGAAGCCTAAGTGATTGAACGTTCATTCAATCCAATATCCAATGAGTGTATTATTAGATAAAAAGAAGAGTATTATCCAAAGTGCACTGGATTTAATTCAAGAGCATGGTTTCCATGGTTGCCCCGTCAGTATGGTTGCCAAAAATGCGGGAGTAGCAGCTGGGACAATTTATACTTATTTCGAAAACAAGGATGACTTGATCATAGGGATCTATGAACATGTGGTGGAGGAAATCAAAAAATATGTGTCAGAGCGAGATGATTTATCTCTTCCTTTTAAAGAGAGGTTTTATAATTACTGGAAAAATCTGACTAATTTTTATGAGCTAAATCCTTCAATACATGGTTTTTATGATCAGTTTTTAAATTCTCCTTATAATTCGGATGATTTGCAAAGCAATCCCAATGTTTGGCATGAATTCGCTAATGCATTTTTCGAAGATGGAATCCAGCAAGGAGATATTAAACAATTAAATCCTGTCGTGCTCTCTATTTTGGTGAATACCAATGTGAATTCTATTGTGCGCATTAAGCAGAATTTCAAAAAGAAGCTTGAAAAAAATAACATGGAACTGAATGAGATTTCCCACCTCATCTGGGATGGAATAAAAGCAGATTAACCTAAAGACCTTTTTTTAAATTTAAACCTATTAATTAAGTACAAAGATGTTCAAAAAACGATTACTGTTGGTCGGTCTGAGTAGTTTACTCTTTTCCAAAGTCGCCTACAGTCAGGAAGAAAATAGAGTTCCGCAAGGAGTACTGAGTTTGGATCAGGTGGTGGAATTTGCACTGCTTCAAAGTCCTATAATCAGACAGGCACAGATAGACCAGGAGATAGGGGAACGCGATATCAAATCTAACCTGGCCAACTGGTATCCTCAAATCACTGCCTCAGCCGCTGGAGCATACAATATCAAATTGCAGCAACAGATCATTGGAGATCAGTTGATTACATTCGGTCAAAAGTATAACTCGAACGTATTACTGCAAGCGAATCAGACTTTGTTCAATCGAGATCAATTGTTTGCATCTAAGTCTTCCAGATATTATCGTCAGCAACTCCAACAGGTTATTGAGGATGCAAGAATTAATACTGTCGTAGATGTTAGCAAGGCTTTTTATTCAATTCTTTTGTCCGAAGAACAAATTAATATTCTTGATCAAAATCTGAATAGACTTGAAAAACAATATAAAGATGCGTTTAGTCGATTTGAAGCAGGTTTGGTAGACAAGACTGATTATCAGCGTGCATCGATTGCATTGACCAACGTGAAGAGTGATAGAAATAGGGTGACGAATTCCTTCGATGCCAAGTATGACTACCTCAAGCAGCTAATGGGATATCCAGATAGCCTAAATTTTACCATAGAATTTGATACGCAAGGTGCAGAAGGTGCAATCGGTGAAGAGGTAGTGGATCCTTTGATGCTAGAAAACCGCGTGGAATATCAACTTTTGCAGACTCAGCAGACCTTGAATGAAATAGAGACCAGCTATGAAAAATGGAATTACCTGCCTGAACTTTCTGCGTATTACAGATATAATTTGAATTACTTCAATTCAACCTTAAACAGTTTATATAAAGCTCAATACCCAATATCATCTGTTGGGGTGAACCTCACAATTCCAATTTTTCAGGGAGGAAAACGAATCCATAAAGTGAAAGCAGCCGAACTTCGGGTAGATCGAGGAACTATCGAGATAGAAAACCTAAGCAATCAGATTAGGACAGAGTATTCTACTGCACTTGCAGCTTACAACAGTAGCGTTTATGAGTGGCAGCTGATCAGAGAAAATATGGAGATGGCTGAAGAAGTCTATAACATCATCAAGCTCCAGTATGATGAAGGAATCAAATCATACATCGAATTAGTCATAGCAGAGACAGATCTTCAGACTGCCCAAATTAATCATATCAACGCTTTTTATCAGGTTTTGCAAGACAAGCTTGATCTTAGAAAAGCATTAGGAACTATCAACTAATTAGAATCCCCTTTAAATTTTAATTTATATGAATTCATCATACAAACTTGTCGCTTTTTCGGCTCTGGTTTTAGCAGGATTTTCTTGTGGGCAGAAGCCTCAGTCAGGACAACAGGCACCGGCAGAAGTAGCCGTTACCACCTATACAGTAGTTAAAAAGTCAGTTACTGCTACTGACGAATATTCTTCTACACTTGTGCCTATTAATGAGGTAGAAATTAGGCCCCAAATCAGTGGATACATTACGGATATTTATGTGCAAGATGGTCAGCAGGTGAAAAAGGGTCAAAAACTTTACGAAATAGACCGAAGCAAATATGCGGCCTCACAGCAGCAAGCACAGGCATTGGTGCAAAGCGCAGAAGCAAATCTTGCAAGAGTGGCCAAAGACTTTGAGCGATATAAAAGATTGGATGAGCAAGATGCAATAGCTAAGCAGCAATTGGATTATGCTGAAACGGCTGTCTTGGATGCAAAAGCTCAATTGAGTTCAGCTAAAGCTCAGTATGCCTCAGCAGGAACAGATTTCGGTTACTCTGTGCTTACTGCTCCATTCGATGGTACAGTTGGGATTTCTCAAGTGAGATTGGGAACACAGGTTTCTCCTGGTCAGCCTTTGCTCAACACAATTTCTTCAAATGATCCTATGGCATTGAATTTCGTGATCAACGAGCGTGAGATTCCTAGATTTAATAAAATGCTGGGAGCAGAAGATAATCCAGATTCTCTTTTCAGAATCCGTTTTAGTGACAATAGCATATATCCTTTCAGTGGAAAATTTACCACCATCGACCGTGCAGTAGGTAGACAAACAGGTACTATATCTCTTCGAGTACAATTTCCCAACCCAAACAGAGAGCTAATTGCTGGAATGACAGTAAATCTTCAGGTTTTGAATCAAGACGTAGGCGAGCAACTTACCATTCCTTACAAAGCAGTAACGGAGCAAATGGGAGAATACTTTGTGTATGTAGTTGCCGAGGATCAGACAGTAACACAGCAAGTAATCAAGCTTGGAACTGAAATAGGGGCTGATATAGTGGTTCGTGAAGGTTTGACAGCTGGGCAGGAAATCGTCGTAAGCGGTATTCAAAAGCTTCGTCAAGGAGCCAAGATTACTACGGCTGCTGCAGGCCAACAATAAATTTTTCAATTGTCTTGATTTAAGAACAACATGATATCAGATGTATTTATAAAACGGCCCGTCACCGCCATGGTAATTTCCATTGTGATTGTGCTAGTAGGAGTATTGGCAATTCTCAATTTGCCAGTGACGCAATACCCGGACATTACACCGCCGGTAGTTTCTGTGTCGGCGAATTATACCGGTGCGGATGCCACTACGGTGGAGCAAACAGTAGCAACACCAATAGAGACCCAGATTAACGGTACGCCGGGAATGGCATACATTTCCTCTAACAATACCAATACGGGTCAGATGCAAATGAACGTCACCTTTGAGGTAGGGACTGACATCGACATCGCAACCTTAGACGTGCAGAATAGAGTGAGTATCGCAGAGCCAAGCTTGCCTGAAGCGGTAAGAAGATTAGGCGTGACAGTGAGGAAAAGGAATCCAAGTATTATGATGGTACTTAGTCTTACCTCACCAAATAAGACTCACGATCCGAAGTTTCTTTCCAACTACACAAATATCTTTATCAAAGATGCTTTGCTTAGAGTAGAAGGAGTGGGAGATATCACGGCAATCGGTCAGGATTTCAGTATGCGGGTATGGTTGAAACCGGATAAACTGGCACAATACAAGATTTCATCTCGTGAAGTGACAGCAGCGATTCAGGAGCAAAATCTTCAAGTAGCTGCCGGTACAGTAGGAGGCATGCCTCAGTTTAATAATCAGACTTTTGAGTATCCGATTACGGTCAATGGCCGGCTGGAGAGAGCTGAGGACTTTGAGGATATAATTCTTCGAAGCAATCCTGATGACGGTTCTCTGGTTTATTTGAGAGATGTAGCCAGGATTGAATTGGGTCAATTCGACTACGGTAGATATTCCATGCTGAATGGCGAAGATAACGCTATCCTATTGGTGTATCAGGCGCCAGGAAGTAATGCTCTGGCAACTGCGGAAGGTGTTTACGCTGCGATGGATGAATTGAAAGCTTCTTTCCCTCCAGACATGGAGTACATTGTTTCATTTGAGTCAGTGTCGGTGGTGGATGTATCTATACAGGAAGTTTTAAAGACTTTTGTAGAGGCTTTGATACTAGTGATCATCGTTGTATTTCTGTTCTTACAGAGCTGGAGGGCTACCCTGGTTCCGGTGTTGGCTATTCCGGTATCGATTATCGGTACGTTTATATTCTTCCCACTTCTTGGATTTACGATCAATACATTGACACTTTTTGGTTTTGTACTGGCCATAGGAATAGTGGTGGATGATGCAATTGTGGTAGTAGAAGCAGTGCAGCATTACATAGATAAAAAGAAGATTTCTGCCAAAGAAGCTACTCGACTTGCGATGAAAGATATCACAGCGCCGGTTATAGCGATCGCATTGATTTTGGCAGCTGTATTTATTCCGGTAGGATTTATACCTGGTATCGTAGGTAGAATGTACCAACAGTTTGCGATCACCATTGCAATTTCAGTTTTGATTTCCGCTTTTGTAGCATTGAGTTTAACTCCAGCTTTATGTGTGCTTTTGCTAAAACCATCTGAAGTAAATGAAAATGGGAAAGGGCTTAACAAGTTTTTCTATAAATTCAATGTTTGGTTCGAGAAGACAACTAATTCTTACTCTCGCGGAGTACAAAAAGGTATAAGGAGAGCACCATTAGTCGTGATCCTCTTGGTATGTATTTTCGCAGGAACTTTTGGCTTGTTCCAAACCAAACCAACAGGATTTCTTCCAACAGAAGATGAGGGAAGGCTTTTTGTTTCACTAGAACTTCCTGAAGGATCTGCCAGTACGCGTACACGAAATGTGATGCTGGAAATGAATGATATTTTGCTGAGTACGGATGGTATCAAAAACGTCACTGGCATTGGTGGACTGAATGTTATTAACTTCTCTTTTAAGTCTAATTCTGCAACTTTCTTTATTCAGATGACTCCATGGAGTGAGAGAAAAGAAGCTTCACAGCAGCTCAATGGCATCATGGGGCAGTTGAATCAGAAATTTGCGGCTATTACCGATGCCAAGATTGTGGTGGTTCCGCCGCCAGCTATCCCTGGCTTAGGCTCTACGGGTGGTTTCAGCTTTATGCTTGAGAATCGTGGAGGTAATACAGATATTAAAGAGTTCGAAGGAGTGCTAGGGCGATTCCTCGCTGCCGCAAATCAGCGTCCTGAGATTGCGATGGCTTTTAGCTTCTTTACTGCGAAAACGCCCGGATATCACGTAACGGTAGATAGAGAGAAGGCCAAAAAACTTGGTGTTCCATTGACTGAAATATTCTCGACTATGTCAGGCTTAATGGGTAGTTCTTACATCAACGATTTCACCAGATATGGTCGAAATTTCCGTGTAGTAGCTCAAGCAGATACATCTTACAGAACTAGTATAGAAGACTTGACACAGTATCATGTAATAGGAAGTAGAGGAGAGTCTGTTCCTCTAAGTGCAGTGGTAAGCTATGATGTAGTAGAAAATGCGCCGGTGATTTCACATTATAACTTGTTCAGATCTGCTGAAGTCAATGGAAGTGCTGCTCCTGGATATTCCAGTGGTCAAGCACTTGCTGCTTTGCAAGAAGTGGCGGCAGAAGTTCTTCCTGCAGGTTATGGATATGATTTCTCTGGATTGAGTAGAGAGGAATTGTCTTCTGGTAATGCGACTATTTTGATCTTTACGCTCGCAATTGTTCTGGTTTCCTTGCTGCTGGCATCGCTTTACGAAAGCTGGTCAGTTCCGTTCTCGGTATTGCTTGCCTTGCCTTTAGGAGCTTTTGGGGCGATTGTAGCATTGCATTTCCTTCCAAAATTGGATAACAACATCTATGCACAGATTGGTCTGATTACGCTGATCGGTCTAGCTGCGAAAAATGCGATTTTGATTGTGGAATTTGCCAAGGAACGAGTGGATAGAGGAATGCCACTGGTCGATGCGACTATCGATGCTGTGAAGCTTAGACTTCGTCCGATTATTATGACTTCCCTTGCATTCATATTAGGTGTATTGCCACTGGCAATCTCCAACGGTGCAGGAGCAGTAGCACGACAAACTATCGGTTGGACGGTGATTGGAGGGATGCTTGCAGCAACCTTCTTAGCGATCTTCTTTGTGCCAGTCTTGTATGTGGTGATTACTAGAATTGCTTACGGCAAAAAAGGCTTGGCAGAATTGGAAGCCAATTATGTCCCTGAAGAAGGTGATCATATACATTAAGTTTAATTAGATGAAATTCAAATGCCCCCAGAAAGCGATGAGCTTTATGGGGGCATTTTTTTTGATTAACCGCAGCGTCCGCGGAGGTTTCGCAGAGGTCGCAATGGTTCGGCGGGCTCACCAACCAGAGTTATCCTGCTTCTCCAGAAACTGGATAGAGAAAATTTAGAATAAAAAGTAAAAAGGAGTGATTAAAGGCTACTCACTCTTGAATGGTTAGATGGATAGGGGTTTTTCAAAGGTTCCATATAGAAAAAAAGTGTATCATTTCTCTATTTTGTGATCACATCCAAATAATTTTCTCTATTAACAACTCGAAACTCAGTTTCTGGATATGCTTCTTCAAAACCCAGAGGCAATTTGGCCCTTCGCTCTGGATTCCATTTCGCCTCAAAAGCAAATAACTTTCCTTCACGCTCTTCCAGCCAGTCCAGTTCTTTCCCTGTCGTTGTCCTCCAAAAATAAACGTTAGAATGAATGCGATTGTAGCTCAGGTATTTCATTCGCTCACTGATTATGAAATTTTCCCAAAGCGCTCCTTTGTCATTTCGTAAATCCAGGGAGTTGAAATTATTGATAATGGCATTTCGCACGCTATCATCAGTTCCGATTCGATCTGGCGGGAAATCATAATTCAAAAACATGTAAATTCTCGATCGTAACCGAAAATTAACATGTAAATTTTCGGTTACGATCGAAAGATTTCATGTTTTCGATAGTTTCTTAGATTGGAGATTGCAAATCCAGAAGAGCTAATTATACGTTCACTAGTCTCTAATCCAAAAATTGCTCTTGCTACAAGGCAGATAGGCCAATCCTTTTAAATAGTTGGATGTATTTACTTCTATTATGTTATGGTTATTCTAGAATTCTTGTCTTCCTATTATTCGGATTATTTCTGGTATTTCATCAGTAGTTAGTTTGAAATAGATTGTATCGGAACCACAAACACAATAATGATAAGATTGTCGAATATGTGATGCTTGCGGGAACTGGTAAGGAATTTCACCAATTCGTTCAACCAGTTGATAAGTGCCTCGAAATATTTATCAGCCTGCGCTTCCCCAAAGTTAATAAAGCCGAATCTGTATATTCGAACAATATCGTCTTCTGCTTCTTGACTGAGCAGGTAAGTCATTTTAGGCCGTTTTTTGCTAAGGCTAAAATCTCATCCTTAGTTTTCTTGGAGTAGCCACTTTCTTCACCTTTTATCAATTCTAGTCGAAGCAAGGCTATACTTTCCTGCCGTTTTCGTTCTTGTCGAATCAGGTCATTTACCAACTCACTTTTACTAGCATATTCTTTAGCAGCTACCCTTTCTTGTAGCCAATTGTCATTTGGATCGGTTAATGAAATGCTCTGTCTTCCCATAATTAACTAGTTTGGTGTAAATATACACCAATTATGCAAATGTTTACTAGAGAGGTATTGCTGAGTTAGGATTAGATATCCAACGGATAAGCTTCGAGAGATTACAAATCTCGAGGCGCTGGAATCACGGGTCAAAAATTAGGGGTTATCCTACTTCTTCAGAAGCTGGATTTAGGTTGAGTGGAGATTGATTTTTGAAACCTGTGAACTTGTGGTTCACACGCAACTATTCTATTAAAAGACGTTTCCCGGTCTATTGGTGTATTAATCATATGTCCATTCACTAAGTGTTAATAAGTTTGAATGTCTATCCACCAAGATTATTAGAAAGTAATATGTGTAAACCCAACTCTGGGGTTCAATAATTTTTTCATCGTCTTTGTCGAACCAGTCTTTTGAGATAATGTAAAAATCATTTTCTACAAACCCGTTGTGAATTATGAAATATCTGCCAAGGATTTTAGCAAAGTCATTTCTGTCGTCTCCCCAATCAGGTTCATGTAAAAAGTCAACAAGAAATTTTACTGTTCCTTTTTTGTCTGTTTTCTTAAAGTCAGAGATTTTTATCTTCTTAATATTAAATGCTTGTCCCAAATAGCCTTTGTCTGGTTCAGCCTTCATGCAGTCACGTAAACTGTTAAATGAAAACTGCTTTGAACGAATAAAAGTGTCGACAATTTTGTCATTGTCTATATGTTCGTCAACCTTGAATTCAAACTCAGTCAAGTTTATGCCTTGATAGTTTTCTTCAATTTCGATATATCGTTTGGTCTCGAAGGTTGTCATTAAAATGGCTTGGATACTTGTCTATATGCAACTCACCTAAGCCATTGTCCTCAAGTCTTTGCAGATCCTAAATTAAGAATTTCGTCAAAAGCTTCTATAGGGAAGTTGAATAAATTTGCTGCCAACCCAAAAGTAAAGAACTACTCCAATCCCTTCTTTTCCGGGTTCCAGAAAGGTTTTGTTTTTATCTGCTTGGTTTCCCATTTCAGCTCTTTTCTAAAAAATTGATTTACGGCTACGCATACTCTGCTGTCCCCGGCTATGTAGGCCTTCTTTTTTCCTTTTAGCGTAGGAGCGATTTCCCTTAGCTTGGCAATGATCTCCTCGCTTGGGTTTTCTGGCAGTTCATAGAAATCAAGAGGAGTGCTTCCGTCAATATCTGGGAATTGCTCAGATTTCTCAGGACTGTAAACGATACTGGCTACCTGTTTGTCTTTTCCGATAGTTCGGTTGATCATATACAGATGCGAGAGTGCAGACAGGTCGCCCAGCAGCACATAACTATCCGCAGTATCATGTGCGAGGAAATTGCCTTTCTTCCATTTGAAGTAAACGGCATCGCCCACTTGACAATCTTTCACCCATTGCGAGCCGATCCCTGAACTGTGCGTGGCTATGGCTACCTCTAGAAAGCCTTCAGATTTGTTGATATCCCATACACTGTAGCTTCTGATCTTGTCTTTCATAGAGACCTGCTCATTGCCTATACCAATTCCCATTCGTAAGAAGGATCCGGGAATAAAATTGGCTTTGCGAATGCTGTCACTTTTCAAGCGAATTCTAAAAGCTGTTGTAGAAAGTGCCATTTTCTCTGTGATGATCGCCTCATCCAAGAATACTGATTTTAGGATGTTTTCTATGATGCTCATTAGAGGTTAGCTTAGGAGGTAGGGTGATTTTGATGATACGCTTCTATCATCGCCAAGGGAGATTTATGCAGTCTTCCTGATGCTTTTTGAAAATCAGAAGGCACATCGTTCACTCCATTGTTAATACCTTCATAAATGCCGGCAATGATCGTCCCCATAAAATCCCCTAAAGCTGCTTGACGTTCTTTTTTGTATTCTTCCGTAGAAACGGCGGTGTATTTCAAATTCGTCTTATAAACCTGGTTGATGTAGGCTGCCAATTCTTTTTGTGAGATGGCTTCACCTACCAGATTGTAGGTATTTCCGTTGTGCGTATCGTCCAAAAGCATCTGTGCATAGGAGAAACCTAACTCTTCTCTGCTGGTATAGCTGCACTTTCCTTCCCCAGCACAATTCCTTATTTCTCCCTCTTTCACATAGCTGTCGATGTACTCCAAATCTGGTTCTATGTATATGCCGTTTCTGCCAATGACCCATTGCAATCCCGATGCACGCACATCTTCTTCTGTTTGTCGATTGCTCTGCACTATGGGACTAAATGCCGTATTGACTTCGTCTCCTACGATGCTGGTATATACTAGTTTAGCAACGCCATTTTGTTTCGCTGCTTCGATCACATTTCTGTGCTGTTGGATTCTCTTCTGAGGTTCGTCCATTCCCAATACAAGCAAGACTTTGTCCACACCATTTAGGGCAATTTCAAGATCCTCAGGGCTATTGTAATCGCCTTTTCTAACTTCCACGCCCAGGTGTTTAGCTTTCTCAGGAGTTCTTGCGATGGCTATTACCTCGTCTTCCCCAATTTCCTGAATTAGAGCTTTTACGATAGCGGCGCCTAATTGACCACTTGCCGATGTTACTGCAATTTTCATAATAGTAATGAGTTATGATTTTTTTGATCTCAGCGCAATGATTTTCTCTTTCACGGCTGGTATTCGAATGATAAAGCCAATGCCAACTATCAGGGCGTAAATAGCCCAGGTTTTGTCTAAAATAGCAACGTGCAGAAGACTCAATAAGATGGCAACATAAGCCAAACTCTGTAGTTTTTTCCACTTGTCCTTTAACTTCTTCATTGATTTTCTATTGGAAGTAAAAAGTAGTGGAATCAGAAGTAGGACCGCCACAAATCCAGCGATGTAGTTGAATTGTGAAAAGGTCTCTACAAATCCTTCTGCCCAAATGAAAATAACAAAGTGAAGTATGCTCCACACAGCGGAGGCGATACCCATGGCTTGTCTTACAAATAGACTGTGCACACCAAAGAGGATAAACACGGGAGTGCAGGTGAGTACTGCAGTCATCCATCTGATCGCAAACTCTCCGGAAACGTGATATAACATTTCCAAACTTGTTCTGCCTTCCTCTTCACCATCAGCCAATGTGATTGAGAGCCCATGATTCAGGTCAACTGTGATCAAGTTAGCTAAAACAATCATGGGTAAAAGAGCCAGAAGAGCGACGATCATCCAGCCGTAATTTTTTTTGATGAAACTCATTTAGACTGCTCGGTTTTTTATTTCTTCCAGCTCTTTCTCCAGTTGCTCAGCTTTGGCTTTAAATTTTTCCATGGCCTTTTTCAACTGAGAGATTTTTTTGAAAGCTTCCTCGTCTTGAACTGCCTGATACGTGACTTTACCTTCAAGTTCTTTAATTCTGGAATGGCTCCCGCAGGTGGGGCATATAGCTACTGTGCTCATGATTTATTTTTGAGCAAAGTTCACTATCCTGTTACCTTAAGTAAAGGTGAATCACTTGTTAAGAATGGTAAATATGAAACCATGTTCTCAAAGAGAGGCCTTATATTCCTTGGGTGAAAGCCCGGTCTGTCTTTTGAAAAACTTGGTGAAATTAGTCACTTCATCGAAGCCAGTTTGGAAGGCAACTTCCTTCAGGCTAATCTCACTGTTAAATATGTTTCGTTTGATTTCGAGTATCACATACTGATCGATAAAGTGCTTGGCGGTATTTACAGTGATTTCCCGGACGATCAGGTTGAGATGCTTGGATGAGATATTGAGCATGGCTGCATAGTCAATCACATTTCGAGTTTGGGTGTAGTTTTTCTCTACCAAGTCTTTGAATTGTGTGAAAACTGCTTGGTGCTTTTTGTCCCCTTTTTCTGGAAGATCTTGCTGTGCGTGACGCTCTAATTTCAATAAATAGATCTCCAGTATTTTTGCAATTATTTCTTTTTGAGCATAGCTATTTTTGCTTTGGAGTTCTTCTGATGCCTTCTCCAGAAAAAAGTCATTGAATGGGCTGTGTTCTACCAGTGGCTCCGAAATATGATAGTTGTACAAATGGGAAATGAAATTGATCGAAGAGGTTGAGAAATACCTTAAAACAAAATCTTCTGTGAAGACCACCAGATAGCCATCATATTGAAAATTATTCTGGAAAGCATGCACCTGACCTTTAGCGATTTTTAGTACAGAGCCCTTTTGGACAGCATAGTTTTTCAAATCTACCTGATGTACTCCCTTGCCTTCCGTCACAATCAGCAAAGCAAAAAAGGAAATTCTATGGGGTAGGTGAGGGTTGTGACTGGGATTTTCCTCTATGCGTGAGAACAACTCTGCTAAGCTTAGAAATTCAATGTCCGTGCTTCCTTCGGTACTTTTAAAAGATATGTTGGGGATGCTGTTCAAGGGTGAATCTTTTAATGCAAGAAGCTATTTATAAATCAACAATATAGCAACTCATCATTGCCTGTCATTTCTCAAAATCCTCCTTCGTGATTCCAGTATCAAACTTAATGTCTGTCCAGTTAACTGTGATCCATCCTTCATCAGATAGGTCAGCGTTCCAGGTAGAGGCTTTGTACTTTCGCTTGGTTGGGATCAAAAGACCATCTATTTTCTCATAGTCAAGAAGCATCAAATAGGGAGTTTCTTCTACTCCAAAGTCAACTACAGTAAATAAGAATTGGTCAACTATCGAGGTTTCCTTATCAATATACAACTGGTAGGTATCTGTCGGCTTGTCATCAGGGGAATCAAAGGTGATTTTTACTATGTGGTATTCTTTGTTGTTTATTGGCCGCTCGCCAATGTATTCGTAATTTATTCCTGGATCCAACAGCTTTTGCATCATAGTAAACCAGTAGTAATTCGTTGGTCGGTTAAACTTAACTCTAGCTAGCGCCTCTTCATCGCTTATAACTTCGCCATTATGCTTTAGCCAATACTCAGTCCCGTTAAATCCCTGCTCTATGTCCCCCTCGAATTGAGGCAATGTTCGCTCATGTGTTGTATATCGTCCATAAGAGTACTCTCCATCAAAGAGGTACTTCTCTTGAGAAATATCGGTGCCACCATCAGCTGTCACATAGGTATAGGTGTATTTGACGCTTTTTTTATCCGCCAGACTGCTGAAATCTCCCACTTTCTGCACCATCTCGTACACTAGCTCATGCCCCATATTCTGAAATTCTGGGCGATTCTGATTTTCAGTATTCTTCTGATTTTTATCCTGGCAGGATGCTAACAGAAAGCTTAAAAAAACTAGAGTTAATACATTGAGTTTCGTAATAGAATTCATTAGCATAGTTTGATTCAATTAAAATCCAGTGAGTTTCAAAATATATAATCAAGGAATTTGGGTTTATAATGCTCCGAAATGCTGATTCGTTCCTAATAGATAAGGATCTTTGCAGTTAGTCTATTAAATAGGTATTGCTACTGCGAGATCTGAGAATGTAAAGATAGACTTCTATGCTTCTTCCTTCAAATTCGAACTTCAATGTTTATCTTCTCTGATAACTGGATGTTTCTCTGGAAACCTCTGGATTGATGAATTCAGTCTGCTTTTTTCAGAGTTCCAAAAGCTTCTCAGTTAAAATCCAGTGAGTTTCGATTTATATAATCTAGGAACTTGGGTTTGTAATGCTCCGAAACGGTGATGCGTTCTTTGTTGATCAATATCTGACCCCGCTCTATGGTCTCCACATTTTTCAGAGAAACGATGAAGGATCGATGAACTCGTAGAAACTGGGTTTCAGGAAGTTCTTCTTCCAGTGACTTGAGGCTCATCAGGGTTAAAATAGGCTTTGGACTATCCTTGAGCCAGATTTTTATATAGTCTTTCAGCCCTTCGAAATAGAGTACATCTGCCAACTTGATGCGGAGCTGCTTATGTTCGGATTTGATAAAGAGGAATTCTTTATCCACGGCGGGGCTGTCTGCCTTCTGAGCCCAAACGAGCTCAAACCAGGTATTCGCTTTATTTGCCGCTACCAAAAATTCCGCATAGTCAAATGGTTTCAGCAGGTAATCCAATGCTTCGACTTTAAAGCCTTCTAATGCATACTGATCGAATGCCGTAGTGAAGATCACTCGGGATTCTTTAGGGAGCATTTTAGAAAACTCTAACCCGGTAAGATCTGGCATCTGTATGTCTAGAAACAATAGGTCTACGGGTTCTTTCTTCACACACTCCATGGCCTCAATCGCACTGCTGCATTTGTGCTTCAACTCTAGAAATGGAGTTTTCTCGATGTAGCTTTCCACCAGATTAAGCGCCATAGGCTCATCATCCACGATCAGGCAAGTTATTTTCCTCGTACTCATAGGCTAGTCGGTTAGAATTTCCAGTTGTGCTACAAATCGGTTGTCCCGGACTTCCGTGCTCAGTTCGCTTCTTTGAGGATACAGGAGTGCAAGTCGCTTTTCAATATTCACCAAGCCTATTCCAGATCCACTTTTATCATCTGATTTTTTGGGGAAATTATCATTTTCTATCGTGAACAATACCCTTTTATCAACGATCACCAAATTGATCTGAATTGTACTTTCCTTACTTCCAGAAACCCCATGCTTGAAGGCATTTTCTATAAGAGAAACGAAAAGCAAAGGTGCTACCTGTATGCCGGTATCCTCACTTGGGAAGTTGTAATTAACCTTGGTCTTATCCGATACCCGCAACTTCATCAGGTCGATGTATTTTTTCATAAAATCAATCTCCTTTGTAAGAGGAACCACTTCCAGGTTGGTTTCATAGAGCATGTACCGCATCAGTTTACTCAGGCTGTGAATCGCTGCTTTGGCTTGATCCGGAGTCTGATCTACCATGGCGTAAATATTATTCAGGGAATTAAAGAAGAAGTGCGGCTGCAATTGGTAATGCAGGTGCTGCAATTCTGATTGCAATTTGATATTAGCAGTTTCCTTACGTTCAGCTTCGGTGGTAACCCATCTCTCCGTGGTCTTGACGGCTATGGCAAAGAGTAGGGGAGCCATGTACGAAGCAATTTGCCCATAGATAAACATCTTCAAACGAGGTCCGCTATCATCGTCTGAAGCGAGGGTTCTTCGTGCTAGTTCCTGAAAATAGTTACTTTCTAGGTACTCTCTTAGCAATAGAAAAACGGTGATAAAAAGGGCATTTACTCCCACGAATGCAATGATCTTCTTGGTGAAATAAAACCGATCGATCAGTACAAAATAGTTAGCGTAGAAGAGCATTGCAGACAACACTAAGGGAATCCAGAAGTGGGCTATGATCCTAGTGATATCCTGAGATTGCCCCGTGGAAAGTAAGTAGGGCATGCTGAACAGCACTGCCCATACTAAGACATGAGAAAAGACCGATATGATTCTATTTTTGCTCATAAGATTACTCGTAACGTAGCGCGGTGATAGGGTCTAAGGAAGAAGCTTTTCTAGCTGGATACCAACCAAAGAAAATTCCTGTGACAGCACAAACGGCAAAGGATATGATAATGGAGTAAAGTGCTACGCTTGTAGGCCAATGCAGTAGGTTTTCGATAAATACGGTGGCTGCCAATCCAAGCAATACGCCCAGCACTCCACCTGTAATACTGATCATAATGGCTTCTATAAGGAATTGCATCAGAATATCGGATCCTTTTCCTCCTACAGCCATACGCAAACCAATCTCTCGTGTACGCTCTTTAACCGACACATACATGATGTTCATGATTCCAATACCACCGATCAGTAAGGAGATACTTGCTACTGCTACTAGCAAAATCGTTAACATTTCGGTAGTAGAGCTAAAGGTAGAAATCAGTTCTTCCATAGATTGTACATGAAAATCATCGTCTTCATTAGCAGTTAATTTATGCTGTGTTCTCAAGATCTCTGATACCTGAATCACAGCATCCGGTGCATCATCTTCGCTGACGGCCGAGGCAATCACCTGATTGATATGATCTATTGCTAAAATACGCTTTTGTACGGTAGTATAGGGTGCAATAACTACATCATCCTGATCTTGACCAAATGTATTTTCACCTTTTCCCTCCAATACTCCGATGACTTTAAAGGGGATATTATTGAATCGAATCATTTGTCCCACAGGATCTTCCCCATTGGTAAATATATTCTCCACAACGGTTTGACCGATTAAAGCCACCTTGGAGGCAGACTGCACTTCAGCGTCTGTAAACATGCTTCCGCTTTGTAAGTCTGTGACTTTAATGGCTAGATAGTCTGGGTTTACTCCGTATATGGTGGATGGCCAGTTATTGGAACCGCTGATGACCTGTCCTTTTCCATCCACTAGAGGAGATATACTGGTGAGTAAAGAAGCCTGTTCTTTTATGGCCTCGAAATCCTGCAAGGTTAGACTTTCCATGGCGCTTCGTTCCTGTCTCACTCCGCCGCGTGTATCTGCACCAGGTCTTATTGTGATCATGTTGGCGCCCATGCTGGAGATGGTAGTACGGATACTTTCTTTGGAACCTTCCCCGATGGCTAGCATGGCAATGACCGAAGCTACTCCGATGATGATTCCCAGCATGGTGAGTAAGGTTCTGGTTTTATTTAGAACGATCGCCTTGGTAGCTATTTTGAATAAGTTTAGTAGTCTCATAATTAGTCCTCTTGTTTAGGTAATTGAGCTAATTGATCAGCCGCGGAATTCACCTTGGTGTTGACGTTATCTTGGATGATATTCCCATCTTTCAATACGATGGTTCTATTGCTGAATGTAGCGATGTCAGGTTCGTGCGTCACAAAAGTGATCGTGATACCCTGCTTGTTTAGGTCTTGAAATAGAGACATAATCTCGTAGGAAGTGCGGGTATCCAAGTTACCTGTGGCCTCATCGGCAAGGATCATGACTGGGTTGTTTACTAGAGATCTTGCGATTGCCACCCGTTGTTGCTGTCCACCGGAAAGCTGTGATGGTGTATGATGAATCCGGTCCCCCAGTCCCACCATTTCCAGAGCTTTCAGTGCCCGCTCTCTTCTTTCCACAGAACCTACCTTGCTATTATATAGCAGAGGCAATTCTACATTTTCAATAGCAGATGTTCTTGCGAGCAAATTGTAGGATTGGAAGATGAAGCCGATTTTCTCATTTCTTATTGTCGCCAATTGATTTCTATTCAGGTCTTTAATACTTGATCCATCGATTTCATATGCTCCTGAAGTAGGAAGATCCAAACAACCTAAAATATTCAACAAGGTGCTTTTTCCAGAGCCACTAGAACCCATGATAGTGACAAACTCACCCTCTTGTATGGAAAATGAAATACCTCTTAACGCATGCACGGTTTCTGTTCCCATGACAAACTCACGCTTCAGGTTCTCTATTTTTATTATTTCTTTAGTCATGGTTTTCTTATTTTTTTCCTCCGGGACGTTGTGGCATAAAAGGACTTTCGGCCACGCCTGCAGCACTTGCTTCAGCTTTAGACACTCCTTTCAAGCTATAGACAATTTTTTCTCCCTGAGTAATTCCACTTAAGACTTGGACGTTGACTCCATCACTAGCACCGAGTGTTACTGTTTTAGGCTGAATGGAACCGTCGCTTCCGAGTACCCATAGTGTTGTTTCATTTTGAGAAACATCAGCGGAGGTTTCTGGTAAAAGATGCTGCTGATTATAAGATACAAGCGTTGCAGCTTCTGGTTTGAAATTGACCGCTTTCGCCTCCGTGGTCAGCACATCAGTTAATTCCAAGGTGTAAATAGAGATGGTTGCGGTGAGGCCTGGCTTAAGTTTCATGTCCGGGTTTTCCGCCTTGATCACTACAGTGTAGGTCACTACGTTAGAGGTCACGGTAGGATCCAAGCGAACTTGAGTAACTACTCCATTGAAGGTCTCGCCTATGTATGCATCGACAGTAAACTCCACGCGCTGTCCTTCTTTTACATCTCCAATGTCTGCTTCATCCACGTCTGCTTCCACCTGCATTTCTTTCAGGTCTTGGGCGATAGTAAAAAGCGTCGGAGTACTGAAACTTGCCGCAACTGTCTGTCCTTCGTCTATCGCTCTGGAAAGTACCACGCCATCTATAGGAGCATAAATATTACCATAGCTTAAGTTGGTTTTTGCAGATTCCAGATCGGATTGACGCTGAGTCACGGTACCTTTTGCAGTTTCATAGTTGTAGACTGCATCGTCGTAATCCGACTTGGAGATCACCTTGTTTTCATAAAGGGATTTCTGTCTCTCGTAGATCGCCTGCAGGTAGTTTCTTTGTGTAATTGCGTTGTCGTAGGAAGCCTGGACCTGCGTCTTGGCCGCTTGTAGATTTGTCTTGTCCAGTTCAGCTATCAGCTGTCCCTGTTTTACTTCGCTGTTGTAGTCCACATAGATTTTCTGTACCACTCCAGACACCTGAGTACCTACTTCCACCTGAGTGATAGGCTCTATAGTTCCCGTGGCAGTGACCAAAGTAGAGATCGTGCCTTTTGTGGCTTCCACTGTTTTAGCTTCTATGACGGTTGAGTCATTTCCTCTAGTGTAGGTAAAAGCTGCAGCGGCTAGTAGTACAATTACAACGCTACTTATGATGATGTTTTTTCTTGCTTTCATGTTGATGTTGATTAAATATTGATCTCGTACCCTTGGTAGAATTGTAGTAATTGATGGTATAGAATGTTCATGTATTTAGCTTGCAAGTAGTTTTGCTGAGCTGTAGTGAAGGTGTTCTGACTGATCACCAGATCCGTGGTGCTCAGGTCTCCCAATTCATATTTTTTCTGTGCGAGTTGGTATGATTGCTCAGCAGAGTTTTTTGAGGCTTCAGAGGCGATCACCTGTTCTTGAGAGGAGCGAGCGTTTTGATAGGCTGTTTCTACCTTTCTAAAAACCTCTTTCTCCGTGCTCATCTTCTGAATCTCCGCCTTGTCTATATTCAAAGTGGCAGTGCGAACAGCGGTTTTGGTTTGATTTCTGTTGAAAATCGGTATGCTTAGAGATAGCCCAATTCGTTGATTGAAGTTGACATTGAACTGATCCGAAAATGAGTTATTGTTGATACTGGTATACCCTGAACCCATACTTCCTGTCAAGCCCAGAACCGGAGCATAATTCCCTTTGGCAATCGCCAGTGCTTTCTCGTTGGCCGATATGTTCAAAAGGCTGGTTTGAACCTCAGGCAAAAAGGCCAATGCATTTGTATAAATCTCTGCTTTGTCTAGGCCAAGGTTGACCAGGTCCATATTTTCATCGATGGTTTCCACTGCTATATCTTCGAGAGGAGGTAGCTCTAGCAGCTGTTTCAATGCGATGATGTATTGCTCATAATTATTCTTGGCAGCGATCACATTGAACTTATTGGTAGCGGCCTGACTCTGTGCTTCTGTGTAATCACTTAAGGCGATAGTCTCCGCGTCCAGACGAGCTTTGGCTCTAAGTACTTCATTTTCCGAAGCTTCCAGGTTGTTTTCAGCGATGGTGATGCTTTCCTTGCTGTAAAGCGTTTGCAGATAGGTTTCAAGTAGATTCAAAACGATGTTGTTTTTTTCTACTTCTTCCTGAAATACACTTTGTTCAAAGAGGATTTTATTCTGTTCTATCTGATTGACCAACTGATTGCCCTGAAACAAAGTGATGTTTGTGTTGAGTCCCACATTGGTACTGTGAATCTGATCAGTCACAAAGTCACTGGTGATCGGGTCAATGCTGTTACCATTAGAAAAGGTCTGGGAAGTACTGCCGAATAAGTTTGGCAAGCGAGCAGATTTGGCTCTGTCATAAGCTACTTCTGCAATGTCCTTGCTGAGGGAAGCATCTTTGATAGTGATGTTATTTTCTATCGCATAGGCTATCATTTCCTCCAAGGACCAAACTTGTGCAGTTGACTCCTGAGTGCTTTGAGCGTTGGAGAAGTGAACTATTAAAAGGAATACTAAGGTGAAATATGTTTTCATTTCTGAGGTGTTTTATACGAACAGCTCAAAGGTGAAACATAGGGGACTCTATAAGAATTGAAATAGAAGTATAGGGGGATTTCCTAGATAGAAAGGGTGATTTTGTCGAAGAGATTTTTTTGGCCAAATCTTAAAATTGGGGTAAACGACAAACTCGTTAATCATGCCCTGAAAGGGAGGAACTGTTAAGACATATTCTTGGAGTGCTCTGGGAGAATAGTTGTCCTTTACCTCACTTAGACTGAGTTACAAATAGTCAGGTTTCTTTGGAGCTATTCCTGTCTACCTGAAACTACCGTATAAAATAAAACCCAGTCCAATAACACTTGAACTGGGTTTTAAAAAATTAGCTTCTACCGGCTATAATCCTAAAGCTTCGATCGCAAGGTCATCTGAATTGAAAACATAGGTACGCCAGATGGTACTGTAATTTGTTTTATACTTCCATTTCGTCTCGCCAGTTGCTGTCACTTCCCAAAGTGTCCCATCTCTACCTTCCGCTATCAGTGTATTACCATTTTCCATTCGAACAGCACTGCCAAGACCGGAAGAGTACATATCACTATCCGTGAATGACCAAGACACGGTAGGTTCATTGTCCTGCCCAGCTACTAGAGTGTACGGTGGAGACAAAATGTATTCGATGACAGCAGACTGATTCGCATAGGCATTGTTTGCGTAGACAAGGAGGTTGCCGGTTCCAAGCAGGTTTGGATAATGGACATTATTCAGCGTTGCAGTTCCTACGTTATCGTAGGTTTCAGGATTGCCAAATCGATAAACAAGATCGCCTCCCAAGCTATATTTTCCGCCAGTTGAAGTGCTTGCTTCAGCAGTGCTAGTGCTGTGATCCAGTACCCATACCTCACTGTAGTTATTGACAGTCAGATATAATAAGTCAGTTTCTTCGTCTAGCGTCAGCCCATTGATGTGAAATATATCTCCGTCATTTCGGCTGCTGTAATTATAGTTTACATCTACCTTGTTCGGATTGTCAGCTACGCTTCCAAAGTTGGCTTTGCTGTCATCATGGTCTTGGACGATGTGATCCATCACATTCCATCTCCATACGATTTCCTGCGTCAGCGGATTCATTTCTATAATTGTTTCAGGATTGAGCGCATAGTTTGCTGCAAACCCCTGTTCGGCAGCTTCAGCTTGTGATAGCTCTTCCCATGCTTGGAAAAGGATATTCCCGTTGGATAGATATTCTACATCATGGTGCGCGGTGTAATCCGAAGTAGAGTAGGAGACTTCCCATTCAGTAGTCTGGTCAGCATTGATCATTTTGAATGTTCCCCCATAGCCACCATAAGAGATAGATGCATTATTAGCTTTCAGAGCAACAAGCAAACGACCATCGTCTAAAAGATTGATGTCGTTCCCTAAAGCTCCGTCCAAGTCCCAGTTGAAAAGTTCGATTCCTTCATAAGTAATAAGGTGTGCTTCGTTATTTTGCTGATCGGCAACAAGAAAATAGGTTCCTGCATCCATCTCATCTTCATAATCTTCGATCATCTCCGAGATCTCATCCATATCCTCGTTGCAAGAGTAAAGGAAGGTGATTCCTATCAGCGCTGTGAACATTACTAATTTTTTCATGATTGAATTCATTTATCTAGGTTCAACATTTGCCTACTTCTACAATAGAGTGGGCTTGTATGTCTAGACGCTGTTCAATTCCTGAACCCTCGCTGGATAGAGGGATTTAACATTTGTTTAGATAATCCTGTCAATTGGGAGTTTGAATTTTAGGTAAATACTATGCTTTCTTACTATTGAATATCCTGTAATTTTCCTGAGGACTAAAAATAAAAACACCTCCATTAGCTTCATGGAGGTGTTTTTGATGGTGTAAAATAGCTAAAGTTTTGTCAACTGCTTTTTTTTAAGGAGCTGACTTCCTAGTCTTTTTAATAGGTTAAATTTTATTCTGCAGTAGGTTTAGCCGCTTTCCAGCCAGCTGCCAGTTGTACAGACAAATCTTTAACTATAGAACTGTATTCTGTTTTCAGAGCTACATTGATAGTCTCGGTTGGATCATTGATCGAGTCAAACAACTCGCTACTTTTTAGCTCACCTCTGGTACCTGTTGCTGGATCCCAGTCGTACCACTCGATGTAGTGGTAATTCTTAGTATTGATAGAATAGCCCATATATCGTCTCCCATCAGCAGAGTGCTGTGGTCTTCGGTGAAACTGACTGAAAGCAGCAGTTTTCCATGGTCGCTCTGGTTCTTTAATCAGCGGCACGAAACTCGTTCCCTGCATATAGTTAGGAACTTCTATACCAGCGAGTTCGCATAGAGAAGGGAACATGTCTACCAACTCGGTAAGCTCAAAAGTTTGCCCTCCTTTATTTGCTTGATTTGGATAGCGGATGATCATCGGTACTTGTAGGTCAATATTGTAGTTGGTCATCTTGCCCCAGCTGTTATGATCGCCAAGTTTCCAGCCGTGATCTCCCCAGAGTATAATGATGGTATTCTCATAAATACCGGTCTCCTTCATATGAGCGATCAGGCTTCCAAGTAAGGCATCGACATAACTCACACTGGCATAGTATCCATGTTTTAGAATTCTGGCGGTGTCCTCGCTCATTCTGTAGTCAGACTGCGGATGTCCAATATGGTTAAAGCCGTCGTAGTGGCGAAGTTCATACATGGAATTCATCGTGAAATTAGGAGCGTTTTCAGGTACGTTAGGATTTGCTGCCAGAGGGATCTTTTCAGGATCGTAGTAATCCCAATATTTCTTCGGTGCGGTAAAAGGCAGGTGTGGTCGGAAGTAGCCCAAGCCCATGAAAAAAGGTTGATCCATTTTGGCTAAGCGTGTCAGCGTAGCCTTTGTCAATTCGTTTTGTGCTCCATCGTAATAGGCGGAATCGTGAACGTCCGCCGCTTCCCAAGCTGGACCTGTATTCCAACCATCGGCATATCTTGTAGGATTAAGGAGTAATAAGGAATCTCTTTTGATCGCTTGAGATTTATGAACCTCTTCAGAGATGTAAAAGGTCTCGCCATCTCTACCTAACCAGTCTGGTCGCACATAGTGCGCTGGTCGCAAATCAGGTTCATCCCAAGAGATGGAATCCGGCATATAGTTATGGAAGATTTTACCCAGATTCACCGTGTGGTAACCAAACTTTGCAAAATGCTGAGGCATAGTTACAGTGTTCGGGTTGATCTCACGGAATTTGTCTCCCAGATGCCAAACACGCGTGGAGTCTGGGCGAATTCCCGTCATCAAACTGGCTCTCGATGGTGCACAAACGGCTACTTGAGAGAAGGTATTTCTGAACGTAAATCCCTCAGCTGCCAACTGGTCGATATTCGGTGTGATGGCAATAGGATCTCCATAAACTCCCAAGGTTGGACGAAGATCATCGATGGAGATGAAGAGAATGTTTGGCTTGACAGGTTCAGGTTCCGGGCTTTGGCAACTGAACAATGCGACAAAACAGTTTGCTAAAATGACATAGTGGGAGAGGAGTCTTTTCATCGATCTGAGTTAATTCACTGAAAATCCTTAAAGTATTGTGGGTAAGAGTGAAGCAATCTAGAACATTACTTTTCAGGATAAATAATAGTGAATTTACCTATTATGCTAGTTTCTCAGTTGGAAAATTTGTCGAGTGGCTGGAGTGAAGGAGGATGGGATGATGAGAGACCTGCATAGTACTTCCATACATTAACCAGCAAGCATTCTGGAAATGGAGATTTTCCTTATTAATTCCAAAACCCATTTGCTTTGGTCAAAATAACCGGTGCGCTATCTGTGACTAGGATGGTCTGCTCATGCTGGGTGACATATCCACCCTTATCGCCTATCAACGTCCAGCCGTCTTTCTGTGTTTCTGCAATGGTAGATTTGGTGGAGATAAACGTTTCGATCGCAACGGTGGTATTTTTCTTGAATCGCTCTCTATTGCTTCTGACTCTGTAGTTGAGAATGTTTTCTGGCTTTTCATGAAGACTTCTACCTACGCCGTGACCAGCTAAATTTTTGAGTACTTTAAAGCCTGATTTTCTAGCTTCACTTTCTATCAGATAGCCTATATCAGCGATTTTTACTCCTCCTTTGATGGCGCTGATTGCCTTGTGCAAGATTGCTTGAGAAGCATCTACAAGTGGTTGGTGATTGTGGATGTCTTTTCCTATTACAAAGGAACCACCATTGTCAGACCAGAAACCGTTCAATTCAGCCGAAACATCAATATTGATTAAGTCACCTTCTTGTAAGATTACTTTCTCGGAAGGAATTCCATGTGCTGCTACCTTATTTACGCTGATACAGGTATATCCAGGGAATTTATAAGTTTCGTAAGGAGCAGATTTAGCGCCATGACTTTTCAGTATCTCAGCACCATAGTCATCCAATTCCTTGGTAGACATTCCTGCTTTAGCGTATGCTCTCATCAATTTAAGTGTTGTTCCAACTACTTCGCTAACCATTTTCATTCCGATTAATTCGGATTCTTTCGAGATGGACATAGTATTAGTTATTCAATTTTGACGGTTTCAATTTCTTCACAATCATTCTTGTAGGAACAAAATTCATTCACCTAATTCTTTATACTTTATAATTACTTTATCTTCTGATTAATAACTATTTACAAATTAACCAGTTACTTGTTCCATTATCAAGGCTTTTATGATGTGCATAGACATGCAATTAGCCAATTATCCGGATATCTCCCTTATTAGTTTTACTTGTCTTTTCATTACCTGACTACAAGACAGCACCCGTAAAAATCTAAGTCCGAAGAAAATAATTTTTTTTTAGAACTCTTCCGTTGTTTATCATAATCTTTCAAATTTCTATTGTGGTTAAAGTTATGCTTAGCTGATTTTTGTTATTAGGATTTTTGGAAATGGTCTTCAAAAAATGCTGGATATTTGAATGCTAAAGCATACTAAATTTTTATTTAGTAAACATGTAGTCTCAATTTTTTTATAGAAAATGAGTAAAATATCCCTCTGTCGCTTGAAATTTGAATCATTCTATCGTAATATTGCAATGATACAATTGTCAACATGGGGTTAACCAAAACTGAAATATTCTCGGAGCAACAAAATCAGATCGCTGTTTTTGCCAAAGCATTTGCACATCCTGCCAGAGTTGCTATCCTTCAGCATTTGTTCAAGATGGACACTTGTGTATGCGGCGACTTGGTCATTGAGATAGGTTTGGCACAGCCTACCATTTCCCAGCATTTGAAAGAACTGAAGCAACTCGGATTGATCAAGGGGAATATCGAGGGTACGAGCGTTTGCTATTGCATTGACCAAGAAAATTGGAACAAAATGAAGGGGATCTTAAATGAGTTCTTTAATCTGGATATCTCGGCAGCTGGAAATTGCTGTTAAAAAACAACTAGGCTGGAAGACCGGAGACGGAAGACAGAAGTATCATCAATTGATAGGTTTAACAAATTTGATGCTTTTGACTTGTGACTGGTAGAAAAGCTGATAAGGACAAAATTAAATTTATGCACCACATTAACTTTCAAATATTATGAAACTATCAGAAGTAAAATCAGCACTGGGTAAACTGGAAACTATAGCTTTTCAATTGCCAACTGGAGAATTGGTGCCGACTCACTTTCATGTCACTGAGGTGGGCAAAATCACCAAGCATTTTATTGATTGTGGAGGAACTGTGAGAAATGAAAATGTCGCCAATTTCCAACTGTGGAATGCGGATGATTACAACCACAGACTTCATCCAGAGAAGCTTTTTAGCATTATTGAGCTTTCGGAGAAAGTGCTTGAATTAGGAGACTTCGAAGTGGAAGTTGAATATCAAGCCGAGACTATCGGGAAATTTGGATTGGATTTCGACGGGGTAAATTTCCTCCTGACTTCTAAACAAACTGACTGTTTGGCCAAGGAAAAATGCGGTATTCCAGATCAAAAGCCAAAGATCAGACTAGCTACTTTGCAAGCTTCTGAGGAATCTTGTGCTCCAGGATCTGGCTGTTGTTAAAAGGAACTCATTCTGAAAAATATGCAGACATCCAAAATCATGCTTTTGCCTGAACTCAACCTCACCGTAGAGCAGGCAAAAGCTCTTTCTATTCCAGTTGTAAGAAGGGAAGTTCTTCAGGTTTTGATTGACTACGCGCAGTGTAAAGTCAATGCAGGAGAGGACCTTGTACTTAATTTCATCTGTACCCATAATTCCAGAAGAAGCCAGTTTTCCCAGATCTGGGCTCAGACTGCCGCCGATTATTTTGGGATTCCTGCGGCCTGTTATTCGGGTGGGGTAGAGGTAACCGCTTTCAATGAACGAGCGGTGGAATCTATCAAGCGAGCTGGCTTTAGAGTGACCAAAAAAGGAGAAGTAAATCCTAAATATTTTGTGTTTCACTCAGATGATGCTGAACCCATCGTAGCATTTTCCAAACTTTTTGATGATCCTATCAATCGAGCTAATCGATTTGCGGCGGTAATGACTTGTGCTCATGCAGATGAGAATTGTCCTTTCATTCCTGGCGCTGAGAATCGTATTCCGGTTCGATATGAAGACCCGAAAGCCTTTGATGATACGGCTGAGGAAGCAAGCAAGTATGATGAACGCTCCCTACAAATCGCTGCTGAAATGTTCTATGTGTTTTCTCAAATAAGAAGTACCAAATAACAATGGCAAGCAAAAAACTAAGTTTCCTAGACCAGTACCTCACAGGTTGGATTTTCCTTGCGATGGCCATAGGGGTTGGGATAGGCTATTTCCTTCCCTCCAGCTCTAATTTTATAAATGCTTTTAGCGTAGGCACAACCAATATCCCGATTGCCATAGGTTTAATTCTGATGATGTATCCGCCTCTTGCCAAAGTGGATTACAAGCAACTTCCGAAGGTTTTTAAGAATGTGAAAATCTTGTCAGTTTCACTGATTTTGAACTGGGTTATTGGTCCGGTATTAATGTTTGCCTTGGCCTTGATTTTCCTTCATGATTATCCTGAATACATGGTGGGATTGATTTTGATTGGCTTGGCTAGATGTATTGCAATGGTTTTGGTGTGGAATGATCTGGCAGAGGGAAGCAGCGAATATGGGGCAGGCTTGGTTGCTCTGAACAGTATTTTCCAAGTGTTTGCTTATAGTTTTTATGCTTGGTTATTTATCACAGTACTTCCTCCATATTTCGGTTTTGACGGTGCCATTGTCGACATATCAATTTGGACTATTGCTGAAAGTGTGGCGATCTATCTGGGAATACCATTTCTGATGGGTATTCTGAGTAGGTATTTTTTGGTAAAAACAAAGGGTGAGGATTGGTATCAGAACAAATTCATTCCAGCCATATCGCCAATGACTCTAGTCGCATTGCTCTTCACTATTTTGGTGATGTTCTCCCTGAAAGGGGAAATGATCGTGCAGATCCCTATGGATGTGGTGAGAATAGCCATCCCCTTGTTGATCTATTTTGCCCTGATGTTTATCATTGGTTTCTTCCTCACAAAGGCCATGGGTGCAGCATACGACAAGTCTGCTGCTGTAGCATTCACAGCTGCCGGAAACAACTTTGAATTAGCGATTGCTGTAGCCATCGCAGTGTTTGGATTGAATTCCGGCCAGGCATTTACGGGAGTGATTGGGCCGTTGGTGGAAGTGCCAGCATTGATTATTCTTGTTCGTGTTTCTTTTTGGCTGCGACAAAAGTATTTTACTAAGGCCTAAAGCAGATTTTAGGTTGCTTCCATTAAGCGATGAGATTCTGATCAGAAGGAGTGTTTCAAGAGTTATTAAATCTGGTCCATTTTATCCATCAAAGAAATTGACTTGTGGCATAATTGCGGATAAGTAGATTTTATTTTTCAAGTAAGGATATGTGTTTTCATACTAACTATCTCTACTTCTAAAACGGATAAATGGGATAGTTTATAAGGTATATTCAGAGATCTTTAGTAGGTTATATACTGATTAGCTACGATGCTGAAAAATCTCATATTCCAATATCAATTTTTCAACTTTGCCCAACATCCTATGTATTATAAAATATCTAAGCTTGTATTTGCTGCGGCAATATTTCCATTTTTAATTTCCTGTGAGGAAAAAGAAACACAGGAGCCTCAACAAAAGCCGAACATCATCTACATCATGGCAGATGATCATACGACGCAGGCTTTTGGGATTTATGGTAGCCGGTTGGCTTCGTTAAATCCCACGCCAAATCTTGATAAACTAGCTGGTGAAGGGATAATTTTTGACAATTGTTTTGTCAACAACTCCATATGTGTGCCTAGTCGTGCGGCTATATTGACTGGACAGAATTCCCAAGCGAATGGAGTCATAGATCTCGAAGGGGAGCTTACTGCGGATCAACAATATTTGCCGAAGGAATTGAAAAAACTAGGCTACCAAACAGCCATAGTGGGCAAATGGCATCTTCATGCAGAGCCTTCCGAGTTTGATTACTATAAAGTATTGCCAGGTCAGGGTAATTATTTCGATCCTGATTTTTTGGTTCGGGGAGAAAAACCCTGGCCAGAAAACGTGGTGCAAACAACAGGACATTCCTCTGATGTCATTACCGATATTACACTCGACTGGCTTAAGAATGAGCGAGATCCCAATAAACCATTTTTCCTGATGCATCATTTCAAGGCGCCTCATGATGACTTTGAAAATGCCCCTCGCTACGATGAGTATTTGGCAGACACCTTTATTCCTGAACCTGAAAGCATGTATGATAATGCTAATAATGGGTCAGTGGGCACCCGTGGCAAAAATGATTCTCTGACCCGCATTATAGGTTCTTCTGTGTCGAGTCGCAATCTGGTTCGCAACCAAGCTATGAATCTTTATATGGATAGCACGGTGTATAAGCAGTACCGAAATCCCGCTGAAATTAGTCCCAATGAGTACGTGAAATGGGAGATGAGTTCGGATGAGAAGAAGCACACCAGTATGGTGTACCAAGAATATTTAAAACGCTATCTACGCTGTGTGAAAGGAGTGGATGATAACGTAAAACGCTTGTTGGATTATTTGGAGGAACAAGGATTGTTGGAAAATACCATCATTATATATACTGGTGATCAGGGGTTTATGCTGGGAGAGCATGATTATATCGATAAGCGCTGGATGTACGAAGAAGCGATGCGTATGCCTTTCTTTGTGCGCTATCCCGAAAAGATAAAAGCTGGGACTCGTACAGATGCTATCATCAACAACACTGATTTTGCACCCACATTGATAGAAATGGCTGGTGGGTCAGCTCCCGAGTATATGCAGGGTCATAGTTTCAAAGCCATTTTGGAAACAGGTAAGGAGCCGGAAGATTGGCAAAAATCCACCTATTACAGATACTGGATGCATATGGCACATAAACACGGCAATCCGGCACATTTTGGGATACGCACCAAGCAGTATAAACTCATCTTTTTCTATGGCAGGTATTGGGTAGATACTGATGACCCCAATGCCAAATGGAATAAGGAAAGTTGGGGCAACGATTTTTCCCGACATACCCCAGCTGCTTGGGAGCTATACGATCTGAGTAAAGATCCCAATGAAATGAACAACGTCTATTCAGATCCTGCTTACAAAGGTGTTGTTGCAGATCTGAAACAGCAATTGATCGAACTGCGGGAAAATTTGAATGAGACGGATAAAAACTACCCGCATATTCAGAAAGTAATAGACGAGCACTGGAATGATAAATAAAATTGACATGAGTATCCGCAATGATGCCAGTTGTCATATCCATCCTTGCTTATCAGGCTGGAAGAAGTTTGCCCGGACATATTCTAAAAATTTTAGGAGAAATTATAATTAACAGTATCACATATCGAGGAATATTGTAGAGTAATCCAATTTCTTTTAGGCAATAAAAACTTCCTGTAGTTGTTTGATTTATAGTGATTTGTTCTCTTTTAATTTAGTTTTTGGACAAAAAAACACTCCCAACAAGACTTAGCTTATTGGGAGTATATATATGGTGTTGAGTTTAGTTGATTCAGCTTATACTTTTCCTTTGTGTTTTGGGTCAAAATCCACCATCCATTCAATCCCGTATTTGTCTCTGAACATCCCAAAATAGGAGCCCCAAGGACTTTCATCCATAGGCACTTCAATACTTCCACCAGCTGTAAGTCCGCTAAAAATTCGTTCAGCTTCTTCCTTACTTTCGGCTGCTATAGATATTTTAGACCTGTTCTCATTTTCACTTACCCGGCCCATTCTTTCTGGGACATCATTGCCCATGAGGACATTTTTTCCGATAGGCAAAGCTATGTGCATGATCTTCTCTTTTTCATGATCTGCTATTGGGTTTTCGGGGATGTTAAGATCTTTGAAACGAGTAATGTTTGCGAATTCTCCGCCAAAGACAGATTTGTAAAAATTGAATGCTTCCTCTGCATTCCCATTGAAGTTGATATAAGGATTAATCAGTGCCATTTTATTTTGAAGTTGTAGTGTCTGTGATTTATATCTATCCAAATCTACTGATTAGTCACAAAATAGGTAAGGTCTAGAAACGTCAAAGAGTGGGAGGTATGCGTCAGGGGATTGGGTAACGTCTTGTATAAAAACTGTGCGAGCTGGGGGCGTGATTGTCCGCAGTACAATCCGCCGAGCAAGTATTTCCCATTCAGGA
This sequence comes from Algoriphagus ratkowskyi, assembly GCF_002150505.1. Taxonomy (GTDB): domain Bacteria; phylum Bacteroidota; class Bacteroidia; order Cytophagales; family Cyclobacteriaceae; genus Algoriphagus; species Algoriphagus ratkowskyi. The sequence continues at coordinate 51,058 of NZ_MSSV01000017.1, forward strand.
CTGATTAAAGCATTGTTTTTATATGTTGTGTGTGCCTTGAATGTTGAATATAGACCAAAATGATGGTCGTTCCAACGGGTGAAGTCCCTTAAGCGCGGGAGTCGTTACCCGAAGCCAAGCAAGTGGCAAGCTGGTTTGCCGTGAGGTATGCAGTGAAGTAAGCCAGACTGCGGTATGTGTACTGACGAACAGAAACTACATACTGAGGCCATGAGGTCGGATGAGGTAACACATGCTGCCGAAGTCCAAAGCTCCGTTTGATTCATCAAGTGGAGAGCGTACCGAAATAGTAGATGTAGCAGAGATACATACAAGGATATTCATCTTACCGAGGGAGGTCTCTAGATGTCGAGTACATTGAAGAGAAGTCAGCAGAAGTCATAGTACCAACTGGCAAACGAGCTGTGAAAAGCAGAGGACTCACAAAGTTGGGAAGGACTGAACATTGAATTGCGTCCAAATTCGCAAAGGAATCTACGGATAGCCTTGGCCTAAGCGGACAAAGGAAAAGTTATGATAGAAAAAGTACTACATCCCCGCAATCTGACAAAATCATACTACCAAGTAGTGCGAAACAAAGGGAGTGCAGGCATTGACAAGATGAGTGTTTACGAATTGGCCTCTTATAGAGAAGCCAAAGGCGAAGCGCTGATTACATCTCTGCTGAACAGGAAGTATGTGCCGCAAGCTATCAAAGGAGTAGAAATACCAAAAGGAAACGGTAAAACCCGTTTATTAGGAGTTCCCACGGTAGTAGATAGGTGGTTGCAACAAGCAGTAAGCCGTCAGCTAGCAACAAAATTCGAGTTAGAGTTTGAAGAGCAAAGCTATGGTTTCCGTCCTCAAAGAAACACCCATAAGGCAGTCCGACAAAGCTTGAAATACATCAATGATGGCTATCAGGATATTGTAGATATCGACCTAAAAAGTTTCTTCGATGAAGTGCAGCATTACAAACTACTACAATTGATTTACAACAAGGTCAAATGCGAAACTACCTTATGGCTAATCCGCAAATGGTTGCGAGCACCTATCCTTGTAAAAGGGAAGTTACAGCAACGCAGAAAGGGAGTGCCGCAAGGTAGCCCACTGAGTCCATTACTATCGAATATATTACTCGATGTATTGGACAAAGAACTCCAAAGGAAAGGACTACGCTTTGTGCGCTATGCAGATGATTTTAGCATTTATGCAAAGTCAAAAGCAGAAGCAAAGAAGTTGGGGAATGAAGTTTATCTCTTCTTGAAAGAGAAGCTAGACTTGCCTATCAACCGAGCAAAAAGCGGTATTCGTAGACCAAATACTTTCGAGCTGTTAGGTCATGGATTTACCCCAACCTACAAAAAGGGAGAAAAAGGCAAGTATCAACTAGTTGTAAAACAGGGGAGTTGGCAGAGTTTGAAACGAAAGCTTAAAGCAATTACCAAGAAAACATTGCCCTACAAATTCGAAGAACGATTGCAGAAGCTAAAACAAGTGTGGCAGGGTTGGGTGAACAACTATCGATTGGCAAGTATTCAGATCAAACTTAAAACAGTTGTGAATGGTTACGCAACCGACTACGATACTGTATCTGGTCCCGTACATACGGGAGAAAAAGCTAGAGCGAAAACGTAAGAACCTAATCCGTTTAGGGATAGAGCAGGGACAAGCTTATGCTTGGAGTAGAACCCGAATGGGAGGCTGGGCAGTAGCTCAAAGTCCGATCTTGAGAACTACGATCACCTTATCAAGACTAAGGCGAAAAGGGTACAATTCGATGCTAGACTACTACTTAAATACGCAACCTCAGATTCAATGAACCGCCGTATACGAGACCCGTACGTACGGTGGTGTGAGAGGCGCACCGTGGGCTTATTGCTCACGGCCGTCTACTCGATTGGCATTAGTTTTTATTCTTTTGTTTGCAATCCTTGCTCAGGATCAGTTGAGTCAATAACAACTGTTTTAGCCCATAGGTCTCCAAGTCGTTGATTGTATTCAGTATTCTTAATTGTCAAGATTGCTAATAGACCAAATGGCCAAAGGTCAATTATGTCAAGAAGGTGTCTCTTTAAGGATTGTCCAAAAGTCAATGATTTTCTTGGGTCGGTTTTAGGCGCAACTTTTAGGCCTTGACTCTTATTTCCCAAAGTCGAACCTGTCATTTGCTCAAGTCCAATTGTCAGAATGAACCAAACAACCGTTATCGAAAATCCTGGCAATCCATTCACTGAGTAACCACCTTCGTCATTTGGTTCGCCATAGAGATAAATCATTAATAGGAAGTAGGACATTATTAGTCCATAGTCGATGAGAGCCGCTACAAGGCGTTTTCCCAAATTTGGTTTCGTACTTAATTGATAATCGTGTTTGAATTTCATTTTGTAATTAATGCCAACACCTGTATACACGTAACTCCCAATTCATATTGCGTCTATATCGCAATTGTCCACAAGTCTTTTAGGTTTCGCTAAAACCAAATTAAGAATTCCGATTAGATAAATATGTTAAATGTATAAGGGATTTGAAATCCACAGACAAGGATTCAAGATTGGAATTATGGAAAAGCCCATTTTTCGTGTAGGTGCGTTCAGCTTTTCTCTTTTATTCTGGTTTTGGACCCTTTGAGACAATTGTTCTCACCAAGCCAGGAAACCAACCTTGCAACCAAACTAAAATTCTACCGTGGGCTGTGAAAATATAAGTTCTTTTCCGCTTGATTATAGCCTGAGCTATAACTTTCGCTGCTTTATCTGTAGGCCACATTAAATTCGCGGGCCGTGGGTCTGCCCGTTCAGGATGCCACAGACCTTCATTATCAATTTTGGCAATCTCCGACACCACAAATCCTGGATGTATGGTAGTACAACTTACACCGGTACCCATTAATTCTACTTGTAAGGTCAGACCAATAGAATGTACCGCAGCTTTTGAGGCGCCATAGGCTCCGACATAAGGATTGGGAAGATAAGCTCCAACACTACCTAGTAAACCAATGCGACCTTTATTTTGCTTCAAATGAGGCAGGGCGTATTTTACTGTTAAGGCTAATCCGGTGACATTCCCTTGCAATTGCCTATTCCAATCTTTTGCAGTCAACTTATCTATACTTCCAAAAACACCAAATCCAGCATTGGCGACAGCAACATCTAAACGGCCCCATTTGTCTATTATGCTTTGAACGGCATTTTCTATTGATTTTTCTTCCAAAATATCAACCGGAACTACCAATGCTTCTCCTCCTGAATTCTTAATCTCAAGAGCAATCTCTTCTAATAATTCTTTGCGTCTGGCAGATAGCACCACTTTATATCCTAATCTTACCCACTCAAAGGCCATAGCTTTGCCAATCCCGGACGAAGCTCCTGTTATCCAAACTACGTTTTCATTTGAGTTTGCCATTTTAAGTTATTTTTAGTCAAACTATTAGATTTTCAAGCTGACGCACAATACTTAAATATACACAGTTCCCCATACCAGATTGCATCTATACTCGAAGAGCTGAGTTTTCTCATACTAATCCTGTAAACCGCATGTTTTCGCGCTATTCAGATTCCATTCTACCTTTTGATTATAGTTTTTCCTATAAAAACAAACAAAGACGAAATCACGGAAAATACCACAAGTAAAATCACGGAATTAGTTAGGACTGATGCCATGCCTAAATTGGTCACATCAACAAATGGGTATGGATAGAAATTGGAAAAACTTCCTCGAATCAGGACAAAGGCTAAGTAGATAATAGGATAAATCGCCCATAGCAATAGCTGTGAATGTTTAAGCGATTTGGTTCTTTCATATTTGTACCAAAATACTATAACTAGAATCGGTATGATAGAGTGAAGCAATTCATCTACGATCTTTTGTAAGCCTTCTGGTTGCCAGACTTGCCTCAAAGCAATTTGATAAACAATGCCAACCATGAAGATGTATATCGTGATTGCTGTAAGAATCCCTGGTTTGTTAATTGTTTTGGATTCATGATTTTTCATAAGCCCGATGCAAGTGAAATAAACTGCAACCAGCGTGTTAGTTAAAATTGTGAAGAAACTGAAAAATCTGATTACGGCTTCAGGGATAGGAGTAACGCGGTTTTCAATCATTAAGATGAATTGCGCTATTACTGCAAACCATCCCACCAAAGCAAAAAATAGAGCTAATTTTTTTTTCATGATCGTATGTGATTTTTCATCTAGAAGCAATAGTTATTAAAATAGGATAGGTGATTAGGTTTAGTGATCTGTGAGCTAGCCCGATGGCGGATTTAAAGTTTTTTAATTGCTGTGTGGTTACATCTTTAAATTAAGAAAGTCATTTGTAAATCCACTATAGAGCATAGCTGCCGAATATACAGATGATAGGCATTCTTTTCCTAGCTGTAAACTTGATTTCCTAGATTTAGGGTCTTGCATTGAGAAAGCATTCAAAGGACTGAAAATCCTTAGATATAGCTTTCAGGCTTTATTCATAAAGTTTTTGAGTCTTAAAGAGCAAAATGCAAATCAGTACAATCCTAGTTGGCAGCGATCAGTTTATTAGCTGTTAAATTCCCAGCATACACCGCACCATCCATATATCCGGGAGATTGAGCCGCAGATTCGGCGCTGGAAATGATCATTCGATCATCGTAAAAGGTGTTTTTGAAAATTGGGTTTCCATTATTTTGATGTGGGAAATGCTCTATGTCAGAAGGTTCAAAAGTGTTTATTTCATCACTCCACACACATTCTGTATAGTCAATAAAATTCTCGATTTGTGTTCCAAAAGCTCTTTTCAATTGAGTTATGATTCTTGCTTTTCGTTCTTCAAATGAGAGGATCTTATATGAAGAATTGACAAATCCACAGAGTGCAAATTTGGATCTTTCATTATTACTGTGATCATAAAATTCAACAACAGGACCAGGGTTACTGAATAGCAATCCAGATAGCTTATGCTCCTGCCAAAAAGGAGTACTAAAGCTCAACGCAACTTTAATCGAGTCTTCCATCCATGTATGGGTGTGCGAAGCAACAGCCATTAAATTACTTGGCAGAGCTGAGTCAAATTTGATTTTCTTCGCCCATAGTTTGGGAGGTAGTGCTAGCACGACTTTGTCGGCTATAAATGTTTCTTTAGCAATTACTTCAACAGCATCTTTCCGAAACCTTATTTCTGTGACCGTTTGATCCAATAGAACATTTTTTTGCCCCAACGCTTTGAACAAGGTCTCGATTAAGTGGGAGGTGCCTCCAGAGATTCTGTAGCTTGGAGCTTGGCGAGGGATTTGAATTGCCTCTGCAGGTGCAGCGGAAGATGCCTGATATAAGGCATTGCCTTCCATGTATTGCTCAAAATACTTAATTCCTAATTCATCTAAAAGCGCACGTAAATGCTGATGCTGGTCAGAAAACCAGGTTGCACCCATTTCTACCGGTGTATTATCTGAACCAACCACCGTGTTTATTCTTCCCCCAATTCTTGTTCTAGCTTCTAGAATTTTGAAAGCAATTCCTTCCTTTTTTAGGCGGTAAGCCGTCAATAGACCCGATAATCCAGCTCCTATTAGTATGATCATTTTATTAAAAATTTCTAATTATCTCAATTATGCCAATTACCTTATTTTCTTTGGGTATGCGGCGGAAACATTGCTCTTTGGAATCTTATTTCTTTCGACCGACGAAGTGTTCCATTGTTTTATAAATGCCCATCACAGAGCCTGCAAACCAATCAAACGCATTTAAAGACAGCAAACCTTGGCCTATCCGAGTCAATCGATAAATGTACCCTGGTATAGTTAGCATTCTTGTGTTATTCTCTATGGCTTTAACAATTGTAAGTGCTGCAGCCTCTGGTTCGAGAATCGGGATTTTTGATTTTACTCCGTCAAACATGCCTGTATTGATGTAATAAGGCATAATTGTGGTGACATTTATATTTTTCTTCAGTTGCTTCATCTCTAGTCGCAAGCTATCAGACCAACCGATGAGCGCCCACTTGCTAGCTGCGTAAACCGACATTTTTGGATTAGAAATTAGCCCTCCAGAGGAAGCAATGTTACAGATGTGGCCAGAGTTCTGAGCTATCATATCTCCCAAAAATGCGCTGGTGACTAACATTGGCGCAGTGGAGTTGACCTCTATCGTTTTGGTAATATCCGCTGACGAATGCTCATGAAAGAATTTGCCTACCACTATCCCGGCATTATTTATCACCACATCGACAATACCTATATTCTGCTTTACTTTTAAGGCAGTATCCTGTATTTGCTCAAAATTTGACACATCCACCTGATAACCAAAAATGGCCTCGCCATTAGTGAATTGGGAAATTGTAGCATCAATGCTGGCTTGATTTATATCCCAGATGATCACTTTGGCTTTTCGCTCCAGCATCAGACGAACCATTATTTTACCAATACCAGAAGCTCCTCCGGTGATTAAAACTAGTTTCCCTGCTAAATCCTTCATCTGTTTTCTTTGGTTGGATGCGTTGTAATAAATACCTGCTTCAATTGATTTTAGAAGAGCTGATTTGATCTCTTAAAGTAAAAAAGGAGGCATTGAATACCTCCTTACTGATCAAATCTCGTTGACAAATTTTCGAAAGACTTCTTTGTGACGCTCAAGATCCATGTTTGGTGAAAGTGACACACGGGCAATGTAGTCTTTGTCACCTTCTTTGGTTGTGCCTTGTGTAGATGTCGCAGGAATCGTCCAATAACAGCCTTTTAACTGTCCATAACTCACGCAGTACTTACTTTCATCGGGGATCTCAGAAATCATCATATCGATTAACTTTAGATTTAACGCTCTTTTATAAGCCTCTTTTTCTTGAGCATTATTGCCTTTGGTAGGCAGATCTAGGGAAAAAACAGATGGTGTAAATCCTTGTGCTGCTAATTCTTCTGAAACGAAATTAATCTTTGCCGCTGGTAAGGTTTCCTGAATGAAGTTGACAAAATCGCGTGTATTGAAATAAGCGTCTTTGATCCGTTGATTCATGGACGGCAATTGCTTGGCTAATATTTCATACTGAAGCTCAGTAGCTTCATTGTCGCAAAGGTTGAGATGCAACGCTATTTTTTCCATCAAACCTGCCGCTTTATCATTTGCTACGCAGTAGCCGGCAGTACATTTCCCACCACTTGGAAATTTGGACCCACTGGCATAAGAAATGGCATTTACGGTCGAGAGTATTTCACCTTCGCCCAAGAAAAGATAGTTGGGACAAAAGGTTTGATCCAAAATAAAGACTGAGGGGATGGCAGTTTCTCCAGTTGGAGTTTTACGCTCTTTGCTCAATACAGCCTTTAATTGCTGAAGATCTGGAACCTCAACTCTCGGGTTTGTTGGGATCTCGGCGATGATGTATGGAATCGCATCTTCTTCCGCAACTTGATTTAAGATGGTATCAATGCTTTGTACCATTTCATTCTCTCCATCAACAAGCAAGTCCACCACTTCAACTAGGTCATTGCAAGCTGCTACACGTCTTGCTTGGTCATTCGTGCCACCATAGCAATTTGGTGGAACGATAAATTTGATTGCTTTGCCTTTATGATTTTCCAGCGCATCATGGACGAGGCCCATCATGATTGCATACTGCATCGACAGTCCACTTGAAGCAACGAGGGGCGTTGTCTTGGTGCCTGTAATATCCTTAATCGAAGCTAATACGCTTGATTTGTCTGCTTCAAAAGTACTATTCTGCGGAGCTGACGAATCCTGGCCAACAAGAGATTTCAAAGCCTGAAGACAATTGGCTGGCGTCATCGCAATGGTTTCTCTTCTGCGGACATGCTGAATCTCTGAGATAAAGGATGAATTTTTCTCTTCATTTACTACCAAAATGCTTCCAAGCTGCCCGTGAAGATTGATGTAAAAATCAATTTCGCTACTGAGATTAGTGTCTTCAAATTGCTCTACCTGAGAGATGTAGATAGTACTTCCTTCAAAAGCAGGAATCTCTATTCCTTGCTCGACCTCTTGCAAATCAAACTTGTAACCGTAAATATTTTTAACTACTTCGGCGTCAAAATATTCAGGTAATTCGCCGGTATAGATGATTTGGGTGTTTCTAGTCTCTACTAAATTCGTCCGTAAAACAGCTAAAATTGGAGTTGTTTTCGAGGAGAAACTGATGACATTTTCTGAAGGTTGGTTGATGGACTTTGCAATAGCCCATTCCAGAATACAAGATAAAGGATGACCTAATCGGATGTAGTCGTATGCAGTGGGAAGTGCGCTCAGCGCTGGTGTGGATGCATTATTTTGAGTGAATAAAATTTCAAATTGATCCAAGAATTGAGTTTTAGCCAATTTCTCATCATAAATATCTAGCCGATGAGTGGTAAGACTCAGCCAGTCAGTTGGCATATTTCCAATTACCTCTTTAATATAATTTGTTACTGAATTACTTTCCATATTTGGGTGCTTTTGATTCGATACTTAGTCTTTCAATGAGTTATAACCAGTGTTGGTTCCTTGTCAGATCACTTGATTAAGGGCTAGGCAAGATCGTAGTTCTTAACTTCCTGAAAAATAATCAGATATAAAATTTTTAATAGGGTTTATTAAGCTTTGCTTAATTGTAAAATTCGTTCCTTTTTGACATGGTTCGCAAAAACACATAAGAGAAAAAGAGGAAGAAAATCCAATCATTTGCGCCGTAGATGGTATAGAAGATTCCGGCCATGGCGTCTTGGGCATAGACTTCCGAAAGGTCATTATTCAGCAACCATTTGGCCCACACGATTCCGTAGATTAGTTTTTCTATTGCGAATACGGCTACTAACCATCTCACTTTTTCAAAATCTTTAGCTATAGCAATGTAAGCAAGTCCCCAAACAAGGATCATTAAAAGTCCAAAGTTGGACATAACTACCGGATCAAATTCGGAGATTGATGAGTTGGTAAAAAATCTTGAAAAGGTTAAAACACCGCCGATATTCATTAGTCCAGCAGCAATGAAACCGTAAGTGAGTGTTTTGTTTTTAATCTTCATAACTATTCTCCAGTAAATTTCATCAAAACTAGGTAGAATACCTGGGCTTTGGTTATTCTCCCTTTATCCAAATAGGGTGTGTGGTTTTTCACAATAAAACTAAACCTGGCATATCCTTGAGAAGGTGAAAAGTAGGGGAGCCCTTAATGCCAGCGAAATGGGGTAGTCGTCACAGGATCAATCTCTTTGAACTCATCAAAGTCTTTATTCTTGTTAGTTTCCCACCAGTCAAAGTAGGACTGAGCAACTATTCCGCGAACAGCATCACTCTGTTGAATTCCAACAAGGTCTTCCTTTTTCTCCACTACGGGATTTTGTGATGGGAAGGTATGAAACAGGTATTTAGAGTTTATCGCACGTGCTCGAATAGATTCTATAGTCCACAGGACAAACATTCCTAAAGTGCATTCAACTGTCAAAGAGGATGAAAGAGTATTGACAGGAAAGTCTTTAATTAGCTGACTTTCATTTCTATAAGCTAGAAGCGCTGGAATGTCCCCAGAAGAAAACTCCGGCAACTGGTCAGCATCGTATTTCCCCTTTTTTAATAATTCCACGTACCTTTCCACAGTGATTGTTGAGGGATCAGAATCATCCTCACATCCCAAAAAAGTGAGTAGAAACAGGCAGGTGATGAGGGTTTTTAGGGTTTTCATTTTTGAATGATTTGATGGCCAGTATTTTTGGCGTTTGACTTTATCACTTTCAAATTAACGATTTCGTCGAAAAAAAAAGCCGACAATCAAATGCCGGCTTATAAATATTCTCTGGTGATCCTGATTGCATCCTCCGCGTTCCTCTGCGAACACTGCGGTCAAATTCACTAATCTCTTTTAACCCAGAAGTCAGCATTTTCAATACCAACATCTTTAGCAATAAAGACTGGATCTTTGCCTTCTTTCTTCTGACGCTGGTAATCCTTAAGCGCTTTGAAAGCTGGCTTGCGAAGAAGGATGATTGCTATAATATTCAGCCAAGCCATCAAGCCTACACCGATATCACCCATTGTCCAGGCCATCTCGGCTGTTTTGATTGTTCCGTAGAAAGTAGCTCCAAGAATGGCAAGTCTAAGAACCCAGATTCCCCATTTATTATGAGTTTTTCTGATCAAATAACTCAGGTTGGTTTCTGCGATATAGTAATATGCCATGATCGTAGTAAAGGCGAAAAACAACAATGAAATCGCTACGAAACCTGCTCCCAGAGAAGGGAACTGAGACGCCACGGCAAACTGGGTGTATTCTGGCCCGTAAGCAATACCAGGTAAATTTTCGACTATAAATCCACCGTCTGGATTAACTACATTAAACTGGCCTGTAAATAGAATCATCAAGGCAGTAGCGGTACATACGAATAGCGTATCTACATATACTGAAAAAGCCTGTACCAAGCCTTGTTTCACCGGATGACTTACTTCGGCTGCTGAAGCTGCATGAGGTGCCGTTCCTTGACCTGCTTCATTGGAGTAGATACCTCTTTTCACTCCCCAAGCGATAGCCATACCAAACACACCACTAAAGGCAGCTTCCATATTGAATGCTGACTTGAATATCAAAGCGAATACCGCTGGAACTTCAGTGATGTTGATAGAAATAATAACCATGGCCATCAAAATGTAAGCACCAGCCATTACCGGAATTACAATTTCAGCGACTTTACTGATTCTTTTTACTCCACCTAGAATAATCACAGCCAATAGTGCTGTAATAAAGATCCCCGTGTATTCTACAGGTAAATTAAATGCATTATCCATGCTCAAAGCTATACTGTTACTTTGTACGCCAGGCATGAAAATAGCTGTCGCAAGTATGGTTGCAAATGCGAATAGGATCGCATACCATTTCTTGCCAATTCCTTTTTCAATATAATATGCTGGCCCACCTCTGTACTCACCATCGTTGACTTCTTTGTAGATTTGACCGAGGGTAGACTCTACAAAAGCTGATGCTGCTCCGAGGAATGCGATTACCCACATCCAAAATATAGCTCCGGGTCCCCCCATCGCTATCGCTGTCGCTACACCTGCAATATTTCCTGTTCCCACTCTTCCAGATATTGCAATTGCAAAGGCCTGAAAGGATGATACACCTCTTTTGGAGGATTCTCCCTTGAATAGGAGGGTAAGCATTTCTTTCAGATAGGTGACTTGTAGAAATTTAGTGGCAATGGAAAAATAAACTCCAGCTGCCAAGCAAAGAAAAATCAGTGCATTACTCCAAACAACCGCATTTATTGTATCTATTATTTCTTTCATATGTGATTTTAAAACTAATAATTTCTGAAAATTACGATGATTTGGGTTTATTTATAAGTTCGAAGAAAGTAAAAAATCTGCGAAGTAAGCAGAACATTCGTTTTAAACGGAAGTATTTTTTGATTAATAGCCTTTGATAATTATGCAATATTCAGAAAAGTTTTCTTTCTATTCAGATTGTCAAAATGAGAGTTTCACGAGATAACGTTAGTTTTGAGTTTCCTAAAGGAAATATTTCTACCGATGAATCACCAAAATAATTCTCATAGAAGAACGTCTAAACTCAAGTTTGAGCAAATCTACGTGATTTGGGGACTCTGGCTTTTTTTGTTCGCTGCTTTGCTGGGTACAAGCATGCGGTTATTTTGGGTGATTGACTTGCCATTTTTTGAATATACTAATGTCCTTCATGCACATTCTCATCTTGCAATGCTCGGATGGGGCTTCACAGTGATTTGTGCACTATTTATTTTTTTCCTAAAAGGCCTTGTTCAAAAACCGAAATCCTATCGTCTATTGCTTCTGATAAATGTTTTAGTTTGCCTAGTGATGACGGTTGCTTTTGTGGTTGACGGCTACACAGTTTTGAGCATTTCTTTGCTTACGGCACATTTGCTTATTGCTTATCGTCTTGGTTATTTATTGCTACAGGATCTGAAAAGACTAACTTATAAGACTGCATCTCTGCTCGGAAGATGGGCGATTTATTGGATGTTTATTTCTACACTAGGCGTATGGTTTTTGCCAGTAGTGATAGCGAAGTTTGGGAAATTTGATCCTCTTTATTTTGCCAGTATCGAGCTTTTTCTCCACTTACAATTCAACGGATGGTTCGTATTCGCGATTTTGGCTTTTTTAGTTTTAACCTTGGAGCAAAAGAGATTCATCCTGAAAATCACCAAATTCGAGTTTTGGATGCTGCAAATCTCTCTAGTTCTTACCTACGGGCTGCCTGCCTTTTGGTCATATCCGATCCCAGTACTTAGTCATCTCAATGCCCTAGGAGTGGTAGTTCAGCTTTTAGTCTTGGGGAAACTGCTTTATCCTTTGCTGAAAAGTTGGAAAGTATTTCAACGCGATGAAGTAACCATAGGGGATGGCCTAATTGTAATAGGTGTAGTTTCTCTTCTAATAAAAACGATCATTCAATTTACACTAATTCTTCCTTCCTTTCTAGGAGCTTCTTCAGAAGTCCGTCAGTTCTTTATAGGGTTCATTCACCTGATTATGCTTGGTGTTTTTACCATGACCTGTTTAGGAGTTTGCGTGCGAAATGGAATTATTCCTCAAGTAAAACTCTCGAAACTGGGATTACAGATTCTAATCTTGGGTTTTATTTCTACTGAACTGATTTTATTTACTCAAGGACTTTTGCTGTGGAATGTGGTGGGAGCAATTCCATATTACCATGAAGTAATCTTGATCTTCACCATTTTTCTCCCTGTGGGAATAGCGCTGGTTATTGCATCTATTTACAGTACTTCAAGTAAGAAAGCTGCAAATATTTTAAGCTAAATCACTTTTTACTCTAAAGGCATTAGAATAAAACACCCATAGAGAAATATGTTCTATCAGTCCAATTATATGCATTTAGGAATACTTCTTCATGTAAACAGAATAAGGACCGATAAAAACAATCTATTATAATTAGTTAATTTATGGTTTTAACATAAAAGGCAATTGCTGGAAAAAAACTGCTTCTAACTAATTGGAGTAATTGTTGTTTTATATATACTTCAAATTATATATAGAAGGGAGATTAAATAGCTGATACTTTTACTTTATCTGCTAGGGATTCTTCACTTTCTTCTTGATATAAGTAGCGCTCTTTAGTGTCGTTCAATTCGTCCATCCATTCTGTGTGATGAATCTCTGCTTGCGTTCCTGTCACCACACTTTTAAAAGATTTATCTCTGTATGTTAAAATGTTTTCCTCTTTGTCTTTAAGCCATTCCTTAAACATCTCTGCAACTTTTTCTACATTAAAGTTCGGGTAGTTTGAAAGAGAAAGTAATTCCTTAATATAGGCAGTTTGAAAATCTACATGTGCTTCATTTGAAGTATGGGCTTCATTTTCAGCCAGCCATTTATTGATATCCAATCTACGCTCTTCTTTTGAGGGTAATTCATACTTCCCCATAATACAATCTCTTGATACCCAGGCTTGCGCATCAAACATATTGAAAGTATAATACTGATCTTGCATACCTAAGTATATTAGCCTTGGCAATTCGTTGAAGAAAATCCCTTTATACAAATGATCTGGATATAAATTGTTTTTTGTTTTTAAACGCATTTCATCAGGTAGAAACGGGAACTTGTGTTGATAACCTGTACAAAGGACTACAGCATCATACTTCTCGCTAGTTCCGTCTTTGAAAAATGCGGTGTCGTTTTCAAAATGAGTAAGCAAGGGAACTTCCTTGATGCCTTCTGGCCACGCGACTCCAATAGGACTGCTCCTGTAACTGAGGGTGACAGATTTGGCTCCGTGTTTATAGCATTGAACCCCGATGTCCTCTGCTGAGTAGCTACTTCCCACGATTAGCAGGTTAAGATCTTTGAACTGATCTGCTCCACGGAAGTCATGTGCATGCATCACTTGTCCAGGGAAATGTTCTATTCCTTTGAAATATGGCATATTTGGAGTGGAAAAATGCCCTGAAGCTACTACCAAGTAATCAAATTCCTCTGAGTAGGTTTTGTCAATTTTCAAATTGTCCAGAACTACTGTAAATTTTTGAGTCTCTTCATCAAAACTTACCCACCTGACGGTCGTATCAAAACGGATGTAGTCTCTGACATTATTTTTCTTGATTCGGCCTTGGATGTAATCGAATAAAACTGGTCGTGGAGGATAGGATGAAATGGGCTTTTTGAAATGTTCATCAAAAGAATAATCGGAAAATTCCAAGCATTCTTTTGGGCCATTTGACCAAAGATACTTATACATACTCCCGTGAATAGGTTCGCCATATTGGCCTACTCCCGTTCTCCAAGAGTAATTCCACATTTCACCCCAATTACTTTGCTTCTCAAAGCAAACTACTTCTGGCCCATCATGCCCTTCGTTTTTTGCAGCTTCAAATGCTCTCAATTGCGCAAGTCCACTAGGCCCAGCTCCAATAATTCCAACGCGTTTTTTATTCATGGTATAACAATAAATTTTCTCACCTGTATAATAGTTTATACAGACAATTTATAATGATTAAATATTTGAAAATAGCTGAGTGATGCAGCTCTGAGGAGTTTTATTATCAACGAGATTGTTGATAGATATTGAAACCTAAATTCAATCTATTTTTATTGATTGAACTCTTGTAATTCCTGAAAAAGACAAGGTATATTATTTATATTTAAAAACCTAAATATCGTGTTAATTAATATAGTTTTATTACTTTTGTGTTTTTTTTATGAATCTGAATTAAATGTGATTATTAATTTCTATTACATTTGGTAATGCAAAATATTTAAGCAGCAATCTAAAGTGGAAAAATTTGTTTTATACTTCATGTTCACTTATAAAAAGTAGTTAGTCTCTATTGGTTTAAAAGTGTGTCTTATTATTTATTGTTGTTAAAAATAATAATAAATAGTTTAATGTGAAAAATAGCTTTTTAAACATTGTTATATGTATATGCGCAAGAATTCCTAGTAGTTGAAATGTAATGTACCACTAAAATCCAGTTAGGAAATTGATCGTTTCAGCAAAACCCAATCGATTTAGATTTGAGGAAAATTACCAATTCCTGTTAATAAGTGTTCATGTGTCAATCTCAATTGTTCGTCTGAAAGTCACTTTCATAAATAATGCCTGTAGGTCAGGCTACAAGGACAATTACTTTATTCAGCCGCTGATATTTCATTTAGCGGATGTTTATTGTACGTATATTTTTCTGTTGCTTGATAAGCCGAAAACTAGGGGAGTGTAGGTGATCAATTTTCTGGTGAAAAGTAGGGTAGTTAGCAATGCAGGAGAAGAATTAAGCATGCTACTTTTCTCTACTAAATGAATTCAATCAATTCAAATCTGTTTCCCCAAGGGTCTCTGAAGAAGCAGCGGTCTCGACCTACAATCTTTGATGAGTATTGGATATCAATGTTTTCTTTTTGTAGGAATTCTTTGGCGGCCTCTAAGTCTTTTACCACCAAAGCGGGATGTCTGCCAGAAGCGTTTTGATGTCCATCTTCTTCGAGAATATGCAGTTCAATGTCTCCAAGTTGGATCCAAATAGCACCTCTAGGGTGCATTCCAAGGATTTCTGAGAAAGCTAATTTTTCTGTGTAAAACCGTCTGGCATCAGCTCGGGTATTTAGAGGGATGGTGATCAGTACATGGTCAATACGCTCTATATTAATCATTTTGGATTTGTTTACATTTTTGTATTCATATGAGTGCTAAAAATAGAAGTTCACAGAGTGAAAATTGGTCATTAAGTAAATTTTTATAATTAATGATATGTTTCATCCATTATTTTATTCATTTTCATGAACTGTTTCTACTGAATACCAAAGAAGCTATCAAGGTTCACTTTCTGATTTGAGCGTATGTTGCAGATTGAATTCAGAGCGAATTAAATATTAGATCAAAAAACACAAACCTAAAAACCTTATACTATGCTTAAAGAATCATCAAGAAGAACTTTTATCAAAAAGACGGCTATTGCCAGTTCGGCTGCTTTGGTGCTGCCCACATTTATTCCGGCTTCAGCTTTTGGAGCAAATGACAGGATCAACGCCGCTGTCTTGGGAATAAACGGGAGAGGCAAAAGTCATATTGAGAGCTTTATGGCTCAGAAGGATGTGCAGGTAACAACTCTATGTGATCCAGATATGAATTTGCTGACAGCGGGGCAAAAAACGTTTAAGGAGAAATATGGGAAAGAAGTAGCGCTTGAGCAGGATCTGAGAAAAGTATTTGATAATAAAGATATAGATGTTGTAAGTCTTGCTACGCCAAATCACTGGCACGCTTTGGCCACAATCTGGGCTTGCCAGGCAGGCAAAGATGTCTATGTGGAAAAGCCAGGTTCGCACAATATCTCTGAAGGGCGAAGAATGATAGAAGCTGCAGAAAAATACGATCGTATCGTGCAGCATGGAGTTCAGCTTCGAAGTTCACCAGCGGTGCAACAGGCAATACAATTGATGAGAGACGGGTATATTGGTCGAGTTTATATGTCTCGAGGGTTGGTGTTTAGAATGCGTGGAGATATCGGTGTCAAAGGACCTTCAGCTGTTCCCGCCGGACTGGATTACGATCTTTGGACGGGACCAGCTCCTAAAGCGCCATTTACTCATGATCTGGTACATTATAATTGGCATTGGCATTTTGACTATGGCAATGGTGATGTGGGGAACCAAGGAATCCATGAGACAGATCTATGCATGTGGGGTTTGGACGTAGGTTTTCCTACCAAAATTACTTCGATGGGAGGGAAATATCTTTGGAAAGACAGTAAGGAGACTCCTGAGGTATTAACGTCTATTTACAATTATCCTGATGAAGGAAAAATCATCCAGTTTGAAGTTCGGCCATGGTATACTAATGCTGAGGATGGAGCTACGGTGGGTAATATTTTCTATGGTGATAAAGGCTATCTAGTAGTAGATGGCTATGATAAGTTTAAGACGTATTTGGGCAATGACCGAACGCCTGGGATATCTGGAGACGATGGTGGGGCTGCTGCTTCAGGAATGGACAGAGGAGCGGGAGGTACTGACGGTCACTTTGCCAACTTTATAGAGGCCGTTCGTAAGCATGATAAGTCTATTCTTAACGGCCCGGTAGAAACTGCGCACCTTTCTTCAGGCTTAGCTCACTTGGGCAACATTGCTTACCGGCTAGGTCGAGTGTTAGACTTTGATCCGAAAACGGAAAAATTTGTCAATGACCCTGAAGCAGATGCCATGCTGAGTCGTGAGTATAGACCGGGATTTGAAGTTCCTGCCAAAATCTAAAGAGTTTAATTTTTGCCCCCAGATGAAGCATTTGGGGGCTTTTTAATAGAATATTGGATTTTAAATAACAAATACAAAAAGTAAGTAGCCGTAAGAATCATCAAATCAAATATTGCTTCTTGTAATTAAATGGTGTCATTCCTGTGACTTTGTTGAAATGCCTGTAGAAATTGGAAACGTTATTGAACCCACACTCATAGCAGATAACTTCTATAGGTAATTTATCTTCGACCAGGGCACGACACACATTTGAAATCCTAATTTCGATCAGAAACTCAAAGAAAGTTTTATTAGTCATCTTTTTAAAATACCTGCAAAAACTGGAGACACTGAGATTTGCAATACCTGCAATTTTCTCTAAGCTGATGTCCTCTCGGTAGTGGGCAAGGACATAGGTATAGATTTTTTCCATTCGCTGCATCTCTGAAATATTTGCTAGGTGACTGTTTGCATAACCAGGTGAAATGGTCTTATACTCTGAACTCGTGCCTAGAATTTGGAGAATTCTCAATAAGTTTATTATCCGCTCTAACTGTCCAGCCTTAACTGTTTCATGCAAGATCGCTGTAAGTTTTTCTTTAGTCTCTCCATAGATAATCATTCCTTTTTTGGCTCTCTCATATAAGGAAGTGATGGCAATTGTTTCAGGAAGGTCCATAAAGTCTTTGCCAAAACAAGTGGGTGAAAAATGCAGGACAAAAGCTTCTACTGTCACTTCTTCATTTCCCTGAAAATACTGCTCAGAACATCTCCACGTATGGGGCAAGTTCTCACCTAGTAAAATAAGATCACCGTCCGAAAAACTACTTACTGTATCTCCTATATATTGAGTGCCCTGTCCTTTCACTATGTAATGGAGCTCGAGCTCCGGATGAAAATGCCAAAGTGTACCAAAATTTGGTTTTTTATCATGCCTGATACTAAATGAATTCTCATGTGTTATTGGGACCTTATGGAAATGTGGTTTCATTGGTTTTTTGGCAATTATAATAAAGGTTTGATTCAGTATAGTTTGCTAAGTCGTCTCAATATTATATGATTTAAAATCCGTTTTTTGATGCAATCGTTCTCATTATCCATTTTTAGGATAAACAATGATAAGATAGTATAACTTAATGGCAAAATGTAATAATGAGTCGCTTTTAATTAAGCCCATATTTGTTGAGTTCATTTAACTAAATCAGCTTAAACAGATGCACGAGCCAAAAAAAATACTAGTAGTTTCCAGTGGAGATTTGCGATTAGATGCCAATCAGGTAGGCTGGAAGTTCCAAGAAAAAATGGAGCAACAGCTTGAAACTACACTCAAGGAATTTGGCTTCGAGATTCTCCGTGGACATACCTTTGATTCAGTAAAACAGCATGGATTTATAGATTCCCAGAAGATGGGAATGGAAGTCTTCAGGACGCTTGATCCAAATGCTCCAATCATAGTTGCAGAGAGTGTTTGGCAGTACACACACCATGTACTTCCTGGATTGATGTCTCACAAAGGACCAATTTTAACTTTAGCTAATTGGGAAGGGATGTCTTCTGGTCTTGTAGGTATGCTGAATCTGAATGGCTCTCTTACCAAAGCAGAAGTAGCATACAGCACACTTTGGAGCAAGGATTTTCAGGATGAATTTTTTAAAGAAAAATTGTCAGAATGGCTGAATACTGGTACGATTACACAGGATGATTCACATGTGAGCAGTTTTGAATCATTGCAGATTTCCGAATCTCAAAGAAAGCGAGCTGAGAAGTTTGCTTATGATTTTCATCATCGAAAAGCCATAATGGGTGTGTTTGATGAGGGATGCATGGGAATGTTCAATGCGATCGTTCCTGATAAACTATTGAACAAGCTAGGGATTTTTAAGGAGCGCTTAAGTCAATCGGCACTTTATGCGGAGATGCTCAATATAGCTGATTCAGAAGCTCAGCAAATATTGGACTGGTTGATAGCTAAAGGGATGACATTCAACTGGGGCTCCAATCCAGTAACAGAACTTACAAAAGAGCAAACCCTTGATCAGTGTAAAATGTATATCGCTGCGGTCAGAATTTCAGATCAATTTGGCTGTGATACGATTGGAATTCAATACCAGCAGGGTCTTAAGGATTTGGCGGCTGCCAGTGATTTGGCAGAAGGCCTATTGAATAACATGGATAGGCCTCCTGTTTTTGATACTGAAGGGAAAGAACTTTATCCCAAAACACTTATACCCCATTTCAATGAAGTGGACGAATGTGCAGGAATTGATGCGCTGATCACCACGCAACTGTGGCAAGAGTTAGGCCAAGCTCCAGAAACTACCCTTCATGATATTCGATGGGGAGAGGAATACCTTATCAGTGGCGAGCCTGAATTTGTGTGGGTGTTTTTGATATCAGGAGCAGCACCTCCAGCACATTTTGTCGGCGGATATGCTGGAGCTAGTAGTGAAAGGCAGCCTCCTATGTATTTCAAGAAAGGCGGAGGAAGTCTAAAAGGGCTGAGTAAGCCAGGCAATATAGTTTGGAGCAGAATCTATGTGGAAAGTGATGCTCTTTGCTGTGATATAGGTATAGGTGAGGTGGTTTCTTTGCCCGAAGAAGAAACTCAAAGAAGGTGGGAAAATACAACTCCAGCTTGGCCTATTATGCATGCGGTGCTGCCGGGAATTTCTAAGAATCAGATGATGGCTAGACATAAGGCCAATCATATTCAAGTAATCTATGCTAACTCCAAAGAAATGGCAGTAGAAGCAGCAAAGATAAAAGCCACAGTTTTTAATTCTTTAGGGATTAAAACCTTCGTTTGCGGAGCTCTTAAGTAAAATAATTAACCCTATAACCCAAAACATAATGAACCTAAAACTACCTTATTTCAAGAGGTGTTCAATTTTGCTGCTACTGCTCTTTGTAGTGATGGCCATAACGAATTCTTCTTATGCTCAACAGCGTGTTGTGACAGGCACGGTGACCACCAGCACTGACCAAATGGGTCTGCCGGGAGTAAACATTTTGTTAAAGGGAACCTCTACTGGAGCGGTTACCGATATAGATGGGAAATACTCGATTAGTATTTCTGAATCAGGAGGTATTCTGGTGTTTTCTATGATAGGATTTGAGTCTATAGAGGAAGTAGTTGGGAACAGGTCTGAAATTAATTTAGTGATGCAAGAGGATATTGCCGGCTTGGATGAAGTAGTCGTAGTAGGTTATGGCACTCAAGTCAAAAGGAATATTACTGGTTCGATAGCCTCTGCTGATTTGTCTCGAAACAGTGATGATATATCAGTAACAGAAGCAATGGTTGGCGTTCCAGGAGTTCAATTTACTGATACAGGTAGGCCGGGTCAAGTGGGGAATATTCTAATAAGAGGCCAAAACTCTCTTAGTGGTTCCAATAGCCCACTTATAGTATTAGATGGTATAATTTTCAGCGGGAATCTAAACGATATTAGCCCAAGGGATATTAAATCCATGGAGATTTTAAAAGATGCTAGCTCGACTGCAATATATGGGTCAAGAGCCGCCAACGGAGTAATATTGATTACATCCAAAGGAGGAACTACTGAGACTCCTTCTATTAGTATAAATACCTACACTGGAATTTCTGAGTGGGCTTCAGAACTGAAGTTGCTTAGTCCGGATCGCTATATACAAAGAAGACTAGATTGGAGAGCACAATCGGGTTTAGAATCGGATCCAAATAATATTTCGAAGTATATTTCTACAACTGAAGCTGAAAACTTACAGAATGGTAAATCTATTGATCCATGGAAAGAGATTTCCCAGCAAGGTAGGACTAGCGCTATAGATCTGAATATTTCTGGTAGAACAAAAGCTACAAACTATTTTATTTCGACTTCCTTGAGTGATGATAAAGGATTGATTTATAATGATAATCAAAAGAGAAGCACATTTCGAGCTAACATCACCAGCACTATAAAACCTTGGCTTCAGATTGGTACTAATACCATGTTTTCACATAGAGATCTTTCTGGTGTAAGTGCAAACCTTCGGGATGCCTACAGAATAAGTCCGTATGGGACTATGTATTATGAAGATGGTTCTCCCACTCAATACCCAGTTCCGGATGAGCAGGCGGCCGGAAACCCAATGAGAACTTCTTTGCTTTCGGATAATGAGGAAATAAGAGAGAACCTATTTAGTAATTTCTTTGCACAAGTCGATGCCCCATTCCTAGATGGACTTTCTTATCGTGTTAATTTTTCTCCTAGTTTCCAATGGAACCATGAGTATAATTTTATGCATCAGGATAAGAATGTTTCATTTAACAGTACCTCAGCGACTAAGTTAAATGAAAGACAATACAACTGGGTATTAGAAAATATTGTAACCTACAATAAGAGTATTGGAGAGGAACATAATTTTGATGTCACCTTACTTTTTGGTAGAAATCATGTAGAAGCAGAGTCCACTATTGCTTCAGGTGAGCAGTTTAATGTAGATGTTCTAGGGTACAATAATCTGGGCCTTGGAGAGATACAGCGTATAAATTCTTCGGCATACGCAGTAGATATGGTTTCATATATGGCGAGAATGAATTACCAATTTAAAAATCGCTATTTATTAACGCTGACCGCCCGAAAAGATGGAAGTTCTGTGTTCTCTGTAAACAATAAATACGCAACATTCCCTTCCGGTTCTTTGGCGTGGATCATGACTGATGAGGCTTTCATGCAGAATCTTGGCTTCTTAGATATGTTAAAGCTCAGAGCCTCCTATGGAGCTGTGGGAAATCAAGCAATTGAACCCTATCAATCTTTAACATTATCTTCTACTAGAAGATATGTATACGGTGATGGGGGAAGCAGCAGTTTGGGAGTTGTTACTGCTACTCTAGGAAATGATGACCTTACGTGGGAAACTACAAAAACGGCAAATTTTGCGATGGATTTCGAGTTATTTCAAAGAAGAATAGCCGGGACAATAGAATTTTATTCTAGTGATACAGAAAATTTATTAGTGAGAAGGAATATTCCGGTGATGAATGGATACACAAGCATTCTCACCAATGTGGGAGAAGTAAATAACAAAGGTATTGAAGTGTCATTATCTACTGATAATATCCGAAAAGCTCAATTTCAATGGAGTACTGATTTCACATTCTCTCATAATAAAAACGAAATTGTTCATCTATTCAAAACTGATTTGGATAGAGATGGGAAAGAAGATGACAACATCGCAAATGGTTGGTTTATCGGTAAGCCGATTAATTCCTATTATGACTACGCTTTTGATGGGATTTATCAATTAGGTGACGATGATATTCCTGCTGGATCTAAACCTGGTTTTGTAAGAGTACAAGATCTAAATGGCGATGGAATAATCAATACTGATGATCGAACGGTGGTAGGTTCTGGAAATATTCCTAAATATCAATTTGGACTTAGAAATAACTTTAGCTACAACAATTTCTCGCTTTCTATTTTTGTTAATGCAATGCAAGGATGGATTGCTCCCTTTAATTTGATAAATCCGCTAGTGCCGGGAAGGAGTTTAGGGCAACTCGATGCAGGCTGGTGGACACCGGAGAATCAATCTAATAGCAGACCTTCATTGATTTATTCTAATCCTCTGCAAACTAACTGGTATGATAGTAGAGATTTTATCCGACTAAGAGAAGTGACGTTTTCATATGATCTCAGTCAACCGATGCTTGACAAGTTTAAGTTGAAAGGTTTAAAAGTCTATATGACAGGAAAGAATTTGGGAACTATCACAGATTGGATGGGTACAGATCCTGAGAATGGTGGAGCGTACACGAGCGAGCAGGGTAGCGATAATCTTTATCCAATGCCTAAAACATTTTTAGTAGGGTTGAATGTGTCATTCTAATCCGGTCAATCTTAATCCTTAATGACTAAACAAATGAAAATATTTAAAAGAAATAATATTGGAAAAAAGGCTTTTGGAATGTGCTTCCTTGCTATGATGTTTTCCTGCAACGACGACTTCTTGTATGAAGAACCTCTATCATCCTTAAGTGCAGATAATACCTTAGTTTCTGTGGCTGGATTCCAAACGTATATGACTGGATTATCCTGGGCCGCAAGAGAAGAATACGCTCAAGATGATAATACCTTTTTCATCACAAATTTTCCAGGGACAGATGTAGGGGAAGATGCTGGAGCAGAATATTTTACCTATAGGAATTGGATCTCTTATTTAACTTCTGTGACTCCTGAGGTGAATAGGAATTGGAACTGGGCCTATGGTACTATGCTACCACAGGCAAATACCGTAATAGTTCATGCGAACAAGGATGAGAATAAGGGAATTTGGGCGAATACAGAGCAGAAAAACGCAGTGATTGCAGAAGCAAAATTTTATAGAGCCTATGCACATAATTTCTTAGCCAATCTTTATGGTGGAGTGCCTATTGTAGACACTATTCTCAATGTGCCGAAGTATGACTATGAAAGACAAGAGCGTCAAAAGGTATATGAATTTGCCAAAAATGACTTAGAATTTGCTTCAAAATGGCTTCCAACAGCAGGAAAAACTACTCCTGGTAGAATTAGTAAAGGAGCAGCCGATCATTTACTTACAGAGCTATATATAAGCTTGGGTCAATTTGATAAGGCAATTGAAAGTGCTTCAAGGGTAATTGAATCAGGAGATTATAAACTAATGACATCTCGATTTGGAAAAAGTCAAGGACAACCTGGTGATGTGTTTTCTGACTTATTCAAGGATGGGAATTTTAATAGGAATTCTGGGAATTTGGAATCAATATATGTTTGGCAATTTGAAAGTTTCACTGCTGGTGGTGGAGGTACACGTGACGGAAATGCTGCTGTAAGAAATATAGGTCCATTTTATGTTAAAATTTCTGATCCCAATGGAATTCCTAATATTCCCTCTAACGAAATGGGAAGAGGAGTTGGAAGAGTGAGGGGTACAATTTATTCCCTCTATGAAATCTGGAATGATAAAAATGACATCAGAAATTCACAATATAATATGCGTCGTGATTTTTATTTTAATAATCCACAATCTACATTTTTCGGAAAGTTAATACCTAAAAGTAGCTCTGCTGAAGATACACTTCGCAGTTTGTATTCTTATCCAAGGAAAATAGAAGGAGAACCATGGAATGCAAATAATACCTCGGGTCGAACTTCTAAAGATGTCTATGTATATAGATTAGCAGAAACCTATCTTCTTAGAGCCGAAGCTTATTTTAGAAGTGGTAATCTTGACAAAGCTGCAGCGGATTTGAATGCATTAAGAGCTCGTTCGAATGCTAGGTTGATCACATCTTCAGAAGTATCCATCGATTTTATACTTGATGAAAGAGCAAGAGAATTACTTTTTGAAGAGCCAAGAAGACGCACGCTAATCCGTATGGGAAAGCTGGTAGAAAGGGTTAGGAAATATGGTCTTTTGGAGAGCTCTCGCAATACAATTCAAGATTACAATCAATTATGGCCTATTCCACAAGTAGCTATAGACGCAAACTTTGGTAAAGAATTACAGCAAAACTCAGGTTATTAAAACTCATAAATTATGAAATTAAATATGCGCATTTCATTTGTTTGCTTGATCATTATACTCGTTCCTGTGGTAGCGTCAGCACAAAAGCAGGCTTCGAACGATATTACAGGGAAATATTATTTACCACCTACGGCTAAGCCTGGAGAAGGTGCTTTGATATCGTCTGGATTGATCTATGAACTTGACAACAGGCCGACTACGGAAGTACATGCTTCCACACTTATAGAAACTCCTGAAGGATATGTATCAGCCTTTTTTGGGGGAACGCACGAAAATAATCCAGATGTAGGAATCAGAATATCTCGCTTAGAAAATGGAGTATGGTCTTGGCCTGAAGAAATAGTCAATGGGGTGGAAAATGACTCCATTCGATATGCAACTTGGAACCCTGTTCTATTTCAGCCTGAAGGAAAGCCGTTGATGCTCTTCTACAAAGTTGGGCCATCTCCTGATACCTGGTGGGGAATGCTAATGACTTCGGAAGACAATGGAAAAACCTGGTCTGCACCTAAAAAACTCGGTGAGCATCCAGCTATTGGACATATTTTAGGTCCTGTAAAAAACAAACCTGTACAGCTAGCTTCTGGGAGGATTATCAGTCCCACAAGTGTTGAGTATTACATCAATGGTAGAGAGCAAGACTGGATGGTTTATTTTGAAATCAGTGATGATGGAGGGGACACTTGGGAAATAATTGGTCCTGTCCATGATGGGGTGAAATTCGATGCTATCCAGCCAAGTATTTTGGTTTATTCTGATGGGAAAATTCAAGCGATTTCAAGAACGAAGCAAGATGTGCTTTCTCAGATTTGGTCTGATGATGAAGGAAAAACTTGGGGAGAAATGACTGCCTTAGATCTTCCAAACCCTAATTCCGGCACTGACGCAGTTACACTAACGGATGGACGCCAGTTATTGATTTACAACCATTCAACCAAAAAAGGGAATGAGCCAAAAGGAAGAAATATACTCAATCTAGCTATTTCAGAAAATGGAAAAAATTGGAAACCAGTAATGACTTTGGAAAATGTTCCTATTGAAGATGGCTATGCTTATCCAGCAATAATTCAAGGTTCAGACGGGCTAGTTCATATCACCTATACCTACAACAGGAGATCGGTCAAGTATGCGGTAGTTGAACCAAGTAAATTATAAAAGTTTATACTTTAAAATTCTAAGAATGAGATATTACAATCGATTATTAGCGTTAGCTACGTTCTGTATTTCAGGCGTGATTTCACCTGCAATAGCCCAACAAAAAGATAAATTTATAGAACATAAAATAGTCTTCCAAGAGGACGGAGAATATGCTGGATGGCCTGCAAATCACGGGATTTGGGGTTGGGGAGATGAGATTTTGGTGGGTTTTGTACAAGCACCTTACAAACAGACTCAGCCTGGATTACATACCTACGATCCCAAATCTGCTGAAAATCAATATGCAAGAAGTTTGGATGGAGGGGAAACTTGGGAGATTAAAGATGCTTACTCTTTGGGACAGATAGCTTGGGGACATGATAATAATATTGCCCCAAATAAAGCTAAGAAACCAACAGTTCTGAAAGTGCCTATGCCAGATTTTACCTCTAAGGATTTCTTGCTCACCTTTTTAAGACATAATAATCACGATGGTCCAAGCCACTTTTATTATTCTAAAGACAAAGGGAAGCTTTGGGAAGGCCCATATGTATTCCCAAACATGGGAACTCCAGGGCTAGCTAATAGAACGGACTATCATGTGGAAGGAAAGCAAGTGCTTAGTGCGTTTGTGACTACCGCAAAGTCTAATTCAAAAGAAGGTAGGGTTGCATTTGTAAGAACCAAAGACGGAGGGCTTAATTGGGATTTGGTTTCTTGGATTACGGCTGAACATGGAGGGTTTGATATTATGCCCTCTTCAATAAAGTTATCAGAAAATACCTGGCTCACCACCATCAGAACACGCTACGAAAATGGCCAGAATTTGATTTCAAGTTATATTTCTAAAGACAATGGGAATTCCTGGAATAGATTGGTAGATCCTGCTTCAGATACGGGAAGAGGTGGTTCTCCTCCAGCATTAGTCAAATTGAAAGATGGCAGATTAGCACTTGGCTATATTCACAGAAGCGAATTTGGCTCAAGAGTTCATGTCCGCTTTAGTGCGGATAATGGTCAATCTTGGGGAGATGAAATTATTCTGAGAAGTGAAGATGGAGCCAATAGAGATGTAGGATATCCCCGCATGATCCAACGAGAGGACGGGAAGTTGGTAATGATATACTATTGGAATAATGCTAATCATGAAGAAGTAAAGCCCTACAGATATATAGCAGCAACAATTTTTGATCCTGAAGATTGGAAATAAACGATACGCAAAAAATCTAAACCTAATATTTCCAAAGGCAACTTACTATGCATTTGTTTTCCAAGTCAAATTCATTTCTAAAGCATTTCTTTACGCTTATTTTAAGTGTAGCATTACTTTACAATTCTCATGCACAAGAAGTGACTAAGGATTTTGAAATCGTAAAATATAACAATCCAAACACCAGTTCATTTTTGGGGGTAGGCCTTTGGGCTTGGCCGCTACCTATGGATTACGATGGGGATGGGGATATGGATATGTTAGTTTCCTGTCCAGACAAACCATTTAATGGACTTTACTTTTTTGAGAATACCACTGGCGAAGATTTCCCTGATTTTGCGCCTCCCGTTCGAATAGGGGATGCGATCAAGAATGTGCAGATTTCGCATATCGATGAAGGGGTGAAAGTTACTATTCCAGGAGTAGAGCTGGTTGATTTCAAGACTAAGCTGGCCAGTAGTGAACAGGTGCTTTTTGATGCAGAGGAATTGAAGAAAGGCTTTGAGAAGGTTCGTTTCAACCAATGGAAAATGGTAGATTATGACGGTGATGGAGACTTGGATGTCGTTGTAGGAATAGATGATTGGGCAGATTATGGCTGGGATAATGCGTTTAATGATAAAGGCGTTTGGGTCAATGGTCCTCTACATGGTTTTGTGTTCTTACTGGAAAATGTGGATGGGAAATACGTGAATAAAGGCAGGATAGAAGCTGGTGGAAAAATGCTCGATGTATATGGAGCCCCATCTCCGAATTTTGCTGATTTTGATGGCGACGGTGACTTGGATCTGATCTGCGGAGAGTTTTTGGATCGTATGACTTATTTCGAAAATACAGGCACGAGACAGAAGCCTTTTTACAAAGAAGGGGTTTTTCTAAAAAATGATGATGGACTGATTAAAATGGATCTGGAGATGATTATTCCGGTGGCAGTTGACTGGGATAAGGATGGTCATATAGATTTGGTCGTAGGAGATGAAGATGGAAGAGTTGCTTTAATAAGAAACACTGGTACCCTTTCTAATAATATTCCTCAGTTTGAATCAGCAAAGTATTTTCGTCAACAATCCGATAACCTAAAGTTTGGAGCTCTAGCTACTCCAGTAAGCGTAGATTGGGATAATGACGGTGATGAAGATATTATCACGGGCAACTCGGCAGGATACTTTGCTTTTATAGAGAATATTGGAGGAGGAGAAAATCCAGTATGGGAAGAGCCAAAGCTTTTGGAAGCAGGAGGAGAAGTGATTCGAATTCAAGCTGATGATAATGGCTCAATACAAGGACCGGCTGAAGCCAAATGGGGTTACACCACGCTTTCTGTTGCCGATTGGGATGGCGATGGGAATCAGGATATTATTTTTAACTCAATCTGGGGAAAAATCGAGTGGATTAAAAACACAGGCTCAGGATTAGAAGCGCCTCAGCCAATAAAGGTTTTGCGAGGTGATGAAAAAGCCACAAATCCTGCTTGGAATTGGTGGAAATCTGCTGAGGATGAATTGGTGACGCAGTGGAGGACAACTCCTGTGGCGGTGGATTGGGACAAGGACGGCGTGATGGATTTGGTCATGCTGGATTTTGAAGGATATCTGGCCTTTTATAAAGGAATCAATGAAAATGGTGAACAAGCTATACTACCTGGCGAAAGAATTTTTTATGGAGACAAAGCTTCTGTCTATACTAACCGAGACAAAGCAGAAAATGATGAGGCAGGACAGCTTCGTCTGAACAATGCTGAAGCTGGAGGCTCTGGTAGAAGAAAAATCTCATTTGTGGATTGGGATAATGATGGAGACTTAGATCTGCTAGTAAACAGTGTGAATGTTACGCTGTTTGAAAATATCAGTCAAGAATCAGATAAGGTGATATTCAGTTGGAAAGGACCTCTTTCTGAACGCATATTGGCTGGACATACTACTAGCCCAACGGTTGTCGATTGGGACAAAAATGGTGAGTGGGAAGTTTTAGTAGGCGCAGAAGATGGACACTTTTATCACTTCGTTAGGTGATTAAATCAACTTATACGCTAGTTCGACTATTAAAAGCTCAAAGGGTCTGTATTGCAAGATTTGTATGTATAGGTTTTTATAGAGTGCTGATAGTCGGACTTGTTTTCTCTTTTACAAATTGTAAATCTAAACCTTCGAATTCCGAAAGTGATTCTAAAAATATGCTTGAAATAGGTAAAGAAGTACAGATCACAACAGCAGCTGCTGGACATTTTTTAAATCAACGACAGGCATTCTCACCGGATGACAAAAGTTTAGTTTTTGATAACAGAAATGATGATTCAAAAATTGGCGAAAATGGTAGTATTCAGCTTGTTCATATCGCATCTAAACGCGTGGAAACGGTGTATGAAATACCTAATCAATCTGTTTTTGGACCAGGCTCAGGAGCTGTCTCATTTCACCCGTCCAAGAAAGAAATTGTATTTATCAATGGTCTGAATAGCGCATCTGAGAGTATTCCTTATGGATTTACAAGAAGGATTGCAATGAAGGTGGATCTTGAAAAAGACAATCAATTCGAAAGAGTAGAGGCAAGAGACGTGCTGGCTCCCTATACTAAAGGAGCTTTGCGTGGTGGTTCTCATGCCTATTCTTACAGCGCAGATGGCCAGATGTTAAGCTTCACCTATAATGATGCTGTTCTGGCAGAGGAATCATTATCTAATCCTGAAGTTCAGGACTTAAGAACCGTAGGTGCATTTCTGCTGAACGAAAAAGTAGATATTTCAGGTGAAAACAATGAAGAGAATTTTGACGGAAGCGGCTTCGCTGTTTTACTTGCAGAAGTTCATAGTGCGCCCAAATCAGGGTCAGATGAAATCAGCAAAGCTTATGAAGAATGCTGGGTTGGAAATGCTGGATATACCAAGCTTGATGGAACGATTCAAAAGCGGGCCATGGCTTTCGTGGGAGATGTGCTTTCTGTATCTGGGGAGAAAGTAGCAGAGGTCTTTATAGCAGACATTCCCGAGGATATTTCAAATCTTATGAGTTCGGTGAATGCAGGGACTAAGACTGCTTTGCCTTCTTTCCCTGAAGGTGTAATTCAGCGAAGACTGACTTACACAACAGATAATAAAAACCCAGGCGTACAAGGCCCGAGGCAATGGATGCGGAGTTCTCCAGATGGTAGTTCACTATACTTCTACCAAAAAGATGATGCTGGGATCATACAAATTTATTCCGTTTCTGCCTCAGGATCCGAAATCAAAGCTGTCACGTCAAATGACTTTTCTGCAGATACTGCTTTCGGACTGAGCGCGGATGGAAAATATCTAGCCTATGGGGCTGAAGAAGCTATCTATGTAACAGCTGTGATTGATGGCAAAAGAACTTTGGTCTTGCCCGCACCTGCATATTCCAGTACTTCCCTCAGTAATATAAACTGGTCAAATACCGGTCTTACTATCGCATATAACAGAAAGCTTAACCAAGATGGCGAAGCTTTCTACCAAATATTTACTCTTGATCTTTCAAAGCAATTAAACTAATCTTATGTCTTCTTTTTCGAAAAAAAATTCACCTTTAAAAGGTATTGTGCCACCAATGATCACTCCATTAAATCAGGATGGATCACTTGACACTGAAAGTACGGCAAAGCTCATTGAGCACTTAATTTCTGGAGGAGTTCACGGGATTTTTATTCTGGGTACCACCGGTGAGTTCACCGGGTTGAGCTATGACGTCCGCAGAGAATTAATTTTTGAGACGTGTAATCGAGTGGCTGGACGAGTTCCGGTCTTGGTAGGAATTGCGGATGTTTCCCTTGAGGAAAGCATTAAACTGGGAGCCTATGCTGCTGAAGCTGGTGCTTACGCGCTTGTTGTAGCGCCACCATTTTACATGAATATAGATCAGCAGGAGATGTGTGCCTACTATGAGCAATTAGCAGATGCGATTACTATTCCTATGTATCTATATAATATGCCCTCGCATACCAAACTCACGATAGAGCTGGATACGGTTATCAAACTTTCTGCTCATGAGCGAATTATTGGGCTGAAGGATAGCTCTGCGCATGGCGTTTACTTTCAGTCACTCTGCCATGCCTTCCGGGATCATGAAGATTTTATGTTGATGGTAGGGCCAGAAGAAATGATGGCAGAAACGGTGTTGATGGGAAGCCATGGGGGAGTAGCTGGAGGTGCTAATCTTTACCCGCAGCTCTATGTCGCATTGTATGAAGCAGCCGCTAACAGGGATTTTGAGAAAATCAAAAAATACCAGTATTGTGTAATGGAAATCAGTAGAAACATCTATCAGGTAGGAGGTTTCAAATCCAGCTATATGAAAGGGCTAAAGACTGCAATGTCCTTTGCTGGTCTTTGTCAGGCGGTGTTTGCGCCACCTTTGTATCCTTTTTCCTCCGGAGATGTTGAGGAATTGAGATCAAGAGTGGAAAAGATTGACGCGCTATTGAAGGAGAATCAATTATAATAGTTTCAAATATAGCTACACAAAGCGACCCACTGATTAGACAATTCCAGTGAGCTTTTAGAGCAATTATAAGCTTCTTAATCTGAGTAGTCACCAAAATGGGAAATGCGGTATTTGAACTTAAGCCATAAATTTCGGGGACAAGTGCAAATGCGTTAATTTCCCAATTTTAATTTCATCAAATCAAACAAAGCCAAGTATGGATTTGCCAATTATAGATTTAATAGTTTTTCTTGTTTACATGGCTGCAATAGTGCTGTTCGGGATTTCATTCTCCTTCCGGAAAAGAACAGCATTAGAATACACAACGGGTGGTGGACGACTTCCAAGTTGGGCGATAGGTATGTCAATCTTCGCAACGTTTGTAAGTAGCATCAGTTTTTTGGCACTGCCAGGAAATGCTTACTTATCCAATTGGAATGGATTTGTATTTAGCTTATCCATCCCTTTTGCAGCTTGGATAGCGGTGAAGTATTTTGTCCCACTTTATAGAAATCTTAAAAGTGAATCTGCCTATTATTACTTAGAGACACGCTTCGGTTCTTGGGCAAGGATCTATGCATCCATCTGTTATATGCTGACCCAGTTGGCAAGAATGGGCGCTATTATGTATTTATTGGCCTTACCTATGAATGCGCTATTTGGCTGGAGCATACCGATGATTATCATTTGCACAGGTATATCTGTGATGGTATATGCCATGCTGGGCGGTATAGAAGCAGTGATCTGGACAGATGCGATCCAAGGTATAGTACTGATAGCTGGTGCGGTACTTTGTCTGCTGGTGATTTTGTTTTCCATGCCAAATGGTCCTGGAGAAGTGATCACCATTGCTGCGGAGGCTGACAAGTTCAGTCTGGGAAGTTTCAAGTTCAACTTTGTTGAATCTACTTTTTGGATGATTTTAATTTACGGGCTATTCATCAATTTACAGAATTTTGGGATTGACCAAAGCTACATTCAGCGCTACATCTCTGCTAAAACGGAGAAAGAAGCTGTGAAATCCACTTGGCTGGGAAGTTTACTCTATGTGCCCGTTTCTTTGTTATTTTTCTTTATCGGAACAGCGCTTTTTTCCTATTACCAAGCTTACCCAGACTTATTGCCTTCAGACTTGCACTTGGCGGAGAATGCAGATAAGGTATTTCCGTACTTTATAGTATCTGGACTTCCTAGCGGCGTGACGGGGATTTTGATTGCTTCTATTTTTGCTGCAGGAATGAGCACGGTTTCCACGAGTATCAACAGTTCAGCAACCGTGTTTCTGTCGGATCATTATAGAAAATACATTCACAAAGATCCAACAGAAAAGCAATCCATGCGAGTTTTGTGGATTAGTTCTTCTGTGATGGGAGGACTAGCCATACTTGTAGCATTAGCTTTCAATGGAGTGACCAGTGCTTTGGAGGCATGGTGGGCGCTTTCATCGATTTTCAGCGGTGGGATTCTTGGCTTGTTTTTATTGGGTTTTGTGGTGAAAAAAGCTACTAGTAAAGCAGCTGCAATAGGTGTCCTCTGTGGCGTGGTAGTGATAGGATGGATGAGTCTTTCACCAGTTCTATTGAGTGGAACCAGTTTGGAAGGATTTCAAAATACGCTGCATACCAACCTGACCATAGTCATGGGAACGCTCACAATATTTATTATAGGTTTCCTTTTGACTTATCTCTTTTCCAAACAAAAAACAAACGTTGAATTATGAGTTATGTGATCGGTTTAGATTATGGAACAGATTCCGTACGGGCAATTTTGGTGAATTGTGCGAATGGAGAAGTGGTAGGGAATTCAGTTTATACTTATCCAAGATGGGCCAAAGGGCAGTATTGTGATCCACAAAAGAATCAATTCAGACAGCATCCATTAGATCACTTGGAAGGTTTAAGGGTTACTCTCTCTGAAGTAGTAATTAGTTCCAAGATCAATACGGATCAGATAAAGGGGATCTGTGTGGATACAACTGGATCCTCTCCGATGCCAGTCAATGTAAAAGGTGAATCTCTCGCTATGACTGCAGGATTTGAGGAGAATCCCAATGCTATGATGATTCTATGGAAGGATCATACAGCGATCAAAGAAGCTGCGGAAATAACGGAATTGGCTAGAACATGGGCTGGGGAAGATTTCACTAAGTATTCTGGTGGGATTTATTCTTCAGAATGGTTCTGGTCAAAAATCCTGTCGGTCCATAGAAAAGATAAAGCAGTAGCAGCAGCGGCGTTCTCCTGGGTAGAGCATTGCGATTACATCACAGGAATTTTGACAGGAATTGACCCCCTAAGTCTAAAAAGAAGTAGATGTGCTGCAGGTCATAAGGCTTTATGGCATCAGGACTGGGATGGACTTCCTCCAGCACACTTTCTATCTATCTTAGATCAGTCTCTTCCGGCACTGCGTGAAAATCTGTATGTAAAAACATTTACCTCCAATGAACCTGCCGGGACTATCAGCAAAGAATGGGCAAAGAGCCTGGGACTATCTGAGAAAACAGTAATTGCGGTGGGAACAATAGATGCTCACGCAGGTGCAGTGGGTGCAGGGATCAAAGAAAATACGCTGGTAAAAGTAGTGGGGACATCAACCTGTGATATGCTAGTCGCCTCGGACGAATCTTTAGGAAAAACTCTAGTAAAAGGGATTTGTGGCCAAGTGGAGGGCTCTATCTTGCCTG
Source organism: Algoriphagus ratkowskyi (assembly GCF_002150505.1). Taxonomy (GTDB): domain Bacteria; phylum Bacteroidota; class Bacteroidia; order Cytophagales; family Cyclobacteriaceae; genus Algoriphagus; species Algoriphagus ratkowskyi. The sequence goes on from NZ_MSSV01000017.1 coordinate 85,200, forward strand.
GATTCCATGGTTTAGAGGCTGGGCAGGCTGGATTTGGAGATGTCTTAGCATGGTTTGTCAGCTTGATATTAGCGCCATCTATCAGCTTGTTGAATAGTAGTGAGATACTTGATTTGGAATCCAAGAATGCTCTGATTCAAGAATTTAGGGATAAAATGATTTTTCAGTTATCTGAAGATGCGTCAAACCTGTCTGTTGTAGAAAGCAAGGTAGTATCACTAGACTGGATAAATGGTCGTCGTTCTCCCGATGCAGATGAGTCATTGGAAGGTGCAATTATCGGCTTAAACATGGGGACCACTCCTGCACATATATTTAGAAGTTTGGTTGAATCTCTATGCTTTGGGTCAAGAAGAATAATTGATCGCTTTGAAGAAGAAGGGCTGCAAATCGAAGAAGTAATCGCCATAGGCGGTGTAGCTAATAAGTCCAAATTGGTGATGCAAATTATGGCAGATATCCTTGATCGATCCATCAAAATCACAGCTTCTACCCAAACACCAGCATTGGGAGCTGCCATATATGCAGCCGTTGCATGTGGAGAATTCCCAACTATGGAGGAAGCGAGCAAAGCTATGGCGCCTGGATTTGATCAGGTTTACGAACCGAATTTTTCGAACAAGGAATTTTATGATAAAAAATATAAGGCTTATCAGAAACTAGGTACAGTGGTGGAGGATTTTAATAAGAGGGGGTGAGTATTGTGTCCAAGAACTAACAATTGATGTAAGTAGTTCTATCAGCGTAACAGCTATAGATTAAATTTTTGCATTATTCCTTGTAAGCTTTTTTTATATATTCGTGAATCATCCTAACCAAATTTGAAATTGTATCACTTCGTAGCATTATTTAGAAAAGGCAGGTTAAACCTTGTAGTATTACTTGTTTTCCTGATGTCAGGCCTCATAGGATGCAAACAGAGCGACTCTTCGGCTACAGAAAAGTCGGATCAAACGATATCCTCTGACAGCCTTCAACTGAACAACATACACTTCAATGATTTAAATGGCAATTCTATTCAATTGTCAGATTTTGAAGGCAAGAGGGTTTTATTGCATTTTTGGGCTACGTGGTGCAAACCCTGTATAGAAGAAATGCCTGAATTGGAGCGTGTCAGACCACTTCTGGAAAAGGAAAACTTCCAGCTTTTATTGGTCTCCGAAGAATCGGCAGAGACAATTAAAGCTTACGAAAAGAAGTCGAATTTTGATCTGGAATTCTTAAGATATGATGGTGCGCTTTCCGACCTGAAAATATATGCTCTTCCTGCTACATTCGTTTTTAATGAAAAAGGTGAAAAAGTAAGAGAAATTTCAGGTAAAATGAATTGGGATTCAGAGGAAACTATTACTCAACTTATCAGCCTACCCTAAATGGAAAATATTACAAAAGTAGTCGCGCTGCTCATGTTAGTGCTAGCAGTTTCATGCAAGCAGGACAAGGCAGATACACTTACAAGTATTCCTTTTCCAGATGGAGAGGAAACTTCACTTCCTTACTTATTCTCTGGGATTGAAGGTCTAATGATGTCATGGGTGAAAATGGTGAATGACTCTACCGCTCAGCTGAAATATTCTCGACTGGAAGGATCTAATTGGGTCCCGCCAAAGGTAATTGTGGAAGGGACAGATTGGTTTGTCAATTGGGCAGATTTTCCTTCGATTACTGAGAATAACGGGAATCTTCTGACGCATTTTCTGGAGAAATCCTCCAAGGAGACATTTTCTTACGATGTGAAGTTGAACCTACTACCTAAAGGTGTTACGCAATGGAGAAATGGACTTCAATTGCACAACGATTCTACCAAAACAGAACATGGTTTTGTTTCGGTATTGCCTTATCAAGAGGATTCATTTTTTGTAGCCTGGTTAGACGGAAGAGGATCAGGTGCTTCTATGAATCATGGACACGATTCTCATGGAGGCTCAATGTCAATAAGGGCTGCTACCGTGAGTTCTGATGGTACAATATCCAATGAGAGTCAGCTAGATGCCAAAACCTGCGACTGTTGCCAAACTACTGCAGCCATCACAGACAATGGTCCAATTGTGATTTACAGAGATCGCTCTGATGAAGAGGTGAGAGATATCGCCATCACGCGATACGTAAATGGGCAATGGACCACACCCAAAATTATCCATGAAGATGGCTGGAAAATTAATGGATGTCCTGTTAACGGACCGAAAGCAGATGCAAAAGGCAATTCCCTTGTGGTTACATGGTTTACTGGAGTAAATAATAAACCAGTCGTGAATGTGGCCTTTTCTACTGATGGTGGAGAGAATTTTGGAGAACCTATTCAAGTTAGTGGACTGGAAACCTTAGGTAGGGTGGATGTGGCTATTCTAGAGAGCAACATGGCAGTAGTAAGTTGGGTAGATACTGAGAATGGAAAAAATTATCTCAAAGCTATGAAAGTAGAGAGTTCAGGTAAAATGTATACGCCTGTACTTGTGACCGAAATGGATCCTGTAAGAAAGAGTGGTTTTCCACAAATGGAGAAATTGGACGACAAGCTTTACTTCGCATGGACTGATATACTCGAAGATATCGGGAGTGTTAAGACAGCTTTTATATCGATTTCGTCACTTTGATTTTCAGGGTTATATTCTTAGCTATAGAGGATTTAACAAGCCATGAATCCTTAAACTTTTAACATTTTTCCTGCGGGAAATAAAAGTGTTTACTGGACCCTAAAACCCCAGTCTGAATTATTTACTTATCCATACGGAATAGGTGGGTCAATAACCATGTTTATACTTTCCAGATTCTAATAAGTTTCTGGTAGCTGTAGGTAGTGAAAATTCAGTACCTACGCCCCAATTAATCTTTTGGAAGGCGGTGTTTTGGTCGAATAAAGAACTACTTATGACTGCATCGCCAAATCCAGATTGATTTCCACTTTCACATTAGAAGTAAATAAGGAGATAAAGAATAAAATCACACCCACTTACGGCACTAAGTGTGGGAAAAAAAAGCTGTAGTGTATAAGTTTTTACAGTTAGATAGTTTCTTGTCAATGTATGATGAATACGAAGTTGTGATGATGTGCCCCCAAATAGCTAGACACTTGTTGGGGGCATTGTTGTTAATCAAGGGGACTTCAATAAGTCAGATCAAATACCATCGTAAATTCAAAACCCATCAGGTTTGGTTTCCGGATGCTTTTGCCAATATTGTACAATAGAAGGCATGTATTCATCGCTTTCAATGGTTCCTTGTAAGTCAGCTTTTTGACCTTGATAAAGATAGATTTTATTGTCTTCGACTTTCTCAATAGTTAGGTCTTCTTTTTTCAATAAGTCCTTCACTTTTTTTAAATCCTCCGGATCTTTAATAAATGTTTCGAAGCGGATATAGAATTCTTCTCCTATGGGAGGGATGGGGTAGTCACTTGGAATAATAGCACTGATAACTGGATCTGTTGGAAAAATGATTTTCATGGCTCTCGAATTTATTTTGTTTATTAAAACTAACCATGATTGCCTAGAATGTCAACCAATGTTTTCTATACCTATTGAAGCAGTAGTTTTAGTAAACCAATTGTGTGGACCAGAGCGGTTTTGAATCCATAAATCATCCCGAGGTTTGACTTGATTGATGGGTAGTTAATTGCATTTTAGTCCACCCTGTAGGAGTTATTCACCTGCGCACAAGATAATAATAACCCACATTCCATAAATCTAGAAATGTATTAAGACGGGCCTCCAGAATCTTTTAAATTTTTGAAAAAAGTTGGAAAAGTTATCAGAGGTTTGGATTAGTTGTATGACAATGATATTCACTTTCGTGCTGTTTCCTTATCTCATTTCCAAAGCAAACCCACATCCTCTCCAGGTTCCATTTATGAGTTAATCAGTTCAATGAATGGCAGTAATTTTAGCCTTATAAATCATCTGTGGCAGTTTTGACATCTACAAATCAAAGGGATAAGTAGCGCATCGGTATCCAAACAAAACTAAAGCTCATTATCAAATTAAAAAGAGATGTTTTTAGTGGTTTCTCTTAATATAAGTTCTGGGTTGATAATAATTTTTTCAGAAACCATTGGTTCGTTCTTATTTAAGATTGAGATGATTTTTTGGGCGGTGAGTTCTCCCATTTTTGCAGCTACTTGTTGTACTGTGGAAAGTTTTGGGCTCATGTAAGTTGCCACTGGTTCATCAGAAAAACCAATTACAGAAATATCATCAGGAACCCTCTTGCCCATATTATGTAGTACATTCACAGCATAGTGGGCTACGTAGTCATTGAACACAAATAGACCATCAAGCTTGGGGTGTTTTTTCAATGTTTTTTTTAGGAATTTATCTATTGAAGAAAGCTCAAATTCATAGTAATGAACCATGGACTCTCTCACCTTTATTTCATGGAAGTTAAGAGCATCCAAGTACCCATAGAGCCTATTATTGCTGTTGTTTAGATTTATACTTCCAGTGATGTGCGCAATATATTTGCAGCCAGTTTTTAATAAATGAGCAGTAGCATCGAAAGAGGCTTGATAATCATTAGTAATTACTTTAGGAACTGGGAGAAAATTCGCCACCCGGTCAAAAAACACAATAGGAACCTCATGTTTTAGTAGCTGTTTAAAATGGTCAAATGTCTTAGTTTCTCGGGAAATAGCAACCAAAACCCCGTCAACGCGATGCTTGAGACAAGTTTGGGTAGCCTTAATTTCTTGCTCTATAGACTCATCAGTACTGAAAAGGAGAAGTGAGTAATCGGTTTCTTTCAGGATTTTTTGTATACCCTCTATAACTTTTGAGAAAAAGTGGAGCGAAAGCTGAGGTACTATTACAGCAATGATCTGACTTTTTCCCTTACTCAAATTATGGGCATTAGAGTTCGCTTGATATCCCAATTCGTCAGCAAGGTTTTGTACCAATGCCCGTGTCTTTTCGCTGATGCGAGCGTGATTGCTTAGCGCACGGGAAACCGTAGAATGCGATAAATTCAGTTGTTTGGCTATTTCGGTAATAGTGACATACTTTCCCATGGGAGTAATATAATATGCACACCTGTGCATAGCAACTATTTTTATTTGAGGTCGAAATCAAGATCAAATACTGCTAATATGCAAGCATAGTATTTTATCAACTAGACCCAAAAATGCATAAAAATAGGTTGCTGAAAATTGATAATGCAGACAATGTACTCGTGGCTCTTGTCGACCTTGACCCAGGTATTATTTCTTACGAAGAGTTAAGCATCAATCTTCCCAAGGCAGTAAAACAAAAGCACAAATTTTTAACAACTGATCTAAAGAAGGGAGAGATAATCATCCGGTATGGGGTGCCTGTAGGAAAGGCAAATTGGGACCTGAAGGCTGGTGAGATTATTAATATAGAGAACATTACTCATTTTGCCGATGAGGAGACGATCCATGAAGCTGCAGATACTTGGCAGGTGCCAAATGTAGCGCATTGGCAAGACAGAACTTTTTTAGAATATCACAGACAGGATGGAAAAATTGGGACAGCTAATTATTGGCTTTTTGTTCCATTGGTTTTTTGTGAAAATAGCAATCTAAAAGTAATTGAGGAAGCTTTGTCCAAAGGCTTGGGCTATTACAAACCCAATAAATACGAGGAATATGTCCGGACTAAAATCTCCTCCGATTCCACATTTAAATCCCTGGCTTCCGAGAAAAAGGTTTTCGAAAATATAGAGGGAATCAAATTCCTTTACCATCACGGAGGTTGTGGCGTAACCAGATTTGATCGATCTGGATGCGGGCGATTACTCTTGAGGAAGTAACCACAGAACAAGCCGGAGAGGAATTTTTAGAAAAAATCATTGCGGTAGCCAATGGGCAAGAAACCAAAGCAATGAAGCTTGAACAAAACGATTTTATACCATGGAAAAGGGGAGTGTTACTATGAATAAACTATTTAATTTAAGTGGAAAACGTGCCATCGTCACCGGTGGCGGAAGTGGAATAGGCAGAGCTATTTCCATAGCACTAGCAACCAACGGAGCTGAAGTTTCCATTTTTGATCTCAATATGGACAATGCAGAGGCCGTTGCGCTGGAAATCACTAATGCCGGAGGAGATGCTAAGGCTGTGAAATGCGATGTTTCTGATGAGAAAAGTGTCAAACAGGCGATGGACAATAGTGCAATAGATATTTTAATCAATAATGCAGGAATTGCACACATAGGAAATGTGAGCAATACTACCCCTGAGGACATGGACAGGATTTACAATATCAATGTGAAAGGTGCCTACCATTGCCTAAGAGAAGGAGTGAATCTGATGAAATCCAAAGGTGGGACGATTATCAATGTATCTTCAGTAGCTGCGCATGTGGGTATTTCAGATCGATTTGCCTACTCAATGAGTAAGGGCGCTATTCATGCGATGACCTTGTCTGTGGCAAGAGACTTTTTATCAAATAATATTCGCTGCAACAGCATCTCACCGGCGCGGGTTCATACCCCTTTTGTAGATGGGTTTTTGGAAAAAAATTATCCCGGAAATGAGAAGGAAATGTTCCAGGCCCTCTCCAGTACACAGCCTATTGGTCGTATGGGGAAGCCTGCTGAAATAGGCGCATTGGTACTCTATTTATGCTCGGATGAAGCATCTTTTGTTACTGGAACTGATTTTCCGATAGATGGTGGATTTATCACTTTAAACAACTAATTCTGGCTAATCTATCAAAGAAATTAATGTAATTTGGAGATGCTGGTATGGAGTTTTTATCAAAATTATGGGAGTATTTTAAGTATTCATCTTCTATGAAATTAATCCACTCTACGCGAGAAATAGGTTTTTGTGCACAGGTGTGTACATGTTAAAACAGGTAATTCTATTTGTTGTTAATCATCATTTGGTAGCTTAGTAATCGATTGCGGACGTGATATGAAGGCAATTAATAATTAACCCAAAATAAAACCAAATGAAAAACCTTTTTAGACCTCTAGTCATCCTAATCGGATTGGCTATGACGATTCAGAGTGAAATTTTTGCTCAACAAAAACCCAACGTCATTTTTGTGATCACAGATGATCAGGGGATGGGTGACTTGGGGTCGATGGGTAATAAGATTATTAAAACCCCCAGCCTTGATGCTTTTCATGAGGATGCTGTAAGATTTACCAATTACCATGTTTCTACCACGTGTGCACCTTCCAGAGGTGCTATCATGACTGGTAGATATACCAACAGACTCAATGTTTTTCATACGATCAGCGGACGCTCTTTGTTGTTTGAAGATGAAGTGATCCTACCGCAGATTTTTGCTCAAAATGGCTACACCAATGGTATGTTTGGCAAGTGGCATTTGGGTGATAATTATCCATTTCGTCCGGAAGATAGGGGGTTTCATGAGGTAGTTCGTCATGGCGGTGGTGGAATCACCCAAGGCCCTGATTACTGGGACAATGATTACTTCGATGATACCTATTGGCACAATGGAGAGCTGGAGAAATACGAAGGCTATTGTACAGATGTGTTTTTCTCAGAGGCGATGGATTTTATAGAAGAAAACAAAGACAAGCCATTTTTCGCCTATATAGCTACCAATGCTCCACATGGCCCACTCAATGTACCTGAGGAATACTACAATTTGTACAAGGACTTAAGTGAAGAAGAACTACCTGATAAATTCAAAAGATTTTACGGGATGATTTCCAATATTGATGACAACTTCAAACTACTTCAGCAGAAGTTGGATGAGCTGAATTTAACTGATAACACCATCTTGATATTCACTACAGACAATGGGACAGCAGGTGGGAATAAGGTGTATGATGGAGGTTTGAGAGGGGCAAAAGGGAGTATCTATGAAGGTGGTCATCGTGTCCCTTTATTTATTCGCTGGCCTGACGGACAGCTGACAGGAGGTAACGACATTGACAAGCTGGTCGCTCATTATGACTTGTTGCCTACGTTTGTGGATTTGCTTGGATTAGATTTCAATCCGGTAAAACCTCTAGATGGAACTAGCCTAAAGCCTTTGCTTACAAACAGCGCTACGCCTTGGCCGAATAGAATCCTCTATGTGGATACTCAGCGACTACAGAACCTGAACAAATACAAGGATTACTCAGTAATGGACGATCGTTGGAGATTAGTCAATGGCAGCGAGCTGTATGACATGGAAAATGATAAAATTCAGTCCAAAAATGTCATCGCCGAGCATCCATTGGAGGCAGATAAATTGGCAGTAGGCTACGAAAAATGGTGGGAATCCATCATGGGCGAAGGTCCAAATGAGCGATATGCCTACATCAAAGTTGGATCGGGCAAAGAGAATCCAAGCCGTATTTCAGCTCACGATATGCTAACCGGAAAACATGAAAGTTCATGGCACCAGAATGGGGCTATTACTGCCTCACAAGTGACAGGACGATGGAAAATCGAATTTGTTGAGGATGGGGAATATGCTATTACACTTCGAAGATTTCCTAGAGAAAGCGGCTTAGGTATCAATGCGACTTTCCCTTCCCAAAAGAAAACCATAGAACTGGAAAACGATAAGCCGGCAAGTGTAAAGGATGATTTTAAAGAAGCCTACCTATATGTAGCGAATCTGGAGAAATCTGAAAGTATCCAGAAAGACCAGGAAGAGGTGACGTTTACAGGACAAATCTCTGCAGGAAAATATGACATGGAGGCTCAGCTGATTGATGCAGACAAGCGCGTATATCCGGCTTATTACATCTATATAGAAAAGTTGAAATAATTCATGTTGCCATATTAATTAGGTGGTTATCCGCAATAATCCCAGTAGCCATAATTCCTTTGCTCTAAAGGACAGAAGTCCGAAGACGGGTGACTGAAGTGGCCTAAAATCTAGAGTTTAGCTTATTTTGGGATGCTTTAATGCCCTTAGTGGTAGAACAGCCGATACACAATTGAATTAATACTTAAAGTGTTGAAAAGGACTGTAGGGCAGCTGTTTATGTGATAGTGCCTTTGTCTTCTTAAATGGTGCTTCATAGAAACAATGCTTTTAAATCGATTTCAAGCAAAAAGTTAGATTCCAGAAAATATGAATAATTCTAGAAACAATAGAACTGCTTTTCTGATCCCTTTGGTATTTGGATCCCTACTTTTTTTAACCCAAAAAGTAGCCGCACAGGAAACAAAAAGACCCAATATCGTGGTGGTTTTAGCCGATGATATGCGCTGGGATTACCTCGGGGCAATGGGTGCGAATGATATTGTTCAAACTCCGAATTTGGATAAACTGGCAGCGGAAGGAACATTATTCAGCAATGCCTTTGTGACATCAGCAATTTGCACACCCAGCAGAACTTCCATCCTTACGGGAATGTATGAGCGAAAACATGGAGTCACCTTTGGGTCAAATTCCGTGATGACCGAAGAGGCTTGGGGCAATACTTATCCCATGCTTCTTCGTAAAAGTGGCTACTATACTGGTTGGGTAGGGAAAAACCACACGCCAATAGGGAAAACCGAAAAAGGTGTAGGCTACGCAAGTGGAGTAATGGAGGAGTCTTTTGATTATTGGAGGGCAGGTCATGGACATCTTAGTTTTTACCCTAAGAATGTCCATGAAATTTTCAGTGATGCCAAAGCGGATAATCAGATCGATATTATTCAGGAAGCAATAGATGAGTTTTTGAGTGTGGATGAGGCCATGGAGACCTCCAAAAGTTTCCTCAGAACCCGTCCTGAAGATCAGCCTTTCTGCTTGCTAATCAACTTTAATGTTCCTCATAGCAACAGCACCAACAGCATGAAGCAATTGCCGAGTGATCCGGCACTTTATCGCACTGGCTATAGAGATCAACTGGATCAATTGATTCTACCTACTAATTATATTGCTTTTGATTCCATCCAAACACCGAAGCTTCCTATCAACGTGTACAGCGGAGAATATCTACCGAGTTACGATTGGGTGAAGTCGAAAGAATCACTAAATGAAAATCAGATAAGAACCCTGGAGACTGTTACGGGAATGGATCAGGTGGTGGGAAATATAATCCAGGAATTGGAAGCGCAGGGAGTTCTCGATAATACCATCATAGTCTTTACCTCTGATCATGGCATTCTACATGGAGAATTTGGACTTGGAGGAAAGACCTTGCTCTACGATGTGGATTTGAAAGTTCCTTTGGTCATCTATGCTCCGGGCTTGGATCAGCAGCAAGTAGTGGATGAGTTGAGTCTTAATATTGACCTTGGTCCAACTTTGCTTGATATGGCAGGAGTGGAGATTCCTGAGGAAATGCAGGGAAAAAGTTTAAAGCCTCTGATCGAGAATAAGGACGTAGCATGGAGAACAGATTTTTTTAGTGAAAACATGTTCATGGAGCAAAACTACCCACGCACCGAGGCAGTTCGGACGAAGGATTGGAAATACATTCGGTACTTCAGCAAGGATAAAGATCAGCATCATATCCTTTCCCTGATCTCACCAATCTTGGGTGAGGAGCCTATTTACGAAGAGCTTTACGATTTGAAAAATGATCCTAACGAAGTGCATAATCTAGCAAATGAAGCAGATTCGCAAAAGCTTTTGGAAATGTTCAGAAAGAGATGTGATGAACTACTGAAAGAGGCTAAAGGAGACAACGAATTGCCTAAGACCTATATCAGCAATTTTGATGATGAGGAATTTAAAGCACGTGTTAAGCAGGTTTACAAAAATCTTAACCTTGATTAATACCTGCTTGCTTTAAGTTTATTTCAAGCATTATGCTTCATATAACCCTATACAACAGGACAATTTATGATTTAATAATGGCTTCATTTGATTGGGTGCCTATGGGCAAGATTAATAAGTATTAGTAGTTAGTTCAGATAACAGAAAATACATGAATATTCTAAAATACGGGCTGACTGTCCTCAGCTTCACTGCAGCTTTGAACCTCGCGGCCCAGGATAAGAAATCCGAAAGCATGGACGAAATGTGGGGTGCTCAAAAAATGGTTACTCGCACGGATAAAGGTGATATGGCTGCTTTGTTTGATGATGGCAATTATTCCATGTTTATCCATTGGGGTCTCTATTCCAATATTGCCAACAAGTGGAATGATACAACCTATTATGGTATCAGTGAGTGGATCATGAATCCTCGGCGGGCCGGCATTCCTGTGGACGAGTACATGGCAGAAGCCAAAAACTTCAATCCGGTAAATTTTGATGCAAAGGCTATCGCCCAACTCGCCAAAGATGCCGGCATGAAATACATCGTTGTCACAAGCAAACACCACGACGGATTTGCGATGTACGACTCCAAAAGCAATGATTTTAATATTGTAAAAGCTACCCCTTTTGCCCGTGACCCTATGAAGGAATTGGCTCAGGCCTGCAAGGAATTAGGTCTTGGCTTTGGCTTTTACTATTCACATAATCAGGACTGGACTTTTCCGGGAGGAAATGGCGGGCCCAAAGTCAATGAAAAAGGTGAAGAGGTAGGATTCGATTACTATTTCAGAGAGAAGTGCTTGCCTCAAGTAGAAGAGATCACAACTCAGTACGGGGATATTGCCATGGTTTGGTTTGATACGCCAGGCAATATGGAAAAGAAATATGTGGAGGAATTGGTGAATGTGGTGAGGAAAAATCAGCCAAATGCCATGATTTCCGGCCGTGCAGGTCATAATCTGGGAGATTATCTTTCTCTGGGTGATATGAATATTCCGGTGAAAAATGTTCCCGGTCTCTGGGAAACAGTGGATGTAACCAATGATTCTTGGGGGTACGCATGGTATGATGAAAATTGGAAAAGCCCTAAGCGCATTCTGAAATCAGCGATTTCTACTGTTGCACGTGGTGGAACTTACATGCTCAATGTCGGGCCCAAGCCAGATGGTACTATACCTGAAGAAGCTCAAAGTAGCCTTCGAGGTGCTGGAGAATGGATAGAAACTTATCCCCAATTGATCTATGCAGCTGAACCATCTCCATGGGGACGTGAACTTCCTTGGGGAGATGCTACAGTAACCAATGGAAAACTGAACCTAGCTATTTACGATTGGCCTGCAGATGGGCAAATTGTTTTGCCAGGTTTGAAGAATAAAATCAAATCAGCCGGTCTTTGGGTGGATGGGAAATTGCAGGCTGTTAAAACCGTAAATAATGAAACTTGGACTTCCATTACACTTCCAGCAAATAGACCTGACAAACTGATTTCTGTAATTGAAATTGAAGTAGAAGGAGAGCTTTCTGTGGATCAATCCCTAAGCATAGATCCATATTATTCTACTGAATTGTCAGCCGCCTTTGCTTCTGGCGATGGAGCTACGGTAAAGGAAAAGAGATGGATGGAGAAATTTGGAGAATGGAAGCATATTTCCCAAGCTCAGGATTTTACCGAAGGTGGAAAAGTAACCTGGGAAGTGGATGTGTTGGAGCCGGGCTATTATCAGGTGGACTTAAATTATGCCGGAGACAGCAGATTGGTTTGGCGAGTGACTAACTCTGAAGGTGATTTGGTACAAAATGAGCAAAATGCATCGCACGTGTATCATTACTATGAAATTGGGCTACTTAAGTTTGAGAAAGCCGGAAAACATACGGTCTCGGTAGAAGTTAAAGAGGGCGATATCAAAAGCGCAAGCCTAAAAGAAATCAGGTTCACACCATTATCAATTTTAGAGTAGTCCTTGAACATGGCTTCACAAACTTTTAGAATCTAAAGAAGAATTTAGCATCATGAAAAACTCCTTTCTACCGCCTTTCACTTTTCCTCAATTTTCGAGCCTTCCAAAAGCTCTCGTAGGAGGATTGCTCTTCCTAGGATTTTCTTGCCAAGCTCCAAAAACTGAAGAAAGCACGGTAGCGACAGATGATCGTCCAAATATCATTTTCATCTTCGCGGATGATTGGGGTTATGGAGATTTGGGCGCATACGGAGCTACTGAAGTAAAGACTCCGAACCTTGACAAATTGGCCGAACAAGGAACCAAATTCACACAGTTTCATGTGACCAGTGGTGTATGTTCTCCAAGTCGAAGTTCTGTGATTACAGGGCATTTTCCGGCAAGACATCGCGTACACGGTCACTTTGCCGGGAATGAACCTAATGCGAAGCGGAATATGCCTAACTGGCTAGACGAAAATCTGCCAGTTTACATGCCTCAATTAATGCAGGATGCCGGATACACTACGGCTCATTTTGGGAAGTGGCACTTGGGTGGAGGTGGATTACCTCATGGTGATCTATCCGCTCCCGAACCAAAGGCGTATGGCTATGATGAAACCCGTGTTTGGAATGGCAATGGGCCGACATGGAAAGGCGACCAATTGTGGCCTACTACGCGCTACATGGATGATGACAGCACCTGGGTGCACAGCTCAAGTAGAATTGTAGTCGATGTGACCATAGATTTTCTTGAGAGAAATAAGGATAAAGGATCACCAATGTTTGTGAATCTTTGGCTGAAAGATCCGCATACGCCGCTTTGGCCAACGGATGAGCAAAAAGCACCTTACGCAGGCATGGAGCCAGATAAGGAAATTTATTTCGGAGTGCTGACGGATGCGGATAGACACATTGGACGATTGATGGAGGCTTTGAAAGAGCTGGGCTTAAATGAAAATACCCTAGTGATTTTCAGTAGTGACAATGGTCCTGCTATAGCGATGCCAGCTTTGACCGTGGGTTCAACGGGGGGACTGAGAGGTAGAAAAGTAGATATTTTCGAAGGAGGAGTGAATGTTCCTTTTATTGTGAGATGGCCAGGTAAAGTTGATGCTGGCAAAGTTGATAGTACAAGTGTGCTTTCAACAGTAGACTTACTTCCTACATTCGCTGCTTTGGCTCATAAAGACTTGCCGACTGACTACCAGCCTGATGGAGAAAACATCATATCAATTTTCGATAACAAGACTTTCAATAGAACAAAACCACTTTTCTGGGAATGGAGATTTGCGGTAGCTGACCGTCCAAATGGCTGGGTTTCGGCAGCAGTTCGAGATGGGGAATGGAAGCTAATGTCCGATGAAAAACGCGGGAGAGTGGAGCTTTATAACATTGAAGATGATCGCGCGGAATCCAATGATCTTGCTGCTGCTAATCCAGAGAAAGTAACACAGCTTTTGGCATTGTGGGATCAATGGAAATCTGAATTGCCTGAGTAATTGAGTAATTGAATTAGTTAAATCAGAGGAGAATATAAAAGAGAAAGAGAAGCCAATATGTATAAAATGATCAGGATTGAATTGAGCTTAATCTTATTTTTCTTTATGCTTTTCAATGTCGCAAATGCACAAAGCCTTTTCATAGTAAGTTCTCCTGATGGAAATCTACAAGTGCAACTTTCAGAAGTGGGAGAGGCAGTGAACTATCAAGTGTTTTGGAATGGGGAAGCAATTGTCAATTCCTCTGAAATATCAATCTTACCCGGCACTGCATCTAAAATCCAAGGTTCGACTACCAGCACGAAAAATGAAACGTGGAAACCAGTCTGGGGCCAGTTTAGTGAAATCACCGACCATTACAATGAACTGACTTTGGACATAGCTTTGGGAGAAGCTTCGGCTAAATTAATTGCACGAGTGTATGATCATGGACTTGGCTTCAGGTACGAACTGATGGGACTTAAAGCTGGCGCTGAGGCTAACTTGTATTGTGAATATAACTTGGATGGCAATGATTCCCTCTATTTTCCTTCAGGTGAAAATCCTCCAGTTGGACCTTTGGCAATCAATGAATTGGCAGCGTCAGATGAAACACCTAAGCTACGCATGCCTATAGTAGTGGAGACCAAAAAGCCCTACCTGTCTATCTTAGAATCTGATCTGTTTTCAGCGCCAGCGTTTGATGTAATAAGCTTATCTTATGATCAAAATAGGTCTGCAATTGTCTCTTCCAACACAGCTCAAGTGGCAGAAGAAAAATTAATATCTCCATGGAGAGTTATTTTGGTAAATGAGCAAATAGGTGACTTGGTTACCAACACCGTTACACTCAACCTCGCTGCTCCCAATCAAATTGAAGACCCTTCTTGGATCAAACCTGGAAAAACGATGTGGGATTGGCGGGTTCATGGGTATACTGCTCCGGATGGTTTCACCTATGGAATCAATACCGAAAGCTATATGCGTTTTATTGATTTTGCCGCAGACATGGGCATAGAGTATTTCCTAATAGATGATTCCTGGTATAAGAAGGTAACTCCGGCAAATTTTGAATTATCAGAAAAACTGGATCTTCAGAAAGTGATCGATTATGCCGCAGAGAAAGATGTGGAGTTGATGCTTTATTACGATAGAAGACATGGGGAATATGGTGATGAGGAGCTGTTTGAGTATTATAAATCCCTAGGAATGAAGGGAATCAAATATGGCTTTATGGGACAAAATGTTCCCTTTAGCAGAGATGCAATTGCTTCCAGTGCGAAGAGCCAACTCCTCATTGATTTCCATGATAGTCCGGTGCCTTTTACGGGTATAGAAAGAACTTATGCGAATGCCATCACGAAGGAATATTGCCATGCACAGCAGGATTCACGAAAGGCATTTACTCCAGAGACTTTTATAAAAATGGCTTTGATTAACGCCATTCAAGGTCCTTTGGATATGAACAATGGGAATTTTGATCTCTCTGGAATCAATCGGGGAGATCGGGAGAAAGGACCAAAGATCACTGATTCTTATGTTTCCACCGTGGTTTCAGAAGCTGCAAGAACGTTGATCATCCACAGTGGTTTGGTGTGTATTCCTGATGCTCCTGAAGAGTATCTGGAGAAGGCAGACTTGTTTGAGTTTATCCAAAAGCAGCCAGTAGGCAAATGGGATGAAAGCATGATACTAGACGCCAAGATGGGCGAGTACATTACCACTGCGAGAAGGCAGGGTGATAGTTGGTTTATTGGGTCAGTACATGATCAGCAGGGTGGTACACTGGATATAGCTCTTGATTTCCTTCAGCCAGGAAAGGAATATCAAGTCACCTACTATGAAGACACCGATGAGACGCACGGGAAAACTAATCCCGAGGCCTATCAGGTAAGGTCTGGTGAGGTGAAAAAAGGCGACATAGTCCATGCTAAAATGGCTCCGGGCGGGGGACATTGTATGTGGATAAGAGCGGTAGAATAAGCATGGAAATGAGACTTAAAACAGCAAATACATGGTGAGGAGTAGCGTAAGAAAAAGTTTGTTAATTCTGGGAGCAGTTGTCTTTTTGGCAGGGTGTAGGCAAAAGAAAACAACAGATCAGGAATTGGCAAGCTCTGACTCAAAAGGTTATTCCAGCTACGATGACGAAGTTTCATTTTTGAAGGAATTTGTAGAGTTGACAGAGCTTACGGATCCAAGTGGAAAATCAAAAATAGCAGTTTCAGCTGCGCTGCAAGGGCGCGTGATGACCAGTACTGCTTTGGGAGAAAATGGGCGAAGCTACGGTTGGATCAATCGAGAACTTTTTAGCTCAGGAGATACCTCGGAGCATTTTAATGCTTATGGTGGAGAAGAGCGGTTTTGGCTAGGACCAGAAGGTGGGCAGTTTTCTGTGTTTTTCAAAAATGGAGATGATTTCAATTTGGACAATTGGTACACGCCTCGCTTAATTGATTTGGAGAAATTTGAAATCAAAGAACAAGGCGCTTCAAGTGTGGTTTTTACCAAAGAAGCGACATTAACCAACTACTCAGGTTTTCAATTTGAGCTGGAAATTGAAAGGAAAGTAGAGGTATTATCCCCTGCGCAGGTTTTTATGCAATTAGGTATTGAATCAATTTCTGGAATCAATACAGTAGCTTATCAAACGACTAACACACTTAAAAATATGGGATCGAAAGACTGGGAGAAGGAGACCGGACTTTTGTCCATTTGGCTATTGGGAATGTTTAATCCCTCACCATCTACCACGATTGTCATTCCTTTTCACCCTGGGTCAGAAGCAGATTTGGGAATCCCTGTTAACGACAACTACTTTGGCAAAGTCCCACATGAACGCCTAATCTTGAAAGACAGCGTGCTGTACTTCTCTGCAGATGGTACTTTACGAAGCAAAATCGGTTTATCACCTGCCCGCGCAAAAAACATTCTCGGTTCATACGATGCGACTAATCGTATTTTGACCATACTCCAATACAATCAACCTCAAGGTGTCCAAGACTATGTCAACTCCATGTGGGAAATTCAAGCATCTCCATTCACTGGAGATGTGATTAATTCTTATAACGATGGTCCTGCCGAACCGGGAAAGAAACCTATGGGGCCATTCTATGAGCTAGAAACTTCTTCACCAGCTCTTGCTTTGAAATCTGGTCAAGAAGGTTCACACATCCAACTGACATGCCATTTTGAAGGCGATGAAGAGGATTTGGATAGGATATTAAAGCAAATTTTGGGCGTTTCGATTGATGAAATTTCTAAAGCTTTTAATTAGAAAATACTATACTATGAAAGGAAGTTTTGTCTGGATTATTTTAGCTTTTATTACTGCGATCGCTTGCCAACCTAAAGTGAATCAAGTGTCAGAATTAGCTACGGCTGAGCCAAGAATTCAGTTTACCTATCAGGATATTACTGGAATAGGGAAGGATTCCTTTTACAATAGACGAGATAATAGTGATGTGATCAAAGTAGGGGACAAATATTATGTCTGGTACACCCGAATGGATAGTCCAGTGACGGCTGGATATTGGGGAACCATCTGGTATGCTACTTCTGAGGATGAGGGATATACCTGGACTGAGCAAAGCATGGCTTTGGGACTGGGGGACGAAGATTCATTCGATGGACATTCAGTTTTTACTCCAAATATTTTGGTACATGAAGGCAAATACTATCTCTACTATACGGGTGTAAAACTGACTCCTGGGAATGCCAATAAGGAGTTTGAGAACAATTCTACGACTGACATTACTGCTATTGGATTAGCTGTGTCAGATAGTCCTGATGGACCTTTCGAACGGATGAATTCTGAGCCTGTGTTGGAAGTATCTGCTGATTCAGCGGCTTTTGATAGCTTCAGAATTGATGATGCAAGCCTATTGCTGAAAGGAGGAAAGACATGGCTTTACTACAAAGGCAGATGCATTTTGGATGGTAAACAAGGGCCGAGCCGCACGAAAATGAGCGTAGCCTTCGCTGACAATCCTGAAGGTCCTTTTACTAAACATGATGGCCCTTTATTGGATAAAAGCCATGAAGTTCTGATTTGGATGAAAGATGGGGGAGTAGCATCCTTAGCATCGATCAGTTCCACTATCATCTTTGCTGTTGACGGACTTCAATTTTCTGTATTGCAGGACAGTAAAAGTAATCTTCCCCAAGCTCCGGGACTTTACCGTCCAGATTTAGAGGATGGAAACAAGGCTGGTGAGACACCTGGTTGGGGAATAGCTATGCGCTCGAAAAAGGGAGAAGCCTATTTGGTACGTTTTGAAATGAAATGAGAGAAGAAATTAGCACATATCAAGACTTATGATCTGTTATAGCCTGTGTATTTCAATCCAGGCAAAGCTGACTTCAGGCAGGTGATGTGATCGTCTCCTATGGAACAACTAGGATAAGAGATTTTGAGAATTTGCAGGTTATCATCAAAAAAACAAATGGTAAAAAGAACTGACTATTGGAGTGATCCATAATCAAGAGATAGTAGAGCTGACTATTGAGTTGTGAGTTGTCATAAAAACCCCGAAAAATGAAGTTTCGAAAACACCTGATTTTATTTGCGTTCCTAATTAACAGTCTTGCAATTGCTACTGCTTTTTGCCAGGAATTGACTTTTACTGAGGCTCCGGAAAACTATCGCCTGTATGCAAGAAATCAGAACGATAGTGCTGAGGTGCGATATACAGGGAAAGTAACCAAGGGAGAGGATGTGAGCAGTCTAACACTGAAAGTCTATAAGGACGACGTGCTGCATGAAATTCAAGAAGTGCCACTAATTGATAAAGCTTTTTCGATTACTTCTAAAATATATGCAGGTCTTCATCAGTTTCGTTTTGAACTTTTTACTCTAGAAGGCCAGAAAGAAAGCATGTATATGGTAGCTGACAATGTGGTTTGCGGTGATGCTTACATCATTACCGGACAATCCAATTCCCACCCAAGTAGTACTTTGTCTACCTATAGCAGTCCATTCGCCAGAAGTTTTGGCGTCAAAACAGGTTATGAACCCTATAGTGAAGAAGATAAAAACGTGCGTTGGGGAAGTGCAACCGGAAATTGTCCCGGACTGGAAAAGGAAGTTGGAGGTTGGTTTATCAAGAATCCTCATGGCGTTGGAGTTTGGGGAATGGAGCTAGCCAGATTGATCATAGAAAAACATCAGGTACCTGTATGCATTATCAATGGCGGCAGCGGTTCCTCTTCCATCGAGGAAAATATGCTTTATCCTGAACTACCTTCATTGGAAACCAGTTTCGGTCGCCTTGCCTATCGGGTTAACCAAGCAGGATTGAAGGATCAGGTGAAAGCTATCTTTTGGCATCAGGGAGAAACTAACACGAATACGGTGGAAGGATATCAGTCCTATCCTGCAAATTTTGATACCTTAAAAAAGGACTGGGAGCGGGTATATACAGGAGTTGAAAAAATCTATCTATTTCAATTGCATCCCGGATGTGGAGCAAAAACGGAAGGATATTATAATGAGCTTCGGGAGATTCAAACCCAACTGGCGGATACCTATGAAAACGTGGAGATTATGTCTACGATGGGAGTGAGTGGTCATGATGGGTGTCACTTTTCTTATCAGGGCTATCTGGAATTTGCCGAGCGCATTTTCCCTTTGGTTTCTCGTGATTTTTATGGAGAGCAGCCTACTTCCGTCATCACTCCGCCCAAATTGCTGAGTGCAAAATATGTGAGTGAAAATGAAGTGGAACTTACATTTGATCAAGTTATCGCTGTAGAAGAAAAGCGGGAAGCCAACGGAAAAATGTACTTTCTAAAGGATCAATTTTTCTTCAAAAAAGAACTGGATAGCGCATTTGTTTCTGCTAAGATTAGCAGTATAAAATCACAGGGAAATAAGTTGATCCTTATATTGGAAAAAGCAGGGTCGTATCCGTTTGTCACGTATTTGCCTGGTAAATTCTATACAGGAACCGACGAGTTCTACGAAGGTCCTTGGCTTACAGGAAGTGCAAATAGTTTGGGAGCTTTGAGTTTCCATCAGCGCCCGATTAATCCTTTTTAAAAGGCCAATCACGGCTAATTTGTTAGGCAGGGGATAGATATAAAAGAGATCTTAAAAATCCGCGGTCTATATTTTTGTATTTAGTTGAAAGTTGAAATAATTATCAGATATAAACTGGATCCTATGATGGGTATTAAGCTGTCTTAGCTAGGTTAGCTTAAATTTTTAGGCGATTTACATGAAATTACATGTGCTTAAGCAGAAAAGGGTAATAGTAAAAAACAAATACTACAGCAGTATACCGTCTTCACTTAGAAAGTGTTTTATGACGGATTTGAAAATTCCAGTATCGTTAATTTATTGTTTGATATGTTAAGACATAGATAATATCTGTTTATAAGTTTAGGTGTAATACAGGTATGTTTACTCTTAGCCTATTCTTATAAGTTTTTATAAACCGCATAAAATTCATAGAGATTAATCAGATCTTGGTTTGTGGATTATATTGTTTAATGATACATACTTCCTAAAATTTTTTAGCTCAAAGATTATATCTCAGTTCAGAATTATTATCTCTAAACTGTTGTGCACAGGTGTGTCTTGTAATTTATTCATATACAGGACAGTAGCTTGATTGGATAATAATACCTTTTACAAAAGATATATTCGATTCAGGCTGTATCTGTTTAGTAATTCAACCCAAAATTTAACCCTATGAAAAAGCACTTTACCCTGCTTACGTTTTTCATGCTGTTAACAGTTTTTGGCCTACAGGCACAAAACAAAGTGATTAGCGGAAAAATAATTGATACGTCAGGTGAAATAATGCCCGGCGTTACCATAATCCAGAAGGGCACTGCCAATGGCACTGCCGCTGATATTGATGGGAAATATTCATTATCAGTTCCTGAAGGAGCTACTCTGGTGTTTTCCTTCATTGGATATTCATCTATTGAAAAGACTATAGGTTCTAGCAACATCATTGATGTAACGATGAAGATAGATGAATCAGAACTTGATGAAATAGTAGTAATTGGATATGGTAGCCAGAAAAAAAGTGATTTGACTGGAGCTGTTGGTTCTGCTTCAGGTGAAAAACTTCAAGAGCGTCCAACCTCGTCTTTACCCCAAGCACTTTCCGGGAAAATTGCCGGTGCAAATGTGTCTCAAAACTCAGGAAAACCAGGAGGGAAAACGCAGATTAGAATTAGAGGTAAT
Source organism: Algoriphagus ratkowskyi (assembly GCF_002150505.1). Classification (GTDB taxonomy): domain Bacteria; phylum Bacteroidota; class Bacteroidia; order Cytophagales; family Cyclobacteriaceae; genus Algoriphagus; species Algoriphagus ratkowskyi. The sequence goes on from NZ_MSSV01000017.1 coordinate 106,442, forward strand.
ACCTCAGTGAGTCTTGACAATAGCCCTCTTTATGTTGTAGATGGGGTTATCCTAGTTTCTACTTCATTGAGCGACAATTCCAGTCCCATTGATTACATCAATTCGAATGATATTCAATCCGTAGAAGTCCTCAAAGATGCATCTGCTACGGCTATTTATGGGTCAAGAGGTGCCAATGGTGTAGTATTGGTTACTACCAAAAGAGGCAGTACTTCTGGGGTGAAAATAGGATATGATTCTTATTATGGTGTAGGGAAAATCGCAAAGAAAGTGGGAGTGCTTAATTCCGAAGAATTTTTAATGATTGAAGATGTAGCCTTTCAAAATGCGGAGAAATACGATGCTGTTGGGTGGGCCAATGGAAAATACAAGGATCCCGCGCTAAAAAGAACTAATCCTCTACTATTTGATGCCGAAGGAAATCCTCTATATGATACAGATTGGCAGGATGAAGTAACTCAATCCGCTTTTTCCCAAAATCATCAGTTGTCTTTCACTGGTGGAAGCGAAGCTGGGAGTTTTGGTGCCTTTTTAGGATATACAGGTGAAGAGGGGATTATGAAAGAATCCTCTCTCGATCGATATTCTGCAAGATTTGTTTTTGATACCAATTACAAGAAGTGGTTTAAAGTAGGAGGGAGTCTAGGATATAATCAGCAGAATGAAAGACTAATTCATGATTCTTGGGTTGGTAGAAATATGATCGAAGCTATTCCAATCATTCCGGTGAAGTATGATGATGGTTCATGGGCAAGTAATTTGGATTATCCTGGCATGGAAGGCGGGCCAAATCCAGTGCAGGTGGGGCAAGAATATCTGAAATACTTAAAAACCAATACAGTTTTAGGTAATGTCTTTGTCAATTTCACCTTAGCTGATGGATTGGAAATGAGGTCCTCCGTTGGTGTCAATTACATTCACCAAAAGACGCAGGAGTATGCAGGAAGAACTCTCAATTTCATTGGTACACCTACGAATGGATATGCACAAATATTTACCAATGAGTTCTTTTCTTGGCAATTTGAAAATTACCTAACGTATAATAAGACTTTCGCAGACATCCATTCCTTTACAGGATTGCTTGGGATTTCATGGCAGCAAACGGATAGATCTAATTATAATGTCCGCGTAAACAATTTCTCAGACGATTTTTTCAGTTTCAATAATTTAGCTGCTGGATCTGTACCTGTTCCCCCTACTTCCAGTGCATCAGTAGAGGGCATAAATTCCTATTTCGGTAGAATTAATTATGGTCTGAAGGATAAATATTTAATGACAGTAACAGGAAGAATTGATGGTTCTTCCAAATTCGGAGAAAACAACAGGTATGCATTTTTTCCTTCGGCAGCTTTAGCATGGAGAGTTTCTGAAGAGGGTTTTCTGTCTGGATCAACTCTAATCTCCAACCTTAAAGTACGTTCAAGTTATGGGGAAACAGGTAACTCAGGTATACCAGCTTACGGTGCACTTGCTGGATTGAGTAGCTCGTATTCATATGTATATGGAGGTTCAGTAGTAAAAGGGATTGGCAAAGGTTCACTCGCAAATCCTGAGCTTAAATGGGAAAGAACAAAACAGATAGATGCTGGATTTGAGCTTGGTCTTTTTAATCAAAGAATCTCTATTGAAGCAGATGTTTATCTTAAAGAAACTACCGATATGCTATTAAATGCTCCCGTGCCCCTAAGTAGTGGGTATGCTACAGTATTTAGAAATATTGGCAGTATGGAAAATAAAGGGTTAGAGCTCTCACTTAATACCGTGAATATTGAAAATGAAAATTTCTCTTGGGAAACCATGTTTAATATCTCCATGAATAAAAATGAGGTAACTGCACTATCAGGAGGTAGTGATATTTTTTCAGGTAATACAATAATACGTGAAGGTGAGCCCGTAGGATCGTTTTGGGGATGGCAACATCTTGGAACTTGGGGCTCTGATGAAGCAGATGAGGCAGCCGTTTATAATTGGCTACCAGGCGACATTAAATTGAGAGATGTCAACGAGGATGGATCTATTAATGATGCTGATAAAGTCATCATCGGAAATGGAATGCCTAAAGGATATGGAAGTTTTATCAATACGATAAACTACAAGAATTTCGAATTTTCATTGGATTTACAATTTACCTACGGTAATGATGTGATGTATCTAACTACACGTCCTCAGGAAAATCGTCAGGGAATTGCGAATAGTCTTAGTACCGTATTGAATGCTTGGACCCTGGATAATCAAGATACGGAAATTGCTCAGTGGAGACCTGTTTCGGCTGGATATGACAACAGGGATACAGATCACATGATCCAAGATGGTTCATTTATCAGAGGAAGAAACATGTTGTTGGCTTATAATTTCTCATCTGCTCTTCTTGATAAAATTCATTTACAAAGATTACGAGTGTATACGTCTTTGCAGAATTTCTTTTTGATAACGAAATACCAGGGATATGATCCAGAAGCTCAAACTTCCAACACGCCGTTTGGACAGGGTGAAGTGAATTTTAATCAATACCCAAGACCAAAAGTAATTATGGTCGGATTGAATGTTTCATTCTAATTTAAAATAAGACACTAATGAAGACTCATATAAATAATAAGTTACAAGTCATACTTTCCGGAACTCTGTTGTTCTTCGGTACAAGTTGTTCTGATTTTCTGGGAGAAACAGATCCTTCAAATATCACCGCAGATAGCTATTACAAGACCGCCGAACATGCTCAATCCGCAGTTACTGCCATCTATTCCAATTTGAAGGATATCAGAGGGGGTTCATATGGGGGAGGGCCTTGGCTGATGGCTGAGTTTGCTACTGGGTTGGCTGATTCAGATTTGGGACAGGCTGATAATAGTAATATCATTAGGAATTTAAATAACAATTCTGATAATGCGTACGGTTTAGCACACTGGAGATCAAACTATGAAGGTATCGCCAATGCAAACTTAGCGATAGCCAAAATTCCTGGTATTCAGATGAATGAAGCGCTGAAGAATAGGTATTTAGGAGAAGCCAAATTTCTGAGAGCACATTATTATTATCAGTTGGTAAGACTGTTTGGAAAGGTTCCTTTAATCTTAGATCCTATAGATTTAGCATCTAAAGATCTTTACCCTACTCAGGCATCAGAAGAGGAGGTATATACACAGATTGTAAAGGATTTGATTGAGGCAGAGGGTGCGGGCTTACCGGCCAAGGATCCTGCCGGTAAAGTTAACTCAGGAGCTGTCAAAACACTTTTATCAAGTGTTTATCTGACCATGGCTGGTTATCCTTTGCAAAAAGGCGCTACTCATTATAAACTGGCAGCGGACAAAGCCAAGGAAGTTATTGACAATGCAGTAACGTATGGCTACAGTTTATTTCCTAGCTATGATGACCTACATAATCCGGCAAAGAAAAATACTGGCGAATATATTTTTATGGTGCAATACAAAACTCTTACAGCACCATCGAACTGGCAGCCTCTCATAATACCATATAACATGAATATCTCTGCATATTCTGACCAGACTGGAGCTATTTATGCTAATCTTGACTTCATTAAATCTTATGAAACAGGTGATAAAAGAACAGAAGAAAAAGCGTTTTATTTTACAGAGTATACCTTGAAAACTGACAGATCCAAAAAAGTTAATTTGGGAGGATATTTTCTCTATAAGCATTTTGATATTCAGGCAAACCTTTTGTCTGCAAGTGCCGATCTCAACTGGTCGCTATATCGCTATGCAGAGCTGTTATTAATATATTCTGAGGCTTCAAATGAAGTTTCAGGACCGACTGCTTTGGGCTATGAGGGATTGAATGCGATTAGAAGCCGAGCTGGGTTAACCGCTCACACAGGGCTTTCTCAAAATGAATTTCGGGAAGCTGTATGGAGAGAGAAGTGGCATGAGCTAAGTTACGAAGCTGTTACTTGGTTTGACATGGTCAGAATCAGAAAGGGGTTCAATGTAAGCAATGGTACCTTTGATGAATTTGTGGGACATAAGTTTGCATACGGCCCAACCTTGTCTGCCAGGGAATTATTATTTCCTATTCCAACAAGCGAAGTGAGAAACAACACTAATCTCATCCAGAATCCTGGTTATTAAAATTCATGTTCAATTTGAATCAACATAAGATTCTAATTCTTTGTGTGAGATTATATAGAACAGTATAGAATGGGTTTTATAGTTTAAAGGGGAGTTGGATGCTACAAAAACAGTAGTACTCAACTTCCTTTTTTTATTGGGGAAGCAATGCTAATGAACATCCTTTATCAAATGAATTATCTTATCAGTAAGTTTAAATTTGTAATTAGTGAAATGAAACAATCTTGGAATATAATTCTTCTCTCACCTGTTTTGTTGGGCATTCTATTTTTCTCCAAATCAGCGAATTCTCAGATAACTTCAAAACCAAATATTATCATCATATACACCGATGATCAAGGGTATGGAGATGTAGGAGCATTAAATCCTGATGCGAAATTCCTGACTCCCAATATGGATAAAATAGCACATGAGGGAGTAATATTCACAGATGGGCATAGCAGTGATGCAGTCTGTACTCCATCGAGATATTCTTTGCTTACCGGAAGGTATAGCTGGAGAACGGATCTCAAAAAAGGTGTGCTTAATGCAGATGGACCAAGTCTCATCGAGGAGGGAAGAATGACCATAGCTTCCTTGCTTCAAGATAATGGTTACAACACAGCGATGATAGGTAAGTGGCATTTGCAGATGGAATTTGCAGGAACGCTGGGCAAAGACAGAGACTGGTCGGCTCCCTTTAAGGATGGTCCAATAGCTCATGGTTTCGATTATTTCTATGGAATACCTGCCTCGATGAACTATGGTATTTTAACTTACTTAGAAAATGACCGAGTGCTTGATCCTCCAGTTTTGTGGACAAAGAAAAAGGATGTCACCGATCCCAGGTCCTTTCAGAATAATGTCAATCCAAATGATTACAGAATGACTCCACCTTATGTAAGCGAGACGGGTGAAGGAGGCGAATGGGTAGAGGTTGCGCCATCATTTAATGATGAGCTAGTATTGGAAACCCTCACTACTCATGCTGTCGATTACATAGATAAAGCGGCGGTAGAGTCAAAGAATGGGAAACCGTTTTTTCTATACTTGCCGCTGACTAGTCCACATTTGCCACATAGCACACATCCAGATTTTCGAGGACTAAGTGAATGTGGTAACTACGGGGATTTTATGCAGGAAACGGATTTTAGGGTAGGGGAAATCCTAGATGCGCTGGATGTTAATGGTATTGCCGACAATACACTGGTGATTTTTTCCTCCGACAATGGAGCAGAAACCAATTATACCTACCACCAAAAAGTATATGATCACTACAGTAATCTAAACTTCAAAGGAGGGAAACGTGATATTTATGAAGGGGGGCATCGTGTTCCTTTCCTAATGCGTTGGCCGGACAAAATCAAGCCAGGAAGCCGGGTTGATATTGCAGTTAGCCAAACTGACTACCTTGCTACTGTTGCAGCTATTGTAGGAGTGACGCTTCCAGATAATGCGGGGGAAGACAGTTACGATCTTTTACCCCTGATGATGGGTGAAAATTCAAATCCTGAATTTAGAGGTGCTGTCATTCATCATTCCGTTACAGGGCACTTTGCTATTCGTGATGGTAAATGGAAGTTAAATATGCTGAGAGGTTCTGGTGGTTCATTGCAGCCTGTTTTTGTGGAAACCAAATCAGGAGATCCTATTTATGAACTCTATAATATGGAAGTTGATCCAGAAGAGACGAGAAATCTATTTGATCAGTATCCTGAGATAGTTAAACAACTCACTGCCAAGATCACTGAAATCATTTCCAACGGACGTTCTACTCCGGGGGCTCCTCAGGATTTTGTTAAGTCGGACTGGCCTCAATTGACTTGGATGAAGGTGGAGTGAATTTGAAGTAGTTAATTGAGTAAAAAAACAAACACATGACAGTTCATAATAGGCTAATAAGCTCTTTATCTATTTTTGCGGTAACACTATTAATCAGTTCTGGAATTCCGTCCTTTGATGCTGGTCGCAGGTTGTCGGAACAAGATGATTCTGAGCAGATCAATGGTCCTTTAGTGTCCTATTCTGAAGGAGAGGAAGATTCAAAGCCAAACATTCTTTTTATCCTGGTGGATGATTTGGGCTATTCGGATTTGAGTTATACAGGAAGTGAATATTATGAAACCCCAAACATAGATAGGATTGCTCGCGAAGGCACTGTCTTTACCAATGGCTATGCGGCCGCTCCTGTTTGCAGCCCATCGCGTGCCAGTATCATGACCGGAAAAACTCCTGCCCGACATGATATTACTGTTCATATTGGTTCTCCCTCGGGTGTAGCCTGGCGAACAAGAAATCGATTCAGTAAACTTCTTCCTGCAGATTACACGCATAATTTGCCAGCAGAATACATTACCATGCCGGAAGCTTTACGGGAGGTTGGCTACAAAACATTTTTTGCAGGAAAATGGCATTTGGGCGATGAGGGTTCCTGGCCAGAGGATCATGGTTTTGATTTCAATATCGGTGGCTGGACTTCGGGAGGACCCAATGGAGGCTATTTTGATCCCTACAACAACCCGAATTTACCAAATAGAACTCCAGGTGAAAACCTATCGCATAGGCTCGCAGACGAAACGGTGAAGTTTATGACTGAAAATAATCCTGCGAAAACGGGAAAACCTTTCTTCGCATTCTTGTCATTTTATGCGGTTCATTCCGCCATTCAAACTAGTCAAGAAAAATGGAAGAAATATCGGGATAAAGCCGAGCAAATGGGCTTATCAGAAACGGGATACAGCATGGGTAAATACTTGCCAATCCGTCAAGTGCAGGACAATCCAATCTATGCTGGACTGGTAGAGCAAATGGATGAAGCAGTAGGTGAAGTGTTGAGAGCTTTGAATGAGTTGGGACTGGATGAAAATACAATCGTTGTATTTACCTCGGATAATGGTGGAGTTGCTGCTGGAGATAACTTTTCGACGAGCAATAAGCCATTGCGTGCGGGCAAAGGATATCAGTATGAAGGTGGGATCAGAGAACCTTATTTCATTAAAATTCCAGGTCTTTCCAAACCAGGAGAGCAAGTCGATTTCCCTGTTTCAGGAATAGATTTCTATCCTACATTATTGGACTTGGCTGGAGCAGAACTTCTGCCTAAGGAGCACAATGATGGTATTAGTCTTCTGCCTTTGATGAAGGGAGAGGCGCTGGCTGAGCGTCCACTTTTTTGGCATTTTCCTCATTATGGTAATCAGGGCGGAGAGCCGTCATCCATTATCCGAAGAGGAGATTGGAAACTTATTCACTATTACGAAGACGGAAGAAAAGAACTATATAACCTTGCCAAGGATATAAGTGAAACCACTGATTTGGCAGCAAAATATCCTCAGAGAGTGCAAGAAATGGGGAAGGAATTGTTTGATTACCTGACAAAAGTTGGTGCCAAATATCCAGTTCCTGATCCGGAATACAGCGAAGCAAAGGAGAAGGAATACCTTCATAAAGTTGAGTTTGAAAATATGCCAGCTTTGGAAAAACAGCGGTTAGAAATGCTTTCAAATGAGTTTGATCCTGGTAACAAGTGGTGGGGAAGCATGGTGACCCGGGATTAATTCGAAGTACTTTAAGACGTAAGGAAAATTAAAAACTAATATGACTAAGAATGAGTAGAAATGGAAATAGGGATTCGGGAATGTTAATTAGCTCATTTGTCTCTGAAATTCACTCAGGTTTTCTCATGCAAACAAAACTTACCCGCTTCAAAAAAGCAGGTTTAGTCTTCTGCCTATTTATTTTCACGGCTTTTTTTACCATCGCCCAGCAAGTATTAAAACCCGCTAATATTTTTTCAGATCATATGGTTTTGCAACGGGAACAGCCTGTTCCTGTTTGGGGAGTAGCCACGCCCAGTGAAGAAATCACAGTCGGATTTGCCGGGCAAATTAAAAGTGTAATCGCTGACAAATCCGGTAAATGGATGGTAAAACTAGATCCCTTGACGACTTCTACAGTGGGTAGGGAAATGCTTATCACTGGGAAAAGCAAGATAGTCCTATCGGATATTTTGGTCGGTGAGGTATGGATTTGCTCTGGTCAATCAAATATGCAATTTCCTGTAGCGGCTGTTCCAGAGGTGAAGGGATTAATTCCTTTTATGAAAAACATTAGAAGTTTTGAGGTGGGACGAACTGTATCTCTTGAAGAAAGTGAAGACGTCATAGGGGAATGGAGTACAGAACACCCTTCAAGCGCTGTAGCTTTTGGCTTTGCTTATTTTCTAGAAGAGCTTTCGGATATCCCTGTGGGAATCATTCACAGTTCCTGGGGTAGTTCTTCTTTGGAGGCATGGATGCCGAGGAATATGGGGTCTGAACTTCCGTATTTTAAAGAAATAATGGATGAGTTTGATGGGGACAAAGCTACTCAGGAAAGGATTGCTCAAATTCTGGAAAGCCCAACCAAGTGGTCAAATCAAGATGATATTTTTCTTAGACGTCAACCGAATATTCTTTACAATGCTATGATAAAGCCGCTTGTTCCTTTTGCCAACAGAGGGTTGGTGTGGTATCAAGGTGAGCGAAATACGCGATACTTATCTGGAGTGCCTGAGGTGACGGAAGAAAACTGGTTTCATCGGGTGGCTGGAATGAAAGAGTATGGAAGCGTACTCAAAGAATGGATGCTGCGCTACAGAGAGGAGTGGCAAAATGATGAAATGAACTTGCTGGTGGTGATGCTTCCAGGCTATGGAAAAGGAACTGAGAAAAAAACAGATATTGATCCGGAAGATCCTACGGAGGAATCCTGGGCTTGGATTCGGGAGTCACAGTTACAGGTGTTGGACTTGCCTTATACTGCTGTTGCCAATACGATAGACTTAGGCGATAAGACTAACATTCACCCTACGGATAAACTTCCTGTAGGGCAACGGTTGGCCTTGCTGGCAGCTGTAAATACATTAGGGGGTGATAGGCTGGTTACGGGGCCAATGATGCTTGATGTACAAGAAAAAGGAAGTGAATTAGTCGTACACTTCAGTAATGCTAAGGGGCTAAAAACCTCTGACGGCAAAGCCCCATCTGGCTTTTGGCTTGCCGACGAAGCAGGTGACTGGAAGCGGGCGGAGGCCAGATTGGAAGGAGAAAGTATTGTATTAAGTTCTGAGGGAATTTCACAACCTAAGTACATACGTTATGCATTTGCAGGTATGCCAAAGGTAAATCTGGTCAACGAATTAGAATTGCCTGCCTATCCATTCCGAACAGATTCCTTTGAACATTGAGGTAAAGCAGGG
>NZ_MSSV01000018.1 GCF_002150505.1 Algoriphagus ratkowskyi
CCTTGAATTTGAAAATTGATCATTGAATATTTTTTAACCGCTGAGGTCGCAGAGGCCACGCAGAGGACATAAAAGTCCTTGTAAATTGATTCAAGTAAATTGAGTTTTTCAATAACGTTGCGTCGCCGCGCCGTTGCGAGAGACTGATTCCGAAAAGCTATGTACTTCTTTGTCAATTGAATTTGGAAATTGATCATTGAACATTCCAAGTAAATTGATTTTTTCAATAACGTTGCGCCGCCGCGCCGTTGCGAGAGACAGATTACGAAAAGTGGGGAAGACACATTTAAAAAAAGACGCTTCGCCTACCGTATAAATGGAGAGAATTTAAAAAGCTTCATGAATTATTTCTATCTGTAAATCCGCTAGTTTACCAGTGAGCAGATATAAGCATTTTAGAATAGGGTTAACTCTGATTTTTAGGCCAATTCGGTCACCTTCATCCAGCCTTTAAAGCAAAGGATTATAGCTTACTGGCATCATTGAGAATAGTCATATAATTCTATTCTAACTCAGTACGCATTCTCATCGCCCGAAAAAATTGTTTTCGCGGTGATCCAGATTAATTTCAGATCAAATATTACACTCCAATGTTTAATGTAATACATATCGAGTTTGAATCGGAAGTAGATGGAATTTGGAAGTTCGGTCTCACCTCTATACCCCTTAGCCTGAGCCAAACCGGTGATCCCAGGTTTTACTAAATGTCTATTTTCATAGCCTTCGATAATTTTGGAATTCTCTTTATTTTGAGCCAAAATCAAAGGTCTGGGTCCCACTAGTGACATATTTCCATAAATCACATTGAATACTTGTGGTAATTCATCAATACTGGTTTTTCTTAAAATCCTCCCCACTTTTGTGACTCTAGGATCATTTCGCGTGGCTTGCTTGAGATCATCTTTATGAGAAATGGTCATTGATCGAAATTTGTAGCAGTTGAACATGGAGTTGTAAATTCCTCCACGACTTTGAACATAAAAAATTGGACCTGGTGAATCGAGTTTAATGAGTAAAGCTACAATAGGGAATAGCCACCAGCCAATCACGATCATAAGACCTATAGAACAAAAAAGATCTATGAATCGCTTTATGCTCAGATTATACCAAGTTAGCTTTTCAGAAACTACTACTTCGCTCATTTCATGTGATTCAATAAAACTTGAAATATTGTCGAGCTCGTCTGTTTTAGATGTTTCCCTAGTGTTTGATGATAGTTTCAAAAGCTGTAAAATAACGTGAACTTGAGAATGTAAAGATCAATATAATTCTAGTTTTAACCAAGGCAGAGGGTTAGTATATGCGTTCAAACTAAAATAGTTATTGACTAATTAAAATAATAGATTCAATAGTAATTTTGCTCATCTATGATTTTCGAAATGTGGATAGGGATAGTACGAATTGCCCTGAACTAAAATCAAATTTTATTAGGTTAATACAATTAACTGGTAGAATTTCTCTCTTCTAGAATACCTAAATGAAATATGCTCTTTAGTAAATTTAAATCTGAGAACTCATCATTATTTATGGCTTAATGTGCTTCAGAACAAAGAAGTTACATGGCAAAACTATGCTTGTATACGTGGAATTAAGGGAACTAGGGGAGAAAGCGTTTGAATTTCTACGGCAATTATAAAAGACGAGCTATCTGCTGTCTTTAAATCAGTTAGCTGTATTCTAGTTTTGAACAGATCATTAGTAAGGTAACCTTGGAAAATTCATAATATTATAAGAATATTTAACATAAATTTAGGCTTAGTTTAGAAAAGTGTTTAATTTGCAGCCCATTTAGTTATTAAATTAAGGGTCTTTATCTGCGCTATTTGAAAAAACTTATACTATGAATTTTTTAACCCGGCTGAAAATCCTTCCTAGGTGGATAATCGCAACTCTTGACTGTTTAATTCTTTTTTATTCTGCCTTGTTTGGGTATTTAGTTCGATTCAATTTTGAGCTAGTTTTAATTGAACAAAATGACGCTTTTGCCGGAAGTTTTACCTTCATGGTAGGAGGTTTGCTGGTGATGCATATTACCCGTAGTTATGAAGGGATTGTTCGGCATACAGGTTTTAGAGATGGTTCTAATATCTTCAAGACAGTATTAATCAATTTCATCCTCTTCTTGTCCTTAAACTTTTTCCATGGTAGCTACCTCAATGATAAATTTTTGCTGCCTACATCGGTCTTGATTATAGCGAGTCTTTCATCAATCTTCATGCTGATTCTTTATCGACTGCTGGTAAAAGAGTTGTTTGTTTATTTGAAGAGTGGGATTTTGGTAAAGGAGCTCAAGAACGGGATAATTTTTGGAGCTGGAGAAGCAGGGATTATTGCTCAGGAAGCGATCAAGCGAGATAGTAATATCCTATTCAATACTGTTGCATTTTTGGATGATGATCCGAAGAAGGAAGGAAAAAACATTGATGGAAAGCGTATTTACAAGGGCTTAGGTGACCTTGAGAGATTGGTGACTCAATTTGGAATCACTGAATTGATCATAGCAGTGAAACATCTTACCGTTCAGAGAACGAACGAAATTATTGATGAATGTCTTCGATTGAAGGTTTCTGTTTCGATAGTTCCACCTTTGGATCAATGGATCAATGGCGGCTTGACTGCTGGAGCGATTCGCGAGGTGAAAATCGAGGACTTACTTAGTCGTGAACAAATCATTTTGGATAATCCTAGGATACAGGAAGACTTACAGGGGAAAGTTATTCTGGTGACAGGAGCAGCTGGTTCAATTGGATCTGAGCTTTGTCGACAGATATGCCATTATGAACCAAAGCTACTTATCCTATTTGATATTGCAGAGTCGGCCTTATATGATGTAGAGCAAGAGTTTAAAGAAAATCATGCGAATTGTCCTATTAAAATAGTTCTTGGTGATGTAAGGAATAGAAAGAAGGTGAAGGAAGTATTTAAGGCATACAAGCCACAGGTAGTTTTTCATGCAGCTGCATATAAGCATGTGCCAATGATGGAGAAATACCCTGAAGAGGCAATTCAATCTAATATTCTAGGCACTAAAATTTTGGCGGATATCTCGGTTTTAGCTAAAGTTGATAAATTCGTTTTTGTATCAACAGATAAGGCAGTGAACCCTACGAATGTAATGGGGGCTAGTAAAAGAGCTGCTGAAATGTATGTGCAAGCACTGAATGAGTATCTTGAAAGAAATCATAAAAGTTATCACACTAAATTCATAACCACACGGTTTGGAAATGTATTAGGATCTAATGGATCTGTAATTCCATTGTTTAAAAAGCAGATTCTGCACGGAGGTCCGATTACTGTGACACATCCAGAGATCACCCGCTATTTCATGACTATTCCGGAAGCTTGTCAGTTGGTTTTGGAGGCAGGAATTATGGGTGAGGGAGGTGAGATATTTATTTTTGATATGGGAGAGCCTATTAAAATTCTTGATCTAGCTAATAAGATGATTCAGCTTTCTGGAAAGAAAGTAGATCATGATATAAAAGTTGTTTTCTCAGGCTTGAGAGATGGTGAGAAGTTATATGAGGAGCTGTTGAATGATTTTGAAACAGTTAAAATCACCCACCATCCTAAAATCAAGATAGCTCAGGTGCAGCCATCTTCTTATCACAAGATCAATGGTCAAATAGAACTTTTTATAGAACTAGTCATAAAAAATTCTGAAAACGAAATGGTTTCTCATTTGAAAGTAATAGTTCCTGAATTTATATCTAATGCGTCTAGATTTGAGGTGCTGGATAGGATGAATTAATTTTTTTAAAGCCACATAGCGCTTAAATAAAACACTAAACCTCAAGCTTAATCAGTAATTAGAAATCACTGACAATTCATACTTTTTTGTCTGAGGAGGTAGCTTTATTATTTATACTAAAGTAGCTCAAGTGGTATTTCACTTGAATAAAAATTACCGATGACTGATCACTGCTACTGTAGCTATTAAACTCTTATCTTTGTCCAGTCAATTTTAAGGATAAAAACCTTACCTCATGAAGAAAGAATTCAATTTACAGTTGAGCCCTGAAGAGGCTTATGATCCCACGATTTTTCAGGAAGTTGTGCTGAGAAAAGCAGGACTTCCTATAGATTCTACTGAGGTAGTAGCAAGGCAAGTAAAGCGGTCTATAGATGCAAGAGGCAGAAGTGTAAGAGTGAATGTACAGGCTGAACTTTTTGTCAAAGAAACTCCTCCAGCCCTTTTGGATCACCAAGCTGAATATAAAAATGTAAGCAATGAAGATCCCATAATTATCGTGGGCGCTGGTCCAGCGGGACTTTTTGCAGCACTTCGTGCGATAGAGCTGGGAGTGAAGCCAATTGTAATAGAACGGGGTAAGGATGTCAAGGCACGTCGACGTGATCTAGCTGCTATCAACAAAGAACATATTGTAAACCCAGATTCCAATTACTGCTTTGGTGAAGGCGGTGCTGGCACCTATTCAGATGGCAAACTTTATACTCGATCCAAAAAACGTGGAGATATTCGGAGAATCATGGAAATACTGGTGGCACACGGTGCTACTGAAGAAATTCTCGTCGATGCACATCCACATATTGGAACTAATAAATTACCAAAACTAGTAGAAGACCTTCGTGAAAGTATCAGACAATTTGGAGGAGAGGTTCTGTTCGAAACTCGAGTGGAAGATTTCATTTTGGAAGGGAATGAGATGAAAGGTGTAATAACTCATACTGGTGAGAAAATCACTGGAAGAGGAGTAATACTTGCAACAGGTCATTCTGCGCGGGATATTTTTCACTTACTGCACAAAAAAGAGATTACAATTGAAGCTAAACCTTTTGCGCTAGGAGTTAGAATTGAGCATAGTCAGAATCTCATCGATAGCATTCAATATCACTGCGGTTTAGATCGCGGTCCTTACCTTCCTGCTTCTGCCTACTCACTTGTCCACCAGACAGAGTTTGAGAGGAAACAACGAGGAGTTTTTAGTTTTTGCATGTGCCCAGGAGGGTTTATAGTTCCTGCTGCCACTGCACCTGGAGAATTGGTAGTGAATGGGATGAGTCCGAGTAGACGTGATGGCAAGTTTGCCAATTCGGGAATTGTAGCTTCCGTAGAATTGGAAGATTTGCCTGAATACCAAAAATTCGGGCCTTTGGCAGCTATGGAGTTTCAGGCAGACATAGAGAAAAGAGCCTGGGAAGCTGGAGGTAAAACCCAAGCTGCTCCAGCGCAGCGAATGGTGGATTTTGTAGAAAAACGTGTGAGTTCTAGTCTGTTGGATACTTCATACCAACCAGGATTGAATTCTGTGGAAATGAGGAATGTGCTTCCAGCATTTATTTCAGAAAGGTTGGCAATGGCTTTCAAGGCTTTTGGTCAAAAAATGAAAGGATACTACACAAATGATTCTCAGTTGATCGGGCTTGAAAGTAGGACTTCCTCTCCAGTTCGTATTCCCCGTGATCGTGAGTCATTTGAACATGTTCAGATCAAGCGACTTTACCCATGCGGAGAAGGAGCTGGATATGCTGGTGGGATAGTCTCGGCAGCGATGGACGGTGAAAGATGTGCTGAGCGATTGATAGAAGCTTACGTGAATTAATGTCAGGGTACGGTTGAATAATTATTCACCGTACTATACAGAAGCCTCTTCCAAGCCTAAGAATTAGCTGGTTCACAGTTCGTGAAGCGAACGGTGGTGCAAATTCTAATACGACGTATTTGTGTGGTCTGTGGAGACACAGTCCACGGCGAAGGCGATTGATAGAAGCTTACGTGAAGTGATTCAATATTCCGTTCGTGACGACACTATGGAAGTCAAACATCACATCATTCGTGATACACCAACATTGGCGAATGTGGTAGGGGCGAATTATTATTCGCCCATTCAGCCAAAGTCCCTTCAGAGATGAACTATGGGTAGCCTGGGGTTTTAACCCCAGGAAAGATAAATCAAGATGCCATGCCTCGGTCCACCAAGTTGTTTTGGAAATGATCGCTTGTACCGAGGAATGGAATGCTAAGCTTTCAGATAATTTATCATCATTCGCCCATTCAGGCAAAAACACCTATCTTCCTTACAACCAAAAATCAACCCAAAATCAGCCACAAAAAAAGAGGTAGTACGATACGTGCTACCTCTTTCTTGTTTCTGGGATTATAAAATCTTAACCTAGCCAAGCAGACCATGGGATTCTGCTAAGAATCAGAACTAGTCCAATAGCATACATCATATAAATGCTTCTGAATCTTCCACGTGATGCACCTGGCTTTTTTGCTTTGATATAGCCAATACTGATCAACACAATAGCAATAATATTAATTAAAGGATGCTCAAGGGCAACCAATCTTGCTGCTGAATCCGACATTGCAGAGCCTGACTTTAACATTTCCAAACCTAGCGGGCTGACGAAGTAAAGGATCAATCCTACCAATAATTGTATGTGAGAAAGCACAAAAGCAATCAATCCGATTTTTCGATCTTTCTCCGTGAATTCCCGGTTAGAAAGAGAGCCAATAAGCATGTAAATAATCACCACTATCAAAGCTAGTAATGCTAGATATGCGATTGCCGAATGAAGATGTTGTAGTCCTGTGTACATGTTGTGTTTTTATTAGTAAACGAAAATAAGGTAAAAGACTTTAACTGCTAAATATAAACTACGAATTTACTCCACAAAAAGCACTAAGCCCTTTAGGTATTCAGTTTCTGGATGGAAAATATTGATTGGATGATCAGCTGGCTGAGTTACTTGATGAAGAACTTTAACTTTTCTCCCACATTCAAGGGCTGCTGCTGTCACCGTATTTCGGAAAAGTGCTTTGTCTACAACCTGGCTACAAGAGAAGGTGAAGAGGATCCCTCCAGATTTGATTTTCTTCAATGCCTCAGCGTTTAATCGCTTGTAAGCTTGCACTGCATTATGTCTAGCCTTAAGATTTTTGGCAAAAGCAGGAGGATCCAGCACGATCACATCATAATCATCGCCTATTTCACGAATGTATTTAACCACATCAGCTACCTTCGACTCATGCTTCCCAGCGATCTTAGGATTATGCTGGATGTTTTCTTCTGTTAGCTCTATAGCTTTGGAGGATATGTCCACAGAGTGAACTTCAGATGCTCCTTCTTGTAAGGCCAACACAGAAAATCCTCCTGAGTAACAAAAAGTATTCAATACCTTTTTTCCTTTAGAGTAGGAGGCTAGCAACTTTCTGTTTTCCCGCTGATCGATGAAAAAGCCTGTTTTCTGACCTTTCTCCCAATCGATTTTATAAGTAGCTCCATATTCCTGAACCAAGTCTGTCTTAGGCTCTCCGAGTACCCACTCGTTTGAAGTGATGTCTAGATTTTTCGGTAGAGTTTCCGCACTTTTATCATAAACACCCGAAATTTTGTTTCCATAGGTGTTTTTTATTGCTTGAGCGATTTCTTTCAGATGTGTATGCATCCCGATTTGATGGGCTTGGATTACGGCCGTACCATTATAGAAGTCCACGATTAAGCCTGGAAGCAAATCTCCTTCACCATGAACCAATCGATAGACATTAGTTTCTTTATTGTCTGCAAGTCCGAGGCTAATTCGTAATGAGAGTGCTGAAGCAATTTTCTCATTCCAAAATTCCTGGTCGATTGCTCGTTCTTCAAAGGAGATAATCCGAACCATAATGGACCCTTCGGAATAGTGTCCTATACCCAGAAACTCATCTTTCGAAGAATGAACGGCTACTAATTGTCCGTTTTCTAGGTCAGCATCTTTTTGAAAAATGGCGCCAGAAAACACCCAGTGATGTCTTCTTTTTAGAGAAATTTCTTTGCCGTGTTTGAGTAGTATTTTAGGATAGTTCATAGCTGACTTGGGGTTTGTTAGGGAAAAGCAAGCTTCCAGCCATCATCGCAATGGCACTTGCAAGCAATCCGTAAATGTGAGAAGATATTTCTGGTTCCAAATTATCCACAACCAGGTAGGTAAGCATACCGATTGTCATGGAAAGGATTGCACCAACTTTGGAAGATTTTTTCCAGTAAAGTCCCGTGGTGAGTGGGACGAAAAGTGAAACGAGTAATAGGATAGATGCTCCAGCCACCAGCTCGTAAATATTGGAATCTTGAAGAGCCATGGATACGGAGATCAGTGCTACACCAAGTACACTGAATCGTAAGATCCACAGAAGATGTTTATCAGTAAGTTTTTCTTTAAGAAGAGGCTTGATTAAGTTTCCCGAGATCAATGCTGCCGGAGCCAATACCCCTGAACTAGCCGTACTCATAATCGCAGAAATCAATGCTCCGAAAAAGATGATTTGTACTGGTAAGCCTCCATGTGCCAAAACCTTAGATGGCAACAGCATTTGTTGGTTTTCCAGGTAGAGTTCTGGGTACAGGACTTTTGCGCCAAGCGCAATAAAAAGGGGGAGAAGGCCAAAAGTCAGGTAAAATCCTCCAGCTAGATAAGTGGACTGTACTGCGACTTTTTCGGATTTGGATGACATCACGCGCTGGTAAATGTCCTGGCTTGGAATACTTCCCAACCCGAGGATAATCCATGCTCCGAAGTAGTTTATCCAGGAATTGAAGCCCGGGTCTGGGAAGAATTGGAAGCTTTCCGCAGGAGCAGATTCCAAAATAACGTCGATTCCTCCAGCCTCCTTTGTCACTAGCACTGCTACGACGATCAGTCCAAGAACAATCATGATAGTTTGTAGAAAATCTGTAATCGAAATCGCCCACATTCCACCAAGGAAAGTGTAAATCACAACTATTCCAGCAGAAACCAAAATTCCCTCCGTAATACTCAAACTGGTAACTGTACCGAAGATTAGACTGAGCGCGACCAGCTGAGCAGCAACATAGCCAAAGAAAACCGGAACCATAAACACGGTGGAAAGAAATTCAACCTGATTGCCATAGATTTTTTTGAATACGTCTCCGATGGTCAGTACGCCCATACGGTACATGGGGCGGAGGTAAAACATGCCAAAAAGTATCAAGCAAAGTGCTCCGCCGAAAGGGTCTTCGATTACTCCCTGAAGACCTTCTTCTAGATAAACTGAAGATGCACCGAAAATAGTCTCTGATCCAAACCAAGTAGCAAATAAGGCGGATGCGGAAAGAAATAAAGGGAGCGAACGACCTGCTAATACAAAGTCATTCGATCCCTTTACGAATTTTGAAGCCCAAGCTCCGATGGCGATAGTAATCGCTAAGTATAGTATGATCGCAGTTAGTAGCAACGATTAGATGTTATGACTTCGCATACATCTTCTCTCTGAGCTCTTTAATTTCTGCACTTTCCAAATAGGCTTCGTAAGGCATCCTTCTGTCTATCGTTCCGTTTGGAGTGAATTCCACAATTCTATTTGCAGATGACTGAACAAATGCGTGATCATATGAAGACATCAAGACCGTTCCTGTGAATTCGATGATTGCATTGTTGAAGGCTGTGATCGATTCTAGGTCCAAGTGGTTGGTTGGTTCGTCCATTACCAAAAGATTTGGATTCTGAAGCATCATTTTGGACACCATACAACGAACTTTTTCACCGCCAGAAAGTACTGAGCATTTCTTCAGGGATTCCTCACCGGTGAAGAGCATTCTTCCTAAGAATGTTCTCACGTAAGCTTCTTCTTGGTTTCCTGAAAATTGTCTTAGCCAATCAATCAGAGAAATATCTGTTTTGAAGTATTGCGAGTTGTCATTTGGTAAATAGGCCTTGTTGATCGTTACTCCCCACTTGATACTTCCTTTGGAAGCTGGAATTTCCTCCATGATTGTTTGGAAGAATTTATTAACTGCCTGTTTGGTCTTCGAGATAAAAGCAATCTTGTCGCCTTTGTCTACCATCAGATTGACATCTGTGAAGTAAGTCACTCCATCAGCTTTCAACTCTAGGTTCTCAGTCATGAAAATTTGATCACCGGCTTCTCTTTCAGGTTTGAAAATTATGCCAGGATATTTTCTCATCGAAGGCTCAATCTCATCGATGTTCAGCTTTTCGATCATCTTCTTTCGTGCCGTGGCTTGCTTAGATTTGGCGACGTTGGCAGAGAATCTATCGATAAATGCCTGCAATTCTTTTCTCTTATCTTCAGACTTCTTGTTGGAATCCGAACGCTGCTTTAATGCAAGCTGGGAAGATTCGTACCAGAAGGTGTAGTTACCAGAGTATATTTTGATTTTCCCGAAGTCGATATCCACAATATGCGTAGATACTGAATCTAGGAAGTGTCTATCGTGAGAAACGACAATCACTAAGTTTTTGAAATCAAGTAAGAAGTTTTC
This sequence comes from Algoriphagus ratkowskyi, assembly GCF_002150505.1. Classification (GTDB taxonomy): domain Bacteria; phylum Bacteroidota; class Bacteroidia; order Cytophagales; family Cyclobacteriaceae; genus Algoriphagus; species Algoriphagus ratkowskyi. Next base: position 10,245 of record NZ_MSSV01000018.1, read on the forward strand.
CAACCACTCAATAGTAGCTGCATCCAAATCATTGGTAGGCTCATCGAGGATCAAAATGTCAGGATTTCCAAAAAGTGCCTGTGCTAGCAATACGCGGACTTTCTGATTACCAGCCAAGTCTTTCATTTGCATGTAGTGTAGGTCTTCGGTAATTCCCAGACCTGAAAGCAACGCAGCTGCATCAGACTCAGCATTCCAGCCATCTATTTCCGCAAAGTCAGCTTCCAGCTGAGAAGCACGCAATCCGTCTTCTTCTGTGAAATCTTCCTTCATGTATATGGCGTCTTTTTCCTCCATGATACCATATAAGATTTTGTGTCCCATCAGCACCGTTTTCAGCACTTCTATTTCATCAAAACCAAAGTGATTTTGGCTCAAAACAGCCATACGTTGTCCAGGAGTGATGCTGATAGCACCACTCGTGCTATCCATCTCACCTGCGAGGATTTTCAAAAAAGTTGACTTTCCAGCGCCATTAGCCCCGATCACACCATAGCAATTACCAGGGTTGAACTTTAGGGATACTTCGTCGAAAAGTGTCCGTTTGCCAAATTTGAGCGATAAATTATCTACTGATACCATTCTATTTTTGTTCTTTTTTGAGGCGCAAAGATAGGGATTATATATTTGAAGACTGAGGGAATCAGAAGCTTTTGAAGAGGTGAGAATTGCCTTTTTGTTAGATGGGGCGCTTTATTTTAATCAGTTCCTTATATTGAGTTCTTATTGCGTATTAAATTCTAAATGAAGAGACTTTATCCTGTAATTTATTTGGTGCTTGTACTGCAATTTTTTGCACTTACTACTTATGGGCAAATATCTACGACGGGTAAAGAATTTTGGGTGGGATTTATGGATAACAACAGAATTCTACCAGGAGCGCCAGACCGGGCAATTTTGCAAATTGTAGCTGTTGAGGATGCTGCTTTTACGATAGAGTACCTTGGGCAGATTAGAAGTGAATCGCTAGTAAAAGGGGAGAGATTTACATTGACAGTCGATTCTCAAGGCACCGATTTGCATCATAGATTTTCTGGGACGGTTGAAAATAAAGGAGTTTACATTAGTTCCTCTGGAAAACTGGCAGTTTATGCTTTTAATGAGCGAATTCGAAGTGCCGATGGTACTGTGGTGTTGCCAGTGGGGGCTTTAGGGAAAGATTACCTGATTACCTCTCATTTCGAAAAACTCACACATCCAGTTACATACGATGGAAATGTGGATAATGAAAGTAGTTTATTGGTGATAGCTACAGAGGATGATACCCAAATAGAAATCACTAAAAGCAACGGGGCACCGCCTTTTTCCATAAGATTGAACAGAGGCCAAAGCTATCAGATCAAGGAGCGTTATGACTTAACTGGATCTAGGGTGCGCGTGATTGGTGATGATGCTAATTCCTGTAAAAAGATCGCTGTCTTTGGAGGCAATAAATGGTCTTCTGTGGGGGATTGTGGAGGTGCAAATGACAATCTCTTTCAGCAGGCATACCCAGTTACTACTTGGGGGAAATCATTTATTCATGTTGCTTTGGAAGGAAGAACATCAGGAGAACTGGTGAAAGTTTTGGCTTCTGAAGACAATACGGAAGTATTTGTAAATGGAGCTTCTAGAGGGACAATCAACAGCACTAAATTTTTGACCTTTAATTTTAATGTCAATCAAACGGTATCTATCACTACCTCTAAGCCTTCCTCAGTGACAGTTTTTTCGAAAAGTCAAGAATGCAATCAAATCGGTGATCCAAAATTTGAGCAAGGTGATCCATTTATGATAAGCTATAGTCCAAATGAGCAATTGCTCAAGGAAGTTGATTTTTTGGCGCTCTGGTTGACCTCAATAGAAGTGAATTATGTGAATATTATAGTTCCTGCTGGTGCCCAATCCAACACCGTTCTTGATGGAGAAAATATAGGTTCTTTATTTACTCAAGTACCGGGAAACCCTGCCTTTTATTATGCTCGCTTAAGTATTTCCAAAGGTGTGCATCGGTTGACAAATCCAGAGGGATTTATAGCTTATGTGTATGGTTTCGGATTTTTAGAATCCTATGGGTATGTGGTGGGTGCAGCACTTGATAATTTAAACTTTGAAATCAAATCTGAATATGATTTTGAGGTAGATGGAGACCGCATCGCCTGCCTCGACCATGAAGGGACTTGGAGTATAACTCCTGAAAGTGATGCCTTCACCTATTTTACTTGGGATTTTGGAGATGGCTCTGTTCTTCAAGAAGGTAAAGAAGTGAAGCATACATTTGAAAAACCAGGCATTTATGAAATCACAGTTACAGCTTCGCTTAGTGCTAACACCTGCGATCAGCAAGAAGATGAAACTTTCCAAGTAGAAGTATTGGAGTCTAAAGCCGAGATCATTGGAGAAAAGTCTGTCTGTCCAGATGTGGAGGAATTAATATATAAACTTGGAGCTCTACAGCATATTAAGTCAGTCATTTTTGAAGTGGAGGGAGGAACTATTGTGCAAGATTATGGAGACTCGGTTTTGGTAAAGTGGGGTGCGGCAAATCCAAATGCGAAAATCATTGCAAAGCTTTTAAGTACCAATGGATGTTTAGTTGAGCCACTTGTCCTTGACGTGGTAATCAATCAAATATTGGATGCTGGGGATCCAATCGGGAATCTTGATGTCTGTTTTGATCCACTTACTACTCATTTTTATTCTGTCCCAAACGTTTCATATGTGCGAGGATATGAATGGGAGGTGACTGATGGGTTGATTATTTCCGGAAAGGACCAACCAACTGTGGAAATAAGCTGGAATTCACCAAATGTGACTGGTACAGTAAGCTATAAGACCTACAGCTTGGTGGATCAATCCTGCGAGGGAACATCCTCTGCCTTGGAGGTTAATGTATCAGATGAATTTCTAGTGAGCGTTAAGCACCTGGGACATGACAAATGCTTTGGAGAAAACACTGGTAAAATAGATTTGGATATTAAAGGAGGAGTTGGTCCACTTAAGTTTATATGGTCACATGATTCAGGGCTGAATTCCGCAACGGCAGAAGGTTTGCCAGTAGGAACTTATTCGGTGACTGTGATCGATCAGTTGGGATGTGAGCGAGTGATAGAAAATCTTCAAATCACAGAGCCTTCTCGGTTGGCGCTTACTTCAATGAGTGTGGCTGGAGTAAGTTGTTTTGGGAAAAACGATGGCGTCTTGAATTTGGGGATCACTGGTGGATCCCCACCTTATCGTATTGAAATTGATGGGGAAAAAGTGTTCTCTAGTCAGTTGAATCTGTATGAAGTTCCTCAAGGAAATTACGATGTGATTGTTGTCGATCAAAATGGTTGTTCGATTCCACTTAGTTTTGAAATCACCAGTCCGGTGGCATTAGAAGTAGATGTAAGATTAGTTAAGCCTGCCTGTCCTGGCGGTAGCAATGGAGAATTATTTGCATTTCCTGGAGGAGGCAAAGCGCCCTATGTTTATTATTGGGAGTCGGAGAACGTGAATTCCAATACTATTATTGGTCTTGCTAAAGGAGCTTATACTATTTCCGTCTTGGATGCTTCAGGCTGTGTAAGCTTAGGAACTGGCCTAGTAACGGAAACAGCGCCTGATGTGCGAATGCCTACAGGTTACAATCCACTTAGAGATGGTGGCGTATTTCAGGGAGTATCCAATTGTGAACTCAATTTTTCTCTTTGGGTTTTTAATCGTTGGGGACAATTAATTTACAATGGAACTGAGGGATGGGACGGTTTGGTGAATGGGGGAGAGGCTCCCCAAGGGACTTATACATTTCTAATGCAGTATAGTTTTCCTTTAGAAGGGGAAATGCAGACGGTTGATAAGCGGGGAAATTTTGTTATGATTAGGTAGCTTGAATTAGTTGTATTCTAACGATGTTTTTTTGCCTTATTTGGCCTTAGATTTCCTTTTTTGTTGCGAATTTGTCGCTTTTTATACTAACTCTTCTCCTAAAATAAATCAATAATCGATGCATTTGGATAGTTTTGTCCAAGCAAACTTTTATACTGGAATGAAAAAGATTTTAATCACTGGAGGTGCCGGATACATAGGTTCTCATACTGCTGTTGAATTGGTGAAGTCAGGTTTTGAACCCATCATCATTGATGATTTGTCTAACTCCGATGTCAAGGTGTTAGATAGATTGGAAGAAATTATTGGTAAAAGACTTACTTTTTATAAGGGAGATTGTAGTGATCGAAACTTATTGGAGCAAATTGCAGAGGAGCATGAACTCGCTGGAGTGATTCATTTTGCAGCGTTCAAGGCGGTCGGAGAAAGTACAATGCAACCGCTGAAATATTATCAAAACAACTTAGGTTCTTTGCTGACAATCTTAGATTTTATGAAAGCCAAGCAAATCAAAGATTTGGTTTTTTCATCTTCCTGTACGGTTTATGGTCAGCCAGATGTTTTGCCTGTGACAGAAGCTACGCCTAGACAGGATGCAGAAAGTCCCTATGGCAATACGAAGAAGATCTGCGAAGATATTTTAATGGATTTTGTAAAAAGCCAAGCTGGTATCCGTGTGATTTCCTTACGTTATTTCAATCCCGTAGGAGCACATCCAAGTGCAAAAATAGGTGAGCTGCCAAAAGGTACTCCCGCTAATTTGGTTCCTTTCGTCACCCAAACTGCTGCTGGAATTCGTGAGAAACTCACAGTTTTTGGTGATGACTACGATACAGCAGACGGCTCATGCGTGCGTGATTTCATCCATGTGATGGATTTGGCAGATGCTCATGTAAAAGCTCTGGCGTATTTAGGAGAGCAGCAAGATTATTTCTATGATGTCTTTAATGTGGGAACAGGCAATGGAAACACAGTTTTAGAGGTAATTAGGACATTTGAAAATGTGAATGGTGTGAAAGTGAATTTTGAAATCGGTCCAAAAAGGGCAGGTGACATAGTGAAGATCTGGGCTGATACTGCCAAAATCAATTCTATCCTTAATTGGCATCCAAGTTATTCGCTCGAAGATTCATTGAGAGATAGTTGGAACTGGCAAAAAACACTTTAGTCTGACTGTAGTTTAATGTAAGTATCAAAGCTCGATTAGGAGCTGTGTCCTTGATAAATAAAGCACAAAAAAAAAGAGGCTATCCCAAAAATAGGGATAGCCTCTTTTTTTACTGACTATGGGGCCCGTACTTATTTTATGTTTCCATAAGATCTGTCGTGAAAATGGTAACGAACGTCGTCTGTTGCTTTCACAAGTTTGCTTTCAGTATCGATCACCATCACCGGCGGCGCAGAATCCGTACCCTTCATTGCGTTCCATTCTGGTTGCTCATCGCCATTAGGATTGCCCGTTTTGATGAAATTTGCAAAGTAATTCATAAAGGTTTTAGAGACTTTGTAGTCATCAGCAGTCCAAGCAAAGACATCTACTAAGGGTAGATTGCCCATAGCATATTCTATTTCACAAGCATGTGGTGCACCGATTGCTTCAGGAGCTTTTGGTCCATCTTTGATAGTGCCACCAGCAAGGCCAGCAGTTAAACTGGCATCCTTCATGGGTGGACGAAGCTTGCTATATAAATATCTGTATACAGGCTGATCAGAGTTTTTAGCATGTAGATCCAACCACTTCCAAGTCGAGTAAACTATAAATCTGTCAGCTGCCAAGTCTGTTGCTGATCTCTCCACTTCTTTCGCATCAGCATGAGGATGCAGGCTCAATACTTCCTCATAATCTTTAGGATATGTTTCTTTTACTTTTGCAATGAAAGCTTCCGAAGTGTAGGGCTGCCCTTGCATAAATGCCGCACCTGGGATCTCTGCCGAATTCCATCCGGCTAACAAAGGAACCATAGCCTGTTCCTTAGCTTCGAATATCTCTGGAAGAGTTTTTGGGAGGAAATATCCATCTAATACAACAGGAAATCCAAAGCGCTTGGACTCATTGTAGATGTCATAGACGTCTTTGGTTGAAAGTGCTCTGAGCTCTTTTATGCTTTTGAACCCTGCTTTTGTTGCGAAGTCAACTCCAATCTTTTCTGCTTCAGCTAGGGGAGTTGGTGCCAAAGTTGGGTTTATGCCCGCGCCACTTTCGCCAATAGCTCCAGCTATTAAACCTTTCGCAAGAGGAGATGCCATCTGATAACTTACGGAGATAGAACCAGCAGATTCACCTGCAATGGTTACTTTCTTAGGATCTCCTCCGAAAGCAGAAATATTTTCCTTCACCCATTGTAAGGATGCTAGTTGATCCATCAATCCATAATTTCCCGAAGCTTTGTAAGGAGATTCGGCACTGAGGTCGGGATGCGCAAGAAAACCAAAAACAGCTAATCTGTAATTTACCGTGACTACCACTATCCCTTTTTGAGCCATGGCTTCTCCATTGTACCGCGGTTCGGAGCCATCGCCCGCCACAAAACCTCCACCATAGAAATAAACTAATACGGGAAGATCTTTCGTGTTTCGATCTGCGGGAGTCCATACATTTAGGTACAGGCAATCCTCACTTATGCCATCAGATTTGAAATCCATATCGCCAAAAACCGGCGCCTGAATAGCTCTTGGGCCAAATCTTTTAGTTTCTTTAATTCCAGACCAATTGTCTAAAGACTGTGGAGCTTTCCAGCGAAGTTCACCTACTGGAGGCTTCGCAAACGGGATTCCGAAGAACTTTTGAATTCCAGTCTTGGTGTCATAAGATCCGGAAATCATCCCATTATTAATTTTGGTGTGCACTTCCAATGAATTGATGGTTTGGGAAAAAGCCGTGGAGACAATTCCAACTAAAAGTGCCAAAGTGAGAATCCGGAAAGATCTTAAGGTAGGTTTCATAGGGCTGTATTTAATGTTTCTTTGAGAAACAATAGTAATTGCTTATTTTCGGAAATCCTATTTCTTAAACTAGTATTCGATAGTTTTGTACATGCCTTTAGCAAAAGAAGAATACCTTCCAAATATTTCCTACGACTCGGTGATCTTTGGATTTTCGGGGGAAAAGCTCAAAATTTTGATTTTGGAGTATCACAATATGAAGACTTTCGCCTTACCAGGTGGATTTGTGAAAATTGACGAACCCTTGGACACAGCTGTAAAGCGTGGCTTGAGTGAGCGGACTGGATTGGATGAGCTTTACTTAGAGCAGTTTCGCACATTTGGTTCGATGGAGCGCTTTAGCTCTGAGGTGATGCGGAAGATTTTAGAAGAGCAAGGGCATGTAGTCGAGGATCATTGGCTGCTGGGTAGATTTATCACTGTGGCCTATTACGCTTTGATCAATTATGAAATTGTAGTGCCAACCCCAGATAAGCTTTCCGATTCTATCAAATGGTATGACTTCGATCAGCTGCCTTCCTTGATGATGGACCATAATGAGATTGTAGAAAAAGCACTCGATCATCTTCGTATGAATTTAGATCAGAAGCTTCTCAGCTTCAATTTGCTGCCTGAACGATTCACGATGAAGGAACTCAAGCAAGTGTATGATACTATCTTAGGAGAAACTCAAAATAGAGCAAATTTCCAGCGGAAAATGCTTGGACTAAATATCTTAGAAAGACATGAAAAGCTCTTTACTGGTGGTTCTCATAAGGCGCCTTTTCTATACAGTTTTAAGAAAGCGGAATAGCATTTATTCCTATATTTAAGATTAGCCTACCTTAATTCTATATTTTTCCAATAATCCAGGCAAACCATCCAGGTCAAAATTGGCTAGTCTTAACCTATTTCTTTCCGGATCTATTTTAAACTGAAGGCTATTTCTGAAATCAACTTTCTCAAGAATGGACTGATCAAAAATGGCCCCACTTAGGTCTGAACCTTGGAATTCTGACCCAGTCAAATCTGTTTGCGTAAAGTCTGCTTCTGTGAGTCGGCAATCAATAAACTTAGATTTTTTGATCTTCAAATTGTAAAAACTGCAATAGTCGAGCTGGCAATTTTGAAAGCTGAGTTCAAGTAAAAATGGGTTGCAGGTGTGGAAGTGAATTCCCAACATTTTACAGTTTTCGAATTTCACCTGTCGAAAAGGTACAGCAGACACTTTGAGGTTGCTAAGATCACAGGCTTTGAAAGTGCAATTTTCAAATGACACGCCTTTCAAATCAAGCGTGGAAAAATCACATTGCTCAAAAGTGCAGTGTTCATACTCTGCTATGTCCAGCGTTAATTGGGAATATTTGAGACCTTTATATGTTTGCTCTGAGAAAAAGGGCATTGTTAGATTTTTTGAAATATGATTATACTTCTTTGCCAGTAATTCTATTCTGCCAAATGGCTTCAACACGCCCGGCCACCAAGCCTAGATGGTAAAAAGGAAGAGAGAAAAAGTGTGGCTTCACCGCAATTTTCTCTCTTCCTCTATATTTAAAGTGACATGTCTTAATAGGACTAAGAACTTATTGAAATATTAAGCCACAAGACAAATATTTGAATATTAATCCCTAGCTGGTGTAATCATGATGTGTGCTCGATGTGTGCCAGGATCCATTATCCATGGCATTCCAGGTGTACTCGGTTTAAGTGGAAGACCAGTTAACTCTGCAGTCGCCCAAGGTAAGTACACTACATATCTTAAATATGTATTAGAAACTTCTCCAGTACTACTATTGTAATTTTCGGCATCTGCTGTTAATACAAATAGGGTGGATCCATCTTTTGGCATTTTCAATTTCCCACTTTTAGCTTCTACTTCTCTCATATCAAAGATTTCTCGGAATGTTTTCCCTTCTTCTTTGAGTTCTCTGCCTCGTACCATAAATGGCTCCAAATCTGATGCGTAACAAGATACACTGAAACCTTTTCCATTGGGATCATCGGCAAGGCAAATCATATTGTTTGTGCCTTTTCTCAGCTCTAACAACTTTCCATTTGTATCATAGCCCATTATTGTTGCATCCTGTTGCTTCTCCTCTGGCGCAGCTAATACCGCAGTTTTTATCTGAACTTCCTTGGAAGGAATAGTTGCATTCTGTGAAAAGGCCGGGAAAATAGCCAAGCAAATTACTAGTGTACTAAGGATGGTTTTCATTGGATTCGGGTTTAGTGTTGGAGTAATTTACGTTTTATCAGGAAGCTTGGCAACTTGAATTTTACTCTAGCCGATTACACTCGTCTTTTGCAGAGCTATTTTGCGTGCAGACTTAAAATAGGAATATTGCCCACTAGAAGCGAACTAGAAATTCAAAGACCAAATTCCTGCTTTGCCAGTAGAAGTCACAGAAAGGGTCTTATTGTTTAACAATGCTATTGGCTGACCAATAGAATTCAGATTCCATAGATCACCGCGGAAAAAAACAGACATCCCCACAGTGGCTTTTGTGTTTTTAATTTGAGAAGGTAAGCCATATTTTTCCCAAGCCTCTTGATTTTTTACTTCGCCAATTTCGCCTGTTTCAAATTTTAATGGATTCACTTTTCTATCAAATCCACTCCTTTTAGAAGTCATAGAATAATCGCCTGAACTAAAAGAAGAAACGATTATAATTTCCGCAGAATCCTTATTTGCATTTATATAGGCTTCTTCATGCCAGCTGTCGTCACTGAGTAAGATGGCCGTTTTCCCAAAGGGCAGCTCAAAAACGGGTGCGAGATTTGTATCAGCAGCAACTGTATATGGCAGCTCATTGCCGTTTGGAAAGGCTTTTAGAATAGGTTCTCCTATCACTTTTCCGTCAGGCCCAAATAGGAATGAAGCATTGTATAGCGGGCCATTAAGTTTCAAATAAATCTTTCCCTCTACGACGCTAGGTTCGGGCAAAATGATAGACCCTGCTGCAATGTAGGAGTTCGTTTCAATGGAAAGTTCACTGAATGTTTCGTAGTAAGCCTGTAGCATTTTTTTGGCTTTCATTCTGAAGATCGAAGACATTTCCTTGTTTTCTTCTTTTCCAGTCTTGAGATATCCCAAGAAGTAGTCGAACGCATTACTGTAAATTATAGTACTGATCACATCATTAATGGTCTCTTTTTCAGCTAGGTTGTGTTTCTCTTCCAGTAGAAAAAGCCAAGTTCCTATATACTCTGGATAGACCACTAAAGTGTTTTTCTTGATTAAGTCTTTATCCCTAGCAGCCACTAAGTATTGGCGAATTTTAAACTTGAAATTAGCCTGATTGAAATAATCCGAGACATCCATATAGGGCTGAATTCCAATGATGTTGCGCGATAGCGTATCGGAAGGGTTGATTTCTTCGATTACTGAAATATGACTTTCAGATTCAGGCAAGGGGGTATTTCTCCCAGAAAAGGACCATATGAGCCAAATAAAAACTGCTAGTATTAAAAGGGTAATAAACTTTCTGATCATTGCGCGAATTTAACGATAGCTTCAGTAGAAATCACCTAAAAAAAAGTAAAGTGTTGGAATCTTTATGTGGGACTGAGCACTAAAGTGTAAGGTTTTATAACTCTACTTCGAAACTCTGCCCTTTTTTAAGGTTTATGTCCATTTCGGAGCCATCATAATAAACCAGAATTCTGCCAGTTTTCCCCGCATGAATGCTATAGGTTTTAAGCTCTCCGTCTTTCCAAGTCATATCAATGGTATAATCACCTCTTGCTTTTATGCCCTTCACGCTGCCAGTATCCCAAGCTTTGGGAAGTGCTGGCAAAAGTCTAATCATGCCGGTTTCATGAGATTGTACGAGCATTTCAGCCACACCAGCCGTGTAGCCAAAATTCCCGTCAATCTGGAAAGGTGGATGTCCATCGAATAAATTTGGATAAAGAGACTGCGAAAGGAGCTTTTGAATGTGTTCATGAGCCATTTCTCCATCCAGTAATCTTGCAGAGAAATTAATCAGCCAAGCTCGCGACCAGCCCGTACCAGCACCACCATTGGCAAGCCTGAATTCCAGCGTTTTGCGCACTGCCGCAAATGCGGCTGGGGTTGCACTAGAAGTGATCGCATCCCCTGGGTGAAAAGCATACAGGTGCGACATATGTCTGTGCCCTTTTTCATTTTCCTCATAAGGCTGATCCCATTCCAAAATTCGCCCATCTTCACCAATCTGAACCCCAGGGCGCAGATTCTCCAATTGAACTTTTATTTTATCGCTGAGTGGCGTTGTTTTTCCTAGTATTTCTGAAGCTTTCAAATAATTATTGAATACATCCGCGATGATCTGCTGATCCATAGCAGCCCCCATAGTAGCGGCTACCTTGTCACCATTTGCATTGATAAACTGATTTTCTGGCGATGTTGAAGGGGAGGAGACCAAAGTTCCGTCAGTTGGATATTCTACTAGCCAGTCGGAGTAGAAAGCTGAGATAGTTTCTAGTGCTGGCAGTGCTCGCTCTTCGAGGAATTTCTTGTCTTGGGTAAATTGATAGTGATCCCAGTAATGTCTTCCGATCCATCCTCCAGCACCTATCCAGCTTCCCCAATATGCAGTTGCCGCGCGAAGAAAAGCTACCTGCCAAAGATCCGTCGTATGGGGAACCATAGACCCAGCCATATCAAAATTCTCTCGTGCAGCATTTTTGCCATTTTCTATCACTCCATCTATAAAATCAAAAAGTGGCTGATTTAAGTCGCTAAGATTGGTTACATCAGCTGGCCAGTAATTCATCTGCAGGTTAATGTTCACATGATAGTCTGCATTCCATGGTGCTGCGATATGCTTATTCCAAAGTCCCTGAAGGTTTGCAGGATTGGTGCCTGGACGGCTGGAAGAAATCAAAAGATATCTACCATAATCGAACAGAAGTTTCTCCAAGTGCAAATCCACTTCTCCATTTTTTACCCGCTCTATCCGTTGATCTGAAGCGGTGTCGTCCACTTTATCTTCACCTAGCTGCAAGCTCATGCGATCAAACCATGTTGCATACTCTTGTTCATGTCCATGGAGTATTTCTCCCCAGCTCTTCAATTGAATTTTTTCTAATTGACGATCGGCTTCTACTTCGAAGTCTTCATGATAGAATGACGTCTCCGAGACCAATTTGAGCATAAATTCTTTTGCTCCAGAAATAAATAAGGTAGAATCAGAAGTAGTTATTTCACCCGATTGATTTTGTGCGAATAGCAAAGTTCTAAATTTCACACCATTCAAGATCTCGATCGGCTTGGAATCCAACTGTCCACCACGCTGCGTGATCATACCAGACATTTCGAGCTGTCGGTCATTCAATGCCGTAGTTTTTGCTGTCGCAAAGCCATTATCCATAGGACGGCTCATAGTTATTTTGCCAGTAAAGCCTTTTGGATTATTGGTCTTAAATCGGATAATCAAGGCATTGTCCGGGGCGGAAGCAATGACTTCTTGGCTTACTTCAAATCCTTCATTAATAAATTGAGTGAGAACGGTGGCAGTTTCTAGATTTAGACTTCTTCTGTAATTTATAGGATTGCTAAAGTCGAAGTCAAACCATAAATCTCCCATCGTTTGATGAGATCGTGTGATCTCTTTCCTTGAGAATTTCAAGACCAAAAGGGAATCAGCTTTTTTGTTATCCCCAGCAAGTAACAATGCCCGAATTTGATCTAAATCTGCTCTTTTACCTTCTGCCAATCCCCAGTCATCATAGCCTCCTGGCCATAGAGAATCCTCATTGAGCTGTAGCTGCTCTTGGCCTGGTAAGCCCATGACCATAGCGCCTAGTCGTCCATTTCCTACAGGTAATGCTTCTTCCCATGCCTCTGCAGGTTGATTATACCAGAGGACTGACGAGGTTTGGGCTAAAGTATAATTGTATAGGGTGAGTGCAAGTGCAGCGCTCAGAAAGTACTTTTTCATGGGAATTTTGGGTCAAAAAATAAGATTACGACAATTCTTTGACGTCTTCAACCCTAAATGTTCCTTATTGACTCTTTACTTCATAAATACGGTGCTATTTGGACTTCAAATTAGTACTTGTAATGCTAAGATCTCTTCGATCTACACACATATAGGAAGCCTTATGGGCATGATTAGTTCAGTTATCTTTATTTAGATCCGGCGAATTTATTTTGAGGACAATATTCATCCCCTCTAAATAATCCCCGTCCGCTAGAGCCTTTATTTCAAATTTCAATTTGTCTGGATTCGAAATTGCCTCCATAAATTCCAGCTGCATAGGATCTACCTGAAGGGTATATTTTCCAGGCAGTAAACCGTAAGAGTAGAAACTTCCATCAGAGAAAGTTCGAATTACTTCTCCTTCAGTCTCGCCTTCTTTGAGCAAAATCAAGCGTAACCCACCCTGACCAATCAAGTCGCTGTCTTTTTCAAAGAAAACTGTGCCGTCAATAACACCTGTCTGATAAAGCGGAATATCTATAGCCCGGAATCGGTTTGGCTCAGCTATGAAATAGAAGCTCTTAATTTTTGGAGCGAGATTAGGATTTGGAAGTGCAGCGATATCTATGTCCAGTCGATATTTCCAATAGCTCTGCAACTGGGTAATGCGGAGTAATCCATCTGATCCTAATAGGATGCTGGCAGAGCGATCTAGACGAACTGCCTTTGCTGGTATTATCTCTTCACCTTCGTCAAAAATTTCATTTTCATTTGTGTCAACAAATAGACGAACAGTAACTCCGGAACGCGTGATTTGGTCACGATTACTAGGGATAAGGGTTTTCCCTGCAGGATCATATGCTAAGGAGCCACTGAAGGATTGCTGCGCTGAATAACCTTCTGTACGCTTGCTGAATTGAGAGGATGATCGAAGAGATTTGAAATCTATTAGAAACCCGACTTGAAATTGGGATTGCTTAAGGGCTAATTGCCGGTCATAGCCCATTGTAAATCTACCCGTTTTGAATAACGTCTGCGAAAGTAGAATGCTGATGGATTCAGATTGTTCTAATAGGGTTGAGTATCGGTATTGACCTCTCAAAAACATTCCTCTGACATAAACTGGAATTCCAGGGGTTCGCGGTAGGGTATAGGTTAAAGAAGTTGTGAGTAATCCAAATTGGTTTTGGGTTGGGTTTTCACTGATCAAAATACCTCTTCTGCCACCTCGGTAATTTACTCTAAAAACAACCCGATTGATTTGCGTATTGAAATCTACTTGGTAATTGTTTACTCCTTCTCCTGTATTAAACCAAATACGCTCACCAGTCAGACGAAACCCGCCAAATTTCCCGAACAATTTTAAAGGGAAAAATGTGTTTAGGTTTGCGTCACGTACCTGTCCTCTGAAGTTGAGGGCTGAATTAGGATTGTATTCCGTGTATTGTGCGTTTATACTTGTATTTGAAGCATAGAAAACACTTCCATTTGCTCGGTAATATCGATCTGGTAAAGCATCAATGTTTAAGAGATATTGCTGAAAAACCCGTGCAGAAAGTCCAAAAACCGGATAGATACTTTGATCTCCAAAGATTTCACCTTGATCTACTCCAGCTCTTACTGTTATGGCATTGGATAATCCGTATGCGATATCTGCATGGGTCACTAGATTTGTTCCCAAACTGTCAGAGGTGAACTGCGGGAGGCCAGATTGAAAATTATAGCCCACAAAGCCTTTTGGTAGAAAACTAAACGGAACCTGAATCTGCCGATCTTGGATGATTACTTCTCCCGTAGGGGTATAAACTCTGGTGCTCAGTCTTACAGTGCCGTAGGTGACCGGTGCATTGAATCTGTAATAGCCTACTTCGTTAGCCCTGGTAAAATCTACCAGTTGACCCCCGATAAGCAACTCTACCTCAGAATCTGGTGCGGTGGTTCCATCAATCACAAATGAATCTAATTCTAACCTCGGAATTACCGGATTATTAGTGATAGATACTCCGACTAAGTTTGCTCCATTTGTAAAACTAGTAGTGCTCACTTGACCTACAGAAATACTTGCCAAGCCAACATTCCGATCAGGCTGCAGGCCTCCGGGTAGCACATACCTCCATCTTACTCCTGCAAAGTTGCTTAGTAGATTTCCTTGATAATAGTTTCCTTGGTAGGTTCCTTGAAGATCACCTCCAAGTAGCTCCATTCCAGCATTGAAAGACACGCCTAGATTGTTTCCTAGGTTTGTATTAGTATAGGCCAAATTGTAATCAAATACGCCAAGACCAAATGTCTTACGGTTCCTTCCATAGAGTATTGGGATGGATGTTTCGCCTTGATTTTGGCGATTTTGAAGTTGCTGACGAATTGACTCTCTCTTTTTCCGCTCCTCTATTGGCAAAGGATTTATTGATTTCATACTCACACTGAGCGCATAGGAATTGACAGTGAAGGTGATTCCAAATACCTCATAAAAATAGTCGGGATGTAAAAAAAGGTCTAGCTCACCGATGTAGTATTTGTCTGCATTGAGCTTGCCAGTTTTCCCCTTGATGGTAAGCTCATTTGTGATCGGATCGATCAGCCAATTGTCATTTTTTGCAGGAAATGTCCCTTGAAGACCTTTTCCGGATGCTGTTTTATCAGTAGGAATATAGAAAAGACTCAAAACTTCGCCGAGTGGTAGGTACGCAACATCTCCAAAAAACAAACCGTTGAGGTATACATTTCCTACGGCTGGATAATTGAAATTTAGCAATACCTCCCCGTCCGGTTCTTTTTGTGCAAAAGCCGAATTGGCAGTGATGAGCATGGAGAAGATTATTCCCAAATACAAGGGGAAGATCTTGAGAACTTTCATTGGCTTGTCACCAAGTGGGTTTGATTTGGAAGGCGCCAGTAAGGAGACTTAGGGCTAGTTTATCCTAACAGCGATAATTTTAGTGATGGGCGGAGATTGAACCAAATCTGTGGAGGGAATATCACTTCTTCTAGTTTCATAAACCAGAATCACTGAGTAATCTCCTGAAGCAATATTTTCAGGCAATTTCAATTCTACTGCTCTTTTTCCTGAGAAATAAAGAGCAACTGTCTGACTTTGTTCGGCAACTGTTTCGTTTTTAGCATTTTTAAGCGTTGCCATTACACTTCCTATAAATGGTGAATTTCCAATTGTCTTGAAAGCAGGAACAACTCGGAGCACACCTTCAGCTTGGTCTATCTGAACATCTTCAAATTCTAATCCCGTAGTCACAGCGCCAACTTTTTGGAATGCAGCAATGACTTGATCAAATTTAAAGTTCACTCGTGTAGATACGCCTTCCTGTACAGTTTCCTCTACATTCGCAGTTTGGGCATTTGATGTGATTTTCACTCGGGTGAAATAAGTGCCAGCTGCTAAGGAACGATCAGGTCTCACTTGTAATCGAACAGTTTGTTGCTGCTGAGGTGCCAAAATAAACGTCCTTGGAAATGCTCTTATTCGCTCATCAATCCCAAATAGTTTGGCTCGAGTACTATCCGAATACATCATAGTGAGATTTCCTTGCTCATCATTACCTGGATATCCAAACATAAAACCCACATTGATTTCTTGCGGGGTATCTCCAGGATTGGTGATAAAAACAGAAGCTATCCCATTTTGATCAATAAAAATGGTAGTTGGGGCGATCGAGACCTGACCAAAAACCAGATCATTTTTTGCCAGAGCAATAAAGATCAGTAGAACTAGTAGAATTTTCTTCATGGGAACTTTTAGAATAGCCGGCAGGAATCCCTGCCGGCATTGATTTATTTAATTGTATTCAACATCAATATTGAAAGTGCCAGTATACGTGCCTGTGGCCTGGCTAACCAAAGTAGGAATTATACCACCTACCCATAGGTAATAATGTCCTAAAGCAAGTGTTACTTGTGATCCACTAGGAACAGCTGTTGCTGTTTCTTGCTCAGCATCGGTTTCTGCTCCAACTACTTCTGGAGTCATAGTCATAGTAGCAGGGATTACGTCAGCGTTAGAAAGGGTAACTGTCGCATCATAGCTTACGGTTACATCTGAATTTGCACCGCCCAATTCAAATTTTGCCACATTGGTCACCGAACCAGTGTTTGCATTTGCCGTACCATTTGCATCCAAAACTACTGCAGCAGGTGTGTTAGCTGAAAGTGTTCCAAATGCTATTTCATTTTGAGTTGCATCTAAAGCAATTGTCAAGTCAGCTAAAACAGTAGCTGAGGCAGGCGCACTTGAAGTTTTCTGAGCATTTGCCATGATTCCTAAGCCCATTACCAAAGTAATAGTTAGGATAGATTTAATTGTTGTTTTCATTTGTTTGTAAATTAGTTAATTGTAGTGTGTTTTTGTTTTTGTTAAAATTGAATTGATTTTACTTTTGTTATCTTTTTTTCATAAGCATGAATTTTTATATTTTATTCGGACAAATGGTTACAGGTACAACTCTTTGTACTATTCTTTAATGGGTGTTAAGGAATTTTATGTTATTTTTTATTCATACTCATTTCATACATACAATAAAGTTATTTATATAATGAAATAAACGGGTGGTGTTATTGTATGTAAATTAATGTGTATTATGGACAATAAAATGAGTTTCATTACATTCATATTTTTTGTATAAATAAACAATATATTTTAATACAAAAGTGAAATTTATTAATTGGATAGTAAATGTGTAATTAATTTCTAGGGATATTCTATTCTGATTTCTATTCCTCCTGTCATGGGAAGTCCTAGCCAAGCTGACAATGCCAGTGGGCGAGGATTCATGAGACGGACCAAAGTGCCAGATTTATTCGTTATTACTGCTTGACTACCATTGTGAAGTCTATAGGATTCTTCGAAATTTGACGTACCGTTATTTAGAAAGTAGAACTCTAATGCAGGCTCGATAAGCCTGTCTGGATACTTAATATCTACCATGAAAACCATATTCTCAAGAACGTTGATCTCGATCCAAGTTATAGCCTTAGATTTCTCCCAAGAGCCCCCTTTCATCGGGTCAACAACTTGTGAATTGAATGTGGCTCCTCCAGGGATTTTTAGTTTGATAGTAACAAACTGAGCCTGAGCAGCTCCAAATGAAAGCATCAATAGCACTAGCATACCTATTTTGAACGCATTCCTAATCATAGCTTGTGAAGGAAACATTAATTGTGATTTGTGCAGAGTAATTACCAGCCGGCACTACCCCCACAGGTCCTAAACTGCCATAGATGTAGATGTAAGCAGAACTCTTACTTCGTACTTCCGCTCCAGTTAGAGGTGAGGGGGGAGGGCCTGGTGCACCAGCCGCTCTTCGATTCACCGGAAAGGTGACATTGGTAAAGCCAACAGGCAATTCAATCGCACCAGCTTTTCCAGCTAATTCGTTTCCCGGCATCATGTTATTGTAAGCCACTTTTACCTGAAAAGGAATAGTTTTCAATGGATCATCATCAAATGTCAAAAACAATGGTGCGTCCACATCTACAGTCAAATCAAAGTTTTCAGGTGCTTCAATTCGAAACGCTATGGCTTGGTTATCAACCAAATTGATAACTACACTTGTGCCCGAAGTGATGATTGGTTGTTTAAGATTGAAGCTTAGTTCAGGGGCTGCTATGACAGAGTTCAATACAATATCATCGCTACCTGTCCAAGTACTGAAACTGATTCGCTGCGCCATGGCTGCCTGCGAAATAAAGCAGAACAGGACTACAAGAATCTTGCAGAATCGGTGAATAGGATATATAGCGCTGATACTCATTAAATGTATTCGAGTTCTATGGTGAATTCTGATTGGTATACCCCCGGTAAAGCAGCACTTAAATCTAGATTGGCTCCAAGCCAGACAAACAACAAACCTTTTTTGCTTAATACGACATTAGCCTCGCCTAAATCAAGTAGCGTGCTTTGAATCTGAAGATCCTCAAAAGCAGCACTCAGGTTGTATTCTGCCTTCACTTCTCCGATTCCTTCATTGGATTCTACTAGGGTTTCTCGTTGGAGAAAAGTGATTCGGATCCTTGCATTTGGATTTCCAATTATTTTGAACATTCCCGCAAAAGGACTTCTCATTGGGGATACCAAAATCATGTTTTCTTCAACTAATGGAGCGATTAAATCTATATTTCGGATGGTTAACATCTGAAGATTGTCTGTCACAGTAGCCGTTGCATTTACACTCAAGGTGGCCTTACGTGTATCTGCTATTGTTTGCGCCATACTTGCCCTAAAAAGGCAGGTAGAAAAGAGCAACAGTATTAGTATTCTTCGAATCATCTTTAATTTTTTATTAGTTTTTGGCTCACTTGATTGGTATCGGTGGTAAGTCGGATGATATACATGCCATGAGGAAGTTCTATAGCTGACGGTATCCAGTCAAGCTCATGAATTCCTGCATCATACACTTCACTAGGAAAACTTCCAACTACCTGACCTAACATATCAGTAATCTGAATAGCAGCTTTCTGAGCATTGGGTAAATAGAAACTGATTTTGGTATGGGTACTGAATGGATTCGGTACTGGTCCAAAGAGTTTAGGTAGATCAGGCAAATAGCCGATTTCTCCTTCAAGCTTTGCACTGATGAAAATGGTAAATGGACGCTGAATCTTGCCAGATGTTATTCGGGCATTGGGGTTTACTTCACCTGCTTCATATGGAGACTGGAAGATCACTGCCTGAGGAATAGACAGGGGGTTAAATGAATTACCTTTTCTTGCATTTGGAAGCTTAGGAGCTTCAAATGTAAATGCGTGAACTGACTCTTTTCGCATATCTATGGCTTTATGGGAGATATGATCCATTAAAGTCACCGAGACTTCAGCGGGCAAATCAGTTGGTAGGGTCCAATTCATTAAATAATTTCCATTGATCGGATTGCCTGACTTGGAAGCTGCAAGATGTAGTGGAATTACCTTTTCATTTCCATCCAAAGGATTCAGGTGATTGATTACCAGAGGTGTCTTCTTGTTGAGAGAACCATAGGTATAGAGTAGCACCCAATCTTCAGCTAAAGACTCCAACTGATAGGCATCTTTAGGATCTACTCCTTCCAGTCCATCCTTTCCAAAGCTGATAAAAGACTCCGCTTGGAGATTTTCCCCATTAACTTGAAGATGAATAACTGATGGTTTTTCTGGTGCTATTGTTCTACCGTAAAAGGCTTTGTCCGTGGAGGATTTGGCTCCGTTTCCAGTTAATTGAAGAGAAGGACTGGCGTTGTTTGCTCTTACCCAGAATCCCTGAAAAGGAGCAATCATTCCATTTCCTAAAGTTCCTATGCTACCATTCCAAACTAGGAAAGCCTCCGATACCGGATCCCACACATAAATCGATTCATCCGTATTGGTTTTTGACCAGCCGCTTGCAGCATTCCAATCCAACATGCTAGCAGTAGGATTAGCAATAAGATTAAATCCTTCATCTGCTTGATTGACTTCGATCAGAGTGTCTGCCTGCGCCACCAAGTTGGTGTCTCTTGCAGTGAAAGTAAGTCCAAAGTCAAAGATGCCAGTTGCCAAGTTTACTTCCGTGCCTGTAGTTGACATGGTCAAAGGCAGGACATCTGTATAATTTCCTGTAGCAGGAGTGGGCTTGTCCGCTCCATTGAAAATATAGAAGTAATGACCTCTTCCTACTGACACTGGACTACTGAGATTGGCAGGTTGTCTCCATGCCTGCAGCGTAGTGCCTTTATCGCTTTCATCCCACCAGAGCAGATTTGGCTGAAGAGAAGGATTGGTGGAACCAGAGAATCCTTGCGTCTCAAAACCCGCAGTCATTGAGGCATAGGTAGTGGTCAGCGGTGAACCTACCATTCTCCAACCTTTCGCTCCGGTAAATAGCTGATTAACTTGAATAAAAGGAACTCCCAATCCGAGATTTCTGTAAATGGATCCCGCTTCTATAATAATAAGTGATCCAGTAGCAGCACTGACAGTTGAGAGAGGATTTAAAGTAAAACTATTCCCTGACCGGATAGTCAATCTTGCGTCTGCATTCAATAGTATTTCTCCATCTATAAAGACATTTGCACCTTCTATTATGGGCTGATTTGAAGTAAAAGGAATTTGAATAGTTTCTGTTGTTCCAGTACGTAGTGGCACTTGATTTCCACACCAGTTTATAGGATCAAACCAGTTCGAATTGATTCCCAACCAAGTAAAATCGGTACCACAGGAATCATCAATAGTTATAGATGTAGTCGTCTGGAATGCAGCACAATTAGCTGATGATGTAATAGTATAGGTGACGAGGTAGGTTCCGAGTGCACTGGACGATAAAGAAATATTTCCTGTTTGTCTATTTAAATCTAATCCTGTAGTTGATGAGTAAACTCCACCAGGAGTGCCGATTAGTGTAACTAGTGCATTTCCTTGGTCAATTCGGTAAGGATTACCTGCATATTCAATGATAGCCGCTGGAGCAAAAGCTGTCACAGTAATAGCAGAACTTACTTCACATCCTGCAAATCCTTTTACTTTCACGGAATAATTACCCGCTGACAATCCTACAAAAACATTGTCTGACTGATAAGGACCTCCATTTATACTAAATGTATATGGTGAAACACCGCTATTTACCTGAACCGATATTGTTCCTGAACTTTCTCCCTCACATGCTTCAGTACTGATTAAGGTGATGTCAGGTGTAGCACCAATAGAAATAGCTACTGAAGATGTGGAGGTGCATCCCCCTTCGCTTGAAGCAGTATTTATAACTGTGTAATTGCCTGGAATACTAGAATCTAAATCAATCACGCCAGTAGTTGGATTGAGGGAAAGACCAGTTTCAGAGGAGAATATTCCTGCAGTTCCTATTATAGTTGGGTTTATCGTTCCGGCTACTGAACAAAATATCGTATCAGAATAACTGAATTCAGTGGATAAAGTACAGGATTCACCCACTGCTACATCTTTTAAAGATGTAACCTCTGTGGTCTGTATGGATGTTAATGAGGGACTTTGAATGGGAGTATATAGCCATTCATTATTATCGTAATTACCAACAGCTAAATTGTCAGTATTTGCTCCTGCATCTACATCTGAGGAAACCCAGTTCATGGTTAGAGAAGCATTTGTAAATTCAATACCGTTATTGATAAAGGACCAATACCTATTAACCGTTCTGTCACTTCTGAAAGTTGAGCTTGATAAGTTAGGATGGTCTGCTGGGATAGTTTTTGCAATAAGATCTCCAGAGACGTTTACACTTTCAAACAATACTGAAATAGGAGTATAGCTGGTGGCATCACCAACTTCGAAATTTATAACTGTAGACCCAACTGCTACATTTTTCTGCAAATTTCCATTCACCCAGCCCGTGTTTCCTGCTGCTCCAGATATTACTCCCGAAGAGGGTTGGATCAGGTGGTAATCTTCAGTTACCATACTGCCTGACACAAATTTTAATACTCCATTTACTGAAACATCCGATAAAAGAGTGACTGAGTTGGAAGGTTTATTTATGGATAAATTATGGAAGGCAGAAGTGGTGAAAATTTTCTGAGTTTCGCCACCATCCATTGTAAAGGTCGACGTGCCACTTTGTAGAATTCCGGTACTAGTGAAATCTCCCCCTAGCGTAAAAATATAACTGCCAGCATATAATTTAGAACCGCTATTTATACTTAGGTCATTACCAATATTCCATCCTGATGAAGGCGTAAGCCCAGCGCCGTTCGTATTGAAAACAATTACATTCTGAAAAGTTCCGGTATTGCCTACAAATGAAATCGCTCCAGAACCGCCAAAAAAAACAGTTCCTGTGCTTGAAAAATTACTGCCAAGATTTAAAGTAGCCGCTGACGAAGGTGTAAAGTTTAAAACTCCATTGCTAGTGATAACGCCATTGTTTGTCACTGAACCCAAGACATTATGAGTAGAAATCCCTCCGTTAAAGCTGGCACCATTCCCAACTGTCAATAAATAGAGGATTTTCCAGCCTACACTTGGAGTTACTCCACTTGTATTATTGATATTAAGATAACCAAACTCTGGAGGTGAAGTGGATATTAATTCAGGAGAGACAGAGCCATTAAAATTTACTGTAAGAGCGACAGTTGTGGTAGCGTTTATCAAACGCAGAGTTTGTAAGATATTACCGGTAAATGTAGTAGTACCCAGCGTGTATAAAACTCCACTATTGAACAAATCACCATTAAGAGTTGTCAGTATAGAAGAACCTCCATTTAAAGATCCTGAACTGGTTATGTTAAGCAAATCATTGAAGGTCACGTTAGCCAGAATGGTATAACTGCCTGTAATTGTGGCTTTGTTGAAAGTTGTATTTCCTGAAATATTTTTTGAAGTACCTGTAAATAATACGGTGCTGGTAGAAGAATTAAAAGTCCCTTCATCTATCCAATTTCCATTAAGGGTAATGTTATTTGATTTTCCGTTAAATGTAACTCCGTTCTCAATTGTCAGATCCCCATTTATCTGAAGAGATGATTCAAGATTTTTAACACCTGAATTTCTTAAAATAAGATTTCCTATACTTATTCCAGGTAGAAATAAAGCCTGTTCCACACTGCCATTAATTATGACGGTACTGGCGTTTGATACAACGTAATTAGCAAAACTGGAGGAGAAATTATTTGCCCCAAAAACAATAGTAGCTTCATCTAGTAGGGTGGCTGTACCACCTCTCGTGTTTCTGCTACTGCCAAATACTCCAAGATCAAGTGTTCCAGATGTGATTTTTAAATCGCTGTTGATTTTAATATCACCTATCAAAACAGCTTCACTACCTACCGGCTTATCGATTTCTAAATTATTAAAAGTGGTAGAAGAGATTGTTTGTGTACCAGATCCATTAAACTTTATAAATGCCTGCCCAACTTCTGCACTGAAGGTTCCATTATTTACCCAGTTGCCACCTATTTCTAATTTATTATAATTATAGAATAAACCCCTTGGCAAAATTTCAACATCACCTGCGATTTTGAGAATGAAAAGATTGTCTAATCTGCCCTCAGCAATTTGAAGTTTTCCTAGAACCTCAGTATTCCCTACTATAGTTGATGAACCGGATACTTTATTGACTATGAGATTATTATAAATAACACTTGCTATGTTTTGATTATTCAGACCGTTAAAGATTACTGTGCCGCTACCAGCATTGAATATTCCATTTTGAAAGTTATAATCCCCTAATATTTTCAATGTTCCTGAATCGGTAAAATAAATACCGGCATCACTCGATTGGAAAAGCGCTCCATTTATAGTAACTGTCCCCGATTCGATATAGAGATCGATGGAAGTGTCGTCTAATTCATCACTCAAAGACAGATATCCATTAATATCTAACTGTTGATTATTAACATTAATCCTGTGAGATATGGTGTTATTCCCAATCCCATTAATATCCCCAGAAGTCAGAGAGCCACCACTTCCCAAAGAAAGAACTACTGCTTGAACATCTCCAAAATTTATATTTTTTACCGTTACAGGATTAGTTATTATAGGTTGATTTAGGAATGATGCTGTGCCCAAGTTTACTATATCAGAAGCAGAAGGTGGTCGCGAAGCAGATCCCTGTAGGACGGTCCAGTTTGCAGCTGTATTCCAATCTGAGCTCACGCTACCGTTCCATCGGACTACATTTGAATTATCCGATAAGGTCCATCTATTAGTTAAATCGGTTAAACCTGTTTGCTGTACATAATTGGCGTTTACATCATTACTTGTTTTACCGATCGTTCCCCAGACCGAACCATTGTACTTCCATAGTCCTATGGAGGCCTCGTTGTTTCCATTCAACTCTTGATCTTCGTAATGAAGACGAAGGCTAGCTGTATAAGTGCCTGCAGGTATAGCAATACTATATTCTCTACTGATCGATCCTCTAAAAGGGAAATCCACAATTGGGCCCTTCTTCACTGAGACAGTTATATTAGTTACACCTGTGACTGCAGAGAATGTGATGGTATTATTAGGCCCTTCGAAAGCATAGGCCACTCCAGTTGTAAAAGTATGGTTGCGTTGGATATTACCATATATGTAGCCGTTGCCAGATCTTGTATTGGTAATAGTGATAGTATTTGCATCAGTAGATATTATCCCTTGGATCATATTTACAGTAGAGGCTGATATATTGTCCTCCAGGATTAATTCTGTTGTTGATGTTGTATTACTAGTTAGGATATTAAAAGTTGTTGCGCCTCTTATATAGCTATTAGTTGGTCCTAGAAATTGCACAGTTCCGGTGCCCCCGTTAAAACTTCCATTATTATTCCAGTTCCCATATATGGAGATGATAAATGAAGAGGCATTGAAAGTAGTACTTGGTGCGATGGTTATATCTTGAGCTGTACTGATATTCCCACTGGCATTTTTGGTACTACCATTTGATAAAATAAGATTGCTGTAACTCAGTGGATTGACATTCTGGGTGCTGCTTCCGTTAAAATTAACTGTATTTGGAGCAGACGAAGTTGCATCAAGTGTACCTGATAGTAGGGTCAATTCATTTCCAACACCCAATGTAGAATTAACTGACAATTGAAGTGATATTCCATTTATAGTGGCATTAAAAAGATTTGCAGTACCACTTAGATAGGAGGATCCTGTGAATGTAGTGGTTCCTGAAGATGCCGACAGGTTACCAACTACGATGAGTCCTGAGGAAATCGAAAAGTTTGCATCGGTTGTAACTGAGCCTGGTATGGCGAGGGTACCAAAGCTAATGTTGCCCGCTCCAGAAATTGCTTTAGAGGTTCCACTCATACTAAATGCACCTATTCCTGTAGTCAAACTTCCACTGACCAATAAATTGCCGCTAAGTTCCATTGCTTGAACTACGTTTATACTTCCGCCTACAGTCAGGTTTTGGAGTGAGATGCCGAGACCAGAAATTGTTTTACCTATGCCTGTCATAAACACAGTTCCACCTGTAGCCTGGTTGAAAGAGCCTGAACCTGTTGTTAAAAGATTACCTGCTATGGTAAGATTTGCATTTGCAAAATTTACCAAAGAACCAGCAATTGTCAGATTGTTAAAATTTTGGACACCTGTACCGCTTACAGTAGCTCCTGATCCCGCGTAAATGATAGTAGAGTTATTGCCATTAAACAACCCATTGTTCACCCAATCTCCGCCTACAGTATGGCTAAAATTCCCTCCGTTAAAAATCGTTGATGCTCCAATGGAAACATTTCCGATTACAGTGATATTTTCACTTCCTGTGTAGGTTACTGAAGTCCCAGTACCCACATTACTGGTAAAGTTTCCTCCTACAGTAAATGGTGAACTAGACAATATTTTGATTACAGCTCCACCAGAACTGCTAAGGACTAGGTTTCCATACAACTGATTATCTACTATTTGGTTGGTGCCGGAATATTCAACCGTACTTGCTACTATGAGATTATTGTTGGTATAATTAGTTGGATAAGAATTAGTTCCGCCTATTCTCAGTGTGGTATTGTTGGAAAGAGTTAGAATTCCTCCTGCAGTGGCTCGGTTAGCAGTAAATGTGGAGAGATTGAATACCCCTGCAGAAACTGAAAGATTGCCATTGATTGTGGTATTGTTTGCTAATGATACACTTGAAGAATTGGCAATAAACAGGTTATTGAAATTTGTAGCAAAAGTGCCACCTATTGTTTGAGCTGCAATGCCATTAAAAGTAATAGTAGATGTTCCTCCAATTAAGGAATTATTCCCACTGTTATTTGTCCAGTTACCATTTACAGTACTATTGAAATTATTGGCATTTAAAGAACCTGCTGAGATCAATACATCCTTCACTGTTATGGCATTCGGTAGAATAAGACCATTTGTATTATTTACCGTCAGGTTATTAAATGTGGATATGCCAGAGAATGTCTGCTGCCCGGATATTCCATTGAACTCAATGGTGGAGCCAGCAGGCGAAAATGTTCCTGAGTTAGCCAAATTACCTCCAATTTTATGTGTAAAGGAGCCAGTAGTAAAGTTGTTACTTATAGAGACATTACCTGCAATGTTCAATTGACCTATTGCAGTTTTGGATCCTGATCCAGAGAATATTACATTCTGAAAGTTGGAAGCTGCTATGTTAGCAGCATTTGTTCCATTAAAATCAATGGTAGAACCAGTTGCTAGCAAACACCCAGAATTAGTCCAACTTCCTCCAACAGTGTGAGTAAAAGCTCCGGTAGTAAAATTGTTGGTTATTAGAACATTTCCTGTAATTGTCAGCCCTGCTGTAGCCACTTTGGTTCCAGCTCCGGTAAAACTCACATTTGCAAAAGATCCTGAATTAATAGTTGAAATGGCAGGACCTTTAAATTCTACGATACTTGTAGATCCTGAGTTAAATGTCCCATTGATTGTCCAGTTTCCCGCTACTTCTAGGACTGCTGATCCTTCGCTGGTTAAAGTTGCTCCACTTGCTACTTCGATTGATTGAGTTTTGCCTCCGGCGACACCGATAGTTGGGCTAAATGGAGTTCCTGAAGGAATAATTACATCTGTTGTTAATGTTGGTATTCCTCCACACCAATTGGAAGCAGTATTCCAATCAGAACTTGTGACTCCAAACCAAGTTCCAGGCACACAGTTACCAGTAGCAGTAGTTAATATACCTGTTCCCGTGCTGCTGAAATATTGAGAAAGTTTAAACTGAGCGGAGGAAGCTGTACTGCCATAAGAGCCGGCAGGCTGTGTAGCTCCACCTAGTGTTACGGTATTAGCTGTATGATTTACATTCAGTAATTTTGCCACGGCAGTTCCAGACACTGAGAAATCCTCAGTTACAGTCACAGCACCACTTAGGGTTTTATCTCCCGATCCTGCCAGTTCCAGATTGCGATAAGTCAAAGCTGGGATGGCTTGCGCAGCTGAGGCACTGAATCGAAGTTGGGAAGCGCTAGCTACTTTGCTGCCTGCTCCTGAAAGCGTCAGATTTCCTGAGACAATTTGAATAGTTCCTTCTATTTGCGGTGCAAAGGAAGTAGTACCTGAGGTATTCGTTACTGATAGTCCATTGTAACTGCCATGGACCACTTTTTGGCTACCAGTTCCCGCTCCATAGATAACTCCGAAAGCCCAAGTTTTTCCAGCAGGCAAAGGTGTAGTAGAAGTATTTGACGTTGATAATGTACCTGTCCCAGTAGTAGTAAGTGTATTGCTTAGTAGGGCATTTGACCCCATCGATAAGGTTTGCGAGGCAGGAATAGTGAGTGCTCCGCTTAAAGAGATAGATTGACCCGCAGTGATTGTGTTTCCTCCACTGAGGTTCAAAGTCATATTCCTTAATCCAATTCCTGAGACTTCATCACCTGTAGTTTTATTTCCACCGAGATAGGTTAAATCATAGACATTACTACCTTGAATAGTTCCGGCAAATGTGCCATCAGTGCGATCAATTGAAGAGTTTGTAATACAGGTTAATTTGTTATTTGAAACTAAATCTCCATCCAGAAGGAACAGCTTACCAGATATAGCGATAGGATCGTCAGTAGAAAGAGTACTGTTCGCTTTGTTAATCGTCAAATTGTAGAAGGAGTTTGTGCCAGACCCAGAAATAACTTGATCTTCATCTGCATTATTGAATAGGACCGTACTGGTAGAACCAGGAATAAAAGTCCCATCATTTGTCCAGTTATCATCTACAGTGATAGACCTAGTACCTTGAATCTCCAGTATTGCACCTGTCTCAATAGTAATATTATACACATTGTAATTTGTGCCTGAGCTGATAATAGGAGAGAAAGGCGTTCCTGCTGGAATTACTACTTCGGTAGTAGCATTTGGTACACCACCACACCAATTAGAGGCAGAATTCCAGTTGGAGCTGAAATATCCTAGCCAAACACCTGGAGTACAAGTGCTGTTAGTAACATTCAAAATACCAGTACCGGTCGTCCCAAAATATTGCGCAACTTTGAAACTTGCAGTTGTAGCTACTGTCGATCCATAAGAACCATTCGACTGGCCGGCGGATCCCAAGGTCAGATTTGCAGCAGTATGAGTTACAGAACTACCCAGTCTAGCTATGGCTAAGCCATTGACTGTTATTGTTCCAGCTATTGTAGTGGCAGTTCCAAACGTTTTGTCCCCACTGCCTTGGAGAATCAAGTCTCCATAGCTGATAACTGGGATAGATTGATTGGCCGTCGCGCTATAATTTACTCTTGAACCAATACCTGTCACCAATCCTGTAGACTTAGTGAAATTACCTGACGCAATTTCTATTTCGCCACCTGCTGATAGTGGGTCAAGGGTAGTAGTCCCAGAAGTGTTTAATACGCTTAGCGCGTTATAAATACCATAGACGATACGTTGATTTCCAGCAGATGCGGTATAGTTTATCCCAAATGTCCAAGTCTTTCTTCTTGGCAGAGGAGGGACAGTTGCATTTGCGGTGTTCAATAGCCCAGTCCCCGAACTTACATTCATGCCACTTAGTGTAAATGTGGACATGTTCAAACTCATAGTGGCAGGAATAGCTAATTGCCCTGTCTGTGCGATGTTAGTTGTGGCAGTGATCTCGTTATCAGCAACTACGCTCAAAGTAATATTTCGTAAGCCTGTTCCTGATAATTCAGCACCTGTATTTTTGCTATTTCCTTGGTAGATCACATCGTATGCCGCTACACCTTGAATCGTCCCTGAAAAAGTAGAAGTTGCTCCCGTGATTCCCCCTCTGGTTATTTGAGTATTTGCTACGACAGTTAATCTAGAACCAGCAGTCAAAGTACCAGCTGTCAAAACCAAGGAATTGGTCAAGGTTAGGTTGGAATTTAGGATTACTTGATCAGCAGAGGCTTTCTCCAGAATTACTCGATAAATAGAGGTGCTAGAAGTACCTCCAAAGGTTTGATTTCCTACAGCTTTGAAAATGATTCTACCTTGATTTGGCGTATAAGACCCATTATTGGTCCAGTTGCCATAAATATCCAAATTAAAGGCGCCCGAAAAAGCAAGCGTTGCATCTGTCTGAATAGTGATGTTACGTACAATTGCTCCTGCAGATCCTATAATGGGTTGGTTTGGGGCAGAGGCGGATATTGTTACATCTGTAGTGGAGGAAGGAATCGATCCACACCAGTTTGCTGCGTCATTCCAGTCTGAGCTGACATATCCAAGCCACAATCCAGCAGTACAATTACTGCTTGCCACAGTCAATATTCCAGAGCCGGTTGCTCCAAAAGAAGTATTGATTTTGAAGGTTGCTCCGGAAGCTGAACTTCCAAAAGTGCCATTGGGCTGACCTGTACTTCCTATTGTGAGGAAAGACGCTGAGTGGTTTATGCTGCCCAACTTGGCAATGACCCCTGGAATAATAGTCAAAGAACCAACAATATTGGACGCTCCTGAGAAGGATTTATCTCCACTACCATCTAAAATTAGGTTGTTGAAAGCTATTCCAGGCACAGATTGAGGGCCATTTGCAGCAAAACGAACTGTGGAGCCCGTAGACGTATATGCTCCCAAAGCTGTAAAATTGCCTGTGGAAAGTACAATTTCTCCTCCATCGCCAATAGGAGCAAGTGTGTTTGTGCCTGAACTATTAGAAGCAGTAAGTCCATTGTACGTCCCAAATACTAATTTTTGGCCGCCAGTTGACGCGGTGTAGTTGACTGGGAATGACCATGTTTTTCCAGCTGGAAGTGGTGTTGACCCTGTGTTTTGAGTTGTTAGTAGCCCAAGACCAGTGGTGATTAGAGAAGTATTGGACAGAGAAAAAGTGCCCATGGCCAATGTATTGCCAGAAGGGATGGCCAGTGTACCTGTATGGGCAATGTTAGTTCCGGCAGTAAGTATATTTCCTGAAGTTAGCCCTAGGGTCAGGTTTCTCAATCCAGCAACTCCGCTTAATTCAGCACCACTGGTTTTATTTTCTCCGCTATAAATCACATCATAGACATTAGATCCTTGGAGAGTGCCTGTAAATGAGGTCGGTAAAGAGGCTGTTCCAGCTCTTTGGATACTTGAATTAGCACCCATAGTCAAGTTGGTGCCTGCTGCGAGTGTGCCGGAAGTAAGTGTCAGAATATTGGAAACGCCGGTAGCGTTCGAAAGCGTTAGTATTACCCCACCATTTACTTGGAGATTATAAAAGTTTTTAGCCCCACTGCCACTTATCGATGATGGTCCTGCATTGAAGAGAAAAGTACTGTTCTCAGCATCAAAGGAACCGGAGTTAGAGAAGTTTCCGGAAATTATATGTGAAAATGTCCCTGCGTCCATATTCCCAGCAGCAAGAATTGCCAGATCTCCAGAAACTGTGATTGCTCCATTAAGGGATTTGATTCCAGACCCAGAAAAAGTAATATGTTGAAAATTACTTGCCCCTATCAATGCATCGTTACTGCCAGAAAAGTTAACTGTGGAAGCACCAGAGATGAAAGTTCCAGCATTCGTCCAGTTTCCTTCTACATTAATTGTAAATGCTCCTGAAACAGTTAACGTCGCACCATTTTGTATTAGCAAGCTTCTTGCTATTGCTCCATTGGCTCCAATGCTTGGTTGATTTGGAGCTGAAGATGAGATAACCACGTCGGTAGTTGCTGTAGGTAATCCTCCACACCAGTTGGTAGGATCAAACCAGTTAGTAGAAGTGGTTCCTAGCCATTCTCCATAAATACAAACTGATGTGACATTGATCAGGCCTGTTCCAGTAGTCCCAAAATATTGACTGATTTTATTCGTAGCGCTGGAGGCACTACTACCATACGATCCTGTGGATTGAATCACATTGTTAAGTAAGAGTGATCCCACAGTTCGATTTGTATTACCTAATTTTGCGACAGCTGTCCCACCAATCGACAAACTTCCTGAAATGTTAGTAAGTGTAGAAAGTGTTTTGTCTCCGCTGCCATTCAATGTCACATTGTTAAATGTAATTGCAGGGATAGATTGTGCTGCAGAAGCATTAAATACTACGTTTGATCCTGTGACAGTATAGGTTTGAGAACCTGTCAAAGTGAATTGACCTGATCCGATTGTAATATTTCCTTCACTTAATTGAGCCAACGTGATAACTCCAGAAGATCCTGATAGATCCAATCCTGAATACGTCCCAAACACCACTTTTTGTGAACCGGTAAGATTGGCATATCGAACCAAAAAACTCCAGTTTACACCAGCTGGTAATGGATTGATTGTCGTATTGCTTGTGATCAACGTACCAGCACCAGAAGTTGTTAAGCCTGGCCTTGTAAGCTGAAATGTGCTCATATTCAGCGTGTTTCCAGTAGGAATAGTCAATAGTTGAGATAAACTTACAATTGCGGAAGCAGTCAAGGTAGTACTTGCATTCATTGCAAGAGTAACATCCCGCAGGCCAGTGCCTGTGATCTCAGATCCTGTTGATTTTGTCCCAACTTCATAGACCACATCGTAAGCATTGCTGCCTTGTATGCTTCCTGTCATCCCTGTGGAGGTGCCAGTCCCTCTTCTTCGGATAGTAGATGCTGCACCCATGGTCAAATTGCTGCCTGCTGCCAAGGTACCAGAATCAAGGATCAGTTGATTGGAAATACTGAATCCATTAGCAGCCGTCAGACCAGCAGTATTATTTAGGGTAAGATTATAAAAGGTATTGGAAGATGCAGTGATAGTTTGGGCTGCCGATCCATTGAAAGTAATTGTACTCGTTGATGGAGTATATGATCCGGTGCTGCTAGTCCAGTTGCCTGCAAGAGTATGGAAATAGGCTCCTGCATTAAAATTATTTGTAATAGAAATATTTCCAGTGGCAGTTAGAATTCCTATTGCATTTTTTGCACCAGATCCACTGAAGGTCAAATTATTGAAATTACTGGCGCCGATATAGCTGTGAATTGTTCCAGTGAAATTGATGGTAGATCCAGTAGCTGTGAATGTGCCTGCTTTAGTCCAATTTCCTCCCACTGTGTGCGTTAGGGCTCCAGCTGTGAAATTTCCGGCTATCGATACATTACCTGATATTGCTAAGGGGCCAGAAGCAGATTTTACACCTGAACCTGAAAAGATCACATTTTCGAAGTTAGAGGTGCTTATTGCAGCTGCCCCTGTACCATTAAAATCAAATGTGGATCCACTGGCAGTAAATGTTCCATTTCTAGTCCAATTACCGGCTACTTGGTAAATATAGAGACCGGGAGTCCAGTTGGAACCTGCATCAATTGAAACATTTCCTCCTACAGAAAAACCAGCAGAACCAATTGATGTAGTAGTGCCTGTGAAGGTTAGATTTCCGCATATAGCAGATGTAGCAGAGGAAAATGTTTTGGTATCAGATCCACTTATAATTAGAACCCCATAATTTACACCTCCTATGAGTTGACCTAAATTTCCATCGTATTCGACTATACTAGTACAAGGAATCGTGTAAGTGCTGTAGTTTTTAGGGAAATTGTCAGTTCCCCCTACATTCAATTTCAATCCTGCACCAAGGCTAAATGTTCCACCAGCAGCGCTTTTATTCAACGTAAATGTATCAAGATCAAGATTGCCTTGGTTGACCAACAAGTCAGCTCCTACGACTACATCTTTCTCCCAACTCACGGTATTAAATCCAGAAAGACCGGTGTTTTCTATTCTTATGGTATTGACGGAGGATGGGAAGTTTGAGTTAGAGGTTTGATTCGTGGTTCCGTTGAAGATGTAATTAGCATCTGCATTGTAGTTACGGGTACCTGTTGACCGTACATGTCCAGTTCCGCCAGTGGTTGCAATTCCATCTACTGCTCGAATGCCGAGAGTAGCTCCAGAATTTATAGTGAAATTTCCTCCACCATTAAAGGTTGTAGCATCGCTTGCTGTTTGAATGCTTGAATTTGCACTTATATTCCAATTGATTTGGTTACTTACAATCCCCCCTGATAGGAAAGTCTGAATTGGACCAGCTCCATTTAAGTTTATAGTTCCAACACCGCTACTTGATTCAGTGATGGTGCCTGCCGAATGTGTAAAATGACCTGCTACAGCTAAAGAACTCCCGAAAGTGCTTAAACCCATATCCAAGGTGCCACCAGTTTGGTTATAATTTCCTGCTATAGTTAAAGTTCTTGCGGCCGTGGGAGAGATATAATAATTTCCGCTTATTAATGATACGTTACCATCTACTTGGTAATTGCTTCCTTGCCTTAATGATCCACCGGTTCCATTTTGAATAATAAGGTCCCCAGCAATTCTGATAGGAGACCAAGTCATATTTACTCCCATCCCAGAACTATTTAAAACAACGTTGCCAAATGTCTGAGCTGTTCCTCCAGAAGTTGTAGTGGTAGTCCCAGTTATTCTAAGAGTCGAATTTGGATCCCATGTGCTTAATGGTAATGCTGCACCGTTTCGATTATGATGCATTTCAGAACTGGCTGCAAAAGTTAATTCTGTTGCAGTAACCGCAGAAAAACTGCCTCCAGTATTGGTGATTTTACCATTGACGAGGATATTGCATCCAGTGTTATTGATGCGAAGATTACCTAGATTCCCCAAAATTAACTCACCATCAATCTGACCTGTAGCATTTGCTGCTAGACTTATTCTCATACGGGTTACAGAACTTGCCAAAGTCAGCTTCGACCCCGAATCAATTACTAAATCTGTTCCTGCGCCATTTCCTACAGTAATAGCAGTACTGGCAGTAACATTAAAGGCCACTTGTGTATTATTAGAA
Organism: Algoriphagus ratkowskyi; assembly: GCF_002150505.1. Classification (GTDB taxonomy): domain Bacteria; phylum Bacteroidota; class Bacteroidia; order Cytophagales; family Cyclobacteriaceae; genus Algoriphagus; species Algoriphagus ratkowskyi. The sequence goes on from NZ_MSSV01000018.1 coordinate 44,517, forward strand.
ACAATAAGTCTCCCTATCACTTGGCCGCTAGTGACCGATGTGATATTGAGCGTAGCTCCTGAGTTAAATTGAAGAATATCAGTAGATGCCGCCGTTGTTCTTGTTGGGTTCCAGTTGGTAGATGTAGCCCAAGAGCCTCCTACCGATCCATTTGGTAAAGTAGGCCCCTTCCATGTGTAGGTAGCTTGGCCAAAGATATTCGTACAGAAAAATAGAAATAGGAAAGCAACTAGGCAAAATTTAATCTGCCATTTCCCAAAGTTTATAAAAGTGTCTGTAAGAATAAACCTCTTCACAGTTAATATTTTTAACAAATAAGTCTATTTATGTTTTTATTAAAATTGACTAGTTTAAAAAAAGTAATTAGCAAATTCTAAATACGTTATTTCTGATTTTCAAATTAAAAAACGTCCAAAAAAATAATTGAGAGAGGAACTGATAAAAAGGGTGTAAAAGTTTGTAAAACAGCAGAAAAATCTTGGCATAAAAAAATTACAGCATCAGATAAAGAGTAATTTTTTTGGTCAAATTAGGTGATGAATGGTTGGGTCGAAAGTGTTGACAAGTCAAATAACATATAGTGTATTTTGTGTTATGTAAAAGACTTCTTGTCCTATTATATTGTTTAATATCAATTACAATATTTATTTATACTAAGTGGCTATTTATAAATTTTAATCTATTCTGATTCATTTAAATAATCACGTATAGATAATGTAATTATTAAAATAAAAATCTTAAAACGATTGAAATTTCATTTTTCTTACCAGCCAAGCGACTTCAAAAGGCTAATTTATTATTCATCCGTACAAAGGTGAATTGATCTCAAATCATCGAAAAAGAGATTATTTAGGATCTTTAAACTCAGAATGAAAATTCGTGGCAAAAGAATCATCACTGCCTAGAACTTCATTTCTCAAAAATTTTTAACCTCCTTTTAACTTTAAATTAAGAGAATAGGGGATAGGAATTTCTATTTTCCGATGGCGTCATTTGAGTTTTCCATAACACTAGGGACCTTCCATTTTACACTTCCTACTGCCTTACTATTAGCGAGGTCAATGGCTTTGGATGACCTTTTCTTTTCATAGATCATACCAAAAGTCATGATCAAGCTGGTGCCAATAATCACAAATAAAAGTATTCCCGGCTCAAATGATTCCACTTGGCCTTCTGCAGGAATGCCGTAAAAAAGCAAAACTGTAATTAAACCTCTTGGTGCTATAAATAACTGAGGGATTATATCTTTTCCTTCAAAAATCAGTAATAAGACAAAACGGATACCATAGATCGAAGCAATGAGAAGACTACTAATCAATGCTACTTGCAAGTCAAAAAGTGAAGTGATAGCTATCGTTAAACCAAAAATAACGAAGAAGAGAGTTCTAACAACAAATGCTGTTTCTGCTGTAATCGTATGCAATTCATGATAGATCTGATGTGCTTTGGCATAATCCAACAGGCGAGAAAGCCTGCCTTTGAAAAACAACTTCATATTGGCGATCACTAATCCAAAGATCAAGATTATGATCAGTGATGAGAGATGCATTTTCTTGCCTAAAGCATACAGAAGAAGTAATACAGCGATTAGTAGGAAAAGCTTGACATTGCTTTTGATTTTCTGGAAAATCAAAATAATTGCATAACTAGCTATCAGGGAGATGGCCACGGTGAGTAGTAAATTTCCCCCAAATCCAACAATACCATTGTCTTCGGCAGGGTTTAGTTTTCCGGTAAGGAAGTAGAAAAGTGTAATCCCTAGAATATCAGAAAAAGTGCTCTCGTAGATGTGAAACTCACGTTTCTTGTTGATCAAACCTGATACACTAGGTATGATAATGGAACTAGAGAGTATTGAAAGTGGCGTAGCATAAAGCCATGCCGATTGCATTGTCATCTCTGGTATATAATAATATAAGATACTTGCTGCTGCCCAAGTGGATAGCATCAGGCCTAGTAGTGCAATTGCTAGCGATTTGAGGATAGGGACTAGCTTCTCCCGCTTGAGCTCAAGTTCAAGAGCTGCTTCCAGTACGATCATGATCAGACCCACGATTCCCAAGACTTCAAGAATTGGAAAGAAGTCTATTTGTGCGGAAGTGAAGTATTGAAGAAGATATTGGAGAATTATGCCCAAAGATATAAGCATCAAAACTGCCGGAATGTTGGACTTTTTGGAGATGCCGTTAAAAAGAAAGGATAATATAATAATCAATGAGAATTCAATGATCAGATTATAGGAGGATACGATTTCCATTAGGAGTCAAATTTTTCAGTAGAGTTAATTAGCACTTCGTGATCTTGCAAGAAGTTGATAAAATCTTCATGTTGCGCTCCCTTCACTAAGGTGTAATGAAGCAAGTAAGTGTTTTCATTTTGTAAGGCTTTCAGTATAATCGGTTTGCCTAAGACTAAAATAGGGTGATCAAAAATCAAATTCTGCAACTTCTCTTTCGAAAGTTCTGATTTCAAATAAAGCGCTCGTTGCTGAACATTAGTATGGTTTGAAATCAAGGTAAAACCTGTATGATCAAAGGAGTTGTACCAAACCCACCGCTCACCTTGGTCTGTTATCAATACCAGTCCCAAACTGCCTATCCGGTTAATTCTGCCGCGCATCTTTCCGGCTTTCACCACAGTGTCCACAGCTAATAGAGGACTAGAGCGTATAAAAAGTCCACTCACATAGTTGCCGAGTTGTTTGAAGACAAATCCGGCCACTAGCAAAATGATGAACCCATGAGTTAAGGGGTCAAGAGCAACAAAACCGCCAATGACTACAATCCAAGCTATAGGCTTATAAAAGAGCCTGATTTTGTAAATTAATGCAATATACTTTTTATTGATTCTCTTGTTTTTCACATATCTCGTAAAACCCAAATACCCAAAATATATGAGCATATATATTGCTGATACGATGAGAATTAAGACAAGGAGATCATTCCAATGATTCATAGGACTATTGGTAGATTAGGCGAGCAATTCTTTGTATTTCAAAATTGAATAAAGATCCTGTCTCACGGTGTTTTTGACGATAAGGAACCCATTAGTATCGCGATCCAAAACTCCGATATTTAGCAGCTTTCGGACAGCAGGTTTGTATTCAGTTTCGTATCTATCGGTAAACAGATTTTTAAGTTCTAGGTCACTGCAATAGCCGAAAAGCAAGCAGTTTTTTAATATGAGCAATTCTGTGATGGATAGAAAATCGTTAAGGTGTGTCTCTTTTTCGGTAAATCTAATGGATCCATCTTCCTGCACATCAGTACAAAATATCCAAGCTTGTAAAACTGCACCTATGTTGTAATCGAATTTTTTTATTAGCCAAGTGATTTTCTTTTGGAGTTGTACTTCATTCATTTTGACACCTTCCTTCTCATAGATAGCGCGATGGGAGGCTCCATGCCTTAGCATTACTGCTCTGTAGATTTCTTCAGAACCAGTACAGTTCGTATCTAAAAGGTTGGTGAAACCCAGGGCGAACTGCATTCTCGAATTTAAGTGAAGGTGAAGTGAGTTGGTCATGCCAACAAGTATAAACACTTTGGTAGAACTTGAGCTTATAAAATCAATTAGTGCTGTAGCATTTGCAAGTAGCGAACATTCGGAACTTCTCCATTGATGAAAGTCATCAAGGACAAGTATAGGTTTAGAATTTCTTACCGATCTTTTCAAAAAGTTTAAGACCTCATTCAGATCAAAGCCCATTTTTTGTTTTCTGCCTTCGATGCTTATTTCCGCGCCAGGACTAAGGTAATGTACTTCATTAGACTTGAATTGATGTGAAGCGAACTCCAGCAAAGTAGACTTGCCACTTAGTGGATCTCCGAGTATAGCAACCGATCTACTTTGGCCTTTTTTCCAATTGCTTAGGATTTTAAGAAGCTCTTCTTCATGGTTCTTTCGCTTTACCAAAAATAAGTCGCCGATAAAATTTTTATTCAGAAACAAAGAATGGTAGTGGTCTGGAGTTTCTTTCTCATTTCTTGTTTCTAATATTTCTAAGGCAACTTCCAGGCGCTGATGTGGTGTTTTCTCTTGTACCTCCTTCACTTGCTTTCCTAGATTTTTGAAAAGATTGGAGATTTTGGGCCAATAAGTATTTAAAGGACCTTGTTTGCTGGACTTTAATCTGGAGAAATTGGTTTGAAAAGGGACTTTGAGGTACTCCTCTTCAAGGTATATTTGAGTTACTTTAAAGTTGTCGATTAGCTCATTCTCTATATAAGTGATGAAATCATGACTTTGTTGAATAGCTTTTTTTTGTTGTTCAGTAACTAAGGTGAGGGAGGCTATCTCTGCATCAAGGCTGGGTATTTGTTGTGCTTTTCTAGCTACTTTCAATCCACTTTTAATTTGTGCGGCCACATTTAAGAGATGAGAATAAGTAGCCTCCTGAAGATCCCATAAATCTGTGAGGTATGGTAAAATCTCATAATCCAGCCATTTTTCAGAAAGCTTACGCAGGTCAACTTTCCGCACTACTAAAAATCCACCGGCAGTATTTATTGGTACATCAAGCGTAGGAAGTTGGTCGACTGAATAATCAAGGTGGCGGAGAGTACTTTCAGATCGAATCACCAGTCCAATCCCTAAGGAGGTTAATTCTTCAAAAGCTTTAATGGTGATATTAAGTTGTTCGAGATCGGTTGTTTTTCCAAGCTCCTTAAGGCATTCATCCGCTTTACTTTCAAAAAGACCATTTGATTTTATTACATCAGTTCTCAATTGGAGAATCATGTCTCGAATCAGCCCATAATGTGTGATAGCTTCTTTGAGACTATTATGGGTTTGGTCTATTTCAATGAATTGGTCGGAAAGGGTTTCAAATTGCACTTGGTAGGTTTTCCAAGGATTTGAGAAGTGCTTAACTGATTCTATTTTTCTATTGAGAATTTCAGGCTTTTCGAGCAATACTTTTCTCTCCTGCGCAAAATAGCTTAGTGATTTTTCTAATTCGGTGTTGAGGAGCGTTTGAGATTTCTCGAAGTGACTTTCTAATGTATCGTCAGATACCAAACCATCTGCTGCACGAAGTTTCGCTATGCTCAGCTGCAACAGCACATCTCGCAAAAGCAAAACGATGGATTTGAATCGGTCTGGGTAGGAGAAATGGACTAAATAATGATCAACTTCTGTGATTACGGATGTATTATCTGAAGCTAAAAAGTAGGTTTCACCAACGTTACAATATACTTCAAGCAGGGAAGTGCCGTTTTCGAAAAGATAGGTATAAAGTTCCTCAGTTGAAGATTGTTCCGCAATACCTTCAATAAACTTTTGAAATTCACTTATAAATGAATCTAGAAAGATTCTTTCAACTTCGATTGGCTCTGGATTGGAAGGGGCGTTTTGGTTCATTTGGAATGAAGATATTAATCAAAGAAACATAAAAAAGAGTTTAGACAAGCTCATTAATTTTTGTTCAAGGTCTTGCCATAAATGAGGCGCTAGCTTCTAGGTTAGATTTTAATATGTTTTGATGGAAAAGTATAAAATATAAAAAAATGATGGATTGTCATCAGTTTTTCTTCTTAAAGTACATAAGCGATCAGTAATTATGAAGCAGATAGATTGATGCCTATACTTTCTATTTTGATTGGTTTACTAAAAAATCACGAAATTCATCGGTGTTAAAATTGCTCATTCCCTCTTGATAAAAGACGATTTTACCGGCGGGATTTACCACCAAAGTCGTAGGGATTGATTCGCTCTGCAGACTTTGATTCAAACCATAACTTGCATGTACCGCTGGGAAGGCCCAATTTTTACCTTCTATAAATCCTTGACTTTTCTTGATGTCATTATCAATTCCAATCATTAAAAATTCCAAGTCTGGCTCATTTTGGACAGATTTGTACAGTTCAGAAATATGCGGCATCTCCGCTCTGCATGGCCCGCACCAAGAAGCCCACAAATTGATAAATACGGTTTTTCCTCTGTAACTCTCTAGGTCGATTTGCTTTCCGTCAAATGTCAGAAATTTACCTCGGTAGTCGAACTGCTGATCGGTAAGGTCTGGAATCTCAATTTTAGGTTTTATTAAACCAGTAGAAAGCAATACGGATTGCATTCCTCCTACGATGACAGGCAGAAGTCCAGTGAAGTATAAAAATGCCACTACGCTGAGCATGATTCCCCAGCTTTTGATTTCTTTTTTCCAATCTATACTCATTTCAGATAGTTGATTTACGATTTACGAGATTCAAAGGGACCTTTGAAGTTTTCTGATCTTGCAGGTTTTATAGGTTATTAATGAAGATTAGTAAGGTGAATAGCCTTACTGATTTTGAAAGCTGCAAAACACAAAGTTTTGAACAGATTTGGACGGAGTAAGATGATCAACCGTAAAGCAATAGATCTTCTTTAAATACTTTTCAATTTTTTCACTCAAGGATTCTTCTGAATACTGCGTGATTGCTATCCCACTGCACTTGGTTGGACCATTTACTGAAAAAGTGCCAACGACAAGGTGACCGTTTGGGTTTAAATTTGCCTTAATAGTATCAAGATACTGGGCAACTTCATTATCTGGAAGAAAATGAAAAACGGCTCTATCATGCCAGAAATCGTATTTTTCGGAAGGCTGAAATGAAGTTGCGTCAGAAACAATCCACTTCACTTTGGAGGCTTGATCTCCAAGTCTTTGTATGGCTCTATCCAATGCTTTCTCAGATATGTCTAGAACTGTAATGTCTTGATAGCCAAGAGAGAGAAGGTTGTCTACAAAACAGCTGTCCCCACCTCCGCAATCAATGATCTTTGCATCCAAGGGGACGTTGAACTTCTGTAGAAATTCTAAGGAAGTTTCGGGTTTTTGCTGATACCAACTTACCTCATTGAAGTTTTTTGTTTGGTAGATGTGCTCCCAATGTTTTTTTCTGTCTTGATTTTCCATTTTTCCTCCAGTCAATAATACAGTTTATATTTCTCGCAATTTTACAATCTTAAAATCAGACGCTTAGTGACATCTCTCACATTTCATCCTTTTTGTCTCCAAAAGGAGGCTTAACTTGCAGTACAATTAAAGAGTAGATTATCCCATTTCCCTATGAATTACGAAGTACAAATAGCCGCTGAACTCCAAGTAAGACCCGCACAGGTGAATGCCACATTGCAATTGCTCGACGAGGGCGGGACGGTTCCATTTATTTCTAGATATAGAAAAGAAGCCACAGGAGAGTTGGACGAAGTGCAGGTAGCTGCGATTCGTGATCGTGTGCTGCAGCTGCGTGAGTTAGCCAAGCGAAAAGAAGCTGTACTCAAGTCTATCGATGAGCAAGGGAAACTGACGCCCGAATTAAAAGGTAAGGTTAACGCCGCTGAGACCATGTCTAAGCTGGAAGATATTTATTTGCCATACAAACCTAAGCGCAGAACAAAGGCTACTATTGCCAGAGAAAAAGGCTTGGAGCCACTTGCTGAACAGATTTTTGAGCAAAAATCTATCAATCTGGAAGCAGAAGCGGAGAAGTATGTGGATGCTGCTAAGGAAGTGAGTTCTTCCGAAGAGGCTCTTCAAGGTGCTCGGGATATCATATCAGAATGGATTAATGAGAAAGCGGAGCTGAGAGAAAAGATGCGAAAGCTATTCTTGAATGAAGGTGTTTTCTCTTCGAAAGTTCTTCCGGGAAAAGAGGAAGAAGCGATTAAATACAAGGACTATTTCGAATGGTCTGAACCTATAAAAACTGCTCCCTCACATCGTGTTTTGGCGATGAGAAGAGGAGAGAAAGAACTTTTTCTAATGTTAGATTCGCTGCCGGAAGAAGCTTCTGCGATCTATCAGATGGAAAAAATGATTCTTGTCGATGGAGCAAACTCTTCTGTTGATCAGGTGAAATTGGCTATCAAAGATTCCTATAAAAGGTTGCTCAAACCGAGCATGGAAACTGAAGTTCGCTTATTTACAAAGAAAAAAGCGGATGAGGAAGCGATCAAAGTTTTCACAGAAAATTTACGCCAGTTGCTTCTTGGAGCACCTTTGGGAGAGAAATCGGTAATGGCAATTGATCCTGGATTCCGGACAGGGTGTAAGTTGGTTTGCCTTGGACATCAGGGTCAATTTTTACATTATGAAACTATTTTCCCTCATGAAGCTAATCGTAGAGGCCAAGAGGCAGCGATGAATGTGAAAGGATTGGTGGAGAAGTTTAAAATCGAAGCGATTGCGATCGGAAACGGGACTGCTGGGCGTGAGACGGAAGCATTTGTAAAAGGACTAGGCTTAGCTAAGTCAGTGATCGTAACGATGGTGAATGAATCTGGAGCCTCAATTTACTCTGCATCAGATGTCGCTCGGGAGGAATTTCCAGACTTGGATTTGACTATAAGAGGAGCCATTTCTATTGGTCGTAGATTGATGGATCCTTTGGCGGAATTGGTGAAAATCGATCCCAAATCCATTGGTGTTGGTCAGTATCAACATGACGTTGATCAGAATGCGCTGAAAAATGCACTAGATGACACAGTGATGTCCGCGGTGAATGGAGTAGGTGTGGAAGTGAATCTGGCTTCCAAGCAATTGCTTACCTACGTATCTGGTCTGGGGCCAACTCTGGCTCAAAATATTATTGATTTCAGAAATGAGAACGGTCCATTTAAAAGCCGGGCTCAACTGAAAAAGGTGCCTAGGCTTGGAGATAAAGCATTCGAACAAGCAGCTGGTTTCTTAAGAATCAGCAAGGCAAAACACCCGCTAGATTCATCAGCTGTTCACCCGGAGCGATATGCATTGGTGGAGAAAATGGCTAAAGATGTAAATTCATCAGTTTCTGATTTGATGAGTTCGGAAGACTTAAGAAATAGAATTTCTCTAAAGAATTATGTGTCTGAAACGGTGGGTTTGCCTACGCTTCAGGATATTTTGGAGGAGCTCGCCAAGCCGGGAAGAGATCCTCGAGAGAGTTTTGAGGTCTTTGCTTTCGAAGAAAGTGTGAATAGCATGACCGATCTGAAAGTAGGGATGAAGTTACCAGGAGTGGTGACGAATATCACGGCCTTTGGCGCTTTTGTAGATGTGGGAGTTCATCAGGATGGTTTGGTGCATTTGAGTCATTTGGCAGATCGATTTATCAAAGACCCGAATGAAGTGGTATCTGTGAATCAAAAAGTGCAGGTAACTGTGATGGAAATAGATATTCCCCGTAAGCGAGTTGGCTTGAGTATGAAAGCCGATCCTTTTGCGGAGCGAGGTAAAAAGATGGAGAAAAAGCCTGCGGCTAAAGTTGAAGCAAAAGAATCTGAAGGCTCTATGGCAGATAAACTGAAGATGCTGAAAGGGAAGTTTGGAGGATGATTTTATTTAACCGCAGAGTTCGCTGAGCGGTAGCGCAAAGAAGGCGCGGAGGGTTTTGAGATTGTGAGTGGTGACACTCACATGGGCGGTAGTAGTTAATTGAAACCCTGAGATGAAAATCTTGACGCTTTTTCAATACCCCATCCCAAAAACCCAAAGCGGCACCTTTTTACCGAACCCATGCTCGATCTCATCGGCAGCGATGAGATAGTTTTCGAGGTGGTTGACTTGGCTGGCATCCTTGTTTTTACCGCCGACCTCTATCACTAATTCATCGACTAAAAAGTCACCAGACTTTGGTAGTCTAACTTCTTTTTTGATGTTTTTGAGTTGATTTAGTAGAAAGGTTTCCCGCACCGAACCGATTTCTGGAGTAGCCTTTAATGCGTAGGATAGATTGGTGTTTTCTAAGTACACTTTATCAGGCTTTTGTAAAAGTGTAATGCCTTTACCTTCTGCGATCAGGAAATTGAGCAATCTGGCTTTTTCCAATTGGGTAAGCCATTCATAAACTGAGTCCCGACTGGTTTCTACTTTTCTCGCAATTGAAGATACATTAGGTTTTAAAGGAACTGACTCTGCCAAAACGCCTAGAAGTTTCTTGACTTTATAAGCTGTTCCAGCATTGTAATCAGCTATAAAGGCCAAGTCTGATTCCACAACGGTATTGATGATTTGCTGCAGGAAAACCGGGATGGTTTCCGGGTTTGACTCGGTGATGATAGGGAGATAACCTCTTCTCAAGTACTCTTTGAATGCGGGTAGAGGTTGGAGTTTTGAGGTGATCTCAGGTGTAATCTGTGAATGTGAAGTTTGGATTTCTGCCAAAGAGACTGGTTGAAAATTCTGCTCTTGAGTTAAGTTCAAGTATTCCCGAAAAGACATTCCCGGTAATTCATAGCTGATCACTCGACGGCTCAAATCTGATTCGCCTCTATAAATATCCAGTGCGGAAGAGGAGGAGAATACCACTTTCAAATCAGGGTATAAATCATAAATATTCTTGAGCTCCCGCGACCAATTTGGATATTTGTGAACTTCATCTATAAACAGAAATCTACCACCATTTTGATAAAAGCTATCCGTTGTCTCCACCAGATTGTGTGTGTAAAACCAATAGTGATCAGCTGAAAAATATAGTGCTTGGTTGGATTGAGGTTTTATTCCATACTTGATTTGCTGAAGCATAAGCGTGGTCTTACCTGAGCCTCTCGGTCCTTTGATGGCAATCATACGTTGGTTCCAATCAATTTTATCGAAAAGGTATCTGAAGAACTTATCGTTAGTTTGATTGAGTAGGTTTTGGGAATTTGAAAATAGAATATCCATAATTTGTAGAATCCATTATGCAAATCTAATTTAAATATGTCGATTTAAAAAGACAATAAATATATGTAAATGTCTTTTTAAATCGACATATTTGAAAGGTCAAGTATTTTTTCTAACAGGCGGCCAAATAGTCTTCGCCCGAAAGCGAACAAAATTGTTCGGGCTTAATCATCGAATTCCCTATTAAATCTCCCTTAAGCCTATAATGGCCGATTTTTTTTGGTTTGATCTTAGATAAAAGCTACCTGCTTATTAGTCCCAATAGAATTAACTGATAGTGAATATCTGAGTGAAGACACTCAGATAGGCTTAGTTAGTGTTTACTCTATTTGTATAGACTAATTAGGAAATGTGAACGAAGACGCTCACAAGGGCGCAGTAATAATATTTAAAACCATGTGGAAAACTTACGCTAAAATCGCTTGGCGAAATCTTAAGAAAGGAAAGCGTGTGGCGCTGATTAATATTTTTGGGCTGACGCTTGGGATCACCGCTGCGTTTTTATTATTCACAGTGGTGAGCTACGAGCTGAGCTACGATGATTTCCAATCCAACTCTGATAAAATCTATCGTGTGGTGACGCAGGATGAGTATGCTGATGGGCTGAGTTACAATCCCGGTGTTTCTCCGCCTATGCCAGATGCGTTGAAGGAGGATCTTTCTGGAATAGAAGCAATCGTTCCCGTGGTGAGTTCATCTGTTTTTGTCTCCATCGAGAATGCTGTCACGAATACTGGTGAGAATAAATTTATCGTTGAAGATGTGTTTTTCACCACACCTGACTATGCGTCACTGTTTGATGTAGAGGTATTAGCTGGGAATATGGATGTGCTGGACAATCCAGGGCAGGTGGTGCTCACCGAGTCTGAAGCCAAAAAACTTTTTGGAACTTGGGAAAATGCTTTTGGCAAGTCAATTCTTTTGTCAAAACGGGTGGAGGCTATCGTAGGAGCAATCGTAGTTGATATTCCGGACAACAGTAATTTCAAGTTCAACATGCTCGCTTCTTACCAGACTTTGAAAAGCAATGCGGAAGTCTTTAATTACAATTTTGAAGAATGGGGGAGCTTCGGAAGTAATTTTCAAGTATACCTTCTGCTTGCTGAGGAAAGTGACGCAACTCAACTAGACCAGCAATTGCTAACTTTTGCAGAGAAAAACTATAAGGACCGGGGGACTTCCAAAAAATCATTTTTCCTTCAAGCCATGAGTGACATCCACTTCGATAATCGCTTTGAACCAATAAGCGGTGAGATGATCCGAAAAGCTACGATTTACACCTTGGCTTTGATTGGTGTTTTCATTCTAATCATGGCTTCAATCAATTTCGTAAATCTTTCCACTGCACAGGCTATAGGAAAAAGTAAGGAAATAGGAATTCGTAAAGTGATGGGCGGAAGCCGACTACAGGTCATTGGCCAATCCTTCGGAGAGACTTTTATAGTGGTACTTGTCTCAGCGATCATCTCCAGCTTAGTCGCTACGATTATGTTGCCGTATTTGAGTAAAGTGGCAGAAGTTCCAGAAACTGTCCAGCTAATTACACCTTCCTTCTTACTGTTTTCAACTGCTATAATTTTGGGAGTGACACTGCTCTCAGGATTTTATCCTGCGCTTATTTTGTCAGGATTCCAGCCGATTCAGGCTTTGAAAAATAAGATTCAAGTCGCACAAATTGGAGGTGTTTCGCTTCGCAGAAGTCTTGTGGTGATGCAGTTTGTGATCGCTCAAGTGTTGATGATCGCTACGGTGATCGCAGTGAAGCAGATGACGGAGATCCAGTCAGCGGATCTGGGCTTTTCCAAAGAAGCTGTTTACTATTTTAGGATTCCTACTGATGAAGTCAAGGATGGAAGAATGGATGTGCTGAAGCAGCGATTGGAGTCTAACTCTCAGATCAAAAGTGTAAGTGTGTCCAGCGACGTACCTTCCTCTGGGAATAACTGGGCATCGAATTTCTGGTTTGATGGAAAAAGAGAGGATGTTCAATTTATCACTTTTTTGAAATATGGTGATGCAGATTACTTTGAAAATTATGGGCTAGAATTTGTCGCTGGTGGAGGCTATTCAGAAAGTGACACGCTCAAGGAAGCTGTGATAAACGAGACGATGGCTAAGAAACTAAACCTGACAAAACCTGAAGATGCGATAGGGAAGACTATCACTATTGGAGGTAGTGAACCTTGGCTGACTATTACCGGAGTAGTAAAGGATTTTGCGCAGAACTCCTTACGTGAAGAAATCAAGCCATTTGTAATCGCTACTCAGAAATCAAACTATGAGGTGCTTGGGTTGAAATTAGATGGGAATGCCGGTCAGGAAACACTGTCTAATATTGAAGAAGAGTTCAAAAACTTCTATCCCGACGCAATTTATTCTGGAACTTTCTGGGATGAGAGCATTGCTAATTTCTACCGCAGAGAAAATCAATTGGCCTTGATCTATAGAATATTCGCAGTGATTTCAATTGTGATTTCATCCATTGGTTTATATGGTTTGATATCTTTTTTGGTGGGACAAAAGCTGAAGGAAATAGGGATCAGAAAAGTGCTTGGAGCCTCCATTACCCAAATTACTTTCATGCTATCCAAGGAATTTATCCTGCTTGTGTTTGTAGCTTTTGCGATAGCTGTGCCACTGGGATACTACATGACCGATCAGTGGTTACAGAATTTCTCCTATCAAACCAAGGTTCCCTTAGGCTTGTATGTCATAGTTATGCTAGTTTCACTTTTGATTACTGCTGCTACGGTAGGTTTTCGAGCGGTGAAGGCTGCTATGGGTAATCCGGTGGATAGTTTGTCAGACGAGTAAGTCGATAGAGGTCCTGGTGATAAAACACGGAAATGGACGCTGATATTTTATTTCAACGGACAAATATATTAATTACAGCATCTGTAAAAATCTGCAACTTTTAATGCGTCCATCTGCGGTAAAAAAAATTGAATTGAATATAGTCACGGACTTTCTTAAAAAGCAGAATCCCCTTGATCATTGTGTTCAAGGGGATTCTGCTTTAACTATAAATCAAAATTAATCTTCGAGGTAGCCGAATTTCCCAACATTGAAATCATTAAAAGCTTCCATCAATTCTTCCTTCGTATTCATCACAAAAGGACCATGGGAAGCAATTGGCTCATTGATCGGTTCGCCACTCAATACCAAGACTACTGAATCTTCACTCGCTTTGATCTCAAAAGTTTCACCTTCAGTTTCGAATAAGGCAAACTTGTCAGTTCCAATTTTCTCTTTTCCATTTACTTCTATAGCTCCTTCGATGACCAATAAAGCAGTATTGAAATTTGCTGGGAAAGTGAAGCTAGCCACACCTTCTTTTTTCAATTTGGCATTCATCAAATTCACAGGATTAAAAGTACTTGCAGAACCTTTTAATCCTTGGTATTCACCAGCAATGATTTCGATTTCTCCGGCATTATTTTCTAAAGTGTATTTCTGAATCTGATCATTAGTGATACCCTGATATTTTGGAGTACTCATTTTGTCTTTTGCAGGTAGATTCACCCAAAGCTGCACCATCTGAAACTCTCCTCCTGTGCGGCTGAACTCTTCCTCGTGGTATTCTTTGTGCAAAATTCCAGAAGCAGCTGTCATCCACTGCACATCACCTTCACCGATGATTCCAGAGTTTCCGGTGCTATCGTGATGCGCTACTTTTCCTTTGTAGGCAATAGTCACCGTCTCAAAACCTCGGTGTGGATGTACTCCAACCCCCTTTGGCTCATTGGAAGGAGGGAAGTGAAATTTGGAATTGTAATCCAACATAATGAATGGAGACATGCGCTGCATATCTAGATGATATCCACTTGGAATGAAATTGTGAACTCTGAATCCATCACCTACATAATGTGGTGCTGGTGGATTGACGATGATCTCTATATTTTTGGTTGCCATGATATTGTTTGTTTAAATGAGATATTTATAGCCGCTTTTCTACCAGTAAAGAGACTAAACCATTACAAGATTTGGTCAACATTAGCATTTATACCACCCCCGCCAGTTGTCGGGCTGGCGTCTTCGGTCTTCCGTCCGGGTAAGCATAGAAATTTTGGTGACTGGCATCATTGCGGATAATCATTAAATGATAGAACAAATATCGAAATGCATCGGCACCTGTACCTTGATGTATGGTAAGTTCGCTTTAGGACTTGAAATTCTTTTTCGCAAGATCTTTCCTCACTCTACTTAGTGATTCTGGTGTGATACCCAGATAAGATGCAATCATCCAAAGTGGAACTCGCAAGAGTATGTCAGGGTATTTCTGGATGAAAGTTAGGTAGCGTTCTTCCGCTGTCGCACCTAGCAGTTGGTTGATTCGCTTCTGAAGCTGACGAATATGGCTATGAAGTGCAAGTTCATTTTCTTTCTGGAATTTGGAGCTCATCTCTGAGACCATTCCCATAAATTCAGTACTGATGAAAATCACCGTGCTATTTTCTATAGCTTCTATAAAGAGGTCCGAAGGGGCATTGAAGTAAATATTACTTCTGTCGGAAATTAGCCAGTCCTCAGGAGCGAATTGAATAATGTGCTCCTTACCCGATTCATCCACAGTGAATGCCCGAAGAAGCCCTTTCTCGGTGAAAAATGCATGCTTACAGACATCCCCGGCAGAGAGTAGAAATTCACCCTTTTGGATGCTTTCTACTCGTACCTCTTTCAGGATTTTATCAATAGTAGCTTCCGTAAGGTCACTTTTTTCACTTAGATAGAGCTTAAAATTATCTAGCACGACAGGGAGTTTAGGCTTCAAAATAATCAAAATGATCAATATGCTTATCTGCTATTCTTACAGTTATGTGATAAATGCATCATAAAATTTGGTAAACCTAAGTATTGAGGTCACATCGGTCTCCAGTCTCCAGTCTCCTGTCTCCGGTCTTCCAACTAGGTTATCCTAAAACCTCAGCAGTGATCTCTAAAGATTTTAATCGCTTCTCTGTATCATAGATATTCGTAGAGACCATCAACTCATCTACTTCTACCTGCTTGAAGAAGCTCTCAAATTGAGGTTTAAGCGTTTCTTTAGTTCCGATAAAAGTACAGGCCATCATATTCTGAATTGCAGCAGCTTCTGGATCTGACCAAATGCCATCCATGCTTTTTACAGGTTTTTTCATGGGATAGGATTTTCCTCGAATGATCCCCAGCGCAGATTGGTAAAATGAGGTAGCAAGGAAATGCGCTTCTTCGTCCGTATCCGCTGCGATCACATTTACGCAAGAAATAAAGTATGGGGTAGCTTGTTGCTCTGAAGGCTGGAAATTTTCACGATAATACTGTGAAGCATTAATTAGATAGCCTGGTGCAAAATGGCTGGCAAAAGCGTAAGGCAAGCCTTTTTGAGAAGCAAGAACAGCACTACTCATACTTGATCCTAGTAAGTAAATGGGTACATCAAGACCTTCCGCCGGAAATGCACGAACTTTGGAATCTAAGTTCTTTTCGGAGAAATAACGCTGAAGATCATCCAGATCACTTGGGAATTCTTGAACTGACTCTTGTCTGCCACGTCTAAGTGCCGTAGCTGTAGTTTGATCTGTGCCTGGAGCTCGTCCAAGTCCTAGATCAATTCGATTTGGATAAAGAGTGGCAAGTGTTCCAAATTGCTCAGCAATGATTAATGGGCTATGATTTGGAAGCATAATTCCTCCAGATCCTATACGTAAAGTGGAAGTTCCACTTGCCAAATAGCCAATTAAAATTTGAGGGGAAGAGCTGCCGACGTTTGCCATATTATGATGTTCGGCAAGCCACATTCTAGTGTAGCCTAGTTTTTCAGCATGTCGGGCAACTTGAAGGCTTCTCTCGTAAGCATCATTGGCATCATAGTGCTCACGGATGATCGCAAGATCAAGAAGGGAATAGGGTATGTTATTTTTCAAAACAGATGATTGCTTATAGTTAGTTAGCAAATTGAAATTCGAGAAAGAAAGTTTCGTAATTCGATTTTTCGTAAGTGACTAACTTTTTAGATTCTCACATTGAGGAAATACCACCACGATGTCTTGGTGATTAACCACGATATAAATGTTTAGATCACCTTATAAGCTTAAAATACTTATTTGACGCGTGGCAAGTTATTTGATAATTCATATGTAAAAGTGGCTGATTCTATAGAATCAAAAGTTTTGATTACTATCAGCCTTCTTTCATTAACAGAAAGATAAATTTTATAGAAATTTTATAAATAAAATATTACACTTATGAGCTCCATAACAATGATCAAAAATGACTGTATCGTGGCATGCGAACTTTGTATTGAAGAATGTATTGCGTGTATTGAATCCTGTAATAACAGACCTGAGATGCAAGACTGCATCAAATTCTGTGAAAGATGTATCGACGCTTGCAGAGATTGTATAGCAGCATCGGATCTTAGTTCATTGGATAAAGCGATCACTATGCAGCAATGCATGGAATCCTGCTACGACTGTGCAAATGAATGTGAAAAACATGAGCATGAAAGCTGCCAAAAATGTGCTTCAGCATGTCGTCAATGCATAGAAGAATGTGAAACACTTTTGGCTTAATTAACTATATAGCTTAAAAAATAACGGCTGGTGGAGTATCCATCAGCCGTTTTTTGTTTTAATCATTATTGATATCCGCAATGGCATACGTATTATGCAAAAACCGACTTAGATATAGTAATCAACCTATATTTTCGACACTTTGATTATCCGTTCATCCGTCTTTCAGCCACAGAAGCTAAGAAAAAGAGATTATTGACATCATTGTGGGTAATCATGTTAATCATTATAGATTTCCTTGTAATCATCCATATTCGTTCCTTTGTTGAAATGTCGGATATCGAAGGAGAATGAAAGCATAAAGTAGCGTTGCATTACATTGTTTTGACCATCTTCTACATAGGCATCAGAGATATTTCTATACACACTTCTGTTTTGCCCTAGCAGGTCGTAGACGCTCAGTGAAATTTCACCTCTCTGATTTTTAAATACTTTTTTACCAAGGCTCATATTCATCAACACGACATTCGCGTCATATCCTTCAGAAAGGCCTGAGTTCAATTGATGGTTTATATCAAATCTGTAAATAAAACCTTCCCAAATAATCCAGCTCAGATTTAGTCTAGAGCGTTGATTAAAGTACTTGTTGTTTAAGCTGGCATTCAGCGTGTTTTCTACATCATTGAAAGATACCCGTGTAGAAATATTGAAGTCAATCTGGTCGGAGATGTTACTAGTCAAGGAGATTCCAGTGCTTATTCTTTGTGAATTATTAAAGCTTAATTGATTGTTTACCTGACCTGGCCTTTTGGTGCTGCTGAATCCACCGTTTAAATTAAAGTTTGATTTCAAGAAATCCAGAGGGATGCCATAACTCACCCAAGATCTGAAATCTTGATAGCCATCCAAATTGACAGGTCTGAAAAGCTGGGAGCCTTTTTCCAAAATGATTCCTCCAGGTAGTTCTGTTGCTTCTTCAGCAGTGAATGTGCTGTTAGAAACGGCATCTTTTATGAGATTGTATTGCGCAAAAACAAACCAAGAGCGATCGTTTTCTGGATTATTACTTCTAAATCTTAGTCTGAGTCTATTAGAATAGGATTGCTCTAGATTAGGATTGCCTGTTTTTAATTGCAGTGGATTTGAGTTATCTATAGCATTCTGAAGTTCGCCCACAGAAGGCGCATCTACATCGGTGTCGTAATCGAACTCGAAATTAGTATTGTCGGAAAATTCATAATCTAATCTTACTGTAGGCATGAAGCTTTTAAATGTACGGTCAATTGTACCTACAGCAGGGAAAAACTGCTCATTTTTAAGCGTGGCATTTTGATATTCCAATTCTGCCTGAAACTTCAATTTCTCTAGCTGATATTGGTAGCCAAGCTCCACTTCATGTCTTAGGTATTTACTTTCGAAGGAATTACTCAGAGCGGTATCCAACGCTAGGTCTGGATTGGTGATTTCGTCATTTAGGATATCAAAAGTCAGTTGATCTGAATCGTTAAATCTATTTCCTATCTCGTATTCCAACTCCATTTGGCCATTTTTACCAAGAGGTTCGGTATAAGAAATGCCAGTTTCCCAATCTGATCCTGATCTGTCTTTAGTTATATTCTGATTGATTAATTCCGATACTTCAATTGGTTGGTAATAAATGTTTGTTGCAGTTCGATAGGCATTATCATTGTCGCCATGACTTCCTGTATTCGCACTTAGTGTTAGACTTCTTCCTTGCTTGCTGAATTTATGACTGTAAAAAAGTCTGTGAAACATGTCATAATCTTTATTGTCTGCAGTCCGAATATTTTCCGTTTGGTTTAGCGGACCTGCATCATTTGTGCTTTGGCCGAAGAATCCGGAGTTTTCAGTTTCGAAGCTGGCAGAGACTCTGGGACGGTATAAAATTCGGTTATTTTCGTTGATGTTGTATTCTAGTCTCATATCAAAACGATGATCCTGAGAGGTTCTAGTCTCTCTACTATCTTCCGTGTAGATTTGATCAGAATCTGATCCAGTCACATACTCTCGGATTAGGCTAGATTGATTTGTGTTTTTGCGGTGATTGTATTGATAGCTACCACTGATTTTTATTTTTTCTCCCCAATTATCAGAGTAATTTATTCCTAGAATATTGGTAGCGACAATTCCGTTTTGTGGGCGGTTATTACTTTGTGTGTTAGCATCACTGGAATAGTCCAAGACGTTTATGTTATTACTAAGTCCTGTGAATGTTATTCTTCGGTCCTCATTAAATGCGTTTATACTTGCGCCAGCTAAATAACGATCATCAGTTCCGTAACCTACAGTCGCTTTTCCGAACTGGCCTTTTCTCTTGTCAGGTTTTGTGATAATGTTGATGGTTTTCATACGCTCACCATCATCAAACCCACTCAGCAATGCCTTGTCACTTTTTTGATCGAAGATTTCAATACTTTGTATTACCTCAGCAGGTAGATTTTGTAAGGCGGTATTGACATCTCCTCCAAAGAAAGGTTTTCCATCCACTAAAATCTGGGTGATTGCCTCTCCCTGAGCTTGTAATGTCCCGTCTTGAGAGATTACACCGGGAAGCTTTTGGATTAGGGTCTGTGCACTTGCATCTTTCATTGTTTTGAAAGCATCTGCATTATATAAAGTAGTGTCACCCCGCTGTTCACCCTGAGCTCTTCTGGCACTGATAGTCACTTCGTCCAAATCTCTAGCTGACTCCCTTAAGCCTAACACGCCTAAATCTAAATCTCCGGTGATATTGATCGACTTATATAGGTTCTCGTACCCGAGATATTGAACTTTCAATAAGTACTCTCCAGATATTATATTGGTGATTTCAAATTCTCCATCCAAATCAGAGATCATACCATCGACTTGTGAGGAGTCAGGAAGATTTTGAAGTAAAATAGTAGCCATAGGAATCGTGATCTCTTTTCCAGCTTCTTTTACTCTTCCCTTGATTGAAAAAGTTTGTCCAGAGACCTGTGTTAGTGAGAGCAAGAAAAACAATAAGTAAAGGCAGTGTTTCATCGTAGGCAAATAGTAGGGTTCTTTTGAAAGTATATATTTCTCTTTTATAGAGGAAATGGTGGTGAGGTGTCGGTAAACCTTTCCACAAAGGAAGGAAGTTCTAGTCATGATAGAGAGAGATAAATGGCTAAGCGGTCAAATGGTTTACTGAATAGTAAATGCGGGATATGCATTTCAGGATATTTCTACTTCCAGGTGTTTTTAAGGTACAGATAATCACTTTTTGACAATAAGCGTCAGATAATAATGTTTATTTTTCGAACATTTATATGTTTGTAAAAACAACATTTATATCTTAGCTGCTGTTAAAAGAATCAGATATGAAAAATCAGAATAAGATCAGCATCACCACAAAAACCTTGGCTTCAGGTAATTGCCAAGTCAAATTTTATGTTGAAGATGAGGCAAAGCCTCAATACGGTTATTTGTTGGTGAGCGGACCAAAGCCGGTCGGAGAGATCATCGATGAAATCAAACAGCGGATGGAGAGAAGAAGAAATACGGCAATGAATATGAATCCATTTTATCCTATTCCTATCGCACCAGAAGACCACAACTTTTACCTTTACTCCGCATGAAACACCTAGCTTCTAACTTACGTTTTTTGCGCAAGCAAAAAGGAATCACCCAAAATGATCTCGCAGATCAGTTGGATGTGCAGCGCACAATGATCTCTGCCTATGAAGATGGTAGATCTGAACCAAAGCTGTTGACCTTAGGGAAGCTGAGTGACGCGCTGGACGTAGGAATAGAAGAGTTGTTAAACCATGATATTGAAAGAAGTGGTAGAAAGGCTATTCAGAAAAGAGGTATAAACATTCTTACGATTGCCTGTGATGAGAACGAAAAAGAGAATATCACATTGGTAGGGCAAAAAGCTTCCGCAGGTTATCTGAATGGATTTGCAGATACGGAGTACATGGAAAGCCTTCCTCAGTTCCATATTCCCACACTTACTAAGCAAGCTACTTATAGAGCCTTTGAACTGGCTGGGGATTCTATGCTTCCACTTACTCCAGGCACTATAGTGATCGGAGCATACTTAGATCAGTTAGCTGATATTAAGAGCGGAAAAACCTACGTGCTCGTGACCGAGACAGAGGGCGTGGTTTACAAGCGTGTATTTAATTACCTCAGTGATAACGGTAAACTTTTTTTGGCTTCGGACAATGAGCAGTATAAGCCTTATGAGGTAAAAGGTGAAGATGTAGTGGAAGTTTGGGAAGCCAAAGCATTTATCAGCACCGATTTCCCAAATCCAGGAGATAAGAAAAAGCCGTTGACTTTGGAGGATTTGGGAGAAATGATCTCAGATATCCGAGCCGATCTGAGGACGCTTAAGGCTTAATTTCTTTTAAGTTCAGCATTTGCTGGCAAGTTGTCATTGTATGTCTGCCCATACCAATTCTTACCTCCGTCATTTGAGCCAAATGAGAAACCATAATTACTGCCTGCTTCAAAGATGGTAAATAGGGTAGAATAGAGGTACTCACCATCGTATTCTCCGGTGCCTTCACCGACTTTCTGATCAAAATAGTAATAGTCGAAGTTGAAGAAATTCCCGTTTTGCTTAATTAGAATATAGCCCATTCTTACTCCATTTTCCCACAACCACCATTTTCCTGAGTAATCAAAACCAGTTTGTGAAGGCTGAATAGGAGCTGGGTTATTTTCTAACGGAAGATTTTCAATAATATCTGTTCCTGTCGGGTTTTCATCGCGAAGGGTGTTGGGCTCAGATAGATTGAGGTTAGGACCAGATTGCCCATCACTGTTGTCAATTGGATCATCATAACTTTCCCTTGTGCCATTTTTTCCTTCTTGATAGCCTTTTTGGAAATCATCACTACTAATTATTATAATCATGAGGACTACGAAAACTCCCAATACCCAGAGGTAATTTCTAGCCCACCAGCTTTTCTGGGCAGGTGGTAGCGGTTTAGATTTCCTTTTTTCAGTTTCTTTCTTTAATGGAGGTATTATTTTTTCAAGAGTATGTGCCAATTTTTCCACATCGCTTTTCCACCTAGGAATAGTCAATTCTGCCCAATGGAAGTCTGCAAGTGATTTAATATTTTCTGGTAATTGTGCAGCTGAAAGTTTTTTAGCGTCTTTCACCAATATCGGGATCACCCGAGTTCCTTCCATTGCTAGCGCCATTGCAACTTCTTTTCTTACCCAATCATCTTCTTTGAAAAGTCTGAGATTACCCTCTTCATCTTTGACGTCTATCCAAGTTTCTCCAATTAGAACCAAAACTACGGCACTTTGAAAGAGGGTTTTTTCTATTGCTTTGGCAAAATTCAATCCCGGTTCCAACGTTTCAATATCAAAAAACACACGATCTGCTCCGAATATATCTTCTAAGTTCTCCTTTAGGCGGCTTGCTTCGCTCTGCGTGTCGCTCTGTCTGTAACTAATAAAAATCTTGTTCTTTTGCATAAAAACAGGCTTATATTTTAACTAAAAATTATTGCCTAGACACTTATACTAGTATTTATTCTATTCATTCTAATACCTGCGGAAACAGGTTTCAGGAAATATCTCGATTTAGTTTTTAGCTATAAGTATGATATTTCGATTAACACCCAAAGAATTATAATTCCAATAAAATACCATTTGTACTTTTTTAACCATAAACCATAAGTGACTGTAAATGGAGCGGACGATTTAAATGGTGCTGAATCAAAAATATTCTTAAACTCGGGAATTTCAGGTAAAGGAGCTGGCGGGTTGATAGGTTTGATGGGATTCAACTGTCTTTTCAAAACTTCTATTAATTCTTTGACATCTGATCTCCAGTTTTTAATAGATAATGTCGCCCACTGAAAATCTGCTAGTCCTTGGATATTCTCGGGAAGTTTAGATTTTGTGAGCGGTTTGGCGTCCTTGGTCAGTACAGGTATTAGCGTTGTGCCAGATCCATGTTGAGCAAGCGCTATAGCAACTTCTCTTCTGACCCAGTCATCTTCTTCAAAAATTCTTAGTTCCCCACTTTCTCCCTTCACTTCTGCCCAAGTAAGTCCAATTAAGACTATTACAACTTGACTCTGTTGGATAGTATTTTCAATTGCTTTTGCAAAATTTAACCCTGGTTCAATGGTTTCAATGTCAAAAAATACAGCATCCTGCCCAAAAACTTCTTCGAGATTTTCTTTGAGTCTACTCGCTTCACTTTGCGTATCACTCTGTCGATAGCTTATAAAAATCTTATCTCTTTTCATAAAAAAACCCGATTCTAACCAGTTAAAGTTAAGCGAATCAGGTTCTTAATTGCAATAAGAAGAGTAATTTTTATTCTTCAATCAAATTTTCAAAGCCATCTTTTATTTTTTGAACAGCATCAAAAGTAGTGTCTACGTTGATCACTCCTTTACCTAGCTCATGCCAATAGCCATCGCCACATTCGATGTATTCACCGCGCGTGGTACCAGCAGTTTCTTTAGCTAAATCATAATTATAGTCAGGTGAAAAAACCAATTTCAACAACTGTACAGCATATTCCCAGTTGATGGTTCTTGACTCGTGTTTAAGTTGGAAAACCGCTTCCCGATTCGAGAAATTCATCGTGATAGCACAGTCTATACTTTCTTCATGGGTAACCTGTCGATAGTTGACTGTAAGAGGTGCTTCTTTTTTTGAAGTCTCATAAATAGCCTGAATCACATCCTGAGCAAGCATTTGCCAGTTCTCTTGATCTACCGGAGCTTTTGATGGTCCAGCTTTTCCTTGTTCTAAAGCTGATAGTACGATGCCACCTTCTTCAATATTTCTTCCACTCCATTTAGTTTTTTCATACTCGATGGAGATTACCTTCTTCCAGATGTAATCGAGCTTTCCTTTAAAACTGAAATCATCATTTGAAGTAAATCCTTCATCTAAAATCTCATCCTCCATCAAATCCTCTCGATCGGTATAATGCAATTCCAATTCTGCAATCAGTTCAGAATTGCTCCAGTCCAGAGAAAGTCTATATACATGACTATAGGGTGGTGGGATGATTCCTGAGTCGAATTCAATTACAATTCCACTCGTATGGTCATTACTCTTTTTCATCAGTTCAAAATTGAATTTCTATGATCAGATAGCCTGTCTCGTCCCGATAGTCTAGGATTGATTTGGGTAAATCTTTCAAGGTTTAGTATTAAACCTATTTGTATCGCTTGGGGCATACTCGATAACTTTGCTGCAAAAGTAGGTCTTTTACCTCAAATGTTCTTAGCGCAATTCAATATCAAAACGAGTGGATTTTCCTGAAATAACTTTTTTACTACACTTTGAAAAAGAAGGTTCTCCAAAAAGTAAGCTGGGATTGTTAGAAAGGCCAAAGCCATCCAAAGGATAGCCAACCTTGTTTTTTCTTATTTTCCCGTCCTCGTCATGATCATGGAACACCGTGATAGCATAGTTGCCAGCAGGAACAGAAGTAATCATCTTTTTTGCAATTCCATTTTCTACTGGAAGAGTTAGTATTTTCCAAGAACTTTCAATTGATTCTGGCCAACCTTTGTCCTGATCAAAAATAAGAATTTGGATCACTCCATCATCTGAAGATGCTTCAGAAATCACCAACTCTATAGTCCCAAAATTGGATTCTGCCTGGGAGACGTTGATAAAGAATAAGAGCATTAGGATTGCCAATCTCATTTATTTATAGGTTAGTTGTAGTGCTAAGCCTTCTTGCCGGTAGGCAGGTTAAATTCACTTTATAAAACTCTTGAGTCATGCCCGGGAGGCTCCGGCGGGCTTGATTTTATAACTTTTCTATGGTTTTTAATCTGTTTACTTTTCCTGAGTCGGTTCTTATGAACTCGGAGATCAAGAAAATGTTTTTTGGGACTTCATATTTTGCTAAGTTTAGTCTGAGGAATTCAAAAAGCTTGCCTTCTTTTTCTTGTGAATCTGCTGCTTCTATGGCCAAACATAGTTTATGCCCTAATTTCTTGTCCTTTTTTCCAAAAAAGAAAAATGCTGAGTGGGGAAAAATCCTCTGAATTGCGCTTTCAGCCTTAGATTCCAGGAGCTCCGGGTGAAGTTTCAGACCTCCGGAATTGATTACAAAATCGACTCTTCCCAGCCATAGAAAGGAGTTTTTATCAAGCAATTCTACCAAATCATTTGTCTGAACGAGTTTATTCTTACTCGACGCTGATTTTACCCAAAGAGCATTCCGCTCGTCCACGCCAAATTCAACGCCTGGTAGTACTTTGTATGTCAATAGTCCTGAGTCTATTTTGGCCAATGCGATATGGGATACCGTTTCGGTCATCCCGTAAGTCTGATACGCTTGAATGTCATTTGCAATAAGCAAAGATTTCAGGTGAGAACTTATCGCTGCTCCACCAATTATAAGATGCTTTATTGCTTTTAGCTTATCTAAGGATACCTTTTCCTGAAGGCAAGCCTCAACTTGTAAAGGGACCATCGCTATAAAATCAGGAGAGGTAGAAAGCTTTAAAAGTGGGTTTGACTTAGGTTCAGTTAAGTGAATTGAACAATTCCAGACCATTGCACGAACCAGCATCATTTTACCAGCGATATAGCTAGGATCCAAACAGCAGAGGAGGTTTGTGTTTTCATCTGTTTGAAAAAATGCCTGCGTCGCTTTTGAGCTAGCGATCATCTGAGCTCTTGAGATTTCGATATTTTTTGGGGTGCCCGTTGAGCCGGAAGTTTGTTGCGTGAAGTTGTTTTCTCCTGATAGCCACTCGTGGCAAAATCGTATTGCCGCATTTGCAAAGTCTGGAAAATCATTGATTATCAGCTCGAAGTCCTCTTTTTGCTGAAATTTATGTGTGCCAAATGTAAGTTGAAACATGCGTATGAGAGGTATGGGTACTTTTTCCGAAGGTAGTAATCCTGACTTCAAAATTCGGGGAAGCCTGTTAACTTGCAAAAGAATTAGATTTTTACCCAAATCGAAAGAAATGAACTGGATCACAGCAAAAGAATACGAAGATATTACCTACAAAAAGTGCGATGGCGTGGCAAGAATTGCTTTTAATCGCCCTGAAGTAAGGAATGCTTTTAGACCAAAGACTACAGCTGAACTATACGATGCTTTCTACGATGCTCAGGAAGATACTTCCATAGGTGTAGTTCTCTTGAGTGGGGAAGGGCCTTCGGCAAAAGACGGAGGTTGGGCATTTTGCTCTGGAGGAGATCAGAAAGCGCGGGGCAAGCAAGGTTATGTCGGAGAAGATGGCTACCACAGATTAAACATATTGGAAGTGCAGCGCTTGATCCGTTTTATGCCAAAAGTGGTGATTGCCGTAGTGCCGGGTTGGGCAGTTGGAGGTGGACATAGCTTGCATGTAGTATGCGATTTGACCTTGGCGAGTGAAGAGCATGCGATCTTCAAGCAGACAGATGCGGATGTGACTAGCTTCGATGGAGGCTATGGTTCTGCGTATTTGGCGAAAATGGTTGGGCAAAAGAAAGCGCGTGAGATCTTCTTTTTGGGAAGAAATTATTCAGCTAAGGAAGCCTACGAAATGGGAATGGTGAATGCCGTGATTCCTCACGCTGAATTGGAATCTACTGCCTATGAATGGGCGCAGGAGATCTTGGCAAAGTCGCCTACCTCTATCAAGATGCTGAAATTTGCAATGAATCTAACAGATGACGGTATGGTGGGACAGCAGGTTTTTGCTGGTGAAGCAACTCGATTAGCATATGGAACGGATGAAGCGATCGAAGGTAGAAATGCCTTTCTGGAGAAGAGAAAGCCGAATTTCGGTAAGAATAATTGGATTCCGTAAGGAGAGGTTAGTAGCAAGACGTTAGTAGCAAGACGTAAGTAGTTAGATTCTAGAATTGAGAGAATAAGAGTTTAGGGAAAGGCGATTAGGTCCATAAACATAAAGGATTGATGTTTATGGTTCAGATGTATGAAATCAAATGCTTTAGCTCAGAAATCCATGATCTATTTTCTTCAGTCTAACGTCTAACTACTAACGTCTTAATACTTTTTTTACTCAATCGCCTGATAAATCATTTGTCTCATTTTTTGCTCGTAATATCCGCTAAATGGTGCGGTTTGAGTCATGAGAACCGCGACCATATCTTCTGATGGATCGATAAAGAAATAGGTGCAATAAGCTCCACTCCAGTAAAATGTTCCTTCTGATCCCAATGTATTTGCGTCAGCAAGATTTGTCATGACTGCAAAACCAAAACCGAACCCCTGTCCAGGTGCTTTATATAATCCATCGATTTGATCTATGGTCATAATCTCAACCGTCTTTGGACTGAGGTATTGCTTTCCGTTCAACTCCCCTCCATTGAGAAGCATTCTTGCAAACAGGGAGTAATCCTGAGCGGTTGAAAATAAAGCATTCGCTCCAGCAAAAATTGTATTTCCTGATGTAGGTGTTTGTCTCGGAGCTTTGTTGAGTTTACCCTCTTTGTCATATGAATGTAAAGTCGCCATTCGAGCTTGTTGTTCTTCATTTAGGTTATAGCCTGTATCTTTCATTCCCAAGGGACTAAGAAGTCGTTCCTTAAGAAATGCTTCAGCAGTCTGGCCTGAAAATAATTCAACTAATCTCGCCAAAATATCAGGAGCAGCAGAATAATACCATTGCTCACCAGGCTGTCCAAACAAAGGGAGTTTGGCGTAAGCATTAACTCTGTCTTCAATAGTCTTGTGTTGGGTATAATAAATTCCTTGCATCACCTCTTCGTCTACTTTGGATTGGCCTAATCCATGAGAAAAACCTGCTGTGTGACTCATCAATTGATGCAGTCTTATTGGAGATTTGACAGGCTCAAGACCGCCAGCAGTACCTAGTTTGGGATCCTTGGCTACCATGATGTCTTTGAATTCTGGGATGTACTTAGAAAGTGGGTCGTTGAGTTGGAAATGACCTTCTTCGTACAGCATCATAAAAGCGGTAGTAATTATTGGCTTTGTCATGGATTGGATATAGAAAATTTGATCCAATTTCATAGCTGTTTTATTTTCCAGGTCTGAATAACCAATCGTTTTTTCGTGCGCTTTTTCTCCATTTTTATAAATCAAAGAAACAGCTCCGGCTATTCGACCTTCATCTACTTCTTTTTGTAGAAACCCATCGTATCTGCCTAGCCGCTCTTCTGAGAGCTTATGTTGCTCAAGTATAACTTGCGAGGAGCTTGCGAAGGCAATAAAGTTGAATGCTAAAAGGAGTGTTAGAATTTTTGAGAGTTTCATCATTGGTATTTCTGGTGGATTTGACTTATTCGGATGTTAAGTTAAACGGCTTTTATTTCTTTTTACTAATTTGACCAAATGAAACATCTTGAGACCTCCTATACCGCCCACGACGGTCAAAAACTATATCTCCAAGCATGGATGGTTGATGCTCCAAAAGCAAGCATGCTCTTAGTTCACGGCTTGGGAGAGCATAGTGGGCGATATGAGCATTTGGTTGAGAAGTTAAATGAGATTGGTGTTTCGGTTTTTACATTTGACGGGAGAGGGCACGGGAAGTCAGCAGAAGGCAAACCGGACGCTTACTTTGAATCATATCAAGATTACCTCAAAGACATTGATGCGCTTTTTGGAAAGGTGAAGAGTTATGTGCCGGGGGTTCCGGCTTTTCTGTATGGACACAGCATGGGAGGGGGATTGGTCGCCGCTTACACACTACAATATCAGCCAGAGACAGCTGGTGTAGTTATGAGTTCCCCTGCCATAAAAGCAGCTGAAGGAACATCCTTATTCTTAATTGCTATCTCCAGTATCATGAGTAAATATTTTCCAAAATTGAAAGCCTTACAATTAGATGCTCAAAAAATATCTCGCATCCCTGAAGAAGTAGAAAAATATAGAAAAGATCCTTTAATATACACCGAAGCCATTCCTGCGCGAACAGCCTATGAATTGCTTCAAATGATGCGTTATATAGAAGATAAAGCTGCAGAGTTTACTCGACCATTTTTACTTTTGCATGGCACAGATGATGGCTTGACCAATCCAAAAGGTTCAGAAATGTTATTTGAAAAAGCTTCTACTACTGATAAAACAATTCGGATTTTCCCCGGAGCATTTCATGAATTAATCAATGATTTGGATCGAGAAGAGGTGATCAGGCTGATCGTCGATTGGATACAAACTCGGATTGAAAAGTATTAAAGCATTAGATTAAATCTCTTCCAATAATTCATTGATGTTCAGTTGTCTGGTGTACATATGTATACTGCCATCTGGATTCACAGGCCATTCATCTTTTGGTCTATCCCAATATAGTTCTACCCCATTTTCATCTGGGTCATCTAAGTATATTGCCTCAGAGACTCCATGGTCAGCCGCGCCAGTGAGCGGGTAGTTTGCCTCCATCAATTGCTTAAGAAGTACTGCCAAATCACGTCGAGTGGGCAGGAGGATTGCAGTATGAAAAAGCCCAGCAGTATTCTTTGGCGCTGGTTTGCCTCCTTTGCTTTGCCAGGTGTTTAATCCAATGTGGTGATGATATCCTCCTGCGGAAATAAAGGCTGCATCTTTCCCGTACATCGAGACCAGCTCAAATCCCAACAAACCTTGATAGAAGTCTAAGGACTTTTGAAGGTTGCTTACTTTCAAGTGAACATGGCCAATGCGTGTATTTGCTGGAATTTGATAAGTAGGAGCAGACATTTTTTAGGTGGATTAGAAATGTGATTTTGCAAGAGAATCCCTGAAATTTCCATCGTTAAACAAAACAACTTAACATATCTGTAAATCAGTTGATTGAATTAAATGGAATGAATTTATCATTTATGTCATTTTAGCCAGTCTGATTCTCTTATTGTAAGTAAGTTTACCTATATTATTCCGACAATTTTTGTCAATACTAAAATCATTTTGCTTCGAAACTAAGATGCCTCCTTATCTTAGTTCATTCACTTTTTACCCATGGAAAAGAAACCCTTTATCATTTACAAATCTTCAGCTGGCTCCGGCAAGACCTATACGCTGACCTTGGAATATCTCAAGCTGGCGCTACAAAGTCCGCATGCCTTCAAACAAATTCTTGCCGTCACCTTCACAAATAAGGCAACGCAGGAAATGAAAGAACGGATTTTGAAGGATCTCACGAGATTGAGTCAAGAGATCAGACCTGCCGAATTTCTGGATCAAGAGCTGATAAAGGCATTGAATCTTTCCGCCGAAGGATTACAAAATGCGGCTAGGGAAACCCTGCTCGATATCCTGCATGGTTACGGCTATTTTGCGGTGAGTACGATTGACTCTTTCTTTCAACGGGTGATTCGATCCTTTGCCAAGGAGATGGATTTGCAGGCAAAATTTGAGCTGGAACTTGATCAAACTGCCGTCCTGAATAGGTTGGTAGATCGAGTAGTTGAGCAGGTCGCCACGGATGATAACTTGAAAAAATGGCTTACTGAGTATGCAGAAGAGCGAATAGAGGAAGGAAAGAGCTGGGACATTCGATCTGCCTTGAGCGGACTTGGAAGAGAGATTTTTCAGGAAAAATTCAAAGCTCATCAGGCTCTTTTCGAATCAACTATCGCTCAGGAGGGATTTTTAGGCGATTTCAGAAAAGTAATTAAAGGTAAAAAAGATGAGCTGATTGCTGCGGCTCTGGAGATCAAGACCAAAGCTAATGAGATTAGGGTAGGTTATGGATTAGAATGGACGGACTTCAAGGGTAGTGGTAGCTCTTTTGCGAAGCGATTTGATCAGTTGGGAGATGAGAAATCTCCAATTCCAGCATTAACTGATGTGATGAAGCGTGAGCTTCCTGATGCTGATAAGTGGTATTCAGGAACTAGTAAGAGAAAGGATGAGATCAGATCTGCAGCTGAATCAGGACTGATTGAATTGATTTTTAAGCTTCCAGCTTTACTCACTCAATGGAATACATTGATGGCTTTAAGCCGTAATCTCAATGCTTTTGGCGTATTCAGGAATTTACTCCACGAGCTCCGAGAACTCAAGGACGAGGAAAGTATTTTGATGATCTCAGATGTAAATGACTTCCTCAAAGGAATAGTCGCTGGTAATGAAGCTCCATTTATTTATGAGAAAATCGGGAATCAATACCGCAACTTTTTGATCGATGAATTTCAGGATACTTCCGAGTTTCAGTGGTCAAGTTTCAAACCTCTTTTGCTGAACTCACTTGGCACGATGAACACCAATTTGCTGGTCGGAGACGTGAAGCAATCTATCTATCGATGGCGGGGAGGAAGGCTTGAATTACTACTTAATGAAGTACAAGAGCAGATAAATGAAAACTATCAGGATATCAAAAACTTATCTGTTAACTACAGAAGCTTACCTAAGGTAGTTTCTTTCAACAATTCTCTTTTCGAAGCCCTTCCAGAATTAATGCAGGAGGGAATAAATTCTGAATTTAAAGTGGACTCTTTCAATCTGCTTTCTGATGCTTTTGCTGGAGTAAATCAAGAAGTGCCTGAGAAGAAATTGGCACTAGAATTTCAAGGGAAAATTCATTTAGAGTTTACCCAGAAGCCAGCTAGAAATTCTTTTGAAACAAGTGAGGAAGATGAGGAAGAGGAAGAAAGTAATTCGGTTTTGGACAAACTGATTCCACTCATAATGGAGCTTCAGGATAAAGGATATGAGCCGAGAGATATAGCTTTTCTGGTGAGGAAGAATCAACAGGGTGCGGACATAGCTGATCGAATGATGAGCTATGCGCAGGAAAATCCAGATAGTGGCTATCGCTTTGATGTACTTTCTGAAGATTCCCTTTTTCTTGGTAAATCGGCCGCAGTGAAAGCGGTGATTGCTTTGCTACAATACTTGGGGAATCCAGCAGATCTTGTTCCGCTTAAGACATTTTGGTTCTATTATGCTTTGATCCATGAGGTGGAATACAGCCATGAGCTTTTTGAGAAAAACTCACTTCCAACCGAGCTTAGAGACAAGCAGAAATACCTAATTGACCATCTCAATCCTTGGCTTCAATTACCGTTGATGGAGCAAGTGGAGGAGATAATCAAGTTTCTGGATGTATATGAGCGCAAAGTGGATTTGGCGTATGTGTCTGGGGTGAAAGAGGCTGCTTTTGACTTTGTGAAAAAGAACCGGGCTGATTTGCAGGGATTCCTGGATTGGTGGGAATTAAATCAATTTAAGCGAACGGTGAAGATTCCTGAAAATCATAATGCTATGCGGATATTGACCATTCACAAGGCTAAAGGCTTGCAATACAAGGCAGTGATTATGCCGTATTTAGATTGGAAGATCGTGGCAGGCGGACAACAAGCACCGGTTATTTGGAGCGAATATGCCATTTCCGAAGCACTCAAAACTGTCCTGCCTTTGACCCATCAATCTGCATTAGCTGATTCTGAGTTTGTAGGGATCTATGGAGATGAGGTGAGATTGGCTTATTTGGATACCTTGAATATGCTTTATGTGGCTTTCACTCGGGCGGAAGAAGTTTTGTATGGTTTTGCTGATTTTACCCAAACTTCAAAAGGAATAATCAATCTGAAGCAATCAGGCAATATACTTTACAGCTTATTTGCTCAGGGGTTTGCTTTGCCTACGCATTCATCTACAGATAAGTGGGATGCGGAAAAAATGGTGTTTGACTGGGGAGAGTGGCCCGAATCAGCGGTGAAAAAGGAGGTCTTGACTACTGCACCGATCGAATTGAGCTGGGAATCTACCGACTGGAGGGAGAAGTTGCAAACCAGAGAATATGCTTGGGATTTCTCAGAAACAGGTATTCATGCTCGGGAACAGCGAATGTTGGGTGTCTTAATTCACGAAATTCTGGAGCAAGCCCGCTCACTTGAAATGGCTTTGGAAATCCTACAATCCTTTGTATTCGATGGCAGAATTGATCAAGAAACGCAGCAAGTAATAACTACTCAGCTTATCGAGTTATTTGAATTGCCACAGTTTAAAACTTGGTATGCAGCAGATTATCAAGCCTTGTCCGAGCAGGGGATATTGCTTCCAGGAGGAAAGCAAAAGCGTCCTGACCGAATTTTGGTAGGAGAGAATTTGGCTATGGTGATTGATTTTAAGACAGGAGAAAAAGCTTCCAAGCATCAAGCCCAAGTGAGAGAATATATGGCTTTAGTGAAAAATCTGACCCAACTTCCTACGCAAGGTTTCCTTTGTTATCTAGAACCCACAGAAATTTTTGAAATCAATGAATAGCTTTTTAAAAAATACAGCGCTAGACCTATTGAACTCTGGTCAGTCGCTCAAAGATATGATCATAGTTCTGCCTAATAGGCGTGCAGGGCTATTTTTTACTCAACATTTAGGGACATTAATCGATTCTCCATCTTGGATGCCTGAGATCAAAACGATAGAGGAGGTGTTCTACAATCATGCTGGTGAAAGACCAACAGATGAT
Source organism: Algoriphagus ratkowskyi (assembly GCF_002150505.1). Classification (GTDB taxonomy): domain Bacteria; phylum Bacteroidota; class Bacteroidia; order Cytophagales; family Cyclobacteriaceae; genus Algoriphagus; species Algoriphagus ratkowskyi. The sequence continues at coordinate 77,990 of NZ_MSSV01000018.1, forward strand.
CTGAGTTTGATATTTGAATTGTATCAGGTTTATAAAACATTACAGCCTGAACCAGAAGATTTTGATAGATTTTATTTCTGGGGAGAATTGATCTTGAAGGACTTCAATGATCTGGATCAGTTTCTGGCAGATGCCAAATGGGTATATAGCAATCTTGCAGACATAAAGGAATATGAGACAGATCTGAGCTTTCTATCAGATGAACAAGTGGATTTGATTTCTAGATTTTGGAAATCCTTTAAAAAACAATCGGATGTAGAACGAGCCAAGTTTTTGAAATTCTGGCAAATTTTGGAACAGCTTTACATTCAATTCCAAGCCAATCTAACAACTACCGGAATGAGCTATTCTGGTAGAATTTATAGAGCTGTTGCAGAGAAATTAAACGAGATTCAGAAACCTAAAAAACGGGTCTATTTTCTTGGATTCAATGCTTTTACCTTGGCTGAAGAAATGCTCATCAAGCATTATGTTAAAGAATTTGGGGCTAAAATCTATTGGGATCTCGATGCCTATTACCTAGATGACAAGCGGCAGGAAGCAGGATTGTTTTTCAGAGATTACAGAAAAGATCCAGTGCTTGGGCCAACGTTCTCTGAAGCCATTCCAAATAGAATTCGAGATAAAGCCGCACTTATCAAAACGTATTCGATTCCGCTTAAAATCAATCAGGCGAACCTCGTATCGAAGATAGCAGCGTCTATTCCTAGCAATGAACGACTGGAGGAGACGGTGATCATTCTTCCCGACGAGCAATTGCTTTTTCCTGTTTTGCATTCGCTCCCAGAGTCGATTCAAAAGTTGAATGTAACCATGGGTTATCCCATCCGAAATGCGCCTATATTTTCATTTTTGGATGCGGTTTTGGATTTGCAACGGTACTTGAGAGTCAAAGAGGAAGGCGTATTTTTTTATCATAAACCTATCACAGACTTGCTTTCATTTTCCTATTTGAAGGAAGTTGATGAAGCATTTGTGAAGGATATACTTAAAGACATAAAGGGTAAAAACCTCGTAGAGGTAAATGCAGAAGAGTTGGCGAAAGGCGGTGAGCTGTTCAGGTTGATTTTTAGAAAAGTAGAATCAGCTGAGTTATTCGCGTATTTGGGTGAATTGATGCAATTTCTAGCTCAAAGTCTGGAAAATGATGCTGTTCAGCGAAGTTATCTTTTTCAGGCTTTCAAGCAATTGACTAGAATTCGGGATGTGTTTGAAAAGAATGCTCCAGGAAATGTACGGGCAGATTTCTACCTCAAGCTTTTTCGACAGCTTTTCAGAGAGATCAAGTTGCCTTTTGAAGGAGAACCGCTTGAAGGGCTGCAAATCATGGGTGTACTAGAATCCAGAAATTTGGACTTTCGCAGAGTAATTATTTGCGATGTGAACGAGGGGAGTTTTCCTCCTGGAGGTGGGATCAATTCTATGATTCCATTCAACCTTAGAAGAGCCTTCAGCCTTCCAGTGCAGGAGCAAAACGATGCGATTTATGCTTATACTTTCTACCGATTGCTACATCAAGCCGAGGAAGTTCACTTGATTTACACCACCGCTTCTGATCAGGGAAAAGCAGGAGAAATGAGCCGATTTATACAACAGATGCAAGTTGAGATAGGAGTAGAGCCACCTGCGGCAGTCTTGGTTCCTGTTGACTTGACTCCCGGCAAGGCCATTACAATTCAGAAAACTCCAGAGATTTTGACTAGTCTGAAACGTTACATTTTCACGAATTCTGACCCAGATAGGCAGATTTCTTTTTCAGCTTCTGCGTTGAATTCGTATTTGGATTGCAGGCTTAGATTTTACTTTCGCTATGTGGCAGGATTGAAGGAAAAGGAGGAAGTAGTAACTGAAATAGATGCTTCTACATTTGGATCCATGTTGCATAAAGCAATTGAACTACTTTATAAGCCCGACGAGGGAAAGCCATCTCGATTAATCGATACACATACAATTGAGCGGTTGAAAGTTAGTATTCCAACGGCTGTAGATAGTGCAATCGTGGATTTTTATCAAGCTGAATCTATAGAAAAACTTACACTCAGCGGTCAATTGCAGATAGCGCGGGCAATCATGATCAAGTACATCAAAGCGATTTTGAAATACGATCAGGCAAATGGTGATTTCAAGGTGCTGAATTTAGAGCGAAAATATTTAGCAGGAATTCCAGTGAATACCCAGGAAGGTTTGCAGAATATAGCGCTGGGAGGATTCATAGACCGCGTGGACGAAAAAGATGGTGTGATCCGATTGATAGATTATAAAACTGGAAAAGACAATAAGAAAGTGACAACTATCGAGTCGTTTTTTGATAGAGATGATAAAAAACGGAATAAGGCAGCTATGCAAACCATGCTTTATGCTAAGCTTTTCCAAGCAGAAAACCCTTCAATGAGTAAAGCTTTAAAGCCAGGGATTTTCAATATCAAGGAGATCTATGACCCTAACTTCAATCCTTTCCTAATGATGGAGAAGGAAGAAATCCAAGATTATCGAGAGTTTGCAGAGTTTTTTGAAGGAGGGCTTTCTGAATTGATCGGTGAAATCTATAACCCTGAAATACCTTTTGATCAAACGGAAGATGTGAAGAAGTGCGAGTATTGTCCTTACAAAGAGATTTGTGGGAGGTGAAATCTAAAACATCAAGCCTACTCTGCAGACAAAGCTACGGTATAGGTAGTTTTTTTCGTTCATCGAATTAAATCCTGGGGGGAGCAAATCTGAGGTTATTGACTGAGAACCAGGTTGCGATAATGTTCCTTGAAAATAAGTGACAGCCTGTCTTTTGTATGCAATACTGAGAGAAAGGGCAGTTTTTCCTTTTTTGGCGGGAAAGCTAAACCCCGCCGATGGACTGATTAAAAGCCCACCTTCATACCAGCTCCTACTCCATTCGTCGCTGTAATTTTCCTCTAACACAGCGGATCCACCTCCAAGGTCCAATGCTCCAAAAAGTTTTGGCTTGTCATCTTTTCCAAGAAAAGCTCTCCATCCCAGCGCTATTGGGATGATGGAAATATCTTCATATTGATCCAGTCCGGTGGAAAATCCGAGGACATGATTTTTGGTAATGTGCACTCCATTGAAAGTCATGAAAGTCACATCAAATCTCTTTACATGATTTCCGTCCCAGTCCTCCTCGCCTCGTCCATATAGAAATCCGACTTCGGCTTGACCGAAATACTTTTTCTCCTGAGCCATAGCTATGGAAGAGCAGAGCAAAAAGCCGAGTAGCAGGAGTTTAGTTTTTTGAGCTATCATCCTATCAATAAAATTTCACTGGGTTTTTAACTTGAATACAGCTAAGTTTTTTCAGTTTGGCGGGGTTGCTATAATCGAATTGGCACACCCCATCAGGGCCGATTACAATCAGAGATTTTGGGCCAGGGATTAGGTCAACTGACTTTTCACTGGTCAAAAATTCAAGTTGGTTTTGATCAATATTCATCACATCAGAGACGTTGAAACTTTTCAGTCCATGAATACCTTCGGTGATATAAATGAAGTCTCCGGCTAAGCCCAAACCATGTGGATTCAACATAGGATATGATTTTTTGAGCGTTGGCTGAAAGAGATTTTTGATGTCGATGACCTGAAGCTGATTAGCTCCATTCCAGCAAGAAGAGCCATTCCTTAGCGTTACAAATGCATAGTCAGAATTTACCACCACTGGGTCGCATGCTTGTAAATGTGAATACACTGACATTCGAGTAGGGGAGTTCGGTGTACTCGCATCATAGATGTGCATTCCTGTATTGGATCCAATAAATAGCTTGTCCTCAAATGGGAAAATAGTTTCGATTCCCCAGCCCAAGTCAATTGGTTTTACAAAAGTAGGATCACTCGGATTCTCTACATTAAAGACACGCATGGTAGATTGGTCTACCGCATATAGATGTTGATTTGAGAGGGTGAACCTAGCCATGGATCCACCGGTGCCATAGCTTTGAGCGGCGGCTGAGTAATTTGCTGAGAAGCTTATGCTGGAATTCATAAGCCATCCACCACCATCCTCAAATCCCCAAGTAGGACTTTCGGTTGTGATTACGGTGTCACGGAAGGTTATAATCTCTCCAGTGGCATGCGTATACAGATGCTTAAAAACATCTTCCACTCGTTTGACTAGATGAATTTTGTCAATGTTGCTGATGTCAAATGCGAGAAGGTCCACGTAATTATCTGCGTAAAGTATGTTTCCATTAACTGCCAGATCCACGTTTCCTGGAATTGGTATGAAGCTTAAGTTCTTTGGGCTGGCTGGGTTTTCATTATTTAAAATATGAATTCCTTTGGTAGGTTCGTTGATAAAAAGATAGTCACCATAGATATAGATTTTGCCAGGATTGTCCAAAGGCTGAGCTGGCTCAATGCTGATTATCCTTGCTCTTACGTCGCTCATCTCCAGGTAAATTGGCATCATCGTGCGATAAGTGTAGGAGGAATTGACTTCGTCCTGGCAGGAAGAAAATACCAAAACCGACAACAAGAAAAAGAGCGAGAGGTAGGAGTTGAAGGATTTCATATAGCTCGGGTTTAGTGTTATAAAAAGTTTGTATCCAATAAACGAAGCCAAACAAAAATACGCTACAGAGGAGTATGATAAAATTTAAAGTTTTTGCATTACCTGTAATTCGGCAAAATTGAAACAATAGGAAATTAACAGACGCGATAGCTTTCGCTAGAATATTTCATCAAATAACTTTCCTTTGAGTATTTCTGATAAGCGTTGGAAGCATAGCGCAAAAACAATTTCTTATTTAGATAAGACTGAGATATGTGGGAGATTCTAGCAGTTTAAATAATTCCTAAATTGCCCTAGCCTGTGCTTATAGTATTTGTTCGAGAGTAAATCATTACAAAAATATTTCTCGCGATTATTATTTTGTATTTAGGTTTTTATCTTCTCTGACTCCTTAAAGCACCAATTCGACATACATCGGAAAATGGTCAGACCCTATTTTTGGAAGGCGCTCCAATTTCTTCAATCGAAATTCTTTTGTTACTAAAATGTGGTCTAAAGGCCATCTCATAAGTAAGCTATTAGCGTTATAACTGTTATAGAAACCCCTACCAACCCTTACATCAAATAAAATATTCTCAGTTTCTGTGAGGTCATCGGTATAAGACCAAATTACATCATTTAAATCTCCGGCCACAATGGTCGGGAATTCTCGATCTTTAATTTTCTTTCCTAATTTTTTTAAGGCATTTTCTTCCTGACCTTTATTATCTGGCAAATTCTTAAAGTGTGTAGGTGGAACAGGATGGATAGAATGAAATGTAATATTCTTGCCGTTGGCAAGAACAATAGTACTTTTAAAGGAGGGAACTTTTTCATTAGTTAAGTAATCAACTTCTACCTCTTTTAAAGGTAATTTGCTGTACAAAACCATACCGTACGCAACTTGGTTGGGGGTACGTTGGGAAAAGGGATATTCTTTTGATAAAACTTTCAGTTTTTCATCCCACCATTTATCTACTTCCATGACCAAGATCAAATCTGGTTTTTTGAGGTTAATCAATTCAAGTATTGGCTGTTCTTGTCGATTGAACATTTTTACATTGGACAATAAGAGGCTGAATTGGTCTTCAGACCCTTTCAAATCCTTCACCGTGGGCACTTCTACAGAAACAAGTGTAGTATAATTGATTAGAAAAGTGCTGTTAATAATTATTCCAATTGACAGTCCGACAATTAACAGATAACTGTGTAAATGCCACTTTTTATTTAAACTAATAAAAAGTAGCAGGGTTAATAGTGATAGAATGAATAGTTGGATTCTTGGAAAATCAAGCATTTTTAAATATCGAATTTCCGCGTTTCTAAATAGAGAAAGTATAGAACATACGATCAGAATAATGGCAATTACATAAAGAATAATGAGTAGAAATTTTTTCACAGATTTATCATTTTTAAATGGTTATTAATCTAAAAAATGTCAATAATTTAAAGGTATTATTCTCACTCGTGAAAGCAATAGGGTGTAAAATCTTACATCACGGTTATTGTTTGTGTTGTATATTATGGTAATAACGCCAGTAGATTTAAAATTTACCCTCGTTTTTTTCTACACCATTCCTAAATACATGGAATCCGATAAATCTCGCTTTTTAGTCCAATGGTTTTCCTGACTGAAGGCAATTCAGGCATGCCATTTTGAGTCCTTATTTAATAGCAAGAGGGTATGGATTCCCTTTTCACGTGTATTTCCAAGAAACTCTCATTTTGAGCCAGTATCAGTTTCTTCGGCGGAAAGCAGGAAGACAAACACATTGTCTGTGGGCTTTGCTGCTGCCTGTAAGGAATTGTCCGTCCAAATGAATTTTATTCCTTCAGGTACCCGCTCTGCTTTAGGGTCTTGAGGTCCCAGAAGACTTCCTCGACTGACTTTCACTAAGCTGATATCCAGCACTTTTGATGTTCCCTCAAATTTGAAGGAGTTTTTCATCGTATAAGATACCGCCGCATGGTATGGTCTGCTAGCACCATTCTCGTGGTTTTGATAGCCAAAGCGTAAGATATGCGTGATGTTTTTTAGGAATTTATGCGCTTGGGTACTCACCGATTGGGAGCGGCGCTTGATCACCGATGTTTTTGCTTTGGTCGTTTTGCTTTGCTTGCCGGGCTTCCTGCGTGTATAAGTTACTCCTCCGACTTTGTAAAAAACCAAATCTCCCACACTACCTGATAGCCCTTCGTGGATTGAGTTAGTGACCCGTGCCATATGCTTACTAGTTGATTTACAGATTAATATAGATTGTTGAGTTAAATAGTACAAGAAAAATTTATTAAAAATTTGAGTTTTACTATACTATAAACAGTGCAAGAGCAATCGTTAATTGTTTTTATCCTGTTTATAGATTGATTTACTATTGGTCTTGGTATGGTAGAACACACTCAGATGTGTGACTTGATATACTTGCTTAGGTGTGCTGTTACTGGGCGGGAGGCTGTGTTGATTGTATGGTTTGCAATCCAATAAATGCTACTAGGCAATGAATATTTATAATGTTGAACTAATATCGGCCGTTCCTCTGAGGGGCGAGCGTTAAAGATTTGTCCAGTGGACAAATCTAGTGAGCAGCCAGCCTGTAGGGTGGGGCAAGTTCGCTAATAATGCCCTAGGCATGATCGATTTTTTAGCCAGCTATTTCAATGGCTGATAAAGAAGAGTAAGGAATTTTAAAAAGCAATAGGCACGGTTCATATTTGTTTACCCAAACCGATTACACATTAATTTTATGCTTCCTCTATTGCTTTACTTTCTTGAAATGAAACATAAAATTCAGGAACGATATTTAAGAGGTGTTTCAATCAAAGATCTGGCGATGTAATTTGATCAGACTTCCGAACTGATTGAAATGATTTTGAGAAATAAAGGAATTGAATCTGTAGATCCTAAATTACTTAAACCAAAATTTTGGAAATGGAGAAAACGAAAATAGGATAAAACTTCGCAGCGATGGTTTGAGTGGAATTCCTGTTCCCCCACCTTAGTGTAAATCGCTCACCTGATGGTCAAATGCATATTGCTCAACTATCTTTCAGAATTTACAATTCGAACTCAACTTGCCCCTTAAGAATGCGTATGCTAATCTTCCTGATTGTCGCTGATAGGAAAGGATAACTAAAAAGAAGACATCTTGCCTACATATTCATACTACGGATCAAAGATGATGACTGGTGGGAGTACTGTGGAAAAAATAAATTAATCCTGTATTAGTATAAGGTATGAATAGAAACGAATTTCTAAAAAGAATGGGCTTAGGAACGGTTGCCTTTGCCGCCGGACCAAGCCTACTCACCTCCTGCATGGACCACGGCATGAATGGAGAAGCACCGACCATAAAGGATGGCGAATTTAAAACAGCATTAAAAATCCCCGTAACCATCAACGCAACTTCGTCGCTAAGTGCACAGGTTGGTAGGGATACTTTGGCAGCTGCCGGTGAAGTAGCAGTATTGGGATACGGAGGCGGCCTTTTAGGCCCTACGATCAGGGTACAAAAAAACCAAAACGTAAACCTCAACTTCACCAACGAACTGACAGAACACACCAATATCCATTGGCACGGCCTCGTAATCCCTGCCGCCATGGACGGCCACCCTGACCACATGGTCATGCCCAATAAGTCATTTAATTTTCAGTTTGCGGTAAACCAACAGGCCGGGACCAATTGGTACCATCCACACCTGCATGGCCTTACGGGCAAGCAAGTCACCGAAGGACTGGCAGGTTTGTTTATCATAGAAAGTGACGAAGAAAAAGCGCTTAATCTGCCCAGTGGTGTTCATGAGATCCCCCTGATCATCCAGGACAAGCGCCTCAATGCAAATGGCACAATTAAGTATAACCCAGCAATGACTGAAGTTATGACGGGTTTCATGGGCGATACCATATTGGTAAATGGAACTCACAAGCCATTCCTTGAGGTCGGTACCCGATTTTATCGTTTTAGGGTCCTCAACGGTTCTACCGCCAGAATTTACAACTTAGCCTTAAGCAACGGCGCAGATTTTTATGTGATCGGATCCGATGGCGGCATACTGCCTCAGCCTGAACGAGTAAAGACCCTGATGCTTGGTTCGGGCGAACGGGCTGACATTTTAATTGATTTTTCTGATGTAGCAGTAGGTAAAATGGTATATCTCATGAATGAGGAATTTTCCGGCATGGGTGACGCCCAAGGGAAACAGACCTACAAAATCATGAGCTTTGATGTGAATCGCAGTGAAAATGAAGATTTTATGTTACCTGCTTCTCTGATCCCATTTACGAAGCTTTCAGGCGCAAGTCAGACGAGACCTTTTAAACTTACCATGTCCATGGGACACAGTAAAGCAGGCATGCACAAAATCAACGGGAAGGTGTTTGACGCCGCTCGTATTGATCAATCGGTGAGTTTCGGGGCAACCGAGATTTGGGAATTTGATAATTCTACCGGCGACGAAGCCCATCCTATGCACGTCCATGGTGTGCAGTTTCAGGTAGTGGCGCGCACAGGTGGTAGAAATACAATTTTGCCGCAGGAAAAAGGGTGGAAAGACACTGTTCTCCTAGCGCCCAAGGAAAAAGTCCAGGTAATCATGAAATTTGAGCAAAAAGGAAAATTCGTCGTGCATTGCCATAACCTGGAACACGAAGACGACGGAATGATGCTCAATTTTGAAGTGGTATAAGGACAAAAAGTTATAAGCAAGATTGCCCGATGCGAAACCTCGTTTACAAAACAAGCCTCCCCAACCGAGTGTAGTTTGGCTTTGGCCTGGGTGGAGTTTGCAACTCCACCCACTGAAGGTTGGCTAATTTCTAGCATGAAACAAAGCAGCGAGCGTAGGATTATCTGATTGTATAAGGCTTTGTAATTTTTTCTGGATATTCACGAAGTCGGAGAAATTGATTTTTGAGTTGTATGCCCAGTTTATAACCCTGAACTAATTTAAGATTTCTCCTGTAGTCACACGAACCGATTTTTTCATTTTGTACCATTTGGGTCTTGGCAGGACCTGACTTTTGGCAATTTGAGAAGCCAGCATAAGCAATGAATAGGTCGCAGCTACAAAGGCTGGAGCTTTGGTGCAGGCTTCTTTAGTCCTTACTTGAGCCTGACCACATCCCATAATGGTTTTTTCATCTTTGAAATTGACTTCTATCTCCCATCTCCAGAGATATGCCTGCAGCAGAACAGCCAAGTCCATATCTGGATCGGTACAGATTAGGTATGCAGGTTCTCTATAGAGTAGTCGGGAATTTTTCGTCGGTCTATAAGCTACTGGACGGATAATAATCAGTTTGAGATCTTTTTTCCCAGCTTTTCTCCATCTCACTCTTGGAATGACTTTAAGCTGAAAATCGTCCCTCTGGGACTTTGCCATTTCATATTGTAATTGATAATTCCAGAGGTTAAAACCTCTGGCAATAAGATGGGCCGTCCCTATTGGGACTGAAAAGGAATACATGTAGCAAAATGCTGTAGTAGCAAGAATGCGGGGAGGAATAATACAGGGATAATGCCGTAGGCATAATCGATGTTTTAGCCAGCCATGGTTGGTGAGCTAAGTCGAACCATTAATGGCTGATAAAGAAGAGTGAAGAATTTTCAAAATGCCGTAGGCATGGTTCATATTATAGCCAGCCATTTTAATGGCTGGTAAATGGTAAATAAATGATTCACAAAATGCCATAGGCATGACCGATATTGCCTAATATCAATCCATTCATAGGCTTAATATTTTGTATTGAATTATTTATGGAGTTGAACTATTATCGGTCCTCCCTCTGGGACTTTGCCATTTCATATTGTAATTGATAATTCCAGAGGTTAAAACCTCTGGCAATAAGATGGGCCGTCCCTATTGGGACTGAAAAGGAATAAATGTAGTAAAATGCTGTAGCAGCAAGAATACGGGGAGGAATAATTTAGGGATAATGCCTTAGGCATGATCGATGTTTTAGCCAGTCATGGTTGGTGAGCTAAGTCGAACCATTAATGGCTGGTAAAGAAGAGTGAGGAATTTTCAAAATGCCGTAGGCATGGTTCATATTATAGCCAGCCATTTCAATGGCTGGTAAACGGCAGATAAATTATTCACAAAATGCCCTAGGCATGACCGATATTGCCTAATATCAATCCATTCATAGGCTTAATATTTTGTATTGAATTATTTATGGAGTTGAACTATTATCGGTCCTCCCTCTGGGACTTTGCCATTTCATATTGTAATTGATAATTCCAGAGGTTAAAACCTCTGGCAATAAGATGGGCCGTCCCTATTGGGACTGAAAAGGAATAAATGTGGTAAAATGCTGTAGCAGCAAGACTGTGGGGAGGAATATTTCAGGGATAATACCGTAGGCATGATCGATGTTATAACCAGCCATTTCAATGGCTGGTAAATGGTAAATAAATGATTCACAAAATGCCCTAGGCATGACCGATATTGTTTACCCAATCCGATTACACATTAAATTTTATGCTTCCTCTTTTTCTTCATTTTCTTGAAATGAAGAATTGATCCGTTAGGAAGGATGATCATTTTGTCCCCCTGCTTTTTGAAGAAAAAGGGTTGGAATCCTGAATTTGGATGAATTAGCACTCTCTGGGAATCACCTTGTGTGGTTACTGTGGAATGGGGTTCGTTAGGATTTACTATGATTTTTGAGGTACCCTCACCCATAATCTGTGAGTGAGTACCATCGGGATTTACTATGATATTGCTGATGCCCGAACTCACGGCCACGGAGTGGGTCCCATTAGGATTGACAATTACTTTGTGAACGCCATGATCAATAACCACAGAGTGAGTTCCATCTGGATTTATAATTATCGACTGAGCATACAATCCAGAACTTAACATCGCGAAAAAAAGTATTACTAAATTCTTCATATTAGTTTTACTTGGATTGGTGAAATAAGGTTTGGAAATCCTTGGGGTTCTAGATTCATACGCACTACCACGGAGTGGTCTTCCTTTTCAATAACCGCTAGGAATAATATTATCAAGATCATCTATAAAATCAGTATCAAGAATTAAAAATTTATTTTCATCTACTAAAAAATAATTGGTATCTAGAAAATTGATATTAATATTAATTATGCTGAATTTGATCCGGTAATACTGAACGTACTGAAGTTTATTAATTACCGATCGATCAATTGCCTTTATCCTATTCAGTTCTTCTTCAAGCTTTAAAATTTCGACCCTTGCATTATCAATCCTATTATTATAAATAGTGATGTTTTCTTGATTTCCTTTTTCGTAAAAAAGTTTAAAATATTCTTTTTGATAAAATTTCAACTTTTCTTCATTCAATTCAATTAGTTTCAATGTTCTACCCATCTCAAAAGTATCGAGCTTACTTTCTCTCCACCTTGCACTACTAACCGAAATAATCTCTAAGTCTTTTACATCTAAACTCTTAATAAATAACCTGTCTTCAACATAATTTTCTACACTTTTATCAATTATATATAAATTAAACCTATCCGTAAACAGAAAATAAACTAAAACAAACCCAATCAATATAGATAAAATAATTATAATTTTATTTTTCATAAACCCAGCTCCTCGTATAATCCATAATACGAATCTTTCTCTTTTCTTTGATCATCTACAACAGCTTTAAAAGCAGGGTCTTTTAAATAGTGAATCATGCCTTTTTTCCAAGACTCCCACACTACATTATCAACCCTACCTTTTTTATACCAATAGCATTCCTCAGCACAAAGATTCATATAATCAATAATTACATCCTCTAATGAAAAAAGCTTATGAGCGAAATAAAAGTATTCCCCTTTCACGATTCTATTTAAATTCTCATTCATATCATCAAACCTTTTATTAAACTCATTGAACAATTCTTTTGAGAATTTATCAGCAGAGATTTTATAGGTTAAAATATTATACAAAATTCCAAAATAAAAAATTAATACTCCTATAATAGCTTCAAATTCTTTTCCTGCTGGTAAAATGCAGGGTAAGAAAATAACTATTAGAATTAGACCAATTCCTAGCCAACTTAATACGGCGATAATATTATCCCAAAAATATTGTTTTAGCTTTTTCATCCTTCACCCCCTTCTACAATCCTAATCTCCTCCTCTGTCAATCCATATAACTCATACACCAATTGATCGATTTCTGCATCGATGCGGTTGATTTCGGATTGGAGAGCGAGGGCTTTTTGTTTTTGTTCGGTGAAGTAAGCCATCCATTCGGCTTCTTCGCCTAGACTCAACTTCACCTTGGCTTTCTTCAGCTCTCCCAAGAATCCCTTGAAATCCAAGTCCGGCCAGTGCTGTAGTTTGGTAGATGGTTTTTCTATCGAGAATTTGGATTGAATTAGGTTAATAAATGATGATTCACCCTTTTGTTTCTGATCAATAACATCCATTATTGAATCTACCAATTCAATTATATTTCCTTGTTGATTTGCAGATACAATCTTTATTGGTATTTCTGAAAGAGGTTTGTTGAAATATTCACGAGAAGCACCTTTTGATTTTCCTATAAACCCATAAAACCAATCCAGTAATTTAGAATTTAATAACGCTAACAAATATTTCATTGAGAATTCTACATTTGCTTTTAGAACCAAAATACGTATGTCACCTCCGTCATTAAAAAATTGTTGATTATCATAGGCAAACCGATTATTTACCGCTCTGTAAGGTACTATTAATTTTTCATGAGAATCAAAGAGAGCTTTATCTCTTGGTCTTTCAAGCCTAAACCATGAATAAATTCCCTTAGCAGCCTCATTACGAGAAGATAATTCATCTTTAAATTGATTCAAATAGAAATTGATATTTGGAAAGTTTTCCAACTCTGTATTGTTATCAGTATATATTAGGTAGTTTCCTCGTTCAACAAAAGAATACCTGTTTATGTCACCATTTTTTACATTTTTGCGTAAAAGTTCATTTTCAAAATGAGCCATTTCTGCATATTCATAATCTATTGTGAAAACACTATTTTTGCCTGAAGTGGATCCCTTTTCTATCTCGCAAATATCACCTAGAAACTTTGAGTCTATATGTATTTTATTAATTATTATCTGATTTACACTATTTGCAATTACCCACTTGTTTGATTGGTTTACTCTCTCTAATTCACAAAATGTATATCCATTTACTAGATCAACCAACTTCAATGACTCATTATCATTATATGTGTAAAACTGCATAAATTCAGTCTTTGTAATTTTCTTAGCAAAAACTAATGTAGTATGAACATTAGCATCTTCAAAAACCAGCTCTTTTTCAAAATTCACTATAATTTCTAAATGCTTATTCAAGAATAGACGAAGTTTATCTGCATAATCATTCCCTAAAAAATAATTGGAAGTAATTACACCATAAGTCCCTGAATCATTAATAATATCTATTCCTTTGTATATAAAATAGTACATTAAATCATTATAACCAGTATGGATTTCCGAGTATTTGATTTTCAAATAATCATGAATATCAGGTAATGTATTAATATTAACATAAGGCGGATTCCCAATCACCGCATCAAAACCTCCTTTGGTAAATACCTGAGGGAATTCAGCTTCCCAGTGGAATGCCAAGTCACCTGCTACTTCGGGATCATCGATCAGGCTGTTTCCTACTTTGATATTAGAACTTAGGCTGCTGAGTTTTCTGCCTTTCTTGGCAGTGCGTAGCCATAGGGAAAGTCGGGCGATCTCCACGGATTCCTCGTTGATATCTACTCCGAAGATATTGCGCTCCAGAATGTGGTTTTCCACATTGGGTAGCACCATAGGCGTACCGAAAAGCAGGGATTCGAGTTCGTCCAGGTAACGATGCTCGGCCATGAGAAACTCCAGCGCTTGGTTGAGGAATGCCCCCGATCCACAGGCAGGATCACAGATGGTTATTTCGAGTAGCCAGTTGCGGTAGCTGTCGAGTTTATCTTTCAGGTCGGCACGTTTCTTCTTAGACTTTTTCCCTTCTCCGAATTCCTCATCGACCAGCTTGACCTCGGCTTTCTTTTCCGCGCAGAGCTTGCCCACGGTATTGTCCACGATGTACTTGGTGATGTATTTGGGAGTGTAAAACACCCCGTCTTTCTTGCGCTTGGTTTTGGATTTGTCCACTTGCTCTCCCGCAAGATGGGCACGGACATTCTCTATATCATTTAAGCTATGCTCGAAGATATGCCCGAGGATATTGGTATCTACCTCGGTATCGAAATCATACTCAGAGAGCTTGATGGTGTGTTTTTTGAGCAGTTGATCGTCTATCAGCAAGCCATCCAGCAAAGGGTCTGGCGCAAATAAACCTCCATTATACGCATGGATTTCGGCTTTTCCAGGGATGGCCCTGCCGCTGTTCATGTAGCCGAAGTACTTTTTGAAGCGATCATAGAGCGGACGGTACTCGTCCAGTTCGGCTAGCTTCTCCCACTGCTTGGCAATCTCGGAGATGCTATTTGGTGGGAGCAGTCCTTTGTCCTCCGCAAAGAAGATAAAGAGAAAGCGATCCAGCAGCTTCTGGCTTTTCTTATAGAGCAGCAATTCGTCCACCTCAGGATTTTTGATAACCATATCCTGCCAAAGATCCTGCTTGAAGGAGGAGTAATCTGAGTAGAGTTTCTTGGTGACCTGCTCCTCTACAAGTAGGGATTCGGTTTTGATCTTCTCAGGAATTCTATTGAGCAGATTTTCCTTTTCCAATAGGAGCCAGAGAAGTTCGAAGCGCTCACGACTTAGGGTAAATAGGTGGAATTCCTCATGATCGACCGCATTGTGGATGTAGAATCGCAGTTTTTCAAAGTTGCTGGTAATCACAAAAACACATTCAGGCTGGTTGTTTTTATAATTAAATGCCTGATCCCTAATCTTGTCTAGGTCTTTGGTATCCGTTCCTTTCAGTTCGATCACCGCCAAGGCCTTTCCATCTTTTAAGATTGCCCCATCGGTTTTCTTGGCATCCTTTATATTCTTTAGCTCCGTGGTCAGGTTGTATTCCGGATTGGGGTTGATCGTATAGCCCAGAATATTCACAAACATTTCCCTCAGAAACCCTTCCTGAAACTGCTCTTCTTTAGAGTTTCGGATATTTTCCTGAATCAGTGGGTTATAGAAATAAGTTTTATAAGCGTCGTAGGCAGTGGTGATCAAGGATTGATCTTGAGCAGAACTGTATTTTTTGAGAACGGAACTTTGAAAAAGAGGCATCTTCGGGTAATTGATAAAAATTGATTCCTAAAGATATCATTTACCCTGAAAACGAAAAGCAGTTTTTTTAATTCCTAATGCCTTCAGGTTATCCATTGAGATCGGCAGCAGTCTGACATTCGGTTGCCATGCCGTTTTGATCGATCCAATGGGCTTTGAATTCGGTGTAGTTCTCGTTTATGAGCTCGTATAGTTTGATTCCTATATCTCCCGCTTCATTTGGCGTTCGGCATCCAGCCACGATTTGAACGGTGCCGTTTCCTAAGAAATCCCCCGTTACAATCCCATGACCTTCTTTAAGACTATCATCTAAGTACTCACGCTTTGGATGAATACTTTCTGATTTAATTGAGATCCTCCACAGGCAGAGAAGCAATCTGATTTTTGAAATCTTGATGAGATTGCTTCAGAGCGAGGTGGATAGGGATGAATTTGGTGTCATGATGCCCTTCGCAATGACGGGATTGGAAGTGCTCCATCTCGAGCTGTTCTTACAGACCACGGTTATAAACACAGATCATGGGGTGCAAATGGTATATACCCACTGCAACTTTGCCTAAGTCAGATCTGTTTAACAACCATGCATACGCTTGAGCCATACTTTAACTGGAGAAATCTTTACATCGCTGCAGAAGATCCTCAATCTCCGTTTTTTGAATATCAAAACAGTGAAGTTCATTTTACGGATTCCATCTACAATTTTCTGATTCACCCGCAGTGGGATAGCATGGAATCGGAGACGCTTTTTCTGAAAGTAATCTATGCAGACTATCAGCATGGTTTTGCTGTAATCGAATTGATGGGTGAGTGGAATGACCTGCTGAACAATGATATAATGACTTTGAAGAGAAATATCATTGAATTGATGATAGAAGAGGGCATCAACAAATACATTCTGATTTGTGAGAATGTGCTCAACTTCCACGGCGATCTGGAAGCTGATGATTACTACGACGAATGGCAAGATGAATTAGAAGACGGCTGGATTGTCATGCTAAACTTGCGTGATCATGTCTTGTCTGAAATGAGCAGGTTTGGTATAGACCGATACTTGGTCATGGGAGGTAAGCTAGATGATATGAGTTGGCGAACTCGTCACCCCAAGCAGCTTTTCGAAATAATTGATGCAGTTGTGATGCGAAGATTGGGTGGTTAGTTTTTTGTTCTTCACTTGGTCTGGGGGACACAGACCAAACCGAAACAAGTTACCAAAAACCAGAAAATCAATCTTCGTATTTTTCTAATTCTCAATCATTATCGACCGCAAGCGAACAAAATTGTTCGATAGATTTTTTATTAAAAGTGTTTTTCCTATCTGGTACACCCGTTCCGAGGGTTTTTGGATGGCATAAAAGTGGGATTGTATAGGACGTAATTGTGTGATCATTGCGTCATTGAAACAGTCGAAGGATTGACTTATGCTGTTTCTTAATATCACGATCAGATTGCTTCGATCGTTCAATGAAGCAAACCTTAAAATAGGAAGGTGGCGAACTACAAATAATAATGAATGTAGAACGTCGAATGATGAATGTAGAAGTTCAGAAATTAGTAAGAATCATATAAGTCTAGAAAAAAATGTGGAAAAACTACCTTAAAATCGGCTGGAGAGTTTTGAAGAAAAACAGACTCTACACAGTTCTCAATGTGCTGGGGCTGACGATGGGGATTTCCGGGTTTTTGATGATTATGATTTTTATACAGGATGAGGTGAATTACGATCGCTTCTATCCAGATTCCGAATCGGTTTTTAGGATTACTTCGCACTGGGGAGATTACAGCACGGCGAGTTATGCAACTGCGCCACCTTCACTCGGTCCGAGGATTCAAGCGGATATTCCTAAAGTGGAAGCTGTCACGCGGGTGCTGAAATGGAATGATTTCACGATTCAACCTGGTTCTGGGAATAATAAAGATCAGGTCTTCCGAGAGGAACATGTGTTCTATGCCGAGCCAAATTTCTTTGCCGTTTTTGATCTCAATTTGCTCGCGGGAAATAAGGATAAGGCTCTTGCAGATGCTCGTAATGTGGTTATCACGGAAAGCTTGGGGCATAAGTACTTTGGTGATGTCTCTCCTTATGAGATGATCGGCAAGACCATTTTCATGGGGAGCAATAACCCTGATCCTAAGCAGATCGCTGGAGTGGTAGAGGATATTCCAGCTCAATCGCATTTTCATTTTGATATGCTGGTCTATGAGCCTGGGATGAATGCAGAGATTTTTGACTCCGAAAACTGGTCTTGGTCTATTCTTCATACCTATGCGAAATTCCCTAAGGAAAAACAGCAGGTAGTCACTGAAAAGTTGGATCAGATGGTCGCGGCTTATGCTATCCCTACGATGGATGGCGAGGATGAGAATTCGGATTACAATCTGCAAGTCATGCCTGTGCAGGATATTCATCTGAACTCACACTTGCTTCGGGAGCATGAGGCAAACGGCTACCAGAGTTACATCTATATTTTTTCACTCGTTGCGGAATTCGTGCTGCTCTTGGCTTGTATCAATTTTATGAATTTGGCTACCGCCAAAGCTGGGCTTCGCTCCATGGAGGTAGGCGTGCGGAAAGTGATGGGATCGCAAAAATCCCAGTTAGTTTACCAGTTTCTTGTCGAGGCATTGATCCTTGTTTTGATTAGCGTGGTACTTTCTCTATTGGTAGTGTCGCTTTCCAATGGGCTTTTCAATCAGCTAACTGGTAAAAATCTACAGTTTGACCTCTTGCAAAACAGCATGATTTTGTGGATGTTTCCAGCATTGATCATTATTCTTACGCTACTTTCGGGATTCTACCCAGCTTTTTACCTTTCCTCCTTCAAGCCACTTCAGATCATTACAAGGCAATTATCTGTAGGGAAAAACAGCCATAGTTTCAGGAATGGATTGGTAGTCTTCCAGTTTGCTACTTCACTTACTTTGATCATCTGCACCTTGCTTGTTCAGCGGCAGATGAGCTTTATCCAAAATTCAGATCCGGGTTTCGAACGGGATCAGTTAGTGATAATCCATAATGACGGTGAAATTCAAAACTCTCAGCGTGAAGACTTCAAAGGTCATTTTGCATACAGCACCAATGTACAATCCCTGAGCTTTTCCACCGGAATTCCCATGTCTGGGCAATTTCAGATGCGCTCTTTTAAGCTTCCGACCAGTGAACTCGAACAAGGGATGAATTGGTATGAAGGCGACGCTTCCTATTTGGATACCTATCAATTTAAACTGCTGGAGGGGCGAAACTTTGGAGAGACATCAGGTGCAGATCAAAACAAAGTGGTCATGAATGAGACTGCAGCTAAGCAGCTCGGGATTTCGGGTGATGCAGTTGGGCAGTTGATCATCAAAAATGCCGGTGAAAATGACGAGGCTACACTGGAAGTGATAGGTTTGGTTGAAGATTTTAATTTTGAATCCTTTCGAAATGAGATCAAACCGCTGGTGATTGAATACATGAACGATTACTTCCTTCGGGATTACATTTCGGTGAAAATCCAAGGTGGAAATATCGAAGCAGGAGTGGATGAGCTGAATGTGGCTTGGAAGAAATTTGAACCTAGAGTTCCGATGAATTACAGCTTCTTGGATGAGGATTTCGGTAGAGTGTATGAGTCTGAGATGAAAATGGCAAACCTGCTTCAGGTCTTGACAGGGATTTCGATTTTGATTGCCTGTCTGGGTTTATTTGGTTTGACGGCTTACACTACGGAGTTAAGAAACAAGGAAATTGGAATCCGGAAGGTCTTCGGGGCTACCATGCCTGAGATATTTATGATGCTTTCAGCTTCCTATTTCAAATTGATTCTGATATCCATGCTGATCGCTGTGCCGCTCGCGACGGTGTTTATGCAGCGCTGGTTGGAGGATTTTGCATATAAGACAGGGATTGAAATTTGGGTGATTGTGATGGCAATTGTGGCTTGCTTCGGATTGGCCTTGGCTACGATTTTCTTTCAGACTTATAAGAGCATACGGGCGAATCCTGTGAAGGCCTTGAAGAGCGAATAAAGATAAGAGACGAGAGATAAAGAGACTAGAGATAGAGAGAATAGAGATAAAGAGACTAGAGATAAAGAGACGAGAGATAGAGAGAATAGAGATAGGAGATACGAATCAATCTCATGATGTGAACTTCACTCTCTCTCTCTCTCTCTCTCTCTCTTCCATAAGCTTCAGCTATCCAGCCTACAACCACAATCATGACCTTTGATCATATTCTTGGCTAGTGTTTTTCAGATTTCTTTACCTTCAGGGCTTGAATGAAATTTAGTGAGCCCTATGAGAAAGTACCTGCTAGTATTTGCAGTTTGTAGTTTGAGTTTTTGGAGTTGTGAGAACAAGCAGGAAGACCTCTTTGCTACCGAAAAACCTGATGAATCGAGATTCACGAAAATCCCTCTTGCGGGGAATTTCAATGAGCCTATGGAGATCGAGGTTTTGGACAATGGAGATGTTCTGATCATCGAGCGACATGGTCTGCTGAAACTTTATCAGGAAGAATCAGGAAAGACAATCGTTGTTGGAGAGGTGGATGTGTTTCCTGAGCGGGAAGATGGCCTGATGGGAATGGCTAAGGATCCGGATTTTTCGAAAAATAACTGGTTGTATCTCTATTACGCTCCAGCTTCTGAGCCTATCAAAAATAGGATTTCAAGATTTGATTTTGTTGACAATAAGCTAGACCTAGCCTCTGAAGTGAAAATCCTGGATGTGGATCTATTTCGTGGATGTTGTCATTCTGCTGGTGCATTGGAATTTGATGCTCAGGGAAATTTGTACTTGGGAATAGGTGATGATTCTACGCCTTTTGAATCGAGTAATTTCAATCCAATCGATGAGCGTCAGGATCAACCTAAAAATGTGGATGCGCAGAGAAGTTCGGGTAATACCAATGATTTGCGTGGATCGATTCTTCGTATCAAACCAAATCCAGAAGGTGGATATTCTATTCCTGAAGGAAATTTATTTCCAGTAGGCACGCCGAAAACCCGTCCTGAAATCTATGTAAAAGGAAATCGAAACCCATTTAGGTATTCAATAGACAGTCATAACGGCAATTTGTATTGGGGTGAAGTGGGGCCAGATGGTTCGGAGGATAAAGAAGGTCGTGGTCCAAGAGGCTACGATGAAATCAACGTGGCGACAGGACCTGGATACTATGGCTGGCCATATTTTGTAGGGAATAATAATGCCTATTGGAAATATGATTTTGCTACCGGAGAAAGCTTGTTTCAGTTTGATCCAAATGCTATAAAGAACACTTCTCCCAATAATACCGGGATGGAGGATCTGCCGGCAGCCAAACCTGCTTTGATCTACTACCCTTATGCTGAGTCGGAAGAGTTTCCTATGCTCGGTCAGGGCGGGAGAAACTCCATGGCGGGGCAGGTTTATTATAGAGAGGACTACGATGCTTCCGAAGTTAGATTTCCAGGCTATTACAATGAGAAGTTGTTTATCTACGACTGGATGCGAAACTGGATTTTTACGGTTAGTCTGACGGAGAATTTTGAGTACGATACAATGGAGCGCTTTATGCCGGAAACTCATTTTGAGAAGCCGATGGATATGCAGTTTGGGAAAGATGGTTCGCTGTATGTATTGGAATATGGCACATTTTGGCGTGCTAATAACGATGATTCTGGTTTGTATAGAATCGTTTTTTCCGAAGGAAATAGAAAACCTGAAGTGAAACTCTCAGCTGACAAAACAGTGGGTGCTGCACCCTTGACGGTGAATTTCTCTTCAGCAGGAACACAAGATCTAGATACAGATGATCAGGTTAGTTTTCTATGGGAATTTGGAGAAAATGGAGCGACTTCTACCGAAGAAAATCCATCGCATTCCTTTGACAAACCGGGTGTATATAAAGTGAAATTGACAGCCACTGACCTGCAAGGTGAGGCAGCAACGTCATTTTTGGAAGTAAAAGTGGGTAATGAAGCGCCGTCCGTTTCTATAGCATGGGAAGGAAATCGAAGTTTCTATTTCGGTAAGGAAGCGAACAACTATGCTGTGACTGCAAGCGATAAAGAAGATGGAGAGATCGATCCAGCTCAGGTCAATGTGACAATAGACTATCTGGAAGGTGGGTACGATCTGATAGAGATGGGACATCAGGAAGAGGTGCTGAGCATAGGGGAGACTTACATCAATGAAGCGGGTTGTAAGGCTTGTCATGGAATCAGCAATGAATCTGTGGGGCCTGATTATACTTCGGTTTCTGAAAAATACAAGAAGGACAAGAATGCGAAATCCTACCTGATCGATAAAGTCAGGAATGGTGGCTCGGGCGTTTGGGGTGAGCAAATCATGCCCGGACATACACACTTAGATGAGAAAAGAGTAGGGCAGATGGTTGATTTTGTGCTGAGCATCGCCAACCCAAATGCTGTATCAGGATTAGCAGCTTCAGGGAATTACCAGATTGAAAACACGGAAAACCCAGAAGGTTTTTATATGGTTCAAGCTTCTTATGAAGATAAAGGAGCCAATGGCATTTCTGCGATCAAGACCACGAGTCAGCTGAAATTGAGGAATACCACAGTTTCTGCCTACAGTGCAGATGGCATTGAGAATGTAGCGCGAGCAAATCCGGTAGATGAGTACTATGTGCAATTCACTGCATCGGAATCCTGGCTTTTATTTAGAGATATTGACCTCAATCAGATCAAGAATATCACGCTTTCTATCATGCCTGGAAATACTGTGGGTAAACTTCAGGTAAGAGCAGGATCTCCTGATGGTAAGTTGCTGGCAGAGTCAGGTATCCTAACGAAGGATTCCAGACCTAAATCAGGTCCACAAGAAGGATGGTTTAATGTTTCCATGACTATTCCGGCCACAGATTACTTTGGGGATATCTACTTCGTGTATGTGACGGATGAGTCTATTTCGATCTGGGGTACCTTCAATCTGAATACGCTGGAGTTTCAGAGATGAGAAGATTGAAAAATTGTAACCGGTTAGTTTGATTGATTATTTTTCAAACTAATCGGTTAAATTAGATCAAACTTTTTAGCATATGGCACTAGAGAAAAAACACTGTTTGAATTGTGGGAATGTGATTCAAGGCAGAATCGACAAGAAATTCTGCGATGATCAATGCCGCAATAGTTTTAACAATCAGCAAAATGCACTATCGACCAATTACATCCGAAGGGTCAATCACAGCCTGAAAAAGAACAGGAATATCCTGGAAGAAATCATTCCCCCGGGTGAGGAAATGGCGAAAACCACCCGAGAGCGTTTGCTTCGTGATGGGTTTCAGTTGAAGTATTTCACGCATCTCTACGAAACCAAAAAGGGTAATATCTATCATTATTGCTACGACTATGGGTATTTGGCGCTGGAAGGAGATTGGTTTTTGGTGGTGAAAGGCAAGGAAGTTTAGGGCTAAGCAATGATTTTGGCTACTTAGCTCGCAGTAAATTGGTACTTTTGCGGGTGTCAGAAAAACAAACAGAATCCACCGCCCAGTATCTTAAAAGCCTTTCGATTGATAGCCTCAACGAAATGCAGACCGAATTCATCTCCAGAGCAGCCAAAAATCCCCATCTCGTACTTTTATCACCAACGGGCTCAGGTAAAACTGTAGCCTTTCTGATTCCACTTTTAAATTCCCTCAAGGAAAATGTACGTGAAGTGCAGGCGCTGATTATTGTGCCTTCCAGAGAATTGGCTATACAGATAGAGCAGGTTTTCAAAGGCATGAAAACTCCCTTCAGAGTGAGTACAGTTTACGGAGGTCACTCTTCCAAATTGGAATCAAATAGTTTGGGTGAAGCACCAGCCGTGATCATCGGTACGCCAGGAAGATTGGCTGACCATATAGGTAGAGGTTCTTTTGACCCAAAAACTATCCACACGGTCGTATTGGATGAATTTGACAAGTCTCTTCAAATGGGATTTCATGAGCAGTTGAAAGTGATTTTTGGAGCGCTAGATGGTCAGCAAAGACACTTGCTTACCTCGGCGACTGTATTGAAAAGATTGCCTGATTTTCTACCATTTATAGATCATCGCACGGTTAATTTTCTGAAAGATGTGGTCGAGTCCAAGTTGGAACTTAAAGTGGTCCATAGTTCTAGTAAGGAAAAAGGAGAAATGCTGATGCGTTTGGTGGCAGGGTTTCAGGACGAATCCTGTATCGTTTTCTGTAATCACCGGGATGCTGTCGATCGACTGAGCATTTTACTCAATGACTATAATTATTTCCACTCTGTGCTTCATGGAGGTTTGGAGCAAATAGATCGGGAGAAAAACCTGATCAGATTCCGAAGCAAGGTCACCAATTTGTTGATCGCTACAGATCTAGCTTCACGCGGTTTGGATATTCCAGAGATCAAGCATATTGTTCATTACCAATTGCCTCCAAAGGAAGATGCTTTTATTCATAGAAATGGTAGGACAGCCAGGATGCATGCCGAAGGGCAGTCTTATATGATTTTGGCAAACGATGAGTCAAGACCAGATTATGTGGAAGAATTTATCGAGGAAATTAAGGTAGGCGAAAAGCTAGTTCCACCAGTTCCTCAGGAATGGACTTGCCTCTATGTGAGTGCAGGCAAAAAAGATAAAGTGAGTAAGGGAGATATTGTAGGGATGCTGACCAAAAAAGGCGAATTAACAAGCGCAGAAATCGGATTGATTACTATCATGGATTTTGCTTCCTATGTAGCCGTGAAAAGTAATCTGGTGCAAAAGCTGATGCCAAAATTGAAGAACGAGCGGGTGAAAAAAGTGAAAGTAAAGATCGAGGAAGCGAATTAGGTTTTAGTGATCGGTCCCGATAGCGATCGGGGTCAGTCTAATTGATCAGAGTTCAGTCTCAGTCGTCAGATTTAGTACTCATATGATTTCCTGTAAACACTTTGCGAAAATGGTTGAAGTTCAACTGACGCGACTCCCCCTTTTCAAAGGGGGCAAGGGGGATTTGTATCACTTGACTTGTCCTGAATTGA
>NZ_MSSV01000019.1 GCF_002150505.1 Algoriphagus ratkowskyi
TTCATCCTTAGGTATTAGGCTTTTGGCAGGAAGAACTTCAGACCGATACGGAAGAATACCTGTAATGCAAGCTGCAAGTATTACGCTCGTGGCTGCGATGGTCTTGATTGCCTTTGCAGAAAGTAAATTTGGCTTATTGGGTTCAGGCGTACTTTTCGGTTGTGCCGTAGGAATGTACAGTCCTACTACTGCTGCATGGGTTGTTGATTTGTCTTTGGATCAGTTTCGGGGAAGAGCACTAGCTACCATGTACATAGCTTTGGAAGCTGGAATAGGCATTGGTGCATTGGTTTCAGGTTATCTTTTTGCAAATAATCCTGAGAACTTCAGACTGGTATTTTTGAGCAGCGCGGGCTTTGCCGGGTTGGCGTTCATTGTGTTGCTTTTTGTGAAAAGAGATCGGAAATCAGAAATCCTTGAAGCGTAATATCACCACATAATAACATAACTACGAAGCATTTTTTAAATCTCTTTTCTCCTATCCCTATTCTCTTAATATCACTACAATGAGTATTTAGCCTTAAATCTTAAATAGCAACCAAGCATCGGACCCCCAAGCATTCTAATTCCCCAAATAATTATTCACTCTCGGAATAGCCAAAATCTCTTTTTGACGACCATTATAATAGGTCACCTTTTTTCCATCAAATAAAGCCCCCTCTTCCAGCATTATGCGTACGTCTTTGTTCCACTCTGACACAAACACTACCGCATTCAATTCTATGGCGTAGCCTGTCATGGCATGTAGTGGAAAGTCACCAGCACCAGGCGTATCGCCTTGGTTGTCCCACATTCCTATGGTAGGTCCTGCGGAGTGTCCATAAAACCCAAGTGGATGCGTGTAGATACTTCCACGGATTCCTTCGGCATCTAACACTTTGCGGGAAGCACGTAGAATCTCATTTCCAGTTTTGCCCGCTACATAATTGGAAGTCAGAATATCCTGTACTCTGTTTCCCTGCGCAAAAGCTTTTTGCAAATAGGCTGGAACTTCAGTTTCTCCAGCTTTCAGTACATAAGCCATCTCTTGGGTATCTGTATTTAATCTTAGGTAAGTAATCCCAAAATCCACGTGCAGCAAATCTCCCGGCAATATCACAGAATCAGGAGATTTCGTGGCAAAGTTTCTATTCTGCTCATTATTTGCAGGATCAGCACGCTGAATATCCACTGAGGGGTGAAACCAAGTATCTAATTTCAACTCTTTGATTCGCTCTCTGTACCACCAGACTACATCTTCGGTGGTAGTGACTCCTGGAGTAATGACAGCTTTAGAAAAGCCTTCGCTTATAATCGAATGAGCTATTTCCTGGATGTGCTTGTAGGTAGCCATTTCAGGCTCTGTTCTAGTTTCCAACCAACGGACAGCCAATGTCTGGGCTGAAATAACGCTCTGTTGTAGATTCTGAGGTAAATATTCTAAAAATAGCTGGTGCTCATTTGTCGCCAATCCATCGGCATGCCCGTAATCTTTGGAATAGTTCAAGCCTATTTTTTTAGGGCTTTTGGAAGCTATTAATTCCATTAGAGCTTTCCACTGCTCAGGCTGAGTCTCTGGATCCCAAGCTCTTTTGAATGATTTCCCCACGTCATATCGCGCAACTGCATAAGTTTCTACAGGCGCATTTGCCGAAGGCTGGTACATCACCAAGATCGTCCGTCTCCTCGCGGCATGCCATGTGGCCGGCAGCATGGTACGGATTACAGGGTCTTCATTGTATTCTCTGGAAATCACCACCCACATGTCGATTCCTGTTTCCGTCATCAAGTTTGGAAGTACGTTTTCAATACGGTATTCAAGCCAGCTATCAACTACATCAGCTTGTTGTCTCTGAGTCAATACCGCTACATCTTGGGCTGTACTTAGATTAGAAATCAGAACTAAAGAAAATACGAAAATCAACTTCCTCATCATAGTATATTAGGTTAAACCTCAAGGTAAAAATAAAAGCAGGAACTGAAAGTAAGTATCTGATTGCAACTGTTTAGGCGGTGACAGTCGGTTTATTAGCAGCAATCATTCGATTACTCAATTTATGAAAACGGTATAGTAAAACAACAGCGGTAATACTTAAGCCAATCAATAAGCCGTACCATATTCCTTGTTCAGCCAATCCAACATGAAATGCTAGGTAATAACCAAGAGGAAGTCCAATCACCCAATACGCCACAAGTGTTATCAAAGTAGGAAACTTAACATCTTCCATACCTCGCAGAATGCCCAATCCTGCCACTTGTATTCCATCAGAGAGTTGGAATAATCCTGCAATAATCAGCAAAGAAGCAGAAAGCGCAACTACTTCATCGTTATCTATATAAAGCGTAGGAAGGAAAGATCGCATCAAAATAAATATCAATCCAGTGATTACCATAAATATGAATGCCATCCCAAACACCACCATTCCAGCCTCTCGCATATTTTTAAAATTTCCCCGACCTATCTGATTACTAACGCGAATCATCCCAGCAGTGCTCAGGCCAGAAACCATCATATAACTTACCGATGCGAGGTTAATAGCAATCTGGTGAGCAGCAAGAGCATTCACACCTATCCAACCCATCATTATCGCAGCAGCACTGAATGCACTTACTTCGAAGATATACTGGAAACCAGTGGGAATACCGATTTTCAAAATTCTATTCAACAAAAGAAATCTCAGTTTACCTATTCCAAGTTGTATGTTAAAAATTTTATACCGTTTGGAACGAAGCACATATAGTCCCATTGCAATCGGCATCAACACCCTAGAAATCAAAGTTGCTATACCTGCCCCATTCAATCCCATTTCTGGAAAGCCTAGGTTGCCATAGATAAATACCCAGTTCAGGAAAACATTAACTACGTTACAAAAAATTGTCACGTACATCGCCTGCTTTGTTTGCGAGAGTCCTTCAGCAAATTGCTTAAAAGACTGAAAAATCATAAAAGGCAAAAGTGAGGCAGTAATAATGTATAAATAGGGAATGGTTAAGGTCACCACCTCATCTGGTTGATCCAAGAAATGCAATCCTTGAGATAAGCCTATCACTACCACTGTGAGAAGTATAGCCGTAACTATATTAATCCATAATCCATGCTGAAAAAGATGCCCTATTCTCTTCAATTTCCCTTTGCCTTCGGCCGCCGATACAAGTGGGGTAATTCCCATAGAAATCCCCATACCAAACATTAATATGACAAAAAATATACTATTACCTAATGATGCCGCTGCCAAAGGCACTGCTCCCGTCTGTCCTACCATCATACTATCAGCAACACCAACTAATACTTGGCCTAACTGGCTCAATATTACTGGAAAAGCTAATGTGAAAGTGATTTTGAAATGATCTTTGATCGTCATATTACAAATTTAAGATTCTAGCAGCTTTAAGGATGGCAGCGACACTGATTGCGTCCGTAATTTTCCCTGTCATTACCATCTCTACAGCTTCGACAAATGGCAATTTCTTTACTTTTAGAACTTCAGTCTCCTCAAATTCAGTTTCTCCTTGAGTAAGATCTTCCGCCAAATAAACATATCCAACTTCGTCAGTTACGGAGTTTGAGAGGTGAATTTTCATAATTGCTGTCCATTTCTCAGCACTCAAACCGGTCTCTTCTTTTAGTTCCCGCTTTGCACTTTCCAGCTGATCTTCCTCCATAAGTCCTCCTCCCATAGGAATCTCCCAGGCATATTCACCTAACGTATATCTATATTGGCCAATAAGCCAAGTATTGAGATCCGTGTCTAGAGGAATAATTGCCATTGCCCTATTTTTGAAATGCACCTTTCCATAGATACCGTCATTTCCTGCTGGATTTACTACGTCATGCTCCTCTACTTTAATCCAAGCATTTTCATAGATCGGGGTAATCTTCTTGGTTTCCCAGGGATTTTGTTCCATTTTCTCAAAAAAAAAAGGGTGACTTTCGCCACCCTGTAATAATTATTATAGCTGATTATACCGGGATAGGCATTACTTTAGAATCTTTGAAAGTAGATAAAATAACCATGGATTGCATGGAATCTACCTCTTTGATTTCAGACACTTTCTCAAGCATTAAAGTCTGATAAGAAGTAATATCTTTTGCAATTATCTTAAGAATAAAGTCTCCTGTGCCTGTGATATGGTGACATTCAATTACTTCTTGAATTGTATTAATTTCACGCATAAATGCATCAATATTCCCTTTGTTGTGACCGATCAAGCTTACCAATACAAACGTACTAACGCCTAGACCAATCTTCTCTGGATCAAGCTTTGCGTGGTAACTTTTTATGATACCAGACTGTTCTAATTTCTTCACTCGTTCCAAAGTCGGAGCAGGAGAAAGTCCTATATCTTTAGAAAGTTGGGCGTTTGTGATTTTTGCATTCGCCTGAAGGATTTCCAGAATCTTTCTATCGATTTTATCAAATTTTATTCTTGAGCTATGATCCATGATCTCTTGCATTTACAGAATTATATATGGTGCAAAGTTAATATAATTGATGATTGTTTTAAACCATTCATCAGAATTTTAAAGAGTAAATTCAAAATTTTCTTAATAATTCTTACCTAAAAAACAGACTATTCGTTCAAAATCTCTTGCCTCCTTCGAAAAATTCAAATTTTCTCCTGTTATTTAATGAAGGAACGACATTATTTTAGTTAAAGTTTATTCTTTTTAATAAAATCTCTTGCTTCTTGATGAGTGGGGTGCTTACGCTTTGCGTACTTCTTCACTTCTTTGAAATACTTTTTAGCCAATGGCTTATTATTTTCGTCCGTTGCAATCTTTCCTAATTGTAATAAAGAATACAAATAGTATCCACTTTCTTGAGATTCAGATTCTTCTCCAAAGGATAGCGTTTTGAGGTAGTGTTTTTTGGCTTCTGCGCGATTTCCTAGCCTTTCATTATATTGTGCAATATAAAATGCAGCATATCGCCCACTATTCGATTCATATCCTGTCATTTTTTCATCTATACGCTCAAGGATCTCTTCGGATTGCTGTATGGATTCAGTCCATCTCCCTACGGTGTATAGATGTCTAGCATAAGATCTATGGAAGTATGGATTGTTCGGATATTTGCTGTGTAAGTATTCTGAGATCTGCAATGCTTTATAGGGTTCATTCTCCTCGGAAGCATATAATCTAAATAAAAAATACTGTGCTTCTACTCGCGTGTAAAATGCATTATTGGCTACTTGTTCTAATTGCTGTAATCCAAGGGCTTTATTACCCTTCGGGAAAAGAGCCATTACTGGCCTCATAAGTGGGTAATTTTCAGGAATCCATTCTGAGAAATAATTAAAGAGTGCATCACCAAGAAGCAACTCTGGATTAAACTCCTCCTCACCCCTGCTCAAATTCATATACTTCAAAGCACTCTTTCCTGCAAATGCAGCCTTGGTCCAACTTCTCCTTTCGGAGTATAACCGAGATTGAAACCCATATCCCGCAGCCAAAAAGAACGCTGCTTCTTTATTAGTCTCATCTTCATCATACATTACCTCAGCTTTCGAGATAGATCTATCCAAATATTTGACAAAAGTGGCATCATACTTTTCATTGGTCACATCTACTTCGATTCTCCACCAGTAGCCTAGTGCCACTAAAAATTCGGGCAAAGGATGATTAGGATATTGAAGAGCGAGCACAGCGAAGTCCCTTTCTGCAGCCGGGAAATCATAGTTGTACATGCTATTAATCGACTTAGTGATCCTAAATTGGAGACCTCTATCCAATAAAAGATATTTGGAAGGCACAAATATCATAGAATCTGCTGCTGTCTCTTGAGCCACAGCTGCGCCTAGCCCAGCTACCCAAATACTTAAAATCATTAAGACACGTACAAACATAAATTTATTTCCTATTAGACTACAAAATTAGAGGTATTCCCAAACAAAATTTTAGATTTGAATTGGATTCATCTTAAAAATGGCTAAAACTTTAACTCCAGAAGGACAACGTCTGAAAGAACTAATAGATTTCGATAAGCGAATTTATTTTTTAGTACTTGTATTTTTGTTCTTACTTATACGCTACCTCACGAATACACTTATACTTGAAGCTATTCCAGATTACAATAAATTGGAAGCTAGGGGTGATTTCATGATTTTCCACATTTTCAATGCCCTTAATTATCTCTGGACTCCTTTTGCCCTGCTTTGGAAATTCAGTGTTGTTGCCTTCCTATTTTGGCTAGGGGCCTTTCTGATTGGTTATAAAGTACCATATAAAGACTTATGGCAATTTGCTCTTATAGCTGAACTTGTATTTATTTTCCCAGAATTGATTCGTCTTCTAGTTTATATAGCTCCGCAAACGGGCGTCACTTACACCGAAATCGATGAATATCGAGCGCTATCGGTACTTTCCTTAGTTGGATCAGATAGTGTAGAAGCGCAATATCACTATGCCTTAGCAACCATGAATATCTTTGAAGTTATCTACGGAATAGTATGGCTTTATGGATTTCACATGATCAGTAGAAGGCCTTTTGGAGAATGTGCGATAGCTGTATTTATAAGCTATTACCTCCCCTTGGCTATTTGGCTGACTTGGTTTGTAATGGTTTATAGAGGGTAATTATTTATGAAAAAAAAAATGGAGCAATTAAATTAACTGCCCCATTTTTTTTTAAATGTAACTTTTGATTTAAAATCCTAAACCTAAAGCCATTGAAGTTGGTGTGAAATTAAGATCTGAAACCTTACTAGCTGCACCTGTCATAAGATTAACAGAATATACTCCAGCTGTACCGCCTACTGTAAAAACTCCATAAGCTTTGTCTGAGGTACCACCAATGTCAAAGCCATTGTCATCTGTCAAATTAATTCCAAGAGGTCCGATAGCAACCAACACTCCGTCGTTTGGTGGAGACACCTGATATAGCATATCATTCTGAGCATCTACCACAAAAAGTGTTGTTGTAGTTGTGCCCGCAAAACTCTTAGTATATGCAGCACCACTGGCCTTAGGCGTGCCTGGATTAAGGCTTCCATCTATTGCTACCACTGTTCCTAGATCTGGGTGAAGTCTAAGATTTTGGCCTGTTTCAGTAATTAACCGAATTCTATCCACAGTAGGATTAAAATCAAAACCTATGAAAGATCCCATTGCAGCAGGGTTAAATGGATTTCCAATTGCTGCCACTGCGCCACTGGAAGGATTGACACTATATAATTGACTCATATTTGAAACAGCCAAAAGCTGTCCATTAACTGGACGAAAATCAAGACCTACAATCTTTTCACCTGACTTCAAACCTGTTATGTCAACTCCTATGGGATTAGGGCTGGTCGGATCAAACCTATAAAGTTTATTGGAGGCATCAGTTGCATAGGCTATTGGATTAGTCTTGAAGGCTAGACTTACGACTGGCTGTGTGAAAGTTCCAATCCACAGCGCTTTGCCAGAAGTAAGATTAATTGTATATAATCTAGATTCTTCCTCTTTTCTGTTTACCGCTAGTGCAACTGAATTATCAGGATTTAAATCCATATCTCCTATTCCTTCGAAATCTACTTCCAAATTCCCAACTTCTTCAAGACCACCATCATTTGGAGGAACTTGTTTGTAAAGCTTGTCTTGTGCGAAGTCAATATCAAAAAGCGTAGTAGATGTGGTTCCTGAAAAACTGTTGGAATAAGCAACTGCACCTATTTTTGGGTTATTGCCACCATTAATAGTTCCATCAGTTGCTACAACTGTACCCAACTCTGGATGCAGTCTAAGA
This sequence comes from Algoriphagus ratkowskyi, assembly GCF_002150505.1. Taxonomy (GTDB): domain Bacteria; phylum Bacteroidota; class Bacteroidia; order Cytophagales; family Cyclobacteriaceae; genus Algoriphagus; species Algoriphagus ratkowskyi. Next base: position 7,707 of record NZ_MSSV01000019.1, read on the forward strand.
TTTTGACCTGATTCGGTGACTAATCTTATTCTATCTACCGTAGGATTAAAGTCTATAGAGGCATTTGCACCTTGAATGCCCGGAGAAAAAGCTGAAATACCTAATACTGTAGCTGCTCCAGAATTTTCATTGATATGATAAAGTCTGCTCATAGAACTAAGTGCGTATAATTGTCCAGTAGCGGGACGATAGTCGATGGATAAAATCATTTCTCCAGATTCCAATCCAGATATGCTCGTAGAGCTAATAGGTGCAGCTAGATTCTTAGCATTGTACATCAAAATTTCATTGTCCGAGCTTAAAGCAGTGAAATTGACATCAGGTGCAGTTCCAGGCATTTCAATACCAGGCCCCATATCATCTTTATCGTCACATGATATGAAGGCCATAGAAATTAGAGTACTGGCAATAAGTACAGGTAAAATTCTTAAATTTTTCATTGGTTGAGTTAGTTGATTTAAATCACATACGGAGTCAACTAATCAATTGGATTTGTCTAATTTTAATTTTGACAAAAACAAAAATTTTTTCTTACAAAATCGAGCGCTGAATTATGTATTATAAAGCCATAAGCTCTTTGCCAATAATGTAAATCCCCATAAATAGGACAAACCATCCAAATCCTTTTTTAAGTGCCTGCTCGTTGATTTTTTTAGATAAGGAGCTTCCGATAAATATCCCCACTATAGATAGCGCAGTAAAAATCAGTAGCATTTTCCAATCAATTATCTGGTTCGAAACATCACCTAAAAAGCCGATTAAAGATTTAGCAGCAATAATCAAAAGTGAGGTACCAACCGCCATTTTCATAGGTAGCTTAGCTAGAAGTACAAGAGCCGGAATAATTAAGAACCCTCCTCCCGCACCTACAATACCCGTGACCAAACCAACGATCACGCCCTCCACTGCAATTAAAGGAATATTAAATTGCACTTTACTTTCCTCATCAGCATTCTTTTTCCCATTCCCTTTGATCATCGAATAAGATGCAGCGAGCATAATCAGGGCAAAGAATACCATGATGCCAATGCTTTTTGTGATCTCCGTTCCGCCAAAAACCAACAAAGGATCTGGAAGTGCTGGAACTATAAATTTTCTAGTTAAAAAAACAGCTATAAAAGAAGGGATCGCAAATACTAAGGCTGTCTTGTAATCCACCAACTGCTTTCTCATATAGGTGAAAGAGCCAAAGAGTGAAGTACTTCCCACCACAAAAAGTGAATAGGCAGTCGCCAAAACAGGATCAATTCCCAATATATATACGAGCACTGGAACTGTCAAAATAGAGCCGCCACCGCCAATAAGTCCCAGACTTACACCAATTATAATTGCTGCGGCATATCCGATAAGTACTAGTATTTCCATTACAAAATTCTATGATTTGATCTCACAAAAGTACCTGTGATATCCATACATTGACGTGACATTTGTTACAATAGGTATTCTAATGAAGAAAGTTTTTAATTTTTTCAAAATTAGAAGATATTAAGAATCTCCGATTTTTTTTTATGATTGAAGATTCAAATCTGTAATTTATAGCTTCCCTTTTGTTTAAATTTATAAACAAACTTTCACCACCATGAAAATAATTCTTCCAACCGACTTTTCAGAAATTTCCCTTAATGCATTGGAATTTGCAATTGTCTTAGCGGGAAAAAAAGACGGTGAAATAATTTTGATTCATGTGATAGAAGCTGTTTTTGATTTTGAATCACAGTCCGCGATCTCACTTGAGCGAATGCATCAAGATGCAAATACGTTGATGGAAAAAACAGTTGAAAAATATAATGGTACTGATATAAAGTTCACCACCCTTATAAAAGATGGAACAGCGTCCATCACAGTGGCAAGAATTGCAGAGGAATACGATGCTACTATGATTGTAATGGGAACACAGGGAGCGAGCGGAATCAAGTCGGCTTTGGTGGGAAGTACAACGATAGCCTTAATCAAAGAAACATCTGTGCCTGTATTAGTTGTTCCTTCTGAAGCAAAAGCCTTGGTAATTAGAAAGATAGCATTAGCCTTAGAATTTGCCACTCACGAAGAGAAATTTTTAGATTGGGTAATTAATATGAGTTTGCGATGGGACCTAGGAATGGAATTCGTCCATATTCAAACTAGTTCAACCTTTGAGGAAGAGCCTGGCATCAATAAACTAGACAACTTTGTAACAACTAATTACCCGGGTTTGCCAGTAAAAATTCATACATTTTATGCAACTACTCCGGTGGAAGGTTTAGATCAGTTTTTGGAAGAAAACGAAAACGTGATTTTAGTAATGTGCCATAAACATAAAAATCTATGGAATCAAATCCTCGATCGCAGTCAGACCATAACAATGATTTTTCATTCAAAAGTACCTTTACTGGTAATCCCGTAACTATTTACTAATCAATTCTTCAAAGTCATCTCGAATATAGATTACATTTCTACCTAGTTCTATCCACTTCTTTTTCTCCAGTTGTTTCAAGAGCCTAGAAACGACTTCTCGGGAAGTAGTTAATTCATTTGCAATTTCCTGATGAGTAGTGTTAAGCTCATTCGTTTTCAGCTGTTTCATTTTCGTAACTATATAGCCCATCAGACGCTCATCCATACGCTTGAAAGCAACAGCATCTAATGCAACCAATAATTCCTGAAATCGACTTTGATAGGTTTTTGACACAAAATCTTTCCACTGTTTAAAGTCATTTGAAAATTGATCAATGACATTGATAGGAATTCCAATGAGAGTAACATCTTCTTCTACCACCGCTCTAATTTCGCTAGGCTTGGAAGCCGAACAACATGTCAGGGACAATGCACAGGTCTCACCAGCATCCAAAAAATAGAGAAACATCTCTCTACCCTCATCATCTAATCGAGATATTTTAATGAATCCGTCCAAGACGATAGGCACCATCTTCACATACTGCCCTGGCTCCATTAGCACCGTACCAGCTTTTAAGTTCATGATTTGGCCTTTTTCCAAAATCTGCCCTAATAATTCGGTGTCTGTAAAAAAAGGTAAGACTTCCTTTAATTCTTCTGTGGTCATATAGTAATGTAAAGATGGCTAATGTAAAACTCTACGAAATTTCTTCGAATGAAGATTAGCACAATTAAACAAGGAAATTAGTTCCAAAAAAACACCTCTCAAGAAACTTGAAAGGCATTCTCTATTTAATTTTTTTTACTTACTCACAGGTAGGACAGCAGACAAATGGAACCTTGGTCAAAGGCGAAGTACGTAATATTCTGAAATGCCCAAGCTGGTCAGAAAGTGACCTTGAGTCCGAGATATTTCCAGAACCGGTTCTGCTATTGGAATCTTCTTGCTTAGCTTCTCTTATGTTTCTTTTAGAAAATTCTTTGTACGAATCTCTAATATGATCGTGGACATTAGTGATGTTTCCAAATACTTCCACCACCAAGATACTCAGTGGACTGTCTTCTGGTAATCCAAACTCATTTAACCATGAAGCTATTTGTTGTGAGGTTATTACGGTTGTTCCCACAGGTTGGGAATCTTTGATTGATGCGATTATTGAACTTGATTTTATGATAGATTCATTCAATTCAAATTTACCCTTAATATATTCAGGCAGTTTAGTATCATAATAGGTTGACTCAAATATCAAATCCATCTTTTTTTGCTCTTTTTCATCTGAAATTACATTTACTCCAACTTTCATTTTCACTTCCCCCAACAAAATATTCCGGTAATCTAATCCGTCAGCCTGATGCACTTGTGCGTATAACAGAGCCCATAAGCTAGTTCTAGGAGGCCTTGCTGTGACATTTTTTCCATTGAAGACAGCTTTTGCAAAGTAGGAACTAACATATAGATGATCTTTAGTCCGATTTAGGGTGCAGAGCAAAGAAGGTACAGGATGTTGAATTCCTGTAACCCTCAAAGGACGACCATATCGACCCTGTGCTGTGGACCAAAGAGAATCACCATTCAAGAATCCGGTATGAGCATGACCAACTCTAAATTCGTAAGTAAAGAAACCAAACATTTCAGGGCTTTCTGAATGTAATCCGGGAGGGATTGGTAAAATATAATGTATATCGCTATCTATTGATTTAATCATTTGTTCCATCGCTCCTATTCCCGCTTTATCATCACTTTGGTTAGGAACAATTTGTCTAATTTCCTCCTGAACTAGACTTAAAGGAGATTCTTCTGGTTCCACCCGTTGTTGTTCTAAATTACTAGCAATTAACTGGTCGGGAGCATTTGTTAGCATCCTACAAAAGTAAGTATCATCAGGATTTTGAATAGGTTGCTCAAATTCCACCCATAGATAGCGCTGTCTAGATTCAGAGGAACTGTAATCATCAGTTCTTTGATAGGGAGAGAATGCTAAGCCAACGCTCGAGAGTTTAGGTATTTGCGAAGGAGGAATCACAGTCGGTAATTTGATCTCATCTAACAATACTTCATTGACTTGTACATGTCCTTTTTTGAATTTTGGGGCAATGGTATAGTTTGCCCACAATTCATCAGGATAACGCTGACGAGAGAAAAGCAAGGTTTGAAATTGATTTTGATTTTCTATCAAAAATGCTGTAGATGCAGCTTGTAGTTCAGCTTCATTTTCCTCACCAATATTCAACTCATTCTTAGGATCTAGGGCATCTATGTAAATAATTCGGGTATATCCCCTATTGATCTGCCCTAAATCATCTGACTGTAATGCTTCAAATGATGCCGAGTGCTTGAGCTCTATATCACCTAAATATGTGTCCTGACGCCATTCACTATTGGCATCTCTTCTAAATTTATGGCTTCTTTTTATAACGATTGCCACATCCTGAAGTGCATCATAACTCCAATCCCGATTCAGTGAATGACTGATGCAAATGACCCAATGATGATATAGATCTGCTTTGCTGGCAAAAGTGATACTACTTCCGTCTGGAGCCAATGAATGCCTAATTTGAGCACTGCATCCAAAGGCTATCCGCTCGCCCTTTCTAGCAACTAATGTCATTCCTTTGCTCTGAACGCCTAAAGCACTCGCTAAACGTTGGACAACCCCAGGCTGCATTCGCTCAGCTTCTATGCGAAAAAGTTTTGAGAACTGATGCTGCTTAGTAGTTGGCATCTGATCCGGTTTGAAATATAGCGCTTGAAGCGGTCTAATATTTTGAAAAGGGATTAGTAAATCATTTTCAACAGTTGATTCTTTATAAAACATCAACTGTTGGACTTTCCCATATCTGCTATCCTTGCTTACATCTGAGTTTATAAATCCAAAATAATCCTCAGGATTATTTTCAACTTCAGCTACTGCCCTGATTGATAATCTGATATGCCTACACGTTGGCAACAATAGTAGGGATGTATTATGGATTTCATCTGAGTTTATACCAATTGTTTTAAATGGGTTATCAGATACTCCCAAGGTCAATGTATTAATATCAAAAAACTCTGTTTGTATAGTTAAAGGTGCTTCCAAATCCTTAGGAAAATAGCGTTTAGTCTTATAAAGTGTTATGAAACTATCTCTTCCATTTTGGCTCTGTCTGTTGTCCATACGCAAAGATTTGACCTCTACTAGGACCTCTACTAGTTGCACATCTGGATCCGGTAACGCAGGTTTGAGCTCACCATTTTCTACAGGCAGGTCTTTCAACATAGCGATTGGATCTAATCCTAGTTTCTGGTATTTATCTGTAAAAACTACTGCAGGATATTCTAAAAGAGGTCGTCGGATCTCCATTACTGCATTTCCATTAAACTCCGTTTCCTCTTTATTTCCATTGAAATATGTCCTATCATTCTCCCTAAGTTCTTTAGGCTTATAAATTCTCAGCATTCCAGGTGGAACATATCTTCTAAATGCAACTATAGAATCTGCACTTTTTAAAACAGTCGCAGGGTTTTCCTTGACTGTAGGCCCACCACCAGAAATGTCAGCTAATCTCACTCTAAATTCATAAGAATTACCATATCGAAGCTGTGTAGCCAAAGGCTTCGGAATCAAAGTATTATTAGGCTTGACCCCTTCCAGATCCTTTGGCCCATTCATAGTTCTTGAACTAGAACTTGTATTTTGATAAATCTCGAGTGCATCCTTATCCTGTGTTACCATGCTTTTACCTATCCATTTGGCATAGTACATCGGTAGCCAATAACTTGAATTAATTGGTCCAGAAATTTTATTTGGATAAACTTGGTATGGCAACTCTATACTCTTCCTTTCTGTGGAACCAGTAAATACATTTTCATCTTCATTGATCTGAACCTCGTTCAAACTTTCCCAGCTATACCCAACTCCACTCTGTTTAACATCTATGTGAAAACCCATCACCCCTAATGGTACATCGAGACGCTTTTTATTACCATTGGGTAAACTTGGATTCTCCATCATTTGCCTTATATACCAAATCAAAAGCTGCTCATCATCCCATGCGATACGGATACCTGCATCAAACTGAGGGGGCAATTCATCTTGAGTCTCTTTTAATAAATTCCCACTAAAAGGTTGGTTAGCATGCACTATTTTGGCAAATCCGTCATTGTAGAGATGTGCTTCCATAAATAACTCATCCCAAGGACCATCGGGAACAGGATTGGGATTAATGGCACTGGCATAGAGCACTGGAAAAAGAACTGCCGCAAATAGAGATCTTTCCTTGCCAATCGTCAATGCAGGGATCTTTGCAGCATATCTTTTGAATAATGGCCCATCTACATGTTCCAAAAGTAAATTCTGAGCTTGCAAATAATCAGGGTTACCAATTTCTGCATAGATATAACCTCCATTTTCAAACCAAGAAGGATCTTCAATCTCAATCTCAACTGAATAAATCATCCCACATGCCTTTGCCAATAAAGGTTGCCTTAGTATATGTGCATAGACTTTTCCCCAGCTAAGACTAGTTCGCGGAATATAATTTGGTGCAGGCTCCATCGCTTTTATTGCACAATGATATGAATCATCAGTTACTGCATTTTTATGGCGAGGCTGTGTAAAATTAAATTGATTTCTATACGATTCGGGGAGATACTTTTTCACACTAGAATTTAGCTTATCAGTAGTGAGTAGCTCCTTTGGTTTGTCTATGGTGTCTACAACAGGTACTCGCACCTCTCGCTCCATCATGCTGATCACATCTGCTTTTTGAGGTACCTGATCATAGATAACTCTTCTTTGGATTGGTTTTCTTTCTGGTTCAGTAGGATTACTCAGTGGAAAATCATCTGTGCCTGTGACTATCGACAGTAGAATTTCAGGTTGCAGGTTTGCAAAACCGGGAACTGTAGTTGGGTTTGGAAGTCCAGTAGGCCATGGAGTGAATGGATTTTTATTCCTTGGCACAAGTACAATGTTGACTTTTAAAAATTTCCCGTCAAATCGTTGTGGGAAAGTCATTACGGAGAGAAGTGTTCTAGTTTCCATTTTTTGATTTTTTTTGATGAAAAAATTAGGCTATTTGGCGTGTTTCTTCCCATGTTTCTTCGAAGCTGACATCTATCACCCAAGCGATACAGATATCCAATCCGAAAGTCATAGATGCCTTGCACAACGTCTCTCCTTTATCAGGCTGTCCAGAAACTGGATTTGGACCATCAATTCGCTTGACTGATCCTCTAGCTTCTATATAAATGGTAATACTAACAAACCCACCTGCTAAACTCGCATGTCCTTTGAAGAGCATAAATGCTGTGATTTCAACTATAGAGTCAGAAAGGAACATTTCACAGCCTACCATGAAGGTGACCGATACGCTTCCTATCACAGGTAAGCCCACTGATAAGGAAGCCCCGAAACCAAACTTCATCATCAAACTGGGCCCAATCTTAGTGTCGCAAGCGATTTTCACTTCTACAGCACCTATTGCATAAATAGTAGCACCACCTACTGTCATGCACATTACTTCAAGACCACCTTTAAACTGAACAAACGCTCCAGCGGTAGGTAGAAGCTGATCTAAATCCGTGGTCACCTTCAAAGCGGCGTTAAAATAAACTCCTAATGACAATCCAGCTTCCAGTCTCAATGGGCATTGTGGTGAATCGTATGCCACACCTGGTGGGAATCGTATTAGGGGTATTTCTTTAGTAGCTTCAAACTTGTATTCCCACACTTCTCCAGAATTACTCATGGCTATTTCCAAACCCTTTTTCATCATCTCCTTATAGCCGCCTGTACTCAATGAGGCTAAAAGTTGGAGCAACTCAATCACTGGCTTCAATGCATCACTGAACTCTATCTCAGGTACTGGAATACCATCCAAAGCGGTAGGAATATCAACTCCTCCGGAGTACCCAGACTCTTTTCCTTTCTTCGCAGAAAAATTTCCTTTTATTGTCATTAATCTTGGATAAGGATCAAGATCAACGACCATCGAAACATTGTTAACAGTACTTTCCCAAGACTTTTCGATAAATGAATTAAGATTAAAATTCAATTTTGAAAGCTTAGGACCAGAGTTTGAATTACTGTCTTTTGCTTTATATTCAATATATATTTTCAATGCTTTCATATTCACCAAATAAATTGGCTCCTCTAATGAAGGTACATTAAAAGCTAGCGGAAGGCCATCTTCAACTTTTTGGGCTAACAATTGGAAGCCTCTATCCAACGCTTCTGAGGGTTTGTTAAGATCCTTAGTGATCTCAAGTAGTTTAAAAACATTTCTACCAGCATCCAATGTATTTTCCGTAGCAAAAGCAGTGATTACGCCTCCTGCTTTGTTGACTCCCTCCACCAAAGGAACTGCCTTTCCAAACCCAACATAACCATCCCCAATATTTGGAAATATCCCACTCCCAGTCATTAATCGGTATGCATCTGCAAAAAGAGGAGGCGTCCTACTGAAAAGTTGGGATTTGGTATTCAGGTAGCTTGGTGTAAGAAAAAGAGCCTTCTGTGTAGATGTGGTTTGTAGGTAACCATAATTGATCGTATTAGCATTTGGATCTCGCAGGATTTCTGAGGGATTTGCTATTCGCAATAGGTTATGCTTGATATCCTGCGGCGTCACTACAATTCCCGGTACCCAGGTGCCTATTCTAATCAGAGGAATTGGTAAATGCTGCGGTAAAGGTGTCACCTCTCCTGTTCCAACTTCATGCTTAACCATACTCCAGCTGCCATCATTAGGCAAAACTACACTTCCACGAACTACCCCTACAAATGCAGGTTCATTATTTGACGGTTTTACACCCCAAGAAAATTCAAATCTAGAAATGCGCATAAGTTGCCCCGAAGCATTGACGTTCATGACACAATCAATTTCTCCTCCTATAGATCCACCCTGCAAGTCCAGCAGCTCCTTAAAATTAGTAGCAGGAAGCGGCTTACCTTCAGGAGCAATCTGAACATAACCCAGGATTTTTTTGGCAGGAGTTCGTCCATCTATCTGCCCTTGAATAAGGTTTTCAATTGCCACATCTGCATCAAACCAGACCGCCACGCATTTGCAGTCTAGCAGCTGACTCTTATAATCCGCTATTGTTCCATCTTCTCGGATATTTGAAATATTGTACAGACCTCTCAGTGTACCAGGGTGTATTGCGTTATAAGGAGTGATGATAGTACCATCTTCTTCCTCATAAGTGAAATCAAACGTCCCATCAGATTCTGGTTGCCATCCACTATCCTCCCGATATACAAAGCCCGAACTATTTCGGAAAAGTGTAATTGTCCGAACTACTCGTATAGCCCAAGGGTAGATGTAACTCTTCACTTGAACCACCTCATGGGCAGTTCTACCCAGCAGAATATCAAACTTTGCTTGACTAGTGTTTGCGAAATTTGCCGATGGGCTCACCCAATTACTAAAAACACTTGCTCCGTAACCTGTGAAATCAATTTTTTTAACCGGTACTCCCCTAGTCATTAATAAATTCGGGTTCGCTTCCTTTGCAAAAAATTCGTTATTGAAAATCTCTGTGGGACTTTGCGCTAAGGTACTTGCCCCAGTTTCATTTCCATTTTCGCCCAAAATATTATTTAATTGAACTGTAAAACCAGCAAACATTCGAGAATCTGGTTTAGGCCCTTTTTTACCATGATTCCCAGCAATGGCACGGATGTGAATCCCCCCTTGAAGCTGCTTTGGAAATTTAGGCCTAATATTTTCCAATTTGGATTTGATGCTTTCAGTACTGTCATTATTAGCAAGCCTGGCAAAAGCTTTCAAGCCAAAAGAAAGCGTAAAAGCAGCGATTACTGGGGTTTTATTGTTTTTATAGTTATGGATAGTATAGTCTACAAGTGGCTTTGGAGCTAGAGCCACTTTACCTGAATGTTGATTTAAAATACGGGTAGGTCCTCCATCGTTTGGGTAATAGTTATAGCCTTTAGGAGGATCACCAGGTGTTTGTACGGCAGGAGGAGTTTCATTTTTAACAGGTTCCCAAGCTACCTGAGGCATGGTAAAAAGGCGAGCCATTGATCCTGGTACAAATACTTCCATTCCCTCTATTAATAGGGTCTGATAGCCAATTTGTTCAATGTGCGATTCATTCTCCCCTCTTTCTCTAGCCTTACCTGTCACCAAACTATTCCCCACACTGATACCTAGTTGATTGGCATTTGAGGAGACATCTATCAATGAAAAATAATCACTTTCTATCGGTTGAGTGAATGGTCTAAGCCACTCTTCATAGGGAGGGAGAGGTTCTTTTTTATTGGTTTTGGCGCGAAAAACAGTAGACCCATCTGCGGGTATCTTTTTCGTTGACACATTTCCCAGATTAGCGGAAATTTTTTCATCAGAGGCAAATAAACTAATATTAAATAAATTAGCCTGAGTGACACCAACTTCCACAATAGGACTTTTCTCCATTTCTTTACTTATCAAATTGGTGTCTTTAATATTTTTAGTCTGAGTCGGCGGAGTTCCTATAGAAAAATCAACCCTAACTTCATCTGAATCTTTTTCCTTTGGATCCTGAGAAATCATGCAAAAAAGCCAAGTTTTAATTTCATCAATTTTAGATCCAAGAGTATTCATTAACCGATCAAGCAACTTAGAATTAGCCAAATAAGGATCAGGCAGCGTGGGAAGATATTTAATCAAGCCAAAACTAAATATAGTCTCACTCTTCGTGATTCGAATCCAATCCTCAGTTAGATCCCCGTTTATTACAGCAACATTCGCCGGTGAAACAGTAAATAATGCATTTTCAAGTGCTATGGCAATAGGTTTAAATTCATTACCCTTTTCATCTGCTTTTCTAGAATCAAAAATTAAATTGACGTCAGAAAGCTGAACTTTTGACACCTCATCTGATCCACTCCATATGACAACACTCTCTTTGCTTCTAACACGAATTGGCTCACCATTTACTTGAATGGGCCTATCGACACGTATATCCGCATTAGCCTTGGTTACTAATATTTCGGATGGATCATCTGCTGAAGAAAAATATAGAAAATTGTCATCCTTTAGATAACTCAAAGAAATAGATGTACCACTGGGATTCAATTTATCCTTCCAATGTTGGACTTCCTGAAAAGCTCCCAATCCGTGCGCTTTAGTATCACGGATATAAAGTCTACTAGCTTCAACATAAATAATAGGAGATTTAAGCGAAAACTTTTTCTCCAATAGGCCTTTCCACATTATCTTCAAACCCGAGTCACAAATTTGTGTTATTCCCCCACACCCGGCAGCCGCAAGTGGTGTCGAGATATCCAACTCCGCAGCAGAAATCGCCCACCAAGATGATACTATGTTAGCAGATGCTGAAAGACTGATCATAGGACTTTCGACTTGCTCCGGGACAAAAATCCGCGCAGAACAAGTGTAAGGAATCATTATTTTAGAAATATCGGTATTGTATATGATCGCCTTTTGAGGAACAAATTCGAAGGAGCTTTTTCTGCCATAAACAGTCCATTCCATGGCACCACAACCTGCTAGCTCTATTTTAGAGCCATTTTTAAAAGTGAAATCTACTTGCTTTGGTGTTTGTACCTCTGCTTTAAAGGCATCTATTCCATGCTTAGAATCAAAGTCAGGAAGAACTTGAGACTGAGCTAATGAAAGGCTAATCTGAGCGGATGACGTTCCTAATAAAGTAAGTTTATCTTCTGTAAGCTGCGGTGCAACTCCAAATTCTATTTTCCCCGATTTTACTATTAATCCTATGTATCTATTTGTAGGGGCGTCGGCTGCAAACATACTTGCTTTAATCCACACACTACTTCCTGCTACCATGGAGTAGGTCTTGCCTCCTACATTAACTTGATTACCGGATTGACTCAAAAGCTGTGAAGCTTTGGTCTTAAAAAGCATTACAGGAGCGCTGTTACCTTGCTGGTAAACTGACAGAAGTTTTTGGGTTTGATAAACATCCAAATAGACTTGGCTTCCATCCAATTTCTCCAGCGGGCCAATAGTAGTCTCCACTTTTGCTCCGGCGGCCCAAGATGGCACGCTATTTTTTACTTGAGTGGTTTTTACGGCCACATTCCGCACAAAAACTTTTGATGGAGGCTCCACTTTCCCTGCGACATTTTCCTGATTTTTGATCACGGCTTCCTCGATCACCTTAATCTTGGACTGGTCTGGTCTCAACATTCCTTTTGAACCAGCATTACCTTCTGTTTTTATATTGAGAAATCCACCTCCAAATTCATCGATGGTCTGATGCCCTAACGCTTTTGTAAGCAGAGGAATCCCCTCTGCAATGGCTTTTTCTTCATTAGAACCACCAGTCAAGAATTGGCTGAAAAACTCTGTAAGTAGCGATTGAATAGGATCTTTTTCCATACATAAAAATTATTAAGGATTTCATTAACTTTCCACTACTGAAAATGCAATTTCTAGTCACCCAATAAAAAAAAAAAATTAACCCACCCTTCATCTAAAAAAGCTCTAGCAAGTTAAAAAAATATCCAATTAATCTCTAAGCATTTTTTCTATAAAACATTGGAAATTTAATGATTACACTTACAATCTTAGTAGAATTTATGAGTTCTATAAATAACGTGGAAGCTCATAATGTAGTTGAAATTAGACGTCAATAGGTGTAGATATTTGCTAAGATTTGAAATAAATTTTTTTAATGTATCTCATAATTTAACAGTAAAGAAATTTTGATGTAAAAAGAGCATTATGATTTTGTGAATTCTTGAAGTCAAACTTTATTTCGCTGAAAAAAATCTTATGCTGATGTTTTTAATCGAAATAATTGTTCTGGATAGGAAAGGATTAAACCTAAAATATCAAAAGCTTTCTATAAAATGAAACTGAAGATTCAAAACATGATTAAAATCTTCTTTATTTTTCTTTAGATTTATTCCAAATAAGTCTATTTTTGCATTCGGTCAACATGGCCAATTCAAATACTATGTTTACAACAGCTGATTTTATACCTGTCACCCGAGCAGCAATTATTCAAGAAATCTTGGATTCCCCGTTGAAAATCAATTTGATGGAGCTCGGGTTTTTGCCCGGAAAGACTATTACACTTCATCATTCTGCACCGTTAGGAGGACCTATGGCCTTCAAACTTGATGAATCAATTTTAGCATTAAGAAAAACTGAAGCTTCACTCATCGAAGTACAATTGCTCTGAATTTCATGCCCGAGTTAACAACCCCCTCCTTAGTAAAGTCTCCGAAAATCGCCATCATTGGAAACCCCAACGTTGGAAAATCAACCATTTTTAACCAGCTCACTGGTCTGAGTCAAAAAATCGGCAACTATCCTGGAGTAACTGTTGATAAAAAAACGGGTTGGATGCATTACCATGGTAGTAGCTATGAGATCATAGATCTTCCTGGCACCTACAGTCTATATCCAAATTCTGAAGACGAAATAATAGCTCACAGAGTGTTGAACCAGCTCAATGAGCTTGAGCGTCCCGAGTTTGTATTGATGGTGATCGATTCTTGCCAGCTTTCAAGAGGGTTATTTTTAGCGACGCAACTTATTGATTTGGGTCTTAATCTGGCTTTGGTTCTGAACATGGCAGATATTGCTACAAGGAAGAACATAGCAATCAAAAGCTTCGAAATATTCAAAGCATTAGGTGTACCTATCCTGAGTACGGATGCTCGTGGGGAGAAAGGTTTAGATCAAATTCGCGAACTAATTCATCACCAAAATTTCAGCAAAAAGTCATCTTTCATTACTATAGAAGAAGTTGTTGACGCTAATTTACTAGCTGAAGTACAAAAGAAATTCAAGCTTTCTAACTCTTATCAAGCGTATCAGATGTTACGATTTGGAGAGAAAGACAAAACTTACTCTCAAGAAGATCGAGCTTGGATAAAAAGTAAGCTCGCTGAAACCAATTTTGATTTAGAAAAGTCACAGCTTGAAGAAACTAAAATTCGCTATAGAAAAATCACTGCTATAGTTGAAAAAGCCGTTGTAAAAACTCCAGATATAAAACAAGAATCAGGAATAGATAAGATTTTACTTCATCCTGTTTTCGGCTATGTAATTTTTGGAGCTATTCTTCTTCTTATATTTCAAGCCATTTTTGCATGGGCATCAGTGCCTATGGATTTGATAGATGGCTTTTTCGCATCTTTCTCCGGATGGGTTTCAAATGCTCTTCCAGAAGGAGTGCTTACCAGCTTAATTACTGAAGGAATAATTCCTGGTATAGGTGGTGTGGTGATTTTCATTCCTCAGATTGCTATGCTTTTTGGGTTCCTTGCTATTTTAGAAGACACTGGCTACATGTCCAGAGTCGTCTTCTTGATGGATCGATGGATGCGCCCATTTGGACTTCATGGCAAAAGTATTGTTCCACTTGTATCCGGAGTAGCATGCGCTATCCCAGGTGTGATGGCAGCAAGAAACATTGGCAACTGGAAAGAGAAGATCATTACTATTATGGTAACTCCGTTGATGAGTTGCTCAGCTCGCTTGCCGGTTTACATAATCCTCATTGGTTTAGTAGTTCCTGATGAGTTTATTCTTGGGATATTCAATCTTCAGGCTGTTGCCTTACTGGGTCTTTATCTACTTGGTGTAGTGGGAGTTTTCATGACTGCATTCGTTATGAAACATATTCTTAAATCAGAGGAGAAAAGCTTTTTGATGGTAGAGCTTCCTACTTATCGTGCACCACGTTGGCTGGATGTCTTGCTGACTATGTATAATAAGTCCAAGACGTTTGTGTTCGAAGCTGGAAAAGTAATTCTTGCTATATCGATCATTCTATGGGTATTGGCATCTTATGGTCCACCAGAGCGAATGGATGCGATTAGAGCTGAAGCTCAAGTTAAAGTAGAGGCTGCAACTTCTGAAGAACAAATTGCGGAAATCGAAAATGAAACATCATCTCATTTATTAGAGAATTCCTTTATCGGAATCATGGGAAGAGCAATAGAACCTGCGATCAAGCCTCTTGGCTATGATTGGAAAATTGGTATCGCTTTGATCACTTCCTTCGCAGCTCGTGAAGTATTTGTATCCACTATTGCTACTATTTATAGTATTGGGGCAGATACTGAAGATGAACTCACGATTAGGGAAAAACTCAATCAGCAGATCAATCCAGAAACTGGAGAAAAAGTATACAATACTGCTACGGCATTTTCACTTATGGTATTCTATGCTTTTGCAATGCAGTGTATGAGTACGCTAGCTGTGGTCTATCGGGAAACTAAAGGCTGGAAATGGCCGTTAATTCAAACAGTCTATATGACAGCATTAGCGTATTTCTCAGCGCTTTTGGTATATCAAATTCTATCTTAATTATGTGGCAAGAAATTCTAGTTGGCGTAATCGTATTAGTAGCATTGGCTTATTTAGTGAGAAAATATTTCTTCAAATCAAGCTCAGCGTCTGGCTGTGACAAATGCGCCAAACCCTGAATCTTGACATTAGCTATATTTCATCATTAGTTTTTTGATACTTTTAAGCTCATGGGCAGCGTAGCCAAGCAGAGTATTCAAACAACCATTTTTTCCTACCTAGGAGTTGTCATAGGTTATGTCAATGTACTTTGGCTATATCCATATGCTCTTGACGCATCTGAACTGGGGGCATTTCGCACTATACAAGACTTAGGTCTTCTATTCGTTCCATTCGCTCAGTTAGGAGTTGGTCATGGGATCACCCGCTATTTCCCTCAACTCAAATCCAATCAATCTGCATTCTTAAGCTATGGAATAGTCTTTTCCCTGATAGGATTTGCCACAATCAGTATTATATTTCTAGGGTTCAAATCTCAGATCATCGAAGTCTTTGCAGTCAATTCACCTGAAATAATTGACTTTTTTGGGATTGTATTGCTCATAACTTTATTTGCTTTACTGAGTAGTATACTAGATGCTTATAGCCGCTCCTTTCTAAAAGTCGCCGTCCCTACCTTAGTTCGGGAGGTTTTTCTACGCTTACTCACAGGAATTCTTGTAGGGTCATATTTACTCCGATGGGTTACATTCCCACAAGTGATGCAGGGTTTGGTAGCCGTATATGGATTCGCTTTGCTGGGAGTTTTGATGTATTTACTTTGGTTGGGAGTCCTGAAATTTGACTTCCGTTGGAGTACATTCCCTAAAGGTTTCCGTACTTCTTTTATACAGTTCAGCTTAATTACCTTCCTCGCTACTGCAGCATCTACGTTAATCATGAAGATCGATAGTATCATGGTGAGCTCGATGATTAGCCTAGAAGCAAATGCTATTTATACAATTGCATTTAGCATGGCATTAGTAATAGAATTGCCGCGCAGGGCTATTTCTCAGGTAGTGATGCCTGTGATCGCAGATCATTTTTCTAAAGGAAACCTCACCGAAATCAATACGCTGTACAAGCAGGTTTCTAACCGTCAACTGTATATTTGCCTACTTTTATTTGTAGGTATATGTTCAAATTTGGACTACGTGTACTACTTTATTCCAAATCGAGAAATATACGTAGCAGGAAAACATGTTGTAGTCTTAATAGGGCTTGGAAAACTGTTCGATGTAGTATTCTCTGTTAATAGTGAAATACTGGTTTTCTCTAAGCATTACCGCTTTAACCTGGTTGTGACTATCGGAATGAGTATTTTAATTATAGGCTTAAATTACCTATTGATCCCAATCTATGGAATAGATGGTGCTGCTATGGCTTCAGTAGCTGTGATGTTTCTATACAATCTAGTGAAATACGTGTTCTTAAAAATCAAACTCGGTTTCGACCCTTTTTCGTGGGAAACAGTAAAAATTATTTTGGTAGGGATAACTGCTTATATGCCCAGCTACCTTAATTCATACTTTGAGTCAACTATCGTGAATATGTTATTTACCAGCTTGTTAGTTCTTGTCAGTTACTGGTTTTTCTCAAGATTGGTAGGTGTGGGTAATGATGAGTGGGAATGGATAAAAAATAAAATAAAAAAGTCCGGATCTTAGAGTGTTGCAAACCTCCTACTTGACAAGATTTGAGCTGCCTTTTTACCGCAAACTTCCACTGTTATCCTGCCTTTTGAAGGGCGAGGTCCCGCATGTGCGGGATGAGGCCTGCTTTTGGGAAGGGCTTACTCGGTAATTATGTAATTTGTGAAGTTTGAACATGTCGGCGACCCGGACATAACAAATATACGATATATTACACGGTAGGTTGGCAAATTTGGGAGTTGATTCCGATTATGCGTTGTGAATTAACCCAAAAACATTAGAATACAGTGCCTTAATTCAGAATATTATTTCTCCAGCATGACTAATTTAAAACTCAAAAAGCAATAAATATAAGAAATAAGTAATTATTCGAAATTATATTTCAGTATCAAGCTAAGTTCTTACCCCTTTTACACTTAAATTTGCATTTCTAAAACCGTTGGCGCTATATGTATTTGATTAAAAAAATGGTCGTTTGCCTTGATCAGACTTCATTGGATCAAACCTTGGTTCAGCATGCAGCATTTATTGCTCAAGTCAATCAAACCAAAAAAATCTATTTCGTAAATGTGATTAAAAACCTTAGCATCCCAAAAGAGGTGCTGGAGGAGTTTCCTAATTTGGTAGAGAACATGATTAATGAAAGACAGGAAGCAATGGAGGCCACTGTCAATGAGCACTTCAAAAATCCTAAGGGCATCTCATTAAATTACATTGTTAAAGAAGGTTCTCTTTCCAAGAAAATATTAAAGCTAGCCGAAGAGAAATCTGCGGACATGATCCTGATAGGCCGTAAGGTTCATCTCCCTGGCACTGGTGTAGCTTCTTCCAGACTTGCCAGACGTGCAAGCTGCTCCTTACTCATCGTTCCTGAAGGGTCTGCCACCAAGATGCAACGCTTATTAGTACCAAGTGACTTTTCTGATTATTCTAAAGACGCCTTGGAAGAAGCTATTATGATAGCCGAAAAGCATGGAGGTCTTGAAATCGTCTGTCAGAATGTTTTCACCGTTCCTTCAGGTTATCATTATACTGGAAAAAGCTACGCAGAATTCACTCAAATTATGCGCATGCACGCGGAGATCAATTACAAGAAATTCATTCGAAAAATTGATACAAAAGGAAATAAAATCACTCCGGTCTATACCCAAGATGTGAATGATGATCCAGTGGAAGAAATCGTAGCAAAAGCTAGAGAAATCGAAGCAGATGGAATAATAATAGGTGCCAAAGGTCGTACTGCAGCCACCGCACTTTTCATCGGAAGTATGGCGGAGCGATTGATTCAGTACAATGACAGCATTCCTCTTCTGGTAACTAGACCAAAAGGCAAGAATGCAGGAATCTTAGATTATATTCTAGAAATCTAACTGAAACATAACTACTAGGATTATTTTTTACACTGAAAATCAAGTCTTAAGTCTCTTTTTTCGTCACGCTTCTAAACCCTTTTCTATAACTTGGGTCTAAAAGAAGAATGAATAAAAATGGTGACCAGGAAATACTCCAACTCATCCAAAATCCCAAAACTCGGGATCTGGGTTTCAGGCAGTTAATTCTGACTTACCAAAAGCGCGTATATCATGTGATCAGACGAATGGTTTTGATTCATGAAGATGCCGATGATGTGACGCAGAACACCTTCATCAAAGCACATCAATACATCGACAAATTTCAAGGACAATCCAGCCTTTTTACATGGCTCTACAGAATCGCTACCAATGAAGCTTTGACTTTTTTGGAAAAAAAGAAAAAGCGATATTTCTTCTCCATCGACGACCATCAAGAAAAATTAGAGTCCTTTATTGATCAACCTGGAAATATCGATGGCGATGAAATACAACGTTTACTTCAAAAGGCCTTACTTACCTTACCTGACAAACAGCGACTTGTATTTCATCTGAAATATCAGGAAGAGCTCACCTATGAGCAAATGTCTGAAATAACTGGCACAAGTATAGGCGCCCTCAAGGCCAGCTATCACCATGCAGTGAAAAAAATCGAACTTTCCTTATCCAATGAATAAACTATTGACCGCCAACCTAGTCTAAACCTATACCATGCAAAAAATTCCTAAAATTCAGGATTTCCGAGCTCCAGAAAATTATTTCGATAATCTTCCAGATGATATTATTAAAAAGGTAAAACCCCAGACGTCTATCCACTGGATGAAATATGCTGCTATTGCTTTACTAGTACTCAGCTTTGGAGTTTGGCAGTTCACCTCATCTGAATCGCAGGTTGAAACATTATCCATGGATGATGAGATTGCTTTCTATATAGAAAGCCAATATTGGACCGCTGAGGACGTGCTTAGTATGGTAGATAACCCTGAAGAAATCCTGGATCAAATCATTTTCGAGGAGATGATGTACGAGGTAGAGGTAGTAAATGAATATGATAAAAACTGGTACTAACTATGAAAAAATATACATTAATAGTTCTCTTGTTCTTCATGGCGGCAGGAACTACACTGGCCCAACGCACAGATAATGGCTATGACCGTGAAAAACTAGAAGCTGCTAGAGTAGCTTTTATCACCACGAGATTAGACCTAAAACCAGAACAAGCGCAGAAATTCTGGCCAATTTTCAATGTCTTCAATGATGCGAGAGAAAAAAATCTTAAAGAAATGTCTGAATTAGGAAGAGTCAAAGATATTCAACTCTCTGAAGTAGATGCTAAATCACGACTTGCCAGAAGATTTGATATAGAACGAAAAATGATCGTAGATGAAGAAAAGTTTGTCAATGAATTATCCAGCGTAATTACTTACAATCAAATCATTCTGTTAAATGGATTATCCAGAGAATTTGCCAGACATATTTATCAAAAACGTGACCACGATAAAAAACAATAGGATAAACCCAATCAGATAGAAATCAGTGTTTTAATAGTCATAGTTACTTTGAACAGCGAGTTAGAAGAAACTTCAATAAATATTTTGAAAGGGAAAGACCGAAATAATATCAAACGGTAGTTTTACTAATTCTTTTATGACTTATTACTAGTAAAAAATTGAATAAAATAGAAAAAGCGGCTTGAAGCCGCTTTTTCTATTTCTTTATTTTTTCAATAGATCTCTAATCTCTTCTAGCAAAACTTCAGATTTTGAAAGTGCTGGGGGTGGAGGTGTTGGAGCTGCAGCTTCTTTCTTTTTCATGCTATTTAGCGCTTTAATAGCCAAGAAAATTACAAATGCTACTATTATGAAATCAACAACATTCTGGATAAAAATACCATAAGTAAGTAGTACTGGGCCTAATTCCTCGCCAGCAGGACCTATACTGTTTTCCTTTAGCACAATCGCCAAATCAGTAAATTCCATCCCACCTAACAACATGCCAATAGGTGGCATCACGATATCTTTCACAAAGGAAGCAACAATCTTCCCGAATGCTCCACCAATTATCACGGCTACTGCCAGATCGATTACGTTGCCTTTTACAGCAAACTCTTTAAACTCTTTTAAAAATCCCATACGGTTTTGGTTAATGGTTCAATTATTCAATGAATATTTTAAAAAATTCTCTCCTTTCCAAGAATCACATTTATTAAAAAGACATTTCAAATAGGTATAACTGCCATTGACCCCCTTTTTTCCTGCCTAAAATAGAACTTTAGGCTCATTTTTTTCCCTAACATTGCACCCTTAACTACTTTAAAATGCAGGCACCCCAAGCCAAACAAATCCCTCAGCTCTTAGAAACGCATGGTCATCAGCGCACTGACAATTATTATTGGATGCGTGATAGAGATAATCCTGAAGTCATAGCCTATCTAAATGCTGAGAATGAGTACCTCAAAACAAGTTTAAAAACCACGGAAGATTTTCAAGAAAACCTTTTTCAGGAGATGAAAGGTAGAATTAAGGAGGACGACGAAAGCGTTCCTTACTTTAAATCTGGCTATTTCTGGTACGTGAAATACGAAACGGGTGGAGAATACCCCTTGTATTGTCGCAAAAAAGGAAGTTTAGAAGCTGATGAAGAGGTATTTCTTGATGTCAATCTTCTAGCAGAAGGAAAATCTTATTATCAAGTAGGTGGAACCGCTGCCACTTCAGACCTCAAAACTCTTGCATTCGCAGCAGATGAAGTCGGAAGAAGAATCTATGCGATTCATTTCAAAAATCTGGAGACGGGAGAAATACTATCTGATTATATCCCTGAGATCACGGGGAATTATGCTTGGGCAGAAGATAATCAGACGCTTTTTTACACTAAACAGAATCCAGATACACTTCGCTCTCATCAAGTTTATTCTCATAAACTTGGCACAACAGTAGCGGAAGATGTCCTGATCTATACCGAAAAAGACGAAGAATTTTCCTGTGTAGTTCATAAGACTAAATCGGAAAAATTTATTCTTATTCATTCTGAAAGCACTATTTCTTCCGAAATGAGGTTTCTGGATGCCAGTAATCCTACCGGACTATTCACAGTCCTTCAAGAGAGAATACCCCATTTGGAGTACGCAGCTGATCATTATGAAGACTATTTTTGGATTAGAACCAATTTAAAAGCTCAAAACTTCAAACTGGTAAAAGCTCCAATCAGCAATCCCCAGCTAGAAAACTGGGAAGATGTGATTCCTCACAGAGATACCGTTTTACTTGAAGATTTTGATATTTTCTCTGACTTTTTGGTCGTACAGGAAAGAAGTAATGGGTTGTGCAAAATCAACATCAAACCTTGGGATGGAACGGAAGGTCACTCTTTAGAATTTGACGATGAAACCTATACCGCCTGGATCAGCACTAATCCAGAGTTTAATACAGCTATACTGCGCTTTGGATATAACTCTCTCGTGACACCAGCCAGTACCTTTGATTACAATATGGTTACCAAAGAGAAGACCTTGCTCAAGCAACAAGAAATTGTGGGGGGATATGATGCTACAGCATACACTTCTGCCAGAATCTGGGCGACCGCTGCTGACGGCAAGATGATACCTATCTCTCTGGTTTATAAAATTGACACCTTTTCTCCAGATGGTTCAAATCCGCTCTTACTCTATGCCTATGGATCCTATGGCTACAGCATGGATGCCTACTTCTCCAGTAGTCGATTGAGCCTGTTGGACAGAGGTTTTGTCTTTGCCATAGCACATATCCGAGGAGGTGAAGACCTGGGCCGTGGATGGTATGAGGATGGGAAAATGCTGAAAAAACGAAATACCTTCACTGATTATATACATTGTGCGGAGCATCTGATTGATGAGAAGTACACATCATCAGATCATCTATATGCTATGGGTGGAAGTGCAGGAGGATTGCTGATGGGAGCTGTGATGAATTTACGTCCTGACCTATTCAACGGCCTGATTGCGGCTGTTCCTTTCGTAGATGTAGTGACGACCATGCTTGACGAAAGTATTCCATTGACTACCGGGGAATTTCAAGAATGGGGAAATCCAAAGGACAAGGAGTTCTACGAATACATGCTCTCCTACTCACCGTATGACAACGTAGAGGCCAAAGACTATCCAAATCTACTCATCACTTCCGGTCTTCATGACAGCCAAGTTCAATACTGGGAACCGACCAAATGGGTTGCAAAACTCCGAGAGTTAAAAACTGACTCAAACTTACTTTTCCTTCATACCAATATGGACGCAGGACATGGAGGAGCATCGGGGAGATTCAACTCCCTCAAAGAAATGGCTCTAGAATATACCTTCCTGTTCTATTTGGAAAAGTTAATTTGAACTCAGCGTTAACAAGCGGTTAAATATGCAGCACCAAGCCTTCAGGGAAAGATTTTTTCCTAACTTTGGCACAAACCTATTACACTATACTTAATGAAAATTGCTCTAATAGCCCATGATGGCAAAAAAGCCGACATGGTTCATTTTTTAAGTGGATTCCGCGACAGACTGCTTCAGGCAGATGTGGAATTGGTTGCTACTGGCACCACAGGATCTCATATTGAAAAAGCAGGATTTGAAGTTCAAAAATTACTCTCAGGACCAATTGGGGGTGATGCACAGATTGCTGCCATGGCAGCACAGAAAGAACTTGCGATGGTAGTATTCTTCAGAGATCCATTGGATAAGCATCCACATGAACCGGATGTTCAAATGCTGATGAGAATTTGTGATGTACACAATATCCCCTTAGCGACCAACCCAGCTTCGGCCGCACTTATGTTTAAAGCCTTCACTCAAACCTAACCAATGGAACCTAAAACCATTAAAAAAATTGGCGTTCTAACTTCTGGCGGAGATTCCCCAGGCATGAATGCAGCAATTCGCGCAGTAGTACGTGCAGGATTGTACTATGACTTAGAAATGTACGGCATCTACCGCGGATACGAGGGGATGATTCAGAATGATATTAAAAAGCTAGAATCCAAGCATATTACTCATGTGCTAGAGCGAGGGGGGACATTTCTAAAATCAGCTAGAAGTGCCGAGTTCCGTACATTTGAAGGACGACAAACTGCTTACAACAACTTGAAGTCTCATGGTATCGATGCCCTTGTGGTGATCGGTGGAGATGGATCCTTGACTGGCGCACACCTTTTCTACAAAGAATTTGGCGTACCGGCGATAGGTTTACCAGGCACGATTGACAATGACCTTTCTGGTACAGATTCTACTATAGGATTTGACACGGCATGTAACACCGCCATCGAAGCCATAGATAAGATACGAGACACCGCCACTTCCCACGACAGACTTTTCTTCGTAGAAGTAATGGGCAGAGATGCAGGTTTCATTGCCATCAATGCAGGTATAGGGTCTGCTGCGGCAGCTATTTTGATTCCTGAGAAAAAAATGCCAATTGAGCATTTGGTTGACAAATTGAAAATCAGAACCAAAGCCAAAAAAGCATCCAACATTGTCATCGTGGCAGAAGGTGGAAAAAGTGGAGGTGCTAATGAAATCGCTTCTATGGTGAAAAAGCATCTACCTTATTACGACATCAAAGTAACTATTTTAGGACACTTACAGCGCGGTGGCTCGCCTAGCTCATACGATCGACTTCTAGCTTCTAAACTTGGAGTAGCTGCGGTAGAAGGCTTGCTTCAAGGTAAATACGATGTGATGGCTGGTTTAATCAATAATAAAGTGGTTTACACGCCAATCAAAAAAGCTATTGTAGATGACAAATCGGTAGATGAGGATGATTTCAGAATAGCGAAGATCCTTTCTACATAATATATTATTAACCTTTTAGGTTTTATTTGCAGACCTTCGAGTCCTGATACCTATCAGTGTTCGAAGGTTTTTTTGTGATGCACACAGAACCATCACCAGATCAATTTCTAATTAATAACTAATTTACCTTTAGAATTTGGATGTTGATACTTATAAGTATAAATATCATTTGTCATATATGAATACCAGTTCCAAAACTGTAATGGATTTCGTTTGAAAGTGCGGAAAACCTGCTGCTCTTCACTTTTAGGGTTGTTATTCTTAAAAGTCTGAAAGTGATGCTCCATCATCTCTACATCTCTTCCTTTGGATGGCATTGCTGTAAATTCAAATTCAGCATTTGCAGTTTGGTAATGATAGGTTGGAAATAACCCTCGTGTAAAGACATTTATATAACCAGAAATAAGATTACTAAACACGATTAGCAATACTGCTAAAATCAGCAAATTCCTTTGAGTCCTTTTCATGAGGTTAAAATAAGTTTTTGAACATAAATTATAACAAAACATTGAAACTATCGGTCAAAAAATCTTAATTCTTATGGTGAAAGGATTACTTAAAAACCTAGAGTAAATCCTTCACTTATCGGATGACCTCAGATTTTGCTTTTCTTTACCTCCCCAGCACCATACTCGCGTTCTTCCCCAGCTTGACTTTACCTTCGGCAAACGTAGTCTGACCCAAGGAAAAAAGCTTTTCCTCAAAGCCCACAGGTACATCCAACAGGACTTCGACTTTACCCAAGTTATGAATCACAAACACTTCCTGATCACTAGATACCCGATGGTAGGCCATGACGGTCTCAGGATATTCTACCTCTGGCAAGTCCAAGGTTCCGATTGCCAAAGCTGGATTAGTGTTTCGAAGTGAGATAAGTGTTTTATAATGATTGAAATAGCTAGCAGGATCATTCCTTTGGATGGCCAAAGGGGTCACCGTAGCATCAGTAGTATAATTGGGCTTGATCCAACTCGTTCTTCCGCTGTCTTTTTCGGACACATCCCAAAGGAATGGTTCTCGAATATGCTCATCTGGCTTCAAGCCCAGCATACCAATTTCCTCTCCATAATACAAATACGGAGCTCCCGGCATCGTCAGGAGAATCGCACTTGCCTGTTTGTATCTGTCAGCATCGCTTCCCAGTTCATTTAGCAGACGATGCTGATCATGATTTGAGGAGATGGTAGCGTCTATGAAATTTGGCGTGATACCCAGATAGAAGTCTAAGATCTCCTTTTGCTTTTTGGCGAGCAACATCCCGTTTTCGGTGTTCAACGCTTCCAGTAGTGTGTAGTGAAAATCAAAGTTGAACAAGGCCGGTAACCCCGGTAAGAAAGGAGCGACGATTTCCTTTTTGTCATACACCTCTCCTACTAGATAAACATCAGGTTTAATGGCTTCCATTTTGGCGCGAAACTCCTTCCAAAACTCATGATTATCCAATGGTCGATCATCCGGAAAAATATGTTTGGCGGCATCCAATCTAAAGCCATCAACACCCACTTCTTCCAGCCAAAATCTTCCGATTTCATAGATTTCATCCCTCAGCTTTTTACTATCATAATTCAGATCTGGCATTCCTCCGATGAAAAATCCGTAATAAAAATCTTCTCCGTTTCCCGGATCATGCCATTGTCGGATGTTGTCACTGTCAAGAGTAATGACTTTTTTATTGATGAATTCTGCAATGGTGTCCTTCTGCGCCCAAATGTAATATTCCCGGTATGGATTATCCCGGCCTTTGCGCGCCTCCTCAAACCACGGATGCCCGCTCCCACTGTGATTGATTATCAGATCGATCACGATCTTGATGTCTCGCTTATGCGCTTCTGCCAGTAGATTCTTGAAATCTTCCATCGTGCCATAAGCTGGATGAATGGCTTTGTAGTCCGTCACATCGTATTTATGATAACTCGGGGAAGGCATGATCGGCATAAACCAAATCGCATTTGCTCCCAACTCCTGAACATAATCCAACTTCTGGGTGACACCATTCAGATCCCCTATTCCATCCCCATCGCTATCATTGAAAGACTGAACAAAAATCTCATAAGTCACACCCGCTTGAGGCCAGTAGTTTTTGACTTCGGAAAAATCGTCCAATTTACAGGCAGAAAGTATGGTCATACTTGACATGACTAAAAGTTGAGTGCATTTCATGGAAGTTGAATTAGATGGAAAAGAAAAAGTCACCTATATTAAGTGACTTTTTCTTCAATAATAAAACTGCAAATTAGTTTCTATTTACAGCATTTAGCATTTCAAATGCTAGTTCAAGACGCTTCACGAAGTTCTCTTCGCCCTTACGCAACCAATTTCTTGGGTCGTAGAATTTCTTATTTGGAACATCCGCTCCATCAGGATTGCCCAATTGTGTCTGAAGGTAACCCTCGTTCTTTTTATAGTTGTTTAAGATACCTTCCCAGAATGCCCATTGCATATCTGTATCGATATTCATCTTGATCGAACCGTAGCTATTTGCTTCTCTGATCTCCTCTAGGGTAGATCCAGATCCACCGTGGAACACGAAGTTTAACGGCTTACCAGTTAAGCCATGCTTTTCTTTGATGAAATCCTGAGAGTTCTTCAAGATGATTGGCTTTAAGCTTACGTTGCCCGGCTTATACACCCCGTGGACGTTACCGAAAGCAGCTGCGATCGTGAATAGATCCCCGATTTCTTTTAAATGCTCATAGGCATAAGCCACTTCTTCAGGCTGAGTATAAAGCTTAGAAGAATCAATGTCTGTATTATCTACGCCATCTTCTTCACCACCGGTTACGCCTAGTTCAATTTCAATAGCCATTTCCAGCTTTTCGAACTCTTTGAAGTAATTGCAAGAGATCTCGACGTTTTCTTCCAAAGGCTCTTCAGAAAGGTCAAGCATGTGAGAGCTATACAGCGGTTTTTTATGCGTAGCATAATAAGCCTTACCTGCATCCAAAAGTCCGTCTATCCAAGGCAGTAATTTTTTTGCAGCATGATCTGTATGCAAAATAACTGGAACACCGTAAGCTTCAGCCATCAAATGCACGTGATGAGCACCAGAGATGCCACCAGCGATACTCGCCTGCTGCTTGTCATTTGCTAGAGATTTTCCAGCAAAAAATTGTGCTCCACCATTTGAGAATTGGATGATCACAGGGGAATTCAATTTCTTGGCTGTCTCCAATACTGCGTTCACAGAATTGGTGTTGATCACGTTCACTGCTGGCATTGCGAACTCGTTCTCTTTAGCATAAGCATAAAGATCTCTAAGCTCCTCACCGTATTTTACTCCAGGTTTAAATTTCATATCGTATTAGGTTTGTTTATTTCTAATTGATTAGACCAGATAGGTACTGTTAATCATCGTAAGCTTCAAAGATATAAATCCCTCCCTTATAATTACCCACATCCAATTCTAAAATATTGTTCACAAAAGCATTTCTCTGTACGCAATCGATTTCAAAGATTACATTAAGCGAAAAATAAAAATTCGATTATTTTCTCAGATTTGGTAACCAATAATTAAGCATACAGGTTATAAGTGAACAATTTCTCAGAGCTGTGCTGAAAGGAATCAGCTAAAAAATAGTTAGGCAAATTCCTTCAAAAAACAATAGCTTGTAACTTGCAGACGTAAAATCAAACCATACTTTTTATACATATACCTCATGAAACTAGGTCAAGCTACTATTAAAGATATAGCGAGAGAACTTAACCTCTCCGCTTCTACCATATCCAGAGCGTTAAAAGACTACCCTGGTATCAGTGATGAGACTAAGCGAAGAGTAAAGGAGGTAGCCAAGAATATGAATTACAGACCGAATGCCATTGCGCTCTCCCTTCGCAAAAGCAGATCATTTACCATCGGTGTTATTATCCCAGAGGTAGTCCATTTTTTCTTCTCAACTGTGATCAGTGGAATAGAGGACATCGCTCAATCTAGAGGCTACAATGTCATTCTTTCCCAATCCAATGAGAAATTAGACCGTGAAATTTCCAGTATTGAAACTATGCTTTCCAATCAAATCGACGGAGTATTGGTGAGTTATTCTAAAGAGACCGAGTCATTTGATCACTTCACCCGAGTACTGGATCAGGGATTCCCTATTGTTTTTTTTGACCGAGCTCCAGCTATTCCCAATGCCATCAATGTGATGGTAGCTGATTACCAAGGAGCTTATGACGCTACAATACATTTAATCAGTCAAGGTTACAAAAATATTGTGCACCTCTCAGGCCCAAAAGCCCTTAAAATAAGCATTGATCGGGAACAAGGCTATAGAGATGCTTTGGAGAAAAATGGGATATCAGTGAACCCAGCGAATATAATTGAATGCCCACTCGGCACTTTGGAAGAAGGCCAGAGATTAGTTTCAGAGTTGTTCAATTCACTTCCAGAACGCCCAGATGCATTTTTCTCCTGCAATGACATAGGAGCTGTTGGCGCGATGAAGGCATGCCGGGATATCGGTTTGAAGATCCCATTGGAAGTCGGGATTGTCGGATTTAGTGATTGGCAGTTTTGCGCTATGCTAGACCCACAACTCTCCTCAGTATCCCAACCGGGATTTATGATGGGCGCTAGAGCTACAGAGATTTTAATTGATATTATTGAGAAGAAGCTTGATGTTGAAACGATGGAGAGAAACTTGATTTTGGAAACGAAACTGATGGAAAGAGATTCATCAAGAAGATTTTAAAAAAAAAAACTTCTTTTTTTCTCGGTTATTTGCAAACGTTTGAATAGGTCAAATTTCCAAATCAAGGCATATACCCTACTGCTTAGCTCCTGAATTATTTGCATTGCCTGAGTTCCAGTATTTTTAAGATTAATTTTTGGTCCTAAATTAGTTTCGCTTCTGAATGATTTAGCAAAACTTATACATGATCAATACCAACCAAGTGCCCTCCCAAAACCAGTCTTCTTCACGATATATTCCTATAGGTAAAATTGGAAAATGGACAAAAACCAGTAACGGATTTTTAGCAGAAAGTGAAGTAGCGCAAGTTAAAATAAGTGTTTTCCGTGAGGGAACATTGAGAATTCAAGCTTCACAAAACTCTACTTTTGATCCTAACCCTTACTCGGTAATAGCTGAGGCTGCACCTGTCGAATTCTCCCTTGAAGAAAGGGAAGATTACTTAATACTCAAGACCTCACTTATTCACCTTCAGTTTGAATTGCTTAATGGGATTTGCACATTTTTTGATGCATCGGGTACACTTCTTAATAAGGATGACTCATTGGGGATTTCGTGGATAGGAACAGAAGTGACCTGCTACAAGGAACTTCAGGTAGATGAAAAATTTATCGGTCTCGGAGAAAAAACTGGAGATCTAAATCGTAGAGGAAGAGCTTATACCAACTGGAATACAGATTACTTCGGTTACGGAATCAATGATGATCCACTCTATGCAAGTATTCCATTCTATATAGGGCTGATAGATCAAAAAGCCTATGGGATTTATTTAGACAATACGCATAAAAGTGTCTTCAATTTTGGAGCATCAAACAATCGGTTTGCTTATTTCAATGCTGAAGATGGAGACATGGATTATTATTTCATCCATCAGCCAAGTGTCGCGGAGATCATCAGTAGCTATACTGAGCTGACTGGAAAGATGAAAATGCCTCCCAAATGGGCACTGGGATATCAGCAATGTAGATATTCCTATTATCCTGACACAGAAGTATTGACACTGGCTAGTACTTTTCGAGATAAAGATATGCCTGCTGATGTGATCTACTTGGATATCCACCACATGGAGGAGTATAAAGTATTCAGCTTTGATGGGGAGAAATTCACGGATCCAAAAGGACTCATTTTAAAACTAAAAGAAAAAGGCTTTCGAGTGGTTGTCATCCTAGACCCGGGAATTAAAACCCAAGTAGGCTATGCTCCCTTCGAAGAAGGGACAGCTCAGGGACTATTTGTTCAATATCCAGACGGCAAAGCATATGAAGGTCAAGTATGGCCTGGCTGGTGCACATTTCCTGATTTCACAAATCCAAAAACTCGTGCTTGGTGGATGGAAAAAATGGCTTTTTACACAGAAGCTGGGGTGGATGGCTTCTGGACTGATATGAATGAACCTGCTTCTTGGGGGCAGTTTACACCTAATTTGATCGAGTTTGATTATGATGGAAATACTGCGTCCCATCGTAAAGCAAGAAATATCTACGGCATGCAAATGGCCAAAAGCACCCAGGAAGGTTCAGAAGCAAATCTTCCAAATCGGCGACCATTCGTTTTGACAAGAGCAGGATTTGCAGGTGTGCAACGCTTTGCAGCAATCTGGACTGGAGACAATGTCTCCACTGAAGAACACATGCTGGCAGGCGTGAGATTAGTCAATAGCTTAGGCCTAAGTGGATTATCCTTTTCAGGATACGATGTAGGAGGTTTTGCAGGAGAATCCACGAAATCTCTTTTTGCCCGATGGATGAGCATCGCTACTTTCTCACCACTTTTTCGTTCGCATTCAATGATCAATAGCAATGATGCAGAGCCCTGGGCCTTTGGTGAAGAAGTGGAAGAGATCTCAAGAACCTACATGAAGCTACGCTACAAGTTGATGCCTACTATTTATAGCAAGTTTCGTCAAAGTAGCCAGACTGGATTGCCAGTTGCTGCTAGTTTGGCCATAGCATATTCAGATGATCCACTAGTATTCCTTCCTAGCTACCAAAACCAGTATTTATTCTGTGATTCTTTCCTAATAGCACCAGTAGAAAGCTATAAAGAAATCATGAAAGTCTATTTGCCAAAAGGCGACTGGTACTACTTTTTCACGGACCAACCATCCAAAGGAGGCCAAGTCATTTATCAAGATTGTCCTTTGAATAATCTACCAGTATTCATCAAAGCGGGAAGTATTCTAGCGATGCAAAATAGCGTCGCCCACACCGCTGCTAAAAATGATGGAGTACTTAGAATTCACCTTTATGCAGGTGCGGAAGGAAGTGAATATGTTCATTATGAAGACGATGGAGTAAGCTATGACTTCGAAACTGGGGCCTACCTCGAGCGGATTTTTACCTATTCTCCAGAAAACCAAAAACTTTCTATCAGTGAAGCAACAGGAAGCTTTCCAAGTCAATTTGACGTCATTAGGATTTATCTTCATGGTTTCACTAGTGACAAAATTATGATGGGTAAAAAAACCCTATCTGTAAACAAAAAGAGCTTTGCATTTCTAGATAAATTGAGTGAGTTTGATCCCCTACCGGATCTTGGCTTTCCACATTTATCCATTCCCAACTTGCAATTCGTAGATATCTCCATCCTATCCACCAAGATGGAAATCACAGGTTTAGTTTAACTTCAAAACTTCCGTTTCAATTTAACCCAAATGACCAATTATAAAAAGAAGTTAGATTTCTGGCAAATTTGGAACATGAGTTTTGGCATGTTAGGAATTCAATTTGGGTTTGCGTTACAAGGCGGATTCATGTCCAGAATATTCCAAACTCTGGGTGCAGATAAAGATGCTATCCCAATGCTCTGGATCGCCGCACCCCTAACGGGTCTTCTGATTCAGCCGATCGTAGGATACATGAGCGACCGCACATGGCACTGGAAATTTGGAAGAAGAAAACCTTACTTTTTTGTTGGCGCGATGCTTAGTTCAATTGCACTTTTCTTCACCCCCTACTCATCTGCATTATGGATGGCAGCAGGAGCCTTATGGATTTTAGATGCCTCAATCAACATTAGTATGGAGCCTTTTCGGGCATTGGTAGCAGATAAACTTCCAGACTCCCAGCGCTCCTATGGTTTTGTAGTGCAGACACTTATTATCGGTACCGGTACTTGGATAGCTTCCAATTTGCCTTGGATGATGACTCAACTAGGTGTGCCAAACACTGCTCCAGAAGGTGTAGTCCCTGATTCAGTTAAGTATGCTTTCGCGATAGGCGCTTTCGTGCTATTTTCTTCAATATTATATACTATTCTAAAAACGAAAGAATATCCGCCTGAAGACATGGAGGAATTTGAGGCTGAAAAAGCCAAAAGCAAAGGATTCCTAGTTGGAATTAAAGAGATTTTTGGGAGCATTGCAGATATGCCATTGGTAATGAAGCAACTTGGAGTAGTGCAGTTCTTCTCTTGGTTTGCGTTTTTCACCATGTGGAGTTTTGCCACCCCAGCGATCACAGAGCATATCTTTGGAGCGACTGATACAAGTTCTGCAGCGTATAATGATGCTGCCGACAGTGTGGGGAACTACCTAGGTACTTATGGTTTGATGTCCATGTTTGCTGCTTTGGTTTTGTCCTTTTTCACCAGTAAATATAAAATCAACCGTAAGCTTTTGCATTTAGTCAGTCTAGTAGCTGGAGGAGTAGGCTTTATTATGATATATTTTATCACTGAGCCGTGGATGCTTCATATATGTTTTGCTTTTGTTGGAATCGCTTGGGCAAGCATTCTATCGATGCCGTATGCGATGCTTTCAAGCTCAGTGGATCCAAAGAAAATGGGGGTTTATATGGGGATTTTTAATATGTTCATCGTGATCCCGCAAATAATAGCAGCACTTGGCGGAGTAAATTTACTTTACAAGCTACTATTCGGGGAAGCGGTGATCAACACGATGCTCCTCGCTGGAACACTGCTCATTATTGCAGGATTGAGTAATCTGCTGATCACAGACCGGAAAGCTGCTCATGATTAAAAACGTATAGATAATTTCTGTGAGCGGAATCTTATTTTGAGTTGCGGTTCATACCTTTGGAGTTATCAAATCTGAACCTATGAAAACTCTTAGAATCACCGGTGTTCCTGAGCATTTTAATTTTCCTTGGAGAAATGTAGTTGCTGCCCAACCCTTTCTCAAGGATGGCATAAAGCTACACTGGACAGATGAATCGAGAGGTTCTGGACAGATGAATAAGGATTTAAGAGAAGACAATACCGACGTCGCCATCGTACTAACGGAAAGTTTTTTAAAGGATTTTGAAGCGGGTAATCCTTCGAAAATGATTGGTTATCATGTCATTTCTCCCTTAAACTGGGGAATTCATATATCGGGAAATTCTAAAGTGAATTCACTTGATGAAATACAAAATCCAACATTTTTAATCAGCAGAATTGGTTCTGGGTCTCAATTGATGAGCTATGTCCTAGCTAAGCGCGAAGGCTGGAATACCGAAAATGTGGAATTTAAAATAGTTAATAACTTACCTGGAGCGCTGGAAGAGATGTCCTCAGAAAAGCCAGAGATGTTTTTGTGGGAAAAGTACACAACCAAACCATGGGTAGATGCTGGGCAAATGAAGCGAATAGGTGAAGTTCCTAGTCCTTGGCCTTGTTTTGCGATTATTGCTACAGAAAAAGCACTGGCTGAATTTGATGATGTGATTTTTCAATTGAGAGACTTAGTCTATCAAGAGTCGTTGAAGCTTATGGACAGTTCTTCTGCGGTAGCAGATATATCCAAAATTTACGAGCTAAATGAAACTGACGTAAAAGAATGGATTGCGCAGACGACTTGGGCGATTGATGCTGGAATCTCCAAGAATCAGCTAATAACTTCTATGAACACAATGAGAACATTAGGTATTATCTCAGGAGAAATCCAACTGGAAAAGGTACTAACCTACGATCAGGTACTAATTACTGATTAATTTGCTGCTGGCTGGAATTTTAACACACACTTTTGTACCATCCCCTACTTTGCTTTTAATAGTCAACTCCCCACCATTCATTCGAGTAAACTCCTTGCAAATTTGAAGCCCTAAACCAGATCCTTTTTCCATTTTAGTACCTAGTTTAGAATTTGAAATAACATATTCTGAAGAAAGCAATTCATTGATTTGCTCTTCTTTCATACCGCCTCCGTTATCTTTTACACACCAGCTAATCATATCGTTATCTAATTCTACCGAAAGCTTAATAACATCACCAGACTTTGAGAATTTCACAGCGTTACTGAGAATATTTCTGATCACAACTTCAATCAAATCTCGATCAGCATAAATCTCTACATCAGTAAGCAAGGAGGTATTATCTATTTCTAGAGACTTTCTCTTTAGCTCTGGATTGATTAAGGTAATGGTGGTATTTACTAGTTTAGAAAGGTTAAAATTTCTTTTTTGCAGTTTAAAGCCTTCCATTTGAGCTACTGACCATTTTAAGGTGTTATTCAAAGTGAAATACACTGAGTCAACATCCTTTTTCAAATTTTGTATGAGCTCGTCAAACTCTTCTTGGTTCAGATGACCATCAATCAACAAGTCTACAATAGACTTAACTTGGCCAACCGGACCTTTCAAATCATGTCCTAGTATAGAAAACAGCTTATTTTTTGTTTGATTGATTTCACCAAGCTGCAAAGATTTGGCCTCAAGATCTGCGTTCTGCTTATGTATTTGCTGCTTCTGAAGGATTAAGTTTGCATTATATTTTTTGATATTTCTATTTAGATAGAACAACCAAACTAAGAACACAAAAACCAAGAGGGAAGATAAACTGACCAATAGGATTGTTCGCTGATTACTCGCCAAGGCGGTAGCTTGAGTTTCATTTTGAGCCACTAACAAATCAAGTTCTGATTGATCCAAATCATCCTGAAACATACCTTGCATAAGTGATAATCTATCTCTGCTGGCTATATTTTCCAAAGAATCATTAAGGGACACAAACTGAGATTGATATTCAAATGCCTTTTTAAAATCACCTATTTGAGCAAAATAAGCTGCTAAATACTGATTCCCTTTAGCAAGTTCTTCATATATATCGTTTTGACGAGATAGTTCTAGTCCTTCAAATAACACTCTTCTAGCATTCTCGAGTTTACCATTCTCTAGGTATGTCTTTCCTAGCAAGTTCAGAACACTTGCTGTAAAATTGTCAAGACCTTGAGATTTTCCATTTTCTATTGCTTTCTCATAGATAATTTCGGCTGAATCAAGCTGATTTCTTTGGTAGTAAATATTTCCAACGAGGCGGTTTGAAAAGCTTAATAAATAGGGGGATCCTGCTTGTAAATTGGTATTGATGGCTTTCAAAACATAAAACATTGCAGAGTCCAACTCATTAAGTCGTAAGAAACTGAAAGCGATATTGTTTAAGCTTCTGATCATAGTGTAGAGATCACCTACTTCATTACTTATAGCATATGCTTTTTTGAACTGTTCATTGGATAGTTCATAATTCTGCTGCTCAAAGTAAAGTGCTCCCATACTATTCATTACTCGCGCAGCAGTCTCTTTGTCGTCTCCTTCTATAGCTAAAAAATATGCATCTTTTGAGTAATCAAAAGTTTTCTGCCATTTGCCTCTTCGGTAATAAATCCATCCGATATTTTCCTTGGCTTTTGCTTCACCTGATTTATTACTGAGGGATTGAGCAAGTTTTTCAGCTTCCAATGCATAATCAAATGCTTCTTGCTGTTCAATTTCACGTAGATAGGTAGATAATTCATTTAATACTGTTAATCTTTCGTCTGCGACAGAATTAGGCAAAACAGCTCGAAGACTATCAATGTTTGGAATTTGAGCAAATCCCGTCAAAGATGCAGTTAGGATAAAAAAAAGAAAAATGTAAATTTTCGGATTCAAACGGTTAATATTTTATTTAAATGATATAAATAAGAAAATCAGTTAATCAAAAGATGTAAATCAAACCGCTAACACCTTACTTCTTAAGTTTTTCCCAGTCCCAATCTTTATGTATTTGAGAAATTGCATGATGAGCAGTCAAATCGTACTGGCAAGGGACTATCGAAACAAAATTATTAGCGATTGCCCATTCGTCATTATCTTCTCCTTTATCAAAATTTACAAAGTTTCCTGCTAGCCATAAATACTTTCGTCCGTTTGGATCAAATCGCTCAGAAAATTCTTCCTGCCATTTAGCTTCAGCTTGACGACATATTTTTATTCCTTTAATTTCCTCATTTTGCTTGGGTGGAAAATTCACATTTAATGCGACTCCTTTCGGCATCCCATTTTCAAGGACTTGTCTCGCTATTTTCTCAACCCATTTTTCCACATGTGAAAAATCAGCTTTTGAAGAAAAATCACATAAACTGAATCCAATAGAAGGATACCCTTCCATAGCTCCTTCTATGGCAGCAGACATGGTTCCAGAATAAAGTACTGAAATAGAGGTATTGGAACCATGGTTAATTCCACTTACAATCAAATCCGGACTTCTGTCCTTCATTACGTAATGCTTGGCAAGCTTCACACAATCAGCTGGAGTACCACTGGACTTAAATGCCTTCACACCTTCGAAAATCTCTTCCTCTTCCAAGCGAAGTGTTTCTCCTATAGTTATAGCATGACCCATTCCTGATTGTGGACTATCTGGAGCTACCACGATCACGTCTCCAATTTTCTTCATGATAGATACGAGAACACGTATCCCTTTTGCTGTTATCCCGTCGTCATTTGAGACGAGAATTAAAGGCTTCGACATTTATATTAATTGAGTTCATTGTAATACGCTGTGATTCGAAGGAGATCCCCTCTTTTATCATAATCAAGACGGTTCTTGCGCATAAAAAGAGACAGTGCTTCATCATGACCTGGAAGCATCTCAAAGAGATCTTTTTTCTTGAGATTATATTGCTTGATCTCACCATTTTTCAAAAAGTAATACTTGAATGCCAATTTATAGCCCATCATAGATTGTGGGCCATAGAAAGGATTCATACCATACCCTCCCATCATTCCATATCCTCCCATTCCTCTGGAATCAGTGGCAACATATTCTCTGCAAAGCAAAGCAAGCTCATCTCCTTGAGTTAAAACTTCGAAGAAGATAGGTGTTGCGTAATCAGAACCCATTGAGTAAGGAAGGCTGAAAAATTTACGAACTCCACCATACACTTCATCGAATAACTCGAAATTGGTGACATTTGTAGCTGAAAATGTATCAACCGTCTGATCTTGAAGCTGAACGACATTATTTTCTAGATCGTATTTGATTTCACCGCCGTACACTTTTCCATCAGTAGTATAGATATTTCCTTTATGCCAAACTTTGGATGGAAATTCATTCTGAGCAAATAATGTTGAGACGCCCAACGACAAGAAGATAATTGATAATATTGCTTTTTTCATGGTTTTCATCATGACCTAATTTACGCAACAAGTAGTATGCGGGTTGAAATCCTCAAGAAATATTAACAAATATCAAGATAGGATCTAGACATTACTTTAATATATTGTGCCCCATCTTGTCTCTTTTTGTTTGCAGATAGCGCTCATTATGCTTGTTAGGAGCAATTTCAATAGGAATCTGTTCCACTATTTCTAATCCATATCCTAGCAAACCTACACGCTTCTGAGGATTGTTTGAGATCAGTCTTAATTTACTAACCTGCAAGTCTCGTAAGATCTGTGCTCCTACACCATAATCTCTACTATCTGAAGGTAATCCTAATGCAAGATTAGCTTGCACAGTATCCATCCCTTCTTCCTGAAGTTTGTAAGCTTTTAATTTGTTGATTAAACCAATTCCTCTACCCTCTTGATTCATATAAAGAATCACTCCTTTACCTTCTTTTTGTACCATCTGCATAGCGCTATGAAGTTGAGGACCGCAATCACACCTACATGAGCCAAAGATATCACCAGTCATACAGGAAGAATGGACACGAACCATTATCGGTTCATCATGTTCCCATTTCCCTTTTAGAAGTGCTAAATGAAGTTCTTGGGTATTGGTCTGACGAAAAGCAATCAATTCAAAATCACCAAAGTCTGTAGGCAGTTCTACACCAATTTCACGTTGTATCAGCGTTTCATGCTTCAATCGGTAAGCGATCAAATCTTTTATAGATACTAATTTAAGATTAAATCGCTTTGCTACATGAACCAAATCTGGAAGTCGGGCCATTGTCCCATCTTCATTCATTATTTCTACCAAAACTCCAGCAGGTGAAAATCCAGCTAGACGTGCTAAATCAATTGCCGCTTCCGTATGTCCTGCACGTCTTAGTACTCCACCTCTTTTAGCTTTTAATGGGAAAATATGGCCTGGCTTGCCCAATTCGCTTGGCTTTATTGAGTCATCCACCAGTGCTCTGATAGTTTTGGCTCGATCAGCAGTAGAGATACCTGTAGTACAACCATGTCCGATTAAATCTATAGACACCGTAAAAGGAGTTTCAAAAGCAGCAGTATTATTCCCTACCATCATTTCCAATCCTAACTTTTCGCATCGATCTTCTATCAATGGTGCACAGATCAAACCACGACCATGTGTGGCCATGAAATTGATAATTTCGGGTGTGACAGTTTCCGAGGCACATATGAAATCACCTTCATTCTCTCTATCCTCATCGTCCACAACGATGATTACTTCTCCATTTTTGATTGCTTCAATAGCATCTTCAATTGGATCTAGAATATATTTTTCCACGAAATTTGTATTTGGATTAGTACTTAGGAAAGCAAATTTACATGCTTTCAAATCTTAAACAGGATGAAGCCAAATAAAGTTTGGTTTTAGCCTATGACTATACCTAGCTCTTTATCTATCTCCAACTGTACTTTTTTAAGTTCAAAATAAATCACTTGATATTCATGCACTTTGTCTTCAGCTAGCTGCTCAGACTCTGCATTTTTTATTTTCTCTTTCGCCTCTTCCATCAGCTTTTGCACCATCTTTCTCTTTAATCGCAAAATAGATTTGAAGCCTGTGACTGTAAGGTCGTCAGATTCAGTATTGATTATAATCTTATGCGTATCTGCCCAGTGATGTGAAACTTCATGGCGAACTGTGACCATATCTATCACCTCTTTTTGGATTTCCTGATCACCAAGACCTATGAAGTATTCCGAAGTAGGAATTTCTCCCTGCGTCAAACTGTTGCGATACAAATTTAGAATTTTGATGTAAATGGGAGTAGTAAACTCTAGGTCTTCGGTTTCTGAGAGCAGATATTGGCATAAGTGTATCTCCTCATCTTCTAGCTTTTGCCATCCATAATTCACCAAGATCCGAACCATCTCCCGCTCTTGGATTTTTAATACTTCTGAAATAGAGGTAGCAGTCTCATCAGGAATCAGTTCTTCCATTGCCTGCTCGGCAAAGACGTCATCTTTCTGACTGGAATAGCGATCCTTCTGGCTTTTCAATAAGATTTTATTCAGCTCCGCATGAATAATATCTTCCTCAATTCCTAAAAGCCCTGATGCTTCCTTTGCGTAAACCGATCGAATAATCGGGTCTGGTATTTTCCCAATACTTTGAACCACTTCACGGATTACTTCCGCTTTTCGAATGGGGTTTTTAGTAAATTCTTCTTTGTATAAGCCTATTTTGAAACCAATAAAATCACTGCTATTGTTTTCCAAATAATCCTGAAATGCCTGTGATCCAACTTTTCTTGAATAACTATCTGGATCTTCACCATTAGGAAAAACTACTGCTTTTACATTTAGCCCGCCTTCTAACAGAAGATCTATCCCGCGTAGCGACGCTTTGATTCCCGCAGCATCGCCATCATAAAGTACTGTGACCTGATCCGTAAAGCGCTTGATTAGCCTAATCTGACCTTCGGTCAGTGAAGTTCCGGAAGAAGCAACTACATTCTCAATGCCCGAAAGATGCAAACTCACCACATCAGTATACCCTTCTACGAGATAGCAATTATCTTTCTCTCGAATCGCTTTTTTCGCCTGATACATGCCATACAGCACTTCACTTTTGTGATAGACAGGCGTCTCCGGGGAGTTTATATATTTTGGTTGGTTCTTATCTTTGGTGAGAATTCTAGCCCCAAACCCAAGTGGCTTTCCACCTATATTGTGAATCGCAAAAATTACCCGATTCCTAAATCTATCGTAAACTCGTGACGCGTCCCCTTCTTTTTGAAGGATTAGCCCAGCTTTCAATAAAATCTCTTCCTTGAATCCTGCAGATTTTGCTGCATTCAGCAGATTGTCCCAGCCATCAAGCGCATAGCCCAAGTCAAACTTTTCGATGATCGCAGGCGTAAATCCACGTTCTTTGAAATAGCTCAGGCCAATTGATTTTCCCTCCGCTGTTTGGAGGTTTTTGACAAAATAGTCTCGGGCAAAACCTAACGCAATCAATAAACTCTCACGTTCATTTTGCGCTTCATTTTGCTCAGGAGTTTTAGTCTCATCCTCCTCAACTTCAATCCCATAGCGCCCTGCGATATGTTTGATAGCTTCTTGGAATCCTATTCCTTCAATGTCCATCACAAATTGAATAGGATCTCCAGCCTTGCCACAGCCAAAACATTTATAGATTTGTTTTGCTGGAGAAATTGAGAAAGAAGGTGTTTTCTCACCATGAAATGGACAATTAGCCCAGAGATTCTGGCCTTTCTTTTTCATGGGCAAATAATCGCCAAGCACCTCTTCGATGTCCATGCGTTCTTTGACCCTGTCTGTAGTAAGTTTGCTAATGCCCATAAGAAAATGAATGAGACAAAGTTAATCGCACAATCTAAAAGCAAGGTTACTCATTCTAAAAAATGAGAACTTTCTTCGGTTATGACCAGTTCAGAGATAGAATAGATTTAATTCATTCTTTATTTAGAAATCTTTTGGCTCTAAATTGCGCAAAATTACAAAAGTCACCTCATGCAGTTAACTAAGGAGAATATCCTGAAAACACTTTCCCGAGTTCAAGACCCAGACCTGAAAAAGGATTTGGTGACCTTGGGAATGATACAGAAAATAGAGATTAACGGTAATAAAGTCAGTTTCGATGTAGTACTCACTACACCAGCTTGCCCTTTGAAAGAAGTAATTAAAAATAATTGCTTGGAAGCTTTAGTGGAAGATTTTGGAACAGAACCTGAGTGGAGTCTCTTCATGACAGCGCAAGTCACAACAGTGAGAGATGCTGCCCCGGTTTTACCTCAAGTGAAAAATATTATAGCGATAGCATCAGGTAAAGGTGGAGTGGGGAAATCAACCACCGCGGTAAATCTAGCTGTTTCATTAGCCAAGACTGGAGCAAAAGTTGGTTTGATAGATGCCGATATTTCTGGTCCATCCATCCCTACCATGTTCAACGTCGAGGCTGAGCAACCCGCAATTAAAAAGATTGGTGAGAAGAATATCATCGTTCCTATCGAACAATACGGAGTTAAATTGATGTCTATAGGTTTTCTTACTCCAGTAGATAGCGCGGTAGTTTGGAGAGGACCTATGGCGAGCTCTGCTCTGAAGCAGTTTATTTCTGATGTAGAATGGGGAGAATTGGATTACTTACTGATCGATTTACCTCCAGGAACTTCAGATATCCACCTCACTATGGTTCAAACTGTACCTGTGACAGGAGCAGTAATTGTAACTACTCCTCAAAAGGTCGCTTTGGCGGATGCGAACAAAGGATTATCGATGTTTAGACAGCCACAAATTAACGTTCCCATCTTAGGTGTTATTGAAAATATGGCTTATTTTACGCCAGAAGAACTGCCTGATAATAAGTATTATATATTCGGTAAAGAAGGTGGAAAGAAATTAGCTGCAAAATACGATGTGCCGTTTTTAGGAGAAATCCCTATCGTCCAAAGTATAAGAGAAAGTGGAGACTCAGGTTACCCTGCAGTATTGAAAGACGGAGTAACGCAAGAGTCTTATATGAAATTAGCAGAGGAAATCGCAAGACAAATTGCCATAAGAAATGCTTCTCAGAGCAAAACTGAGGTGGTAGAAATTAAAGCTTAAGAATTATGCAACCAGAACTTAGAGAACAAATTGAATTTGCACTTGATACAATTCGCCCTTATCTGGAAGCAGATGGAGGCAATGTAAGGATAGTAGAACTTACCGACGATATGGTCTTAAGATTAGAATTGCTTGGCTCATGCGGAACTTGTCCTATGTCCACGATGACACTTAAAGCAGGGGTAGAAGAAGCAATTAAACGTGCTATCCCCGAAATTAAAAGAGTAGAAGCCGTAAACCTAACTGTTGCTTAATCATAAATTCTGAATGAAAAAAGGTTTACGGATTATAAACAAAGCCATTACACTTCTTCTGGGAGCGTTTTTCGTGTTTTCAACTGGCTTTGCGCAGCAATTCCAAACCTTTGACATCACAGGTCAGCTATATTCAGCTAATTCACACAGCCATAAAGAAAAGTGTGGGCATGAAATTCTGGAACAAAAAATGGAAAAGGAAATGGGCTATTTAGGCTCAAAACCGTTTTTTGAAAAATGGATAAATGATAAAATAGAGGATATCACTTCTCAACCTCAAATCCTAGCCAGATTAAATGCAGAACCTATTTTAATTCCTGTGGTAATTCATGTCATTCACAATGGCAACCCATTGGGACAGGGAGTAAATATTCCTATATCACAAATACAAGAGCAAATCAGAGTTTTAAATGAGGATTTTCAACGTTTGAATGCGGATGCGGCTAATACCCCTGCCGAATTTTTACCAGTTGCTGGCATTGCAAACATTGAATTTGTGCTTGCTAAGCAAGACCCATCGGGTTTACCAACTAGTGGAATCACCCGTACTTCCGGACCAAAATCGTCTTATGATCCAAATTTCGACGCTTCAACCCTAGGCCAAGTGATCCAATGGGATCCAAACATCTATTTGAATATGTATGTGACTACACTAGTAAGTCCATTCATTGGCTATGCATCCTTTCCCATTTCTGATTTACCTGGACTCGCTGGTGCACCCACATCCTCGCTTACTGATGGAGTCGTTATTGATTACCGGTATTTTGGAGTTGGAGGCAATGCGGTATCAGCTTCAAAGGGCCGGACTGCTACTCATGAAGTAGGCCATTTCTTTGGCTTAAGACATATTTGGGGAGATGGTGGCTGTGGTGTAGATGATTTCGTATCCGACACACCTTTGCAGGATAATTCTAATAATACCTGTAGTCCCAATGTGACAAGGTTTAGCTGCGATTCAAACGATATGATTCAGAATTACATGGATTATACACCTGACGCATGCATGAATTTGTTTACAAAAGGTCAGGTGGAACGCTTTGAGGTAGTTTTAACAAATAGCCCTAGAAGAGTAACATTAGTGAATAACAGAGCAACTCAAGAGCCTGTGCTTGCAGACAATGATTTGGCAATAGCTAAAATCATCGAGCCTGGAGATTTCGAATGCGATGCATTGATAAACCCATCTATTATACTTTTAAATGCTGGTAAAAACACCCTCACTTCAGGTACAGTAGAGCTGAGAAGAAATGGAATCTTATTACAAACTAAGAGATTCACTTTTAACTTGAAGACTGGTGAAAGTATTGTGGTGAATTTCACCCAGTTCACCTTGCTACCTAATAGCAATACCATAGAATTTAGGATCACTCAGACTAATGATACAACTGATAATGTCGAATCAAACAATAGTAAAACGATAACTCCAAAACTTGAGCAAGCAATAAACTTACCCTATACTACTGATTTAAGCACTTTCCCATCCCCATGGTCTATTTCTAATCCAGATAATTTAATAACATGGGAGAAGAAAAGTTTAACTATTTCTGGCACATCTCAGAACGTAGTTTATTTACAACACTATGAATATGAAGCACCCGGACAGCAAGATTATTATATTTCTCCTATAATAGATTTGTCAAAGTATCCTAATGCTCAACTTGTATTTGAGATGGCATATGCTCAATATGATCAAGCAGGATTTTCCGATAGATTGATAGTTGCTGTATCACAAGATTGCGGAAATACTTTTGACTTGGCGAATGCACCGTATAACAAAATAGGGCAACAATTAGAAACAACTTCCGCTACTTTAGATGAATTTATCCCAACAAACAATAACCAATTCCGGACAGAACTTGTGAATCTTGCTAAGTATGCTAGCCTAGGTTCTATTCGGTTGGCTTTTATTTCCGAGAATGCTTATGGTAATGATATTTATCTAAAAAACATCAGAATTCTTCCAAACGTAGAATTTAACTATAACATGAGGGTTGATGAAATACTCTCTCCTACCGTGATAGATGATGGAACAAATGAAGCAGAAATTGTCACCTTAACTAATACTGGTAATCTTCCAGTTTCTACGTT
This sequence comes from Algoriphagus ratkowskyi, assembly GCF_002150505.1. Taxonomy (GTDB): domain Bacteria; phylum Bacteroidota; class Bacteroidia; order Cytophagales; family Cyclobacteriaceae; genus Algoriphagus; species Algoriphagus ratkowskyi. The sequence goes on from NZ_MSSV01000019.1 coordinate 52,172, forward strand.
TTTATTAACCAGAACTACTAATAATTCCTTTACTCAAACCTTTGTTGCCAGTGGCAACTCCGTAGAACCGGGAGAAAGTTTTAATGTAAGTGTTCCTAAATCAACTTCATCAGGAAAAAACAAACTGAAATTCAAAACTTCTTCTCCTAACTTTGATCAGAACGGAAACAACTCAGACAGCCTTACAAGATTTAACATTGAGGATGCAAGCACTACGGCAGTTCCGTGGAGACAAAATTTCAATAATTCTACTACCCTTTCTCCTTGGCAGACGATCAACCCTGAATTGGATGCAACTGCATGGACTATAGTACCAATTACTGCTGGCGAAGGGCCAAATAATGTAGCCAAACAGAAAACAACTTCTACGGGCCAATCTTATTGGATGGGTACACCGATTTTCGATCTCAGCGTGAGTCGTCAAGCGAGTATCTTCTTTGACCTAGCGGCAGGACAAGTGGGACCTTCCACCCAATTAAAAGTCTTGGCTAGCGCTGATGGAGGAAATGAATATACAGAAATATGGACAGCGAGTGGATCTGATCTCTCTACAGTTTCTGTAGGTGAAGCCAACCCAAATACTAGTGCGGATTACGTTCGTAAATTTGTGAATTTAAGTGAGTTTGCTGGGCCGGGCAAGACTAAAGTTCGTCTTGCATTTGTAGTAGAAAATGGAACTCAATCAGACGCACCTATTTATTTAGATAACATTGAGCTTTTCCTAAATGCAAATCCTCAGCCTGTTATTCCAGCTGTTGGCATGTCCTCACTCTATCCGAATCCTGCTCGTGAAGTATTCAATATAGCTTTCAATTTGCCTAATTTTGAGGATGTGACTATACAAGTAATTTCAAGCACTGGAGCTTTGGTACAAGAAATAGAATATCCAGGCACGCTTAACCAGACATATTCTTTCAGCACTCAGCTGTTTTCTAAAGGTGTATTTATCATAAATATATCCAGCAATACTATTAGAGAAACGAGACGGCTGATCATTAATTAATCAGAAATAAGCTAGAGTTAACTTCTTCGGCTTATTTTTTGCCTAGGAAATCACCAGTTTTCGCGCAACGCTTCGTTGTTAGGATTGAAATTCCCGCTTATCTTTAACTATTGTAATTTCTCAGATATTTCATTCGACATCCCTTTTGAAAAAAATACTAATTAACCTACTAGTGATCATAGGAATTTCAGTTCTACTGGGCTTCCTATTTCTGAAAATGTACCTACCAATGTACACTAATCATGGAGAATCGGTCTCAGTTCCTGATCTATCAGGTTATACCTTCGATGAAGGTCTTGAAATACTGGATCGAGCAAATCTTCAATATGAAGTATCCTTAGATTCAGGATTCAATACAGATTTAAAGACTTTTGCGATATTAAAACAAATCCCAGAGGCAAACGCTCAAGTAAAAACTGGTAAAACTATCTACATAACCTTGAATGCAAAGAACCCTCCAATGCTTAAAATGCCCAATTTGGTCAATACTCATTTGAAGAACGTTCAGGATATTTTGGCTAACATGGGACTTGAAAGAGGTGATATTGTATATGTGCCAGATATTGCGCCAAACATAGTTTTAGAGCAAAAATATAGAGGTGTTAATGTACGTGAAGGCTTTGAGATACCTAAAGGTGCAAGGATAGATTTGGTGGTAGGTGATGGCAATGGAAACCAAATCTTAGCAGTTCCAAATCTGAAAGGTATGGATGAGGTGGACGCAGAATTTATGATTTTGGGTTCTAGCCTTAGAGTGGGTAATAAACATTACCTTCAGAGAGATTCTGTAGCGACTGGGCAGGTACTTCGGCAATCTCCTTCAGCATCTCAGCAAGTGAAAACAGGTGAATTGATAGATCTTTGGATCGCTAAGGATAATTTTTAAGCTCCATGTTAACTACGCTCCATAAACTTCGAATGACTGGGTTAATCATAGCCCTTTTCTTTTCGACAGTGGCCCATGGCCAATTGGTGGAGCTTGCCCCTATCCAGAATCAAAAATTTAAAAGTCACAGTCAGTCCTTACTTAATTCAAGGATCTTACAAGAAAATACACTTCCCTTTTGGGATGATTTCTCTCAAGGAATAGATACCTTAAAATGGAGTTTAAGAGGCGCATCCTATACAGAAACTATTGGCATTAATGCCCCTTCTATAGGCATGATTCTATTGGACGGTGTAGATGCAAATGGTAATCCATATTCCTTAACACAAGTAGATCAGGGCGATACTGATTACCTTACATCTAAGCCATTTGATCTAAGTACCTTAACTTCAGCAAATAGTGAAAGCCTGTTTTTAAGCTTCTTCTGGCAAGCTGCTGGAAGAGCTGAACTTCCTGATGAAAGTGATCAATTGACTCTACAAATTTTAAATTCAGATGGAAGTTGGGTTACTATTTGGAGACAGCGCGGTGGAGTAGATCTTAGTAGGGACGTATTTACTCAGGAAATTGTAAAAATTCTTCCGATCTGGCAACATGCAGCATTCCAATTTAGATTTTTTGCCGAAGGCAGACAGTCCGGGCCTTTTGATAGCTGGTTGCTTGATTATATCTACCTTAATGATGGTCGCTCAGCAAATGACCTATATTACTTGGATAGAAGCCTAACAAAAACAAATGAACTTAGAATTGGTGAATATGGAGCGTACCCTTTTGCTCTTCTAGCAAAAAACCAAAATAAACTTTGGAGTAAAATACAAAATGAATTTTATAACCTAGAAAATCGATTTAGAGCAATGGAATACTCTATTGTAATCAGCGATTCATCTACGATGAGCTCCACTCCTATTAATTTAAATACGCCATTCAACCCAGTTCCTAATGCGCTGGAGCGAAGAGTATTTGAAAGCAGGTCATTTGAAGAAATCTCAGTTCCGAAGTATGAGACTACCTTAGAAATCATTTCTTCCATAACTTCTGGTGATCGCTTACTTTATGAAGTTGATTTTCTCACGAAAGACACTACTTTTTTCTCTAATGTAAATTATGAGCTGAATGACACTGTGAGAACTTCGTTTCCACTCTTGGACTTTTTTGCCTACGATAATGGCTCGGCTGATTATGCTGCAGGGATTAATCAAAAATCAGGACAATTAGCAGTTAAATACAACAGTCCTGAGGAAGTTTACATAAAGGGTATATCAATCAATTTCTCCAATCCTAAGCAAGCCAATCAAGCGGTGGATATCAACGTTTGGAAAAATTTAGATGAGGATCCAATTTTCAGCAGAGAAGATCTTATCGCTGTCAAGGAAGCAGGTCAGCAATTTCTTTACTATTCTCTCGATACTAACATAAGGGTTGATGGAGAATTCTACGTAGGATTTACACAGTTTACTGATGACTTCATCCATGTGGGCCTAGATAAGGTAAACGATAGCAGTGAGATGCTATACTATAATGTAGTAGGCTCATGGACTCAAAACAAGGAAGTCAAGGGGGCTTTGATGATCCGACCACACATTAGCATGACAGCTCCTTTTGAAGTTTCTGTCGTTCCAGATCAAAGCATTCGGATTTATCCAAATCCTGTGGAAACATTACTCAACCTTGAAGGTAAATTTAGTGAGGCAAGAGTCTTTGATTCTTTCGGAAGAGAGATTTTTCTTGAACATCAACTTTCATCTAAAGGAGAAATTGTTAATTTTATTGGTCAGAGGCCAGGTGTTTATGTTCTCAATCTGACCACGGAAACCGGAATAAAATCATATAGAATTTTAGTTAAATAAAAATATGGAAGATATAACTGTAGAAGACCTGAAATCCAGATTGGATAAAAGTGAAAAATTCGTGTTTCTTGACGTTCGAGAAGAATGGGAATACGATGACGACAACTTAGGGGCTAAAAATATCCCATTAGCGGATTTACCTACAAGACTAGATGAGTTAGATAATTATAAAGACAGTGAAATAGTCGTACACTGCCGATCTGGTGCCAGAAGTATGAATGCAAAGAAATTCTTAGAATCCAAAGGCTTTTCAAAAGTCCGGAATACTACCGGGGGAATATTAGCCTACAGAAATTTATAAAATAGACTCCCTTCGGGGAGTTTTTTTTTTGACTTACGCATCTAGGATTCATAATATCTTTGCTGAGCAAACTCACAGCCTTTTTAAAAAGATGCTATTTGTAATCAGTCAATTAAATTCATAATATTTCTGATAGAGAATAAGAAAAAACCTCAGGCCCACTTGGAATCGAACCAAGCACCTACTGTCCCGATGAATCGGGAGAGTCAGCTACTTCTAACGTGAAATGTCTATAATAAAAAAACCCTCAATACATTTCTGCTTGAGGGTTTCGTGGGCCCACTTGGAATCGAACCAAGCACCTACTGATTATGAGTCAGAATATAGCCTATTTTTATACTCTATTTTTTATATCGTAAAATATTGATTTTGAGGTTTTAATAGGCTTTATTTTATGCTTTTGTTTATTGTTTATTTGTGCAAATATTGACCCTTTTTTGTGCAAATGGTGTGCAAATGGTATCTTTGAGTAAAGCTACTTAGATATGACACGTAAAACAGACAAAGCCAAAGATCCGGTAACAGTAAGCCACTACTTAGATACCAGAAGAAAAAAAGACAATGGATTATTTCCGGTTAAAATCCGGGTTTACGATGCCACCACCAAAAAAGCCCGACTCTATACCACAGACTTTGACCTGACAGAAAAGAATTTTAAGAGGATCATTTTTCCTGAAGAAGGGCAAAGATTTAATAAAGCTGAAAAAGAAATCCGGGAGGATTTGGAATCCCTGAAAGCTTATTATTCCGAAAAAATCACAGATTTAAAATCCTTCACATTCGAGAACCTTGAAAAATCACTTGAAATAAAATCAGGGGATTTAATGGATTCATTTTTTCATTTCGAGGCCTATATCAAAGAACTGAGAGAAGCTGAAAGGATTGGAACGGCTTCGAGTTATGGCTTAAGTATGAAATCCCTCAAGGCCTATATTAAGGATAAAACAGGCAAGGAGCCAAAGAGCCTATTGCTTCAGGATATCACAGTTAAGTTTCTCAATGATTATGAAACTTGGATGACTGTAAAGGAATCAAAGTCTTTGACCACAGTAGGGATTTACCTCCGAGGCCTCCGAGTTATTTTTAATCGAGCAATCGAAACAAAGGCAATAGATAAGGATCTTTATCCCTTTGGAGTCAAAAAATATGAAATACCAGCCTCCACCAATCCCAAAAAAGCATTTGACTCTAATCAATTAACCACCCTTTTCCAAGTGGAGGCACAAACTCCGGAGCAAAAGAAAGCAAGGGATTTTTGGTTTTTTTCATTTGTATGCAATGGTATGAATATGAAAGATATCCTCCACCTGAAATGGAAAAATATCGATGGTGAACAAATCATTTTTGTAAGAGAAAAAACCAAGCGAACCAAGAAAGCAAACTCCAAACCTATCCAAGTGCCTTTGACTGACTTTGCAAAATCATTTATTGTGGATTACGGAACCACAGAGCAAAGCCCAAATGGATTTGTTTTCCCTATCCTCAATGAGAAAATGACAGCTGAAAAACAGCATTTTGAGAAACTGAAATTTATCCGATTTGTAAATCAACATATTAAGCACTTAGCCAAAGCAAACGGCCTGACAGGTGACATTTCAACTTATTGGGCCCGGCACTCCTTTGCTACTTCAGCGGTACGGAAAAAAGCGAGTTTGGAATATGTGAGTGAAGCTTTGGGACATTCCGACCTAAAAACCACAAAAAACTACTTTGCAGGATTTGAGGATAAAACGAAAAAAGAGATCTTGGAGGATATTACCGACTTTATGCGAAAATAAAAGGTTTTCAAAGTCCCTCATTTCGTTCATTTCGTTCATTTACTCAAAGCTACTTATATGAATAACCCAATAGAAGAGCAAGAAAAAGTCATTTTATTATTAATTGATAAATTCAATGAAGAAAGGGAAAAGGATAGGCTTTACTTTTTAAAATACCGTAAAAACAGTCCCGAATCAGGTCTAAACAAAGAACCATTCATTTCATTTTATAAAGCATTTGAATCAAAAGCTACTAATTCAGAAATTTTTGATTTTCTGTATGAATTTGGAAATCTTCGATTAGTAAAATCCTTTCATTTTAGTAACCATGCTGAAAGCTTAATTCAAAGCTTCGAGAAATTGAATATTCCGATCCCTCATTTTGTGAGTGAATGCCAAAAAGAAGTAATTCAAAGGGCGAATTTTATTAAGACCTATTTTGAAAATGAAAAATTCAAGTGGTCTAAATCTAAAAAAGGAGATTTTCTTTCCAAAATTCAAACGGAGTCAAAAAATCATTCTTTCGATCAAAAAAGTGAAGAGGAATATTTAAAAAAGAAGTTTGACGAAACGATTCAAGAAACAAGGGAAATTGAAAATGATATTGAAACTAGGTTTAGCTATTATGTGAACGACTTTTTCGATGGGCGAATATTTTCTATTTCAAAAGATCTCCTAAACGAGTATTTCTATCATTCCGAAATTGCCTCCGGTGGATGTGGATCATTTTTCGAAGTGTTTAAAGCCTTTGATAAGTATGTAGGCAAAAAGAATGAAGTATTCGCTTTAAAAGGATTCTTGAGTGGAGAAAAAGAACAAAATTCCGAACCAGAGGAAAACCCAAATGAAAAGTCAATCAGTATTAATTCAATGGTTTTGACAAATTTGATTAAAGAGTTAAGTGTCTATTTTGAAGGAAAGGAAGATGATTTGAAAAAAGTTTTATCAGGTGAAGAAATAGAACAAATACTATATTTTGAGAATAATGGGAATAAACTTACTGATGTTTTTTTTAGACTTCATGAAGCTGGTAAAATTCAAAATAATAAAAACATTACAGCTAAATGGATTTGCGATAATTTCGAAAATAAGAATCAAAAGAGTGGAAGAAGCAAGTATAAATTTGAAGTTGTCTATAAGCAATTGACAGATATGAGCGGACCAATTAATAAGAAAAGGAGAATTTGTGAAAATTTATAAATAGAAAATATCCAAAAGATATCCATTCAGAATTTAACCCTTGAAACAGACATTTTCGAGGGTTTTTCTTTGTAGAAACAATTTAAAAGTTTCACAAATGAAAGAACAAGAAATCAATTTCGACTCCCTCCCAAAAGCGGTGGGCCTCTTATTCGAAGAGGTAAAGCAAATCAAATCTTTAATCCTGGAGACCTCCAGCAAAGAGGCCGGGGACCGACTCCTTACTATTCAAGAAACAGCAGAATTTCTGCACGTACAAAAGCAGACTCTTTACAGCTACGTTTCTAAAGGAATTATCCCAAATCACAAAAGAGCAGGGAGGCTTTACTTTTCTAAAAATGAGTTGATCGATTGGATCAAATCAGGAAATAAGAGAGCCTTTGATGTAGAGAAAGAAGCCCAAAAGATCATTTCCAAAAGAAAGGGAGGAAGCCATGAATAAGCAATTCAAAACCTCCTCCAATGTCAAAGCTACTCGACAGGGCAAAGATACGGAAAAAAGAAGGATCCATTTAAAGGCTTCAATAATTGCCCCTAGGATTGTCAATGTTTCTCTTTGGGATAATCAGGATGAAATCGCAAGTATAATTTGTCCGGTTATGGATTACGGGCTTCACGATAGCATTTATATTTTCTTAGATCAAATGCTTAGGAGTCACTTTAGAAGCAAAGAGTTTTTCGACATAATAAAGGAGGGAAAACAATGACATATTTATTTCAGATCATTTTCACCCTAGGATTATTAACTAGCCTTTTTATCCTTTTTGAAATCCTTCACTTCTCAAAAAAAACAATTTGTCGATTTATTAAAAAGCTACTCCGAAATGAAAAATATAAATAAAGAAGGCTTTGAGGATCATTTGAACCGAAAAGCCAAAGAGGCTAAAGAAACTACTTCAAAGCCACATGAGGAGATTTTAAAACAAATCCTTAACGAAATCGAGCCTATCGATTTTGACGAGAGAGCAAAAGAAGGATTGAAAAATAGACTTAAAGTCTCCGGGTTAAGCATAGAAGAAAAGGAAAAGATCCATGAACTTCTAGAAAAATTAAAGTTGAGCGAAAAGCACTTTCTTATTTTGACCATTGATGAAATAATCAATTTGGCTAAAAGAAAAAACTGGGGAATATGTAAGAATCAGGCGTTTGTCTATTTGTATAATGGAACCCATTGGAAAACCATTGATGAAAAGGAGTTTGAAAAGTTTCTTGGTGAAGCCTCCGAAAAAATGGGAGTTGGCAGATTTACAGCTCAATACTTTCAATTTCGGGAGAAGCTATTTAAGCAATTTACTTCGACCGGATATTTACCAGCCCCGATTAAATCAAAAGATAAGGTCCTAATTAACTTAGAGAACGGAACCTTTGAAATATGCGATAACCCTATTTTAAGGCCGTTTGACCCCTCCGATTTTATGAGGTATCAATTGCCCTTTGCGTACGATAAAAGAGCCACAGCGCCAAAATTTGAGGTTTTTATTAACAGGGTTTTGCCTGAAAGAGATAAACAAAAAGTCCTTTGCGAGTACCTAGGTTATATTTTTATTTCGACCCGGAAATTAAAACTCGAAAAAGTCCTTTTCCTATACGGCACCGGAGCAAATGGCAAGTCGGTGATTTATGACATTATCCGGGCCTTATTGGGAAATCAAAATACAAGTGAATACTCTTTACAAACCCTGACCGATGCGAAAGGATACGAACGGGCGCAAATAGCGGACAAGCTTGTAAACTATGCAACCGAAATAAATGGTAAACTGGAAAGCTCAAAATTTAAGTCTTTGGCCTCCGGGGAACCGATGGAAGCCCGTTTGCCTTATCGAGATCCTTTTATCATTGAGGATTATGCCAAATTGATTTTCAATACTAATGAACTCCCAAAGGAAGTGGAATTTACCCACGGGTTTTTTAGGAGGTTTTTGATTATTCCATTTGAGGTAACCATTCCCGAAAAGGATCAAAACAAGGGACTAGCAAGCGAGATAATCAATGAGGAATTACCGGGCGTGTTTAATTGGATTTTGACCGGATTAAACAGGCTAATGACAAACGGGAGATTTTCAGAAAGCCCTTCTATAGATAAAGCCCTTGAAGGATTTAAAACTGAATCCGATACGGTAAAACGGTTTTTAGAGGAGGAAGCTTATTTGCCTGACTTAGAAAACAAAATCCTACTCAAAGACCTATATCCTAGGTATAAAGAATTTGCTTTTGAGGATGGAAATAAGATACTATCAAAATCCAATTTCAAAAAGCGATTAGAACTTAATAAGATCCAAGTCAAGCGAGAAAGCGAAGGATGGCAGGTTTACATTTCACAAAATCAAAGTGTATATGGAGCCTCTAAATTTTGAAAAGAGACGGTTTAATTCGGCACCTCTTTGCCCGTGTGGGAAATCAAATCGGGATGGAAAGTTTGCACCATACAAAGGATATCACGATAAAGGATTTTGTCATTCATGCGGTGAAAAATTCATGCCTGAAATAGACACAATTGAGGACTTGGAAAAGGGCGATAAAAGGCTCTTTTCACCTCCTCCTCCAAAGCCTGTTTCTTTTATAGATCCTGGAATCTTGAAAGCCTCATTGAGTGCCTACGATAAAAATAATTTCGTTTCGTTTCTCAAATCTACCTTTGGCGAAGGCCTGACTAAGGAGGCGGTGGAGGCCTACAAAATAGGCACCTCTAAGGCTCGACCGGGCGCAAATGTGTTTTGGTATGTGGATGAAAGGCAAAGAGTAAGAAGCGGTAAAATAATGCTTTACGATGCCACCACGGGAAAGAGAGATAAGGAATTTAATTCTTGGAGTCATTCCCGGTTAAAATTGGATGACTTCCATCTGAAGCTTTGCTTTTTTGGGGACCACCTCCTTAAATCAAATCCCTCAAAAATTGTGGGAATAGTAGAAAGCGAAAAGACAGCTATCATTTCAAGTTTACTTTTCCCTGACTTGGTTTGGCTTGCAAGTGGAGGAAAAGGAAACCTAAATCCTTACAAATTTAACAGCTTAAAAAAACGAACCGTTCTGCTTTTTCCCGACCTGACAAAGCCGGGAGATAAAAAGAACTGTTTTGAATTATGGTCAGAGGAGGTGGAGCGGATCAAAGGATTTATTCCGGGCCATTTTGAGGTATCCGATTATTTCGAAAGCAAAGCAACGGATCAGGAAAAGGAATCGTGTTTTGATCTAGCGGACTTTATTCTTTTGAATAATTGGAGTCCAAAAAAAGAAAGAATTGAGGCTTTACAAAAACCTCTAATTGAAAATGAGATAAAAACGAATGAAGGACATGAAGCAAATGACGCCTCCACAAAACCTTTTATTTCAGAGGATAAGGATTATATCAGTCAGCTATCTTTTGAAAATGGATTGCTTATGAATGGAATGGGATACCCGGCTGAATGGGATTTGTCCGCAAGTTATACAGAAAAGAAAACCAATGATTTTATCCGTATGGCAGTAAAGAATCCAAACTTAATTCGTTTGAAAGAGATCTTTGAATTAGAATAAATACTATAAAATTAAAACTCAAGGATACCCAAACCATTTAACTTTTTTATATTGTTCAAGTTCACCCCAAATTTCACTTTTTTTGACAAGTTCCTTTTCAATTTCTTTAATAATAATTTCACCAATATTATTGATCCTTAAGGCCTCGCCTAAGAAAAAATTTAGGTTTGGCTTTGTTACATCGTTTATAAACCTTTCAGTTATTTTGTCAAAATTTGATAAATAATCCAAGGTTAATTCTTTGATTAACCTTAAAATATCTGTTGAAAGAACTAAATCAATTTTAGGATTTGAATAAGACTTGATTTTAGAAATAATCGCTTGATTTGAGGAAATTTCGATTTGATACGATCCAAAAAATGTTTCGAAACTAAAGGTCTTGTTATTTGAAAGTTCTAATAAATCGAACTTAAGTTCATTTAATAAGTGGTCACTCTTTACCGTGAGATAAAAACCAGATTTTGGTTTTCTCATTGACCTAAAAATTAAATGAAAATCCAAGGCAGAAATCACACTTCCTTTCTTTTTAAATGATCCTTCTAAATTTATCCCATTTAATTTTTTAAGATTGTAATTATAAATAAAGTTTTTTATTGTGTAGAAGTGAAATAAGTCATATTCAAGCCAAAAAATAGGCCGTTTGTTAAGTATGTATAATTCCTTTTTTTCAGGATTTTTCTTTGCTAATCGATCCATAGAATCAGCACTTAGCTTGACTCCCTCCTTAAGAGACAATTTTTTTGGATAGTTTGATTCATCAAAAGATTTTGATTTCTTAATCAAATAGATTCCTAAATCAAGATCATTTTTAAAATACCCCAAAAGCATCCAAAAAAAATGAAGTTCTCCACTTGGACAAGACACACCCGAGGATGAAACAAAATCTTCAATTCTTGTCCCTAAAGTTGGAGCCCTTTCCAAATCTTTAATTTTACTTTCTATTCTATTTTCTGAAAGGAAATAATAAATTTCCTCCATTCCATAAGAACTAAAAGCTCCCAAATTTTTTCCTGTTTTTGCTTTCTTATTAAAAAATCCAAACATGACAACTAATTTTAAATGAGTAGATTTCCGTAAATTACGGAATAAATACGGGAGGAATGGCAAAGTTTGAAAAAGGAAATCCGGGCAAACCAAAAGGAGCAAAAAACAAATCCACTCAATTAATGAGGGATCGGATACAGTCTCTTTTTGATGACAATTTCGACAAGATCCAAGAGGATTTGGAAGCCTTGGAAGCTAAAGACAGACTTAAATTCCTGACTGATTTAATGCCGTATTTGATGCCAAAACTCCAAAGCACCACATACAGCCAAAAGATTGATTTGGACAGCATGGAGGAAGCGGAATTGGATATCTTAATAAATCATATTATCAATGAATAATGAATTTAAGAAAGCCGTTTTGATAGCTTTAAGACAAAGAGAAATTTCAAAGGTGGAGGCTAAAGCTTTATTCCGGTCAAATGGAAAAATCAATTTGGACCTATCCACTAAAAGCACCGGAACGGATCAGTCTCAAATCAAAATATTGGAAAGAGTACATTATTTAAGGCCATATTTTCAGAATATCATTACTTTGGGAAATGGATCGAGGCCTTAAAATCAATTTCAGAAAAGAAGTATTAAAAGCACTCCACAAAGAAATCATAAATCGAGTGGAGGCAAAGGAATGTCTCAATAGTAAGTATGGAAATTCAGAACTTCCTTTATTCTTTGATTTTGAGCCAAACGATCCTTTGAAAGCCTACATTGAAGGAATGGAGAAAATGAATTTAATTTTGCCTTTATTCCGATTAAATGATAGTATCTAAAAATGAAAAAGCCCGGATCTTAGAGGCCTATTTCGAAAAATCAATTTCCAAAGGTGAAATGGAAAAGTTATTGCAGGAAGGTATTACAATTCCACCGATTGATTGGGTTTACTCTAATGAGGATGACAAGTTGAAGAAGGAGCAAAGGAGGCAATTGATTGAAAAGGTTTTTAAAGTTTCTTTTCCAAAGATTGAGTGGGTATGAAACTTAAATGGGCATAGTCAATGACCACGCCCATTTTAAAGATAATTTTATTTAGATTTCATGCTTTTCAGAGCCTTTAGTACCTATCAAGTATTTTTTTTATAAAGAGGTAAATTTACCACTCAGAAGTTGACTTACCTTTCATCCTGCTTTGAAAATCTTCTACTAAATTAGATGTAGTTTTATCAAACATTTGAATCGTATATCCATATTCATTACCCATGCTTGACTGAGAATAAAAGCCACTACTAGGTGGGTCAATCTCAATTCTGATTTTATTATCTCTTGCCCTTATTGTAATAATGGCGTGCAATGGATCTGTTGAAGACACATAAGGACTTGTACTAACAGAACCTGCCTTTAAAAGATATTTGCCTTTAACTGTGCCAGATTCTTTATCTGTGAATTGAATTACGCTTGTAGCATCATTGAAGGCCTCTACCATCCATTCATTTGCTAAGACATAATTATCATTTTTGTCAAGCCCATTTTCAAAGGTTGCAATTTTCGGTGATGGAGATTGCTGGATATTTTTAGTCCCTAAACAGGAAGTCAAAATAAATGGAATCAATATGCAGATACTTGGAATTAAAATCTTTTTCATAAAAGTCATTTAAATTATTAAAGAATGATTGAAGTATTAAAGAATTATTATTTGAATCTATTAAAAGTAAAAATCAAAACCAACTATCAAATCAAATAAGTTAATTGTAGAATAAAATTTCCATAATTAGTTCAAAGAGTAACAATAGTTACTTAACCCTAAGCTTCTTCTTATCCGAGAATCCGTTGTTAATATCCATAAAAGTATTCTTAGAGCTAACTTCGATAAGAAATTCAACAAACAAGAAAAGGAAGCGTTATTGATAGATAACATTGTAATACCTCCTATTGAGTGGGTTTATTCATGTGAGGATGAGAAAATAAAAAAGGAAAAAAAAAGAGAATTGATTGAAAGGTTTTTGGGATTTCATTTCTATGGGTCGAATGGGTTTAATTAACTTAAATCATAAAAGTATTTTAATCTTTTTTGAATTTTTTGTTACATATTCAAACCATAATTTAACGTTTTTAATTATTCATCATGAAGAGCTTGATAGGTATTATAATTGCAATTTTTATTGCTGGAAGCTTAAAAGCTCAAGGGATCAATGGATTTGAAATTAATTCAGGAAAGCTTGAATGGGTTAATGTTTACGAATCAACTATAACTCTCAATGAGGTTTTAGATATATTAAAAGAAAACGGTAAAATATCTAATATTGAAGAAGGTGAGGATAGGATTATTGCTAGCATTTCAAAAGTTGAGGCAGATTATAAAGGTTTTGGGAAGAGTGAAATGTCTACCCCAATCTATATTGCGAGAAATTGGATTGAAGCAAAACTAATAATAGAGTTTAAAGAGGATAAATACAGAGCCACTCTCAAAGATATTTTCTTATCTCAAATATATTCTGATCCATTAAGTCAGATGGGAGAAATGTCTACACTTGATTCTTATGCAATTTCATCAAAAAGCTTTAAAAGTAGTTTCACTAAATCCTCGTCAGAAATCCTTGATTTTACTTTCACTAAAGAATTCTATTTTCAGAAGGATATAAATAAAGATTGGTAAAAATTTAAAACTAATTTGATATTACTTATTAATCAAAGTTGCTTTACCCTTGGCTTTCCCTTTTATAGTGAAGCCTTTTTTATGAATTATAAATACGCTAAGAGCGTGTTTTTATGCAAATGGTGTGCAAATAAAAAAGCACTCACAAGAAAATTCTCGTAAGTGCTTGATTACTAGGTGGGCCCACTTGGAATCGAACCAAGCACCTACTGATTATGAGTCAGTTGCTCTAACCGAATGAGCTATAGGCCCTTTTCCAAATTCCTTAATTTTGAGCTTGTATGTCTCTAAACCTTGGTTTTCGGAGTGCAATGTTACATATTTGAATGCAAATACACAACCAATATTACGAATGAATAATGCGCTTGATGCAGACTTTCTGATTTTTGATCTAGGCAATGTCATCATTGACCTTGATTACTCCAAAGCACTGCAACGAATAAAAGAGGAAGTTTCTTTTGAATTTTATGAGAAAGTCGATGGCTTTTATCTAACTGATTTTCATAAGGATTATGAGATAGGAATCATCGATTCAGGACAGTTTAGAGATGCTGTCAGAAGCTATTTTCAGCAGTCCTGGACTGACGAAAAAGTAGATGAATTGTGGAATTGTTTGCTCCTAAAAATTCCATTAAATCGGCTAAAATTAATTTCTAAACTTCGAGAAAATTTTCAAGTTGGCGTATTGAGCAATACAAATTTGATTCATATCCATGCTGTCAACAGGATTTTGCAACAAGATCATGGCTTAGAAAACTTCGATCCTATATTTGATTGGGTATTCTTAAGTCATGAAATGGGCTTGGCTAAACCAAACATTGAAATCTATGAGAAAATGCTAGTGGATCTTGACACTTCGGCAGGCCGTGTGATTTTCTTTGATGATTTATTTGCAAATGTGGAAGGAGCTAGAGCAGTAGGAATACAGGCAGTACATGTGACGGGGCCTGAAGTTATTTTCGAATATTTTAAGAATGTATAGCAACAAAGACTACCTCCGTCACGGTATTTTATTTATCACCACACTTATTGCAACTACGCTTGCAGGAGGAGAATGGGTTTATGGTAAGTCTGTCCTTGGAAATGGAGAAAGCTTATTGACGTGGGAATACTTCTGGATGTCCATGGCCTTTTCTATTCCCTTCATCGGGATATTATTGATACACGAATTGGGTCATTTTTTCACAGCTATATATCATAAAGTAAAATGTACACTGCCCTACTTCATCCCAGGATGGCTAGGGTTTATAGGGATTCCTACCATAGGAACATTTGGGGCGGTGATTCAAATGAAAGGTTTTATCAATAGTCGCAAGAAATTCTTTGACATTGGAGTAGCTGGGCCTTTGGCCGGTTTTGTTATCGCTCTCGGAGTTTTGATTTACGGCTTTTCTACACTTCCAGACTTAGGCTATATCAATACGATTCATCCCGAATATGCAGATCCAGATTTTCAAGGTTTCGAAGAAGGATCACTAGATTTTGAGCTAGGAAATAATCTCCTATTTTGGAGTTTGACTGAAATCTTTGCCGATCCAGAGCGGATGCCAGCTATGTCTGAAGTAATTCATTATCCTTATCTGTTTGCAGGATTTTTAGCTTTGTTTTTCACTGCATTAAATCTCCTTCCAATCGGACAATTAGATGGTGGACATGTTGTCTTTGGACTTTTCCCGAAGCGCCACAAAGAGATCTCTTTAACAGCCTACATCTTATTTATAGCCTACGCCGGGATGGGAATAATTAGTCCGTATTCCCCATTAGAAGATCTGGCGCTTTGGATTCCGCTTTATATTGGATTTCTATTTATCTGCTTCAGCAAATCAGGAATGAGTTTGCAAAATAGAATCACACTTGTATTAAGCGTTGCAGCGATACAGTATGGAATAGCCTTTTTCATACCAGATCTACAAGGATATCAAGGCTGGTTATTTTATGGGTTTTTGTTGGGACGAGTAATGGGTATACAACATCCTGAAGTATCCGGATTCAAAGAATTGGATAGAAATAGAAAGCTACTTGGATGGCTAGCAATTGTAATTTTTATTCTATGCTTTTCACCACAGCCTTTTATTTTCAGCGAATAATTAACGTTAAAATTGTTGTTGCCGCATTTTAAAAGCAACTTCTAAAAAATATAGATCAATTAGTGGATTTTTACGTGTGGCAGCGATTGGTCACAAAAAAAAAGTGTCCCTGATCCAAAGATTAGGGACAGCTTAAATCCAACCTGTAACTTTAACTAGACAATTATCCGTCCTTTCTCTGAGGAGGTCCTTGTGTTTTTTTCATTTCAGTATATTTCGTCAACTGCTCTTTAGTAAGAGTCGCCTCTAATTCAGTATTCATTTTCGTTCTTGCCTCTCTTGCAGTCGAGCGATCTTTCATTGAACCTTCGTATTTATCATAGATTTCAGTCCATTGTGTTACTTGAACATCAGTAAGACTTAGTTCTTTGGTTACTTTCTTTATAGTTTCTTCTGTTGAAGGTCTTTCACCTCGTTGTTGTCCTTGACCTTGTCCTTGGGCAAATCCGATGGTAGACAAACAAACAAAGCTGAGAATCATGAGTAATTTTTTCATTGTGTTTTTGTTTTAGATTAAATTTTTTCAGTAAAGTGAATTGCTAATTAATGCATCTTAGACAGGCATACCTGAGACAGGTTTAAAACTGTGAAAAAGAATAATCAAATTCCTCTTTTTCTCTGTCTACCTATACAGGCGAAAATCGTTGAAGAATCCCTCGCTGGAATGTGTTTTTCTAGGAAAAAACCCAAAAACTTATTTAATAATCTTTAGTGGGATGAAAATTTCTAGTGCTAAAAAAAATAGCCATCCCTTGAAAGAGATGGCTATTACCTATGGATATGATTTATATTCATGCCAAATAACTGCACAAAGTTTGAAAACTATTAATCCTTAATTCCCTTTCCTACAGCGAATGGCTCAAGTTATTAACTGATAACATTCAAAGTATTATGGTTGATTTATTTACTTGTTGTCTCTTAAACAATATGGACGATGATTTCCATTATATTTTCTGGTGAAAACCCTTCTTCAATAAAAGCTTCCAAATGATTTGCATCAACCTCCACTCTAATTTTGGTGGGTTTTTGAACAGTTGTCATCAATATATTGAACCTCGGATCGCATGACAGAAAAGTATAGAGAACTAATTATTAAACTTTTTACAAAAAAAATCTGATTTTTAGGTTCAGTCCCTAAAAATCAGATCTCTAGTTTCTAAGCTAATAAAACCTAATCTACTAAACCTTCTCTGGTATAGAAAGCTGCTGGATTATTCTCCTTTGAAAGTGTTATATCAGTAAAGTTCACACGGTTTCTTTCACCAACGATTTTACCTTCTTCCAGCGTTTGCCAAGCAATAGAAGTTGGGATCAATATTCCATTTACACCCGCCCATTTCTCATATTTTATTATGCTTGGCGGGCCGGCTTTTAGTTCATTTCCAAAGGTTGCTTTGTACCCCAACCAAGCCATTTTATAGGTTTCCGCATCGTAATACAACATGTATATATCTTCCGAAGACGAGCCTACACCTGAATTGTAAGTGATCTCAATCCCCGGATAGCTTTTACCTTCATATACTAATGGTTCTGTTTCACCATAGTTAATCCCATCATCAGCTAATACAAAAGGCATAGCGTAAAAGTAAAACATCAAGTCATGTCTGAAAGAAGGATCTCCTTCATATTCCTCAGCTTTGTTTTTTGACCAAGCTTCAGTCCCATCATACCCAATATCGAAGGCAGGTGCGGCTACTCTATCCATTCTCGAGTGAAGGTCTATGGTGTGAACTTCTTCGAAACCTTCTTTCGGAATAGAATATTGAAGCGTTTGCATTTCGTCCCACAGCTCAAGTCCTCCGTGTGCATTCAATACCTTTATCAGGTCATCTGGATAATTATCCATATTCCTGTTTGATTGGTTATTTGTGGTACAAGCGAATTGCACTAGTACTAAAAAAACTCCAAGTGTTAGATTTTTCATGGGACAAAAATGAAGGAAATATGATTCAACGACAAGAACGCACTTTATTATCTCAGCCTACGTCTAGATTGCACGATAGATTTTTTATCTACTTAAATAAGTATTCCTTTTTAAAATCACGCGTAATTTTAAGATTCTGTTGATCACAAACAAAATGCGCTACTCTATACACCTTACTTCCACTTAAAAGCAAAATATGTGGTGGGCTGATCTGAGGTATTTTTAATTCCATGATTTGATTGCGATTCCATGAAATAGAAATCACCAGCCTTGGCAGTATATTCTTTTCCGTCGATCATTTGCGCTGTTTCTCCAGAGATCATAAGGATAATTTCCGTCTCTACGTGCTCATGTGGCTCATGGCTAGCCACTTTTTTATCAAGTGTTGTCACGTGCATTTCTAGTCGCTCACACATCGCCGTTGGCCTATCAAAATAGGATCGAACTCCTCCTACGCTTGTGGGCTTGTAAATGGTAGAATCCATATTAATCATCAATGTGCCTCCAGAATCCACGCTTCGTTGGATCTTCATTGGTTTCTTGGAGCGATATCTGATCACGTAATAAGTAAGTGGTGTATCGCCTACATTTTTGAGAGAATGCATCTGTTGAGGCATAAGTGAAAGCACACCATTCGGCCCCAATATGGTACCATTTCCCTCTATCATCACTTCCATTACCCCTTCTTTTACAATAACGAGTTCCTCTATGTCTGCATTAGCATGCGCAGTGCTTGGTGCTGCCCCTACCGCTTGGGTGGTCGCGTGCATCGACAAGTAATCCAAATGAGTAGAAACTCCCTGCAGTATAGCTCTTGATTGGCGATCTCCATTAGTTTTTGCTTCAAAATCATTCCAATGAAAAACACCAGATTTAATTGGTTGGAGCTGTGCAAAAACAGAAATTGTCATAAAGCAAAAGAGAAGAAGAAATATGTTTTTCATATTAAAAATCTATAAGGGGTCCTGATAAATATAGGAATTAGAAATTAATAATCTGAATACACTACTTTGAAATGCGATTCAATATATCAACGCTCCTACCGACAAACTCATAAAAACACCTCTTACATAAACATATTGAAAACCGGTAAATATCAGAACCTTATGTTAATTCATGCCGTCTTATTTTATTCAAACGATTCCTAAGCTTTCTAAATTAACCAAACTCATAACGTATGAAAATCTTTACCTTACTATTCACATTAGCCTTCATGGCTTTCTCAGTTGCACCGAAAGTAGCCACGGTAAACACATCTGAAAGCACTATCACTTGGACAGCCAAAAAAGTTACTGGGCAGCATCATGGAAAAGTTCCTATCACCGCTGCTACGCTTGATTATCAAAATGGAAGAATCCTCGGTGGAACTTTCGAGATGGATATGACAAGTCTAACTGTTGAAGATCTCACCGATGCAGGTATGAACAAAAAACTAACAGATCACCTGAAATCGGATGATTTTTTCTCTGTAGAAAAACACAACAAATCCAACTTCAAGATCACTGAAGCAAAAACCAGCAATGGCAAAGACTATCAGCTCACTGGCGATCTCACCATCAAAAACATCACTAAGCCGGTTACTTTTCCAGTGGCTGTAAGTGTGAATGGAGGGAATATAGTGGCAACAGGGAAGTTGACATTTGATCGTACACACTATGACATCAAGTTCCGCTCAGGATCATACTTCGAAAACCTAGCTGATAAGCTAATCTATGACGACGTAGAGCTTGACGTGAAACTCGTCGCTAGCGAGTAATTAATTTGTTAACAACATAGAAAAGGCCGGGAAATCCCGGCCTTTTTTGGTTAAAAAAGTGGATGTTTTAGGATATGAGAGTCTGAGGATTTTTTAATTAGTAAATGTTCATTTCATAGCCCTAAGTAACTGATCAAGTCACTTCATAAGTTTCGCATCTTTCACGATGGACCAGTAATGTAATATCTGTCCAGTCTCTGGAGAAGTAGTAAAACAACAGGAGTCACGCTCTCTGCGTATCCCTCCGCGTCCACTGTGAGTAAAATTTTTCATCACAAAATCTTATAACTCTTACCCAAAATTCCATAACATATCCCTCACATTCTCTTCCTAAGTTTGTACTATCCAATCAAGACAAAGAATTTCATGGCTGAATCAACCCAAACACTTCATAAAGAAACTTTCCCCATTACTGGCATGACCTGCGCCGCATGTGCTGCCAGTGTGGAAACAATCCTTACATATACAGAGGGAGTAAAGTCCGCTCAGGTAAATTTTGCCAGTAGTACCGTTTTGGTAGAATACACTGATGAAATTACGCCAGAAGGTCTAAATAATGCACTTACTGCAATTGGTTATGGACTGATTACAGAGACAGAGAATGTAGAAGAAATGGTCTCAAGTAAGCAAAAAGAACATTACCAAGAGCTGAAAAAGGACACAATTGGAGCAGCAATTTTGACTTTACCGATCTTTATCATCGGGATGTTTTTCATGCATTGGCAACCTGGAACATGGATTTCCTTAGCCTTAGCGATTCCAGTACTTACTGTTTTTGGAAGACGCTTTTTCGTCAGCGCATGGAAGCAAGCGAAGAACAAAACTGTCAATATGGATACGCTGGTGGCTTTAAGTACAGGAATCGCATTTATCTTCAGTTTGTTCAACACGTTATTTCCTGAATTTTGGATCAGTCGTGGCTTTGAACCGCATGTTTATTACGAGGCAGCCACGGTAATTATTACCTTCATTCTGTTTGGTAAAATGCTGGAAGAAAATGCTAAGACGAAAACTACTACGGCCCTAAAGAATTTAATGGGGCTTCAGCCAAAAACCTTAAAGGCAATTGTTGATGGAGTTGAGAAAGAAATCCCAATATCTGAAGTTCAAAAAGGATATGAAATCATCGTTCGCCCAGGAGAGAAGATTCCTGTAGATGGCAAAGTACTATCAGGAAGTTCCTTTGTGGATGAAAGCATGATCAGCGGTGAACCAATAGCTGTGGAGAAATCAGAAAATGAGCAAGTCTTTGCCGGTACCATAAATCAAAAAGGAAGTTTCCACTTCACTGCAGAGAAAGTAGGAAGTGAAACATTACTATCACAAATCATCAAAAGAGTACAGGAAGCCCAAGGAAGCAAAGCTCCAGTCCAAAAATTGGTGGATAAAATCGCATCTATTTTTGTACCTACAGTGATTGGAATTTCAATCTTGACCTTCGCTGTTTGGATGATTGTTGGTGGAGATGATGCTTTATCGCATGCAATTCTAAATGCTGTCGCTGTGCTGGTAATCGCCTGTCCATGTGCACTTGGCTTAGCAACTCCTACTGCCATCATGGTAGGAATAGGTAAAGGTGCCGAAAACAATATTCTGATCAAGGACGCTGAAAGTTTGGAAATAGCTCATAAAGTCAACGCTATTATCCTGGACAAAACAGGAACTATTACAGCAGGAAAACCAACTGTTTCGAACATCAATTGGGGAAGTGAGGAGAATAAGATTGAGTTTGCTCCCATCCTGCTTGCGATTGAGTCTAAGTCAGAACATCCGCTTGCAGATGCTGTAAGCAAAAAGTTAAGCGAAGAAGGTTTTAAAGCTGAAGCTATTAAAGATTTTCAGAGCTTGACAGGAAAAGGTGTAGAAGCAAAAAATATAGCTGAGCAAAAATTCGTAGTAGGAAATGCAAAACTGATCGAGGCAAATGGAATTGTGGTTAATCCTGAGTTAAAGGAACTCGCCAAAAAATGGAGTAACGAAGCCAAAACAGTTATTTTCTTTGCCAATGAAATAGCTGTACTTGCTTTAATTGCCATTTCGGATGTGATCAAACCAAGTTCAAAATCAGCCATCCAAAAGCTAAAAGAAAAGGGAATTGCCGTTTATATGCTCACTGGTGACAATCAGCAGACAGCGGCCGCAGTGGCCCAGGAAGTGGGATTGACGGATTATAAAGCCGAGGTTATGCCTTCAGACAAGTCGGATTTCGTCAAAGAACTTCAAGCAAAAGGTAAAGTTGTGGCCATGGTCGGTGATGGAATAAACGATTCCGAAGCTTTGGCACAAGCTGACGTCAGTATCGCGATGGGACATGGTTCAGATATTGCAATGGACGTGGCGAAAATGACGATCATTTCCTCCGATCTGGAAGTTATTCCGAAAGCCTTAAATTTATCGCACCAGACCGTTAGAGGAATTAAAGAAAACCTATTCTGGGCCTTTATTTACAACCTGATTGGTATCCCAATTGCGGCAGGAATTCTCTATCCTATTAATGGATTCTTACTGGATCCCATGATCGCTGGAGCTGCTATGGCACTAAGTTCTGTGTCGGTGGTCTTGAATAGCCTTCGTTTGAAAGGAAAAAGTATTTAGTAGAAGGGTTATGAATCTAGACCCAAGACTTAAGACTCTAGAATTAAAAAGAAAAACAGAAACAAGATGACTTTACCACTTTACTACCTATAACTGTAGAACACAAATTTTCAAATTTTCAAATTTTACAATTCATAAAAATGAAAACTCAAAAATTCAAAACCAATATCGCTTGTGGCAATTGCCTTGCAAAAGTCACTCCTCTTCTAGATGCTGAACCAAAGATCAATTCCTGGTCTGTAGACTTACAAAGTGAAGACAGAGTTCTAACCGTAGAATCTGAAGAAATCACTGCTGACGAAGTCTTTAAAACTGTGTTGAAGGCTGGATTTATTGCAAAACCAGAGTAAATTAATAGTTAAGAAATTAAGTATCAAAACCTTCGAGTTCCATCATAAATCGGAACCCGAAGGTTAATTATCAAGCTAAGTATCGTGTACTTCCTTCAGAAAATAGATCTTCCTACTAGCAGAAGCACTCAGTTTCCCTTTTCGATACGGTCTTTGGCTGACTTGGAAACGATGACTTTTGAAAATCCGGTAACAATTTTTGTTGGAGAAAATGGGTCGGGAAAATCTACTTTGCTTAAAGCGTTAGCGATAAAGCTCAACTTACCTGCGATAGGTAGTTCAGATCTAGAAAGTGACCAGACGCTTGATGGAGTAAAAAGCTATGGTGAGCAAATCAAAACGTTCTGGAATGAGAAAGCCTTTCGTGGATTTTTCTTCAGAGCTGAGGATTACTTTGGATTTGTCAAGCGACTTCAAAACATGGACCGTGAGATGCAAGGAGATATAGTGGATTTTGAGAAACGATTGAGCGGCACAGGTCTAAAACTTGCTGTTGGATCGATTCTGGGCCAAAAGGAAGCACTCATTAGAAAGTATGGAAACCTTACTGAAGTTTCTCATGGCGAGGGATTTTTGAAAGTGCTAGAAGGGAGATTGCAAGCGGAAGGTATCTATCTGATCGATGAACCTGAAGCAGCACTTTCACCTCAGCGGCAATTGGCACTTTTCTCCCTGATCAAAAATCTGGCAGAGAATCACGGCTGCCAGTTTATCATCGCTACTCATTCCCCTATCCTAATGACTCTTCCAAAAGCAACTATATTTCAGTTTGGAGATCAAATCCAGAAAGTCAGTTATGAGGAAACGGAGCATTTCACCATTCTTAAAAACTTTCTGAATAACCCAGATGCATTTTTAAGGCATCTATAGACTGAAGAATAAATTTTATTTCTCCTCCAATTTTTTATCTACATCCAAAAGAAGGGTTTTGACGGGTGTTGATGCCGTTACTAATAGAAGTTGCTCCAGCAATAATTTAAACTCATGCCTAATCATTCTATCCTCTTTTCCATAGTCCCAGATTGGGTACACCGCCTTTTCAAATAATTCATCAAAACTCAATTCGCTACGATGAATTACAAAAGAAGTCTCTTCTACCGAAAGTGTGGACGGCGGAAAGTGCAAAGCTCTAAATCCAAATAAATCTATCATGGCTCTAAAACTTATTATGGCAGTCCCGGGGTCATTAATACCTGGACTTAGGGCTTTTAAAGCAATCTCCGAGAGTTGTCTAAATCCATATTCATAGTTCCGTACCATGGATTCCTGATCACTAATTATTATCCCCAACACTGCTTGTTCCATCTGACTATCATCCAAGTGTCGACTACATTTTAGAATAGGCTGCCCTCGGAGAATGTAGGTGCCCATAGGAAAACTAGCAAGCATACTGCACTTATTTTCTGATAAGAAACCCTTCATTTCATTGTCAACAAAACCTTCAAAAACACCAGAGCATGAGGCTCTTATTAAAGATAGCCCTGCAAAATGAGGTTGTTGCTCCACTTCAATCTTTGCACCGCAGAAATTCTTCATCCCATCAAAAGTCGATTTTTTGATTCTATCTATAATGACATTGTATTTTACAGACTGAGTGATGTAGTGAAGGAAATATATGAAGATGAAAACATCTAATACGGTGATGATGGTCAGTAAAAAAATACTGAGAGAAGGGATTTGAAAAGATTCTTCCTGTTCGCGAATCGTGATGAATAGGAAAAAAGTATATATGATTGTTCCGATGTAAATCCCAAGAACAATCTGCTGAAATCGGTTTCCGATCAGCTTATCCAAGACCCTGTTACTCATTTGCGATGCAGCCTGACTGAGAACAATCATTACCATCGAGAAACTGAATACTGTAAGAGAGATAATTCCTCCAGCTATTGCTCCTAGGATACTTCGAGCAGTAGAAGGATCCTGGATTGATAACCAAGGAATGTCTGATTTTAATTGCAGACCTGCTCCGGAAAAATCAAAAGTTATCACTAAGACTGCCAAGATTAAAAAACCTAAACTTATCAGTCCAGGAATGAAGGCTATACTAGAAACAAAGGTCTGATATCTAGAAATCAGCCATATTCTTATTTTATACATTTAATTAAGTTAATATCGACATTGATTTAATTCCAATGTTCTTTGCAATATATCTAAATAGATTAATCCCAACTATTCGAAGATCTGTCATGCTGAGACATCTGCTTTGAATCTCAATTTCATAGATTTTATATCATAAGTTGCAAATTCAATGTATAACTTTCCACTTTTAAAGGATTTAGTAATACAAAAAAACACGTCATGAAGACACTCCTCCTTTTTATTCTGGTACTCTTTTCCAGCCAAGCTATGGCCCAGCAAGCTCCACTCCTTCCCCTCGTAAAGTCCAGCATCAAAGGAGTCAATGTCTACGGAAAAACCGTCGATAACCAGACTCGCTGTCAGCACTGGCATTCGGATTTGGATGTGATTGCTATCAAGTTTAAATGCTGCGAGAAGTATTATCCATGCTTTTCTTGCCATGAGGAAGAAGCGGATCACAAGCCTCAAGTTTGGCCAAAAGCCGAATTCGATACCAAGGCGATTTTATGTGGAGTCTGTGGATCGGAATTGACAATCGCAGATTACCAGGCTAGTGGAAACACCTGCCCAAACTGTACTGCTGCATTCAACCCCGGATGTAGCAAGCATTATCATTTGTACTTTGAAACTGTGGATTGAAAAATAAACGGTGGTTTAGGCTATATAATCACTCAAAATCTAGCTCATAAATCCAATAATTAACTCACACAATGAATTAAAGTAATACCATTATCAAATTTCTTTTCTATATTATAAGAGATAAAAACAAACCCTTCCCTAACAATTCCGTAACTTTACCCGATTGAAAAAGCAAATCTCCATAGCGCTCGCACTTCTATTAATGCTCTCAAGCATTGGAATGGCTAAGAGTACCCATATCTGTATGGGATCGGAAATGATGGCGGAATTTGGTTTAGCAGTAAAGCATCTGGATTGTGGAATGAATAATCATCAGCAATCTTCCACTTCGGAACATGTAGACTTTAAATTTGCCAATGAATGCTGCCAAAATCAATTTGAATTGGTTCACAATGACGCTGACCAAAACCTTAAAATTGTAAAAATTGGCGCTGCTCACCATATTTTTATTGCAGCATTTACCCAAACATTTATTTTCGGAATTGCTCCAACTACTTCGTCAGAGCAGCAATTTTCCTTCTTTATTCCTCCCCCGACTGAAAAGGATTTTGTCATCCTTTTCCAATCATTCTTGATTTAATATTTCCTGGTAATAGGTCGTTCGACCTCTTTTTAGCTAGTGGTAATCAACCTCTTAGCCTTTTCTATCTAGTTTCTCCTTTTACCAGGATTAAATCATGCTTAATTCCATTATCAAGTTTTTTCTTGAAAATAAACTCGTAACTGTACTTCTCCTTCTGCTAATTATCGCCGGAGGTATTATTACCGCTCCCTTTAATTGGGAAACAGGGATTCTCCCAAGAAATCCTGTCCCTGTGGATGCGATTCCTGATATAGGTGAAAACCAACAAATAGTCTTCACAGAATGGATGGGGCGATCTCCTCAGGATGTAGAAGACCAAATCACATATCCCCTCACCACGTCACTTCTTGGTTTGCCTGGAGTGACGAGTGTCCGTAGCAGTTCTGCTTTTGGTTTTTCCAGTATCTATATCATTTTCGATGAGGATACTGAATTCTACTGGAGTCGTTCTAGGGTTTTAGAAAAACTCAATTCCCTACCAGCTGGACTTCTTCCTGAGGGAGTTCAACCCAAGCTCGGACCTGATGCGACAGCGCTAGGACAAGTATTTTGGTACACGCTTGAAGGTCGCGATGCGGACGGAAATCCTGCAGGAGGTTGGGATCTTCATGAGTTACGAAGCATTCAAGACTATTACATCCGCTATTCACTGACAGCAGTTGAAGGAGTTTCTGAAGTAGCTTCAGTAGGTGGTTATGTCAAAGAATATCAAGTGGATGTAGATCCTACAGCCCTGAAGGCCTATGGTGTGACACTTATGGATGTGATGCAGGCAGTCCGAAAAAGCAATTTGGACGTCAGCGCAAATACAATCGAAGTTAATCGAGTGGATTATTTCGTCCGAGGTTTGGGTTATGTCGAAGAACTCTCCGACCTGGATCAGGCAGTAGTCAAAGTAACTGATAATGTCCCAATCCGGATCAGGGATGTGGCCAAAGTAAACATTGGTCCCCAAGTCAGAAATATGGGCGGGATCTTGGATAAATCAGGTGCTGAAGCTGTAGGTGGAGTTGTGATCGCTCGATATGGAGACAATCCACTGGCTGTGATCCAAGGTGTAAAATCCGAAATCGAGAAACTTTCTGAGGGTCTACCTTCCAAAACCTTGGCTGATGGACGGGTTTCCAAAGTCACAATAGTTCCCTTTTACGATCGCTCAGGATTGATTTTCGAGACACTCGGTACACTTTACGAAGCCATTTCCCTCCAAATCCTGATTACTATTATCGTAATCGTAGTGATGGTCTCTAATCTCCGAGCTTCATTCCTGATCTCTGCATTATTGCCGTTGGCCGTGCTGATGTGTTTTATTTTCATGAAATACTTCGGGGTTGATGCCAATATTGTGGCACTTTCAGGTATTGCCATAGCTATTGGGACCATGGTGGATTTGGGGATTATTCTAAATGAAAATATTCTCCGGCACCTTGAAGAGGCTCCTGAAGGTGAGTCGAAAATGAAGACTGTGTACTTGGCTACTTCTGAAGTAGCTTCGGCAATACTTACTGCAGTAAGTACAACCATTGTCAGCTTTCTGCCGGTATTCACACTTCAAGCGGCCGAAGGCAAACTGTTTGGACCATTAGCCTACACCAAATCTTTTGCATTGATATCAGCTTTGATTTTCACTTTGCTGATAATGCCAGCCTTTTCTCATTGGATTTTTTCCATGAAAAGTGCTAGCAAACGAAGAAGTCTTTACTTGAATATCGCATTGGTGATTCTGGGACCAATCGTTGCCTTTACAGTTTACTCTTGGGCAGGCTGGGTGCTTTTTGCTTTTGGAGTAGCAAACTTACTAATCCACTATTATCCAGAGCGACTTGAATCTTATCAGGATTATATCCGAGTTGGAATTACGGTGATTGCGATTTCTTGGTTACTAACTATCAAATGGCTTCCACTGGGAGTTTCGAATAGTTTGTTGATCAACTTTATATTCATTGCCTTGATCATCGGTATGGTCTTAGTTACTTTCTCCATTTTCCTTCGCTTCTATCCGCGGATTCTACTTTGGTGTCTCAATAATAAAGGCAAATTTTTAATCCTACCCATTGTAATTTTCCTTTTGGGTATTAATGTCTGGTTAGGTTTTGATCGAGTATTTGGGGTTTTCTCTAATTCAGCCGACCGAATTGGATGGAATCTTCGTGCCACAGGATTCTGGTCAGGTATGACTCATAGCTTTCCGGGATTGGGAAAAGAATTTATGCCCTCACTCAATGAAGGCTCTTTCCTATTGATGCCGACGACTATGCCGCACTCTGGATTGGCAGAGAATAAGGAAGTCCTTCAACGGTTGGATATGCTTGTCACTGCTATTCCTGAAGTGGATATGGTGGTTGGAAAAGCAGGCCGGGCAGAGACTGCCATCGATCCTGCACCTATTTCCATGTTTGAAAATACGATCAACTATAAATCGGAATATGCGACCGATGCGAATGGAAATAGAAGTCGATTCAAAGTCAATAAGGATGGTTTCTATGAATTGAAATCGGGTGAACCCTACGATCCAAGCCTAAATACCCCAAGCAAAGTCAAAAGTGACAACCTAATTGCTGATGAAGACGGAGAATATTTCCGTCAGTGGCGAGCAGAAATCAAATCTCCTGATGACATCTGGGATGAAATAATTTCTGTCATAGATATTCCTGGAGTCACTTCTTCACCTAAACTTCAGCCGATAGAGACGAGACTGGTGATGCTCCAAACGGGCATGCGTGCTCCGATGGGTATTAAAGTTTACGGACCAGACCTTCAGACCATTGAAGCGTTTGGAATGAGGCTAGAGCAATACCTCAAGGAAGTGCCTTCCGTGAAGAAGGAAGCGGTATTTGCAGATCGAATTGTGGGCAAGCCTTACCTAGAACTTGACATTGATCGAGAGCAAATCTCCAGATATGGAATGAATGTAGTCGATGTGCAAGACTTTATTGAAACTGCCATTGGTGGAATGAAATTGAGTACTACCGTCGAAGGTCGCGAGCGATATCCGATCCGTGTTCGCTATGCTCGTGAATTCCGGGATGATCCGGCAGCAATCGAAAGCATTCAGGTTCCTACTCCGCTTGGAAATTATATTCCGCTCGGGCAACTGGCAAATATTACTTATAGAGCTGGACCAGATATGATTCGAGGGGAAAATAGCTTTCTGGTTGGCTTTGTGCTTTTGGACAAAATGCCAGGCTTTGCAGAAGTTACCGTAGTCGAAGACGCTCAACGCTACATAAAGAGCAAAATCGACTCTGGTGAACTTATTGTTCCTTCCGGAGTTCGTTATGTCTTTTCTGGATCTTACGAAAATCAATTACGAGCTGAGCAGCGCTTAGCCATTGTTGTTCCGCTCTGTTTGATTGCAATTTTCCTAATTCTATACTTTCAGTTTAAGTCAATTTCCACCACAATATTTGTGTTTTCAGGGATTGCGATGGCCTTTTCTGGTGGATTCTTGATGCTCTGGTTTTATGGTCAGGACTGGTTTCTCAATTTCTCTTTCTTCGGAACAGAAATGCGAGAGCTCTTCCAAATGAAGAATTACAATCTCAGTGTTGCTGTCTGGGTAGGCTTTATTGCCTTGTTCGGCATTGCTACAGATGATGGTGTGGTGGTCGCCTCATATTTGAAGCAAAGTTTTGAAACCCGTAAACCAGAAACTGTCAAAGAGATTCGAGCAGCGGTTTTGGAAGCAGGTAGCAAGCGTGTGCTTCCATGTCTAATGACTACTGCCACTACCCTCTTGGCCTTGATTCCAGTACTCTCCTCTTCAGGTAGAGGTTCCGATATTATGATTCCTATGGCGATTCCTTCTTTTGGGGGAATGACGATTGAGTTGATCACACTTTTCCTTGTCCCGGTGCTTTATAGCTGGTGGGCTGAGCGAAAATTAAAAAACAAGAAATTATAACCCTATGAAATCGAGCATGACTCCAGAGTCACACACCGAGATGATTCTAAGCCCTGCGAGATTCCATGTGGCCAATAAAAATCAAATTATAAACACATGAAAAAGCTACTCTCATTGATCATGCTTTTAGCAGGAGTCACTCAGATTTCGCTAGCGCAAAGTCTAGAAGATCACTTGATCAAGGCCGCAGAAAATAATCCTGAACTCAAAGCCTATTATAATGAATACCTAGCTGCTTCGGAGCGGGGAAACCAGGTAAGTCTGCCAGACCCAGAATTACAAGTTGGGATTTTTCTTCAGCCTATGATGCGCCTGATGGGAATCCAACAAGCGGATGTTCAATTGATGCAAATGTTTCCATGGTTTGGAATGCTCAAAGCGCAGGAATCTGAGGCGGATCAAATGGCATTGGCCAGATACCAACTTTTCCTAGATGCTAAAAACAACCTCTTCTATCAAGTCAAAACAACTTGGTATGCTTTGGCAGAATTAGAGCAGGAAATTAGAATCACGGAAGAAAATCTAAAGATTCTTCAGCAGTATGAAAGAATGGCGCTGATCCGTTTTGAAAGCGCAGCGAATTCATCTGCAGGCTCTAATTCTTCTCCTATGGCATCTGCTCCAAGTGCTAGTTTCTCCACCGGTTCAGGAGGAATGAATACGATGGGAAACCAACCTGAAGGAATGTCCAATCAGGCAAAGGCTCCTGCTATGGCTTCACCCGCGGCAATGGGTTCCACAGGGCCCGGCATGACAGACGTACTTCGAATTCGACTACAAATCAATGCCTTGGAAAATGATCTGGAATTACTAAAGTCAAATAAAGAGCCGCTGGAAATTGAATTAAATAAGCTGATGAATGTGGATCGAGATTCACAAATTTCCAATCCTGAACCTTTGCTTCCATTTGCCATGAATCTGGAAAAACAGGCCATTCTTGATAGCATCAGTTCTAACAATCCTATGATAGCTATGTATGATGCAGAGCTCTCTGCACTGGAATCGCAAAAGCAAATGGCCAGGCTAGACGGTAGACCAATGTTTGGTGCAGGTGTGAATTACATGCCTTTTAAACCTCGCATTGAGAATGGAATGCCTATGGGTGGCGATGACATGTTCATGCCGATGGTCACAATGACTCTACCTATCTACCGCAAAAAGACCAATGCACGAATCAAGGAAGCAGAATTACTTCAAGAGTCCGTGCGATATAAGAAAGAAAACACCTTGAATCAATTGGAGATCGCTTGGGCAAAATCCTTCCGAGATCTCGAAGATGCCAATCGAAAGGTCAAACTCTACGAACAACAACTCGAGTTGGCAAAGCAAAGCCTCAGTCTGTTACTGACATCTTATGCTACCAATGGGCAAGATTTCGAAGAAGTGCTCAGAGCTCAGCAATTGGTGCTTGATTACGAGTTTTCGAAAATTGCTGCAATCACAAGACAATATACTTCCCTAGCCATGCTCGATATGCTTTCAGCTACCGGAATTCAACCTTATTCAAATTAATCTCATGGAAACTAAAACAAGAAAGTTATACCTATTTGGAGGATTGCTGTTTATCCTCGGGATCACGATTGGATGGCTGATCAGTCCATCTGCACCTGAAACTACTGATGCAGAACACAATCACGGAGTGGAGGCTTTAGCTAATCAAATCTGGACCTGCTCCATGCACCCACAGATTAAATTAAACGAACCTGGAGATTGTCCGATTTGTGGCATGGATCTGATCCCAATGACTACAGGAAAATCCTCTGGCAATACCAATCCTTTGGCTCATGAGATGAGTCCAGAAGCTGTTGCCATGGCCAATGTGCAAACCTCTATTGTAGGTGGAATGAACAGCGATGGAGAACTTCGATTAACTGGAAAAATCCAAGCAGATGAGCGTCAAAATGCTTCAGTAACGGCAAAATTCCCAGGAAGAATTGAAAAGCTGAATGTGAGCTTTACCGGAGAAAAAGTAAGAGCAGGTCAACTCTTAGCCACCATTTATTCCCCTGAGTTGGTCACGGCGCAAAAGGAGCTGCTTGAGGCAGCAAAAACGAGGTCAGTATTTCCCGAATTGTACCAAGCGGCTCGCGAAAAGTTGAGACTATGGAAATTGTCAGATGCACAAATTTCAAGCATTGAAACTTCTGGAACGACTAAAACAGAATTTGATGTATTGGCCGAACGAAGTGGCATAGTGACTCAGCGGAATATTTCAGTTGGCGATTATGTGAGTACTGGAACAGTGCTATTCAGTATTGTTGACCTTGATAAAATCTGGGTAATGCTCGATGCCTATGAATCAGACTTACCATTGGTAGCAATCGGCAATCCAATATCATTTGAGGTGGCTGGCATACCAGGGCAAACCTTTACAGCTAAGGTCACTTACATCGACCCCATATTAAATCCAAATACAAGAGCTGCTTCTCTGCGTGCTGAGATAGCCAATCCTGGAGGAAAACTTCTACCAGAGATGTTTGTCAATGCAAAAATAAAGACGAATGCTAAAGGACAAAAAAGCGGTATTGCCATTCCCCGAACTGCTTTACTTTGGTCGGGAAAGCGATCAATCGTTTATGTAAAAGTTCCAAACTCCGAATACCCAACCTTTGAAATGCGTGAAATTACCATTGGCTCAAAAATGGGTGATATGTACGCTGTAGAGGCTGGATTGGAGGTTGGAGAAGAGATAGTAACCAATGGCGTCTTTGCGATTGATGCTGCTTCTCAGTTAGCTGGAGGTTACAGCATGATGAATAGACCTGTCAAGAAGACGGTGGAAGTTTCTCCTGCTTTCCAATCCCAGTTGACTCAGTTGACTGAGGAATATTTTAAAGTCAAAAACAGTTTAGTTAATGACGATGCATCAGCCACTCAAAAAGCAGCCGCTTCAGTACAAAGTAGCCTATCAAAAGTTGATATGAATTTGGTGAAAGGTGCAGCTCATGATCGATGGATGTCCATTATGAGTGAGGTCTCAAAAGCTTCGGGAATGATATCAAAAGAAACTGATATCGAAAAGCAGCGATCGCATTTTGCACCACTTTCACAGGCATTTCTTGATTTGACAGAAACCTTTGGACTGACGAAAGACAAGGTATATAAGGAATTTTGCCCGATGGCTTTTGATAACAAAGGAGCTTATTGGCTGAGTGAATCTTCTGACATTCGGAACCCTTATTATGGGCAATCCATGCTTACATGCGGGGAAGTGAAGGCAACTTATCTTAAGGGTCAACCAGTTATGGACTTGGCTGGCACAAAACCTGTAGCTAGTTCTGGAGAACATAATCATTAGTCAGTGGATAACCATTGAGGTCTCTTTTCAACCTCGAAGGTTTTGATATAGAAGTAGGGAGTATTGTGTAGGCAATTCGCACATAAGTCCTTCGAAAACCAATAACAGATATCCAATAACTAACATCTAAACAACCAAACCATGAAAAGTAAATCCTATCAAAAATTCGCAATCATGATGGCAGTTTCTTTTGTCATCATGTATGGAGTGATGTTTTTAAATGCTGACATTTTCGATCATGTCATGCTTAGCACCACCAGAACTTACATGACCATTTTGATGATTTCCGCTATGGCAGTTACCATGATGCTATTTATGTGGGGGATGTATGAAAATAAAAAAGCCAATTATTTGATCATAGGAAGTGCGTTGATCATCTTCTTTGGCACATTGTCTATGCTCAGAAATCAAACGATGATTGCTGATGTACAATGGATGAAAGCGATGATTCCTCATCACTCATCAGCTATAATGGTAAGTCAAAAAGCACATTTGAAAGATCCGGAAGCACAGAAATTGGCTCAAGATATCATCGAAGCACAAAAAAAGGAAATCGCCCAAATGAAAGCGATGATTAATAGACTGGAATCCAATAAATAATTAAACATGAGATTTAAACTATATCTACTATTTATACCAGTCGCCTTCCTAGCCTTTATGGTTTTAGGATTTGCGACTAGCTACGCACAAGAGGCTCCCACTGATACTTCTACTTACACGCTCATATTAAAACAAGAAATGGTCTCGAAGGCAGGAAAGCCTGTGCCAGCAATGACGGTGAATGATGGGATTCCTGGTCCTACACTTACTTTTAAGGAAGGCGACTACGCGGTCATTTATGTCAAAAATGAAATGGATGTGGAAACTTCCGTGCACTGGCATGGAATTTTACTTCCAAATTTCTTTGATGGTGTACCTTATCTCACTACCCCTCCTATTCACCCAGGTGAAACTCAGAAATATGAGTTTCCATTGATCCAATCCGGCACTTATTGGTATCATTCCCATACTATGCTACAAGAGCAAAGCGGCGTTTATGGCTCTATCGTGATTGAACCGAAGGAAAAAACTTTGGAATATGATTCAGATTTGGTCATTCTACTTTCTGATTGGACCAATCAAAAGGCAATGAATGTTTTGCGCAATCTAAAGCGAGGAAATGAGTGGTACAATATTAAAAAGGGAACTGCCACTCCGCTGAATCAAGTGATTGGCCGTGGAGGCTTTGGTGCTCAGATAAATTTCTGGAAACAGAGAATGGAGGGAGCTGACATTGCAGATATCTACTACAATGCTTTCCTGAATAATGGTCAAGAGACTACACAGTATCCTGATTACAAACCTGGGGACAAAGTTCGTGTACGCATGATCAACGGTGCGGCCTCCTCTCAATTCTGGTTAACATTCGGTGGAGAAGAACCATTGCTTGTTTCTGCTGACGGTCTGGATGTGGTTCCTGTCGCTCACAATAAGACTTTCATAGCTATCGCCGAAACCTACGATTTCATTGTCACAATTCCTGATTCTGGAAAAATAGAAATCAGAGCTACTGTACAAGATGGTTCGGGACAAACTTCTGCTTTCCTAGGAAAAGGAGATGTTCTGGCTGCAGCGGATGTTCCTCGTCCTGACAAAATTGGAATGATGATGAAAATGGCAAAGATGGACATGAAGATGGGTGCACCTGCCATGAAGTTTAAACCATCCGAAGAAGAGCCTAAAGAAATGATGAATAAGTGGGGAATGCAGATGGATGATTCAATGAACATGGACAATATGGATCATAAGGACATGAAAATGGATCATTCCAAGATGGAGAAGTCTGATATGAAAATGGATCATTCCAAGATGAATATGGAGGAGAAAAGCACCAGTGATTCTTCTAAGAAAGCTGCTATGCAAGGCATGGATCATTCTAAAATGAACCACAATGATCCTATGAATAAACCTATGGAAATGGATCATAAAATGGATATGGAAAAATCCACGGACAAAATGCCAGGTATGGATATGTTTGCCGAATACAATTACGATTACCTCAAATCACCTGAAAAAACAAATTTTCCAGCCGATGAACCAGTAAATGAAGTATTGC
Source organism: Algoriphagus ratkowskyi (assembly GCF_002150505.1). GTDB lineage: Bacteria > Bacteroidota > Bacteroidia > Cytophagales > Cyclobacteriaceae > Algoriphagus > Algoriphagus ratkowskyi. The sequence goes on from NZ_MSSV01000019.1 coordinate 87,622, forward strand.
TAAACCTTACTGGAAACATGTGGCGATACATCTGGAGTATGAATGGCGTACCACTGGCTGAAGCGGATAAGATCAAGATCGAAGGCGGAAAAGTGACCCGAATCACGTTGAACAACCTCACGATGATGCATCATCCTATGCACCTACATGGGCATTTCTTCAGAGTCATTAATGACAAGGGAGAATATTCACCATTAAAGCATACCGTGAACGTTCCGCCAATGCAGAAGATCACTATAGAATTTGAAGGAACAGAAGAAGGAGATTGGTTTTTTCACTGTCATGTGCTTTACCACATGATGGGTGGTATGGCAAGAGTTTTCTCTTATGATACGCCACGAGATCCGAGAATGAAGGAATTCCCACTTAAGAAACTCATCAAAGAAAGTGATGAATATTTCAACTGGGGTTCAGCAGAAATCGCATCGCACATGACGGAAGTAAACCTGATGTCCTCTAACATACGAAATCAGTTCAATCTGAATGCTGAATATGGATATAACCGGAATTTTGAGGCAGAAGTAAGTTACGAGCGATATCTCTATGACTATTTCAGAGTCTTTGCTGGGGTAAATATGGAAAATGAAATCGAAAAAAGTCTGGATGAAATCAGCACCACTGCTGTAGTTGGTATTCGATTCCTCACCCCTTACCTATTCAACCTGGATGTAAGACTGGATAGCAAACTCCGACCAGAGTTTAGAATCAATCGAGAAATCATGATTTTCCCTCGTACCAGCATATTCGGAAGCTATGAGTACCAAATGGACTTTGGATTAACTAATACACTTCCTGAGTCTGGTGAAAACTCAAATTACAAAGGTGAAACTACCTGGTCAGCAGGTGCGAGTTATATTTTTTCCAGAAACTTCTCCGTCATGGGAAGCTACGACAATCGCTTTGGCGCTGGTGGTGGACTGACAGTTCGGTTTTAATATATAGGTTGATACACAATCAAATAAGAATACTATGGATCATTCATCTCATCATCATTCTGATCATCGACCAGTAGAGCAATCGGCAACGAAAAAGAAAATGAATCATCAGGATCATTCGACACATCATGGTCATATGATTGAGGATTTCAAAAAACGATTTTGGGTGTCCATGATCATTACGATTCCGATCATTGTCTTGGCTCCGATGATTCAGGAGATGCTGGGCTACGAATTGACTTTTCCTGGAGATCGCTATATCCAATTCGCACTTTCTACATTTGTTTTCTTTTACGGAGGTTGGCCATTCCTGAAAGGGCTCGTCTCAGAGATTAAGCAAAAAAAACCGGGAATGATGACGCTGATAGCTTTGGCAATATCGGTAGCCTATTTCTACAGCTCGGCCGTGGTGTTTGGATTAGGGGGGAAAATCTTCTTCTGGGAACTAGTAAGTCTGATCGATATCATGCTTCTGGGTCACTGGATTGAAATGAAGTCAGTCATGGGTGCTTCCAACGCACTTCAAGAGCTAGCGAAAATGATGCCTTCCGAAGCCAGACTGATCGATAGTGAAGGAAATAGCAAGGAGATCCCTGTTGAAGAATTAAAAGGTGGAGATATTATTCTGGTGAAACCAGGAGAAAAAATCCCAGCCGATGGCGAGGTGATCGAAGGCGAAAGTCATGTAAACGAATCCATGCTAACCGGTGAATCTAAACCTGTATCCAAATCCAAAGGTCAGGAAGTGATCGGAGGATCTGTCAACGACAACGGCGCACTTAAGATCAAGGTGAAGCACATTGGGGAGGATACTTTTCTCTCTAAAGTAATTGACCTGGTGAAAACTGCCCAAGAAAGTAAATCCAAAACTCAGGATTTAGCTAATAAAGCTGCAGGCTGGTTGTTTTATATCGCAATCGCTTCTGGAATTATCACGCTAATCGTATGGTTATCCATCGGAAAAGATCTTGAGTATTCACTTGAACGGATGGTCACGGTAATGATTATTTCATGTCCTCATGCGTTGGGCTTAGCCGTTCCCCTGGTAGTGGCTATTTCCACCTCTGAAAGTGCTAAACGGGGTTTATTAATCAGAAATCGCACAGCCTTCGAAAACTCCAGAAAGATCAGCACCATTATTTTTGATAAGACTGGCACGCTCACTCAAGGAGATTTTGGAGTGACACGGTACGAAAGTTTGGATTCCACTTTGACCAAGGATGAGATGCTTCAGCTAGCTGCATCTTTGGAAAGTAGTTCTGAACATCCCATTGCTGGAGGAATCTTGCGGAAAGCCAAAGAGTTGGATCTGAAACTCAGCGAGCCAACCAATTTCCAAAACATCACTGGCAAAGGGATAAAAGCCACTTTAAATGGAAAACAAATGTCCATAGTGAGCCCAGGCATGCTGAAAGAGCAAGGTCTCGACCAACCCGTAGGTGCATTCAAGGATGATTCTGAAACAGTAGTATTTCTGCTTCAAGAGGGTGAAATTCTTGGATATCTTGCCTTATCCGACGAAATCAGACCCGAATCACAAGCTGCGATCGATACCCTAAAGAAGCAAGGAATCAAAGTGGTGATGGCTACAGGTGACAATGAAATGGTAGCAAAAGCAGTTAGCACTTCACTGGGATTAGACGACTATTATGCAGAAGTTTTGCCTGAGGATAAGCAAAAAATCATTCAGGATCTTCAAGCCAAAGGTGAATTTGTTGCCATGACCGGTGACGGGGTCAACGATGCTCCTGCATTGGCTCAGGCAGACGTTGGAATTGCTGTCGGTTCAGGAACTGATGTAGCCGCAGAGACGGCAGATATTATTTTAGTAAATAGCAATCCTCAGGATATCTCGAATTTGATTCTTTTTGGTACGGCTACCTATAAAAAAATCATTCAGAATTTGTGGTGGGCAGCCGGCTATAATATTGTGGCCGTCCCACTGGCTGCTGGTGTTTTAGCAGGTGCTGGCATTATCCTCAGCCCTGCAATTGGTGCAGTGCTGATGAGCTTAAGTACAGTGATAGTGGCTTTAAACGCTCAGTTATTAAAAAGACAACTTAAATAAATATAAACTCCAACCCATCTCATATGAAAAAGTACCTCTTAGCAATCAGTATCCTAGCTACTGTAGCCTGCTCATCCGAAAAATCCAACCAACATGAGGATCATGACATGAGCAATATGGACTCCACAACAATGGATCATTCCGAACACACGCCCAAGCCAGAAGCTTCCAAAAGTCCTCGTACCGAAGCAATGGCAATGACTGGTGGCAATCACATTCACGTTGATTATTCATCCCCGAGCGTCAGAGGAAGACAGGTTTTTGGTGGATTAGTTGCCATGAATGAAGTATGGGTAACTGGGGCTCATAAAGCGACTTCCATCAAGTTTGATAAGCCTGTAACTATAAATGGTAAAACAATAGCAGCTGGCAAATATGGTTTTTTCACCATACCTGGAGAAAATGAATGGACGGTCATCCTCAATCAGGTTTGGGACATGCATCTAGCTGATGATTATGATCAAAGCAAAGATGTAATTCGATTTAAGGTAAAGCCTGAAACTTTAAATGAAACAGTCGAGGCTTTAAGGTTCGAAGTAAAGGAAAAAGACACTAAAACAACTACAATCTCTATCTCATGGGACAAAACGCAGATATCCTTTGATGCAGTCAATGCGGAATAAATGAGAAAGAGCAACCCATTTCAAGTGTATATAATGCAAGTTGATTAGGTCTATCTGGAAAAAAATCAGCTATTTAATTAAATAAATTTCTATTAACCTTTTTAAATAAAAAAAACAAAAACCTATCAAAAATGAAAAATCTAAGAACTCCTATTGCCCTTAGCTTAGCACTTGTGCTTTCCGTTGCTTGCTCTAGTAAATCAACAGAAGACCAATCTCAAATGGATGGTGCAGAGAATCATGAAATGCACGAAGTCGCATCTACCGACGTAGCTAAAGCAACTCCAGTGGCTTTTAAAGATGAATCAACCACAAAAATCTTCAATGCTTACTTAGCTATGAAGGATGCTTTGGTAGCTACCGACGGTGATAAAGTAAGTGCAGAAGCTAAAAAGTTAGAAGCACTTTTGGTTGATCAAAAATTCAATGCAATCAAAGCTGACGTGCAGAAAATAGCAGCAAGTACAGACACAAAAATCCAAAGAGATTCGTTTGACAGTCTTTCTGAACAGATGATCACCTTAGCAAAAAACAGTGAGCTCACTTCAGGAAACTTGTTCCTACAGCATTGCCCAATGGCAAATGGAAATACAGGTGCAAATTGGTTGAGTTTATCAGAAGAAATTAGAAACCCCTATTTCGGAGATAAAATGCTTAAATGCGGCTCAGTAACTGAGAAGATTTGATTTTATGATAGTAAGGGCGAAAGATTTTTCGCCCTTACAATTTTTTAATAACATGATCTATTATCAAACTTCAAACATAATGACCAAGAAATAAGGTTAACAAAAAATTGCGCTCTCCGCGTAAACCTCTGTGCACTTTGCGGTTAAGAAAACCCAAAAACATATTTCTAAATTCTTGCGCTCTCCGCGTATCCTTGGTGTGCTCTGCGGGAAAAAAACCGATACAATAATCTGTAAATATCTCCCTCCCCTACATCCACATTCCATTTCAAATGATATCTTTAGGAATCAGATTTCATTAACCCTTTTTTCATGACTGTTTCAGAATACTTACAAAGTATCAATACCCGATATAAGCTTGGACATGCCACCGAACATACTTTTAGAGGCGATCTCCAGCAACTCATAGAATCTATCGTCCCGAATATCTCCGCCACCAACGAACCCAAACGTCAGGCTTGCGGTGCACCGGATTATATTCTGACGAATAAAAAGGAAATTCCCGTCGGCTTTATAGAAGCCAAGGATATCGGGGATTCGGATCTGGCTGGCGCCAAAAAGAATGGAAACAAGGAACAGTTTGATCGGTATAAAGCCTCGCTGGACAACTTGATCTTTACCGATTACCTGAATTTCTACTATTACCGAAATGGAGAACTGGCTTCGCAAATCTGCATTGGTGTAGTTGATGGTGGGAAAATCCTTCCACTCCCACACAACTTCCCTGCCTTCGAGCTTCTCATAGAGAACTTCACCACGCACATAGGGCAAAGCATCAAAAGCCCCAAGAAACTAGCGGAGATGATGGCGGGCAAAGCTAAAATGCTTGCCAATGTGATAGAGAACTCCCTCAACTCGGATGTGGAAAATCAGGAGAATTCCACCCTCAAAGAGCAGATGAATGCCTTCAAGGAAATACTCATTCACGACATTACCCCAAAGGAATTTTCGGATGTCTATGCCCAGACGATAGCTTACGGCATGTTTGCAGCGAGATTGTATGATGAGTCCTTGGATACTTTTTCCCGACAGGAAGCAGCCGACTTGATCCCCAAATCCAATCCGTTCCTGCGCAAACTCTTCCAATACATCGCCGGATATGACCTGGACGATAGAATCACCTGGATCGTAGATGCGCTGGCGGATATATTCCGTGCTACAGATGTGAATGCTATTCTGAAGAATTTTGGAAAAGCCACTAAGATGGAGGATCCGATTATCCACTTCTACGAGGACTTCCTTAGTAGCTATGATCCAAAGCTGCGCAAAGCAAGGGGTGTTTGGTACACGCCTCATCCCGTGGTGAACTTCATCATACGAGCGGTGGATGATATTCTGATCGATGAATTTGGCCTACCGATGGGCTTGGCAGATACTTCCAAAACCACCATCAAAGTTCCCATCGCCACCCACGACAAACGCTTCTCTGGAGGAATGCGGGAAGTCGATCAAGAAGTACATCGAGTACAGTTCCTAGATCCAGCTACCGGCACAGGTACATTCGTGGCCGAAGCGATCAATCAGATCTATTCCAAATTCAAAGGACAGCAGGGACTCTGGAATAGCTATGTAGAAAATCACCTGCTGCCTCGCATCAATGGCTTCGAACTCCTGATGGCCTCCTATGCCATGGCGCATCTGAAGCTGGACTTACTCCTGAAGCAAACAGGCTATACGGGAACAAAAGGGCAGCGATTCAGAATCTACCTGACGAATAGCCTAGAGCAGGCATCAAAAGAAGTTCCTGATTTGTTTATGTCAAGGTGGCTTACAGATGAAGCAATTCAAGCAGATGCGGTGAAAAGAGATTTGCCAGTAATGATCGTCGCTGGAAATCCACCTTATAGTGTAAGTAGTACGAATAAAAGTGCTTGGATACAAAATCTGATTGCTGATTACAAAAAGAACCTCAATGAAAGGAAGATAAATCTGGACGATGATTACATCAAGTTCATTCGTTACGGTCAGTATTATATAGAGAAAAATGGCTCAGGAATTTTAGCTTACATCTCTAACAATAGTTTCATAGATGGAATAACTCATCGGCAAATGAGAAAGTCCTTATTAGATACTTTTGATAAAATATACATTCTGGATTTGCATGGAAATAGCAATAAAAAAGAAAAAGCTCCGGATGGGACTAAGGACGAAAATGTCTTTGACATTAGGCAAGGTGTGTCAATAAACATCTTCATAAAAAGAAACGATACATTTAAAGAAAATGCGAAAGTTTACATCTCAGATATTTACGGCACTAGAGACTATAAATATCAAAAACTTAGCGATAAAAGTATTTCCTCGATTCAATGGAAAGAGATAATGTTATCAAAACCTGAATATTATTTCAATGAACAAGATCAAGTCCTATTAAAAGAATATAGGACAAAAATTTCACTGACAGAATTATTTAAGCATTTTAACTCGGGGATACAAACTAAAAGAGATAGTTTCACAATGCATTTTAGCCAAAAAGAACTCTCGAATATATTAAAGGATTTAATAACTTATGAGACGAAAGATACACTTTTAAAATATCAACTAGCAGCTGACGGAAGAGACTGGACAATAAGCTTTGCAAAAAAGGATATTCTTTCAGGGTATAAAAATATTGAGGTTCTTTATCGTCCTTTTGATTCTCGACATACCGCTTACACAGGTAATTCCAAAGGATTTTTAGCTTATCCAAGAACTAAAACATCTGACCAATTGATAGGAAAAGAAAACATTACTTTAATTTCTTGTAGACAGACAAAAAGTAATCCAGGAGTATTTATTTCTAAATCACCAATTGATCAAAAAGTATTTAGTGCTTATGATATAAATACAATGCTACCTCTCTACCTCTACCCAGATTCCGATTCCCAGCTTTCCATAGATTCTAAGGTCACTCGCACGCCGAATCTAGATATGAAAATCGTAGGGGTGATTGAGAAGGGATTGGGATTGAAGTTTGTGCCAGAGAAAGACCTCACCCCCAACCCCTCTCCTGAAGGAGATGGGAGTTTCGCGCCGATTGATTTGTTGGATTACATCTATGCAGTGCTGCATTCGCCTACTTATAGAGAGACCTACAAGGAGTTTTTGAAGATAGATTTCCCGAGAGTTCCCTATCCTGAGGATGTAGAGAACTTCTGGAAGCTCGTGCAGCTTGGTGGCGAACTTCGCGCCCTCCACCTGATGGAAAGCCCAAGTCTAAACGACTACATCACCGAATACCCTGTAGGAGGCGAGAATGAAGTGGAGAAGCCAAGGTTTGAAGTGAGTGCAGACGAGAACTTTTCCAAAGTTTCGAACTTTGGAAAAGTTGGGAAAGTCTACATCAACTCCGAGCAATACTTCGACTGCGTTCCCGAACTCGCCTGGAACTTCTACATCGGCGGCTACCAACCCGCCCAAAAATGGCTAAAAGACCGCAAAGGCCGTCAGCTAGACTTTACCGACATTCTCCATTACCAAAAGATCATCAAGGCATTGACAGAGACGGATAGAGTTATGCGGGAGATAGATGGGGTGGAGGTAGTGAAAGGAGAAGGTGAGGAATGATAGCATATGTAATAGAATGGATGGGTCCATATAATGATGGAGATGTGATTTCTGATGATTTAGAAATGGGGATTTATATGATCACTGGAAAATTAAAAAACAGACACTATAATCAAATTCATTATTTTGGAATTAGCAAAAACATAGTTAGTAGTAGAATAATAAATGGACATCATAAAAAACCTCTAGTAAATAGGAATAGAATTTATTGGATAGGTGAAATAAAATCTCACAAAACAGTTACGAGGGAAGATTTGGAGAGAGTTGAACATGTTTTTATACAATACTTAAAACATGGATTAATTAATGAAAAGAAAACAAAATCTTTACCTCAAAATCTAATAATATTGAACAACTGGTTTAAGAAATCAGGTGATGTGCGTAAAAACAAAAAATATATTGGACAAACTATTCCTGATGTTATTTTTTGGGATGGAGAATTTTGGCAAACGAGTTATAAATTGGGTTTTGAACTCGATTAATCACAAAATATCTGAGACAGAAGCCACAATCATCGTGAAATGACCTGTTAATAATGCGTAAACATAAAATAAAAAAAACACAATCATAAAATTAAATAATGGAATACATTTCTACATCAGCGCTTTCAACAAAGCTTGAAATTAAATCAAATGAATTGTTCGACAAACTTAAAACTTATGGCTGGATTGACAGATTAAATGAAAAATGGGTTTTAACTGAAATTGGAAAACAAAAAGGAGGACAAACAAGAAATAATCCAAAGTTTGGAGAGTATATTGTTTGGCCAGAAAATATTTCCTTTAATAGTCAAGTACCCAAGGGGAATTCCAAATTTCTTAATGCTACAACAATAGGTAAACACTTCAATATTTCATCACAACGATTTAATTTACTATTAAATGAAATTGGACTAATAGAAAAAACTGTAGCAGGTTGGGCTATTACAAAACTTGGAAAAAAGATTGGAGGCAAGCAATTGGAACATGAGACTTCAGGTGGAACTTATATACTTTGGCCTGAATCAATTCTACAAAACAAGGATATTCTTGATATGTTTCAAGTGGAAAAGCCTGTTAAAGAAATATTAGTAGCATTTACAAATGTTATTACCGAAAGAAAAGATTCTGATATTGCAGATGATTTTCGAAAAAAATATCCTGCTGAATACCGAACTAAAGATGGGCACTATGTGAGATCAAAAGCAGAATTAACAATAGATGATTCATTATACCTATGGGGCATTCCGCATGCTTATGAAAAGAAATTACCTAATACAGAAGAAAATGTTTATTCTGATTTTCACATACCATCAGGTAAAGGACGTCCCAAAGCAGTATACATAGAATATTGGGGTATGGAAAACGATGAAAAGTATAATTCCCGTAAAGCAAAGAAGATTGAAATTTATAGCAGTTTAGGGTTAAATCTAATTCAATTAAATGACGCCGACATCAAAAACATTGAGGACTCTTTACAGAAATATCTTTTGCAACATAACATAAAAGTCAGTTTGGATTAACTTGATAAAAAATTCAACCCCTTCAGGGTTTCCATTTCCTCTCATCCGACACCAATACCCCCGGTTGCACCGGGGGCTATTCATGGTTTGACCACTTCGTGGTCGATATACAAAATAAATAACACCAACATTAATCAGTGATTCAATCGAATGATCCCAACGGGATCGAACCATGAATAGCCATGGGTGAAACCCATGGATCCAATGAGATTACCAAAAAAATCCACGACCCCAACGGGGTCGAACAAATCGCATCCTACAAAAAGAATTGGGCTAAAGCCCTGTGAGTATTTCAATCATTTCCCTGGCTCCAGCTAAAGCAGGTGGCAATTCAATAGAATCCATTTGCAGGAGGCTATTCTACAAATAGGCTATGTTATCTAATTTACTTATTGGTTCAAAA
>NZ_MSSV01000002.1 GCF_002150505.1 Algoriphagus ratkowskyi
CATTCATTTCCAAATTTGAATACGAATTCAGAGGGGGAGTTTAGGCTCTGCTAGATTCAGAATTGTAGTTTTTATGGGACTTTGAATACCTCTTACTTTTTACTTCTTACTATTTACCTCCTATTTATCACCTCTTACTTTTAACCTCTTCCATATCCCCTATTACTTCTTAATAATATCTTACTTCACAATCAGGATTTGCTTTTTTGAAGTTGTCAACGGCTCTGCTATTTAGGCGAGTATTGAAACAAGATAGCTTCTTCAAATTGCTCAGTCCTTCAATAGGCTTCAGAGAGCGTAGGTTGGTACTAGCTACATCAAGTTCAGCTAGCTTTATCAAGCTTTCCAATCCTTTCAGTGTTTTCAAGTTGGTTCCAGAAATATTTAGAATTTTCAGATTAGAGAGTCGTGAAATCGGATCTAGGTCTTCAATTCCAGAGTTGCTGATATCAAGTTCTTCCAAATTAGTTAGGCTCCTCAATGGAGAGAAATCAACTACAGGCACCTGCGATATTTTCAATTTCTCTAATAGCTTGAGTTCTGCAATCGGCGCAATATTAGCTATAGGAGCATCAAATATGAGCAGTGAACGAAGATTGACAAATGCTGTTAAAGCCTGAATTTCATTTACTGAAACTCGCTCCAGTGTCAGAGATGACTTTTGGGTCAATGCATGAAGCTGTTCTGTAGTTGGGTTTTCTGAAAGTGTAAACTGCTTGTGAAAGATCTCTTTCCACGATCCGTCTAGCGCTTCCCACCAAGAATTCAATTCATCAGTTCTGTAAATTATTGTCAGATTCGACTTATGGTTACTGATTTCAGGAACCTCTTCAGTGAATATTTCTGAATTATTGACGTTCAAATATGTCAAATTAGGAAGATACTTCACATCCAAAATACTTGTAATTGGGCTTCCATCAAGATCTAACCTGATTAAATTCTCATTGGATTTCAATGGTGAGATATCCTTCACTTGTGAGTTTCTACCTGTAATTTCTGTCAAGGTTTTTACTTCGCTGAGGGAAACGATTTCAGTGATAGGATTGTCAGAGAAATCAACCTTTGAAAGTTTCACAAATCTTGTGATAGGATTTAGAGATTCTATTCCTGATCCACTTAAATCCAATTCTTCCAATCCTATGGTGGCAGTAAGTGTTTCTACGCTAGGAGAATCAGAGGTAATGCTTGGGTTTGCTTTCTTCAAACTAGCCTTCCATGCTTCTGACAATCCAGCCCACCAGCTTTCCAGATCTTTCACGTGGTGAATCAACAAGACCTTGGGGTTTGTTCTGATAAAATTATCAGAAGCAATCACAGACAGTTTAGTCTCGTCTGCGAGCACCTTACTCAATTCTGTTTTGCCATTAAGTGCTGAGATATCAGCCACTTCTGTACCAGTGATATCCAGAACTTCCAGATTATTTAGGTCTTTCAAAGGAGAAAGATCCTGAATATTGGTTTCGGTCAAATTTAAATTCTTAAGAGAAACTAAATCTGCCAATTGGCTAAAGTTTACAATGTAATTTTTGCTCAGGTCCAGATCTTCCAATTTGGTAAGGTCCTTGATGTTTTCTGTATTATTGAATCCACTTTGAGCGATGTATAGGCTTTTTAGACTGTCGAATTGATTCAGTATGGCGAAACTCATAATCGGAGTTTCTTCAACCCGGAGGGAGCGTATAGATTTCAAATTCACCAATTCGCTAATATCCCGAATTTTCGTTCTTGAAATATCCAGATGCTTAAGGCGGTCTGAATACTTAATAAACTGGATATCAGAAGTTGGCGTATTTGACACATCTAGGTATTCCAAGAAGGTTACATTGGAAATGGGTCCTAGCTTAGTGATTTTGGTGTTGCTGAGGTTCACATACTTCAGGTTGCGCATCGCTTCCATAGGACTAAGATTCAGCAAGGAATCAGATCCGGAAATATCCAAAGAATCTACTTCGACGAACTTATACAGTTGTTCCAGGTTGATGGAATCGAAAGTGCTTAAAGCAAATCGGTCTCTGAAGTAAGCTTGCCAGTGCGGGTCAAGTACTCCCCACCACTCCGTCAATTCATCATCTCGGCTGACCTTGGTAGTGTATACGCTGGCAATTTTCAATTCCTGCGTTTTACTATTCAAATTAACTTCTACAAAACGAGGTTTTGTATTAGTGATTTTTTCGTTGTTAATACCTACAGCGGTAATGGTTCTATCAAGTGAGGCAGTGAAATACACATCCCCATTTTCCATTTGGTGAGGCTTGATATCTCTTATTTTGAATTTGAAGTTGACATCTTTATAAAAGAATTCAATGTCCTTCAAGTATGCCGTGACATTTTTATTGGTCACAACTTTTCTATCTAACAGAAGGTCATCTTCTACCTGCACTTCTCCATCACGGAAAATCTTCAAGTAGCTTTCGCGAATTACCACATCTTTATCTCTTGGCTGAGTTTCCTTAGAGCCAATGGTATTGAGTAGATATTCCAGGAAGCGAACCTGATCTTCTACTTTGGAGGAATATTCGTCTAATTCAGCCTTGGTATAGCCTTTAATAGTCTGAGCTATTCCAGAGAAGTGGAGACTGAACAACAATAAACCTAGATAAATGGTCTTAGTTCTGATCATAAATATATTTCTGAATAGTATCCTTATCGCCAGGGTTAAGCTTAACAAGGTTTGATATCAACCAGCCTGTATTGAAACCAGGGCGATTAAATTGGTTTACTTCAAAATACCAGCCATCTATTTGGAAGAAGTGAAATTTTACATCTGTTACGGTATCATAACGGAGGTTATTCTGTTTCATTTCGTACAAAAACAGGGTTAGGTAATCTGGTTTAAAACTGCTTTCAGTAAAGGATTCCGGTAATTTTGAGTCCTGGAATGCTCTACGTAGGTTCATAAACCCAAGTTCATGACTTAATGGGTGAAGAAAATCTTTTGAGTCGCCAACTGGTTTATTAAATAAATTCTTGAATGGAGCAAATGAAACCTCCTCTATGACCCATTCATACCCGAGACCTTCGGATTGAATTTTCAAAATTAGCGTTGCAGATTCTCTTTTTCCTTTATAAATAAAGTCTGCCTGCACCTCAGCGTACCAACCTTCGCGATGAAAATTAAGGTATTGAGGATAATTAGCAGAAAGCACAATATCACTAAACTGTTTTTTCAGTTCCGGATTTACTGAGGAGGTCTGATTATCAAAAAGTATTTGTAGAAACCCTCTTCTCAGTGACACACTATGGTAGGCAGAGTCAGTTGGATAATAGCGAACATTACCATCTGTAGGAGATTCCTCTCCATTAAATCTTCTGAAGAATTGGTTTAGTTGTTTGGTAGAGGCAGCGAACTTGCCATCATCTTTAATTGTCCCGGGGCTGCCTATGCCCTGCCCCGAGACAATTGAGATGCTTGCGATTAACATCGCAAAAATAAAGATTACTATTCTCATGCGGCAGTTTCTGTCACTCTCACGTCACCTAGCATGACGTCCCAGAATTCGATGGTTCTACCAGCGATTTGGGTTTGCTTCTTCTCAACGTAGATAGTGATGTCTTTCTTAGTAGTGTCTTTGTAGTTCATTCCAGTCTCAATAGAAGTTCCTTCAAAACGTTGGAACACGGTAACAACACCTACGTATCTTCCGTCAGGCTGTCTTTCCAGGTCAGAGATGTACTGAATATCGTACCAAGTGATGTTTACTCTATCGTAGTTCAAAGCCATCAAACGCTCGAAATAACGTCTTACTTTGTAATAAGCAATTTCGTTAGTGTTAATACTGGACACACCCATTTCAGCACCTGGAGAGAACAATTCTTCTGCACGGTCCATTACACGATTTGCCTCAGAGAATTGAGTCTCTTTGCTACCGATGATGCTGATATACTTACTTAGATCTTTAACTTTCTCAAGTGCAAGCGAATCAATAGCTTGCTTTCTAGCAGGGCTAATTGTTTCAGACTGAGCGAATACACTTACCGATGTAGCAAGGAATAAGCCCAGGAAAAGGATCATTTTATTTTTCATGTGTATATAATTTCTTTGTGATGGTCACATGGAATCTCTCATCAAGGATAATCATCTCTATTCTATGGATGACTATAACTCATGCTCGATTTCAAATGTTATTAATTTCTTTTATGGGGTCCTACGGAATCTCAAATTAAGGATAGTCATCTTTTTCATTGAATATTACTCATGCTGGATAACCTAGGTGATTTTTTCTGATGATCGATTACTTTCTTCTCAGCTCTAGTTCAGAGACTTTGCCATTAGCGTCCATGCGGATATCGCTGATGTAATTAAGATTCTTCTTGGTGTCTTTCAAGTACTCCAAGTATTTCTTAATTGTAGTAGGCTCATCGTAATCCTTGATACCATTTTCCTCGTGAATCACGATCAAAACTGGAGTTTCCTGATTTGAGAACATAGCAAGTGCTTCCTGAATCGTCTGATTTGCCATAGCTGCATTGCTAGCATTAGCTACGCTATTGAAATAATTCTCCAATTTACCAACAGCGACTTCTTCAGCTGAAGAAACAGGTGCAGGAGGAGGAGCTGGTTGTTGTACTTGCTCAACAGGTGCTGGTGGCGCAGGTTGTGCAGCTTTCTTTTTACTCTTACAAGCACCCATAGCCAACATGGCAACGACGGCTATCATAAGCGAGCGGTTAATCGAATTAGTGAATAGTTTTTGCTTCATTTTTGAGATTTGATTAAGTGATAAGGTTTTTTTTTAAATTTTATAGAGTGGGTCAATCCCCACTAGTTGATTTTGATACAAAGTAAATAAAATCATATGATTAAGTCACACATGCTCTTCCAAATCAAAAATGCTTTTTGTTAACAAATTTAAATGCCTTCTGAGCGGTTTATGCACCACGAGAGCGGTCAACCGATGGAATTTTTTAACAGCTATTTTTCAAATATCCATATATCAATAAGTGAACCAATGATTTCTTAAGTGTAACCATCAGGCAAAAAACCTTATCAAACTGCAAAAAATACCCTACATAGGGTATTTTTATTTTGATTTTAAGAACTGAACTTTGATCTATTGTTAAGTTTTAATCAAGGCATAAGCCGAAACAAAAAGGCCCTGAGTATCTCGGGGTCTTTTTATGTCCCATACACTGGCCCTATTTTCCGCAAAACTATCCTTCTTAGCTGGCAATTCTCAGTATATTCCATGAATTTTTTCTTCGGCAGTGCGCGAACAGCGATGCAAAATACCTTCTAGGAAAACGGGGAATTATCCAGCAGACAAGCTGTCAGTACTACGAATTTAAATAGTCTGCGAGCACCCATTCTTTTCTCCATAACAGTGGTTTAAATCCTCACAAATAAACAAAAGCAGAGATACCAAAAGGAATTGATTTGGCCAGCATAGCGATGGAGCGTATTGAACCTATAAAAATGTGAGACATAGGAGGAAAACCACAACTCGGAATTATTCTTTGCATTTTTTCTTTGAGCAGCAACACCCGAAATCTATCTAGATAATCCTGAATAATCTTAAATATGATTATCCGCAATGATGCCAGTCACCTTAGATTCTTTGCTTATCAGGTTGGAAGACCGATGACCAAAGACCGAAGTGGCCTCAATTCTTAAGTTTAATATATCTTACATTGTTTTGACGTCTTACTGGTAGAAAAGCGGATATTCATAATCTAAAATCATAAGAATTGAGAGTAAACCATGATCCTGCCTGCTTAAAACTTTGGAAGGACGTCGCTAAAAAAGCACGCTGTTTTTTAGGCTTACACGGATCATTCAATTCACCTACTATCGGCTACATCTAAGTTCATGAATAGTGGGAATTCCAAGAATCTTATTGTAAATGATATTCTTGAAAAACTCTCCTAAATTTCTAATGCTTTTAATAAATGAGAATAACCTGAAGCTATAACAATAAAAAGGCGAAACTATTAAGTTTCGCCCCCTCATGGCTCCTATTGTGTATTGGTTTTTACCCCAGGATTGGCCGGGGGTTATTCTAGAAATATCAACTCATTCTATCTTATCAATATAAAGACTCCGGCTCTTTCAACGACCTCTCCAGATCTAGTTTTAAATACAGCTTTATATACGTAATTACCATTAATGGCTTGCTTACCTCTAAATGTTCCATCCCAACCTATAGTTTCAAGACTGTTCGCCTCAAAAATAAGTTCTCCCCATGTAGTAAATACATAAAACTCCATGGATGAAATTCCTCTATACTTAGGAATAAAATATTGATTCTTACCTCCATCTGGCGTAAAGGCATTTGGGATAATTATCTGATAATCGTTGAAAATATCTATTACGCGTTGGTATTCAGAAGTACATCCATATTTATCTATAGTAGTCAGCTTAACCACAAACTGTCCCGGTTCAGTGTATTGGTGTGTTGGGTTTATAGAATTACTAGTATTTCCATCGCCAAATTCCCAATTCCAAATAATTACTTCTCCACTTGAGGCATCTACAAAATCAACATCTTCAAAAACCTGAACATCACCATTCACCAAAATATTGGTGTTACTGATTTCAATCTGATAATTAAATAAGGACTGAACTCTAGTTGTAGCGATGATAACTGCAATTTTTTCGATTTGAGTAAAACATGAATTACCCTTAAATGCGGCTTGAACTATATAAGACCCATTCACATTTACAGCCGACAATTGATCTACTCTGAGACTAACTCCCACAGGTGAGGTAACTATATAATCAAAGATATTTGGGTTATAACCTTCAATGAATTGGGTCAAATCCACAGATTGATCAGGATCACAAACGATAGATGGATTAGACACTCTCAATGTTGGTAATGGTGAAACCCTAACTTTAACTTCCTTTACCTCTGGAGGGCAAATACCCTGTCCAGCAACTTGGATAAAATACGAATAAGGGGCATTCCTAGCCGGTAGAGATGTGATACTTAGATTACCTTGATCTGTACTTTCATATTGCGCTCCAAATGAATCTGCTGAGGCATTGAGTAGTACAGGTTTCGTTAATGCCTTATCATAAAACCAATTGAAAATTACATTGGGACTATCTTGACTATATGAAGCTTGTATGACAGCAGTTTCTCCTTCACAGATGGTAACATCATCAGCTGTGATCACAGTGGTTTTCTCTGTTAATTGAACCGCTTTGTCGCTTATCTGACATCCATTACGATCAATCGCTACAACTTGATAAGAGTTAGCCAACAATCCTGAGAAGCTAAATACACCTGTCGGACTTTGAATATCCTGACTTACTTTTACTCCTTGTGAATTATTTAAGCTTATTGTGTAAGGCCCAGTACCTCCACCCAATATTCCTGATATTTCTCCATCAGGAGCATTACATGAAGAAGAAATCACTTTAAAATCATCAAAACCCAATGGTTTTGATGGACCTACAATGGTAATTGTCTGTCCAAAATTAGTTACACATCCTGTCGAATATCTTCCCTGAAGTGTATATGTGCCTGGTACCAACTTGTTGATTAGTCCATTTGGATACTTAGCAAATGCACCTGAGTTAAGACTGAACTCCAAATTAATTAAATCTGCTGAAGTGATCTGAATACTTCCACCGTCACCATAGCAAAGTTCATCCTTGCTTGTCGCCGTAAAAGTTGGGGCGTTCTTTACTGACACCAATACTTTATGTTCATCCCCTTCACAAATACCAGCTCCACTTACAGTAACCCATAGTGTTTGATTATTCCCTGCTGCCATACCAGCCAATTTTATCTCCCCGGAAGAAGTTATTTGAATATCAACTGCACCTCTTGTATCCCCGTTGCTGAGTTTGTTAGCTGGCAATATTGAGCCCCAATACCATGAATAAATTGCATTAACATTTTCAGGAATTACTTTAGGTTGAATAATTGCAATATCACCTACACAAATTGACAAATCATCAGCGATTATTTCAGAGGGTCCATCTACGATCTCTATTGGAGCAGAACCTTTTATCGAACATAAATTTGCATCTAGGATTGAGACTTCATAGGACCCGGAAGCTAAGTTATTAAAGCTAGTTGCTAATGTTGAAACCTTCTTGCTGCTGATTACATTTCCATTTTGAAGTAACTGCACCGTATATTCTGCAGTTCCACCCAACCACTTCACATTAATTTCTCCATTTTGGGATCCACAAGCGTTGTTTTTAAAGGTCAAATCTGTGATCTCTAATAAGGCTGGTTCTTTAATTTCAATAGTGTATTCCTGTGATGAGCATCCAATAGAATTTGACACCACAACCTTGTAAATTCCTTTCTGGAATTTCGTTGATTCAAGTGCGGTTTGAGTGATTGATGGACCATTGTTAATACTGAAAGTGAAATCAGACGAGCCGCCACTCTTTACAAAGATTTTCCCATCCTTTGCTCCAAAACATGAAATGTCAGATTTATCAATTTCAAGAACAGGACTTGCCTTCACTGTAAACTCGAATAGCAATTCCTGTGAAGTACATTCTATAAACAAGTAGTATTTATAAGTCCCTGCTGGTAGTCCCTGAATATCAAGCAACAATCGCGAATCAATTTCTTGCAAAGAATAACTAGCGGATGGAATAACTGGATCTGTACCCGCTGCAATAGGATTTTGTCTATTTGGACCTTTTGACCATACGTAGTTAGTAGTTGCTGCTCCAGATACTGAATTAATTGCTTCTAAGGTGATGGATTCACCCGCACAAAAATCAGCTGGTTTAACAATTGAATACAATGGATCTTTCAGAGCAGTTATTTCAAAATTAAAAACTTCGGAACAACCTAAAGAATCCTTTACAATCAAATAGTATTTACCAGGCGCTAGGTTTTCAGCCGTGTTTAAATTTCCTGTCACCAAAGTACCTGTAGGAGAATCTTTTCTCCACTCGACTTGATAAGCTCCCCATCCTCCTGTGATAGCAATGTTACTTATGATTCCGTTTGGAAGTCCACAAGAAGCATTGATTATCGAAGGATCAGGATTAATACTGATAGGTTTGGCTGGACCTTCTACAATCACTGTTGGTATTATCAGTTGACATGGTAATTGTCCACCAATATCACGAACATAAACTTTATAGCTTCCTGCCTTTAGGTTTTCAAACAGTGGATTACTTTGCCATGTAATATTATCAAGACTAAACTCGTAATTACCACTTCCTCCATTCAAATTTTTAACTGAAATACTTCCGGTAATATCTCCAAAGCATACAATTCCAGTGGCAACTGCTTCTCCCGTAATCCCAGCATTGACAGTTCCAATGGCCTTGACAGATATGGTGCATATCTGCGGATCGCTAAGTTGTAAATAATATGTGTGGTTCCCTGCCGAAAGATTATAAACCGAAAGCTCTCCCGTCGAAGGTGCAATCTGATACATTATTCCGGTTCCTGTAGGATTATAATTGCTCAAAACCTCCTTGGTAAGGGACGCATCTGTGAACCAACGCTTGGTAGGATTCACAGAACCTGAATTGAAATCGGGAGTAAATTTGATTACAGAACCTTCACAAGCCTCTGCTGCCATTTCTTTTGCAGTAATTGGCATAGCAGCTAGGTTTACAAGATCAAAAACGGCCGCAGGGGCTACACAGCCATTCGCATCTTTGGAGGTAATGGTATATTTACCTGGAGTTAATTTATTGACAACATATCTGTTATTTTCCTCAGCATACGAATAAGAAGAAAGGGGCTGACCATTAATTAAAACAGTGTATGCTTTTACTCCTCCAGAAATGATAAATACTAATTCCCCGTTATTTTCACCACAACTAGAATTGAGAAATGAAACCTTTTCAATTTTAAGCTCATCAGGTTGAATAATTTCAATTGTTTGAAGATCTCCACAAGTAGCATTACCATAAAAAGTTTTAATCTGATATGTTCCAGCTGTAAAGATTTGAGCCTCCAATTGATTTAAGGTTATTCTTGGCGCACCATCAATACTGAAAAGTAGTGTGGGATCTGATCCAGCAGAAACTTTAATTTTGCCTGTTTTCTCTCCAAAGCATAGGATGTCAGTTATACTAAATTCTGGGGAAGGAATATCCGTAACCGTTATGTCTGCTCTAGAACTTAAAGCGCAAATCTTATCATCTGTGATTTCAAGGTAATAGGAGTTTATCCCTACTGGCAAATTGTATGCTGTCAATTTCCCAGTGGTAGCATCAATATCAAACATCACACCTGTACCCGAAGGAGAATAGTTAGCTACAATGGCTTTGGTCAAGGCGGCATCAGCATACCAAGTTAATTTTGGCGTTACAGACCCTTTAATCACAAGTTCAGGAATCAGGATTGCTTCCTCACCTTTACAAATAGTAACCGCTAAATTTTTTGATTCTACAGAATTGGAATTATCATCTATCAATATAAAAGCTGAAGGTTGGGAAAGCTTACAGCCATTTGCATCAGTAATTACTATATCGTATTGACCCAGTTTTAATTTCTGAATAGTATACTTTTCATTGACTAGTGTAAAGTCAAAATCCGATAAAGGTAGATTATTTACAGTAATGATATAATCCTTAACACCTCCGCTCACACTGAACTTGATCATTCCATCGTCAAGTCCGCAAGCAGGAGATTTCTGATCAATTTTAGTAAAGATTAATTCTTCAGGTTGGGCAATAGTTAATTTTTCTGTAGTAGAGCAAGAAGTTCCATTCTCGGTTATTACAATGGTATAATCCCCCGCAGCAAATTCCAAAGCTTCCAATGCTGCCTGCTTAATTGTGGCGCCACCATTTACACTGTATAGGTATTTAGAATTTGAATTTGCAGTTACTTTAATTTTTCCGTTCGACTCTCCAAAACATAAAACATCTGATTTTTCTAACACAGGATTTGGAGAAATCGTCACTGTAACATCCGCTCTTGAAATAACCGTGCAGATCGCTTCATCAGTTATTTGCAGGAAGTAATCTTCAGCTCCCAAGCCGAGATTGTGGATGGAAAGCTGACCTGTTGCAGGGTCAATCTCATACATAATCCCAGTACCACCAGCAGTATAATTGGCAGTAACTGCTTGAGTCATGTCTGAATCAAGGAACCATGTAAACGTAGGTGTCACTGAACCTGTAATTGTGATTTCAGGTATGAAAATAGCAACCTCTCCCTCACAGAAAACCTTATCCAGATTTTTGGATTGAAGTGTGTTTGCACTATCGTCCACCAATGTAAACCCTCCTACAACTTTACATCCATTCGCATCTGTAACCCGAATATCGTATTGTCCCAAGGCAAGGTCAGAAACAGTATATACATTGTTATTTTCTGTTACCTGATAACCAGAAAGTGGTTTATTGTTTATTGTGATGTTGTAGTCTTCCGTTCCGCCCGCTATTTCGAATTGAATAGTACCGTCATTGACTCCACATGCAGGACTTTTTTGGTCAATTGCCTTGAAGATTAATTCTTCAGGATGGACAATTTTTACTACTTCAGTTGTAGAGCAGTCATTGCCCGTCTCGGTTATTACAATGGTATAATCCCCCGCAGCAAATTCTAAGGCTTCCAATGCTGCCTGCTTAATTGGGGCGGCACCATTTACGCTATATAAATAGTTAGCGTTTGAATTTGAAGTGACTTTAATTTTTCCGGTAGACTCTCCAAAACATAATATGTCAGTTGTTTCAAGTACTGGGTTTGGAGAAATTGTCACAGTAACATCCGCTCTTGAAGTGACCGTGCAGATCGCTTCATCAGTAATTTGCAGGAAGTAATCTTCATCTCCCAAGCCGAGGTTGTGGATGGAAAGCTGACCTGTTACCGGGTCAATCTCATACATAATCCCAGTACCACCAGCAATATAGTTGGCAGTAACTGGTTGAGTCATGTCTGAATCAAGGAACCAAGTGAATGTAGGTGTCACTGAACCTGTAATTGTGATTTCAGGTATGAAAATGGCAAGCTCTCCCTCGCAGAAAAACTTATCCAGATTTTTGGATTGAAGTGTGTTTGAACTATCGTCCACCAAAGTAAACCCTCCTACAACTTTACATCCATTCGCGTCTGTAACCCGAATATCGTATTGTCCCAAGGCAAGCTCAGAAACTGTAAACACCTGATCAGTTTTAACTGCTTTATAGTCTGCTAGTGGTTTATTGTTTATCGTGATGATGTAGTCTTCCGTTCCGCCCGCTATTTCGAATTGGATAGTACCGTCATTGACTCCACATGCAGGACTTTTCTGGTCAATTGCCTTGAAGATTAATTCTTCAGGTTGCGCAATTTTTACTACTTCAGTTGTAGAGCAGTCATTGCCCGTCTCGGTTATTACAATGGTATAATCCCCCGCAGCAAATTCTAAGGCTTCCAATGCTGCCTGCATAATTGAGGCGGCACCATTTACGCTATATAAATAGTTAGTATTTGAATTTGAAGTGACTTTAATTTTTCCGGTTGACTCTCCGAAACATAAAATGTCTGTTGTTTCAAGATCAGGGTTTGGAGAAATCGTCACTTTAACATCCGCTCTTGAAGTGACCGTGCAGATCGCTTCATCAGTAATTTGCAGGAAGTAATCTTCAGCTCCCAAGCCGAGGTTGTGGATGGAAAGCTGACCTGTTACCGGGTCAATCTCATACATTACTCCTGTTCCACCAGCAGTATAATTGGCAGTTACAGGTTGAGTCATGTCTGAATCAAGGAACCAAGTGAATGTAGGTGTCACTGACCCTGTAATCGTGATTTCAGGCACAAAAATGGCAACCTCTCCCTCACAGAAAACCTTATCCAGATTTTTGGATTGAAGTGTGTTTGAACTATCGTCCACCAATGTAAATCCTCCTACTACCTTACATCCATTCGCATCTGTAACCCGAATATCGTATTGTCCTAAGGCAAGCTCAGAAACAATAAACACATTGTTATTTTCTGTTACCTGATAACCAGAAAGTGGTTTATTGTTTATTGTGATGATGTAATCTTCTGTTCCGCCCGCTATTTCGAACTGAATAGTTCCGTCATTGACTCCACAAGCAGGGCTTTTTTGGTCAATTGCCTTGAAGATTAATTCTTCAGGTTGGGCAATTTTTACTGTCTCAGTTGTAGAGCAATCATTGCCCGTCTCAGTTATTACAATTGTATAATCCCCAGCAGAAAATTCTAAAGCTTCCAATGCTGCCTGCTTAATTGGGGCGGCACCATTTACGCTATATAAATAGTTAGCATTTGAATTTGAAGTGACTTTAATTTTGCCGGTAGACTCTCCGAAACATAAAATGTCTGTTGTTTCAAGAACAGGGTTTGGAGAAATCGTCACTGTAACATCCGCTCTTGAAGTGACCGTGCAGATTGCTTCATCAGTAATTTGCAGGAAGTAGTCTTCAGCTCCCAAGCCGAGATTGTGGATGGAAAGCTGACCTGTTACCGGATCAATCTCATACATTACTCCTGTTCCACCAGCAGTATAATTGGCAGTAACTGGTTGAGTCATGTCTGAATCAAGGAACCAAGTGAATGTAGGTGTCACTGAACCTGTAATCGTGATTTCAGGCACAAAAATGGCAACCTCTCCCTCACAGAAAACCTTATCCAGATTTTTGGATTGAAGTGTGTTGGAATTATCGTCCAATAATGTAAACTCTCCTACAACCTTACAACCATTCGCATCTGTAACCCGAATATCGTATTGTCCTAAGGCAAGCTCAGAAACAGTAAACACCTGATCAGTTTTAACTGCTTTATAGTCTGCTAGTGGTTTATTGTTTATCGTGATGATGTAGTCTTCCGTTCCGCCTACTATTTCGAACTGAATAGTTCCGTCATTGACTCCACAAGCAGGACTTTTTTGGTCAATTGCCTTGAAGATTAATTCTTCAGGTTGGGCAATTTTTACTACTTCAGTTGTAGAGCAATCATTGCCCGTCTCGGTTATTACAATGGTATAATCCCCCGCAGCAAATTCTAAGGCTTCCAATGCTGCCTGCTTAATTGGGGCGGCACCATTTACGCTATATAAATAATTAGAATTTGAATTTGCTGTTACTTTAATTTTTCCGGTTGACTCTCCGAAACATAAAATGTCTGTTGTTTCAAGAACAGGGTTTGGAGAAATCGTCACTGTAACATCCGCTCTTGAAGTGACCGTGCAGATTGCTTCATCAGTAATTTGCAGGAAGTAGTCTTCAGCTCCCAAGCCGAGATTGTGGATGGAAAGCTGACCTGTTACCGGATCAATCTCATACATTATTCCAGTACCTCCAGCAGTATAGTTGGCAGTAACTGGCTGAGTTAATTCTGAATCAAGGTACCATGTAAACGTAGGTGTAACTGAACCTGTAATCGTGATTTCAGGCACAAAAATGGCAACCTCTCCCTCACAGAAAACCTTAGCCAAGTCCTTAGATTCAACTGTATTGGATTTATCTTCCACCAATATAAACTGTCCTACAACTATGCATCCATTTGCATCGGTGATCTGAATATCGTATTGCCCAACTGCAAGATCAGACACAGTAAATACATTGGCATTTTCTGTTACCTGATAACCAGAAAGTGGCTGTTTGTTTATCGTAATACCATAGCCTTTCAATCCACCTCCAATTTCAAACTCAATAATTCCGTCATCAACTCCACATGCCGGATCTACTTTGTCAATTGCTTTGAAGATTAATTCTTCCGGTTGGTCAATAGTTATTTCCTCAGTTGTAGAGCAATCTGTTCCTGTCTCAGTTATCACAATAGAGTAATCCCCCACCGCAAAAGACAAGGCTTCTAATGCTGATTGGTTAATTGTAGCCGCACCATTTACACTGTACAGGTAATTAGCATTTGAATTTGAAGTAACTTTTAGCTTTCCTGTTGAATCTCCGAAGCATACAACATCCGTTTTCTCTATAACTGGATTCGGAGCAGCACTTACCGTTACATCCGCTTTTGAAGTAACCGTGCAAATCGCTTCATCAGTAATTTGCAGGAAGTAATCTTCAGCTCCCAAGCTGAGGTTGTGGATGGAAAGTTGACCTGTAGCCGGATCAATTTCATACATAACTCCAGTTCCACCAGCAGTATAGTTGGCAGTAACTGGTTGAGTCATGTCTGAATCAAGGAACCATGTAAACTTAGGTGTAACTGAACCTGTAATCGTAAGTTCAGGCACAAAAATGGCAACCTCACCTTCACAGATAAACTTATCCAGATCCTTAGATTCAACTGTATTGGATTTATCTTCCACCAATATAAACTGTCCAACAACTATGCATCCATTTGCATCGGTGATCTGAATATCGTATTGCCCAACAGCAAGATCAGAAACAGTAAATACATTGGCATTTTCTGTTACCTGATACCCTGAAAGTGGCTGTTTGTTTATCGTAATGCCATAGGCTTTCAATCCACCTCCAATTTCAAACTCAATAATTCCGTCATCAACTCCACATGCCGGATCTACTTTGTCAATTTCTTTGAAGATTAATTCTTCCGGTTGATCAATAGTTATTTCCTCAGTTGTAGAGCAATCTGTGCCTGTCTCAGTTATTACAATAGAATAATCCCCCACCGCAAATGATAAGGCTTCTAATGCTGATTGGTTAACTGGAGCTGCACCATTTACACTGTAAAGGAAATTAGCATTTGAATTAGCTGTAACTTTTATCTTTCCTGTTGACTCTCCGAAGCATACCACATCCGTTTTCTCTATAACTGGATTCGGAGCAGCGCTCACAACTACTGTTGCAGGTTTTCTTTCCCCCGAACAAACTATCTCAAGATAATAAGTATAGGTTCCTGCTGGAAGCCCCTGAATCTGCAATACACTTTCATCAGAAATAGTATAGGTAATAGCTGGGTTATTAGGATCTATACCCTGTGACAAAAGAATAGAGCCAGCTGCATCTTTATACCATATCAGCTCCGTTTGCGAAGCTCCAGAAACCGTTTGAACTGGAATTAGTGTAACTTCTTCCCCCTCACAGACTGCCACATTAGCAATCTCGAGATCAGGTAGCGGTTGTTGATTCACTACAAAAGGAAAATCTTGAACGCATCCTTTTGAATCTTTTACAACCAAAAAATAATTGCCTGCTGCCAATCCAGTAATTTCAGGAATCTGATTGCCCACTACAGTACCTGTATTGGGATCGTCTTTCTTCCATTCAATAGTATAGTTACCCCAACCACCAGTTACTACCACATTTTGGATGATTCCATTACTCTCATTGCAAGATGCTCCAATAATTGTCTGCTCGCCCTGTAAGGTAATTGGTGCAGGGGGTGCTTTCACTGAGACCAGGTCAGAGGTAACAGTACAGTTTGCTGAAGTAACGGTCACAGTATAATCTCCAGCAGATACACCTTTAAAAATACTTTCAGACTGAGTTGCTCCACCATTCAGGCTATACAAGAAATCTCCATCACCTCCAGTGGCAGAAGCTGTAATGTCCACTAAATCTCCGAAACAAATAATTTCGGTTGCGGTGATCGTCACCGTTAATGGAGGGAGTACGGTAATAGAAACTGCTTCAATAATAGGGCAATACAAGTCGCCTGAAACACGTACATAATATTCTTTGGCTGCTCCGGATGGGAGGCCCGAAATAACTAATTCTTCTCCAGTTATGGTGTAAGAAATATTTCCATTTTTGGGATCTGGCCCGTTGACTAGCTTTGTGGTTCCCAGTGCATCATAAAACCATGTAACAACACGTGGATTTCCACCAGTATTTATCTCAGGTATTAGGGTCACATTTTGACCTTCACATATTTCTTGATCTGCCAACACAATGTTAATAGACTGTTTGGGATCATTTGTGAGAATAAATGGATCAGATATCGTGCATCCATTTGCATCAGTCACTGTAAATAAATATGATCCCGGAGCAAGATCGGATTTGGTGTAAGTGCCTGTAGGAAGGTTTGAAACAGTTTCAATGACCCCACTACCCTTAGTTAGTGTCAGTTTATAAGGAGTCTTTCCTCCTTCAAAATCTATTGAATACGTACCATTAGGCAGATCACAAGATGGAGGCGTAATTACTTGATTTGTTAATACTATAGGATCAGGCTCTGTAATCTCAAATGTGAAAGTAGCTTCACAAGATGCTGAGGAATTCTGAGATGCTATTACAGTAACTGTAAAAATTCCAGCTGAAAAATTAGTGGCTTTAAGTTGGTTACCGGTAATAAAAGTAGTTCCATCGAGACTGTAGGACAAGTAGCTTTGATCTCCGATTATATTTGTAATTCGGCCTGTATTTTCACCATTACAGAGTACATCCTGAATTTCGAATGAAATAGCTGGCATGGGACTCACCGTCACAGGGACAGACACTTTACGCCCGGTACAACCGTCTACCAAAATGAATATTTGTTCGCTAGAAGATGCAGGCAAACCTTCAATCAAAAGACTGAAGTTAATTGGGTCTATTGTATAAGAAACTCCATTAATTGTACCATTTGTAATTGGGGAGCCGCTAACATTATCTTTATACCACTTAAGCTGAGTACTTTCTACAGACTCAACAGGGACACCGGTTGT
This sequence comes from Algoriphagus ratkowskyi, assembly GCF_002150505.1. Taxonomy (GTDB): domain Bacteria; phylum Bacteroidota; class Bacteroidia; order Cytophagales; family Cyclobacteriaceae; genus Algoriphagus; species Algoriphagus ratkowskyi. The sequence goes on from NZ_MSSV01000002.1 coordinate 17,461, forward strand.
TGGGTCAACATAGCTGGATTTTTTAGGCTCTAGAAAAACTGATTCTCCTTCACAAACAGGTTGCGGGGACTCAACCTCATAAACTGGTCTTGAGATAATTGGCGCAATGAATTCATTATCATAAATACATTCGTCATAGACAAATTTCTGTGATGCATTATCCCAATTGATAATTGCTTTTAACTTTTGGGAGCCGCTGACTAAATTGTCTGCAACCGAACTATCCAAAACAAGCGTTACTTCTTCACTTTGATCTGGACTAATATCCCCCAAACCTAATTGTGCTAAGGTTTTTACTAGGATAAATACATTATCCACATAAAACGAAATGGGTGTCTCTTTCGGAAGTAAAGCATTACCTGCATTCGTAATGGTAAATATCGATTCGATTTGGGGTCCCGAAGTATAGCAGATGAATCTAGCTTGATCCAACTCAATTTGGGCATCCATCAGAGGGTCTCCGGTGATTTTACACCCAGCATCGTTATATAGTGTCGTTTGTACTAAGAAACTATTAAAGGGTTGCTCATCACCTTCCAAACAACCAAAAGCATTAAACCTGGGAAAGAAAACAGAAGCTACTGTACCATGGTTCAGTTGAGGAACTGGGATGGTAAGATCATCATTCACATTGAAATTGAAGTAAGCATACTGATTCCAAACACTTCTAGAAGGAGCCCATGGATTACCATCAGATCTAAACACTGCAAGCTTAGCATAAGGCTCACCGAAATACCCGTCCTGAATATTCCCGACGAAACCATGTTGATTGGTAACGATTATATCTGCTTCTCCGTCCTGATTGACATCCGCTATTACTGCACCATCACCCGCAGTGGCTGCACCAACGGGAATTGAACTTTTTATAGTAGGACTGGCTCCGGAACCATCTATAATCCTCAGCGTGGATTCATCCCTGTAAACAAGTTCCTGCTTTCCATCCTGATCAAAATCAAACATGGTAATTAAAGTATAGCCAGACCTATCAGCAGTAATTAAAGGACCAGTCCATTTTGACTTCAAGGTAGTAGTCCCGTCATAATAGAACATCCAAAGTCTTAATGGAGATGTTAATCCGATTTCCGGAGTTCCATTTTTATCAATATCCCCAATAAAAGCGAGACCTGTTGCTCTTACATTACCTTTATCGACTCCAGCTCCTGCATCTAAAATAGATTGCCGGGCAATTAATATTCCTGAACCTCCATTTACTGTCCATACATAGACCAATCTGGAATCGGGCACATCAGTCCTGGCAGTAGTGATAATCACATCCAATACACCGTCCCTGTTGATGTCTGCTATGGATGTAAAGCCATCTCGAGCCGCTTGGCCGTTTACATTTGGAGCGTCAATTCTTCTAATTATATTAAAACTCCCGTCCAATTCATAAACAGATTTCCCTGCCACCAATTCCAGATTTCCCCCGGGAATCACATCGGCCGCAACAGATACCCCGATTGAACCGCCTCTCATCGACCCCCCACCCAAACTGGTAAGTTGTACCCCTTGTCCAAAAGCTCCCCCATCAGTTAGCTTTTTACCATTATCCGCTGGTTTTAAACTAAATATCTCATTGTAGATGTATACTTCAGGTATTCCATCGCCATTGAAATCGGCAATTCCTGGGGCAGCTCCAGATTTATATTGAACTCCCGTGGAACCATTAGGAACATTTTTACCATATTCTTCTTTAGAAATCCACACATAGTCATCTGCATCAGTGTTATTTAATCTATATGCAATCAGTCTACTTTTATATTTTGCATATCCAGGAGTAGTCTGAAGATGAGAAGTCGCAACAATAACCAGCGGTTCATTTGAGAGTTGGGGGATTTTAGCAATTAAAAAAGGGTTTGGTCCCTCAAAATGAAGGTCCGGAGTTCTTACAATACCAGTTCGTACAAGTTGGTCAGGGGGACCAGTTTGATAATTGTAAACATTAATATCCCGAGTAATATAAGTAACAGATCCATATTTACCTTCCTCAAGATAGTCCCATTCATACCAGCTGAAACCTAAACGTTCTTTGTTAGTTGGTTTAGCTAAAATCAATATTTCAGGTATACCATCCCCTGTCATGTCTCCAACCATAGGCGTAGCAAAGGTTACCACATCTGGTGCAGACTCTGCCGCTAGCCTAATGTTGAAATTATTAGTAAAATCACTTTCAAAGAAACAATCGGCACTAGGAAGGAAATCGTTCCAGACTCTATTTGGATTAAAAGTGTTCGAGGAATTAGTCTGAGCCGAAATGCTCTGGATTTGAATAAAAAATAAAAAAATGACAAAATGTTTGAGACGAAGGAAATTCATTTTTTGATTCTCAGAATTTTATTCAAAAGTAAGGCAATAATCATCAAAAACACCAATTATAGCTATCCGAAGTCAACATAGATCTGATAAATCACATTTCTTAAGGCTAATTTGCTAGCAAGAAATATGCTAAAACTTCGAAACTGACTGGAATTTTAAATACGTTACTACTATTTATCAATTCAATCCAAGATTATAATGATAATGAAGCAATATGATTAATATTTTGACCTTCTGAAAAAAATAAGGTTAATTCGTCTTGAAATCGCGAATGCATGGAAAAAACAAGTTTTTTGAGCGAGGTTAAACTCATCAATCTGCCCAAAATTGAAGACCCAAGAGGAAACCTATCTTTTTTGGAAGAATTTAGTCACGTCCCTTTCAAAATAAATAGAACCTATTGGATTTTTGATGTTCCAGGTGGACAGGTTAGAGGAGGGCATTCATTTCGACAGCAGGAAGAATTTATTATCGCTATCTCAGGGAGTTTTGATGTCGTGGTAGATGATGGGAAAGAAAAGAAAATCTATTCACTCAATAGATCCTACTATGGGCTTTTTATACCAGCAGGAATCTGGAGGCAAATGGAAAATTTTTCCACAAATTCCGTTGCTGTAGTAGTAAGTTCGACTACTTTTTCCTCTGAAGATTATATTCGTGATTATGAGGAATTTTTAAAATTCAAAAATTCGCAATGAAAAATTCAACAGTTTTTGATTGTTCCATCCTACCTTTGGCCAAAGTTCATAATAGGGCAGGTAATATTACTGTGGTTACTGGTAATGAAACTTTACCATTTCCTATACGGAGAATTTATTACCTCTATGATGTACCTGGGGGCGAAGAAAGAGGTGGACATGCCCACAGAGGCCTTCATCAGTTAATTGTAGCAGTATCAGGTAGTTTTGAAGTAATGCTGGATGATGGCAAAAACAAGAAAATCGTCAGACTAAACAGGCCTGATTATGGACTACTGGTGACACCTGGGATCTGGAGAGAATTGTTTGAATTTTCTTCTGGATCTGTTTGTCTTGTCTTGGCTTCTGAGGTGTACTCCGAAAGTGATTACATTCGAGATTATGATGAATTCAAATTAATTAAAAGTTAAAAATCTAATTTCCTTACCCGTCACTCTTCCATAGTGACGGTTTATATCTAAACCTATGATAAAATTTTTAGACCTTAAGGCTATTAATGATAGCTATGAACCTCAGCTGTCAAATGCTATAAAATCCGTTTTAGATTCAGGTTGGTATCTGCTAGGAAAAGAATTAGAGAACTTTGAATCAGAATATTCCGCATTCCTAGGCTGTAAACATACCATAGGCGTGGCCAACGGTTTGGATGCCTTGAGGTTAATATTTAAGGCATATTTAGAACTGGGTGAAATTCAGGAGGGAGATGAAGTTATTGTTCCGGCCCATACTTTTATTGCCTCCATTTTGGCAATTACAGATAACCGACTTGTACCTGTTTTGGTGGAACCTGATCCTAATAGCTTCAATCTTGATTCATCTAAAATTGAGGCTGCCATCACTCCAAAAACCAAAGCTATACTCGTGGTGCATTTATATGGACAAATTGGGATAAACCAGGAAATGGTGGATTTGTCTAAAAAATATCATTTGAAAATTGTAGAAGACAATGCTCAGGCTATAGGTGCCAAATGGAAAGGGAAAAATACTGGTAATCTGGGAGATGCATCAGGACACAGCTTTTATCCTGGTAAAAATCTTGGGGCTTTAGGTGACGGAGGTGCGGTAACAACCAATAATTTGGAACTGGCTACGGTAATCCGATCTTTGGCCAATTATGGATCCTTAGAAAAATATGTCCATGGCTATCAGGGATTAAATTCAAGGTTGGATGAAATACAGGCAGCTGTATTGAGAGTAAAATTAAGGAAACTAGAGGCAGATAATAATAAAAGAAGATTTATTGCAGCCTATTATTTAGAACATATAAAAAATTCATCAGTAATTCTTCCGTTTTTGCCTCAAGAGGCAAATGCAGCAAATTTTGAAGAGCATGTTTGGCATCTCTTTGTCATTAAATCAAAAAATAGGGATGTCTTACAGAGCTATTTAGAAAAAAATGGGATTCAGACTTTAATTCATTATCCTATACCACCACATAAGCAAGGAGCTTATAAGGACTTCAATGAAATGGGATATCCAATTACTGAAACCCTATCTAAAGAAGTATTAAGTCTTCCTATAAGTCCGGTTATGACTGAAGAAGAATATAAAAAAGTAGTTGCAACAATAAACAGCTATCCAGATTAATGGAATAGCTGTTTTATATTTTCTACTACCTTCTCTATATGTGAATTCTCAAGATTAGAACCACTTGGAAGACATAGGCCTAATCTAAAAATATTTGCAGAAACATCTCCACCAACAAAAGGGAAATTCTGAAATACGGGCTGTAGGTGCATCGGTTTCCATATAGGCCGGCTTTCTATGTTTTCTTCATCAAGAGCAAGTCGGATTTTTTCTCTATCAATAGTATTCTGACTTCCATCTATTAAAACGGTTGTTAACCAACGATTGGAATAATATCCCTCTGGTTCAGGCAAAAATTTGATTTCTGAGATCTCTTTTAAATTTTCCTTATACAAATCATAATTTCTTCTACGAGCCGAAACTCTCAAAGGCAACACTTCCACTTGGCCAATTCCTATTGCAGCAGACACGTTGCTTAATCGATAGTTATAACCTATTTCTTTGTGTTCATAATGAGGGGCATCTTCCCTTGCCTGAGTAGCAAGAAATTTTGCTTTTTGGACGAATTCAGGATTTTTACTAGTTAGCGCTCCGCCCCCACTGGTAGTAATTATTTTATTTCCATTAAATGAGAAAACACCCATCTCTCCAAAACTCCCACAAAATTGATTGTTAAGTGTTGACCCCAACGCTTCAGCTGAATCCTCAATTACTGGAATACCATATTTTCCTGCAATTTTGTTGATTTCAGGCATATTAGCAGGCATTCCATACAAGTGGACAGGGATTATAGCTTTAGGCATTTTAGCTTTTCCAGAGTACGATTCTGAGGCGCCGGTTTTGAACTGCCCTTTTAAGCAATTCTCAATTGCTTCCTCTAAAAATCTAGGGCACATATTCCACGTCTCTTCCTCACTATCTACGAATACGGGTATTGCACCCAGATAACGAATTGGATTAGCGGAAGCTGCAAAAGTAAGAGACTGACAAATCACATAATCACCAGGTCCCACTCCTGATAAAATTAAAGCCAAATGAAGCGCAGCTGTCCCAGAAGTTAGCGCTGCAACTGGTTGATTATTTGCGAAAAGAGACAAACTCTCTTCGAATCTGGAAATATGTGGTCCTACTGGAGCTACCCAATTTGTATCGAAAGCTTCTTTTACATATTTAAATTCATTCTCTCCAAGGTGAGGAGAAGAAAGCCATATTTTTGGCTTTTGATCTTTCATAGATAATTACCTTTGAATTTTTCTACTGTTACTGTTTTAGAAGAAGAGGCTCCTTCTCTTTTGAAAACCTTTAAAATTGTCAACAAAAAAATTTTGAAGTCCAATAAAAAACTGAGATTGTCCACATAGTGTACGTCCATCTCGAATCTTTTCTTCCATTCTAATAAGTTTCTACCATTAACTTGTGATAATCCAGTGATGCCGGGCCTCACCAGATGTCTTCTATGCTGTTCAGTAGAATAAAGATCAAGGTATTCCATTAATAAAGGCCTCGGTCCTATTAAACTCATATTTCCTACTAAAACATTAATAAGCTGTGGGATTTCATCTAAAGATGTTTGTCTTAAAAACTTCCCAAATCCAGTTGTTCTTTGATGATCTGGTAATAACACACCTTTAGAATCCAGATGGTCATTCATTGTTTTAAACTTAATTACTTTGAAAACTGCAGCATTTTTTCCTGGCCGTTCTTGAAAGAAAAATGGCTTACCATCATTTTGAATCCATAGCACTATTGTAATTACTAAAAAAATAGGCAAGGTAATCACCAGACTAACAAATGCCAATATGAGATCCAATAATCTTTTAATAAAAATCCTGTAAATCATGCTTTAATAAAGAGTTTTTCTTCAATAAATTTTAGGTATTTGGCTGATAAGATTTCCCGGTCAAAATTATCTTTTACAAATTCATAGCCATTATTCCCTTCTCTTTCTATCCTTTCCGGATCGTTTAAATAGCTATGGATGACTTCTTTATAGTGTAATAAATTCTCAGGCTCAACGTAAGAACCAGCCTTTGATTCTTCGATCAAATCTCTACTGACACCATCAATAGCCATCAGAACAGGTTTTTTGCATGACATGTAGTCAAAGGTCTTATTTGAATAGATCGTTTTAAACGCATCAACTTTTTTCAAAATACTTGCACCCATATCTGAGGCCAAAATGTATTGAAAGACTTCATTTTTAGGCACTGGATCTAGAAATATTACATTTTCAATCTGACGCCGTTCTTTCTCTTCTATTAAAAATGGCTTTCTCATTCCCGAACCTATTAAAACAAACAGGACATTGGTATCCTTCAATTGCTCTGAAGCATCTAAAACCTGTATTAAATGGTTGGCTACTCCGTGTGCCCCAACATAAAGAATTACAAATTTGTTATCCCAACCTAGCTTTTGTCTAAAGCCATTTGCATCAAATGATCTCGTCAATTCTTCCGAAATTCGAAAATCTGCACCGTTCGGAATAAAAATTATCTTATTTGGATCTACTCCTTTTTCATGAATTAGATTTTTTCTGAATGCAGGAGTAAGCACATTAATCAAATGAGCCTTTTTGTAAATGAACCGCTCAAGGTTATATGCTAGTTTTATTAATAATTTACTTTTTAATACTCCTGTATCAATTGCTGATTCTGGCCATAAGTCACGTACTTCAAAAATTAAAGGAATTCGCTTAATTCTACTTATAAAATATCCGCTTATAGCTATAAATAAAGGTGGTGAAGTAACAAGCACAAAATCATACTTCTCTCTAGCCAAAAATAATCCTGCAAATAGAGATGAAAACATAAATGAAAAATATGCCCACAACCTACCTAAAAAGCTTGAATTATAAGATTCCGAAACGTGAGTACGAATAACGTTAATCTCACCTTGCTTTTTACGTTTGTAAATCTTCCCCTTATAGTCATCGTGTTTTTCATTACCATTGTAATGAATCATACCTGCAATCACAGTCACCTTATTCCCATCTCTAACCCAACTGGCAGCCATTTCATTGAAGCGGGAACCTCCATGATCATTATCTTCCAAAAAATATTGATGTATCAGTAATATATTCATTCGTGTTTGTAAGCGAAAGTTGTTTTGACTTTTCGAGTATTTAATGGAATAGAAAGTCTTTTTATCTCAGAAAACTCCCCATAAAATTCACTGAAAAAACCTTTATCAAATTTTTCATTTTTACTATAATCTACACAATCTGAAACGATTTGAAATTGGTCGAAATCATCAGAATTCCATATTTGATAAGCTTTCACATTATCTGGAACATTTAAAATTTCATCGCTAACAGTCCACTTATTAGATCCTTTAAATTTTACTATTTTTCTTAAGTGGACGCAATTTCCAAAAAGAAATCTGAATGCCGAAATTTTACCTTGAAATTCCCATGATTCTTCTGTTTCAATGATTGAAGCTTGCAAACATTGTGTCCAAAAAAACCAAATAAACCTACTCCCCTTGAGCATTTGACTTTTATGTTCTAAGCTTACGGTATTATGCCCTATTGTTCCTTCAAAATTTTCTTTTAACTCCGCATCACAATTATACTTGTAGGTTCCTGAATCTAAAAGAATATTCTTCCCATTCACCCAAATATCGACATGAAGATTATCTGCTTGTTGAGGTCTGTCTTTGTGACTGCCACACCTGATGAAGGTAAGGCTTTCTTGATCTCTTATTACATAATACCCTCCTACCGTAAATGAATAATCCCCATCTCTCCTTTGCAATGATTCAAAATTGACATCTTTGTTTTCGTGTTTAATTCCCCACCAATTCGATTCTTCCAACGCAATATCCTCATACAAGTAAGAACCAGTCAATAATTTGTGCAATGCATTCAGCTGTGGTCTGTAATCCCGAAAGTGCTGTTCGGAAAGTTGGAAAAAGAGAGCTCCATCATTTGCTCCATAGTTTGGCAGAAAACCACTTTTCTCATCCTGACATGTATACAAAAACTTCAACGACTCATATGCTCTACTGTAAACTGTTGAGCTAAAAGGTTTTTTATGTAATTCAGATAAGGTCAATCCCAATGACAGCAGCTGTACAACCACTCTATGGTAATTTGTGCTAAACTGTAAAAATGTGCCATCCTCATAAATCTGATAAGCTATTTCTTCTTCAAACCACTTTCTTCCCTGAGCAGCCCAAATCTTTGTTTCTGGAATGAATGGGAACAAAAGCTCACTTAAAGTAAGGAATAAGGTTTCAGTGATTGCGTGATTATTCCTGACAGCAATCCGTGAAAAATCAATGTGATGAAATACATGATGCAAAGACCAATAAATGACTGGCTGAACCTTTTTCCAAAAAGCTTCATCAAAATGTGAAGAGTTGCGGTAAAAATTTAAAACGAAAGACCAGTTGAATATACGTAAGGAAATCTCCTGACTACATCTCCAGTTTGGACCGCAGTTAATAGGATTGCTATCAATCCAACTTTCAATTTCATTTTTTACCCACTCGGAATGATCTTCACCAAAACTTTGGTCATACCTGATCACATCATGCAAATAAGTAAATCTTGATTTCTCCCAAACGTATTTTATATCACCTAATTCTGGATCAAAATCAGGTATTTCACTCCAATGTATTTGATTTGAGAAAACCTTTTTCGTCAACGGATGTGTAATCCAGTCATAATTTTCTCCTAAATCCAATTCCTGATGAAAGAAGAATCGAAAATTTCCTCTTTGGATTTTATCAAATCGCGCTTTAAGTGCAAGATCGGGAGTTACGTTGGTTGTAATATCCTCTCGCTGATCGAAAATAAAATCTTTACAGCTTACTTTCCAGTCATTCCATGAAATGAAATATTTTAAAGGAACATCTGTAGGATGTCTCCTTTTAAGAGCTCCTGTCCGTTTTTCAATTTCATGAAAAACCCGATAATAAACATATCGGGGCCCCATATTTTGAATAAACTGTAGGAAAATTGGGATTTTTTTTAATTTTTGAATCATTCCGATACTTGTTCCCATTGTCCAGTTTTCAAGCTCCTTAGGGCAGCTAAAGAAGCTTTACTAACATTAAATAGTTCATCTGATGGAATTGGTGGTTGTCCCCCCTGTTGGATAAATTTAAAGTAGGTTTCAAATTGGTTTTTATGTCCTTTATCTAATTTGGTCTTCAAGTTTTTAAATCCTTTGACTCCAAATCCTGAAGTTTCTCGGTAATTATCCATTATCATGGTTTGTTCATTCCAATAAACCTCGAGTCTTTCTTTACTGTAGGCTTTTGATCCATTTGAAAAATAATTTATCACAGAATTACTTCCATTTTCATGTTTAACCAATAGTGTGGCATTATCAGTGTTTTCCTCAGGATTAAGCCCCATAGCATTCATGCACACTGCTTTGATTTTTGAACCTGTAAGAAAAACTGCCAAATCCAAATAATGGCAAGCTTCGCCTATTATTCTACCACCACCAACTTTCATATCGTGAACCCATACATTTGGCGGAATAAACCCTGCGTTCATAGTAGCAATCAATTGTATAGGAGTACCGGCATTGCCCAATGCTTTTTTCATAGCCATGGTATGCGGTGAAAAACGTCTGTTGAACCCTACCATCAATGATGATTGACTTTGCTCTGAAAATTCCTTTTCAATTTGATCCAACTCTTTTAGCGTAAGCGCTAGTGGTTTTTCTACAAATACATGTTTTCCAGATTTAATTCCTTCACTTACAAATTGTGCGTGGGAATTATGCCTGGTTGTAATGACTAGTGTATCTACTTCTTTATCCTGTAATATGGCATTATAATCTGTAGTAGAATTTTCAATTGCGTGCTTCTTCGCAAGTTGGGTGCCAGACAAGCCACCAGAGGATGCGATGTATTTGGTTCTCACTTCCAAATTCTTAATTGCCGGCAACAGAGTCATTTTAGTAAAATTACCTGCTCCGATTATCCCCATAACTCCTTTCGATATTGGGAATTTGGGAGTGTTGACGGCTAATGTCCTTTGTGACTTTAACTGTTTTTCGCCTGCTTTTTCAGGATAAAGTAAAATACTTGCAATTGACTTAGAGCTTCCTATCTGACCATAAATCTCCAGAAAATTTTCTAAAGGTATTTGTTCTGTAATCAGTTCCTTTACTTTCAATTTCCCTGTTTTAAGGGAAAATAAAATAGACTCAAAATTTCTTTTTTCTGTCCACCGAACGAAAGGCAAAGGGTAATCCATACCTTTTTGTTCATAATCTTCATCATATCTACCTGGCCCGTAAGAGCAAGAAACTTGAAAAGTCAATTCCTTTTCATAAAAATCAGCTCGACTTATATCCAGTCCTATAACCCCAACTAAAATTATTCGCCCCCTTTTTCTAGACATTTTTGCAGCCTGAGAGATCACTTCGTTGGATTTGGTGGAAGCGGTAATTATTACACCATCAGCTCCTATTCCATCAGTGTGTAGCATCACAGTTTGGACAGGATCTCCAGAATCTTTGGGATTGATCGCAATAATTCCAAATGATGCGGCTAGTTGACATTTTGATTCATCTACATCAATTCCTATAACTTGACATCCATTTGCAATCAACATTTGAGCGGTCAACAAACCAATCAAACCGAGCCCTGTCACAACGATGGTTTCACCGAAGCTAGGATTGCAAAGTCTGATTCCCTGAAGTCCAATGGATCCTATGACTGTGAATACAGCCTCTTCATTGCTTACCTCAGCTGGTATTTTGGCTACAAGATTTTTTGGTACAGAAACATATTCAGCATGAGGCCCATTAGATACTACCCTATCTCCTATTTGAAAACCACTTACGCCTTCACCTACTTCTTCTACCACTCCTACATTACAATACCCTAATGGAAGTGGCTGTTCTAACTTACTGAAAACCGTCTCTAAAGTGGGGATCAAACCTTCCGCTTTAATTTTATCCAAAACCATTTTAACCTTATCCGGCTGTTGACGGGCTTTCTGGATTAAATTGGCTTTACCAAATTCCACCAACATTCTTTCTGTGCCCAATGAGACAAGAGAGTGAGTGGTGCGAATCAATAAATTGCCGCGGGAAGAAACTGGAGCTGGAATCTCCTCTAAAATAGTTTCCCCAGTTTTAAATGATTGAATGATTTGTTTCATAATGATTATAATTTCTTTTCAATGGCCATAAGGAATCTCTCAGGGTAAAATCATTCCAGTGTGTGACTTTTTAGTCATGCCTATCTGCCTCAGGCATGCTCGATTACATACTACTTATGGTATTCTGAATTTTGAGTCTTTAACTTATCTTCTATTTCTAAGCAAAGTTTGGTTGATTTTAAAGTTTTTAAATCATCACCCGAACTTCCCTGATGGATTTTCTTCCCTATTTCCTTGTACATTTTTCGTAGATATGCCAGCTTATCAGTTTTATAGGTTCGGATAATTTTCTCATTGGATTCACTTTGATAAAGTAACGAATCCTTAACAAATGCTCTTCTACCCGGAACCGAAAATTCCACATATTCTCTCATCCCAATGCGGTTTGAACCGGTATCTGAAAGGGTGATAATTCCAGATGCACCATTAACCAGCTTAATTTGAATCACTAAATCTTCTTTGGTGAGCTGGTCCACTTGAAAGCCACTCCAATCACAATAATCATTTAAATAAAGAAAATGATCTATCCAATGACAACCATTAGAAATAATCCTACTGCCAGAAACAGGCCAATTATACCAATGATATTTATCCAAAGGGATTTCAAATACGGTAGCTTTAAAATGTATTGGATCTCCGTGCTGAACTTTTAAGTCTTCTCTTAAAAACTCATTGTAAATCTGATACCTCTTTTGAAAACATTGGAAAAATGGAGTTTTCATTTCACCAGCTACCTTTACAAATTGCTGATAATCTTCCCAAGTAGTAGCAATAGGTTTTTCTATAACGGGAATCACACCTTTCTCTAATGCTGAAATGGCTAATTGTGCATGAGTATGATGAAAACCTGCAATTAACCAGACAGGGAATTTAGAGTCTTCATCATCCGAATAGGGAGAGGTAGAAACGCTAGATAATTTAGAATTAATAAATAAAGAAGGGTCAACCTCGTGGACACGCGCCAATTCTACATAAGGCCGAAGATAAGGTAAGGTAATAGTTCTTGCATAATTCCCGTATCCAAACAATACTGCCTCCTTTGCACTTTTGGTTTTTTGAATTTTCTCAAGCTCGAATGATTTTTCAACAGTAAAGACCTGATCTACAGGTGTAAATTCCAAGGACTGTACCTGCTTAATCAGATTACTTAAAACCTCGTGACTTGGCGAAAATCGATCTCCTGAAAAAACTGGAAATACTTGATCAAACGCCTGCAAAAGCTCTTCGTCAAGCAACCCAAAAGGAAAAGTAGCCCATCCATCTTTCCTTATGGAATTTCCAAGAGTGGGAATAATCCAGTTTTTTGAAACTGATATTTTTGATTGATATTTTTGAGATGCGGGGTGGAAAAACCAATATTCTTTTCCATCCAATTCACCTAAGCCCACTACCATCCATTTGTCATTTCTGATTTTTTCAGCAAATGAGCGGGATAGTGACTTTCTGAGGACATCATTAAATTTGTAAACCTGAAAATAATTCCAAAGTTTAGTCAATTTACTTCCGGAATAACTTATCCCACTATTCCCGCTAGGTTTTAAAACTGCATAAGAATTAACCTGAAGCATCACTTCCAAATCCGAGCAATAGGGATCTGGAACATTGGAGATGAGTGTATTTTGAAAACCTACGTTCATTTATTAATTACTTCTAGAAGCTTTAAAATTTCATTTTCAATTTTAAGCTTTGTGGTTGGTAGAGATGTATCTATAGAAGTCTCAATCGCCTCAGCAATTGAATCAATATTCCATGGATCAAATGTATATGAGGGTTCAATTACCTCATGAACGAAAGGCAGATCTGAGGCGATTACCTTCATACCATATTGAGCTGCTTCTATTAATCCCAACCCAAAACTTTCTTGAGTTGATGGAAATAACAAATATCCGCCTTTGGAATAAATTGATTTCAGCTGATCAGAAGTGCACCAACCAAGATTTTTTACTGAAACTCCTTCACTTTGCAATGTTTCAACTTTTTTTATAAGCTCTGGATATTGTGCACTTATCGTCAGATTAAGAGAAATCATCGGATTTTTCAAATATGCTTTTTTAAAGGCTTCCAACAAATTGTTGTGCATCTTATTTGGGTGACCATCACTGATATAATAATATTCGTGAAGAGATCTTTTTTCAGAGTCAGGATAAGAAAATGTGTTGAAAAAAGGAATCACAATGATTTTATCAGGATTGATTTTCCAATGTTTCTCCATCTCCCTTTTCATAAATGGCGTCTGAACGCACCAGAAATCAGTGTTTTTCTTAAGAAATCGAACAATAATTGATTTTACTTTATACCCAATTGCAACTTTAAAAGGAAAATCTGGACCTGTATAGAATAATACAGAGTTATGGAGATAAGTGAAAACTTTAGCTTTTAGTCTGATTGCGGGAGGAACATTTCCAAAACACAAAATTGACGTGAACTTGTTAAAGTTATTTTTATAAAATTCATGCCTTTCGATAAGGCTATTTGGAATGAATTTTACCTGATTTGGAGGCAAAAAATCATATGAATTTTTCACTCGTTGATCAAGTAAAAAAAAAGTATCTGGATGTTTCTCAAAAAGTTGAGGGACCAGATAATCCAAGAGAACTTTTCCTCCGCTATTGTTTATAAATACAGCATCTAGTAAAATCATCTTTACTTATCTAAAGATTTGTACACTGCTTCATACTGACTTGCTATTGAGGATAATGAAAACCTTTCGATATTTTTCAATCCTTTTTCTACAAGCACTTCATAAAATTCTTGATCTTCGACAAGTTTACAGATAGCATCTCTAATTTGCTCTACATCTAGCGGATTTACTAAAAAACTAGATTCATCCCCTCCAATTTCTGGCATAGAACTACAATTAGATGTAATCACTGGTCTCCCAATAGCCTGTGATTCAATAATTGGCATTCCAAAACCTTCGTATTCGGAAGCAAAATACAACATATCGGACTCCTCATATGCTTCTAACAGTTGATCAAAACTCAAATCAACTCTTTGTTCATAATCTATTTTATAAGAACTCAATTTCTCCAAAATCCTTTTATCGAAAAATTTATTTATCAATAGAAGTTTAACGTCCAAACCTTTACAGGCCTCAATCAGCCTTAAAACATTTTTATTGTCCCCACTCCCTACTTGCAGAATAACAGGTTTGGAATTGGATTTTCTATCTTTAAAATGAAACCCTGGTAATAAGGGATTGTGAATTACGATTACTTTATCAGGATCCATATTCACCTCCTGAAGAAGTTCACTTTTAGTATGATCTGATATAACAGTGACTAGGTCAGAAATTTTACACGGATCAGTTAACCAGATTTTTTTATACAATTTCTTCTTAAATCCGGAAAGACTGTATTTATAATATCCAATATCATGAATAGTTAACAAATTTGTCTTGTTTCTAAACCCGTACGCCAAGAAATGAACATCCCCAGTAATGTGATTTATTTTTCCGGAATTTTTATTTGCATATAATACAGAGCTTAACCTTCCAAGATCAGCTGGCAAATTATAATTGTTCACCTCTACCTTCTTACTCAGCTCTCCCCTTATAGCCCCAAAAAGCTGTTCAAATGTATAATTTCCAGGGCGTGGTTCTCTATTAAAATGATGAACAATCATTAAGATTTAATTAAAATTTTCTAGTAATAATTTTGCTCGACAATCAAGGCTATGTTCTTTTTGAGCTCTTATAAATCCCGCATTTCTTATTTGATCTCTTTTGGATTCGTTATTAAGATAGAATAAGATTTTATCAGCAAGGTCTTCGGCAGATTCAAAAAAATCAGCCTCTACCCCTTCCTGGAAATACTTTACAGATTCATGGTTTTTTTCATGAATGAGAAAACCACCTGCCCCAGGTATATGAAAAGTCCTAGAGGTGATCAAATCGCCTGAAGAAGCACCCCCTACCCGCTCAGATAAAATCCCTAGGTTAATCTTGGAACCATTTATAGCTGCTGCATAAAGATCTCCGAAAATACCTTGATCTTGAATTTTAGATTTAAGTATTGATTTGCTGGATTTTTCCCATTGTGTACCCCAAATTTTGAAATTTACAGAGGGCATTTTTTCAACAATTTGAGCTAAAATAGCTTCTTTTTTAGGTGAAAAAGTACCTATAAAACTCACATCACAGAAGAATGACTTTGGTATATTTTCAAATGATACAGGTCGATGAATTTCAGGGTCAAATCCATGAGGTATAAAAACAACTTTTTCTACACCTAATTGTTTTATATAGTCATCTTTACCAAAGGACTTTGTGGTAAATATTTTATCATATAATCTCATTGAATCTTTTAATAAATTTCCATGAGTATGAATACTTACATCTGGGTAAAAATTAAAAATGGGAATATTTTTATTTTTTATAAATTCAAGTGTCTTTGGATAAATAAATGCTCCTTTATATACAAACACATAGTCCGGAGTAATTTTGTTAAACGCATCAATGATCGCCTCATTATAATCATTGATATAAAGCTTCCTAGCTAATTTACTAATGATTTTTGCTTTAAGTGTAACAGGAGAAAGTGGGATATAATAAAATTCATCAACTACTTCTATCAATACACCTTGTCTCGCCATAGCTTTAAATAAGCCTCCTGCATTACTTCCTCGCCAAATCGGCCCTATACAAAGTGTTTTCATTAGTTCTTTTAAAGAAGATATTAAAAATAAACAATACTAAATAGATTGCTAGATAGGTTATAAGAATCTGAAGATCAGCCCCGATTCCAAGAAAGCCAGTAAATAGCAAATACACTCCCAAAAAGGTGCCCAGTAAATTGAATTTATTGTCATAGAAACCACTTGCATTCCAAAGTAATTTTATAAAAACACCAATTAGAAAACAGCCTATTAATAACCCAACCCAGCCAAAATCAAGAAAAAGATTGCCGGGAATAGTCATATTTATTGAGTTATTGTACCAATCTTCTGTTTCGGTTGCAGCACCTATTTCGACAGCAAACCACACGCCTAATGCTATGGCAGGTTTTTCTGGCCAAAAAACCCTAGGAATAAATGCTGCTATAAGTGGTGAAGAAGCTAAGCCCTTGTAGAAGCCGTTAGATTCAGTTAAACCTACAACGGCAGAGACTTGGGCGATATTAGAAGAACGCTCAAAAGGTGATAACTTTTCCTCTTCATCCATCTCATAGACGAACTTATTTGAAGAAGTATCATTGAATTCAGTAAGCCTGCTTATCCCTACGGACAAATTGGATCTTTGTTCACCAAACATCGCAAAAAACGATAAGAACAAGAAAACCAAGAATAAAACAGGAATAAACTTAACTGAGAAAAAAGATTTTAATGAATTTGAACCTATAAAATAACTTAAAATAAAAACCAAAATAGGTAGAATAATTTCCATTCTTAAATAGGAAAACAAAATGGCATTAAAAGCGGTCATTACCGTTAAAATCAAAGCCAAAACATATAAAAATCCAAAATTGTATCTACCTGCAAACTTTCCAAGGATGAAAATACAAATGATAGGTATTACATCAATAATAGTTTGTAAGGAACCTGGAAGGACAAAGAATATCCAAAATGTTTTGAAAGCAAATAAAAGCCCAATTACGAATATTCTATATAAATTTTGCCTGCTCAACTTAACAGCAAAATCTATTTTAGGAAATTTAAAGTTAAAACGTAGTCCATACCCAAAGGCAATGGCCTGATTTCCAAAAGCTAATATTAATGATGAAATTGAAAAAAATTCTTCTATTGCGTAGCTATAGGACATAATCCCATCACCATAAACAAACTCATATATAACCTTAATATTAGCTCCAATAGTAATTAATAAACCTATATAATAGAAGCTAATGAAGGAAAATCGTCTATTTTTATAAAGAGTGGTAGAAATTTCAATTATAAGAAAAAGAATAAGCGAAATAGATGCTCCAAATTCTGGGAGAACCAAAAAAAACACATAATGAATGAGAATCCATATTAAATGACGCATATAAAATAATTCTTATTCACTATTATTCTTGATTTAATTTATGAGTTAGCTGGTAACCGAGCAAAGCAATATTAGCTTAATAGACTTTCGATAAATTTATCTAAAACTAACAGGTAGCAATTTTCAGTTATTTAACTCCTTTATCATTAAACAACACAAGGAGGATTAGATAGTATGGTGAACTTTTTCATTTTTATGTAAGATCTTAAAAACTTCCTTTCAAAAAGGGCTGCCATTCCGTTCCATGTTTTGGTGCAGATAGCTTTTTAGGAGAAATCAGATTTTTTTCGATAACTACCATATATGGATAAAAATGAATGGAATGTATTGCCGATTGAAACTCAGTTACTTTACTGTCAAGAAGAGAATCGGGTCGATTGATACTATTCAGATCATTAACCAAGGATGCAGCATATGAGGCAAATTTATTAAAATTACCATGAACATCTTCGCAGATATATACTCCACCGGGACGCAGGTGACCTAACATCTCTTCTAAAGTAATCCTCTGTTGCTCCGTCGTATGTCCACCATCATCTATGAGAATATCGATCCCTTCAACTTGCTTTTTGAAACTGTTCCAAAATGTCCTATCCCCTTGATCTCCTATAAAGACTGAAACGTTATCAGCTTCATAAGCTCTGCAGGCTTCTTCAATATCCACTCCATATATATGAGCTTTTTCACCAAAATAGGATTTCCACATTTGAAGGCTTCCTCCGCTATAGATCCCTATTTCCAAAATATCTGCTTTTTTGCCGATGTATTTTGAAAGGTGTCGATGATAAATTTCAAAATAATGCTCCCATTTCCACAAGCCAGGACCAGTATGATGATTTCTAAAATAATCCAAAAGCGGATTACTTAGCTCACCTTCGGCTATCTTAGAAGCATCAGAATCCTTAAACTCTTTTGAAAAAAGAAACCCTTCACATATAGAAGGTAAGGTCATCAAAGCCTGCTTAAATACGCGCGGATGTTTCGCCATTGTTTTTAAAACGGTAGCGAAATCATTGAAATTTTGGTTCATATTACTATAATATTACCTCAGAACACTTTATAATTTGCTCTTGGTGATTTTTAAAAGCCAAAGAAAAGGATAATTTATCCAGCATCCCAAAAACTAAAGCCTTAAATCAAATATCTTTTTTAAATAACCACATTTCCTTCTATATCTGAAAATTTCAAATCCCCTACAAATTGAATTATACCTTTTAACTCTCAAGGAAATGCATTGGAAAGATTAGTTTTTTAGGTAATTTTGGCCTGTTGAATTTTCAATTTCGCCCGCAAAAGTCAATGTATTTAATTTTAAGAGTATGCTAGACAGTCCTAAAAGACTTTTTATTAGGGGTTTAAATTCTTTTCTTAATTATAAAAGAGTGACTTTTTTCTTCTTTTTTCTCCATTTCTCTTTATTTCGGATATTCAAGCCCTCAAAAAAAGTTGTTTTATTCAATAAATTGCATCCGATCTATAGTGATTTTTTTTTAAATTTTAAAACTTCGAAAGTTACTTGGTTCTATTTTGATCCAAATTGGCGAAATTCTCTTTTAGGAAAATTTGCCTTGAAAAATTGTCATATACTTCATCTAGATCATTCAGCTTTTAAAGAGGAATATTTAAAATTTGGAAAAAAGACCGTAATAGAATGTGAGGGACTAGCGAAGAATTCTTTATTTGAAGACCCTAGAGTCAGTGCTTTACTATTTGAAAGCAAATATTCAGGACGTGTACAGCTTAATAAGCCTAAATCTTTTTTGGTTTATCCTGCAGTGAAAAATTACAGCACCTTCAAACCGAGTGAAAAAAATAAGTTATTTACTATTATTTCGGTTGGATATGGTTCATATCTGAAGGGTTTTGATGTTTCTTTTGAGGTATTTAAAAGATTAAAAAAAGAGGGTTTCAAGGTTAAGTTGATAATCGCCGGCACGTTAGGGCACAATTTCGAAGATTATCCAGAAGCAGATAGAATTGCCTATCAAAAATCCTGTGATATAATAGATGAGATGCTAGAATATTCAAAAACCAATAATGACCTAATTATAAAGCCATTCCGAAAACATGATATGATAGCAAAATTGTATCCTCAGGCCGATGTATTGCTCCACCCTTGTAGAATGGAAACATTTGGCTTTACTATTCTTGAAGCACTGTCATTTGGGATACCTGTTGTCTCCGTAAAACTTAAAGCAATACCAGAAATGGTAAAACACGGAGTAAATGGTTACCTGATTAACTCTTTTAATTGGGATGGAGTAAGTCCCATAGATGAGGATGCAATGAATACTCCCGAATGGTTTGATATTACCGTGAATGAATCTGTAAAATTTATAAAACAGGTAGATGGATTAAAACGGTTTGAGCTAGATCCACAGTTCACCTATTCAAACCGAATGAAAAATCTTGAAAGTATTTATTTCTCATAATTTAGTCTAGCCAACAAATAGCCAATAAAATAAATTACTGTGTTTTGGTGGCTTTTGTGAATCCAATCATTTCAAATACCAATCATAAAAATCAATAATTAATGCTCTTCAATTCGATTGATTTTGCAATCTTTTTACCAATCGTATTTATCCTTTATTGGTTTGCATCCAAGGGTATTACAAAGTATCAAAACTTTTTAATTCTAGTCTCTAGCTATGTGTTTTATGGTTGGTGGGATTGGAGATTTCTTTTTTTAATATTTTTCTCTTCATTATTGGATTATTTTATAGGTGTTGCCCTATTTAAGCAACAGGATGAACGAAAAAGAAAAGTCCTTTTATGGGTGAGCATATGCGTTAATTTGGGCTTTCTGGGGTTCTTCAAGTATTTTAATTTCTTCATTGAAAATTTCAATACTGCTTTTACTTTCTTTGGAAATCCAATCAGCAATTCCTCCTTGAACATTATCCTTCCTGTGGGGATTAGTTTTTATACGTTTCAGACTTTAAGTTATTCAATCGATGTATATAAAAGAAAAATTAAACCCACTACAGATTTTGTTGCCTTTTCAGCGTTCGTAAGTTTTTTCCCTCAATTAGTTGCTGGACCTATAGAGAGAGCGTCCAATTTACTACCTCAATTTGAGAATAAAAGAACATTTGAATACAGCAAAGCTGTAGATGGATTACGCCAAATACTTTGGGGACTATTCAAAAAAGTAGTCATCGCAGATAATTGTGCAGAATCCGTAAACTATATTTTTAATAATTCTGATAGTCTTTCTGGATCTACACTATTCCTAGGAGGGGTATTATTTGCTTTTCAGATTTATGGGGACTTTTCTGGATATTCAGATATTGCGATAGGAACATCCAGACTCTTTGGATTTAATCTTATGCGAAATTTTGCATTTCCTTATTTCTCTAGAGATATAGCGGAATTTTGGAGAAGATGGCATATATCTTTATCCACATGGTTTAGAGACTATCTCTACATCCCTTTAGGAGGAAGTAAAGGTGGAATGATCAAGAAAATACGAAACACCTTTATAATTTTTGTTGTAAGCGGATTTTGGCATGGAGCCAATTGGACTTTTGTATTTTGGGGTTTTTTAAATGCATTGTATTTTCTTCCTCTTTTGCTTTCCAAAAGAAATAGAGTGAATATGGACATAGTGGCTAAAGGCAGAGTATTACCTTCAATGACTGAGTTTGGTAAAATGGGTTTAACTTTTGGGTTAACAGTATTAGCCTGGATCTTTTTCAGAGCTGATAATATCACCCATGCATTTACTTATTTATCTGATTTGTTCTCTAGTTCCTTTTTTAACATCCCAGAGCATTTTCCTAAAACCACTTTGGGCTTATTAATTATATTCATTATAGTTGAATGGATAGGCAGAGAAGAGGAATTCGCATTGGCATCCATAGGGTTTAATTGGCCTAGAAAATTAAGGCTTGTTTTCTATTATTCGATAATTTTAGCATTATTTGTCTTTTCAGGTGAACAACAACAGTTTATTTATTTTCAATTTTAGTATGAACGCATTCATAAAAAAAGTTTTACTGTTTCTTATAGTGGGAAGTTTTCCTTTATGGTTTTTGCTATTAGGGTATTTTATTTTTGACCCCTTTATGGTTTTACGGAGTTATGATGATTTTTCTTATTCTTATGTTTTACCCAATCGGGATTATATCTCTACAGAAATATATCTTAGGAACTATCCTACCCAACATTACAATTCCTATATATTCGGAAGTTCTAGGACACTAGCCTTTAGACCTGACACTTGGGAAAATAATTTAATTGGAAATAACAACCCATACATATTTGATGCTTCGGGTGAATCTATTTACGGAATCAATAAAAAAATAAAATTTATAGATGATTTAGGCGAAAAAATTGATAATGCTCTGATAATACTATGTGAAGATGTCTCATTTCAGAGGGATGAAAATCACGAAGGGCATTTATACATAAAGCATCCTGAAACATCCGGTGAGAACAAATTAAGTTTTCATATGAATTTTATAAAAGCTTATTATAACCCAACATTTCTTTTAAGCTTTTATGATTATAAACTTACAGGAAATTTCAAACCTTATATGTCGGAGTTTCTTGAGAGCCGAAAAATGGCTTTTGATAAGATCAATAATAAAATGATCATAGAAGATCAGGAAGAAGAACTATTAAGAGATCCGGAATCGTATTTTAAGAATAGGGAATCAATTTTCTATCCTAGGACATCAAATGATAAAATAGACTCTTTGCCGCAAATCAATGCAAAACATCAAAAATTATTGGAAGAAATAGTTGTAATTCTAGAAAAACAAAACACTAACTATTACGTGGTAATAGGACCTTTATATAATCAAGTTAAATTTCATCCTAAAGATCTAGCGCTATTAAAAGAATATTTTGGAGACAGATTATATGATTTTTCCGGAATTAATTCTTTTACAGAAGATAAAACTAATTATTATGAATCCAGTCATTATAGACCTATCGTGGGCGACAGCATAATGAATTACCTATATAAAAAATAAACTTGTCTTGTGACGCTAAAAGTTACATTACGGATTTACTAGTAAAGCTACCTTTAAGCAAAAAATTTTGTCAGAGAATTTTTTTATAACGTTGATTAATTTGGAGGATAGATGGGGAGGTGAATCATTAAAATCAAACCTATCGAAAGGTGAGATTTACATTCCTATTCATTAGAAATTGGAGCAGCAGTTGGATGATCAGGCCGGGGAACTTTACAAGGTATATGGCCATGCCACGGTGCGTGAATCACGACATAAAAACACCTTGCGATACAAGACTTAAAAATCTCACTTCAGAACCATCATCACTGGAGAGTGGAATTACGAGGGTTCATCCGAATTCGCTTTTAGAACACGAGCTCCATACGTTTCTATTTGAACACGCAGAAATAGTATTTCTAAAAACAAGTAGAAATCAGGCCCGTACAGCCCCGCTCATGCGTGGCGGGTGCAAAACCAACGGCTAAGGACTGAATACAAAGATCCAAAACCGCAAAAGTTGGAAAAATATATCGAATTTTGCACAACTTACGTGCTGTTCTGTTCCTCCATGGTTATATAACTCAATATTGCCACTCACATAAGGACAGAAGCATTTTTAAAACTGAAAAAATTACAGTAGACCCATATTTAATTAATCTGGAAATTAAAAAATCTAATTAAAATAATTTCTTTTTCCTTTCAGAAAGCTCTATTTGGATAAGGGATTTCATATCTAATCTCCAACAATCCAATTTCTCCAACATATTCAATCTTCTATACTCTTGTTTTGGTAATTCAAAATTATCCAATTCTTTGGGCAAGGCACCTTTAAAAGGCACTGCTCTTAAATAATCAGAACGCTTAAAGAGACCGATATATCGGGTATCTACTTTCCAAGAAAGCCATTTATGTTTAAACCATTTTTGATAATCAAATTCATGACTATGTCCCCAGGTTGATATCTTTCTAAATACTTCATCATTCGTTAATACCCAACACAAGTGCAAACATAATCCTTCTAGCATAAAGGAATTTTCGGATTCATTAACTAACCTTTTGGAACAGAAGTGGATGCCTGGGTAATTCACATTCACGGCAAAATTAGGACAAGCGGTGACTGTTTGCTTTGACTTCCCGTTATGCTTTCTAGCCTGCATTACAAATCCAGTATTCTTCCAAAATTTCAACCAAGGACAGGTATAAGCAGGATAATTTGGATTTTGCCTTATTCCTTGCAAGTTTTTGTTAAAATCCTCCTCCAAGTAAAATTCATCAGCATCCTGAATAATCAAATAATCAATACCGTCTAATCTTGCCTGTTGAAGAGCTTGCTCTCGCTGGGACTCCTCACTTTCCCATATTCCTTCTAAGAAATGAATTTTGTCTGCAAAGGGGAAAGTGGATATTTTGTCGGAATCAAAATCCGAGATGAAATTTTCTCTTGCATGAGTATTATATTTATTCCAAGGGACGGGGCTGTGACTTAAATAAATTTTATCCACAAGTCCTCCTGTGTTGGCCAACATTCTTTCCAAAGTACTATTTCCGTAAAATGCCAATGTCAAAATACCAAATTTCATTTTGCCTTTTTAAAGATTTGAAAACATAATTTTCTTCTAAATAAAAAATCAGAAAGTTCTGGAGATCTATCTATTTTTTGAAGTCCTCGCTGGTCCATATAGATTCCAATTTCTTTTTCTGAAACTACATAAACTGCGTCCACATCCGGTTCAAATAAATCTATTTGAAAGCAAATTGGATTTGTATTAATATAAAAACCGGGAATCTCTCCCATCAATGCTCTGCATTTTTGAGGAATTAGATACTTGTTGTAAAGTGTAGCCCTTAAAGCACCCAAAATATTTCCTTTCTGTAACAATTCTCGTCCGCTAGACAAATTTCGTGAGACCTGCTGACTAGACATAAACCCATGGTCTAAATAATTAGGAGCTAATACAATGATTTTTCCACCAGGTTTTAACATACGTATGCATTCATCCAGGAATTTCTGCGGAAAAACTGTATGTTCAATAACAAAGACAGAAAAAATCAAATCAAATTGTTCGTCCTTATAAGGATAGGAATAAGGATCATTGATTACTGAAAAATCAGCTTCTTGATACTTTCTTTGATTATTAGCAATAATATTAGGGGAAAAGTCTATTCCAGAATATTTAGGAATTAACTCAGGGAAAATTTTTAATATTGGGCTTTCTCCACAACCTATTTCCAAAATTTTTGGAGATACTTTGGCTAATTCTACTATTTTTTGACAGGGTAAAAAGCTTTCATCTTTCCAACGAAATTCGCCATTTGAGATATCATCATAATAAACCGTATTATTGGTATAATAATCACCCATTTTTTGGGACAGCTCATTAAGTTTTTTGGAGTTCTTAGGTTCGATTGAAGACACCCAATCAATTGTATATTTTTTAATCATAAATCAACATTAAATAACTTGGCCCAACATGCTAAGGAGACTGTTCTCCAAAGTCTTTCCGAAATTTCCAAGCTATCTTTTTTACCTCTATAAAACTCGATATCTTTTGCAATGACATTTGCATCCGCCCAAGTAGGAGAACCAACCATATCATGTACCCAATCTATCTCTATGTGCAACATTTCATGAATTGGAGTGTAAAACCCCAACTTATCCTTTCTATTAATTACTTTATCTGGAAGAAAAGGCTTTCCTGCCTTTCTGATCAGATCTTTAGAAAACCCATTTTTAACAAAACTTTCTGCCGTAAAGGTAGAAACCAATTCTAGAAGTCTGTGGTCAAGAAAAGGCATCCTACCTTCTATTGATCTCGCCATTCCGTTTCTATCATCATAATGAACTAAGTGAGGAATATGTACTCCCAAAATTGATTCCCTCAAACTATCCTCCCAATTATTTGCGAGTGCTAATCTACTCGACATTTCAAATTTTCCAGCTGCCTCTCTTAAGGCATCTGAAAGAAAAAACCTCCGGTTTTCCC
The DNA here is from genome assembly GCF_002150505.1 of Algoriphagus ratkowskyi. GTDB lineage: Bacteria > Bacteroidota > Bacteroidia > Cytophagales > Cyclobacteriaceae > Algoriphagus > Algoriphagus ratkowskyi. Next base: position 43,053 of record NZ_MSSV01000002.1, read on the forward strand.
TAGAATTCATTCTCATTTTTCTTTCTACTTCAGGGAAAAATGCTCCTAACCCAATCCTTAGCATTTCTTGGAGTTCAAAATTAGATTTGCTTAATTCGGGCAAAGTGTAACTAAAGTTTAATCTACCTAATTCGTGAGAAAATAATTGCTTTATATTATGAGCATAACCCCTGAAAACCTCGTCAGCACCCTGGCCACCTAATACCACTTTTATACCAACCTCTTTAGCCATATCCATTAAAAAACCATGGGCAATAATGGAAGGATCACCAAATGGTTCTTCTTGAATATATATTGTTCTTTCTAAACTCTCTGAGATTCTTACTTGGTTGAGATCTTTAGCATATAAATTCATCTTCGAGCCCCATTTATCAGCAACTTCTTTGACAAAAGGACTTTCATCCCATCTTGATCCGGGAGTTTGAGCAGTGAAAACAGAAATTGGATTGTCTTCAGAGGTGCAGGAAGCTAATATCCCCACCACCAAACTTGAATCTAAACCCCCGCTTAAACTTGCCCCGATAGGTACATCAGAGATTGTTTGCGAATTTACAGCCTCATAAAGGCATTCTTGGAGACTTGTAATTTCCTTTGGTCCAACAGAAATTTTTTCAGACCTAGGTATGACAGGTATCTCCCAATATTTTGATGAAGTTATTTCTCTCTGTCCCTCTTCGATCCATGCATAGCTACCTGGGAGTAATTGATATACTTCTGCAAAAAATGTCTGATTCCCTAAATGTCCATAATTTCCTAAAGCCAGATATTCTGCAACCATCAAATGATTCGCAGCATTAGATTGATTGGCCAAAAGTAAAGGTTTGATTTCGCTCGCTATAGCAATGTCTCCACTTGGATAAAACCTATAATACAAGGGTTTTTGTCCATATCTGTCACGCGATATAAACAATTTTTTTTCTGCTTTATCCCATATAGCTATTGCCCACATACCTACCAGGTGTTGTAGCATATCTATCCCAAATTTCTCAAATAGAGACAAAATTGTTTCGGTATCAGAATGCCCGTGCCAATTTTTATTTGGGAAAAATTTATTCCTCAGTTCTATATGGTTATAAATTTCTCCATTAAATATGATGAGAAACCTGCCATTTTCTGAAATCATCGGTTGGTTACCTGCTTCAGTCAAATCTTGAATAGATAACCTTTGGTGAATCAATCCAACATGATCATCCTGCCAGTTCCCTTTGGAGTCAGGGCCCCTATGATTGAGCAAATGATGCGCTCGCTCAATGAAAGATTCTTTCGTTTGGAGGTTCTGGGTTAAAATGGCCGCAATTCCACACATTTTATTTTTGAATTAGGTTATGTTTCAAATATCTTGATTTGGAAATGAATCCTGAGATAAGAGTATTGATTTTTGATTTAAAAGATATTGGATAGGTCTCATTTTTAACGTTTGACCGCAGTCCCAAATCTATGTAAGATTGAAGACAAACTTTAATACTATAATGCTTTTCAGCCAGTTTCCTTGCCTGAAATGGGGTGTTACTATTTAGATTACTTAATGCATTTTCCAGTTGTTTTTGAGCATATGCAATATCTCCCACTGGATATAGGTATACTATATCATCTGCAGCAGAATCTTCAATCAAATCCTCGACACCACTGACTTGTGAGCTGACTACCATACAACCAGAAGCCAACGCTTCCATAACGGATATGGACATTCCTTCAAAGTTAGAGGTCTGCAACAACACTTTTGTAGATGATAATTTTTCCCTTAAGGTTTCGAAAGAAGACCATCCATGAAAAAACATATTGTTTTCGAGTTTCAAAAAAGAAGTTTGCTCTTTTAAAGATGATAATGGCTCACCATCTCCGTAAATATTCATTTCCCAATCGTCAGTAACTTTTTTTAATTCGAATCCTATTTTAGGAATATCGGAAACTCGCTTAGATTCTTCCTCGATTCTCCCTACCCAAGAAATAATATTTTCTGATTTAGAACCAATACTAAAATTCTCCATAGGGATCCCACATGGGATAACTTCGTGAGGAATAGAATCATTTTCTTGTACTTGCTTATTTTTAATTCTCTTAGAGACAGAAGCAATGGATGATAAGTGACTCTTATACTTTTGAATAAGATCAAAGTATGCTTGATCATCACTGTGAATGACTCCTATAACTTTGTATTTATCAGATAATTGACAACAGGCTCTAAGACAGGCCTCATCATCAGAAGGCACTAAAATAGATCCAGGAGTAACGTGCTTTTGAATGAGATTTCGATAAACAGAAACTCTAAAATCCAATGTGCCTAATTCAAATCCATAATCTACACTAGCGGTGTACACATTCTTTGTAGTATTCAGAAAAGAAACCATACTTGGCCTATTACCGCCAGAGATAAACGGTTTTTCAGGAAACACGGTTATAAATGAAGAATCAGAAATGGTCTTCAATGACTCTACAAAAATATCCTTCAACCAAGATGTAATGCCTCCCCGGTGATAAGGATGGCAAACGAATGCTATCATGAATGACTAATTAAGCTATTACTTAAAAATCGATCAAATGATGTTTGATCCGATACAGGGAACAAGCATTTATCGACACAAAAAAAACGTTCGAAATTATTATTTATGAAACCACTTAGAGCCTCTTCAATTTTATCCTCTGAATCATTAATGACATTAGGATGTCCCCATTCTTCAAAAAGAGACTGAAAAGCACCTGTATCGTTACCAACAATTAATATAGGTTTGTTATAGGCACAAGCCTCATAAAATTTGGAGGGAATAACCTTTCTTCCCGGCTTATTCCATGCAAGAATTAAAATAATATCTGCGGCACTATAACATTCATGCAATTGCTTTTTATCGAGTTGTCCCAACATGGTTAGCGGAATATTCATTTTCGAAAGAATCTGCGCAATCTGTGCTATTCCAGCATATTCCAATTCGATCAACTTGTGAAAGTTAGTCAATGGATTAGCGAGAATTGCTGGATTCATCGCATCAAAATGAATATTACCTGCATAAATTATTTTTGCAGGTGAATTATTAACTGAAGACAAATTACCGAGAGCATGAGGTAATTCAGGAATGCAATGTCTAAAATACACTATCTCTTTTTGTATATGATTTTTATCCTCAGTAGCCCATTCAGGTGAAACATGTATAATTTGATCAGCCTTGGCTAACTTTTTTTTGAGCCAATTCATCCCAACAGTTAAATTGATGTCATCTAGACCTTCTGATAATGAATCTTGTAAATCGACCCACCATGTTGTATTGAGTTTTTTCCGCAAATAACTACCCAACCAGATCGATCCTCGAGGTGTGAAAAATGAAATGATCAAATTGTAATCTCCTTCAAGAAAAGTGTGGATAGTTTTTCTGTTTTTATAAAAACTATACCCAATTATATCACCCCAAATTATCATTATAAAAAAAACATATAATTTGTTTAGAATTTTGTTTTTGTAATATTTGGCAATAGGAATTTCTAAAGTTCTATGATTCCAATCATCAATTTGTACATCATTATTTTTAGTGACTATATATTCAATCTGGAAACCTTCTCTTGAAAAAAAATCTTCATATTGACTTATCCTTCTAACTAATGCAGTGGATTGAACATTGTTATTTTCAGAATTATGATATGCTAGAAATAATACTTTTTTCATTATCTACTATATAAAATATAATAAATTATCATTGATCAAAAAAACTCAGAATTTTATTTTCAAATAAAGTTGGGGATAGATTAAAATTGTTATTCGTTTGACGTCCTTCACCAATAATAAAATCATAATTAAAATTTAATTTCCGAGAAAGATTCTTGTAATGCCATGGGGTCAAATCAGTGCTTGGGAATATTTCCAATAGTTTCAAAGAATGGCCAGATCTGAAAATGATATTAGTCAACCCTGCTCCATGTATACCAATTATTTCTGAAGCCCCTGAAAATAGTTCAATCTGTTCTTTTAAAGACATATTCGAAGGATCTACTAACAAAAAACCATGATTAATCGCTATTCTTTTTATATCCTCGAGATTTAAAATTGCACGACCATGGGTAATTGGTCGGACGATTAACAGTTTTTGATTCTTTTCACATTTACGTAGATAATCAATTGAATTAATTACACTAAAAATCCCATCAGAAACAAAGGTGTCTTTACATACAGTTAAATTTTTTATATGATAAAATTCTCCTGGATTTTGAATAATAATTTTTCTATCTATAAAATCACTTAAATCTAAAAATTGTTGAACAAATTTAATATACGGAAAAAAAAACGGGACTATTATTGGTATGTGTTTTGGAACTTTATGCTTATCAAGAAGAAATAACTGATTTAAGGTATCTATGAAAAAATGATAATAATTTTGCCATGCATATCTTATACTTATTGCCTCATCTAGGAATATATTGGTCTTTTTCCCTATAAAATAATTAAAAATAGAAGGTCTTTTCTTTTTCCCATCCCATGGATCTTCAACCAATGGAAATGAATATTTAAATAATTGAAAATGATTTAGAATAACCCATCCATTTTGCGGCTCTACTGTTACATTTTTTAGATTATAAACATAAGTAGTTAAAATATGACACAGAAACTTATAGTGAGCTGGGTTGTCTTTCTTTATTTCTGAAATATTTAATTCTGGGAAAAAAACATCAAATTGATCCTCATGAATTATTTTTTCAACATTGGTGATTTTCGGACCTTCTTCTACTAGCCTCCAAAATTTATTATCAATATGTGGCGTTACAATTCTGGCATTAAAACGCTGTATTAGGGTGTAATTAGACATCAGAAACTATAATTTTTCTGAGACATTTGAGTATACCACATCTTAAAATTAATAATTCTCCACGTGTCAAATGAGAATTGGATCTTATTGTCTTGGGTGTCTTTAATCAGCTTATGTACATTATCGTCATTCAACAATTCAAAGGGGTTTTCGCTGCTCATAATTTTATCGAAGAACCAATCCTTTCCATCTTCTTTTAACCATCTTTCTTCTGCAGATACAAAACCCATTTTGTCTCTTCTATCCAAAATTGCATCCGGAACGATTCCTCTAAAACTTTTTCTTAAAATATATTTCCTTTCTCCATTTCTCAACACCATACGTTCAGGAAGACCTAATGTAAATTCCATTAACCGGTAATCCATAAAGGGGGTGCGACTTTCAACTGAAAATGCCATGCTGTTTCTGTCCTCATATCGTAATAAGGAAGGTAAAGGAGAAGTATGAATTTGACTTAATAAATGCTGCTGAAGAGATTCTGACTTGAAATTATGACCATTTAATTTACCCTGATTTATCCAGTCAGGATTTTCTTCTTTTCCAGGTCGCCATTTATTCGGAAGTATTTGTTTAACATTTTCTGGTAATGGACTTTGTATTGCACCTAATAAAAAACCAATAGGATAATTACCATTTACTTCCTTGTAGCTTTTAGCCTCATCTACCAATTGACCAAACTTTCCCCCTCGAAAAAGTCCAGTATAAAAAGGAAGATCATTGCCTCCATATCCTGCAAGCTGTTCATCAGCACCTTGTCCATCAATCATAACGGTAAGGCCTGCTTTAGCCGCTCCTTCAAAAACACACCATTGACTGAATTGACTGGTACTTCCGAAAGGATAGTCCATATGCCAAACAAGCTTCCCCAAATCGTGTTTTAACTTTTCAAATGACGGGTAAACTTTATGGCTCTTGGAACCGGTTTTTTCATTTATTATTTCAGCAAAGGCGGTTTCATCATATCTCTTGTCAAGGTTACAACTGGTAACTGTCTCAAGAATTTTATTCTCATTTCCGCTTTCATCTAAAATTTCCCGCATGAGACAGACTATAGTACTGCTATCCAGCCCTCCGCTCAACGCACTTCCTACGGGAACATCACTTCTCAAGCGCAGTTTTGTAGCATCTTTTAGGATAGATCTTAAATTTTCTTCGGCTTGATCCATTGTTCCTTCCCAAGGCTTTGGATCAAAAACATACCATTGTTTATGAGTTACAGAATTATCCGACAGGTTGACGGTTAAAATTTGACCGGGATCTACTTGATAAATTCCTTTTTCAAATGTGTCAGTTTCATGGTCTAAGAACCCATATCTTAAATAATCAAAAGCAATTTGTTCGTTAAGCTTGAATTGATATTCAGGCAAGATTCTGAGTTGCTTGATTTCTGAAGCAAATGCAATATATCCCGAACAGTCAGTATAATAAAGAGGCTTAACTCCAAATCTATCTCTCACCACAAATAGTTTCCCTAAATTGGAATCTAACAGGAGAAATGCAAACATCCCATTAAACCTTTGCAGACATCCTTCGCCCCACTCGTGCCAAGCTTGCAGAATAACTTCTGAATCTGACTGCGTCTTAAAGACCCTGCCCAATTTCAGTAATTCCTCTCTTACTTCTAGGTAATTATATATTTCTCCGTTATAGCAAAGTGATAGATTATTGAAGATCATAGGTTGATGCCCAGCTGGACTTAAGTCCAAAATAGATAATCTCCTATGACCGAAGGCAACCTGATAATTCTTATCTGAAAGAAATTCTAACCCATGGAACAACCTACTTTCTTCGTCGGTATCTTCGTCTGCAAATATTTCAGGTATTTCTCCCTTTTGCCAAAGTAAAAACCCAGAATCATTTGGGCCCCTATGTTTAATTATTTGGGTTGCCTCCTTTAATGGAAGTATAATAGTATTTGTTTTTTTAACTACGCCAAAAATTCCGCACATATTAAATTTTAATTGCCTGTTTAATAATAACAGCCCGATGGCTTCCAAATATTTTACCCAGTACCCTCAACAATAATCCACCTTCTATTTGGAGATTGGGATCAAGGGATTTACTGAATTGTAAAAGTTTCTTCGATTCTAAAGGAAGTGATTTACGATATAGCGTCCATAATTCAAATGTATAAGAAGCCATAGCAGATGCATATTCCTGATTCCAGTTTGCTGATGATTCTAATTCTTTCTTAAAAAATTTACGGAGATTTAAAATTTGAATTATTTTCTCTGGATTTCCTTTTACTATCCCTACCCTATCTGACTGGTGTTCTCTAATTAAAGCGCGAGCACCTGAATTACCAGAAATTTTCAATCCCTTATGAATAGCTCTAAATAATAAATCAACATCTTGATTAATGATAAGCTCTTCCCTAAATCCTTCTATTTTTTTTAAAGAACTTTTTTTCCAAAGAATTGTACCTGGATGAACAAACCAACCTGCTAAAAGATTTTTTAGAATTTCGGATTCCTTGTTCATTTCATACATTGGATAAACCGAATGTCTAGGAATTATAAGTTTTTCTTCAAAATCTTCATCTCCTTCAAAAAAATCCCAAGGTCCATAAACAGCATCTAATTCTTCATTCTGCTGAAGAAATTTCAGTTTGGATTTGAAAAAATTTATCTCTACCAAATCATCTGAATCAATAAAAATCACATAAGATCCAGATGCGTTTTTTAAACCTAGATTTCTTGCAGTTGGAGCTCCTTGGTTGTTCTGTTTAAAATATTTAACTCCAGGAAACTCATTATTCATTAATTCGTCAGTTCCATCTGTAGAACCATCGTCAACAACCAAAATCTCTAAATCGTTTTCTCTACATGCCAAAATAGAAGTTAAGGTCTGAGAGAGTAATTTTTTACGGTTGTAAGTGGGAATTATAACACTAACTGAAATTTCAGAAATCATTCTATTTTTTTTGATTGAACTTTTCCAAAATTTTTCTGGCATTGTCCTGATATGATCCAACCTTCAATACCATTTGCCTTGTTCCACTAGGCTTGTCCAAATCTGAAGAGAAAAGTTTTTGTAAAGCAATTTTCAGATCACTTACACTCCCTGGCTGAACTAAGGACAAATCAGAAGAATTCACGAAAATCTCGGAATGCCCTCCTACGTCTGAGGCAATAACTCTCAAATTAGTGGCTGCAGCCTCGAGTAATGCATTTGCCATACCTTCATTGTAACTAGCCAGAACAAAGGCGTCGCAAGCTCTGTATAAGTCTGCTAAATCATCATGAAAAACCTGACCTACTACGTTCACGAAATTTTCAATTCCCCTCAATGAAGATTCAGTTTTCAAATTTAGCGCATCAGAAGTAGATCGATTTACCGCAACACAAATAAGTTCCCAATTTGAAATCTCATCTTTCACTTCTGCTAAAGCATCCAAAAGCAATAACCACCCCTTTAAAGCAACTGGAGTGGCTACACATAGAATATATTTTTTATCTGCTTTTAGATCAAATTTGTCTCTTAATTGTTGCTTTTCAAGACCGTCAACAACTGGTCTGAATTTATTTAAGTCTACGCCATTATAAACCACATGAACAGGTTGCTGTTCTGAAGGCAACAGTAGCATGTTTGCATCTATGCCCAGTTGCTTGCTATTAGCAAATAACAAATCTGATTTTAAGAAAACAGTTCTAATGTTATCCAATAAACTAGGGTTTTCCTCAGGCCAAGCATGAACATCATCTCCTCTGGCTATTGAGGCCAATTTAATACCAGTTAATTCTTTTACTTTAGTCCCAATAAATGCAAAATCAGTTAAAAAATGTGCGTAAATCCAATCTGCGTCCTTCAACACAGGTGTTTTTTTAATATATCTGGAAAAGGATTTTGCCAAACGATCATAATAATTGTCAGGAAATAATCTATTAGGCATCTTAATAAAGGTGGCTACCGGATGAATCGTAATTCCTTCGACCATTCTGAAACAATTATTATATGCATTATATCCATCATGCCAATAACTATGGTATTTATGGAGACCGCCTGAAGGAAACCAATTATAATCTTGAACAACATGACATTCACAACCTAATTCTTGAAGTGCTTTTACTTGTTGATGAATAAAAATCCCATTCATCGTCGCATTTTTTCGAGGATAATTAGGTGAAAGAATTATAATTTTCAATTTAACTTTTTAAACGAATTTAAGGCTACAAAACAAAATGCCAGCGAAGGATCTAGTCCTTCCTCACTGTGGAATTTTTTATTTATATAGTCTATATCAACAATTTCATATTCTTTAAGAGAGTCTAGCTGCTTTAAGAAAAACTCACGAGTGGCTTCATCTTCAATTAACATTTTCCGAAGAGGAGAATTAAATCCTGTTTTTTCTCTGTAAGCAAGCTCCTTACCAAAATATTTTTCAACCAATATCCTTAAAGGAAGTTTACCCCATTGATCATCCCTTTTAAATTTTTGCGGAACAGAAAAACTAAATTCCACAAAACGATGATCTAAGAAAGGTACTCTAGCTTCTAAGCCTTGATTCATTGTCATCCTATCCACTTTAGTCAACATTTCATCAACCAAACTAGTTTTTAAATCCAAATATAACATTCGGTTTAAAAGTTCTGTCCCAGAATATTCGTTCCATATTTCCCTTACTCTGTTCTTGTAGCGGGATGTATCCACTTGGGATCTTATTGAAGGAAGTAGAAATTCAAGGCATTCTTTTTCAGCCTGTATTTGATAGCGTTCTTGATATAATTCGGGTTCTGAAATTTTTAGATATTTAGAAGCCTCTTTTAAAGACTTTCGACCTAAAGTTTTTCCTAAGCCAGCGAGAAGAAATATTCTGGCTTTTTTTGGTATTCCTTTCAAAACCGGTGGATCATAAAAAGGTAAATGTCTATTATATCCACCCATTAATTCATCTGCTCCATCACCGCTCAGGACTACTTTAACTTGAGTTTTAGCCAAAGAACTTATTCGCGAAAGAGACAAGGAACTACTTATGCCAAAAGGTTGATCAATATTTGAAAAGTGCAGATCAAAGGAATTAAAAAAATCTGTGTCAATGTTGAAAGATTGATGAGATGCCCCAATTTTCAAAGCTGTATTTGCAGCTATAATAGACTCATCTTCGGGTTCGCCTGGAAACGCAGCCGAAAATGAATGGATTCCTTTTTGAATATCTCCAGAATAATGAGTTATTAATGTTGAGTCAATCCCCGCAGATAAGAAAGTTCCGACTGGAACGTCCGCAATCAAGTGGTCTGCTACAATTTCCTTCAATAATGCCTCTGCTGATTCAGACACCTCAATAGATGAAGAAAATTTTAAATTAGGTTGAATTGATAATTCCCAATATTTATGGACAGAAAAATCGCCCTGATTAAATATCCCATAGTGGCCTGGGGCCAATGCTTTTATTTGTGAGTACCAAGTGTTGGGCTCAGGAACGCTACCCAATAAGAAATACTCATAAATGGATGTAGGGTCTGTAGATACCTGAAAAAAATCTGCTTTGACAAGTGGCGCTACCTCTGAGGCGAAACCAAATTGGCCCTCGGCCTGGCTATAATAGAGCGGCTTGATTCCAATTCTGTCTCGGGCAATAAACAATTGTTTCTTTCTATCATCCCAAAGGGAGAAAGAAAACATTCCGATCAACTTATTTAGAACCAAAGCCAAATCCCCATTCATCTCTTCATATAAATGAAGAATTACTTCACTATCAGAGGATGAACAAAATATATGTCCTTTATTTATTAAGTCAGTCCTTATTTGTTGATAGTTATAGATTTCTCCATTACAAATTAGGGCAATGGTTTTATCCTCATTAAATAAAGGTTGGCTTCCTGATTCACTTAAATCAATAATTGATAATCTAGTATGAACTAAAGCTACATATTCATTTTCAAAGACACCAGACCCATCAGGCCCTCTGTGTTTTAATGAATTAACTAAATTATCAATTATGGATTTTGTATTTAACGTCTGAGAGGTTTTTACGAATCCAGCTATTCCACACATTTAAGTAATATTTTTGTTACGGTCGCGTACCATATTCTTTTTTATAAGAATCTGTAGCTTTCTTTAATAGGTAAAAAATTACGTATTTAAAAAATTTAAATTTTAAAGAGTTCTTAGATAAAATATAACGAAGAACTATAATCCAGTTTTGATAGGAATTTTCACCATAAACATACTTCATAGTATGAAGATGATTTTTTTCCACATTAGCTCCTGATGTCGTGTTATAAAATGAAGTTGACAGAACCCGATATAAACAAAGTACATCTACTATTCCTGTACATGAATAGTTATCCAAGAGTCGGAGATTCATTTGAAAATCTTCAAAAGGGATTGATTCATCATAACCGCCAATTGAATTAACACAATCAGTCCTATACAGAACAGAAGGAGCACTAATGAAATAATTATTTATTAGTGCATTCTTAATTCTACCTGAAGGCAAATCTGAATTGTTGATCCACCCATTATGTGAGAAATGGCTGGGTCTACTTAATATTTTACTATTTTCATCTATATAACTAAAATTTCCATAAATAAAAGAAACCGATTCAGGCAAATTTTCAAAAACGTGAACTTGCTTGGAAATCTTATCCGCTAACAAAATATCATCACATGAAATAAATTGATAATACTTTCCATGACTCAAAGTTAAAGCTTTGTTTAAAGCACCACATACTCCAAGGTTTGTTGCTTCTGGAAAAAAAACTACATTCTCCATTCCAGAAGTAGCTACCCATTTTTTTATTTTTTCTTGTGATCCATCTTTTGAAGCATTATCTATAATAATCAGTTGAATATTAGAATGTGTTTGAGTTCTTATACTTTCTAACGTTTCAAGGACATAATCTTTCTGATTATAACACAACGCTACAATGGTAACTAATATGGAATTGTTTTCCATTTTTAAATTAAATATTAGGAAAAAAAATATTTGAACTATTTTTGGAAGTCGATTTCATATGAAATATTTGGCCGAAGTACTCCAGGCAGCGTTTCCGTATTAGATCCCATCGATTCATTAGCGATATCAAATCCAACAACTTCAGACTCTTTAAACAAAACATATCTTTGATTTTCCCCGAAAATTATATTGAACTTATATTGCCCAGCATTTAAAATATAGGGAGACAGATGGCCTTTAACTTTGTAAAGTCCTCTTTTACTATCTCTGTCTTTTGAGATCAAAGCTGCATGATGGAATATTTTCACTTCTTCAGAATTCACCAATTCAAAGGTGACATCTAAATTTATTCCAACCTTTTCATTATAAAAAGTACATTCAAAAGCAACTCCTGAAGAAACTGAAATATAATCGCCAGTTAATGCTTCTACTTTAAATTCAAGGATTTTAATATTAGCATTACCTAGTATATCTTCTGAATCAAGAGAAAAATTAACAAACTGATTAAGGTTAGAATTTTGTTGGTAGAAATTTACTGCATCATGTGTAGTACCTTCAAATGCATACTGTCCGTTATGAAGCACGATGCCTTGAGTACATAGACTTTTCACAGATGCCATATTATGGCTAACAAAAAGAATAGTTCTACCTTCATTTCTACTCACGTCTCCCATTTTTCCGAGACATTTTTTCTGAAATTCAGCATCGCCTACGGCCAATACTTCATCCATTATTAAGATTTCGGAATCTAAATGGGCAGCAACAGCAAAAGCTAGTCTTACATACATACCACTGCTATATCTTTTTACCGGAGTATCGACATATTTAGCAATACCTGCAAAATCAACAATTTCGTCAAATTTCCTTTTAATTTCGGCCTTGGTCATTCCCAATATGGCACCATTTAAAAATATATTTTCTTTGCCAGTCAATTCAGGATGGAACCCTGTTCCAACTTCAAGTAAAGAAGCGACCCTTCCTTTGACATTGATACCACCCTTTGTTGGTAAGGTAACACGTGAAAGAATTTTCAAAAGAGTACTTTTTCCAGCACCATTCCTTCCAATTATCCCTAAAACATCACCTTGAGCGACTTCGAAATTAATATCTTTCAAAGCCCATGCATAATCGCTACCGTCATTAACAGATCTATCATTCTCTGAACCAATTTGAGAAAATGGATCTTCTTTTCCTCTCATTTTGGCCCACCACCTATTGATATCATGACTTATAGTACCGGTACCAATTTCTCCAAGTCTGTATAACTTGGAAACATTTTCAACTTTAATTACAGGACGCATATTCAATTAGACTGTATCGACGAAAGATTTTTCAATTCTATTAAAGGTTATAGCTCCTACGATTAATAGAATCAATGTAAATACACAACTATAAGAGAGCCAAAACCAATCTAAAACTCCTGATCCCAAATAAGCATATTTAAAACTTTCAACAATACTAGTTAGGGGATTAAGCCAAATATACATTTGGTATTTATCAGAAATAGAACTCATTGGATAAATTACTGGAGTTGCATACATAAGTAACTGGACTCCAAAAGCGATTAAAAAAGTAAGATCACGATATTTTGTTGTTAGCGCACTGGATATTAATCCAAAACCAAGACCCAGACCACCCATTAACAATAATAATAATGGAGTTAATAATATATATATGTTAGGATAGACATCTTTTCCTAAAAAATAGTAAACTAATAACGTAATTACAAATAGGCCAAACTGAATTCCAAACTTTAATAAATTGCTAATTACTTTACTTAATGGAAGGACTAATCTTGGAAAATATACCTTACCAAAAATCGGGGCATTCTCAGTAAAAGTTTTTGATGTCTGAATTAAGGTTTCGTTAAAATAATTCCATATCGTAATTCCTGATAAATAAAACAAAATTTGTGGAACGCCGTCAGTGCTAATACCTGCTAGATTACCAAAAATAAACATAAAGGTTATCGTGGTAAGTATCGGCTGAATGAAAAACCAAAGTGGCCCTAGAATAGTTTGCTTATAAACGGTAACAATGTCACGCTTAACAAAAAGCATAAGAAGATCCCGATATTTCCAGACCTGGGAAAACCCAACATTTAAAGGATCATTATTAGCTTCAATTCGAAAATCCCAATCAAGGTTTTCTTTTTTTTCTTCAATCATAACATGTTAATAGTAAATGTCAATAGTTAAAAAATATCTAATAGGTATAGAACATTTTTATTTAAATGTTCTTTAAAAAATTCAAAACAGAAATATTCCCATGGTCTTCGGCATATTCGAGTAAAGACTTTCCTGAATAATCGCAGTGATCTATTTTAGATCCATGTTTTATCAAATATTCCATAGATCGAAAATCATTACTTGTCACAGCTTGAGTCATAGCATACATCAATACGCTAGTACCATTGTTATTAACACTGTTAAGATTAGCTTTTACATCGACTAAAAATTTAACTACATCGATAGAATTGTGATAGGTTGCCACAATTAGAGCATCCCATCCTTGAGAATTCTTTTCTGAAAAAGAAAAGCCTTCTTCATGTCTTTCCTGTATAAAGGCCAAATTGTTGTCTTTCGCGGCATCTAGAATCTCATTCAGTCGATCTGCATATACATAGACATCATAATCAATAGTAGAATAAGTCCTCTTACTATTTGAAATTTGCGCAAATTGACCAGGCTTTACAATAGATCTATTTTCCGATATCACAGAATGACTGACTGTGAAGTCGTCGATTTTAACTAATTGAAAAGGGCGAAAAGAAAAAGCTCTAATTTGATTATGAACTTGATATGCAGATTGTCGAAAATCTATTTTAATATTGGAAAAGTCAAGAGACTTTCTTGAAAAGTAAGTAGATCCTACTGACTCTTGTGGTTTGAACGTGAAGTTATTTGAAAGAATATTTTTAATGCTACTCTTAAATAAATTCACAGCATTATTCATATATGCTGTGAATAAACCATAACCATTAAGATCTAATGGCAAAGGGAAGGAAGTTTGAGTTAAAATTTCACCAGTATCGATTCCATCGTCAATTTTATGTAAGGTGACACCTGAAACCTTATCACCGTTTAACAAAGGTAAACAAGATGTATATACACCTTTATATAGCGGTAATAATGAAAAATGTATATTAAATAAATTTGAAGAATTAAATTTTTGTGTTTTAATAATTTGGTCAAATTCTAAAGATATGAAAACTAAGTCTTCAATATCATATAATTCTTCAAGCTGAACAATTTGAAGATTTAATCTCTTTGCAGATTTCTTTAATGATGGCTGCCAGCCATCCATCTCCTGATCATTTTTATTAGTGCAAACTAGAATATCATGTTTAGAAATGCCTATTTCTAATAAATAGTCTATTGCTTCACATGCTATTTTATAATTGCCTCCAATAGCAATCTTCATTTTTTATGAATTTTTTTGTGAAACAATTTATTTACTTTTTTTATCGTCTTCATAGTAACCGTAACCATATCCATAAGTATAACCATACCCATAAGTTACATTTTTACCATCAACGCCGTTAAATACAGCATACAAATTATTAATGCCATTCTTGGTTTTAAGACCATTTAGTGCACTCACAAAGCTTCTCTGAGAGAAGTTCTGTCTAAACACGAATATGGTCATATCAACATAAGCTAGAAGATCGAGTGTCTCACTTACTAATCCCACAGGAGGAGTGTCCAAAATGATTACATCATATTCCTGTTTTAATTCAGCCATCAAGGTTGCAAAAGTCTCAGTAAATAACAGCTCCGCAGGGTTAGGTGGAGTTGGACCTGAAACAAGAATATCAAGGTTATCATACTTTGTTTGTTTCACGACATTCCTCCAATCTTTCTCTTGTTGACTGAGAATAGTGGAGAGTCCTTTATCATTTGGCAAACCAAAATCTTCAAAGATTTTCGGCTTTCTCATATCACAACCTATCAATATCGTCTTTTTACCAGTCAAAGAGTAAACCGAAGCAAGATTCATTGCACAAAAAGTCTTCCCTTCACCAGATATGGTAGAGGTAACCATTAGAGTAAGTTGATTCTCAGTAGGCAATATAAATTTAATATTTGCTCTCAAAGACCTAAACCCTTCTGCAATACCCGACTTACCCTGTTCAAAAACCGCTAGGCTATTTTTCTTTTTATTGAATAAAATAGTGGATAAAACAGGTATTTTAAGTCTATTCTCAAGAAACTTCACATCCTCGATTTTAGTACGTACAATTTCCCTCAAAAAAACCAGCATTATTGGGAAGAATAATCCAGCCAATATTGATATGAAATAATTTCTTGTATCCCTTGGACTTACTTTGCCTAAAGCAGTGGCAGGCTCAATAACTTTATTATTTGCTGTATTAGATGCCTTGGTAATTGCTGACTCAGCTCTTCTTTGACTTAAAAACGTATAAATATTTTCATTCAAGTCAAACTGCCTTTTAATTCTGATTAAATTTTGCTCAGTTTGAGGTAAGCTTCTAAATGAAACTTCGATTTGGTCTATTCTACTCTTCAGATCTTTTATTAAAAATGCTGAATTAGAATCACCATTTGCTAGCGCTTGTTGAATAGATAAATTAAGATCATTAATTTTCCTAATTACTTCCTTAACTATAGGAGAATCCTCCGTGTTGGTTGCCAGAATTCTTGACTTATCTACTTGTAAGGACAATAGGTTAGTGATAAGTGTATTTAATATTGGATCCTCTATACCAATTCCTGATGGAACAATTATATCTCTGTAATTTTCCCTTACTAAATAATCCTTTAACTTCTGATAATATGATTTTTTAAATTCCTCTTGTTTTAATTGAGTTTCATATTGCACCAATTGCTCGTAGACGATAGAACTTTCATTCTCTAAATCATAAATTTTATTTGATGATCTGAAAGTTTCTAGTTGACCTTCAAAAAACCGTAATGAATCCGCAACACCTGCTACTTGAGAATCTATAAAGGCGATGGTACTTTCTGCAATCTCATTTTTTTCTTCAAGTTCAAGCCTCATATATGTTTCCATAAGCTTGTTTAAATAAACTTCCCCTTTTACAGGGTTAGAAGTAACCAATGAGAGACTTAAAATGGATGCATTTCTGTCCACCTTTTGAATTTGCATATTACTTGCATATTCCCAAACCAACGAACTTAAATCACGAAGTTTAATCAGTATTTCTCCTGATTCTTCAATATTTGTTTTTGTAATTTTGAATGTGAAGTTATTCGTTTGAATTAACTCTCCGAAATTAAATACCTGTGGTTTAGGTAAGATTTCAAGTTGTATTACGTTTCCATCCGGAAGATATTTCCAATATACTTCCTCGATAAAACTTACGGTGTATTGTTCGGAATTAACCCAACTAATTTTCAATAAGCCATTAATTATCTGAGGAGATTTCCAATCTATTTCCGCCAGAATAGGAATGTTCCTATAGACCTCATTATTTATATATCGCCCTTCTTCAAAATATTCAACGTTGAAGTCCAACTGCTTTAAAGTTTCTTCAGCAATTGGTTTAGATTTAATAACAATAACCTCATTTTGTAATCCAAGATTGCCATTATCCATAATGCTAGGAGCATCAAATAATGCTAAGGCAGATTCTTTTTCCTTAACAAAAAACAAGCTAGAGACCTTATATAAAGGCACCGTGAATTTCGTGTAAAAATAACCGGCTAAAAAGAACACAACGACCGAAAGTAAAATATACGGCCAAATTCTAATAACTTTTGGGATTAAGGCTTTATAGTCGAATGATCTATTCTCTTGTAAAAGCAAATCTTCCTCTTCTCTCATTTTTGAATTATTTACTAATTAGTGCGATAACCAATGCTACTGTGGATACCAATGATGTTACGAATGTAAGTGTCTGAAGAAAATTCCCTTCTGAGCCTACTTCTCTAGCCTTCAATGGTTCTGCATAAAGAACATCATTTGGTCTTATGAAATAAAAATCTGAACTGAGTAAATTTTTATCAAGCAAATTAATTTTATTAATTTGTGATCCTTCAGGATATTGTCTAATTAAAACAATCTCTTCTCTTTTTGCAATTAAATTTAAATCTCCAGCTGCCGCAATAGCTTCAAATATTGTGACGCTATTTTGGAGTATGGTTTGCTTTCCAGGTGAATTAAATTCGCCTAAAGCACTGAACCTAATCCCTCCTAATCTAACTCTCACGAAATATTCATCCTCATTAACGAATTGTCGAACTTTATTTTCAATAACCTCTTTAGCTTGCTTCAAAGTATGCCCCTTTAAATTCAATTCGCCAATGAGCGGCAATTCTACTATTCCATTTCTGTCAAGAAAAAACCCATTCATAAAAAAAATATCTCCTCCATTCTGAACCCCCATCATATTTCCATTGGAGTTACTAGTTCCAGTCATTTCAAATAACTGGTTAATTTCAGCACTGGTGGTCTTAATATTAATTTCGATTATATCGTTTGACTGAAGCATATACTCCTCAGCATTATAAGGAATAATCTCGCTTGTCGATACTACAGGATCTGTTACTCCTAAATCTTGCATGTAAGTCAACTTTTTGTTGGATATACAGGAGGATGCTATCAAGACAAATAATATGATCCAGAAATTATTGGGCAAATGTATATTTTTCATTCTATCCATGGTACCGATTAAATTTAAATTCTTAAGTGTGGGTGATTTTTTTATATTTTAAGTTGATCTACAAATTATAATCTAGCATCAATATGTTCTTTTTTTAGAAATCCTTTCACATCATACACCACCTGATCTTTGGTCTTTGATATATTGAAAGAAGCAAATTCTTTATGGGCTACAGCCAAAATTATTGCTGAATATCCCTCTAGAATTGGGTCGCTTTCCTTACTCAAAATCTGTATCCCGTATTCATGCTCTACCTCCACTGGATTTGCCCAAGGATCATACACATCCACGTCCATATCAAAAGACTTTAATTCGTTGTAGATGTCAATCACACGTGTATTTCTTACATCAGGACAGTCTTCTTTGAATGTAAATCCTAAAATAAGAACTTTAGAATCTATCACTTTTAGATCCTTGCGCATCATTAGTTTGATGACTTCTGTGGCTACATGCTTCCCCATACTGTCATTAAGTCTTCTACCGGCTAGGATAATTTCTGGGTGATATCCTACTTCTTGAGCTTTTTGTGCAAGATAGAAAGGATCAACACCAATACAATGACCTCCAACGAGTCCCGGTTTGAATTTCAAAAAATTCCATTTGGTGCCGGCTGCTTCAAGAACTTCATTCGTGTCAATTCCCAACAAATTGAAAATCTTGGATAATTCATTTACAAATGCAATGTTTATGTCACGTTGAGAGTTTTCAATCACTTTTGCTGCTTCAGCCACCTTGATAGAAGATGCTTTATATGTACCCGCTGTAATAACAGTTCGATATAGCTGATCAACAAACTCTGCAATCTCTGGAGTAGAACCTGAGGTGACTTTCAAAATCTTGGCAACCGTGTGTTCTTTGTCTCCAGGGTTAATTCGCTCTGGTGAATAACCTGCAAAAAAATCATCATTGTATTTAAGCCCAGATATTTTTTCTAGAACAGGTACACATTCTTCTTCAGTCACTCCAGGGTAAACTGTGGATTCGTAGATGACTACATCTCCTTTATTCAAGAATTGACCAATATTCTCAGATGCTTTGAGCATTGGTGTAAGTACAGGTCTGTTATGCTTATCTGTCGGAGTAGGTACAGTAACAATATAAACCGTACAATCAGTAAGAGCTGAAGACTGATTACTGACGAATAATCCATTTCCAGATTTCCCGGAAAAATCGCTTACTAAAACTGATTTTAGCAGATCATCTGATATCTCAAGCGTATTATCTTTACCTGAATTCAATTCTCCTATCCGCTTTAAATCTATGTCAAAACCCACTGTAGGATACTTCTTTGCGAACTCAACTGCCAATGGAAGGCCAACATAACCTAAACCAATAATTGCGATTTTTACGTCTTTTAAATCTGTATTCATATTAAATTTTTTATTACCTGAAATCATAAAAAAGATTTCTTATTTACTTCTTTATACAGCTTCGCTCTTTCAGTCCCAAGACTTAGCTTTACAGGTAGAAATCAGGAAACTTACAGCTGGATAATTTGACATAAAATATGTCCTGATATCCTAAATGTTTAATTGAGTCTTAAGTGAGTACTTCTGGTACTCATTTAAAATTCAGCGCAAAACTAATCATTTTTAACTTATTTTAAGTATTACTTTTTCAACTTTTGGATTTGATAAATAAAATTTAAGGTCCCTGAAAAGGTCCACAGGTTCTGTCCTTGCGGAAAATCAATAGTTGAACTTGGAGAATTCTCCCATTGGTAATTTTGGCCTTGAATCATCTGAGCTTTACTACTGAGTATTAATCTATCCCATTGATGATCCCAGAGTAGCCCCACACTAAAATCTACCCATGGGCGCTTACTGGGATTTTCCGCAAAGGCTCTGTAATAGAAATCTTGATGATTTTCTAGTCTTTGTAGAAGGACCCCAACCTTATTGAGGTTGGTGATTTTGGAAACTTCCAATATCTGCGCATTACCTCCTACTCCAATTCCTACTCCCATAGATTGACCTTCATTGGTAAATCCTCGTACTTGGTAATGCGTATGCCAACTGGTATTTCCTGAATTAAGGTCTGCATATCTAATGTATCTATTCACAGACTCTGCCTGCTGAACAATCTCAGCTCGCACTTGAACAAATTCTCTTGGTTTGTTTGTCTTGAAGAGTTTGGAGAAACCAAACAGATACGCTCTTGCATGCTCTGGATTTAAGATAAATTCCCGCCAATTATAACTATGATCCTGCTTCCCATACTCTGCATACAGTTCGAAATTGCCTTTATCACTGTAATACCTCAAGAAAAAAGAGACTTGTTGATCCTGGCCCTCTGAATCATAAACAACCGAATTATCATTAGTGAATAAATTTACCTTTTGAAAGGCTTCAAGAACAGGCATTCTTCCCTGGAAAGTATTGGTCACATCGTCATTGTATTGCTGAAAAGTTCTACTAAAGCCCGCAAAAAAATTAGGTAAAAACACTGGCTGAAATGTCATAGTTAAACCAGTAACATATTTCCAGTCGTCGCGGAAAGGTCTAGCAAAAATACTATTCAAGCGTGCATTTTGAGAAGGTAGCAAACCAGAATCCTCTGCTCTACCCACGATCAACTCGGCTTCTAGCTTCCCTATAAAAATATTTACTGGTCGGCTAGTCCGTAAAAACAAATGCTTCATCCCCCTAGCATTATTACTGAAAATCAGTGAATTAAACTGACCTGGCCCCCACCAAATATTCTCAGTGGATGCTCCAAGTGCTATAGGACCTGCATTTAGGCTAATGTAAGATTGACCCCACCAAGCGAATGAATTATACGCTTCCGAAAATCGCTCTGGATGATCCCCAAAATTCCAATACCTGAATCTTGCAAAAAGGATATTATCAGAATAATTTTCACCAAAACCTTGATAGGGTTTATTCTGGCTTGCAACGAATTCCGGTCTAAATTGAAAATTCAAAAACAGCAATTTCCCATAAATACCAGGAGATAGCAGCGTCTGAATTCCAGCACTATTCATCATGCTAAAATTACCCCAACCGTATGGTCTATTGGAATTATAAACTGTGGTGCTAAGCACTGGAAGGAGTTCCAAATGAGCCTTCTTCACGTGAATTGGCAAAGTGTCATTTAGGGAATTAAAGCGATTTTGCTTCAGATTCACAATAGGCCTCAATCCAAAGGAAAAGTCTTTTAATTCTTCTACTCCTTGTAATTGCTGCCTTCTGAGGCTTTCTTCCAAAACAGGAAATCCGGCTGGAATAGTCTGCGACAAGCTAGCATTGGCAATAAAGAAAACCAAATAGAGAGAATTCCGAAATAATGGAAACATCAATTTCAAAGTGATTTCAACATCTTGACGTACTGTTTATTTATCGCTTTCCACGAGTAATTTTTTCGAGCAAGTTTATACATGACGCCAGACATCTCATCTCTATCATACTCCTTCAGCTTGGATAATTGCAAATACAACTCATTTGAATTATTGAAATAAATTGCCTGATTGAAAGTAGTCTCTCTATTGTAATTTACTCCAAATGCAATAATCGGAAGGCCTAGATACATGGCCTCTACAAGAGAGGGATTAGTTCCTCCTGCACTATGACCATGCAGGTAGTAATGACAATTTGATCTCAATACGTTCAGCTCTTCACTTGCATAAATGGGATTATACAAAATCACATTCTTCTTTGTAGAGTACTTTTCATACAGTCGCATGCCGTAGTCACTGGCATTCCAATTCCCTACGATCACATAGGGAAAAGAAAGGTCATTCTCAGAGAAAACCTTCAGTTGCATTTCTATATTATTTTCTGGCTCAATACGGCAGACAGTAAAAATATAAGGCGAAGTTATGAATGAGTATTTCTTTTTATAAGGAATAGGGTCCACATAGCTTACATGGTTTGCTCCATAGGCTATCAAATGTGAATCAGCATTATATTCTTCCTTTACATAATCGTAAATATGCTTGTTGTCTGATATAATAGAATCAGAATACTTAACAGCTACAGATTCTGAGAACTTCAAAAATCTCTTTGCAAAAGCCCCCCATTTATCACGCTTCCACTCTAATCCATCAATGTGGGTAACAATTTTAGCTTTGGTAAATGGACGTATCATAGGAATGGAGATAGCTCCCGAAACTCCTAAGATCAAAATATAGTCAAATCCTTTGGTTGACTTCCATAGAGAAATCGAATCATAGATTACACTCTGCACACCGTTGGCCTTGAGATTTAAGTAAACAAGCTTTGCACCCTTATAGGTATCCATCTTCTCAGGATAACTCGAACTTTGACAGTAAATTGTGACGTCGTAAAACTTTGGCAGTAAGTCTAGTAGGTATTCTACCAAAGTTTCAAAACCTCCGTAATTAGCAGGGACACCCACTATGCCGACAATAGCTAATTTTTTCTTAATCATTGAGATAGTTCTTCATTGCTCTCACCATACTACTTCTTTCGGTCTGATTATTACGCAAAAAGTAACGGGTATGTGAAGTTATTAATTCTTGTGTTTTACTAAGATTGGCTTTTTGATCTGCCTTAAGAACTTCTTCCAATGCATCTTTCAAAAGTAAATACCGCAAAGAAACTTGTCCATCAGGATATACAAAGTGGCTATCTCCAGAAGGTAAGTCTGAAAATAACGCTGATTTCATTATCTGTGGTGACCAGAGATTGAACGCCCATCTTAGCATACCATCGTACCCATGTGCTCTAGAGAGCATTACCAAGAAGTAGATGTCTTCATAATTCGAAGCAATTAACATATTTGGTTGCACTTCAAAGCAAGAGGTATAGATTGTAGTTTTGTATCCTTTAGAAATTCTCGCAGCCAATTGGTTAGGTTCTAATATGATATTGCTAGACAAAGAATAGTCAAATATTTCCTCTGATAAAGTCGAACTGAATGTGCCCGAGTATCCAAACTTAAATTTTGGCTCAATTTCTTTTACAAAATGAATGAGATTTTCAGTCATCGAAAAATCACGCTCATCAATCCAAAAGACGGTCTTATCCATCCATTTTTTAGACTTTAAGAATGAGGCGAAGTCAATGAGAAAAGGCTTCCAAAATGCTTTATACTCCGGGGTACCTGGTTCAGAAGTAAAGGTCTTTATTTGACCAGAAGCTTCATCAAAGTAAAAGTATGTTAAGTTCCACGGAAAAAGATTATGTACAGCAATTTCTTTTGAAATGCCTTTCGATACTGCCAGTTCTACATATTTTTCAAAAATTGAATAATTATAAGTAAAGGAGCCATCCTTCTTTTTGCAAACTTGGATCATCATCTGCTCCAGCGGTTTGACAGAAGTGTTATACAAGTCGTAGAATATAGATGTAGTAACCACCCCTTGATTGATCCCTTTCAACTGGTCAAACATCAAGGCTATTTTGTTCCAATGCTCCGATGAATAAGGAACAAGTGCATGATATGTGGAAATAGAAAGTGGAAATTGCCAAAAGTCAATTTCATAGTTCAATGATGAAAAATCAGGAAGATTCCTGTCGATCACATGGATCACTGCCTTCATTTTATGTTCAATCCCAGCCTGCGTAAATAGCAATGTCAGGGGATATTTGCCTGATTTAAGTTTGTTGAGCCCTTGAATTTTCACCAAACCATAATTGGTTTTGCCTTCTACCTTGAATGTATTGTTGGTTAAAACTTCAGCTCTATCTGGGAACATCTTTTTCTCAAAATTCCCATTTGAGATTGCTTCACCGCAATTTCCAGCCGATATATCCCCTTCTACTAAATGCAATTGTAATAACTCAGTTTTAAAATTTTTAGAATCAAAAGAAAGCTTAACTGTAAAATCACTCTCAGAATCCGTATTAATCAAAAAAGGTAAAATTATCGTCTCAT
The DNA here is from genome assembly GCF_002150505.1 of Algoriphagus ratkowskyi. Classification (GTDB taxonomy): domain Bacteria; phylum Bacteroidota; class Bacteroidia; order Cytophagales; family Cyclobacteriaceae; genus Algoriphagus; species Algoriphagus ratkowskyi. The sequence continues at coordinate 67,222 of NZ_MSSV01000002.1, forward strand.
TCTTCCATGATTTGAATACAGAATTATCTGATAATCTGCTTCCGAAATTTTCAAATGTGGTAAAAGCACCAGCAATCTGTGCCAGAAGAGAAGTGGTTTGAATCGTACAACAGATTAAAATTAAGAGTAACTTTTTCATTGATTTAGTAAGTTTGCCACTTTTTCTTCAAAATTCCCTCTTACAAAATCTATTTTTTTGAGGGCAGACCCGCTACTTAACAGCTTCCAGAAATCAGGCTCAGCAACCATTTTTTCTATTTTTCCTGCAATCTTATCGAGTTTTGTATAATTGATACAAAAACCATTGAAACCCTCTTCGACTAATTCCGTGACCCCTCCTACCTCAGGCACTATCGCGGGAAGATTGTAATACATCCCTTCCAAGATGGTCATACCAAAAGTCTCCACACATTCATCGGGATGTGTTAGATTTAAAATCAGTGAGGCCTTTTCAAAAAATGGGTGCACGTCTTTTTGAACTGGAAACACTTGGATATTGAAAGTCAAAACCTCTGTTTCTACGAATTGATTCACTTCCTCCGATTCATCGCTGAGAACTAACGTGAAACTTACCGCTGGCAGTCTCTTAGCAAGAGATATAAATTCTGTCACTCCTTTGTACGGTCGAAGGGAAGCTAGCATCAAGACATCAAATCTCTCAGATTTTACACCTTGCATTTTTGATTTCTCTTCAAAATCTTTAGTCACACAATTATAAATCACCTGCGCTTCAATTCCTTGAAGGTTTGCGTTAGCTTGTAAGTAATCGGAAACCACTATCACTTCAGAAGAAAAATTGCGAACCACCCAAAACAGAAAATTGCTCAACAGCTTGGGATTAATCTCGTTTTCATGCACATGAGTGATTACCCTTTTGCCTAAAAGCCTTCCAACAAGTATTGCTCCGAAAGGCAAAATAGTGTTGACATAAAATATTTTTTGCTCTTTCTGTATGGTAAAAAGCAATTGTATGGCCAGTAATAATTGACTGAAGAAGAATGAAAAAAGTGTGAATATGCGATGTTCAGATCTTTTATAAAAATTGGTTTTACGTTCAAATGAAGACAAAAACCCGTCAGTTTCACTCGTGTATAAGCTTACGTCATATCCTTCCTTGAGCGCAGTATGAATTACGCTTGAAAGAATCTGAGGGCTACCTGTGAAATTATTCAGCAGGTGGAAAAACACAACCCTTGGTCGCATTCGGAGATTTAGAGTTTAGAATTATCAGAAAAACACTGATCATTAAATAAAGCGTTGTAGCATAAAATTCATGGGTAAATTGCTGCGCTAGTAAGAAAATGTAGAAAAACATGGCTGCGTAAAATACCTTCTTCCTGATAAACAAAAGGGTCGAAAACATAAACACAGCAGCCAAATAGGCTACATAACCAATAAAACCATAGGTGTATAAGAGCACTGACGTTCCATTTTCAATATATCCTGTACGGTAAATAGTAGTTCTAGCGATCACCTCATCTACCATATTATTCCCATGCCCAAAAAGATATTCTTTCCAAGCTGAATATTCGAAAAAGGAAATCCTAAAAGCCTGAAGTAAATCTGCACGGGAGTTTAGGGTGCTCACATTGAAAATCAGTTTGTTGATAAATTCAAAGTAATAGAGGTAGAAAACAATAGCCAATACTACAGTAGTTATGAAAATTCTTCTATGCCTGAAGAAGAGTATAATGTAGAATACCACCATGGTATTTCTGTTAAAAGTAAGTATCAGTCCAAGTATTGCAATCCAGTAAGCTATTGAATCTAGTCTCGTCAGAATGCCCGATTCTTTCTTCCAATAAAAAATCAAAAACCAACTTATCAATAAGGTTCCAAATGACTGAACTGTAGTGGTGAAGCCTTTCGCAGCATGAAGAAATGGTAAGCCTTTATCATACATCGGGTGAACATAGATATTGTACCCAACTAGATAACTGCTAAATACAAATAAAATGCCTGCAACGATATGTATGAAAATTGCCCAGTAGATGATGTCGAGAAAGCCTTCCTCTTCGGAAACTAAGCTTGCAAAAAACAGCCCTAACACTGGGAAAAAGATGATTAAAGAGGAATCAGGAAGGTTCAATAAGTATGGCAACAGGAAATAAGATGCCACGCCAATTATTGGAAACAGTGAGTTGGCAGAAAATGACTTATTCTGAAAAATCTGATGGAACAAGAGCAAGCCCAAGACTCCCAACATAGCCACCTTATCCAAGGGCAAGCTAATCATTGTAGAACAGGACACCAGAAAAACCAATAGTATCATTCCAGTTTTGCCTATTACACGTGTTGATTGGATAGCTAAAACCGAACTAGTCACCCAGTACCTCCTTGATTTGTAGTAGCTGATTGAACCTGGAATATTTAATGATTTTTGCCTGAGAGTTTGTTCTCAATTCTCCTACTTCTCCCCGCTCATATAGTCCTTTGATTTTTAATAGTTGCTCATAGCATCCTTCTGCTGAGTTAGCGACAAAACCTAGTCCTGACTCCGTGATCATTTGCTCCATTACGTCCCCATCTGAAGGACACATTAATACAGGCTTGCCTAACGCCAAATACTCATAAAGTTTGCTGCTAGGAATTCCTTTCATGTTTCCGTAGGCCATGGCTAAGACAGCATGAGATTTTTGCAATTCAATTAAAGCTAGCGCTCTAGGAAGTCGATCTGTTACTTTTACCAAATGCTGCAATTCTAATGGGACACTAGCTAGGATTCGCTTTAGTTGTTTCACATCAAAGCCAGCTCCAAGAAAAACTAATTGAAAAGGATTTCCATTACTTTGAGCTAGTTGCAAGGCTCCGAAGATCGCTGAGAGATCTTGGGAAGGGTATAAAACACCGCTGTAAGTAAGAGTGAAAATCGGATATAAATCTTCTGATTTCAGGTTAAACAATTCCTCTTCAAATCCATTTTCGATGGTGTAGCCTTTTTTTCCAAGAAATTTGCTTAATCGATCAGTGTAGAGCTTAGAAACTGAAATAATAGATTCAGCGGTTCCTACCCACTTTTTTTCATAATTAGCTTCAATTTTGGCGATCCATTGACGAATGGCTCCTCCCGAATTTTGCATCTGAAGTTCATTGGTACTCCAATCATCCCTATAGTCGGCGATCCATTTGAGACCCAGCTCAGTTTTGAGTGAATACCCTAATCTAAACAGGTAGAATGGCTCACCAGAAATGATTGCTACGTCGAAGGATGTATTCTTTAGAAGATTTTTGGTAAAAGGTAAAAAGTTTGAAAACGAAGTGAATTTCAAGGTAAACCTAGCTAAAAATACATCCAGTAATTTGGTGAGCAAAAAGAGTGGTCGTAGTGCTGACTCTCCAAAAGTAAGGTATGCTCGATCTAATATTCCGGGTTGAAAAGGCAGGTAATACACTTCATGCGTATCAAATACTTCGTGGCGCACAGTATGTCCGTAAGCGCGCTTGGTATCATGGTGCGAACGGATATCAGCAGTCCATTCTCGTGTGATAACAGTAGGATAATAACCTAGGCGATGCAGGTTTCTAGCCCAAAAAGTAATACGCTGAGAGGGTGTCAGCGTACAGGGTGTAAAGTAATTGGAAATTAGAAGTATTTTTTTCAAAAACTATTCTTGGGCAGTAGAATGGGTCTCATGCACTGAGATTAAATGAAGGTCGAAAAGAATTTGCTCCATTACTTTCTCATTTTCATTATTAGAATACTTCAAGGCAGTGCGGTTCGAATTTTCTTTCATCCTTTCAATTTCAGAGTTGGATAGTGCGTTTAGCATCGCTGCCATTTCCTTTTCATCGAAGGACTTGGTGACAATACCATTATTCTCAGCTCTTACTATTTTTTCCATCTCTGGGGACGGTCCTATTGCAATGGCTAAACGAGCCTGAATAAACTCAAACAATTTATTAGGAAGTGCATTCGCATAATTAAAGTTTACCGGCTCCAAAATAAAAAGGCCTATATCAAAAGAGTTAATGAATGCAGAAATTTGAGTGGTTGGAACAGGTGTTAAAAATTCTACGTTTCGCCCGGACGCTAAGATTTTGAGCTCTTCAAAATACTTCTGATCAGTAGGCATTAGGATAAGCTTCAACTCAAATCTTTGATCCAGTTGATCCATCATGAGAATCATTTTCTCGATTTTCCTGCTACGGATAGCAATTCCATGATGAACAATCTGGATCGTATCACCGATGGGTGAAGGGCTGAGATTTGATTCATATTCCGGTGTATTGAGAATCAATTCTGCTTTTACACCATATTCCTTTTGATAATCTTGTGCAATACCATCACAGACGGTCAAAAACTTATCTGCTTGTGGAATGTAATTGGCGCAGACGTACTCCAAGAATCCTTTGTGAAACCATTTCCAGACAAAAACATCACTAAATTCCTTCGCATATTGCTCGTGAGCATCGAAAATAACTTTAACATTGGGATGAGTTTCTTTCAATGCAATTGCCAATGGCCAAGTTTCTGCATCGTTAGCCACTATTAAATCAAAGCTTGAGGATTGATTTGCAAGCTCTTTAAAGCTACTGTGTTGTAGTGAGTCTTTTACCCTGAGCTTATATAACCCTGCGACCATTACACCGAGTTTCATAGCTCTGGAAAATGGAGATTTCACTTTGATTAAAGGATAAAAAACGTGAGCCCCTTCATATGCCAAGCCACTGAGAACTAGTTCAAAGTCAATTTTTTTGAAAAATGATATCTGACGAAGCACTCTTGGATCTGAGTGCATCGTCGAATAAGACAATATTAGAACTCGTTTACTCAAGATTCATACATTTTTGCAACCATGAGATGACTCCAACTTCCGTCCCCTTGAGTATTTGCAGCTTGGGAGACTATAGGAAGATCTTTTGCCCCTAGCTTAAGAATCCCTTCTTTACTTAGAACTTCTCGAGCTGCTCTGATTTTTTCTTGGCTTTTTGAACTCTCCATCCAGGATTTCTGAGGAGGCTCAAACCCTATCTTATCCTTTCTCCAGGTAATTTCCTCAGGTAAAAGTCCCTGAAAAGCTTCTCGCATCAGATATTTAGTCCAGCCATTGTGAATCTTGAATTCAGCAGGCATGGAGAACACAAACTCAACTAGATCATGTGACAAAAATGGAAGCCTCACTTCACGGCTATGTGCCATAGAGTTACGGTCAGCATACCTAAGCAAAGTGGGCAATCCTACCTCAAAGGTTGAGAAGTAGAGATGGCTATTCAGGTTCCCCAAGTCAAAGTTAAAGTCATTGTATGCCTTCTTTTTATATTGGCCGAAAAAATCATCCGACATTAAAGTGGAGTTCTTCTTTTTATAATTGACCACTTTTCTTCCAACTTTATTAATCAAACTAGGAAAGCGAGATGCTACAGATTGCTTTAATCCTGGCTTGGCTACTTTCGCATTGATCTCATTTTGCTGATGAAGGTGCAGATAGGATGAAAACTCCTTTTCAAATTTGCTTCCAGATTTTTTTCTTATCTCATTGAAAAATGTGGTGAAATAAGGATGATAACCAGCTAGTATCTCATCCGCTCCCTGACCGTCTAGGAGCACCGTTACTCCATGTTTTTTTGCTAATTCATAGACTTGGTACTGAACCAAGATGCTTGCCGATCCAAATGGCTCCTCTTGATGGTAGCATATTTTATCAAAAACGCCCTCCATCTCATCCATATCACTATAGATCTCATGTGAGGTGATCCTAGTCTGCTCTCGAACTTTATCGATGAAATACCCTTCGTCTTTATGGAAATTTCTAAAACGCGCAGAGAAGGTGTTTTGGATAGATTCAGGATGGTCCTTTAATAGGTCATCGATAGCGCAAACGACAAGAGAACTGTCAATTCCGCCAGATAAACTGGAACCCACTAATACGTCCGACCTAAGTCTTCTGCTTACTGATTCCATAAATAAGCTTCTAAACTTTTCTTTAGCCTCGGCTAGGCTTATCGAACGGTTCTGTTTCAATGGATCAATTCTCCAATAATTTTTAATCTGGAATTTTCCATTTTTCCACACCAAATAATGGCCTGGCTCTAGTCTTCTTACACCTTTATAAAATGTTTGTCCTGAATCGGAGTGATTGTCCAGTAGATCATAATGGAGATAATTGAAAACCATTTCAGAATCTGGAATTTTCGATATTCCCAATGCCCAAAACTCTTTCATTTCAGATGCAAAGAAAAATGCTCCTTCTATTTGAGTATAGAAAAAAGGCTTTTCTCCGAATCGATCTCTTGCACAGAATACTTCACCGGTTTGCTTGTCATAAAGCGCAAAAGCAAACATCCCATCTAAATCTTCGAGGCATCGTTCCCGCTTTAAATCGAAAAGAGCGAGTAGGACTTCCGTATCTGAGTGACTTCGAAACTGGTAACCATTTTTGATTAGCCTCTCTTTTATTTCAAGGTAATTGTAAATCTCTCCATTAAAGGTCAAGGTATAGCGATCAAGGTAATGCATAGGTTGCGCACCTGATTCGCTAAGATCTAGAATCGAAAGTCTTCGATGACCAAAGCCAACCTTGCCATCCTCGCTGACCCAGTGGCCCGAGCCATCTGGTCCACGGTGGATTATTGAGTTGGTCATATTCACCAATTTTTCTTTGCTTACTTGATTAGGGTTTTCAGAAAGTATTCCCGCTATTCCGCACATAGAAATATCAATTATTTAAACTTTGTATAGAACTTAATAATAGGCTGTTGTATTGTTCTGCATTTAATTCCATGGCTGCCTGATTAGAATTACGCTTAAATGTATTAATCTCATCATGTGACAACTTGCTTAATAGTGAATGCATGGACTCTACTGAGAAATCGCTTGAAACAATACCTAATTCATATTCCTTCACCACATTAGCCATTTCTGGAGAAGGGCCTACGGCTATCGCTAATCGAGCTTGAATAAATTCAAAAAACTTGTTTGGCAAAGCATGCAGATAGTTGAAGTTGGCAGGAGGAAGTAGAAACAAGCCAATGTCGTACTCACTAATTGACGAAACTATGTCATCAAACGCTACTGGAGGTATTATTCTTACGTTCGTGTAATTTGAAGCAAGTGCAGTTAACTTGTCGAAGTATGCTTGATCCTGATATACAAGCATCATATCTAGCTCATAATTAACTTCTAACCGACCTGCTAACTCAATCATATTTTCCAGACTTCGCTCTTTAATTGCTACTCCATGATGAATCATCCGGATTTTACCATCTGAGCGAAGCTTAGGTTTCAGATTCGGATAATAGGGCCCAGCATTAGGGATAATTATGGAATCTCTACCATAAGCAGTTTTACATTCCTGCCCTATTCCTTCACAAACATTAATTAGTAAATCAATTTTGGGAAGATGGGTACGGTAAATATGATCGTGAATCTTACCCCAAGTAGACTTCCATCGTTGGTCACTTTCGAATTCTTTAGGGTGAAATTCGTGCGCATTGAAAACCAATTTGTATTGGCGGTTTGCTTTGGAAAAATAGGACAAATATGCTCCAGGATGCACGATCACTATATCAGGATTCGTTTCTCTAATCAATCGATCAATTTTTGATTGAATAGATGGATACCTTCCTTTGAATACTCTCCCTAAGGATAAAACTCTAAAGATTTTGCCCAGCGTATATTCAAAGCTAGAAAGCACGAATTTCTCAGCATCGATGTATTCAATGTTTTTATCGTGGGGTGGTGTAATGCCAGTGGCTATAATTTCAAAATTGTTTTTTAACGCATCAATTTCACGAATAACACGTGGCGCATTATGAAGAGGATTTATTGTGAAAATTAATATTTTCATAAACTAACGGACACTATACCGAACTTTTAAAATTGACTTAATCTTATAAAGTTCCTCTTTATTAACCCAAGCAATAAGAAAAAATGTCACAAGTAATAGAATCACTTTCAGAAGTATAGTACTGAAAAAACCAACTATTGGGAGGTGGTAGGAAGCAATCGAGCAGGCGATGAATGCTGCAAAAACCGCCAAATTTTTTAAAAACTTATACGGGATAAAATAAAGCTGCTGGGATTTCCAGAACATATAAATAGGAATAATTAATTGAGCTATACAAATAGCAAAAGCAGCACCTTCCTTACCATAGAGCGGAATTAAAAACAGATTTAAAGCCACGAGGAGACCGGCAGAAAGTAAGCTAATCATCCCAAGTGGAGCGGTCTTTTTAGCTATCGAAGCTCCTAGCCCTGCAATATTTGTAAGCCCCATCAACAAATAATTGAAAGTCAACATACTAGCTACTAGTGCAGCTCCATAATATGCTGGTGTAGTAAGAAGGACTAAAGCCTCAAATGCAAATACTGAAATAAGTGTGCAGATAAACCCTATCACAAATACATACAATTGAAGAGAAGCGGCATAAATTTCTTTTGCATGAGGCTGGCTTAAAATAGAAAAAGCAAAAGGTGACCAAGCTTGTTGAAAAGAGGTAGTTGCCAGTGCAGAAACTGCAGCAATACTAATTCCTATTTGGTACAACCCTACCTCACTTTTGGGAAGAAATTCATTGATAAAAAATACGCCGGACAAATTCACTACCCAATAACCTAAGCTAGCAGGAACGAATGGCAAGGCATACCGTAGCATTTCTTTAAACTTGACCCAATCAAACCAGCTAGGAAGCCCAATCCAAGTATATAAAAAATAAATAGCTACAGGTAGGGTCAAAATGGCTCCCCATAGCTGAGCGTAATAAACTCCTGCTACACCTTTTTTAAGAATTACTACAAAAAGTATGTTAAAGCCAATAAGAATTAAACTCTGGTAAAGAGACAAAAACACTGCTCTTCTTGCCTTTCTTTCGAATCTCAACACATTGACTCCTATAGAAGGCAACACCAATAGAGGCAGGGTCAAGGCTAAAAGCTTGATCAAATAAGCCCCATCAGCATAATCATCTAGAACTAGTGCTGCCCAATAATTTGCAGTGAAGAAGAAAAAAACGGTGGCTATTACCGAAATAAATAAATAAAACCAAAGCCAAGTATTAATTATTCTCTTCCGCTCCTCACTTACTTCAGTATCATAAAACCAACGTGCAGTGGAATTATCCATTGCGAAGACCAAAAAGATAGTAATCAGTATAAATGCATTTGTTAATACACCTATTACTCCGTAATCATCTGGAGTATATACTCTAGTATAGATGGGTGTAAGAAATACACCTATAAAGCGGGTTAAAATTCCTGAAAGACCATAGATCAAGCTATCAGAAGCTAGATTTTTCAGATTTTTCAGTACACTCATTTATCTTTACTCATTGACCCCAAGTACATTCTCTCGTAGCTTTCTGCTATCTTATCTTCACTGAAGAATTTGAGGATCAAATTTCTGTTTACTAATCGATCTTGTTCGTTTAAAATATTTCCTAGTGAGTTATTTGAAAGGTCTTCTAGCGAAAAAAGCAAAAATCCTTTATCACTTAGATTAACATAAATGGAGTTCTCCTTCGGTAAAAAAATCTTCACTCCTAAAAATAACAAGCCCAAGATATTCCCAAAAGCCTGCTGAACTTTCAAAAAGAACACTGCAAAACCAACCTCTGTGAGCATATTGTAGTATTCAAACTTTGGTAAAAAAGCTGTACGCGGTTGGAATTTTTCTCCAAAGGCATCTCTGCCTGCTGAGATAACAGCTTGGATATATGTCTCATTTCCATAAGAAAGTGGGCAGAGAATATCATGCGTTACTCCAGATTCCTGTAAAAACTCAATTGCATCTAGGTGATTGTTTTCTAATGCACCTGAATGTCCAAGTAGTAGCTTCTCCCCTTTTGATTGAATTGTGGAAAATGATTTTACCTCAAATAATTCGTTAACGGATAAAATAGTATGAGGGATAATATCATAGCTTTTCCTAAAAGTGTTTTCTGCTTCTTCTACATCTTTCAGAAAACCCGTCCCAATATATTTTATCCTCTGAAAAGACTTTTTATAATCATAGGAATTGACCTTTCCCAATTTACTTTTTAGCCTTTCCTTAAATCTACTATTAGACTTTATTTTATCAGAATTAGCTTCTATCCAAGCTAGATTCATTTTGAAATAAAGAGACTTTGTATAAAATTTTGAATTATATAGATCTCCACTCCAAAGTATCCATACCAGTTTCTCAGAAGCTATCTTAAATTTCTCGACAAAATAACCGGTCTCTTGATTGTGATAATGGATGACAACTCTGTCATATTTGTTCGTGTCGTTGAAGAATTCAAGGTACTCGCTAGAGCCAGATAGCAAAAACTTGCACACTGAAGATTTAATATGGTTCCTCTCCACGCTGAAGCACACAAAGTCACATTGATTGCCATTGAGGAGCTGCACTTTATGAATAATCCAATCTGCATACGGGGAGTCAGGAAGTATAACTAATACTTTCCTCATTTAGGCAGGATAGAGATTAAGGAATCTATTACAAGGTCTTGATCTTCCTTTTCCAAATCAACAAACAAGGGTAATCTCAAGAGGCAATTAGAAAAGTGGTCGGAATTCCCAAGAATTCTTCCATCATGGCAACTTGTATAGAATTCGCTAGAATGAAGGCTGAGATAATGAAAAACCGCCCAAACCCCACGTGATTTGAGTTCCTTTATAATATGATCTCGTCTTTCCAGAGTAAAGCAATCAATATAGAATAGATGCGCGTTGTTAGTGGAGTAATCCGGGATTGAACATGTTTTAATCTGCCCAGTTTGTACTAGTAACTTCAACCCTTCTTTATATTTTTCCCAAATGTTAATTCGCGTTTGCTGGATATGATCCATGTGCTCTAGCTGAGCCCATAGAAAAGCAGCGGTAATCTCTGATGGCAAAAACGAAGAACCAATATCGACCCAACTGTACTTTGCCACCTCTCCTCTAAAGAATGCTGTTCTATTGGTGCCTTTTTCCCAGATTATCTCTGCCCGGTCTAAAAGATCAGGATCTGAGACAACAAGCATCCCTCCTTCTCCAGAAATGATATTTTTAGTGTCATGAAAAGAAAACGTAGCCATGTGACCTATGGAACCTAGCGCTTTCTTTTGACCGTTTGAATCTATAAAATAATTATCAATAGCCTGTGCAGCATCTTCCACCACAAAAAGTTGATGTCTATCTGCAATCTCCATAATCTGATCCATTTTACAGGCTACACCAGCATAATGAACTACTACTATGGCTTTGGTACGAGGAGTGATAAGCTCTTCAATCAATGAAACATCCATTGCTGGATGATCAGGCAAGCTATCAACGAACCTTATTTTTGCACCTCTAAGCACGAAGGCATTAGCAGTGGATACAAAGGTATAAGATGGCATGATCACCTCATCCCCTGGCTCAATATTCAAAAGAATAGCGGCCATCTCTAGGGCATCAGTGCATGAATTTGTCAAAAGACATTTTTTGAATCCATACTTCTCTTCAAAAAATGTTTGACATAACTTTGTGTATTTACCATTACCAGAGATTTTCCCCGACGCAATAGCATCTGCTATATACTCTAGTTCTTTGCCTGTCTTGAATGGCTTATTAAATGGAATCATTGAGAAATTAAAACAACATTTTTAGAAATACATGAAGAAGAAATAGCACAGCTCAAAAGCCAAAAACATTAGGTTGCCGAAAACGGATGCTTTGCCAATTCTCCAGCTGCCAAAGGATGATAATCACCCTTTAAGCCTATAGGTTCTGCATGTCTGATATGCTGCACGATTTCGATACTTGGCCTTGCTTCTTCTAATCCGAAGCCTTTTCCTTCTAATATATGCTGGTAACTGTGTGTGTGAAGCTCTGTAAATCCATCGCTGAATTCAATTTCAGTGCCTTCCATGGTTAGCGATCGGTAAGTTCTTCCTCCTCGTGTTTTTACTGCGTCTGGCAGAGTATCTTCATTTATGCTCAAAAACCAACGAATTCTAGCTCTTTCTAATTCGAAATAACCTGCTGCTCTGTCATGGGTATGTAAATGGACCACATTTTTCTTTACCGACCCAAATACCCAGGTAAGCATATCATAAAAGTGAACGCCAATGTTGGTAGCAATGCCTCCAGATTTGCTCACATCACCTTTCCAAGATGTATAGTACCAATTTCCTCTAGAAGTAATGTAAGCTAAATCAACATCATATATTTTATCCGCTGGACCTTCTTCTATTTGTTTCTTAAGCGCAATAATGGAGGAATGTAACCGCAACTGAAGGATATTGAACACACGTGTACCGTGCTCCTTCTCCACCTCTGACAAAGCATCGATATTCCAAGGATTTAGCACTAATGGTTTCTCACAAATAACATTAGCTCCTACACGCAATCCAAAACGAATATGTGAATCATGGAGGTAATTTGGTGAGCATATACTTACATAATCAATAGGGTTGTTAGACCTTTTTAATTTCTCAACATGCCTGTCGAAACGCTCAAACTCGGTAAAAAAAGCAGCCTCTGGAAAGTGACTATCCATCACACCTACACTGTCAAATTTATCATATGCTGCCGACAGCGTGTTTCCTGTATCTTTTACTGCTTTCATGTGTCGAGGAGCAATGTATCCTGCGGCACCTATCAATGCAAAATTCTTCATTCTTAAAGTTTGGTTACTTGATTGTTTTGAAGCACATAGCGATCGCCTGTTTCTTTGCACTCAGCTTCACCTTGCTCATTAAAAACTAACTTACTTCCAAATTCGCTCATCCAACCCATTTGTCGGGCAGGATTACCTACCATTAAGGCATAGGCAGGAACGTTTTTGGTGATTACTGAACCGGCACCTACAAAAGCAAACGAACCGATGTCATGTCCACATACAATCGTCGCGTTAGCACCAATGCTGGCACCTTTTCCCACATGTGTTTTGGCATATTCTGACTTCCGGTTCACCGCACTTCTTGGGTTGATCACGTTAGTGAAAACCATCGATGGACCTAGAAACACATCATCATCACATGTCACTCCAGTATAAATAGAAACGTTGTTTTGAACCTTTACATTGTTGCCCAAGACCACTCCTGGCGAAACAACTACATTCTGACCGAGGTTACATCCTTTCCCTAATTTACAATTAGGCATCACATGCGAAAAATGCCAGATTTTAGTTCCAGCTCCGATTTCACAGCCTTCATCTATGTAGGCACTTTCATGTGCAAAATATTCTTTCATCTATCTATTGATTTTTATGTGGTCGGATTGTCGATCTAGCGCGATTGAAATAACATGCTAAATTACATTAGTGCCACGCTAAATTTTATGAAAAAAACTTATTTATCGTTTCAATTATATACGCTTGATCATCTGCTTTCATCTCCGTGTGTATAGGAAGTGATAGCACTTTCTCACAAAGCGATTCTGCTACCGGGAAATCACCCTTCAGAAATCCCAAATTCTTATAGGCTTCCTGCTGATGAAGTGGAAGTGGATAATAAACCATGGAAGGAACACCATTTTCAGCCAGATAACTTTTCAATTCTTCCCTACTGATTCCCTCAACCTGTATCGTATACTGGTGAAAGGCATGGGTAGAATTTGCCGCCCTTGCAGGAATTTTTATATGCTCATGTCCAGCAAAAGCTTTATCGTACTGATCTGCCACTTCATTTCTTGAAGCAGAATATCGATCAAGGTGCTTTAGCTTAACATTTAAAATAGCCCCTTGAAGTGTATCAAGTCGAGAATTCACTCCAACAATATGATGATGGTATTTTTTCTTCTGACCGTGGTTGGCAATCATGTGCAGTTTCTCCGCCAATTTTTCATCGTTGGTGAACATGGCTCCTCCATCTCCATAGCAACCTAGGTTTTTGGAGGGGAAAAATGAGGTAGTCCCTATATCTCCCATGGTACCAGCCTGCATAACTCTTCCGTCTGAGAACGTGTATTTCGCACCTATTGCCTGAGCAGTATCTTCAATGACTTTGATGTTGTGCTTCTTTGCAACATCCAAAATTGCTTCCATATTAGAGCATTGTCCATAAAGATGAACAGGTACTATTCCAGCAGTTTTTGATGTTATTTTAGATTCTAATTCAGTAATATCTAACTCATAAGTAGAATCAATTACATCAATGAATATTGGAACTAAACCTAATAAAGCTATCACCTCAGCCGTAGCCACATAGGTAAAAGCTGGAACGATAACTTCTTGTCCGGGCTGAAAGTCTAAGCCCATCATCGCTATCTGAAGTGCATCTGTACCATTGCCGCAGGTAATAGCGAATTTGGCGCCGGTGTAAGCAGCCAAAGAGCTAGAAAAACTTTTTACCTGAGGACCATTGATAAATGCTGTCGTATCGATGACTTCTTGAATAGCCTGATCTACCTCAGTTTTGATTAAATCATATTGGGACCGTAAGTCCACCATTTGAATAGCACGCATATTTTGATTACTTAACATATAGGGAAAGCAATATCCTGTAGAGTGAAAATAAAACACCAACAAAAAAACCTAGAAATAAACTAAAGACAATGATTAGAGGCTTATTGGGTTTACTAGGCCCTAATGGAATACTCGCTTTTTCCATAACAGTAAATATTGGAGTATCTTTTTTAAGTTGAATAGTTGCTTGCTCCAACTCCTGCTTCATCGAATTGTAAATATTGAAGGCAATATTAAATTCAAATTGTAGCTGCTCCTCTTTAGTCATAGCTCTTCGAGAGATCATACCTTGATTGGAATCTCTATAGGAAGCAAGTTTCATTTGTGCTTGTTGAAATTTATCTTCTGCCTCAATTACTCGTTCTGCAATAAACTCTAAATTAACTTTTTGCTTGGCCGTTTTGTAATTAGTGACATAGTCGATCAATCTTTGAAAAACGATTGCATTGACTTTAGCTGCGACTAATGCCTCAGGCATTGACACCTTTAGCTCTAGCAACTTCATTTTATCCTCGATCAAAATTTTCGACTTTAATTGTCCCATTGCGAAAATCTCTGAAGAGGATACTAAAACGTAAGGCAAAACTTCTTCCTCCTTATTTGGACTTGTCTCATCTGAAGATATTACTAACTCTTGGGAAGAAAATAAGCCAATTACTATAACTGGAATACTGAATACATAGTCTATGGTTTTCTTTACAATATTCCCTGGCTTCTCTTCAAGATAATATTCCTCCAAAGTCATCTCCTTACCCATCGTGTGAAAGTAAAAGGACTCTTTCATAATGCTAAGCAAAAAATCCCTGCTATGAATCACATCAGGAAATAATTCCGAGCTCAACACTGCTTGGTCTCCCTGCATTTGCGGTAGTGTAATCCCAGCGAGTCCAACTAAGGCTCCCATTTGGCCAAGTTGTGCTCCGCCATCTGCTTCTTCAAGAATTACCAGAGAGGAAGAGGTGTATTCCTTGGGACTAGTCGACGCAATTAATATTCCGACAACCAGACCTCCCAAAGTAAATAGTAATAACCTTCTCTTATTTCTGAAAATTTTCTGGATCAATTCTAGGTAATCCATTTCCACTTTTGACTGACCATTTGAAGGCATTTGCAATTTCTATTTGTTTGAAATGAAGGTTAAATTTGAATATAAATCTTTAAATTAAAGTCTTTGCAGGAATACCTACCAGGGTTGACTTTTCAAATACTGACTTCGTGACCACAGCCCCTGCACCTACAATGACTCCGTCACCTAACTCAACTCCTGGTAATACAATCACTCCAGCGCCAATACGACAATGTTTTCCAATCTTAGAACCTCCCAGCATCATTGCTCCAGGCCCGATTTCGCTGAAATCACCTACCTCGCAGTCATGGTGAATGTGAGCACGAGTATTAACCAAAACACCCAATCCTATTTTTGTATCAGGACCAATAAAACTGAAGGGCATTTCGTCAAATCCATATGCTAAATCTTCCGAAAGAACAGGATGATGGTTAGTTAAACCAAATAATGTACCACCCAGCGCTACTAATAAATTGTATAATTTTTCACGAAAAAATGGATTACCAACACCCAACACAAATCGAGAATCTTTACTGAAGTGAGCTTGTGTTTCTTCTGAGCTAAGTATTCCTGAATCTATTAATCTAGTTGGGTCTTCGTCAAAAAAGGAAATCTCAGAATGGGAAAAGCCTTGTTGAATTAAGACATGTCTTACTTCTTTGCCATGTCCACCAGCTCCTGCTATTATCATAGTTATTTATTACTCAACACAAAGTTATGCCCTTGAGCGAAACCCAAGGGCAATAAAATCATTTAGATCCAATACCATAAGTCTCAAATCCTAAGGTCTTTAAATACTTTTTATCATAAATATTTCTTCCATCGAAGATCACTTTATTCTTCAGCAGCTTACCCATGACATCCCAGCTAGGGATTCTGAATTCCGACCACTCCGTGATCAATAGCAAAGCATCTGCATCTACTAAGGCTTCGTACGCATCCTTGCAATAGGTCACTTTATCGAAAATGTAGTGCGCTCTTGCTTCGTCCATTGCTACAGGATCATATGCTTTTACTTTGGCACCTGCAGCCCTTAGCTCATCGATAATCACTCCAGCTGGAGCCTCGCGCATATCATCCGTATTGGGTTTGAAGCTCAGCCCCCACATAGCGAACGTCAATCCGGTAAGATCCTCACCAAAGTGCGCCTTCACTTTCTTGGAAAGCACATACTTCTGATCATCATTCACATCTTCTACAGACTGGAGTACTCTGAGATCATAACCATATTGTTTGGCAGTTCTGATTATTGCTTTTACGTCTTTTGGAAAACAGGATCCTCCATAACCAACACCTGGATAAATGAATTTATTGCCAATCCGAGGATCGGAACCTATTCCTTTTCGTACCATATTCGCATCTGCACCTACAAGTTCGCAGAGGTTAGCGATGTCGTTCATAAAAGAGATTTTGGTGGCTAACATTGCATTTGCCGCATATTTTGTCATCTCTGCAGATGGGATATCCATGTATATGATGCGCTCTCCGCTCAATTGGAATGGCTTATACAAACGTTTCATAATCTCTTCTGCTCGAGCGTCATCCACGCCAATTACAATTCTGTCAGGTTTCAAGAAATCTTCCACGGCAGCACCCTCCTTCAAGAATTCAGGATTGGATGCTACGGCAAATGGCAAATCAGATGCTCTTTTATCCAAAGCTTTTTTGATCGCTTCTCTAACTTTCTCTCCTGTAGTCACAGGGACTGTGCTTTTGGTAGCTACTACAATGTAATCGGTCATTTTAGCTCCGATTTCATCCGCTACACCCAAGACATATTTCAAATCGGCTGACCCATCTTCACCTGGAGGTGTGCCTACAGCAATAAAAGCTACAGCTGCACCCTGAATGGCTTCGCCCAAATCAGTACTAAATTTAAGTCTTCCACTCTTAAAATTTCTAACAACAACTTCTTCAAGTCCTGGCTCATAGATTGGCATAATGCCATTTTTGAGGTTATCAATTTTCTTTTGATCAATATCAACACAAGTCACTTCGATCCCTACGTCAGCAAAACATGCTCCTGAAACCAAGCCAACATAGCCTGTACCTACTACTGCAATTTTCATATTTTTCTAACTAGTATTATGGTAATTACTATTTACTGTTATTTACAATGGTCTGCACCAAGATAGCTACTGTAGCAAGACTAGAAGCAATACCTATCCACGTTCCCGCCCCCATCCGATTTTTAATAGGCTTTCTAGGTACTACAATCTCAGCTCCAGGCTCCAATTCTGGGTAAAAATTTATCCCTAAGAAGTTATGGGTCCTTTTAGCATCTCCATTTGCATAGACTACATAAGTTTTTCCGCGTCTTGCAACTTCAGTAAAACCACCAGCTTTAGAGATATAATTTTTAAGACTACTGTTTTTACTGAATCTTGTGGTGGTAGGCAACAACACTTCTCCAACCATTCTTACGGTCTGTAATTCTTTTGGAATCTGAATTACATCACCTTCTAAAAGTATCAGATCCTCTTCTGATCCTGGATGCTGTAAAATATACCCAAGATCGATCCCAACGAAATCTTGCTCTTTCATTCGCATAGAAGTGATCGTCGAGTCTTGCCGGAGAGTATCAAAGGCTGGGGATATATCGAATAATCTACGTTTTTGCTCTGCTTTCTCACGTTTATACTTCTCTAGTTCATTTTGAGCAATCTTTTTATCAATCCTGTCATAAAGTAGCTGTTCTGCCTCATTCGAGTTCCTATTAGTCTCAGGGTCCAGATTATATAAAATTTCCTTAAGAGATTGTGCCCGTATCTCCTCCTCTGTTTGACCTTTATAATAGACAGTCCTTCTGATCAAGCTAGCTCCTTTTGGATAGGCATATTGAGTGATCCCTCCAGCGCGTTTGACTACATCAGAGATTCGCTCATTTGCTGATGCAATTGCAAAATCTCCTGGATAGGTCACTTCACCTCGTATAGACACCAACTGCTCTCTTTCAAACCCTGGACTCCTTCGTATAAAAACATGATCAAAAGGTTGAAGTGGACTATTCTTCTCTTCAGCAGTCAATTCCAGATTAGGGTCAATTGTCAAGGTCTGTATTTCAGCTATTTTCCCTGAAGACCCATCTCGCACTCTTCTAGCTATCTCTATTGAAGAATTAGTGGCTGACTCTAACATTCCACCTGATCTTAAAATTAGATCGCCAACAGTCATTTCTGATGCAAATGGATAAGTACCTGGATAGTTGATCTCTCCAGATATTTTCACATAGTACTCTTCCTGAATATCATACCTACTAGGGACAAATAAAAGATCCTCATTTTTCAATGCAACATCTTGAACTGATCCGCTTAATATTCCTTTCAAATCGAGCGGCTCTGCGGCCAAAGTCAAGTCAGCACTTGTCCTGTACAATGTAGCCCTAGTTGAAAATGCTTCAGGCTTCAATCCTTGTGCTTTTTCTACTAATCCTTTCACTGTCAATCCGCTTTCATCCAAAGAATATTCACCTGGTCGGGTGACGGATCCAGTTACTTGAACTCTATTTGAAAATCTATCTAATGCTTCGCCAATCAATATTTCATCTCCATCTTTCAATGAAAATGATGCGAATTCATCAGAAGGAACATCTACTACTTTTCGCTGATTATTTTCAATTCTCCTTACAGTTACTCTGTCACGATAAGCTATGCTGGTGAAGCCACCAGTATAGACATACAACTCCTCAAGTGACTCCCCAGCTTTGACTTCAAATAGACCTTCTCTACGAACTGGACCACTGATTTCAACTCTA
This sequence comes from Algoriphagus ratkowskyi, assembly GCF_002150505.1. Taxonomy (GTDB): domain Bacteria; phylum Bacteroidota; class Bacteroidia; order Cytophagales; family Cyclobacteriaceae; genus Algoriphagus; species Algoriphagus ratkowskyi. Next base: position 86,393 of record NZ_MSSV01000002.1, read on the forward strand.
GTTTCTACTGGTGGAACGATCACTACATCATTATCCTGAAGGGTGATGTTGGCACTCTGAACACCTTTTGCTAGAAATTCATAGATATCTACTGTAGCCACTAATCTACTATCTCTATACACTTGAATCTTTCTAAAAGCTCCATTTTCGTTAGGACCGCCTGCGGCATATAGACCATTGAAGACTGTTGCAAAAGAAGGAAGTGTATAAGTGCCTGGCTTGGTCAACTCTCCAACCATAGACACTTTGATGGAGCGAATATTTCCAAGTCTTAGTTGAATGAAAGTATTTGGGTTAGCTCCATTAAGACCTGAATAGATCCTACCTAGGGCAGTTTTTATTCTTGCCGTAGCAGCTTCAATACTCGACCCACCCACTTGAACTGGGCCAACATTTGGAATAAAAACTCTTCCTTCCGGACTGACATCCAAATCATAAGACTGCTGTGATGAGCCGTAGACATCTAATAATAATTGATCTCCTGAACCAATTACATAGGACATAGGCGTAGGAATATTTAAGCTAGGATTAAAGTTTAGCTCCCGATTATGAAACAATTTATAACCAAAAATCTTCTTCTGCTTTAATGTCAAATCAAAATACGGATCAGATCTACGAATGGAATCAAACATGTCTTCTTCTTGAAAACCATTGACCGTCCTACTTCCAGAACCACTTTGTCCCTCACCTTGTGATCCGACAGACATTTGTAGCTCGCTGATTCGTTTACTTAGTTTACCTGCTTCCAAGGCAGGCATACCTCTCTCACGTGCCAAAGCCGTTAACTGATTGGTAGTTAATCCGTTTGACTCTGCACGTTTAATCAATTGTTCGATTTGCGCATCAGACAAGTCATCCACTTTAAGATTTTGTATATCAGAAAGACTCTGACTTTGTGCCACAAAGCCTACAACCAAAAAAATCACCAGTAATAAGTAACTTTTGGTATTCTTCAACCAAGTATATTTTTCCAATTTTATAGTGTTCGAGTTCAACTCAATTTTACAATTTAATCAGTTACTAATTTCTGACTTTTAAAGGATTCACGGGCAATTGCACAAAGCTTCGCCCTTTCAGTCACAAATGTGCCTATAACCATACGCAATTAACTCTACTCCAAGCTATCTAAACTACTTCTTCCCTGTCAAATAATATCAAGCCAGTGGAAACCATCCTCTCAACAAGCAATGTCAATACCACTTTTCGATCAATCATCTCCTCTATCTTATTCGATAGATTTAAGATATAATCTTCGTTTAGGTTATCACCAATCACCACTACGTCTATCTTTCCCGAATCGATACCTTTTGAAAGATCCCCAACTAAAATCACCTGACTCACCTCTCCCATTCTTTCGAGTATTTGCTCCAAGAGCTTATCCAAGCCCAAATACTTTCGAATGATTTCTTGAATATTTGTAAAAAAGGGGTGAGCTACGTTTGCCTTGTACGCGATTTTATTTTTATCAGTTTCTTTTACCAAAAATCCTGCTTTTGTTAAGTTGTTCAACTCTTTGCGAATAGCATTAGTAGATTCTCCAAATTCTTCTGCCAATCCTCTCAGATGGCTCCGTGTTTTGGAGTTAACAAAAAACTTCACAAGTAACCTCAATCGTGTCTTTGAGGTTATTAAAGATTCAAGCATAAAAAAACACCTGCATAGTGAGTAACAAAGGTACTCATTGCAATGAATAGGAAAAATAAATCAGGTTTTTTTGATGAAGATTTGTAGTCGAAAATTACCTAGATAATATCAGATCAGCCGCCATAGATATTTGTAGGCTTCCTTTTGAGGGATTTTCGAAATAAACTCCCACTTAGCGCACTAAAAGCCCCAAGAAGAAACCCGAGTAAGCCAGTGACCGCAAATAAAACCATATCAGAACCCAACCCCATCAATTCACTCATTTTTTGGGGTAATTGACTGCCAGAAATTATACCGATATAGATGCTCTGTCCAAGCCATGCAAGGCCCATTCCTAATCCCCCTGCGAAAAAAGCTCCTACTCCATTTATACCTACCAATGCAGTAAGAATTGCGATAAATATCATAACTGCCCAATAAGGAAGAAATGGATTAATAATAATGATAAGCAAGGCAGTGAGAAAAGTGACTAGTATGAATTTCATGTGTTTATAATTTGTCTTTTAATTGTCACATGGAATCTCGCATGGTTCATAATCATCCCAGTGTGTGTGGTTTGAGACATGCTCGATTTCATGGCTTTAGTTTAAAATAGTTTGGAATAATACGCCCTCTGCTTGATCAGATTTCCTCAAATCAAAATTCAGATACTCGCCATTTGCCCATTTATTAATGAAATTGCTATAATACTTACTTCCTGGATTGCCAGATTGTCCACCCGGATATATCCCAAATGCCTTTATTTCTTCCCCTAACTCTACTACCATTCTCCAACTTGCACCAGCTCTATCGCTAGTGGCATTTAGCATTCCAGAACCTCCGCCTGTATATACATTATCTACAGAAAATGACTTGAACTGTGGAACCAGGTGTTGTATTTTAGTCCTTTTGTAATTGGCCCAGGAAAAATCCCCTTCGTCTGCTTCCCACTTTGCCATATCCACGAGCATCTCTTTGAATCCTTGCTTCACATGAGTAGCAGCAGTTTCAATATCTGCAGTATTCTTTAGATTAAAAATAGAGTCAGTTGGCTCATTCTTCATGAAAAGTACAGTTTGATAATAGCTTGGCAGTACGACTGGGGCTATGTTATTTGTAAGATCGGTCCAGATATGTGCATAGGTTTTCTTCCACCAGATATAAAAAACTGTAGGAGCCTTTTGATTAGGGTCAGCGTAAAAATCCCATTCGTTTAGTAGAGCAAGATACTTTTTGGCCACAGCGTCAGATTCTGAATCCTTACCCAGCAGCCCTAACATAATTGGCAATGCTTCAGCAGCATGGAGATAATAATCATCGAACTGTAAGCCCTGCATATCCTCAACGGTAATGTTACTCATTCCTTTAAGTTGGTTATTCAGGCGGCGATTTCTATAGAACTCAAAGCTATTATCGAATACATAATAAGGATAGGTCGAGTCGGTAGGATGTTGATTTGCCGAACTTACAAAACCACGAGAAGGATTTAAAGTTCTAGCATTTTGGTCATTTGGAATATAGCCCTGCCATTCCATTCTAGGATCTGCACCATCCATAAAAAATTTTCCTTGACCTCTCCATTTCAGAGGGAATTTCCCCTGAATTCTCATCGCGATATCGCCGCTTTTGGACGCAAACACAAAGTTCTGCGCAGGGGCAGTATAGTTATTCAACGCTTCATTGTAATCTTCATGATTTTTGGAAGCATTTAAAAGCAGAAAGGTCTTCTGCTCATTTGAGCCTTCATGGACATTCCATTTCAACGCAAAATTCACATCCTGACGATTGGAATTAAAGGTTTTGTCATAGACTACAGGTCCATAATGTGTATAGACCACCGTGTCAAGAAACACTTTTTCTCCCTTCACTTTTATCTCCTCAATTCTGAATGTTGTCTGCTCCCACCTATCTCCATAGCGATAGGCTTTTCTAGTATTGTCCTGAAAAGTTATTTTATACCAATCTCGTGTATCTCTAGTGGCATTCGTAACACCCCAAGCGATATCTTCATTAAACCCTGAAATCACACCAAGTGCACCCGGTAAAGTCGCACCTTTGACAGAATGATCAGGTGTGGTCAATTGCATCGAGTACCAAAGCGAAGGGAGATTCAAACTCAAATGTGGGTCATTGGCCAATATTGGGTTGCCACTTTTAGTTTTTGAGCCAGATACCGCCCAGTTGTTTGAGCCTGTACCATCTTCTGGCTGAGGCATAGGATCTATCAACAATAGATTATCTGGATACGAGATACTATCTGGACGAGTCACAGAAAGAGACTTGAAACCCCACTTATGCCCAGATTCTATGATAGGATCGACACCTTGAGGATATTCGGGATATAGTTTGTCCAGCATCACCTCACCAAGAATCTTACGTAAATTTGAGTATTCCAAATCCCGATCACCGACCAACATATCTGTCATGTATTTCAACAATAGTATGGACTTGAAAGCCGACCAGTGTTCTGGCCTGTAATTCAATATCTTATATTCTACTGGAAGCCTTGCATCAGATAGCTGGTCTATGTATTGATTCACTCCGTCTGCATAAGCTTCTAACAAAAGATAAGACTCCGGATCATTTTCTTTGATAAACTCCGCACCTTTTTCAGCTCCATAAGACAGACCTTTTCTACGAGTCATTCTATCTAGGTCCAAAGCCAAAGAACCTACAACCTCAGAAAGTCTCCCTCCCGCTGCCATGGTTTGGAATTCCATCTGCCAAAGTCTATGTTTTGCCGTGATGTATCCTTGAGCTCTGTATAAGTCAGCGTCGTTACTTGCAAAAACATGTGGAATAAGATTTTCATCATAAATCACTTTCACTTCAGCACTCAAATTACTAAGCTCTAATTCCTCCTCTGCCAATTCATCTTCAGAGAATGTATTTTGCCAGAATCCATTATTTGGGTCAAGTAATGGAGCCAAAGGTGGAATCGCTCCAAAAGGTCTAGATACTGCTACAGCAAGGGCAATAGTCAATGCAAAAGCGACAAAAAATCCTATGTACTTCATTGAATCGATTTTAGGTAAGGTGACGAATTTAGCCCAATCTGGTAACTATTAAGCATTTCAAGTAATTCTATTTGATCGAAGTCAAAAAAAAGCCCTCAAAACGCATTTTTGAGGGCTTTAAAAGAATTATATAAGTAACTATTTAATGCTGATTGGTAGCTTTAGTTTTTCCCAACGAATGATTATTCCAGGATTTTCTACTTCCATTGATAGTGATTCTTGACTAGTATCTCCCCAAACTGGAGTTACTTCTACGCGAAGCACATCATTTTTTTCGTCATACTGAAAATGCCCATGTTCCAATTCCCAATCAGAATTAAAAATCACTGTCCATGGTCCGGACTCCTTAGGAATTGTGAACAACGAGTACTTGCCAGCTGAAAGTTTTTTTCCTTCCACAGTTACATCTTCGGCTAGTTCTACAAAAGAAGCCTCATTAGCACCCGTTCTCCATACTACATTATAAGGCACTAAATCACCCCATAATTCACGCTCTTTCACAGCAGGAGAACCATATTGAACTTTAATTGTCTTGCCAGCAACTTTACCTTGCTTGACCATTAATGGACTTGGTCTGGACTCTGTAGTTTCAGCTGCTTCTTTGGTCTCAGAAGCCACTTCAGATTCAGCTGATTCAGAACCTTTTGGTTCCGTACAGGAAGCTAAAACTAGCGCTATCATTGCAGTCGATACTATCGCTTGGTACTTTTTCATATTGGGTAATTTTCTATCGAAATAACTAATATTTAGTAAATGAGCAAAATTATAGCCTCTATTTCATCATTTGTACTCCAATCATTTGCTTCAGAAGCAAAAATTCTACCTTTACGAATCAGCTTGAATGAATTCTGGGGATGGATAATCAATTGGATCAAAGATTGCTCAGGAGCTAATACGCTAAACACCAAAATAGGATCATGATACATTGCACAATATATTACGGCATCAATTTTATTTCATGAAGATCATTATTTGGCTCATTTTTGCCCTTACCCTTGTGTTGTTTGCCAGTGTTTACATCTCACCAGAGTATTTTCGATACGTAGGACTTTTGCCGTTTTTTATCCCTGTGATTTTACTTGTAAATCTTTTTCTACTAGTAATATTAATTCTTTCTTGGCGAAAAATAGCCTTCTTACCTCTATTAGCCTTGCTAATAGGGTATAAGTTTTTCATTGCTACATTCCAGATTCACCCCAAACACGAAGCTTCAGAAGGGCTTAAGGTACTCTCCTATAATGCGCATATGTTCTTTGACAATCCAAAAAGTGAGACTACACCTGAATCAAATGTACTTTCTTGGCTACAAGATCAGCCGGCAGATGTGAAAGTATTTCAGGAGTTTTATCAGGATAACACTACCCCCTCTCGAGATGCATTGAAAATTCTCGGCAAGAATTCAAACTATAAAGTCTCATATCACATTACTGATGGCAATTCTAAGAAAAGGTCCAACGGACTGGCCATTTTTTCCAAGTACCCAATTATCAATGATGGAAAGGTATTTGATGCGCAAGGAACAAATGGTGCAATTTTCGCAGACATTTTAGTAAAAAATGACACTATCAGAATTTACAATGCTCACCTAGAGTCAATGCGCATTGATTCTGATGCTCTAGAAAATCTAGAAGGTGTTAAAGAAAATTATAGACAAACCTTGGGGAAATTGCAAAGAGGAAGTTTGGCTAGAAGCAAACAACTCAAAGTGCTTTTGGAGCATATGAAAAATAGTCCTCATGCATTAATTCTACTCGGTGATTTGAATGAAATACCTTACTCGTACACCTATTTCAAATTAGGTGAAGATTATGAAAATGCATTTGAAAATGCTGGAAGAGGCTTCGGATTCACGTATAATCGTATCTTGTTTTTTCTGAGAATTGACCATATTTTCTCAAGCAAAAAGCTCAAAGCAATAGAATTTAAAACACATACTGAAGTAGACTACTCAGATCATTATCCTATATCGGCTACTTTTGCATGGGACAGTTTTGGCCAATAGCAGGGAATTTATGCATGCTTAAATTTATTCTCCCACATTTTTTTCAATGGTAAAAGCAAGAGTGGCAACAACATTAAATCTGCTAACAAGGCAAAAATCATAGAAGCAGAAATCAGTAAACCTGTGAAATGTGTTACGCCAAATTGGCTGAAAATTAATAGACTGAATCCTGCAGTTAGAATCACTGTCGTCAAAACTATCGCTTTTCCAGTTTCCAAAAACGTGCGTTTTAGTGCGTAAATCAAGTTCTTGCCTAAACTCAATTCCTGCTTAAGCCTACTCATAAAGTGTATGCTATCATCGACAGCTATACCAAATGCAACTGTAAACAGAATTGCAGTAGTCAGCTTAAATTCTATACCCAAAAGATACATCAAGCCCAACAACCAAATTAGTGGGATGAAATTGGGAATTAGAAGCAAAAAAGAGATTCTCCAGGATCGGAATAAAAAGCCAACAATAATCCCTACCAACAAAAAAGCTACTCCTAAGCCCTTAGCCATTTGAAGAGTAACGGATCTATGTCCTTTATCTATCAAATGCGCTGTACCTGTCCAGCGTAGGTAAATCAAATCAGAATCAATTTCCTCTCTTACAAATTGATTTAATTCATCACGAAGTTCTGTCATCTTCAGGGAGCCAAGATCTGGGGTCCTGGCACTAATTCTACCTGATTTTCTATTCTTTGAGATCACCTTCGAGTCACTTTTCTCTAAGGCCACTTCCAGCCATTGATTCATCCGTTGTCGCTGTCCTCGTGAAGGCATGGTGAATGCTTTCGGGTCGCCTTGATTCTGTGCTTGATTGATTGATTTCACTAGAGTAAGCGGTGAAATAATCTGCCCTTCTCCGAATAACTCTAGGATTTTATTTTCTACTTTTTCCAGTTCTTGCAATACTTCATAATCGAGTAAAGAAGTAGCGCCATTTCCTACAGCTACGTAAATCTCTAAGGGATTTGAACCTCCATATTGTGTATTGAAATATTCGAAATCCTGCTGTATCGGGTGGTTCAATGGCAAATTATCTAAAAGATACCCATTGATTTTCAATGTGGAACCCAAGGCAATACAAGCCAACGTTATCCCCAAAAATGAAAACTTAATCCATTTTTTATGCTTGAGTTGCCATGAGAAAATGAAAAGTAACACACTAGGCCTTTCTAATTTATCGGTGACACGGGAGATCGTAATAGGAAACAGGTATAATAATCCTGGCGCAACAAGTATCAATGCACCAAACATGATTAAGACGCCTAAGCCAGTGCTCCAACCGAAATCCTGCAAAGCTGGAATACTTGTAAAATAGAGTGAGATAAATCCCAGGGAAGTAGTAAGAATCGTCAACCAAACTGGCACAATTAATTCATTGAACACTTCTCGAATCGCCTGTTCCTTGACCGTCCCCTCCTTTAGTTTCTTGATCAGATGTGTAAAAAAATGTATCAAGGCACTTAAGCCTACAATCATAAAAATGGTAGGCTGCATCACTGACATTACATCTAGTGGCTTGCCCATGAAAATCAACAAACCAAAAGCCCATGCAACACCTATAATCAAAACTATAAGCGGAATAAGTACACCCCAGACTGATCTGAAAATCAATACCAGCAAAATCAACATTAGAACAATTGAGCATCCGAAAAACAGCCCAAATTCATCTTGCATTAGCTGTACAAAATCTCCCTGAGTTTGAATTTTCCCAGCTATCGCCTTTGGCTGAATTCCTTGCTCCTTGAAAACAGCTTTGATAGCAGCATAAAGAATATCTCCATCAGTTTTGGATATATTTTGTGCATTTCTGACATAAATCAAAATTGATTTCCCGTCCTTCGAAATCAATCCAGAGCGATATTGTTCTAGATTTTTCGAAGTCTTGTCCAAGGATTTTTCATCATTCCAATCAAGTACCTTTCTATTTCTCAATCCGAAAACCCCAATGATCGGTTGCTCCAAATTCAGAATAGAAATTACGGTATCAATCTTATCCAATTGTTGAATTGCTTCTTGAATCCGCATTGACCTATTTAAAAAATCAGGTCTGAAAAGTTCTCCATCTGGATTATCCAAGGCCAGAAGTAGGTAATCATTATCATTTTCAAACTGCTTTTTGAAATTTTGATAAAAATCTAAATCCTCATCATCCTGTGGAAAAAACGTCTCGAAATCGTAATTAAACTGAGGTATAGGTTGAAAAACGACTAGCGAAAAACTGAGAGCAAACGCAAAAAAGAGTAGAAGATAAGCAGGTGTTTTGCTAAACATTTGATGGATCAGGTGGATTTAATCTAGAATCAATTTTTCAAGTATAACAAGAATGAAGCTCCTTTGTGTTAAATGAATTCCATTTATTCTTTGAACTCGTTAACTTGCCGAAACTTGAAAATCAACTAATATAAGATGAAGCAATATCACGAATTGATGCGCAAAATCCTCGATGAAGGAGCTGTGAAAGGAGATAGAACAGGCACTGGAACAAGAAGCATTTTCGGGCATCAGATGCGGTTTGATTTATCAAAGGGTTTTCCAGTAGTCACTACCAAGAAACTTCATCTTCGTTCTATTATTATTGAGTTGCTTTGGTTCCTCAAAGGAGATTCTAACATCAAATACCTCAATGATAACAAGGTGTCAATTTGGAATGAATGGGCAGATGAGAATGGCGATCTGGGTCCAGTCTATGGCTATCAGTGGAGACATTGGCCCGATGGAAAAGGCGGAGAAATCGATCAAATCAAGAATCTTATACACCAAATCAAAACTAAACCGGATAGCCGTAGGCATATAGTCAGTGCTTGGAACGTAGCAGACGTGGACAACATGGCCTTACCTCCATGTCACACCATCTTTCAGTTTTATGTGGCTGATGGCAAGTTAAGTTGCCAGCTATATCAGCGAAGCGCCGATGTTTTTCTTGGCGTTCCTTTTAATATCGCTTCCTACGCTTTGTTTACGATGATGGTCGCCCAGGTCTGCGGATTAGAAGCCGGTGATTTCGTTCATACATTTGGCGATGCACATTTGTATTCCAACCACTTAGAGCAAGCCAAATTGCAACTGAGTCGTGAGATTAAAGAGCTGCCTACTATGAAAATCAATCCTGAAGTGATGGATATTTTTGAATTTAAGTATGAAGACTTTAAATTTTTGAATTATGATCCGCATCCACATATTAAGGCTGCAGTGGCAGTTTAATCTTATTAGAATCAGCTACTAAAAAAAAAATCATCATAAGTTATTGATAAAGAACAATTAGTTATACTTTACGTACTGTCTATCATACTTACGTAATCCTATATGAAACTAAACTATTTAAGTGTTTCGCTTTTAGCTATAATACTAGCTGGATGTTCATCGGATGATGAAAATCCCGTAATTAAAGCCGATTTTGAAGTATTATCAGACAGAACTTTCGCGTTTGTTCCAGTACAATTCGAAGCTGTTCCTAATAGTGCCTATGCTTATTTCTGGGATTTCGGCAATGGGAAATCTTCGAATGAGAAAACAGTTTATCCAATCTATGAAGAACCAGGCACCTACACTGTAAGTTTAACTACTACCTCGCTCAATAAAGTAAAAAATACGGTGAGCAAGGAGATAAAAATTGGAGCTTACTTCATTACAAAAATTACTGCATTACCATATGAAGGATATGCAAATGAAAATCTAAGCTTTATAATAGAGCAGAAAAAAGAAGTGGGGAACGTTTCTCTCGAGCAACACAATATATCTTCTGAAGAAATTTCTACGGGTAATCCTTTTCAGATTCCCACTTCAAAAATATACTTTAGTGGTGCTAATTTCGATTTAGGTTTTCCGATTTTTAGAATTTTTGAATCAAACAATCCTAATGAAATTCTCAATTCTTATAACCTAGGTAGTGTAATAAAATTGGAGTTGAACGAGGATAAAACTTTTGGTAAAGGATTTCAAGAATTGGGATTTCGATCTCCTTATAATTTTGAATTTGAATTCATTTATGATTACGTAGATTAATGTTTTAAACAACATAGAAAAGCCTTGAATCGAAAGATTCAGGGCTTTTCTATTTTAAATTATTTATGGATTCAATTCATACTTAAGCGTTTTGCCTTTCTCCACCGCTGGCAAACCTTCCGTCATCCAAAGTGGTGCAGGAGCTCCTTTCAGGTAATGGTCAAAGAATTGACTCAAACGCACCGAAAGATCTTTTCTGTTTTTACGCTGAACCAGGTTATGGTCTTCACCATTGTATTGCAGGAGCCAAGCTGGCTGATTTAATCTTTTTAATGCCATAAACATCTCAATTCCCTGATACCATGGCACAGAACCATCTTCGTCGTTGTGCATGATCAAAACTGGTGTATTCACCCTATCCATAAAGAACAGTGGAGAGTTCTCTATATAATAAAGTGGTTTTTCCCAAAGGGTACCTCCTATCCTAGATTGAGTTTGCTCATACTGGAACATACGGCTCATTCCTGTCCCCCATCTGATTCCGCCATAAGCTGAAGTCATATTAACAACAGGTGCACCAGCACCAGCAGCTTTGAACATATTAGTTCTAGTAATCAGGTGAGCGACTTGATACCCACCCCAACTTTGTCCTTGAATCGCCATGTTATCAGCATCTACAAAACCTTTAGCAACTATCGACTGAACTCCTGGAATAATGCAGTTGTACGCACTTGGTCCTGGCAGTCCTAGTTCATATTTGATATCCGGCACAAAAACCAGGTAATCGTTGCTGACAAAATATGGAATATTTATCGTGGATGCACTTGGAGCTGGAGCTCTGTAATTGTGCAGACCGTCACTATTTCTCTCATAGAAATAAACCATCAGTGGATATTTCTTCTTAGCGTCAAAGTTTTCAGGTTTAAACAATAAACCTTGCAGTGGCTCTCCATCATTGGTCAAGTAATCCACTAATTCCACAGAACCCCAGTTTACGTTTGCTTGCTGAGGATTTAGGGCGGAAACTTTTTTGAGGTTTTTGAAAGTGAGATCACCTAGATATAAGTCAGGATTCTCAGCATAAGTAGATTTATTGAGTATAACCTCTGTGCTTTCCTCTGCTTTGGTCAAACCATAATATCTATTTGCCGACATGACCAACTGTTTAGGAGCTGACTTTCCGTCAAATGAACCTGTGTAATAACCAGCATCCTTGGTCTTTTCATTGAATACGGTAAGAAGTAATTGTCCTTTTGGATCAATGCTCCTCTCTTCTCGATCAAGATCTTGTCTTCTGAAAACTAACTCAGATTTTCTACCTTCACCCTGTGTCAGATTTACTGCTCCAGATGGATTCTTTGGATCAATTTTCCAAATATCAAATCTATCATAAACCAAAAATGCTTTGTCCTCAGCTAACCAACCTGCGTTTCCATAACTTCCTGGACGCGAAGGGGAATCGTGTAATTCCTCGTAAAAAACCTCTGATATTCCTTCTGTAAGATTAATTTTTGCTTTTTGACCTACATCATAGGCCACCCAACTACTATCGCGACTGTCATACCAATAAACGTACGTTCCTTCAGGGGAAATAGAAGGTGAACCAGAAGCATCTTTCTCGATCAAGGTTTTTTGTCCAGTCTTAAAATCCACCAAGTACAAATCTCTTCCAGTCTGAATATCCCAAGAATAGTTGATCCTGTAAGGTGCATCAGACCAAGCTATCCCAAAGTCGCGCTCAACTTTTGATTCTAAGCTTACATTCTTAACATCCAAATCTGCGAGTTGAATGATTTTATTGGAAGCTAAATCTATCGTAGCTAAATAAGAGAACTTTTCCTCACGACCTTTATTCTTCAACTGCATAGGCTGAATCTCAGAATCCTGCCATCCCCAAATATCCAAACTTACTCGTTCTTCATCCAAAATCGTCGTGTCGTTTGCATAGCTATAATCCACGTAATCAGGAACTACTCCAAAAAATAAACGTTGCTCATTCTCCGAAAATTTTAGATTCCCATCGGCGCTAATTCTTCCATTTTTCAAAATCCCTTCAGAGTCTTTAGAAGCTAGTTCCTTTACTTTTGCAGTCTTGGTTTCAGCAATAAAAAGTGAATAATAAGGCTTCTTCGCTTTGGTCGAATCATCAGTAGTAAGGTAAGCCAGGTAGTTTGATTCTGGAGAAAAGGTAAGGTCTGAATACGAAGTCATTCCTTCAGAAATCATTTTACTCTCACCATTAGCTAGATTAAGCAAGTAAATTGAGGCATTGTCCAAGGTATCTTCCTCAGCCAAAACATACTGTAAGAAATCTCCATTCTTAGAGAATCCAAAGGACTTCACCCGCTCGAAATCATAAATTACAGAACCATCTAATTTTCTTACTTGAAGTAAAGTACCATCTGTTTTCTTTGGCTTTTCTACCTTTGAGGTAGAGTCAGCTTCAGCCTTTTTATCAGTCTTAGCTTTCTCCTGCTTTTCTTTTTCAAAGTGAATCGCTATCCAATTTCCTGCTTTCTCAGGAGTAGCAAAAGATTTGACACGAGGAAGTTTTTCTAATTTCCCTCCGGCCAAATTGTATATAAAAAGACTGTCAGCAGGCATATCATCCTTCTTAGTCTTTTTCAGTTTCAGCATATAGACGGAGTCTTTCTCTGGCCCGATTTTCCCTACTGCAAATAAATTGTCTTCAGTAAAAATGTATGATTCCCCTCTAGGTATAACTTTGCGCTTACTTGGATCCTTAAAAGAAAAAATCTCTAACCTGCTATCTCCATCCTGAGGTCTCACTTGGTAGCCGACCCATTGTCCATTTTTTGTGATTTTCTGCGAACCCAAACTCTCCCATCCATCATAATCTGAATGAGTTAAAGATCTTTTTTGCTGCGCAAAAATGATGTGTGAACCTAAGAGAAGCACAATCAGGGTCACTCCAATTTTTTTAATCGTCATCGTTTTTATTTATTAATAATGAATTCTTGCTCGAAAAACCCTCCTCTAGTAGAGGACAATCTGATTTTCCCTTTGACCTCTTCCTTCCCATCCACTTGTACTTTGAATGTAGCAGACTTCGTCTCTCCAATTCCTGTATAGCCAGTATAAATAGTCTTGTCGTATAAATCTGGGCTCACAATTTTAACTTTTGCATCCTCATAACCTTTGGTTAATTCCTTGTCGAAGGTTAAGGAAACTCTATCCTCTTGAACGATTTTCACCAGCTTGGCCTGTTCAAGTGCAACAGGTAGTCCGCCAATATTTTTCCAAGAGATCGTAATTTCAAATTCCCCCTCGGAAATCTTCTTAACTCCTACTTTTTCAACCTTTAATTCTGGGAGTTTTTTAGCCATTGCGAGATTAAACAGTGCTTGCTTTTTAGCCCAGTTTTCCAGTTGCCAAGGAGGTCCATTTTGTCCGAAAAACTTAGGATGAAACCCGCCAATTTCTACCTCGCCAAGTGTTGGATGCGTCAAAGGAGTCCAGGATTTAAATCCATTTCCCTCATTCTCTTCTTCATCCCACATTAAGGCATCGTAGTCATCGTAAATACCATCTTCATTGTAATCCTTCATTGCGCCGTTATTCCACAGCTCATCTCCATACCAAATAGTGCCATAATAGAAGTATCCAAAATCTGGCCCATGACCAAATAGCGGAGTTGGCTTTAGCGGATCGCCAGTCATGCTGTTCACCTTATATCGAGTAGCATAGGTTTCATAGACATCTCCTGCCCACGGATAGCCTGTAAAAGACAAGCCCAATTCATCCATCTCTTTGTATATAGCCAGATCTGATGGATACATACGTTCTTCAGCTTTGGAAGTAGAAGGCGCTCTAAGATGCATTGGTACTCGGGTGTCCATAGAATTTACCACCGAAATATTCGGATGGGTCAGCATCCACATCACCGTAGATTTAGATTCTATCTCACTCATTGGGAATTCTCCAGCGCCATTCTGAGTATATCCTCGTCCGGTTAAATCTCCGCCAGTATCTGGACGCCAATTTTCAGGATAATTTCTATGAAGGTCTAACCCACCTATTCCATCCTCATTGTATTCTCCATCTCCATCATTATCAATTCCTTCAGAATACATCAAGTATTCTCCTTTCCCTGGAAAAACTCGCTTCATTAATTTTCCCGCCGGGTGAGCTGGATCTATTATATAATTCGCTTTTTCTAGTTCCTCAGGCGTAGTAGCCTTTTTCCTCAATTGATAAAGAATACCGTCTCCATCTAAATCTTCTCCTGGGTCTTCATCATACAATCCATCACGATCATTGTCATTTGGCTTAACTGTACTTCTATTGGCTTGTGCAGTATGCAGATACAAATTAGAACCGTCAGGATTATTCTGAGGTCTTAAATAAATTGCTTTACTGTCGATCAGATGGGTTATTTCTGAGTCCTTACCATAATTGGCTAGCAAGTTCTGTGTAAGCCAAAGTATTGATTCACTACTTGTAATTTCGCCGGAGTGTCTTCCCCCTTCAAAATATGCTGCAGGTTTGTCTGTATCCTTACCCGTTTTTTTGTTAGTAATGGTCATCTGCAAAATCGGCCTGCCCTCGTAGGATTTAGCAATTTCATAGAGTTCTACGATTTCAGGATATTGTTTAGCCCAGACTTCGTACCAATGGTACATCACATCTACCGTGTGATATTTGTCAAAAGTCAGCTGATCTGTAGGAAGGTATTCCACCTCTGGAAAATCATGTTTTTTGAAAAAAGAGGCTCCATGACGTTCTCCTGAAACTGTATGAAATTTGGCTAGGGTGTCCTGCTCAGAAAAAACCTTTGTTGAGATGAATGGTTTTACCTGAGCCACACCTATTCCAAAAATTAGTGATAAAGGAATAATTAGCAGAATTTTTTTCATGGAATTGAAGGTTATATCAAGTGCTAAAAATATAACGCCTCTAGACCATAACCCAACCGCTTAAAAAAAAATGGAACAACCCTCCTGTAGGTATTGATTAAGGATAGGAAAACAAAAAAGTCTCGCCAAAAGCGAGACCCTTTTCAGAATATAAACCCAAATATAACTTTAGAGATTAAAAGTTTCTGTTGAAATGAACTAAAGTTTGGCGATACAATTGATCTCAAATTTTAATTCGACTTTTTACTCTATGAACAAAATATTCAATTGAACATTTTTATCAAGTCCAAAGTAAGCAGATTTTGCTTTTAATTACAAATTGAAAAATAAATTTTGGTATATTTTGAACAATCTGTAATTTACAGGCAGATTTATTAACAATCATCCAAAATCACCCAATAAAAATGGACAAAATTTTAGATATCGATAACATAGACCTAAAAATCATTTCGCTTCTCAACGAAGATGCGAAGACTCCGTACACAGAAATCGCCAAAAAAGTCTTTGTTTCTTCAGGAACAGTTCATGTTCGAATGAAAAAACTGGAGGATATGGGTATTGTAAAAAGCGCGACTTTAAATATTGATTTTTCAAAACTTGGATATGACATCTCTGCATTCTTGGGGATATACCTTGAAAAGAGCTCACTTTATGACACAGTTATCGAGAAGCTAAAGACAATTTCAGAAGTAGTCAGTGCATATTATACAACAGGTAATTATTCAATCTTCGCTAAAATCATCTGCAGAGACACGAACCACCTAAGGTTGGTATTGGATAACATCCAGAAAGTTGAGGGGATTGATCGAACCGAGACTTTAATCGTTTTGGAGGAGTCCATCAACCGACCAATACAGTTTTTTGATAAAGAAAAATAGAACAATTAAGATTAAATCTAAACAAAAGATTTTTCATAGGTAATTAAAATCAAGAGTATTGAACCTTCAATACTTTTTTTTTGTCAATACCTTGCAGAATAGATGAAAAAGCGGTTTTCTATTGAACTTTTGTATGTTTGATACAATTATCCAATTGAATCAAAGGCAATATTTTCATTATATCTTATACCTTTGCAGGTAAAATGTAATTAGTCTAAATAACTCAGCAACAATGAGCAAAGACAATCAGATTTTAGAAGAACTAACGTCAAAAGAATACGAACACGGGTGGTCAGTAGACTATGAAGCTGATGAGGCTCCTATAGGCTTATCTGAAGGCACGATTAGATGGATTTCAGCTAAGAAGGAAGAACCTAAATGGCTTCTGGAATGGAGATTGAAAGCATTCAAAACATGGCAAGCCATGACGGAGCCTAAATGGGCAAATGTCCATTATCCAAAAATCGAGCTGCAATCACTTAAGTATTACTCTGCTCCTAAGCAAGGGAATAAGCCTAAGAACTTGGATGAAGTAGATCCTGAATTGCTTGATATCTATAAGCGTCTTGGGATTAACTTGAATGAGCAAAAGCGACTTCAAGGTATTGCAGTTGATGCTATACTTGATTCAGTTTCAGTAGCTACTACTTTCAAAGGCACGCTTTCCAAATTGGGAATTGTTTTTTGCTCTTTCAGCGAAGCTGTTAAAGAACATCCTGAATTGGTGAAGAAATATTTGGGGTCGGTAGTTCCGATGACAGATAATTACTATGCAGCCCTTAACTCTGCAGTATTTTCTGACGGATCCTTCTGCTATATTCCTAAAGGAGTTCGTTGCCCAATGGAGCTTTCTACTTATTTCCGAATCAACGCTGCAAATACTGGTCAATTCGAAAGAACGTTAATCGTAGCTGAAGATGAATCCTATTGCAGCTATTTGGAAGGCTGTACTGCGCCCCAACGGGATGAAAATCAACTGCATGCAGCAGTAGTGGAAATCTACGCCGGAGCTCATGCGGAAGTTAAATACTCAACGGTACAGAACTGGTTCCCAGGAAGCAAAGAAGGCGTGGGTGGTATTTACAATTTCGTTACAAAACGAGGAATATGCGCTGGTGATTTCTCCAAGATCTCTTGGACACAGGTAGAAACAGGTTCTGCAGTCACATGGAAATACCCATCTTGTATCCTAAAAGGAGACAATTCAATCGGAGAATTCTATTCTGTAGCAGTAACCAATAACTACCAGCAAGCAGATACTGGAACGAAAATGATTCACATTGGTAAAAACACCAAATCTAGAATCGTATCCAAAGGTATTTCTGCAGGAAAATCGCAGAACTCCTATCGCGGACAAGTACAAGTGATGAAGCGTGCTACCAATGCACGTAACTTCTCTCAATGTGATTCCTTATTAATGGGCGATCGCTGTGGAGCACATACTTTCCCGTACATCGACATCCAAAACTCAACAGCTAAAGTGGAGCACGAGGCTACTACTTCAAAGATCGGAGCAGACCAGCTATTCTATTGCAACCAACGTGGTATCTCTACTGAGGATGCTGTTGCGTTGATCGTGAATGGTTATGCCAAAGAGGTTTTGAATCAATTGCCGATGGAATTTGCTGTGGAAGCACAGAAGCTACTGGCTTTGACTCTCGAAGGATCAGTTGGCTAAGCCGATTGCAAGATTGAATGATTTGAATATTGAAAGATTAGAACATATTATGTTATCTATAAAAAATTTACACGCCTCTATCGAAGGGACTCCAATCCTAAGAGGTATTAACCTAGAAGTGAAAGCTGGCGAAGTTCATGCAATCATGGGTCCAAATGGTTCAGGTAAATCTACCTTGGCTTCAGTTTTGGCAGGTAGAGAAGAATATGAAGTAACAGAAGGTGAAGTTTCATTCAAGGGAATAAATCTCCTTGATCTTTCTCCAGAAGATAGAGCTAGAGAAGGTGTTTTTCTTGCTTTCCAATATCCTGTTGAGATCCCAGGTGTTAGCTCAACGAATTTCTTGAGAACTGCAGTGAATCAAGTGAGAGAATACCGTGGCGAAGAAGCACTTGATGCGGTAAAGTTCTTAACCTTGATGAAAGAAAAAATGAGGCTAGTTGAGATCGATCAGAAGTTATTAAGTAGATCTCTCAACGAAGGTTTCTCAGGTGGAGAAAAGAAAAGAAACGAGATCTTCCAAATGGCAATGCTCGCTCCTACCCTTTCTATCCTTGATGAGACGGATTCAGGTTTGGATATCGATGCACTTCGTATCGTATCAAATGGCGTGAATCAGCTGAAGACAAAAGATAACGCAACCATCGTTGTTACTCACTATCAAAGACTGTTGGATCACATAGTTCCTGATTTTGTACACGTTTTATATAATGGGCAAATTGTAAAATCAGGCACTAAAGAGCTTGCACTAGAGCTAGAAGAAAAAGGATACGATTGGATCAAAGACGAAGTTGATTCCAAGGCTACCGTTTGATTTTCATCCTAAAACATCACTCATGAGTACGCTTATAAAAGAAGATATACTTGTGGAATTATTGGCAACAACAGGCACTGGCTTCGAGGAAGTTAGAGCTGCAGGAAAGCAAGCTTTCCAAGTCCAAGGATTCCCTACCAATAAATCAGAAGAGTACAAATTTACCGCGATCACTAAAAAGATTGAGCAAAGCATCCAAAACTTTGCGCCTGCAGCGCCTTTCACGGTGACTGCTGAGGAAGTGAATGCAAATATATTCGAAGGTTATGCTGGCGATGTGCTTGTGTTTGCCAACGGACATTTTGCTCCAGCACTTTCATCTACTATTGAAGGGGTGGAAGTTTCTCTACTTTCAGAAAAAAGTAGTATTGCTCTAGGAAGCATTGCAAAGCCGGAAAAAGATCCATTTTGCGCATTGAACCAAAGTTCTTTCGAAGGTGGAATTTTCATTTCCGTTCCGAAAAAGGCCCAGATTCAAAAGCCAATCCTCTTATTGAATTTCTTTAAAGCGACTGCTGGACAAGTGATTCAACCGAGAGTATGGATTGAAGCGGGAGATTTTGCTGAAGTAACCTTTATTAATCACAGCGTAAACCTTAGCGACATCCCTTACTTTGTCAATAAAGTTGTAGAGGTGAAAGGCGGAGTCAATACACAGATTCGCTATTACAAGCTTCAAAATGAAGGTAAAAATGTAATCGAAGTAAGCAACATCGAAACTGACATCCAGAAAGACGCAAGATTTACATCTGTGAATATTTCTCTTTCAGGTGAAATGGTTAGAAATAACTTGACTTTAAATATCCTAGGAAGTAATTCTGAAGGAAATATGTACGGCCTGTATTTGCTAAACGGCAAGACTCACGTAGATAATCATACGAATGTAGATCACACCGTGCCTCATTGCGAATCAAATGAGTTGTATAAAGGTGTCCTTGCGGACAATTCACGAGGAGTTTTCAATGGGAAAATCTTCGTAAGACAGGATGCACAGAAGACCAATGCTTTTCAGCAAAACAGCAATATTCTGCTTTCCGATGATGCTGTGGTCAATACCAAGCCACAACTTGAAATCTGGGCGGACGATGTAAAATGCTCTCACGGCTGTACTACTGGTCAGCTGGATGAAGAAGCATTATTCTATCTTCAGGCAAGAGGAATTGGCAAATTGCAGGCAAAAGGGTTGTTGCTTTATGCATTCACAGGCGAGGTCATGGATTATATCACAGACCAAAGTTTCCGTGAGTATTGCATCGCACAAGTACAAGATCGCTTAGGAAGCAATTTGTAAAAATGAGATTAGACATAGGAAAAATCAGAGGTTTATTTCCGGTACTTCATCAAGAAGTACATGGAAAGCCTTTGGTCTATTTTGACAATGCTGCTACGACTCAAAAGCCTCAGTCTGTACTGGACGCTTTGACTAAGTACTACGAAAAAGATAATTCCAATATTCACCGTGGCGCCCATGCATTAGCTGACAGAGCTACTCGCTATTTCGAAGAAAGTCGAGAAGCAATTCAGCAGTTCATTAATGCACGCGAATCAGCTGAGGTGATTTTCACCAAAGGAACTACAGAAGGAATCAACTTGGTTGCTTCTACTTTTGGGAGAAAAAATGTAGGAAAAGGAGACGAGATCATCATTTCCACACTGGAGCATCATTCTAATATTGTTCCTTGGCAAATGCTCTGCGAAGAGAAAGGTGCAACCCTTAAAATCATACCCATCAATGATGCTGGAGAGATTATCTTCGAAGAATTCGAAAAACTACTTTCTTCTAAGACAAAATTAGTCAGTATTGTTCATGCATCTAATGCGCTTGGAACTATCAATCCTGTCCAGAATGTAATAGATGCCGCACATGCTGTTGGTGCAAAGGTGCTGTTGGATGGAGCGCAAAGCGCAAGTCATTTGGAAATCGACGTTCAAAAATTGAATTGCGATTTCTTTGTATTCTCTGCACACAAGCTGTATGGACCTACGGGATTGGGCTGTTTGTATGGCAAAAGAGAAGTTTTTGAAAATATGCCTCCCTACCAAGGTGGTGGAGAAATGATCAAAGAGGTTACATTTGAAAAGACGACTTACAATGTCATTCCTTTCAAATTCGAAGCAGGAACTCCAAATATTGCTGACGTAATCGCTTTCAAAGCGGCTATTGAATTTATTAACGATCTTGGCAAAGATGCCATTAGAAGTTATGAAGATGAATTGCTCGCGTATGCCAACGAACAGCTGACGCAAATCAAGGGCTTTATCCCAGTTGGGACTGCCAATGAGAAGGTAAGTGTACTTTCTTTCAACATTAAATCTATGCATCCTTACGATGTGGGAATGATGCTTGATGCTAATGGGATTGCAGTGAGAACTGGTCATCATTGCACGCAACCGCTGATGAAAAGATTGGGGATCGAAGGAACAGTTAGAGCATCATTTGCTGTATATAATTCCAAAGCTGAGATAGATAAATTAGTGGAAGGTGTAAGCCGAATAGCCAGAATAAAGAATAAATGAGCAGTATCGACGAAGTTCAAGATGAGATAGTATCAGAGTTTGAAATCCTTGGGGATGACAAAGAGTCTACTATTTATTACATCATGGAAATAGGCGGAAGCTTAGAAGAGTTTCCAGATAAACAAAGAATTGAGGAGAATACCATCAAAGGCTGTCAATCAAAGGTTTGGCTGATCGCTGAGGAAAAAGATGGTAAAGTCCATTTCAGGGCAGATTCTAATACTGATATCACCAAAGGCTTAATTACGCTTTTGTTGAGAGTATTGAACTATCGAAGCCCAGAAGAGATTATTAATGCGAAGCTTGATTTCGTAGAAAGAATCGGAATGGGCTCGATCATCGGAAGCCAGCGATCAAATGGATTTGCATCGATGATTAAGCAAATTAAATTATACGCTCTGGCTTTTCAAGCCAAGCAAAATGCCTGATAGTATGTCAACAGAAAGTAACACAGAAGCATCCGTAGGACAAATAGAAAACCTCAAGGAAAAGGTAGTCACAGCGATAAGGTTAGTATATGATCCTGAGATCCCTGTAGATGTTTATGACCTAGGTTTAATCTATGAGATCACTGTTTACCCTGTAAACAATGTGTATGTATTGATGACACTGACTTCACCAAATTGTCCCTCGGCAGAATTCATTCCTTCAGAGATAAAGGATAAAATCCAGCAGATTCAAGGAATTAATAATGTGGAAATTGAATTAACATTTGATCCACCCTATTCTCAGGATATGATGTCGGAAGCTGCTAAGCTTGAATTAGGTTTTTTATAATTAAGAATTAAAAAAATAGTAATAATATGTATCCAGAAGAATTGATCGCTCCTATGAGAGCGGAGCTTTCCAGCGTAGGATTTGAAGAGTTCAGAACTGCTGAGCAAGTTGCGACGCATCTTGGTCCAGACCATAAAGGAACTACCCTTATTGTAGTGAACTCAGTATGTGGTTGTGCAGCAGGAGCTGCTAGACCAGGGATAACTTTTGCTGTGGAAAATGCCAAAATAAAACCATCGACACTTGCTACAGTTTTTGCAGGAAACGATAAAGGTGCTGTGGAGAAACTTAGAGAGCTATGTCTTCCTTATCCTCCATCCTCGCCAGCAATGGCATTATTCAAAGATGGTGAGTTGGTTCATTTCGTAGAACGTCATCATATCGAAGGAAGAACAGCTAAAATGATCGGAGATCATTTAGTAGAAGTATTCGAGCATTTTTGCGCATAAATATTAGCCCTGCGGGGCTTTTTTTATTATAAAAAACAAACAATCAGGAATTTATAATTCAACCTATTTAAGTGATTGAAATAAATGGCGAATTTTGAAAAGTGTCAATTTTGAAAAAAATCACAGTCTGAAAGATTATTATTCCATTAGACACATTGTAAAGCCAATAAACTACCTGATTTTATTATCTTAAGGCCCTATTACGAGGTTTTTTAACATACGCAATCCAAACACTAACTATATGTCTGAATCAGCTAAGCTTTCTTTCAAAGGACAAGACTATGAATTTCCGGTAATCACTGGAACCGAAAATGAATCTGCGATCGATATCGCAAAACTTAGAGCTACCTCGGGATTAATCACCCTAGACCCAGGTTACAAAAACACCGGTGCTACTACTAGTGCTATTACATTTTTAGATGGAGAAGAAGGAATTCTTCGCTATAGAGGATACAGAATTGAAGACCTAGCTGAGAAGTCTACCTTCCTTGAGGTTTCATATTTGTTGATCTATGGAGAACTTCCTACACAGGCTCAGTATGAGGATTTCTCAAAAGAAATCACCCATCACACTTTGGTTCATGAGGATATTAAAAAAATTCTTGAAGGTTTTCCTTCCAATGCACATCCCATGGGTGTACTTTCTTCGATGATTTGTGCGTTGACAGCTTTCTATCCAGATTCATTAAATCCAAATAGAAGCGAAGAGGAAGTAAATCTAAGTATCATCCGTTTGATTGCTAAGATGCCAACCTTCGCTACTTGGGCTTACAAGAACGAAATGGGCCATCCAGTGAATTACCCAGATAACTCGTTGGACTATTGCTCAAACTTCCTGAAAATGATGTTTGCGCTACCTGCTGAAAAGTATGATGTAGATCCAATAGTATCAGCTGCACTAGACAAACTTCTAATTCTTCATGCAGATCACGAGCAAAACTGCTCTACTTCTACCGTAAGAATAGTAGGCTCATCTCAGGCCAGCATTTACGCCTCTATTTCTGCTGGAATCAATGCACTTTGGGGACCACTTCATGGTGGAGCTAATCAATCTGTAATCGAAATGCTAGAAGCAATCAAAGCAGATGGCGGAGATGCTAAAAAATATTTAGACAAAGCAAAAGACAAAAATGATCCATTCAGATTGATGGGCTTTGGACACCGAGTATATAAAAACTTCGATCCAAGAGCTAAAATCATCAAGAAAGCAGCGGATGATGTACTTGCCAAATTAGGCGTAAATGATCCTGTTTTGGACATAGCCAAAGAACTGGAACATGCAGCACTTAACGATCAGTATTTCATCGACCGTCAATTGTACCCTAATGTAGATTTCTACTCTGGAATCATTTACAGAGCATTAGGAATCCCTACAGATATGTTTACAGTAATGTTTGCATTAGGAAGACTTCCAGGCTGGATAGCTCAATGGAAAGAAATGCGTGAGAATGGTGAGCCAATTGGACGACCAAGACAAGTATATACTGGAGCAAATGAGCGCGATTACGTATCTATGAACAAACGATAGTCGAACATAATATTACTTCTATAAAAAATAACCAGCTCAATCGGCTGGTTATTTTTTATAATAGTCAACAGCACCGCAACACTGAATTCTGAACTTACACCCATAACTAATCTCAATAAACATGTCAACCCAAACATTAGAGGAAGCTGTAGCTTTAACAAAAAAATTTACCGAAAAACCGAGTAACGAAGAATTGCTCAAACTTTACGGCTTGTACAAGCAGGCTACAGAAGGCGATAATCTAACGGAACGTCCAGGAGGATTTGACTTTAAAGCGGCAGCCAAATACAATGCTTGGTTAAACTTCAAAGGCTTATCCAAAGTTGAATCAGAAAATCAATACTGTCAATTGGCGGATGAATTAGCAAGCAAATACATTTAACTTAAACCAGGCTCGGTTAACAATCCGAGCCTGGTTTGTTTTAGACTTTTTACTTTTGACTCTTTTTCATTAGTCTACTTCCCTTTTCTGGCCATACTTGATGAGATAATACTTCCAGCTATTAACTGTTGAATATGATAAAGCATCACTGGTAAGAGTACAATCCCAAACAACGCTGGATCTGGAAAGATCACTTTGCCAATCACTACTCCTTGCACCAAGGACTTTTTAGATCCACAGAAAAGCGCAGTAATTCTATCTTCCCAGGTAAAACCAAGAATTTTACAAGCCAGTGCGATTATTATCCATATCAAAAAGAATAAAGCAAGCATAGTAGCTCCTACTTCTAGCAACACTGAAGATCCATAAGGAGAAAAAACTTTTTGGGAGAAAGACTGAGCAAAAGTGGTGAAAACGATGATCATAATTACTGTTTGATCCACGTATTTCAAATGTGAAATATGCTTAGCGATTTTCGGAAATAGCCAATTGTGTAACAAAATCCCCAGTACAACAGGAAGAAGAACTTTAAGTGAAAGCTCATATAGTGTAGGCAAGTACTCCATCTGAATATCTGCAGAACCCGCCAATATCCCCATCCAAGCAGGCGTGATTACTATACCTAGCAAACTGGATATACTGGCATTAAATATTGCCCCAGGAACATTGCCTCCAGCGATAGAAACCATTACTACAGAAGCACTAACTGTAGATGGTAAGACAGATAAATAGGTTATACCAATTCTAAAGTCCTTATCAATCCAGTTCATGTAAGGCTCGATAAGCATTACAATCAGCGGAAAAAGCAAGAAGGTAGAGAGCTGAATCAGAACGTGAAGTCTCCAGTTTGACAATCCAGATTTTAATTCCTTAGGATTAAGTTTCACTCCATAGAAGAAAAACACTAATCCAATTCCCACATTTATAATTGGCTTCCAGGGAACAGGAGACTCATTAGATCCTGCAAATGGGAATAACCATGCGAAGAAAATTGCTGCAAACAACCCCAATAAAAAACCATTGATCCCAACCTTACTTAAGGTGTTGGTGAATTTCTTAATCATTCTATAGAAAGTCGTTTGAAATTATCACAAAGAATAGCTGTAGCTATGGCTACATTTAAGGATTCTGCCTGACCAAAACCCGGAATAGTCACCTTATGTGTCACTACTCTCTCAAGAGTAGTAGATATTCCATTTGACTCATTTCCCATCAAAATAACGCCTCTGCTGACATGTTTCATTTCATGCACATTTTTCCCGTCTAGAAACGCACCATAAATTGGCACATTCCATTGATGAAAAACTTCATCAAGTTCGGCATAAAAAAAATTGACACGTGTGAATGAACCCATGCTAGCTTGAATCACTTTGGGATTGTAGAAATCCGCTGTTTGAGGTGAAAAAATCAAGTTTTTGATCCCATACCAATCAGCAATTCTAATAATCGTACCGAGGTTCCCAGGATCACGCACATCGTCCAGTCCTATTACAAAACCGTCCTTAGGAAAATCAAACGGCCTGTTTGATTTCATAAGAACTACAGCTAAGGCACTATCATTGCTTTGATATTGACCTAGTGATTCCAGTTGATTTTGAGTAGCTAAGATTAGCTGAGCATTAGAGCGTTCAATAAGTTTACTATTCTTTTCTACAAAAGATTCTGTTGCGACAAGTAGCTCCACAATGAAGTCAGCATTCAATACTTCTAATACACTCTTTTCACCTTCTACAAAGAACTTCTCCTCCTGATTTCGGAATTTCTTTTGATGTAAGGATTTAATAAACTTAACTGTATTTTTGCTAAGCATCCGGATAGACTCTGCCATTTTGAAATTCACCAAATATATACTTTTTATCTTTGTTCTCTGGGCGATGCACGCTTGCTCCTTGAGTAAAAACTTGCCTGAAGGCAAATATGTACTCGAAAACAACAAACTGAAAGGTGTAGAAAAGGCCAATCACCTTGAAATTGAAAGTTTATACTTTCAAGAACCTAACACCAAAATCCCACTTACTAACTCCTCCCTAGGCGTCACCATATACCGTATTGGAGAAGTTTTTTATGACAGTGCAAAAGTAAATGACAAACTGGAAGCTAAGACTACTGAGCTATTGGAGGTCAAAGCAAGTCTAAATGAACTACCCGATGACAGAAAGCTTATCAAAAAACGAGATAAACTACAGACGAAAATCCAAGACTTAAGAAAAATGGAGGAATATGGGAATTTCTTAATGCGTACCGGTAACCCAGTCACAATACTTGATAGTTCCCAAACAAAAAAAACGGTCACTGAAATAGGCAATTATCTGTACAACAAAGGCTTTCTGGATTCTGACGTATCCTTTGAGGTAGAGACTAAAAAGAAGAAAGCCGACGTAATCTACACCATCACGGAGCGCGAGCCCTATTTGCTAGACTCAATATATACTAACTCTGTGAATGAGGGGTTACTCAAACTCGTCAATTCAACAAAGAAGGAATCCTTCATTAAAAAAGGAGACAGCTATGACCAGAGCAACTTTACTAGAGAAAGAGATCGTTTGGAAGAACTTTTCAAAAACAATGGGTACTTCATGTTTACGAAAAGTTTTATCGATTACAATCTGTATTACGATACCACGTCTAAAAAAATCAATGTTGAACAACGGCTGCTCAAACCATCTTTTACTGAAAAACATGAGATCTATAAAATAGATTCTATAACGTTCAAAGTCAGTCCACCGAGCGATGTTTTTATAGATGAAAAACGACGAACTAACTACCGAGCAATAGATTTTACATTTTATAAAGATAGATTTTCAGAAAAGCTACTTAGTTCAAGGGTTTTGTTTGATGAGGGGGAAAATTATGAGAGAATAAACATAGTGGAAACTCAAAAACAGCTGAGTAACCTTGACCTTTTCCGATATATCAATATTTCCTTTGACACAGTAGGAACCAGTCTTACTGCGAAGATTTTAACTCAACCCAACCAAAAATATCAACTTACCAATCAGCTAGGACTTAGTATAACAGAGCAATTACCAGGACCTTTCTTCAGCATGGTTTTGCGAAATAGGAATTTCTTTCGAGCTGGAGAAATATTGGAATTCAACACGAGAATCGGTTATGAAGGAGTAGCGTCTGCAACAGACCAGGGTGTCTACCAGAGTAAGGAGTTTGGTGTTTCAGCATCGGTAATTTTCCCAAGATTTCTAATGCCCTTTTATGAGGGAAGCTTACAGAAATATGGCCGCTTCAATCCCAACACCCGAACACAGCTGGGTTACAATTATACCAACCGTCCTGAATATACCAGATCAGGTCTCAATGCAAAACTAGCCTACACTTGGGCCACTCGTGGCAATAGAACTCAGTTCACTATAAATGCTGCGGACATAAATTACATACGAACACCTCAGATTTCAGATGAATTCTCCCAAGTACTATTAGATCTAGAAAGTCAGGGAAATAATCTTATTTGGTCTTTTTTACCTTCATTTATTAGCAGTGTTTCAGGGCAGTCCATCATAAACTTCAACAATTATGGCAACTACAACTCTTCGAATAAAGCTACGCTACTTAAATTATTCGTAGAAAGTGGCGGTACAACATTGAATTTCATGAATGCTCCTAGCAATAGTGAAACCACAGATTTTGCAAGATTTCAATGGCTCAAACTTCAGGCAGATTTCCGAAGGTATCATCCGCTAAACGAAAAATCTACGATAGCCTATAGGGCAAATTTCGGAATCGCAAATCCATATGGAGTCAGTAATGGAATCCTCCCTTACGAAAAATACTTTTTTGCTGGAGGAGGCACAAGTATTAGAGCTTGGCAAGCTAGAAGATTGGGTCCAGGAAGCTACACCCCTCCTATTGGCGAAAGCGGCAGATATGATTATGCATTTGAGCAACCAGCCGAGATGATCGTAGAAACAATGCTTGAATACCGTAGAAACTTGGTAGGATATTTCGATATGGCAGTATTCATAGATGCAGGAAACTCGTGGGTTATTGGTGTAGATAATTCCAGGCCTGGAGCTGATTTCAGATTTGATAGATTTTATAAAGAAATAGCATTAGGAACTGGCGTGGGATTAAGAATGGACTTCAATTTCTTGGTAGTTCGTCTAGATTTGGCAACCAAAGCATTTGATCCATCCATGCCAGAAGGTCAAAGATGGATACTTGACAACTTATCATTCAATAATTTATTTGGTTTAAAAGGCCAAACAGTCCTTAACTTTGGCATAGGATATCCATTCTAAATCAAAAAAAATGTCGCGTAGGAGTAAAGAAGAAATAGCTGAAATTTATCAAAAAATGCAAGTTCATATCTGCAAGGAGTTAGAATTGGCAGATGGCACTGGCTTATTTTCTGAAGACAAATGGGAAAGATCGGCTGGAGGTGGCGGTAGAACTAGGATTTTCGAAGGTGGTAGTATAATTGAAAAGGGTGGAGTTGCTTTTTCGGCCGTATATGGTCCTACACCGGACAAAATTCTCAAAAAGCTGAAATTGGATAAGGCAGATTTCTTCGCCACTGGCGTATCAATTGTCCTGCATCCTAAAAGTCCAATGGTCCCTATCATACATATGAATATTCGATATTTTGAGATGGACAATGGGGAACATTGGTTTGGAGGAGGAATAGATCTGACCCCACATTATCTCAATGGTGCCGACGCATCGTATTTTCATCAGGAAGTGAAAAAGGTCTGTGATCTATATGATGACAACTATTACCCGAAATTTAAGGACTGGGCTGATGATTATTTTTACATCAAACATAGGGATGAGACCCGTGGTATCGGTGGGATTTTCTATGATAGACTAAAGCCAGTAGATGATATTGAATTTGAAAACACACTTCAATTCAGCTTATCACTAGGTCGCTTATTTCCAGAAGTTTATGGATATTTCATGAATAAAAATTCTCAGATTCCTTATGGGGAAAAAGAGAAAACATGGCAAAGTCTGCGAAGAGGCAGATACGTAGAATTTAACCTCGTGTGGGATGCTGGAACCAAGTTCGGCTTGGATACAAATGGCCGAACAGAAAGTATCTTAATGAGTATGCCTCCGATGGCAGAGTGGGAATACATGCATGAAGTTGAGTCCGGCTCTCAGGAGGAATTCACCCAAAACAACCTTAAAAAAGGGATTGACTGGATATCTTTTGCAAAATGATCGAAAAAATTATGAAGTGGGATGAGGATTTATTCCTCTTGCTAAACTCCTTTCACACGGACTGGTTGGATGCAGTTTTATTCCAAATGACTCAGACCGTGACGTGGATACCCTTCTATCTTATACTAGCCTTTTTCATCTACAAAGCGGAACCAAAGTACAGTTGGTGGGTTTTTGGCGGCATTGCATTGACTATACTTATTGCAGATCAGACCACCTCCGGACTGATGAAACCTTATTTCGAAAGATTGCGGCCTTGTCATGATGAGCGCTGGGATGGAGTGATTCACAATTATGGGAGATGTGGTGGTTTGTTTGGATTTGCATCCTCACATGCTGCCAACACCTTTGGCTTGGCTGTCTTTCTCAACTTAAAAATGAAAGGCAAACTTCGATTTCTTCCTTGGCTTTTTCTTTGGGCTGCTTTAATCTCGTATACTAGAATTTACCTGGGAGTACATTACCCATCGGATATTTTAGTTGGAGCGTTTATAGGCGCTTTAGCTGGATTTGTCTCTTGGATAATTGTAGTTTTTATAAAGAGAGAAATCTTAAAAAAGATTTTGAGATAAAATGATTAAACACCTTAGATGCTAAGTAATTATAGGTTCTTCAGTATATGAAAGTGAAGATTTTTTGAATGTGGAAACAGCGATGAAGCTTGTTACCAATTTCGCTATAGAGTATGAAATCCGCCTGAAAGAAAACCTTTCTAAACTTGGAAGTTTTAGAACAGATTTTTCGTATTTTGATAAGGAGGAGATAGAAGGCAACCAATTGAAAACAGAAATTCCGCAATGGAATATTTTCGATGTCTCTCTGGGAACTGAAATAAAAAAATCAAGAAATAGCCTAACATTAGGCTTGGTTATTAGTTTTGAATGTACCCAAGAGTATTTTCAAAGAGGTTGTTTTAGTAGCTCAGAATCAGATAATATTCTAGAGGGAGCATTGGTCCTTACGAGAGTGGGATATTCTAATTTTATTCTTTTAGTGGTTATTCATTTAAGTTTAAAAATTCAACTAACAAATTATGAAAAAAATCATACTACTTATATTAGTCCTTGCAGTAGGCATACTAGAGCTAAAGGCTCAAGTGACTACTGTAAATCTAGACTTAATCACTAGCAAAATAAATGGGGGAATGCCGCTCCCAGCGGAGGAAGAATTCTACGTTCGTGGCGCTATTCCAGAGAAAATAGAAATGGTGAAACTTTTGATTTTCCCCTCAAACAAAACAGAGAAGTCAGGATATACCTATTTCTGGAAAGCTCCTTTTGGATATAAAGAACTCTCCTATCAAGTATTGATGTCCCAACCTCTACGCTCTAACACAGATTACCATCTGGAATTCGGCTATTATCAGAAAGCTGGTTCAGATCAGATTTCGGAAGTTAGAAACCTCATTCAGCAAAACATTAAAACCTATCTTAGCACTGTCACCTCAATCAAGAGGGGCGGAATCAAGTTCTCAGAATCTGATCAAATCCTGATTAATAATCTTTCCAAAATCGTTGAACAGGGCGCATTTTATTTTGAATTGCCTAATGGTGCTAAATTCCCAGGCTTCAGCGACATTACCCGAGCTAAACTAGAGCAAAGAGGAAGGTTGAAAATGGGTAATGCGAAGTTCAACGTGCTAGGGCTTAGAAAAGAAGATAATGTGCGTGCAGTATTTGCAAATGACTACCTCACCGAATTAGAAGACATCCTATTTTCAGAAGTAAATCAATACCTGAGTCCAAACATGCTGGTACGCGTAGATGAAACTATTTTTGAAAAGTATGCAACAGAGAAAACAGACAATTCCTTACCCATCAATATCGGATATGGAGCTATTTCCCTTAGCAATGATTTGACAGATCGAGAATATGTTACGAGTCCCTATGTTGGTCTCTCCTTTCCTCTCGGCAACCGTACCTTCGCAAGGTTCATGAATAATATGTCGGTTTCCACTGGTTTCTTTTTATCTGATAAATTAGAAAATCAACTCGGTGAAACTATTTCTGGGCCTGTTTTAGATCGTCCCATTTATGTGGGACTGGGTTACAATTTCTTCAGATTTATTAGGCTAAATGCCGGCGGCACATTTATTACTACGGAGCAACTTGGAGGTTCTAAGGCGAATAGCTTTCAGCCTTTTGTTGGGATCAGTGCAGAATTCAACATTTGGATGGGCATAGGGAGCAAAAAAAGATAAAGACATGAAAAAGCTAACTTTATTAATTCTCGCTTTCGCTTTTGCTTTTTCTGCACAGGCTCAAATGCATGGCTTCAAATGGAGATTTGGTGTCAGTGCTGGTACGACCAATTACTATGGAGACATTCGCCCTTTCAAAGTGGATAACTTCAAGGATGTCACTAATTATTACAAGCACTACAAAACCTATTCAGATCAGCTTTCTTATCAAATTTCGATAGAATATGCACTCGGCAATTCTGTAGGCTTGATGCTCACTGGAGGCAGTTACCAATTCGGATCAAGTGACCGCCTGATACAGAATGACGGTACTTTATTTACTGAGAGTGCTTCATTTGACCGGGCGTTGAATTTCCAAACAGAGGTATATGACGCAGGATTATCATTTGTATTTAAACCCGATAATAACTGGCTCTTGTCAGGCAAATCGTTCTTTGCTCCATACCTCACCTTAGGCGCAGGCGTACTAAGCTTTAGTGTTCATGGAGATCTTTTGGATGCCAATGGAAATCGATACAATTATACCAACCCAAGTATAATCCCTGACGGAAAGTTCGAAACAAATCTTTCCACCTTAGGAACTGAAAGTTCTACGAATTATGAGACTACTTCCTTCTATGCCAACGTAGGGTTAGGCGTACGTTTTCGGATCACCAAAAGCATAGAAATATTCGCTCAGTCAGACTTCAAAATGACCAACACTGATTACCTTGATGACGTGTCAGGAGTATATAGAACTTCTTATGATAACGCTTTTCAAAGCTATGCAGCAAAGCCAGGTACTAATAGAGTAACAGCCGACAACCCATATCGAGGCATGGAAAACGGAAATCCTGACTGGTATGTATATCATGGAATGGGAATCAAGTTCAGTTTGGGAGCTAACAAAAAGTCTTTCAATCCACCAGTAATTACCCAACGTTATACTTACATACCTACTGAGCTTTCAAACGCTCAAATGGTAAAAGAAGATTCCTCCGCCAACCGTGATCTGAGTAATCTTCCAGTGACTAATAATTACTTCACAGTTATCCAGCTACCAGGTTACAACCAATCAAGTATTCAGGGTAATAAATCAGAATTAGATTCTGCTTCATTGGCACAAATTAACTTTGCCATTGACTCGCTTGGAACCAGTAAATCCCATCTAAGAGCAAAATTAGCTTCTGCTGTATGTGAACTGGTAGAAATAAATCAAACAATGTCTAATGCGAAGCAGGATACGAGTGTATCTGCTGAAATGACCCAGACTCTTGTTCAAAATCTGGAAGAAGAAAGATTAATTGCCCAAAGCAAATTAAAGACCTTGAACATGACTGCTGAGGAAAATCAGTTCAAAATAGATTCTCTAAAATCTTTGCAAACTAAGACCACTCCTAAAGTTTCAATAGATTCTGTTTCAATGATGAAAGAATTAATTATTTACCCAGGTCAGGTAAGTAGAATTCTCTATTCTAGTACTCCCTCAGTCCTCACTATAGACTCTGCTACGCAAACAACTGTCACTTCCTCGATGGCAGCGAAACCTAAAGAAACGAGTGACCCAGAGACTATGACCAGAGGTGAATTTGATGAGGAAATGGCCAAATTTCGTGCGAATATGCTCTCATCACAAGCAACTCGAGACTCAGCTATGATGATAGCTTTTGCTTCTCGTGCTCGAGCCGAAGAAATTGTACAAAGTATTCCTCAGGCATTAACTTACAATGGGACTTTAGTTGATAACACAAGCAAGAAGCAAGAGCGGCTGAATAAGGAAAATAATGAACTTCTTAAAGATGCCTTGCTCGTAGGCGCCACGGCTACTACCACAGCAGCTATTAGCAACAGTGGAGATAGGAAAATGGCTAATGCTTCTGCTCAAAATGATTCTATCCTACGTGCCAGAATTGCGCTGGACTCTGTATTGATCGACAGCTTATCTAATATTCCAAGAATTGTAGATACTGTCACGGTCACAAAAATCCAAGAAAAAACAGTTGAGACATTACTTCATGAGAGCAAAGTTGAAGTTTACTTTGGAATCAATGAGGACTCCATATCAGATCTAGAGAGAGATAAACTAACCCCTATTGCAGAATTTTTGAAGAAAAATCCAAATGTTGCCGTGGAACTCGTAGGCTTTGCAGACAATACCGGCTCAGTAGCTTATAATATCTCACTTACCGAAAAAAGAGTAGCAGCAGTTACCCAAATGTTAACTGATTATTTCAAAATTGCCAAAGATAGAATTGCGGTAAGTAATGGAGGATTGATAGTCAGAGGCTCGACAAAAGGCACAGTAGAAAAAGATCGAAAGGTTGAAATTCGTGTAGTAAAAAAGTAAAAGGCACAAAAGGCTAATGATTGGTTCTAGCTAAATAGTAAAAAGTATTTTCATCAACTGTAGCGTAATAAACAATATTGAATTCAGGAAAGGAAATGGATATAACTGATTTCAAGGATAAGGATTTTGCTGCATAAATCGCAAGGTATTTCATGGTTGAAATAGACAATCAAAACAGGTTATCAAGTTCCAATTTGGACCTGATTGAGCTTGGACGACAAGTCTTCTTTAAGTATTCAGACAAATTTTGCTAGCTGATTTAGTCGAAAAGCATCGGGAAATTCAAAAAATTCCCGATGCTTTTTGCGTTCTTTGCCCTTTAAATTCTTCTTATTAATTTATGTTTCAGGTGTACCACAGAATTTCCTCAACAATTGTATTACTGTGTTTAGTTATTTTTTTCAGAGTAGAATCAACAATTGCACAAGAATTAGATAGTACACTCACCAATCCCGAGAAAAAAGAAACTTTCCTTAACCACACCTCCAAAGGATTTATACTTGCGTCTGAAGATGGTAAATATGAGATGCAGATCGCAGCAAGATTACAACTACGGTTTGCAGTACCGGATGATCAGGATCCAATTACATTCTCAGATTTTGCAAATCAGGATCAGCGGATTTTTAAAATCAACAGAGCTCGACTAAAAGTAGGAGGACATGCCTATCAACCTTGGCTCAAATATTATTTTGAATATGAACTTTCCAGAAGTTTACTCCTTGATTATAGAGTGATGATCGAAAAATGGCCTTGGCTGAATTTCAAAGCCGGTCAATGGAAAGTAGAATTCACAAGAGAGCGATTCATCAGTAGTGGGGAGCAGCAAATGGTTGACAGGTCACTACTCAACAGGAAATTCACTGTGGATAGACAACAAGGAGTTGAAGTTTATGGAAATCTTGATGGTGGCGGGATCGCAAACTTCAATTATTGGGCTGCCGCATTGACAGGAATGGGGCGAGGTGCTACGCAAAATGATGATTCCAAAATGATGTATTTTGGGAGATTTCAGTGGAATTTCTTAGGAAGAGAAGTACCTTTCTCAGGAGGAGACTTAACTATTTCTCAAAAACCTGCAGCGATTATAGCCATTGCAGCAATCAGTAATACAAGCCCTTATACACGTTTCTCTACATCAGGAGGTGGAAATCTGTCAGGTTTTGAAGGAACAAACGACTCGCAATACACCGTAAATCAATATCAATTAGAGACTGCTTTTATATACAAGGGCTTTTCTTGGGCGAGTGAATTTCATCGCAAAAATATCTTAGACAACTTTGACGAAGAAGAAACATTGCTCGGGGGCTTCTACATAACAGCCGGGTATCTAGCCCATCAAACCTTAAACTTTTGGCCAGAACCTTTGGAAATTGCAGTTAGATACGCTGAAGTGAGACCAGACTTATCTATATCAAATAATATTCAAAGAGAAACTGCTATAGCATTTAACTGGTTTTTTGCAGACCATAAAAACAAGCTAACTACTGAGCTTACTCGATTTAAATTTCAGGATCAGGAACTTGCTCAAGACGATGAAATAAGATTCAGGTTACAACTTGACATATCTTTTTGATGAATCGCATCACGATTTTTCTGCTTTTCTTTTGGATTTCCTCACCTATCCTAGCCCAGGACACAATAGTATATAAGTCAAATCAGATTCGAGATTTCAAATTAATTCCATTACCCGCTATCGCTTCAAATCCTGCAAATGGCTGGCTATTTGGCATTGCTCCCTCAGCTACCTGGAGAATGGGCAATCCAGAAAGAACTCATTTGTCAAACTTGGTAGGAAATCTTCTCTACACTACAAAAAAACAGTGGCTAATTAGCTCTAGAAGCAATATTTTCCTTGCAGATGACAATTGGATTTTAGTTGGTGATTGGCGCTATTTCATTACATCACAGCCGACTTTCGGCTTAGGTAGTTCCACACCCAACTCACCTCAAGAAAACCCAAATCAACCTGGAGTGTGGTGGGGAGAGCAACAAATGGATTACAATTGGGTAAGATTCTACGAAACTGTTCTGAAACGTATCTCGTCCTCTAAGTTCTATTTAGGAGTAGGCTATCACTTAGATATCTATTCCAAAATTGACAATTTTATGGATGCTGAAGTTACAAAGGAGCTTACATTCTCAAACGACTACTACAACCAGCGCAAGGGGATTAATTTAGATAAGAACACTGTATCTGGAATTACCTTGAATGCTGTGATGGAAAACCGGGACCTTGCAGTATCTCCTTATGAAACCAACTTTGCGTTAATCTCTTTTAAAATCAATCCTGAATTTTTGGGATCAAATCAATCTTCTTCCACTCTCCTACTCGATTATCGGCATTACTTTCCATTGAGTCAAACCAGAAAACGTCATTTATTGGCGGTATGGAGTTATGGCAATTTTCTAGTATCAGGCCACCTACCCTATATGGCATTACCTTCCATAGGCTATGATATGTTTGGACGCGCAGGCCGAGGGTACTCTCAAGGACGATTTAGAGGAGAAAATATGGTCTATTCGGAGGCGGAATATAGATTTCCGCTGCAAAAAAACAAGGAGACCTTTGGCGGGACAGTTTTCGTAAATGCTGCAAGTTTTGGAAGTAAACTAACGAAAGAAAACTTATTTGCAAAGATCAATCCTGGCTATGGTTTAGGATTTCGAGTAATGATCAACAAAGAAAATAGAACCACTATTTCGGCTGATTACGGCTTTGGTCAAAAGGGGAACTCGGGTTTTTACCTCAATATTAATGAGTCATTTTAAGCTAGAATTGAAGTTTACCCTTATTCAAGGATATCATCAGATCTATTCTTTTTAAGTTATTCACGTCCTTTTTGAATCTAGTTTCGCTTTCCACTTAAGCAATCCCCTTAGATCAAATCATGTTTGTTTTTTGCCAGTAAATCAAAAAGCCCCGATAGAAAATTCTATCGGGGCTTTTATTGTACTATACTAAATTGAATTATTTAGTCTCGTTTTTCTTTGCTGTAACTTCAGCTCTGATTTCTTGTGCAAGATTTTTGATGGCTTGCATGCCTGTTCTTACTCTAGTACCAGCTGCTTTGTTGCCATTTTCGTAGAACTTTGCAAAGTCTGCTTCTAAAGAATCGACCAAATCTTTTACTTCTTGGTGTCTGCTCATAATCGTTTTTTGGTTGGTTATAAAATGTAATTGAATACAATAAACATCATTTATAGTGCCTTAAGAAGTCTTTTGACGTTTATTTTTAATTTTTAGTGCAGAAAAATGATGTTTTCATCAAAACACTCATTTTTTTCAACTTTTAGCAATATTTCTTACTTAACATTACGTTTAATGTGCTTTTGAAAAATGACTCTATCCTCCCCAGATTGGGATATTGGCTACCTAAAAGGACTAGACTTGTCTATATCAGTATTCTCTTGCCCGTTTTCGCAGACTCTAATATAGCTTCAACAATTCGAATGTCACGAAGTCCTTCCTCTCCAGGCACAGCTTGAGGTTTGCGTTCCATAATTGTTTGTGCATCATTATCCATTTGCCAGACCTGCTCCATTGGAAGTTGAAATGGAAAATTAATTTCTCCCAATGGGCTTTGCCCTTTGTTGCCGGCATATGCAGAAAAAGGTGCCATCTCTATCATTCCGTTTTCACAGTTAATAGTGAGAAAATTCATATTGTCCCCAAATGAAGTTTTAATTGTCCCGATCACTCCTCCTGGAAACTCCAGCTCAGCTTCCACTATTTCACCGAGCCCATCCTTGTAAATAGCTGGACGTTCGGTCCATACTTTGGCAGAATTAACTGCAATAGGCTCCATACCCGAACCAAGTCTAGCTCCCTGGATCGCATAAACACCCATATCGTAGATCACTCCTCCACCCATCTCAGCCTTTTGTTTCCAGTGGTCAGTACGATTTTCCCTGTAGCCAGCTGCACAATCCAGCCCCATTACCTTGCCAAGACTTTTCTCTTGTACAATCTTCTGATAAGCCAGCGTATTCGGCTCATGCTGGCATCTGTAGCCTATCGACAGAGAGACATTCGCTTGCTTACAGGCATCAATCATTGCCTGACAATCCTCTACTGTCACAGCCATAGGCTTCTCACACCAGACGTGCTTGCCTGCCTTGGCTGCGCGTATCACATATTCCTTGTGCATTGAAGGTGGTAATACTATATATATTACATCTATATCTGGATTCTCAGCAATAGTGTCGAAGGTTTCATAATTGTAAATATTCTTTTCTGGAATCCTGTACTTAGCTTTCCAAACTGCTGCCTTAGAAGGAGTGCCAGTCACAATTCCAGCCAGGTAGCAATTTTCTGTTTTTTCAAGCGCTGGAGCCAATAAGTCATTACTATAATACCCTAGACCTACTAAGGCTACTCCAAGTTTGTCTTTGCGCGATTTAGTAGATGATAATACGCTAAAAGGTGAACTCATGCTCACGCCAACTCCGAGAGCGAGAGATTTCAAAGTGGTTCTTCTGGAGATAAAACTCATAGGTTATAGGTTTGGTGTTTGAATTTTAAAAGGATTATCAAGATAATGCTTTTGGCTATAGCTCCAAAAAATCGCTAATTTCAATGACATTTACTATCTCCATTAATTTCGTACCCATGAAAAAACTAGCACTACTCATTTTTCTTCTTTTTCCAATTATCACTCAAGCGCAAGACTACATGCAACCTTATTTAACGCTGGAAGACGCAACTCGCATTTCGAATGCTGCAGAAGCCAAATCAAAGGCTGAAGGATGGAATATGGTAATTGTAATAATGGATGCTGGCGGCCATATTATTTCCCTTCGGAAAATGGACGGTGTCCAAATTGGAAGTATAGATGTAGCTATAGCCAAAGCTAAATCTGCTGTCTATTTCAAGCGTCCAACCAAAGTCTTTGAAGACGCAATGAAAGCAGAAGGAGGAACTAGAATAGTCACCTTACCAAACGCTGTGGCCATTGAAGGCGGATTGCCTATATTTAAAGACGGAACTATTATAGGATCTATTGGGATATCTGGTGCTAGCTCCGCTCAAGATGGAACTGTAGCATCTTTTGCTGTGGCGGCGTATTGACTATTATATACGTTGTCAAAAAGCTACTATACAAAATTGCCTCCGATAACTTTTTATCGGAGGCAACGATTAAATCTAGTTCTAAGAGTGATTTAGCTACAAATGAATTTCTGACCTGAAAAGGGTTTTTCAATTATATACGTTAGAAATAATAGAATGCCCGGCTGATTTACAGCAATTCTCGCATAAATCCACGTCTTGTTTCAGTGTCAGCGCTTTTCTCAAGGCCTCATTCCCTGTATTATATGGACCTAGGTAATCCCTGTCATAGGGATCAGGAATTAGGACACAATCTCGATCATGAACCTCATGCAGCCCTTTATTATTTGGTTTGGAAGAAAGGTAAAAGAATTTCATAGCTAAGTCGATGATTATATATTTCATCAAAATTACCCATCTCATCTATATGAAAACATACCCTATACAGGGTATTTATGGTATGAAAAAGTGAAAATTTTATTTATTATCCTCGATTCTGGACTGTATTTCTGATTGGCGCATGGGCATTTGATCAATCAATGAAAATACTTGCTTCATTGAAAATTCCTGAAAAGTCCCTGAAGCTTTCACACCACCATCTAGTCCTATAAGCACCCATTCGGTTGTTGAGCTTGTTTGAGATAGGACTTTCAGAAATCCAGTGGAATCTATCTCATCCTCCCCGGAGGTTTGTATGAATTCATCCTTGTTGAACTCCACTAGAAGGAGCTTCCTTTCCTCAATTTTCTTCTCGGAACTCTCCAAAATGGAGTCGAGAATTGAGTTTTCAAAATTGATGATAAGCAAACGGTTTTTCCACCGAAAGTCTTCAAGGGTTTTACCGGTCTGAGGCACCATAAAAAAAAGATACGTTAGCAAAATGCATGAATTCATAAGGACATAACTACCAAGTGTCCTTTTGGTTACAAAATTTCCTTACTAATTCAAATATCGACCAAGCAATTCAGCCCATTCCTCATCTAGGGTCATATCTGGACAAGGCTCACCCGCTCTCCTATACCAATAGTCCGCATTCCATTGATCTCCTTCCTTTCTGTGCAGATAGGCATGAATTCTGGCGGCAGCCTTTCCATCAAGACCATCTACCTCATTATGGGCTTTTTCCCAATCGCCATTTCCATCAAACCATAGTGCCTTTACTATTGGACTGTAAGCTTTGATTTTATCTGCAGATCCTAAAAATTCAGCAATTAATATTTCATCAATTTTCATAGTTACCTTAATTTACTCCTCCAATAAAAGACTCTCTCATCCAAATGTCCTTACTCATGTTCTAGAATTTTAAATATTTCATTTAAAATTGCCTCAGATATATTTGCACAAATACACACCATATCTCCCCAAATCATGCTTTTGCAAAGATAACTGATATTTTTCTTCATCATTTTGGTTAATTCCAATGGCCTAACTACCCAGACAGACAATGCTCCTCATCTAAAAGCAATTGTGAACGAACTTGAAGATACTTTTGATGGTGATATAAGGTTTTACATCAAAAATCTAAAAACTGAAACGTTAGTAGAAATCTATTCAAAATCCATTTTCCCAACCGCCAGTATAGTAAATAAAGCAATCCTCTTGGACATTTTTAATATAATAAATGATGGGATCTGTGCTTGAAGACAGCCTTTGATTTTTCAGAATTCCATCAATAATGGTTGTTTTAGTATCATGCATTTTTTTTTAGGATTAACCACAGACGAATCATTAC
The DNA here is from genome assembly GCF_002150505.1 of Algoriphagus ratkowskyi. GTDB lineage: Bacteria > Bacteroidota > Bacteroidia > Cytophagales > Cyclobacteriaceae > Algoriphagus > Algoriphagus ratkowskyi. Next base: position 127,350 of record NZ_MSSV01000002.1, read on the forward strand.
ATGTTAATCGCATTCATGCTGAGTTATTCATACAACATTACTTCACTTTGGAATTATGCACTAGCAGGCGGAGGAGTCCAAATAAGTGAGTCAATGAATAATTTGGGATAAAAATACGACAAAGTTAACAGTCGCAGACTTGGAAAAGAGGGAGTCTTGGAAAAGTACGACTATGACCATTCTACCATCAATGAAATGAATGTCATCCTTATCAGATTAAACAACCTAGAATAAACACCCTGTGAGGGTTGGCTTACTAAAAAGTCAAATTGCGGCTTTAGATAATTTGTCAATTTGAGACTTAAGAAATTTCAGATTCTTGTCTTTACCAGGCTTAAAAAACTTGAGAGCATAAGTTGTATGGTATTGGTGATCCACCATGAATTTCTCAGAGTTTCTCAACCAATCTAAAAGATCTACTTTTTGCTCGTTTAACTGCTCGAATTCCTGCTTCAGTAGCAAGGTCTGCGCATAACATTGATCCGAGCTCAAATGATACAGGTCAGCATCGCATAAAATTGACTCAAAAAGATTACTGGGCTGTTGTGGAACTTTGGTAGCAAGTATTGCCCTGCAGATATTATCTATTCTCTTTTGCGTAAGCCCTAACTCCTGCAAAAATGTTTGAGCAAATTCTGCTCCTCTGAGCTCATGTTCAAGTGCCTTTCCATTCCAATAACCAACATCATGCAACCAGCCAGAAAAAAACACTTCCTCCAACTCTGACTTTTCTAGTTTATAATACAACCCGATCTCCCGCACCCGATCTACTATAGATAAGGTATGCTCTAGGTTATGATAGCAAACGTCTGGATTTAATTGCTCTTCAAACATTTTTCTAATGATGATTTCAAAGTTATCTAGATTTCTATCCACAGGTTTTTTATAGATTATTCAAGTTTAAAGAAAACTAATTTACTATTTATATTGAATTAGTAACATTTAAGCTCTTGAATTTTAGCCAATTGAAATAAATACATCAGCAACTAGGCTATAAAAACATTGGGATTCTATAAGAACAATAACATTTCACACCTCAAAGAATTATTACAAATCGTGAGAACTCGAATTGTGTTCTCAATTTACATTTCTTCAACTAAACCAAAATCTTTTCTAGAATATGGAATTTAAAGCAGGATTTCATTACACAATCATTAATAAATCTTGCAAAAACAGCAGTATAGCACATAACATTTTGTAATTGGTCAGTAATGTAGAAGTTATATATTTGCTCAATTAACATTTTCAAAATAACAGTTCGACTTACTTTATGGAACAAGCTTTAATTTATGCAGTCCCCGCGCTGGGGCTGGTGGGCCTGATCGTGATGGCCATTAAATCTGCCTGGGTGACTAAGCAGGAAACAGGTGACGAAAACATGATAGAGCTTGCAGGCTATATAGCTGATGGAGCAATGGCATTTTTGAAAGCCGAATGGAAAGTACTTTCCTATTTTGCAGTTATTGCCGTAATTCTATTGATATGGTCAGGAATGTCCGTTGAGACATCAAGTCCTGTGATTGCTATTTCCTTCCTTATCGGAGCTGTATTATCAGCCTTAGCAGGATATATAGGAATGAACATCGCTACCAAAGCGAATGTGCGTACCACTCAAGCTGCTAGAACTAGTTTGAAACATGCCCTTAAGGTATCCTTCACCGGAGGCTCTGTCATGGGACTTGGCGTTGCTGGATTGGCAGTATTGGGACTCGGTTCCTTGTTTATCTTATTTTACAATATGTATGTTCTGAACGTTGCTGGTGCAGGAGTGAATGGTTTGGAAATGGAAAAAGCACTTGAAGTTCTTGCAGGTTTTTCATTAGGAGCTGAGTCTATTGCACTTTTTGCGCGTGTAGGTGGTGGTATTTATACTAAAGCTGCTGATGTCGGGGCCGATTTGGTAGGAAAAGTAGAAGCTGGTATCCCGGAAGATGATATCAGAAATCCTGCAACAATAGCTGATAATGTCGGTGACAACGTAGGTGACGTAGCAGGAATGGGCGCTGATTTATTTGGTTCTTATGTAGCTACGATCCTTGCTACCATGGTATTGGGACGTGAGATTGTATCAATAGATAATTTTGGAGGAATCGCTCCTATCCTACTTCCAATGGTTTTGGCAGGTTTGGGGATTGTATTCTCTATCATGGGAATGTTCTTCGTGACTATCAAAAATGATAAAGGAGATGTGCAGCATGCACTGAACATGGGCAACTGGTCATCTATAGTTTTCACGGGTATTGCTTCATTTTTTGTAGTGAAATATATGCTTCCTGAGACCTTGTCGATTAGAGGATATGACTTTACTAACATGGATGTGTTCTATGCAATCATACTTGGCTTAGTAGTAGGAACTCTGATGAGTATCATCACAGAATATTATACAGCTATGGGTAAGCGACCTGTGCAATCAATTATCAAGCAATCTGCTACTGGACATGCTACCAATATCATTGCAGGACTAGCAGTCGGAATGGAATCAACAGTTCTCCCTATCCTAGTTTTGGCAGGTGGAATCATGGGTTCCTACGCTTTCGCTGGACTATATGGAGTAGCAATCGCTGCAGCAGGTATGATGGCGACTACCGCTATGCAACTTGCGATTGACGGCTTTGGCCCGATAGCGGATAATGCTGGTGGTATCGCAGAGATGAGTCAACTGCCGGAAGAAGTGAGAGAACGTACAGATATCTTGGATGCCGTGGGTAATACTACAGCAGCTTCAGGCAAAGGCTTTGCAATTGCTTCTGCTGCTTTGACTTCACTTGCGCTATTTGCAGCATTTGTGGGTGTGGCAGGGATTGATGCGATTGATATTTTCAAAGCCCCAGTTTTAGCTGCTCTTTTTGTGGGTGGTATGATTCCATACATTTTCTCATCCTTGGCTATTGCCGCTGTCGGTCGAGCAGCTATGGAAATGGTGAATGAAGTAAGGCGCCAATTCAGAGAGATTCCAGGGATCATGGAATACAAAGCCAAACCAGAATACGATAAGTGTGTGGAGATATCTACCAAAGCTTCTCTTCGCGAGATGCTTCTTCCAGGAGCTATCGCTTTGATCACTCCTCTTATAGTTGGATTTGGTTTTCAAGGTGTTTTTGAGCAGGTTTCTTCTGCAGAGATGCTTGGAGGATTACTTGCAGGTGTGACAGTTTCCGGAGTATTGATGGGAATGTTCCAGTCCAATGCTGGTGGCGCTTGGGATAATGCAAAGAAGTCTTTTGAAAAAGGTGTAGAGATCGATGGTGAGATGTATTATAAAAAATCTGAACCACATAAAGCTTCTGTCACTGGAGATACGGTAGGTGATCCATTCAAAGATACCTCTGGACCATCTATGAACATTTTGATCAAATTGATGTCTATCGTAGCACTGATTATAGCCCCTCATATCAGTCAAAAACCTCACCTCGATACTATGTCAGGAAAAGTAGAGGTCAAAAAAGAAATCAGGTATGAAAACCGGGAAAAAGTGGTAACTGAAACTATCACTAAAATTAATGAGGTTAATTAATACCCTCCTACTTTTCAACTATTAAAAGACTGCCTCACACGGGGCAGTCTTTTTTTTGCTCTCATCTCCAGCATTATAGCTCACTATTGCGGGTATCAAAATTGCAATACCGCAAAAACACGCAAGAACAATTTTATTTAGGCTTAAAAAAATATTTAGAGATTTGTTAAAAATCAGCTGATTAAGATTAAAATAACTGATTCATTATTCTTAATTTAAGATGTTATGCTAGGTAGATTAACCAAATTAAGCAGGATTATCAGTTATTTTCGATATGAGTGATGAATATTGAAGCAGCTATTAGACCTGCAATAGTATGCCAGAGTTTTAAAATTTAAGCAATTAATAAGGAGCTAGCACACTGACAACGCGCCACTTAAGCTCCAAAAACATTCTAAACAGTTCAGTAATTTGCCATATATCAAATAAAACAGCAAACCAATTAATATATTATAACTAACAAACACATGAAGAAAAACTACGCAATAACATTGCTTTTTCTTTTGGGGTTTCTGGTCAGCATACCGCTGTATGCCCAGCAAACTGTAAAAGGTAAAGTATCCGCCCAAGAAGATGGTGCACCACTTCCTGGCGTAAGCATAGTCGTTCAAGGTTCCTCCACAGGAACTGTGTCTGACTTGGATGGAAACTACTCCATCTCCGTACCCGGATCTGAATCAGTTCTGGTGTATTCCTTTATAGGATATACAACCCAAAGAAAAATAGTAGGCAATTCCGCTGAAATCAACATCATCTTAGGAGAAGATATTTCTCAGCTGGGTGAAGTAGTGGTGACTGCGCTTGGAATCACCCGAGATGAGCGATCAATCGGTTACTCGACTCAGGAAGTGAAAGGTGAAAACCTAACGTACACGAAAGAACAAAACGTACTAGGTTCACTTTCTGGTAAAATAGCAGGTGTACAAGTCACAGGATCATCCGGAGCAAGTATGGGTGGGACTCAGAAAATCAAAATCAGAGGGGTTAACTCCATTTCAGGAGGAGGCGAACCATTGATGGTTATCGACGGCACCCCGATCTCAAACTCTAATTTCTCCGGTTCATCTGGACAGGATTACGGTAATCTTGGTCAGGATATTAACCCTGAGGACATAGAAACAATCAACGTATTGAAAGGCCCCGCTGCTTCAGCACTTTATGGGATCAGAGGACAATATGGTGTGATTATGATAACTACCAAAAAGGGTAAGAAAGGTTCAGATGTAAAAGTGGAATTGAGCTCTGCAGTATTTGTAGATAAAGTAAGTAACCTAATGCCCTATCAGAATCAATATGGTGGAGGCTCCAGCCAAACTTGGAGAACACTTCCTAATGGTGACAAATATGTTGATATGTCTGTAGATGAAAGCTGGGGACCAAAAACTGACGGAACATTGGCTCGTCAGGTTATGAGTTTCTATCCTCAGGACCCTACTTTTGGTCAGTTGACGCCTTTCGTGTCTTATCCAGATAATATCAGAGACTATTACGAAACAGGTACAAACGTAAACAATGGAGTCACTATTACTGGTGGTGGTGCCAATTCCAACTTCCGAGTTAGTGTAAATGACACTAGAATTCAAGGGGTTGAGCCTAATACCTCGTTGAAAAGAAATAATGTGGGAGTTAGCTTAGGGGTTGATCTTACTAAAAAGCTTAAGGTAACGACTAATGTTAACTATGCTGCAAACAATGGCCGCAGGCCTGGGCAAGGTTCTGAAGATGGTTCAAGATATTTGGGACAATGGTTCCAAAGATCTATGGATATGAATAGACTTAAAGACTATAAGTATGATGATGGTACATTCCTAAACTGGAATTTAAGAAGACCAAGCACTTCCACAGGAGAAATCACAAATTTCAATCCCCTCTATTGGGCAAATCCTTATTTCTTAGCTAATGAAAACTTTAGCGATGATAATAGAGATCGATTCTTCGGGGATGTAGGTATTTCATACCAAATTTTACCAGAGTTAAAAGTAAGTGCATTTGTCAGATCTGACATGTATACACAAAACATTAACTCCAGAGCATCATTTGGAGGAACGGGTAACCCGGGATATTCTATAGGAAAATATCAAAACACAGAAATGAATTATGAGTTTTTGGCCCAATACAATAAGGTTTGGAATAAATTCTCATTGGATGCAAATGTTGGTGGAAATTTTTATGACAGAGACTATTCTTACCTATCTATGGCGACAGTGGGTGGTCTTACATCACCAGGATTCTATAATATTAATGCATCAATAGATAGACCATCTACAACCTCATATCAGCAAAACAAACAAATCAAAAGTGCTTACGCAATGGTTTCTTTAGGATATAACAACACCTATTTCATAGATGCTTCCATAAGAAATGACAATTCTAGTACACTTCCAGTTGAAAACAACTCGTATTGGTACCCATCTATTTCTACATCATTGGTATTTAGCGAGTGGATCAAATCTGACGTAATGACACTTGGTAAACTCAGACTTAGCTACGCTCAAGCAGGTTCTGATTTGAATCCTTATAGCACAACCTCCTTCTTTAATGTGGGAAGTACTTATACTGGATCCTCTACTGTGAATACACTTTCTGTTCCTGATAACTTGAACAATCCTAATATCAAGCCTTCATTTGCTCATTCTTATGAAGCTGGTGTGGATTTCAAATTTTATGAGGGAAAAGTAGGATTATCCTTTACTTATTACAATCAAAGAAATGAGAATCAAATCCTAAACTTAGATGTTTCTGGAACGAGTGGATATGGATCTGCCACTATTAACGCTGGTGAGATTGTAAATAAAGGACTTGAGTTGGCCATTACAGCTACTCCATACCGAAATGACAACTTCAGCTGGGATATGTCATTCAATGTTAGTAGAAACAGAAATGAAGTAGTGGAGCTATATCCGGGTATAGACGTGTATCAATATGGAAGCACGACATATTCTTCTACAACCAGTTATTTGAATTCCTACGTTGGCAAACCATTTGGAAGCTTGGTGGGTCAAGCATACAAAAGAGACGAAGCCACAGGTAAAATCCTTTTAGGAGGCAATAATTTACCGCTTTATACGGATGCTACTCATGATTTCGGAACAGTTTTACCTGACTTTAATGGAGGTTTTCAAAACGTCTTAAATTATAAAAACTTCCAATTGGCAGCCATGATTGATTTCCAAGCTGGTGGTCAGTTTTTCTCCAGATCAAAAATGCTTGCCGTAAGAACTGGATTGGATCCACTATCTGCAGCTACTAATGAAAATGGAATGAATGTCAGAGATCCACTTGCAGAAGGTGGTGGCGTGAGAATAGAAGGAATTTCAGCGGAGACTGGAGAAGAGGTGACAGCCTTTGTTGATGCAAAAGCTTATTACGGCGTAGTGGCTCGAAGAATCTACGAAGATTGGTTGTATGACGCTTCTTTCATCAGATTGAGAGAAGTTAGCTTGAGCTACAATTTCTCAAAAGCTCAATACGCTAAACTGCCTGTGGAAAATGTAAGACTTGCACTAGTTGGTAGAAATTTGGGAATGCTTTTCCAAAATGCTCCTAAAGGAATCAATCCAGCCGAGCTATCTACTGGTTCACAAGCAATAGGCTGGTATGAATCGGGTCAATTGCCAAGTGTACGTTCGTTTGGTTTCAATCTTAACGTTACATTCTAATTACAGAAATCATGAAAAAATTAAATATAATGATCGTTGCAGCCCTTGTATTGGTAGGCTGTAACAATTTCGATGATAATATCAACATCAATCCAAACGTACCAAGTCAGGCTTCTGGAACACAGCTGATTGCCAATGCTATGTTATCACTATCTGGGCTCAGTTCCTCTCCACAAGGAGAGTTCATGTCTCAATATTTGAGTGAAACTCAGTATGTAAATGCATCACTTTACCCACAATCATCAACAAGCTTCTATGGTTGGTACCAAGGACCCTTAATGAATTTGGAGACTGTACTTACTGCTGATGATCTCAGTGGAGTGGAAGGTCCAGTGCCTAATCAGCTTGCGGTTGCAAAGATCCTGAAATCGTATTATATCTGGCATCTAACTGATCGATGGGGAGACATTCCCTACACCCAGGCATTAATGGGAGCAGACAATTTCACTCCAGCTTATGATTCACAGGAATCCATTTATACGGATTTGTTCAAGGTCCTTGATGAAGCTACGAGTCAAATAGTCTCAGGTAGTATTACCAATGACATAATTTTCAATGGTGATATGACGAAATGGTCAAAACTAGCTAACACCCTGAAAATGTTAATGGCACTTCGCCTTTCTGAAGTTAATCCCACATTAGGGAAAGAAAAGTTTGCTGCAGCTTTGCAAGCCGGCGTAATTACTTCCAATAGTGGAAATTTAGTGTTTAAACATTTGGCAGATGCCAACAATCAAAATTATTGGTATAATCAAATTGACCTTCAGGGAAGAGAATGGTGGGCAATTAGTGAAACTTTGATGGATAAAATGAAGCCTGTCTCTGATCCTAGACTCATGGTTTATGCTGCTCCAAATCGTACGGATGGAAAATATACAGGATTGGTTTTTGGAGAAACTGTCAATATTGACACCGAAAAGTATGCTCTTCTAGGTAAAGCTATTCATGCTCAAGATGCCCCTATTTATTTAGTAACTTATGCTCAAGCTCTTTTTGCACAAGCAGAAGCTGCTAAGCGCGGCTGGATTTCCGGTGGTGATGCTTCAGCAGAAGACAATTACAAAAAGGCAATCGTAGCATCTATGGATCAATGGGGAGCTGATAAGAGCACACTCAATAATTTCATGACTCAACCAGAAATCGCATATTCCCCAGCAATGGCTATGGAGCAAATCGCTACTCAGCGATGGGTTCACCTTTTCATGCACGGCTATGAGGGTTGGGCAGAATATCGTAGAACGGGCTATCCAAATAATATGGTGTCACCTGGCGGATCCGATGTACCAAATAGGCAAATCTATATAGAAACTGAGCAGTTTAACAATACAGACAACTACAACGAGGCTGTTCAAAGACAATTCGGAGGACCCGAAAGTCTATACGGAAAAGTCTGGTGGGATGTCAATTAACCTGTAGTTAATAGAAAATCTTTTATAAATAATCCGCTTTAATTTAAATCCCTTGGTACTTTATCAAGGGATTTTTTTTGATTAAAAATTCTGCATTCTGCTCTATTTGAACCCAGAAAAAAGCAGAATATTGCAAATTTATCTCCCTATTAGTTCGAATAAATCATAAATGTATTGTGAAAAATTGATTGGTTAAATTTAATTATCACATCTATTCTCATTAAATTAAGCTATCAATAGATGATTTCAACTCATAATTAATTGAATAAAACGGAAGTTTTACTAATAAGAAATTTGATTTTTTACAGTTTTAGATCATTTCTGTAATTGATTCTTACCTAATTATGGATAGACCTTAAAGTACTATTGAGCAGTAAAAAACAGCATTATAAATTTAAACCAATATACACATGAAGAAAAACTACGTAATGACCTTGCTTTTTCTTTTAGGGATTCTGGTTAGCATACCCCTGTATGCCCAGCAAACTGTAAAAGGAAAAGTAATAGCCCAAGAAGACGGGAAACCGCTTCCTGGTGCTAGTATTTTGATCCAAGGTACCAATACTGGCACTGTGACGGACATTGATGGATTTTATAGCATTAATGTTCCAAACGCAAAATCAGTATTGGTTTTCTCTTTTATTGGCTTTGATTCCAAAAGCCTGCCTGTAGGTTCTGCTACTATACTTGATGTAGTCTTGGCTACTTCAGCATCTGATCTTGATGAATTTATCGTAACAGCATTTGGTATTTCTCAGGAGAAAAAATCTTTAGGATATGCAGCTCAAAGCATAGACTCAGAGGCGATCACAGCCACTAAACAAGTGAATGTAGTCAATGCGCTACAGGGGCAGGTTGCTGGAGTCCAGGTAACTAATTCTGGTGGCGCACCAGGACAATCTGCTAGGATTATTATACGCGGGATCAATTCACTCGACCCTAATGCAGATAATCAACCATTATTTGTAGTAGACGGTGTTCCTGTGGACAACTCTACAGTCGAGTCTGCTGGGACTCCTAGAGGAATGACCAACAGAATTGCCGATATCAATCCGAATGACATAGAGACTATGTCCGTATTGAAAGGTGCTGCGGCTACAGCCTTATATGGTGTACGTGCAGCAAATGGTGCGGTAATTATTACAACCAAAAAAGGTAAGTCAGGACAAGTCCAAGTAAACTTCTCTAGTTCATTTGGCATGGATGAGCTCGTAAAGAAGCCAGCACTGCAAGATGAATATGGTCAAGGATTTAGTGGAGTTAGAGATGACAGCAGCTTTTGGCCTTCTTGGGGAGCTAGTTTTGCTGAAGAAAATGACCCTAATTATGTTTTTCAGGATAATTGGACTAATGCCTTCAATACCGGGAAAACTTTTGACAATAACTTAAGTGTATCAGGCGGAAATGATAAGGCTACCTTTTACGGGTCTTTTGGCCGATTAGATCAAGAAGGAATTATACCTTTCTCCAATTGGGAAAGAACTACTGCAAAACTTTCTGGTACAGTCACCGCAAGTGAGAAATTTAACTTCTCAGGATCGATCAATTACAGTAATTCCGGAGGAAATAGAGTCCCTCACGACAGATTTCTTGAACGGATGATGTATTGGTCAGAATCAACAGATGTCACTGATTACATTAATGAAGATGGCACCATGAAAACTTATGGTAACACCAACCCAATCTACGATGCTAGATTTGCCACCTATGAGGATGATGTAAATAGAGTAATCGGTAATATCAATTTCAATTATAGTCCAACGGATTGGTTGATGTTCTCCTATAGATTGGGAACTGACTTCTACAGTGATAGCCGAACAGAAATCACTCCGGGTCCGATGGGGATTGTTGGTGAACAAGCATTGGATGATATAGGGTTTTTAGAAGAAACAAGAATCAACAGCAAAGACCTGAACTCCAACTTCTACATCACTTTGAAAAAACAATGGAACGAAAGTTGGAACACACAATTAAGGGTAGGTAATGATATTTTTCAAAGAAAATACGACAGAATTACTGCTACTGGGAAAGAGTTTGTAATTCCAGGATTTTATAACCTAAGTAATACAACTCAGATTTTCGCTAGTCAGGGAAAAAGTGTCCGCAGATTGGTAGGTTTTTATGGTGACTTGATGGTTGATTACAAAAACTTTCTGTTCTTAAACGTAACAGGAAGAAATGACATCTCTTCTACCCTACCTAAGGAAAATAATTCCTTCTTTTATCCATCTGTAAGCTTAGGTTATGTGTTCAGTGAAAATTTTGACATGCCATCTTGGTTTACCTTCGGAAAGCTTAGAGCATCATGGGCGCAGGTAGGTAAGGATACCAATCCTCACATCTTAGGAGCAACTTTTGTTTCTCCATCTGTTTTCCCATTGAACGGTCAAGTAGGATTCTCTAAAAACTCTACTTTCGGAGATCCTGCCTTGAAACCAGAGAGAACAACCTCCGTTGAGTTTGGAACTCAACTGGCATTCTTTAACAATAAGTTGAATTTGGATGTGACTTACTATAAGTCCAACTCAAAAGATCAAATCATTCCAGTTCCTATTTCCGATGCAACAGGTTTTTCATCCTACATCACAAATGCAGGAGAGATCGAGAATAAAGGATTTGAATTCGTCATTGGTGGAACTCCTCTTGAGCGAGGCGATTTCCGTTGGGATGTAACTGCTAACCTTACTACTAACAATAATGAGGTGAAAAGTATCCGTGAAGGTATAGATCAGATTGTAATTGGTTCGCAGTATGGTTATGCATCAGCGACAGTAACTATGATTCTTAAAGAAGGTCAATCTTATGGTAATATATATGGCGCATCTTATGTGAGAGCTGGAGCTGATCCAGAATCTGAATTTCTAGACAGAAGCCTTCCGCAGGTAATTGCAAGTAATGGGTTCCCTTTAAGAAATGGCAATCAGCTTATACTAGGAAATGCAGTCCCTAAATTATTTGGAGGCTTGAAAAACCAATTCAATTACAAGGGATTTGAATTCTCCTTCTTGGTTGATTTCAGAACTGGGTTAGAGCAGTATAATCAATTTGGCAACTTCCTTTCCGCGTTTGGAAAGCAAGAAGATGCCGAAAGAAGAAATGAAACTGTAGTATTTCCAGGAGTTTTAGCTGATGGATCACAAAACACAAAACCTGTATGGCTTGGTCAAGGTAAAGGCCCTGATGGAGTGGATTATGGTGCTGGATATTGGAGAAATAATTACAGAGGATCTTCAGAGAATTTTGTAAATGATGCCAGCTATATCAAGCTTAGAAATATCACACTGGCTTATAATTTACAACCAGAGGTACTTAATAAAACACCATTTAGAACTGCAAGAATTGCTTTGGCAGCAAACAATATTATCCTTTCCACACCTTGGGATGGATTTGACCCTGAGTCCTTCTCAGCAGGCGCAGGTGGTAATGCTGTAGGATTCACCGGACTAGGATTTCCGGGTGTACAGAGCTATTTCGTTACTTTAAACCTGGGATTCTAACCTCTAAAAGACTAGAAAATGAAATTAAAAAATAAAATAAAAACACTTTTGGGCGTATCTCTGGTTCTTTCGGCTTCTGCCTGTGAATCATATCTTGATGTGAACGATAACCCAAATAATCCTCAGGACGCACCAATCTCAGGGCTTATGACAAACATTACCTATGAGACAAGCTGGAATGTGTATCGGGAAGGAAGCGCTGTGAGTAATTATGTCCAGTATTTGGCTTCGCCAAATCCTGGAAGCAGCTCTGATACCATGGAGCCTTTAAATTTCAGCTCACTTTGGTTCAGTCTTTACAATGTGATGACTGATCTATATACTATGAATGAAAAAGCTGAAGCTGAAGGAGCGCGGCATTACCTAGGCGCAGGCCAAGTCTTGATGGCTCTCAATCTTGGAATGACCGTAGATTTATTCGGTGATGTACCGTTTTCTGAAAGCTTCAATTTCACCACTGTAACCCCTGCTTATGACGATGACAAAGCACTTTATGGTAACATAATGAGTCTTCTTGACCAAGGGATTTCTAATCTTCAGGCCACCACTACTTCATCAATGGGTAATGACGATTTCATATACGGTGGAGATCTCGATTTATGGTTGAAATTTGCGCACACCCTGAAGGCACGTTACATGATCCACCAGAAAGGTGACCCAGGATATAGTGCTGCAGAGGTGCTGGCAGCAGTGGATAAAGGCTTTAAGACAAATGATCAAAATGCTCAAGTCGTTTTCTTTGAGCAACGTTTTAATCCTTGGGCTTCAGACGCGATCGCCAATGCAAACCTTAACCTAACCGGATGGATCTCAGAGCAATTTATCCAAGCATTGGACGGAACTTCCTACCCTACGGTGGATCCAAGACTTAAATTGATGGTAGGAACTACTAAAGAAGGTAAATTTGTCGGAACAGTGAATGGTGCAGGTCGAGGAAATGCACCTGAGCAAGGAGCTAGATCTACGCTCGTGGAAGGTCAATATTACACTAGCAGACAGGCTCCATTGTTGATCGCTACCTTTGCTGAATTGAAGTTCATCGAGGCAGAGGCCGCATTCGCCACTGACAAAACCAGAGCTTATGCAGCGTATTTGGCTGGAATCGAAGCACACATGAATATGCTAAGTGTAAACTCTACTGAAAAATCTGCTTATTTAACACATCCTAGCGTAAGTATGGGCGCAGCTGCATTAACAATCGATGCTATTTTTAAAGAGAAATACGTAGCGATGTTCTTGCACCCAGAAACATGGAACGATGCTAGAAGGTATGACTATGGATATAAGAACATGACTTTGCCTGAAAATCTCAACCCTGATCTTGGTGGTAAGTACCTCAGAAGACTTGCATATCCAGATAGTGAAGTGAGTAGAAATGGTGCAAATGTACCAGTTGTATCTTTGCTTGACCGAGTTTGGTGGAATCAATAGTTTTAACTTCTTTTTTAAGTCTCCTGCCAATTGGCGGGGGACTTTTTTGTTTAAATTGAATTGTAAAAAATTTCGAAATGAAAAAACTCCTTATTGCCTGTCTGATACTATTTAGCTCATGCACCGTACAGAAAATAAATAATTCACTCACCAAATCTGACATCTTTGACAAAGGTCATTTGGGATTTATGCTCTTGGATCCTGATAAGGATAAAGTGCTAGTGGACATCAATTCAGATAAGTATTTTATCCCAGCTTCTAACACCAAACTTTTTACTTTCTACACTTCCTACACCATTCTAGGTGATAGCCTGATCAATGGACTGAATTATCTGGAGCGGGGAGATTCATTAATATTCTGGGGTACCGGTGATCCAAGTTTACTTCACCCCGATCTGAAAAATACTGTAGCGCTAGATTTTCTAAAAAATCAAACCAAGCAGCTCTATCTGCTCGATAACTTTGATCAAGTGGATGCATTCGGTCCGGGATGGGCGTGGGATTGGTACAATTACTATTATGCCACCGAGCGATCTGCTTTTCCAATCTATGGTAACGTAGTGCGATTTGACAAGAAGGATGAGAATTCAAAATTTGAGATCATCCCAAGTCAATTCAAGAATTTACTAAAAGCAGAAACCCCAGAAAACTGGAAAAGTTATAATTTCCAGCGAGATCAAAATGCTAATCTTTTCACCTATCAACTTCCAGAAAAATGGGAAGGTACTTTTGAGACTGATATCCCTTTTATGACCTCACCCGAATTAGCTGCTTATTCCCTTACAGAAGTACTTGGTAAAAAAGTGACGTTGATCAAGAATGAAACCTATCTCAGCGCCAATTCAAAAAAACTTCAAACAGCCGCCGCCGACAGCATTTATTCGCAGATGATGAAAATCTCTGACAATTTCCTAGCAGAACAACTTTTGCTCTTGGTTTCAGACCAACTAGACAACAAGCTAAGTACAGCTGACGCCATTGCTTATGCCAAGGAAAATCTTTTGGCAGACCTACCTGACGAACCTATTTGGGTAGATGGTTCTGGGCTTTCTTCCAAAAATATGTTCACTCCCCGAAGCATCATTGCATTGCTTGGCAAGATCCGATCGGAAGTTCCTTTGGAGAAAATCAAAGCGTATTTCCCAGCGGGTGGTGAATCAGGAACGATTCGTAATTGGTATCCTTCAGACCCAGGTCAACCTCCCTACATCTATGCCAAAACAGGCACACTATCTATGAGCAATGCCTTGAGTGGCTACTTACTGACTAAAAGTGGGAAAATTCTGCATTTCTCCTGCCTTATGAATAATTATCCTATCTCGGGAAATGAGCTAAAAACTGAGCTCACGAAGGTGCTTTATTACATTCACGATAAGTATTAAGACCCACTGATGAACTAAAAGAAGAACTGCCATGACCTCAAAGCCAGAAGTGAACAAATACGAATCGCTCAAAAGCCGGATTGGAGAACTTCTTCTTCTCGGTCGGGAAAATGCAGGACGAGCAGTGAATACTATTCTGGTACAGACCTACTGGCATATTGGAAAACATATTGTTGAATTTGAGCAGGGCGGCAACGAAAAATTGGAATATGGAAGTTCTGTTTTGGATCGTCTTTCTAGGGATTTGACATTACAGTATGGAAAGGGATTTGGTAGATCCAACTTGTTTTACATGCGTAAACTTTATCAAGCAATTGGAAATAGTGGGACACTGTCCCACAAATTGAGCTGGGGACATTATTATGAAATCCTGAAAGCTGATAATAACCTAGAAATCGGATTCTACTCCAAAGAGTGTGAAAAGGAAAAATGGAGTGTACGAGAATTGAAGAGACAAATGAAGAGCATGCTTTTTCACAGATTGGCACTGAGCAAGGACAAAAAAGCTGTCTTAAAACTAGCAGAGAAGGGTAGCGAAATTCAGAATCCAACCGACATACTCAAAGATCCTTACGTATTTGAATTTCTAGGTATTCCAGATCCACTGACCTATTCAGAAAGTGAATTGGAAAACAGATTGGTTGCTAACCTGCAAAGCTTCCTTCTAGAACTAGGAAAAGGCTTTGCCTTCCTGACAAAGAAGCACTTGCCTATGAACTGGAAAAATTTCTAGAACAAGAGTCAAAATCCTAAACACTATATTTTTAAAACCATGAAGATATCTACACTTCCCAAATTCATCATCGGACAGTCTTTCTACCTCTTACTATTTACTATTTACCTCTTACCTCAGACTGTCCATTCCCAATCCTTCACTATGGAGCAGGTAGGAAAGTTCAGTTTCCCTTCTGAACTCACCTCCTCACCTACGGGCGAGAAAATAGCTTGGGCGATGAATGAGCAAGGAAAACGTAACATCTATTTTGCAGAAGGTCCAACGTTTGACCCTAAAAAATTGACTGATTTCAATGAAGACGACGGACAGGAAATTAGTAGTTTGCAATTTACGCCAGATGGTAACTGGATAATATTTGTACGCGGCGGGGATCATGGAGGTGGCAATGCTTCCTCCACCGTTAATGCTCAAAACCTCCCTACTCTGCCTAAAGTACAGATTTGGAAAATCAACCTAGCTGGTGGAAAAATAGAAATTGTCACCGAAGCAGACGATCCTATAGTTGGGGCACCTAACCAACTCGCCTTTCTAAAAGGTGGGCAAGTTTGGACAGTTGATTTAAAAAACTCAGCTAAGCCAGCCCAGCTTTTTGAGGTCAAGGGAAATGTGAATTACGCTCAATACTCGCCTGATGGGAGCAAGTTGGCTTTTGTCTCCAATCGAGGATCACATTCCTTGGTGGGAATTTTTCAGGATAACTCTACACCTATCCAATGGATTTCACCTTCATTTCATCGTGATGTTATACCTCAATGGTCACCCGACGGAAAGCATCTTTCTTTTATCAGACTTCAAGGAGGAAAAGGAGCTGAATATCCAGTGCTAGAGCCGCGACACACGCCTTGGGAAATCTGGATCGCAAACGCATCATCAGGCACAGCTAAAAAACTATGGAAAGCTCCTGAGACACTTAGAGGTTCATATCCAAACCCATTCTTTTCCTTTAGTGCAGATGGAAACTTAATCTTCCAGTCTTATGAAGATGGCTGGCAACATTTATATGCACTCGAAGTTGCTTCAGGTAAGACTACATTACTTACACCAGGTGATTATATGGTCGAGCAGGTCAACCTAAGTTCCGATAAATCAAAGTTGATTTTCTCTGCAAATACTGGATCTCAACCTCAAGATTTAGATCGTCGACACATTGGAGCTATAAATCTAGCAAGCAAAAAACTTAATTGGATAACGGAGGGAGAAGGTATAGAAGCCTATCCTGTATGGATCGGAAACGCTGGAAAAACAGCATTTTTCAGCGCTAATTCACAGCGTTCACACCTTATTGCAGTTAATGATGGCATCAATACCAAGCTATTACAAGAGAGTATTATCCCGGCAGATTTCCCTCAAGCCTCACTAGTAGTTCCCACACAGGTGAAATTCACCGCTCCAGATGGCACCACGGTCTATGGACAATTGTTCCAAAAAGAAGGCGGATCAACTTCAAAACCAGGAATTATCTTTGCCCATGGCGGACCACAGCGGCAGATGCTTTTGGGCTGGAGCTACATGGATTACTATTCCAACACATACGCACTCAACCAGTATTTGGCAGAGCTTGGCTTCGTGGTGCTATCTGTGAATTTCAGGTTAGGGATCGGCTATGGGTATGAATTCCACCGCCCGGCCAATGGCTATTATCAAGGAGCTGTAGAATACCAAGATATCAAAGCAGGAGGAGAATATTTAGCTAAGTTATCTCAAGTAAATGGCGATAAAATCGGGATATATGGAGGAAGCTACGGTGGATACTTGACAGCATTAGCGTTGGCTAGAGATTCTGATCTCTTCAAAGTGGGCGTTGATATTCATGGAGTTCACGACCTAGATGGACGATATGAGTTACCAGAGACTTATGAAGCTGCCCCTGATCTAGACAAAGCCAAGAAGATAGCATGGGAATCTTCACCCATGGCAGATTTGGCTACGTGGACTTCTCCTGTACTGTTTATTCATTCTGATGATGACCGAAATGTCGATGTTGCTCAAACAGCTTATATAATTCGGAGATTTGAAGAATTGGGGAACCCTTACGAATCCATCATTATTCCTGGAGATACTCATCACTGGATGAAGTGGTCAAATATGATAAAAGTGGATCAAGCGACTGCTGATTTTCTGAAAAAACATCTAATGGACTAAATAGACTTCCGTGATTCAATTATTAAATATTCATCATATTGCCATTATCTGCAAGGATTATGAGCGCTCCAAAAAGTTTTATACTGAAGTATTAGGACTTGAGATAGTAAGAGAAGTTTATCGTGATTACAGGAAGTCTTACAAACTAGACTTGAGTCTGAATTCAAATTATATTATCGAACTATTTTCATTTCCTTCACCTCCGGATAGAGCATCTAGACCGGAGGCAGCTGGATTGAGACACTTGGCTTTTGCCGTGAAAAACCTGGATGAATGCATTCAGCATTTGGCTGTGCATGATGTCACTGCTGAACCTATCAGAATGGATGAGTTCACTGGAAAACGATTCACTTTCATAGCTGATCCAGACGAGTTGCCAATAGAATTTTACGAGGTTTAGTCGGTAAAAAATATCAAAAAAAAGCCCGAGGATTTCTCCACGGGCCTTTTACATTTTCAAAAAACCTTATAATGGATTCTGCACCATGTTGTCATTGGCGTTAATCTCACTGATAGGGATCTGCCACTGCCAGTTGTTAGTGCCAGCTTCCTCAGTGTATTTACCATTGATAACTGATCCAACGTGATTGGAACCAACTCTATCAAGTGGTAAGTTAAGGCGCTTCAAATCATAAAATCTGAAACCTTCACCCCATAGTTCAACTCTTCTTTGAACCATGATTTCCTCAATTAATTCATTGCCCGTTTTAGTTGATCTAACATATTCAGGATTTCTTGTAGAAGCGAAATCAAATAGAACCTGAGCAGCGTCAGCATCATTTCCGCTTCTAGCTAAAGCTTCAGCTTCGTTCAAATACATCTCAGCCGCTCTCATATATGGCACATCACCTACAGATGACGCATTTGCCTGAGCAAGAAACTTACGATTCATGTAATTGATTTTAGAGAAACTAGTCAAGGTCACCTCATCAATAAATGGATCTCTCTTAGAAGCAGTCCCTGCATTGGCATCCCATAAAATTTTTCTGTAATCAGTAGCAGGGATCTTGTCGTAAAGCAACTTATTAATTGCTTTAGGATTACCTCTGATGTTTGTAGAGCTAAAGTTAACAGACATGTAAGCAAAGAAAGATGCAAAGAATGTACCTTGATCATCTACCTGACGACAACCCCAAATCCATTCTGGATTGTCTACGCTATTGAAACCTTGATACAATTGGCTTTCAGACATTAAATCATAGCCTTCTCGGGAAGCTTTGGCAGCCTGAGCTGCCTCCGTGAACTTGCCTTGTGCCATTGCTACACGAGCTTTAATTCCATTTGCCACATCAATATTGATGTGAGAAGTAGCATTTCTACTCGTGGATAGAAGAGCTAAAGCATCAGTAAGGTCTACGTTTATCTGTGCATAAACTTCTTCTACAGTATTTCTAGCACCACCTTCTGATATTGGCTCTATTACGATAGGCACTCCTAGCTGAGAGTTACTGCCACCAGCGTTATAGCGTTCGGCAAACATTTGCACAAGGTTGAAATGAGCCCAAGCTCTGTAGGCTAAAGCCTGACCTTTTATCTCATCTTTTTCGGCTTGAGGACCTACAACATTGTCAATTTTGGAAATAATCATATTAGCGTTACCAATAACCTTGTAGTAATATCTCCAGACAAAGCGAACATCTCCTGAATTTTCATTAACGTGATTCAACCATCTAACAGTAGATACATACCACCCATTTCCTGAAGTAGTAAATACAACATCTTCCGCTAGTACATCACGCATGATCATCACGCCACTCTCTGCAGCCTGTCCTTGACTGTCAAATCGGATATGAAGCATTCTGTGAATCCCATTTAATGCAGCCATTGCATTCTGAGTAGAAGTAAATACTGCCTCTTCAGATACTGCATCGGTTGGAACTGTGTCCAAGTAATCATCTGCGCAGCTCGTGCCTACTAGTAGCGCTCCTGCAATAACTATTTTACTTATAATATTTTTCATAGTCTTTCTAATTAAAGGGTTAGATTAACTCCCAATGTGAATGATCTCGCTGGAGTGAAGGTATTAGAAGTAGTACCACTAAAAGTACCAGATACATACATACCTTTTCTAGAAGAACCCCAACCCAAGTTTTCACCTGCTAGATAAACCGAAGCATTTTTAACCTTTATTCTGCTCAAAAATGGCTTAGGTAAATTATAAGCAAGATTCACAGATCTCAGGTTTATATAACTAGAAGATACCAACCAACGATCTGATGCAACATTCGTATTAGCTGAACCTGTAACGTCCATTTTTGGAACGTCTGTGATATCACCTGGCTTCTGCCATCTATTAAGAATATCTGTATGCAAAGCTCCACCTTCAGTACCTGCATCCATCAATCCTCCATAAATACCATCGTAGATATCTCCTCCTACAGAGAAACTCATCAACACACCTAGTGTAAATCCTTTATAAGTAAAGGTATTAGTCACACCTCCGAAGAAGTCAGGAATTGCAGTTCCAGCATAGTGAAATCTAGCATTGCCCTGCGCCACTGTCAAAGTATCTGACCCTATGATTTTAATATTAGCATCATCTTCAGAGTATTCGTCAGCTCTGAAAAGGCCTTCACCTGTCTCTGGATCTACACCATACCAGTCTCTCAACCAGAAATCATAGATTGAACTTCCTACTTCGTACTTCTTAGTTCCGTTGATTTGCTCCTCAAATGGCAACTTCTTGAATTCGTTGGCAAATGTGGAGACGTTCAATCCCAAATTCCATGTGAAATCACCAGTTCGTACGATATCACCAGCAATACTAAACTCGATGCCTTGATTAGACATAGTACCAATATTTTCAACTCTAGTTTCTAATCCTGTAGTCAATGATAAAGGAACTTGGAATAGTAAATTTTGTGATTCTCTATAGAAATATTCAAGAGTACCTTGGAATCTATTTCCAAAAGCAAAGTCTAAACCTATATCGTAAGTATTATTTGACTCCCATAGAAGTTCTCTTGCTGATAAAGATGCTTGCAAGATTCCTGGCTCAGAAGCATTGTTATAACCTAAGTCATAAAGTGCCTGCCATGGATAATAACTCGGACTTCCGTTAGAATTCTGAATCTGGTTGTTCCCTACCTGGCCATAAGAAGCTCTTAATTTCATCATTTGCAGGTAGCTAGAGTTGAAGAAGTTCTCCTGATCTATGCTCCATGCTCCACCTACGGAGAAGAAATTACCCCATCTTACATCTTCGTAAAATCTGGAAGATCCATCACGTCTTAATGACGCTGAGAAGGAATACTTATCTTCATAAACATAATTTACTCTACTGAAGTAAGATTCGATTCTATCCACATCTACTCTACCAGTACCTGAAGTTGTAGTTACAAAGTTATCTGGCTCAATATTACCTGCCAAAATCTGATCTTGCTTACCTAAGTATTGTCTATTGATTTGTAGATTATAATTCTCATGTCCAACTAATGCCTCAACAAAATGCTTCTCTTGGAATAGCTTAGAGTAAGAGAGAATTTGATTAAATGTCACTGAATTCGTTCTGACATTTCCTCTATTTGTTCTACCTGCTGGAGCACCATCACCTACGATTTGGTTATCGTAACCGATGTTTAGCTGAGACTCCATATCTGTAGAGATATTTGTTCTGATATTGAAATTCTTAAGGAAGGTAGCTTCTACATACGCTCTAGCTGATAATGCATCTCTATCGAAAGAGTCTATGTTAAGCAAGGTTTCTTGTACTGCATGACGACCAGCAGATGCATCAGCACCTCTACTTGGAAGACCTAGTTCAGATAGGTTACCTGTATCATATATTTGATTTCCAGCTTCATCCAGAATATAACCACCAGTTTGCATGTTTTGTGCATATACTGGGTAGATTGGCCCAATATTTCTTGCGAAGAAGAACGGATTAACATAACTAGAGCTACCAGTAGATCTAGAATTATTACCCTCACTCATCGTAGCAGAAAGGTTCAAGCCTGTCTTCAACCACTTAGTTGCCTGTGTATTTACATTCACACGACCAGTGAATCTTTCGATATCAGACTTGATAACAAATCCCTGCTCATTCAAATAATTGATAGAAGTATAGAAATCAGTCTTTTCAGATCCACCAGAATACGTCATATTGTACTCTTTTCTATCTCCAGTTCTCTGCAATTCGTCAAACCAATCTAATCCTTCGAAATTACTAACTGCATTTGGATTCAATTTTCCATCTAAACCTACTACCTCCTTATTAGGGACATTGTAGATATTATATTTTAAAACGTTGTCAATCAAATTGTCAGATGCGTATTGAGCAGATGCTGCAGCAGACTGACCGGCGCCCAATCTACTGTTGTTCAATGACTCCCAAACAAGTGGATAATACTGATCTGGATTCACACGATCATATTCAGGAAGTGCTCTTCCTGAGAATCCTTGTTGAATCTTCAAATTGAAAGATGGCTCATTTTTCTTACCAACTTTGGTAGTAATCATGATCACACCGTTAGCAGCACGAGCACCATACAATGCAGAGGATGATGCATCCTTAAGGATAGTCATATCTGCAATATCCGATGGGTTAAGATTAGAAAGATCTCCATCAAAAGGAACACCATCTACTACGTAAAGTGGTGATGAAGATGAGTTCACAGAACCCACACCACGAATTCTAACTACAGGAGTTGAACCGGGCTGTCCAGACGCCGATGTTGTGATCACACCAGGAGCTTGACCTTCTATCGCATTTACGATATTGTTGATCGGTCTATCCGCAATTTTATCGCCTTTGATTGACACTGCAGATCCGGTGAAATTACCCTTATCAATAGTTCCACCGTAAGCGGTAATAACTACTTCTTCCAAATTCTGAGAATCCGGAGCCAAAGTCACATTAATCTCAGATCTGTTTCCAATAACTTCCTCTTTCTTCAGATAACCTATATAGCTAAATACTAACGTATTAGCACCATCTGGAACCTGAACAGTGTAATAACCATCCAAATCGGTCACTACACCTGTGAGAGTTCCTTTCACCAAAATGTTGACTCCTATGAGTCCGTCGGGCTCTTCTACTGATATAACCCTTCCAGATATACTACGCTGCTGCGCAAATACCGCACTGGAAATCAGTAATCCAAAGAGCATACTGAGTAATGCTTTTTTCATTAAAGTTAATTTAATTGTATACAACCACAGCTCCGCCTTGAAGCTGTGTTTTTCTTAAATAAGACGTTAGTGGAAGGTTGGGATTCTATAGATAAATCTGAGAAAACAGATATAAATGATCCTTTAAAAACAAGTTCTGTGAATCGGAAATAACTCTCATTATCCTTTAATTAATAGTGTCAGATTTCGGATTGGCGCGAAAAAAATAGATCACACAACTTCATTGAAATCGAGCACTTGATGAAATTATATTTGGGTTTTGAATTATCCAAAATTAACATCGTTTATGGATTAACAAAGTGTTTTTTTTAAAAAAAACAGATATTTTCAAAAATAACCCCAAATTATATGGCAATAAATATTTATTAGCTAGAATAACTAACTAATAACCCCCAAAACACAACCTACTTTCTACAAATTTATGTAAAAAGTAGGTTTTTAGAATAGTCGTAAATAAAGCGTTATTTGCTTACCTCGATCTCATTTTTATTTTTCACATATTTTTCCAACCAATTATCCATTTCCCACAGCATGTGATTGATAGACTCCTTTGCTGCATAGCCATGACTTTCATTTGGTAAGAACACTAATCTCGCTGTAGCACCATGGCCTTTCAGTGCATTGTAATAGCGCTCGGACTGAATAGGAAAAGTCCCTGAATTGTTATCAGCCTGACCGTGTAACAAAAGAATAGGTGTTTTTACTTTATGGGCAAATGAGAATGGAGACATGTTGAAATAAACTTCTGGAGCTTCCCAATAAGTTCTCTGCTCATATTGGAATCCGAATGGAGTCAACGTCCTGTTGTATGCGCCACTTCTTGCTATGCCTGCAGCGAATAGGTCAGTATGTGAAAGTAAATTAGCTGTCATAAAAGCACCATATGAGTGCCCTCCCACTGCTATTCTATTTCTATCACCTATTCCTAACTCCACGATCTCATCTATAGCAGCTTCGGCATTAGCTACTAGCTGATCGAGGAAGTAATCATTAGGTTCTTTTTCACCTTCTCCAACAATTGGCATCTCAGTTCTATCCATGACCGCATAACCACGAGTCACCCAGAAAAGAGGAGATCCAGAACTCACGCGTGTAAAAGAATACTGCGAACCTCTTACTTGCGAAGCAACTTCTTTGGATTTGTATTCCCTAGGATATGCCCACATCAAAACAGGAAGTGGAGCATCTTTACCTGCCTCAAAACCCTCTGGAGTATAAATCACAGCTGATAGATTCAAACCATCATTTCTCTCATAAGTAACCAATTGCTTTTGAATCCCTTTGATAGACTCATATGGATTATCGAAATTGGTTATTTGCTGAGGAGCGATTCTCTTCTTAGTATTAACTAACCAGTAATTTGGCTGGATATCCGTACTCTCTTTAATGGTGATGAATTCGGTAGCATCGTCATTTAGAACTTTTGCCACTCGCTCATAATATGGAGCCTGCGATCTCCACAGGATTGTTTCTTCCTTCGTTTTGGTATTGAAAGTAGATAGGTAAGGCATATCGCCTTCATCTGAACCTCCTGGGCTTCTCATATACAACAAATCTCCCTTTCGAAGCAACACTAACTCACCAAATTCATTTTCTGTCATCACTGGATCTCCTGGATCATTGTATAGATCGTCAGATGACCTGTCTATAATGACCTGCTTAGCTTGCGATGAATTAGATGGGTTTATCACAGATCTCATGTCTTTTCTGCTACTTGACCAGCGCTCGCTAAGAATCGCGAAGGAGTCATCTCCCCATGCAATACCACCAAATCTATACGCCGATGTAGCAAGTTTTTGCTTTGATCCTGAGAAAGGTGCCGCCAATGTATAAACGATATCACGCTCTTTCATTTCTACTCGTCCATCTCCGCCATCTTGCGCTTCTACCCAATAGAGCATTGCAGCTTTGTCAGCCCTCCAGTTGATGTTTCTAGGTCCTGTCACCGTAGCGTCAAATCCTGTAGGTCTATTTTCATCCAATGGGATCTGTGCTAAAGCTTTTACTTTCTTACCCTCTTTTGACCAAATCTCAACATCATATGGAAATCTGCTCGCTGGCACCAAGTAGGAGAATGGCTTCTTTATCAAATCAACCATTAGATAACTTCCGTCTGGAGAAAGATCCATTGATTTGATCATTCCAGTTGGGCCAATTGGCTTTTTATTTCCTTCCAAATCAATTTCCATTAATTGGGAATCCATGAAATAAGCGAAAAGCGCTTCGTCGTATGGATTCTCCAATAAATCCTGGTAGGTTCTGCTTGGTGCTGCATCTCCTGTAGTTTCTTGGATGATTGGACCTGCCGGAGCCGACGGTCTCACTGGAATAGAGCCACGTGTTGGGTTCACTGCTTTCACCAGCAGCTTATTCCCTGGAGTCCAAAGCACAGAATTTCCATAGACATCATTGACGATTTTATCTGTCAATTTCTTAGCTGAATTTGTAGTCAAATCAACTAACCAAAGACTAATTCCATCAGCATCGCTCTGCGTAAAAACCATGTATTTCTCATCATCTGAAATACTCATCCCACCCATATTAGGCTGAGCTGGTAACCCTGTAATCTGAATTTCTTCTCCGGTTTGAGTTTTCTTGATTTTTATATTTTCTACACCTATCTGACGGCTAGGTCCAGAAGTAGCTGGGTTGATTCGCATACCTGCAATTTTCAATTCAGGTTGTGAAAGTGTTTCAATGCTAGGACTATCAGACCTCTCCATCACTAGCATCCAATCTCCGTTTTTACTAAACCGAACCGATGGTGTGCTAGGCGCATTCACCAAATCAGCAATTGATTTGGGAGGAGTTTGATAAGTTCCTTGAGCTATAACTTCAGCTTGAAATAAACTGAGCGAAATACTAAGGACTAAAATTGTAATAACTCTTAATTTCATATTGTTATATTTTGGATCGCTCAATTTACTGATTTCTGTTTATGAGCATATTTAGATTAAGATAAATGGCAAATAGCTCGTTTGAACTCGTGATTTTGTAATACTTTGTAGAAATCTAATTCTAAATAAGTGACCAAATCTCAAGCTATTTATCAGCTAACAAAACGCATTTCCTTCATGAATCACTAGCCTAATTCCCGTGTCAGAACTTAAAACCAACGCAACCGATGCCTCTGTAATTGACTTTCTCAATGCAATAGCACCACCGATTCGCAAGATTGATGGGCTGAAATTGCTACGACTATTCAAGGAAGCAACTAATGAAGAACCAGTAATGTGGGGGCCAAGTATAGTTGGATTTGGGGCCTACAAGTACATCTATCCTTCAGGTAAAGAATTGGAATGGTTTCCTGTAGGCTTTTCCCCTAGAAAACAGGCTATTACAATTTATATAATGCTTGAAAATGCCCATTTAGAACCTTTTCTAGCAAATCTCGGTAAACATAAAAAATCAAAAGGCTGCCTCTACATCAATACACTAGCAGATATTGATGAAGTAGTTCTTAGGGAAATGATTAGAACTTCCATAAATTTAATTAAAACTAAAAATCAATAAATATGCTCCATATTTTGAATGGGGATTCGCTAGCAGAAGCATTTCCTGCTAGTATTCCTGGTAATATCGCAGTACTTCGCGAGTGTCTAGTCGATGGACCTGTAGCTGCTGATTCTATCGAAGAATTTGCTATTATTCGTGCCAATTACCTATCCACAACTTATCCGGAAGCTACTGAAAAAGATTATTTAGCCGAAGTGATCTCGGAAATTGAGAAGATACTAACAGCAACTTCTGCTACGCAGGTCTATTTGTGGTTTGAGAATGATCTTTTTTGCCAAGTCAATTTATGGTTCGTGGTTGACCTATTGAAGTCCCACAAAGGGCAGCTTTATCTAATAAGTCCCACTACCGATCTAATCGAAGGTTTTGGTGGGATGAAAGAGCCCCAACTCGAAGAAGCCTACAGAAATGCCAAGGCACTAACCCAAAATGAAAGACACGTTTTAGTAGATATGTGGGACATCTATCAAAGAAAAGATGTGTCGGAGGGAATTACACTTTCTAAGCAGGTACTTCCCGAAATCCCCTTTCTATATCCAGCTGTATTGGCCTGGAAAGAATCTATTCCTCATGGTGAATATCTGGGTAAGCCAAAAGAGGCACTGAAAGAAATCGCTGCTCAATTGGGGACAGATGATTTCGGGAAAATATTCCGTGCTTTTCATGTCAAGTATGCAATTTACGGATATGGTGATCTGCAAGTGAGGAGACTATGGGAAGAAATCAAGAATGAAGAAATGAAATAATTTCGAAAAGGGAGCTGCGCTAAGTAGCTCCTTTTTCATAACAGTTATTCAATTTTAAGAAGAATTTTTTCAGATGAATCTATAACTCCTTTATACTTTTTCAAAGCCCAACGGCTAAACAAATACATAAAAACAAGGCCAGCAGGAATGTATATCATCCAGAAAGTTGGATTTGCTATCATTTCACTATTGTCACTCAATTCAGCCAAAGGAGGCAATATTGTAACCATCACTAACGAGCCAAAAATCACCCCATAACGCTGCACCTTCCAAAATCGAATTTTACTCTTAGTAAACTTATCCAAAATCGTTGCTGGTGTTTCAGCGTCTATGCGTACGTTCT
The DNA here is from genome assembly GCF_002150505.1 of Algoriphagus ratkowskyi. Classification (GTDB taxonomy): domain Bacteria; phylum Bacteroidota; class Bacteroidia; order Cytophagales; family Cyclobacteriaceae; genus Algoriphagus; species Algoriphagus ratkowskyi. Next base: position 154,855 of record NZ_MSSV01000002.1, read on the forward strand.
GCATTCCCTTAATGGCTAATAAACTAGCTGTAGGTAAAGCGATCAATATGAAAATAGTAACCAAAGCTAGAATCTGATTATACCATAACTCAAAATCTCCAAATCTCGATAGTAAATACATAGCATAAACTACGCAAACTAATGATCCCAAAATCTCTGGAATTCTGACGCTATTCAGTTTATCTCTAAATTTCTGCTTGGTAATCTGTAACAGCAATTCTTTTTGAATTCTATCCTGTTTTTCTACTTGCACACTAAGGTCAGACCACAGTGATTTCATTTCTTCGAGTTCCATTTTTAGTTTGTTTGAGTAGTAATTCCTGATTTTAACTTGGCTTTAATCCTAGACATTCTTGTCCCCACATTGCTTTCAGAGATCCCTGATATTTCTGCTATCTCCTCATAGTTTTTTCCTTCCAAAAAGAGAAACACAATTCCCCGATCGAGTAGATTCAGCTTTCTGATTTGCGCATAGAGTTGCTGGATTTTCTCTTCCTTTTCAGTGTCGCCAGATTCTGCAAATTGCAATTTCACATCCTGTAGCGGCACCACTTGAAGTCGCTTCTTGGTGCGATTCAAATGTGTAATTGCCGTGTTCATACCAACTCTATACAACCATGTACTTGGTTTAGCTGCATTTTTGAAATTATCAAATGACTTCCAAGTCTGGTAAACAATCTCCTGATAAAGATCATCTTGCTCCTCCTTCTCACGAGAGTAGATTGAAGCAATCTTATAAATCAGTCCTTGATTTTGGTGAATAAGGCTGACAAACTCTTCCTCTTTGTTCATTTGGTTTCTTTTACTCTATTAGTCTCTGACTTTTGGGAAAAAGCACAGAAATGCTGAAAAACTTCTAGAAAATAATAAAATCATGCATTAGATAGTCATTCGAGAGGAATCTAGCAACAACAGGGAAACTGTTTGTGAGATTCGAACAGAGTGGCTAAGTGATTTATAAGTTAACCGTAAAAGGTAAGTTGTGAAAAGTGGTAAGAAGCAAATAGACGACTTACCTGCAACTAAAAAGTTTGCTACTTTGTAAACAGTCCAGCTTCTGGAGAAGCAGGGCAACTGTGTCGTAATGCGGTTAAAATCCGAAATCCATCACAATTCCTTATTTTCGTGTTATGCAGTGGTTCACTCCTATTTCGATTCCAGAATCTCCATTTCCTATTTCCCATCAGAGTAAAATCCTGAGTATGGGGTCTTGCTTTGCGCAGACGATAGGACAGAAATTAGTAGATCATAAATTCAATTGCTTGGTCAATCCTTTTGGGACGATTTTTAATCCCTATTCTTTAGTGAAATTACTAGAAGGCGCACTTCTCCGAGATCATTTTGAAGAGGCAGAAATTATAGAGCGAGACGGTCTTTTTTTTCACTACTCAAGTCACTCTGATTTGGTAGCAGATTCTAAAGAGGCCCTTGTTCAAAAGCTTTTGGCACAAAGAAATCTAGTTCAGGAATATTTAGAAAGCGGAACACATTTGATTCTCACACTTGGCACAGCTTGGGTGTATGAGTTGGAAGACAGTGGCGAAACGGTAGCTAATTGTCATAAGCAAGCTGCCTCAAAATTCACCAAGCGATTACTGACATTAGAAGAAATGAAGGACAAGCTCTGGTTGCTATTTGACAATTTATCGAGAGTTTGCCCAGGCTTAAATATCATTTTGACTGTCAGCCCTGTTCGTCATATCAAAGATGGAATCCCGGAAAACCAGCTGAGCAAAAGTCTTCTTAGAGTATTATGTCATGAGTTAGAAAAAGGAAACAGTAGAGTATCATACTTTCCTGCTTACGAAATACTTATAGATGAATTACGAGACTATCGCTTTTATGCGAAAGATCTAATTCATCCCAGCCAAGAAGCAGAGAATTACATTTGGGAAAAATGGCAAGCATCCAACTTTAGCATAGAAACTCAGCAAAAAACTACGCTAATTCAAAAAATAATTCAGGAACTGGCTCATCGCCCATTAAATCCTAAAAGTGAAGCGAATCTCAAATTCCTGAACAATCTTCTCCAAAAGCTGGAACGATTGAATGGAGAATTTGATTTTTCAAAAGAGATCAAAAGAATTAAATCCCTAAACCCTCCAAGGGTTTAAATCCCAAACCCCTCGAAGGGCTCAAAACCCTTCGAGGGTTAATTCCTCTAAATTTTCCATTCTTAAAATTTTTCAATCAAAGATGTCCAACCGCCTAATTCATACCCAATCCCCCTACCTACTTCAACATGCGCACAATCCAGTGGATTGGTTTCCTTGGGGAGCTGAAGCATTGGAAAAAGCGAAAACTGATAATAAGCCGATTCTGGTTTCCATTGGCTATTCGGCCTGCCATTGGTGCCATGTGATGGAGCGGGAAAGTTTCGAAGATGCAGCTACGGCAGAGTTAATGAATGCGAATTTTGTCTGCATTAAGATCGATAGAGAAGAGCGTCCAGACATCGACAATATCTACATGGACGCAGTGCAGGCGATGGGCGTGCAAGGTGGTTGGCCATTGAATGTTTTCTTGATGCCCAACCAAAAACCATTTTACGGCGGAACATACTTCCCAAATCAGCAGTGGAAAGGCTTGCTGTCCAACATCGCTGATGCTTTTGATAAGCACGAAGATCAATTGGCTGAAAGCGCAGAAGGATTTGGGAATACGCTCAACAGAAAGGAAACAGAGAAATACGGAATTTCGGCTGGTAATCAGGAACTAGATCCAGACGAACTTACAGAAATCATTGCTAAAATAACTTCTCAGCTAGATCCTGAATGGGGTGGAATGAATCGCGTTCCTAAATTTCCAATGCCGACGATCTGGAGTTTTTTATTGGACTATGCGTTGTTGGCCAAGAATACTGAGCTTCAGGAGAATGTCTTTTTTACGCTTCGCAAAATCGGTATGGGTGGGATTTATGATCAGTTACGCGGTGGATTTGCTAGGTATTCTGTGGATGGAGAGTGGTTTGCACCGCATTTCGAAAAGATGCTGTATGATAACGGGCAACTTTTGGAGCTTTATGCAAAAGCGTATCAAGTGAGTGGCGAAACTTTTTTCAAGGAAAAAGTATCTGAAACAGTCGCTTGGTTAGAAGCAGAAATGCTAAATGGAGAAGGAGGATTTCATGCCGCTCAGGATGCTGATTCGGAGGGTGTGGAAGGAAAATTCTATGTATGGAAATACGAGGAACTGCTCAACCTAATTCCCGATGAGATGCCTTGGTTCAGTAAGCTCTACAACCTTAAGGCTGGTGGTAACTGGGAAGAAGGAGTAAATATTTTGTTTCAAACCATATCTGAAAATAAAATTGCGGAGGATTTCGGGATGAGTATCGATCAGTTTCAAGCCAAACTGAAAGATGTAAAAGCTCAGCTTCTGGAAGTAAGAAATCAACGCATTTACCCGGGAAAAGACGATAAAGTTCTCAGTGGATGGAATGGCCTAATGAGCGCTGGTTTGATTCAAGGGTACTATGCTACCGGCGAAAAAAGTATGCTTAACCTTGCGATCAAAAACCTAGAATTTCTACAGGATAAACTAGTAGTAAATGGAGTTTTAAATCGAGCTTACAAAAATGGAAGCGCTTACACTCCAGGCTTTTTGGAAGATTATGCTACCGTGATCAAAGCAAGTATGATGGCTTTTGAGGCCACTGGAGATGCCAGATGGCTGGACTTTGCTCGATCACTAACAGATTTTTGTATTGCAGAGTTTTACGATGAAACAGATGGGTTTTTCTATTTCAACAACCCAAAAGCTGAAAAACTCATTGCCAATAAAAAAGAGCTTTTTGACAATGTCATCCCTGCTTCCAATTCTGTTATGGCAAGAAATCTTCATCGTCTTTCCCTTTTCACCTACGAAGAAAAATACTCAGATCTCGCATCCAAAATGCTGGGAGGAATGAAGGAGCTGATCCTAAAAGAACCGAGTTTTCTGTGTAATTGGGCAAGTTTGTTTCTAGAAAAACTTGTTCCAACGGCTGAGCTTGCAATTGTAGGAAATGGAGCGATAGTGAAGGCTAGCGAATTTCAGAAAAATTACATGCCTAACTCTGTTCTAGCATTCTCAGAAAGTTTGACAGAAAATGCCGCGATTCTTGCAGACAAGACGCCTGATGCAGCAGGAAATGCTTTAATTTATGTGTGCTTTGATCATGCCTGCCGCAAGCCAGTAAGCAGTCGTGAAGAAGCGATTTCTCAACTCCCTTATTTAGCCTAATCCTTGGAAAGCCTGTTTGGAGATCAAGATTTATTCCCTGCCGATAGCGGAAATAATTTCGCAGACATTATACTGCCTGTGCCGATTCCACGGATGTTCACTTACAGCATCCCCTATTCCATGCAACCTGAAATCAATCTTGGTTCGCGTGTGATTGTGCAGTTTGGTAAGAAAAAAGTCCTCACAGGAATCATAGGTAAAGTACATAACAAACCTCCACAAGCATATCAAGCTAAGCCGATTCTAGAGGTTCTGGATGAGCAACCCAGCGTCAACCCACTACAAATCCGTTTTTGGGTATGGATGGCGAAATATTATTTCTGCCACATAGGTGAAGTGATGCATGCTGCCTTGCCTTCAGGACTGAGATTGAGCAGTGAAAGCAAGGTTCAGCTCAATCCTAATTTCGACAGAGAAACAAGCAAATACCCGCTGGATGATCGGGAAATCCTGATCTTGGACGTGCTGGAAAGCAAGCCTGAGATTTCTTATGAGGACTGCGAAAAAGTACTAGCTATTAAAAGCATTCATCCAATTCTCAAAAGCCTGGTAAAGAAAGAGGCGATACTAATTTTCGAGAAAGTTCAGGAAAAATACACGCCGAAAGTAGAAACCAGAATCCGACTTAATCCCGAAATAGCAGCTAATAAAAATGCGCTTCAAACCGTTTTTGAAGCTGTAGCTACCAAAGCAAAACAGGAATCCATCCTCTTGAAATACCTTCGTGACGTGCCAGTAATGAAGCTCCCAAAATCTAATGCATACGGAGTGGACAAGGCGCGATTGCTGGAAGAAGGAGATTCTGAGAGTTCGCTGAAAACTTTGATCAAAAACGAAATCTTCGAATCTTTTAAGGTTGTAGTCAATAGAATTCCAGAAGAAGAGCCTGAGTCAGAACCTGCCTCACTTTCAACCAGTCAGCAAGCAGCATTTGAAGAGATAAAGCAACAATTTGAAAGCAAGCAATCAGTCTTGCTTCATGGAGTAACTGGTAGTGGAAAAACAGAGATTTATATACAAATGATTCTGGAAGTGCTGAATTCTGGATCACAGGTTTTATTGCTTCTACCTGAAATAGCACTTACTACCCAAATCGTTTCCCGCCTTAAAAAGGTTTTCGGAAGTAAAATGGGTGTGTATCATTCGAAGTACTCTGATAATGAGAGAGTCGAAGTTTGGAATGGAGTACTTAGCGGAAGATTTTCATTTGTGGTGGGGGTTCGCTCATCTATTTTCTTGCCTTTTGATAGTTTGGGACTGATCATCGTGGATGAAGAACATGAGTCGAGCTATAAGCAATTTGATCCTGCACCAAGATTTCAAGCCAGAGATTCTGCGATTATGCTTGCTTATTTTCATCAGGCTAGGACGCTCTTGGGTTCGGCTACACCTTCTTTTGAGTCTTATTTCAATGCCAGTCAAGGCAAATTCGGCTATGTAGAATTGACTCATCGATTTGGTGATGCCAGCATGCCGCAATTCCACTTGGCAGATTTGGCAGCAGATAAGCGCAAGAACTTGCTCAAATTAGATACGACTCGTATTCTACGAGAGAAAATCCAAGATGCACTAGCTAAGCAAGAGCAAGTTTTGATTTTCCAAAACCGAAGAGGCTACTCACCATATATTCAATGTGAGGATTGCGGTTGGACAGGCCAATGCGTGCAATGTGATGTCAGTCTTACTTACCATCAGTTTTCTGAAGAACTGCGCTGCCACTACTGCGGATACAAAGAGAAAAGTCCTAGCTCCTGCCCTGCTTGTGGTAGTACGCAACTGACTACGATGGGAATGGGAACTGAACGTATTGAGGAAACGCTGAGCTTACTTTTTCCAGAAGCCAGAATCGGCAGAATGGATCTGGACACGACAAGAAACAAGCATGGCTATCAGCGTATCTTAGATGAATTTGGAGCTGGAAATTTAGATATTTTAGTAGGCACGCAGATGATCACCAAAGGGCTGGATTTCGGTAGAGTGACGGTTGTGGGGATTTGGGATGGAGATCGAATTCTGAATTTCCCCGATTTCCGTGCAGGCGAAAGAGCCTATCAGCAGATCACTCAGGTGGCAGGTCGCGCAGGACGTAGAGAAGCGCAAGGACAAGTAATTGTGCAAACCAGAGATCCAGAAACTCCGATATATGCTCAGGTGATTAAGGGAGATTATTTTGAGTTTTTCAATCATGAGATTCATGACCGAAAGAAATTCTACTATCCACCTTTTGTAAAACTGGTAAAGATCACCACACGACATACCGATTATAAAGTAGCCGAAAAAGCGGCACTAAATCTTCATCATGGAATGGCAGAGATCCCAGTCAAGAAAATAGTTTTAGGCCCAGAGAAAGGGATTATTGCTAGAATCAAAAATCAGTATCAATATGAGAGCTTAATCAAGTTGGATCGCGCGAGTAATACGGCTGTAGTCTTCAAGGAGTATCTGTGGAAAATCACGGAGGAGCTAAAATCGAGGCCTGAGTTTCGTTCGGTTAGGTTTGTGGTGGATGTGGATCCTAGTTGATTAGAGATTGGAAGATTGAAAAATTAAAAGTTTACAGATCAAATTTATACCCTATATATCAATAAGTTAGAAACTGTTTAATATATTTATGCGTATAATTTTCGAATCATGCGCATAAATTTATGAAGAAGCGACTCAATATTACCATCGAGGAAAACTTACTAGACAAGGTCAAAACTTACGCTGTTCAGAATGACACAAGCGTTTCAAGTCTTGTGGAAGAACATTTTGAAGCATTAGTGAAGCCAAAGCCTAAGCTGAAAAATGGAATGACCTTGGTTGAATACATGAAATCGTTACCAAAATTTGATATTCCAGAGAACTACGATTACAAAGAAGAATACTATAAAGCCAAAGCAAAAAAAATGGGTTATGAAGATCTTCTTTGATGTAAATGTACTTCTAGATATAACTATTAAAAGGAATGCTGATCCAGAGAAATTTTCAATAATACTCAAACACTTATCAACTGGCAAAATTCAAGGTTTCATTACAACTGGAGTTGTTCAAACATGTGCTTATATTATGCTCAAGTTTTTAGATTATGAAAAAACATCTGAAATTTTAACTAACCTTATTCCTAATTTTGACTTTTTAGATGGTAAAAAAAGTGATGTCCAGAATGCTCTAGCAATGAAGTTTCCAGACATTGAAGATGCCATTTTTTTTCAAATTGCCTTTGATCACAATCTAGATGCTATCGTGACATCAGACCGTGATTTCCTCAAACTTTCAAAGCCCTATTTGCAAGTGATTACTCCTGAGGAATTGATGGAAAGTCTTTCGAAATAAGCAATCCCTAGTCGCTCTTCAAATAGCCTTTTTCAAAGGGTATTCTTTTATCAGCCTTTCTGCAGGGATTTTAAGAAGATGGCTAAATTTCCTGATCATAGCCAATGAAAGTGACTGCTTATAATTTAGCACTTTACTAACGGTTCCTTTATCTCCATTTTCCTTGGCCAAAGTTGTAGTATTAAAGCCAAAATCTTCCATTCTTATTTTAATCATTTCTACTGGATCTACCTCAGGTAAATCCCTATCCATGTCCACAATTAGTTAAATGGTAATAGCATCAATTTTGTCATATTCAGCATGTGTACCGATGAATCTGATTTCAATAATTTGACCATAAATTCAATTATCCTCTATAAACCCCAACACGTCTCTATACACTCTTCCCGGTGTCCATAGAAACTGAGTGATCATCGGAATATGCTTTTTCTTAGGATAGATTTTCACCGTAACATCTTCAATTCCCACTTCTCCAACTCGCTTCATAAATCGCTCACGACTACCTTGAATGCTAGGATATGTACGCTCACCTTCCAATATCAGCATAGGCGACAAATCATCGGTCAAAAAGTACATCGGAGAATATTCCTTCCAAACTGCTGGGTCATCGGTAAATGCATTTAAGTACTTCTTGCCCTCTCCTTTGCCGGTTTCTTGCAAATAGCTATACATATCCAGACCAGCTGCGTCAATTAAGATCGACCCCGCCAACTTATTCCCATTTTCCGAAGGAGCTAATTCCGCTTCCTTCACTGCAATCAAGGAAGCCAAATGCCCACCTGCAGAATGACCTGAGACGAATATCCGATCTGTATCACCACCAAAATCAGCAATGTGATCCTTCGTCCAATTCACAGCCTCCAAAGCTGCTTCCTGCATACTTGGAATGGTGTATTCAGATGCCAGAGGATAATCCGCAACCACTACAATCACTTCTCTCCTAGCTAACCTATTTCCAAGAAAATTATAAATTTTCTTCTCTCCACTTTCCCAACTTCCTCCGTAGAAAAACACCATTACAGGTAGATTATCAGCTTTTTTGGGAGCATATACATCCAATTGTTTCGTAGGAAGATTCGCATTCGAATCTGTATAAGTGATGTCTTTGTGACGATGAACTGAGCGAAATGCACAGCTGCTTGCTACAATTAAAATGGTGACGACTAGAAATATTTTGCTCATTGAATAAAGTGTTTTCACAAGAAACGAAGCTAAGTGGGTAATAGACTAAAACCTATGGAAAATAGCACATTCATGCCTCTGGTAAAGCGGTAACGTGAGAAACATTTTTATGTCATCAATTCAAAACATTTTGAGGATCAAAAAAACTCAAAAGTTAAAAAGCCAATCGCCTTTGCGCCTTTGAAGCAGATATACGTTAATTTCGCAATCCACCAAAAACTATCAACTCGTTGAAACGTCTCGCAATCCTAGCATCTGGATCTGGTAGCAATGCCGAAAAAATAATGGAACATTTCCAATCTTCCGACAAAGCGAAGATTGCTTTGGTGGCTTCGAACAAGGCAGATGCTTTTGTGCTGGAGCGCGCAAAGAAATTCGAGGTTCCTACAATTACTTTTACCCGAAAGGAAATGGATGCTGGTGATTTACTGGAGAAACTTAAAGCAGAAAAGATCGACTGGGTCATTCTAGCTGGTTTTTTACTAAAAATCCCAGTTGAATTGACCAGAGCTTTTCCAGATAAAATGGTGAATATTCACCCAGCACTTTTGCCTAAATATGGCGGAAAAGGAATGTACGGAAGCTTCGTACATGAAGCAGTAAAAGCTGCCGGCGACACCGAAACTGGTATCACTATCCATTTGGTTAATGAAAATTACGATGAGGGAAGGATCGTTTTTCAGGCGTCTGTCCCACTTTCAGAGTCCGATACACCAGATTCTATCGCAGAGAAAGTGCATGCGTTGGAGCATGCCCATTTTCCTGAGGTGATTGAGGGGTTGATGTAAATTGTCAACAGGAGATTTTGGCAAAATCCATCCTCATATTTTTTCAAGTAAGTAAGTCAATTCAATTAAAAAATCTATCCTAGCGGAACTGCAAGGTGAACTATCCGTTTGGACACTTAACCCTAATTGCCAATAGCTTCGTAGATAAACCAAAATACGAGTGAGGCGTCAACTTCCTATTTACCACACTCATAGAATATGATCCCAAATAATTTACCATGAATTATAAATCCCACCTTTCATTCGGCCAATTCTTCACCTATATCATAGTGTCGATAATTAGCTTTTCTTCCATAATTGATGCCAAAGCACAGGGAATTACTATTCCCAGCAATGCAGAAATTAATTCCGGTATCAAGGAAGCATTGGAAAAAGCCACCGGATTAAGTGCCGAGCGTTTGGGAGCAAAAGACGGATATTTAGGTAATCTAGATGTGAAAATCCTTTTTCCGGAAGAAGCTAAAAACATTGAGAAAACCCTTCGTTCTCTTGGGCTGGACAACATGGTTGATCAGGTGATCACCAGTGTAAATCATGCTGCTGAAGATGCAGCTTTAGAAGCGAAGCCTATCTTTACCGATGCTATCAAGCAAATGAGTATTTCCGATGTGAAAACCATCCTTTTGGGAGAAGAAAATGCGGCTACGAATTATTTCAACACTACTACGTCACCTGCACTCACAGAGAAATTCTCGCCGATTATTGACAGCAGCCTGAAAAAAACCGGCGCAACAAAATACTGGCAAGATGTAATGACCAGATATAATAAGGTTCCTTTTGTGAAAAAAGTAGATACCGATCTCACAGCTTATGTGACTAAAAAAGCGATTGAAGGCTTATTTATAGAAATAGCAAAGGAGGAATTGAAAATCAGGGAAAATATTTCCGCAAGATCCTCTCCTTTGCTCGAAAAAGTATTTGGTTTCGCCCAGAAAAAGGGAAAATAAAAGGAAAGAAGTAAAAAGGTCTGATGTAAGAAGTGGCATGTAGTCAATTCAAATAAAGACCAAAATCCCCCTAACTACTTACTCTGCTATTCGCGTCGCCAATTTCAAATTCCAAATTTATTTATTCGCTCTTCAAGCTCTCCACAGGATTCATCAGTGCGGTTCGGATAGACTGAAAACTAACGGTAAGCATCGCGATCATCAAAGCAACAAGTCCAGTCAAAGCAAAATACCACCATTGCAGTTCAATTTTGAAGGCGAAATTTTCCAACCATGTATTCGCTAGATAAATACTGAGTGGAATAGATATAATAATTGCCAGCAAAACTGTCTTTCCAAAATCCTTCGAAAGCAAAGTCACGATACTCCAATCAGTGGCACCCATGGTCTTGCGAACGCCAATTTCCTTAGTTCGCTGCTCTGTCATAAAAGCCGTAAGTCCATACAATCCCAGACAAGCAATAAAGATAGCAAGCATAGCAAAAGCGATAATGATATTCGCAATTCGCTCTTCCTTCTCATAATTTCGCTGAAAGTCCTGGTCCAAAAATGAATAGACAAATGGTTCAGACAGATCTGCTTGTTCCCAAATAGATTTTGCACTTGCCAGTACTTCATTGGTATTGCTTCCAGAGAAATTAGCGATCAGGTATCCACCATTATTGCCTTTGATAAATGCATAAGGCTGTATCTCCTTATGCAGACTTTGAAAATTGAAATCCTTCACCACCCCTACAATCTCCAAACTGTTCAATTTTCCTCCCCAATCGAAATGGGCTTTCTTGCCAACTGCATCAGTAACCTGATACCCCAAAGCCTTGACCGCTGACTCATTCAAAATCATCATAGGATACTCTGAAGTATAGTCTTGATTAAAGCTTCTGCCTTCTAACAACGTAAACCCGAGCGTTTCCAAATAATCCTCTCCCACATAGGCATTGATGATAGTTACCAAATTATCTTTAGCCTGTCCATCGGCATAGTACATCATACTTTCTATGCTTTCAATTCCTGGATAAGTAGTTGCAATGCTCACCGACTTAAGATTAGAATTTTGAAGCAATCCTGCCTTCAACACTTCATATTTCCCAGCGGCTTCCTCACTCTGAAGCGGTATGATGAGCTGTTGATTTTTACTAAATCCAAGATCCTGATTTTGGACAAAACTCAATTGATTTTTGATCACAAAAACCATCAAAATCAGACAGGCTGAAATAGCAAATTGGAACACAACCAAAACCTGACGAAGTGAAAATCCTGATAGTCTTCCTCTGAACTTCCCTTTCAAGACCGAACTTGGAGTAAAAGACGAGAGGAAAAAAGCAGGGTATGTGCCTGCAAGCAAACCAGCCGCTATTGCCAGTAAGAAGATTGTAATTAATGGAAAAGCACTATGATATATATCAAGCTCTTTTCCAGTCAGCTGATTAAAATAAGGCATCAAAAGAGAGACGAGTAAAAAAGCAATAAATAATCCCAAGAGAGAAATAAGCATTGATTCTCCCAGAAACTGACGAACCAAGCCACCTTTATTAGCCCCAAGCAGTTTCCGAATCCCAACTTCCTTCGAGCGCTTTTCGGATCGGGCTGTCGCCAAATTCATAAAGTTGATACAAGCGATTAGCAGGATAAATCCTGCCACTGAGCCAAAGACATATAGCGTAGTAATATTGCCAGTTGTGCCTAATTCATATTCTACATTGGAATGAAGATAGATATCCTGAATAGGTTGTAGAAACAGACTTTTCTCCACTCCCATCGCCTTCAAATCAGCCGCCCCATGCTTGTCTAAAAATGCTTGGAGTTTGGCTTCAAAAGCGCTGGACTCAGTATTTGGCTTTAGTTTCACATAGGTGTAGAAGATATTGTTGGCCGCCCAACTCGTCATGCGATTGACTGCATTTCCGATGTCATTATTTTCCATGGAAAGGAAAAAATTCGCGTCAATATGTGACTGTCTATTCTTATCCTGGAATACGCCCGTGATAGTATAATCAAAGTCGCCGAAAGGCAATCCAATGGTAATAGGCTGATTCAAAGGATCTGCTTCTCCAAAAAACTTCTTCGCAAGTGAAGCAGATAAAATCACAGAATTCGGAGCTTTCAAGGCGCTTGATTTAACTCCGCTAACAAACTCATAGCCTATTACCTCAAAAAAGGTCGAGTCAACATAATATCCTTTGGTTTCATAAAACTGAGTCACTTCCCCATTGCTTTCAGATTTCAACAGCATTTGGTCGAGCTCTGGGAACTTCATGATACGAGTGGAACTCTCCACTTCTGCGAAGTCATTTTTCAATCCTTCTGCCAAAGGCCCAGGACTTCCCGCCCATTTGGAATCTGAAGTTTCCAATGCGACCCGATATATTAGATCGCCATCTTTGATGTTTTTGTCATAGGCCAATTCATCAAAAATATACAAGCCGATCAGCAAACATGCCGCCAAGCCAACCGCCATTCCAAGCACATTGATCACCGTGAGTGACTTATGCTTTCTGAGATTTCTAAAGGAGATTTTTATGTTATTTCGCCACATGGTTTATTAGGATTGAAAAAATTTGAAAATTATGGATGGTTCATTCTGTCCTCAGCCTACTACTAATTCTACAGCTACTTTTTACTACTCATTTTTTTCTTCCCACTTCCTACTTCTCACTTCCAACTTCCCACTTCACCTTACCTGCATCCACTTTTTACTCTCGCGATCCACAAAAGTGATCGGAACAAACTTATCCGTGGGTGCCCCTATGTAATAAACCGTCCAGTTAGGATCGTGCTTCGTCAGCATTTCTGAGATACAATCTGCACGATGCGCAGTGGGATTTTGGCAATCATCCCAGTAGAAAAGCTCCACCTTATAATGAAGAGATTTTACCTCGTTGTTGATGATGACCTGGATGTCGATATTTTGTTTGCCTGGAAGGTTAGGGATTGGGATGGCGATGTGACTCATGAGTTAGGATGTTTAGGTGTAATGGTTAATTCATGTATTGTGGGTTGGTTTCTTATAGCCACGGTGCCCACAGAGAGAAGCACCGAGGTCGCAGTAGATAATAATAGATTTTTTAAGCTATTGACTTGCAACTTTCTAAGTTGTTTCTTCCAGTTTCATGCCAGCCTTTACCCTTCTTTGCAGCCTGATTTAGCCATAAAACCACCTTTAAAGATAATTTCAGCGAACAAATTTGTCCGTTTGTGGGCAAAGAGATTTGAGCTATCGTATCTTGAAGTATCGCAGCAAACCAGACACGAACATGAAGAGCACTAGTCATCACGATGAAAAATTTGCAAAAATGACCTTCTCCTCTGTCTATCCGCACTATGTCAACAAAGTGGAGCGGAAAGGAAGAACGAAGCAGGAATTGCATGAGGTTATTGAGTGGCTAACTGGCTTCTCAGAAAAAGAGATCCAGCAACAGATCGAAGAAAAATCAAGCTTTGAGAAATTTTTCGCAGAGGCGAAATTGAATCCCAAAGCCAATCTCATCACTGGCAACATCTGTGGCTATCGGGTAGAAGAAATCGAAAACCCGCTTACTCAGAGGGTTCGGTACTTGGACAAGGTGGTAGATGAATTGGCAAAGGGACGGAAAATGGAGAAGATTCTTAGGAAAATTTAGATTGCCATAAATCTTGTAATTATGATTGCTTCGCCTCGGGTTGTGTATGCCGTGCAGAAAAGCAGGTCTCCTTTAATCGAGAGAACTTATATGTTTTTATCTAATCATCTAATCAAAATCTTCAAGAAGATTCCACCTTCTTCGAAATAACTTACTTCCCGGCAGACAGGCACATAAAGATTTATAATTAACCTCGGCAGCTATGAGCATCGGACACCCGACATCTGTCACCCAACATAATTACTCGCTCTTCAAACTCTTTACCGGATTCATCATCGCCGCTTTGATCGCTTGGAAACTTATAGTGACTAGAGCCACAATCACCGCTAACAAGCCAGAAACTAAGAATATCCACCAATGAACTGGCACCTGATAGGCAAATCCTTCCAGCCATTTGTTCATCGCAAACCAAGCCAAAGGAGTAGCGACTACAATCGCCACCAAAACCAACTTGATAAAGTCTTTGGAAAGCAATCCCACGATGCTTCCGATATTTGCACCCAACACTTTTCGTATGCCTATCTCTTTTGTTCTCTGCTCAGCTGTGTAAGTAGCAAGACCTAACAATCCCAAGCAGGCAATCAAAATTGCCAGTATGGAGAAGGTGGTAAAAATCTGTCTGAACCTGAAGTCTGACTCATATTGCTTATTGAAATCTTCATTCAAAAAGCTATAGATAAAAGGACGATGTGGAGCTAGTTGCTTCCATACCTTTTCTATTTGTGACAGCGTAGCGGGAATATCATCTCCCGACACCTTTAAACTCACATACCTACTAGCATATGCCTCAAACGGAAGGGTCAATGGCTCCACCTTGCTGTGCAAAGAGATATAGTTAAAATCTTTGACTACCCCGATTACTTCCCCGGCTCTTCCCCACTGGTCAAACTTTTTCCCAACGATATCCGCAGGATTAGCATAGCCATATTGTCTGGCAGCCGCTTCATTCAGTACCAAAGCCGACGTGGAATCCGAAGGGTAATCTCTGGAATATGATCTTCCAGCAACTAATTCAAGATCGAAATGATTAATAAAATCCAAACCTACCTGAAAAATACCCTGACCCATCATGACCATCTCTCCTTCAGGGCTTTCAATCGTTGTTCCGGCATTAGGGAAATGGCTACCTGGCACAGACCGTGAAAAGGCCACCGATTGAATCGTTGGAATATTCTCTAATTCACTTTCCAAAGCTGATGACACATTATTGACTTGCTCATCGTAATTATAGTCAATCACAAGCATCTGCTCCTTGTCAAACCCCATGTCCTTGTCTAGCAAATGACTCATCTGAGAATACACGATGATAGTACCTGCTATCAAGGCAATGGAAAGACTAAACTGAAAGACAACCAATCCTTTTCGCAAATTCACTCCTCGGGCATCTGATTTATTGATCCCTTTCAAAATAGAAACTGGTCTGAAGCTCGATAGTACAAATGCTGGATAAGATCCTGCCAAAAGCCCAATCGCAACTACAATCCCAAAAAACACTGCAATGGTTTGCCAATTGATCACTCGATTTACCTCAAGCACTTTTCCCGTAAGATTATTCATCATCGGTAGCGCCACTGACACGAAAATCACTGCGACTATAGCAGCAAGAATCACAATGATCAAGGACTCTCCCAAAAACTGAAATATCAAGCTATTTCGATCCGCACCGATGGATTTTCTGATCCCAACTTCCTTTGCCCGCTCCATGGATCGCGCCGTAGATAGATTCATAAAATTGATCATGGCTATCGCCAAAATGAATAATCCTATGACGGAGAATACATAAATATTTGTCAGCGAACCCGTATCGCCTGGCTGCCGCTGAGCTACGGTTCTGAGATAAACATCTTTCAATGGCTCTATGGCTATAGTATAATTTGGGACATTATCTTCGCCAGCTCTTTTTTCTATAAACCCAGGGACTTTCGCTTGAAAATTCGCCTGATCAAATTGCTCATTTGCCAAGAAATAAGTGTAGGTATCCACGTAGCCCCAAGCATCAAAAATTCCTGGCCGGGACTGCTTAAATGTACTAAGAGAAAGTAAGGTGTTGAATTTAAAATGTGAATTGGACGGTAGATCTTTCATTACTCCGGTAACCGTGTAGTCCCCAGCATTTGCTCTTCCTGCAGCCTCGCTACCTTTAATGGTTTTACCAAGTGCAGCTACATCACCAAAGTATTTCCTGGCAGTGCTCTCCGTCAAAACCACAGAAAATGGAGCTACTAACGCTGTCTTTGGATTTCCTTCCACTAGCTCCCAACTGAACACATCAAAAGTGGTGGAATCCATAAAAAAAACGCCCTCTTCCTGCTGAGTTTGATCGTTTACGGTGAAAAGAATATCTGCTCTACCTGAGAACTGAACAACTTTTTCGATCTCCGGAAAATCAAGCTGCATAGCTGGTCCAATCGGAGCGTTTCCCCAAACCCAAAAGTCTTCTGTGGAACTTCCTTCTTCCACTCCATCAACTGCCGCTTCCCCATGAAGAACCCGATAAATCCGATCGCCTTTTTCATGGTAGTTGTCATAGGAAAGTTCATCCTGCACAAACATGAAAATCAGCACACAACAAGCCATGCCAACGCCCAATCCTACAATATTGATAAATGAATACACCTTCTTTTTTTGAAGATTTCTCCAGGCGATTTTAAAGTAGTTTTTGAGCATGGCTTTGTGTATTGGTTTATTGGTTCAAGTCTTCAGACTTGGTCAATTTGTGTTTTGTATAAGTTCGAGTTTATATTCTTGGACTCATTGCACTTATTTACATTTCCACTTTTATGCCACTAAAACCAGCTTCAAATTGCAGAAAATCGGGTATTCTGAATTTAGTAAATTACAACACGGACAATTTTGTTCGCTTTCGGGCGATCTTCATTTATTTTTTTGAAAAAATGAGTAGAAGGATTTCTAACTAGATCTCTTGCTCCAAGCTTCTAAATGAAAATTGTCCGGCTTCTACATTACTTCATAAGAGAGCTTTCGGATCACGAAACCAATCGATTATGAAGTCTAAAAAATAGGTCCAAAGTACTATCCTTGTCTGCACAACAAATTACCCGTGAAGTTATAAGCACTAATTAATTTCCGGTGTTGCTTTTTCGATTCGATCGATCATATCTCTGGCATTAGTGTTGTCAGGATTTAATACTAAAGATTTCCCATAGTTTGCTTTTGAAAGCCCAAACTGACCAATTGAAAAATAGACCTCAGCTAAGCTATCAAAGGCATTGAAGGAATTTGGGAATACTTCTGAATTGAGTTTGAAAACCTCCACAGCTATATTTTTCTGGTCATCTCTCAAATAGGTATATGCAAGTCCATTTATACTGCTTTCATCGATTTTATAAGCCTCTGGATTTTTGCTAATCGCACGTTTAATTTTACGAATTGCGATTGTTACTTCCTCTGCTTCCAACTCCTTTACGATCAAATTCGCAATAGGTATTTTCGGTTGTATATACTCTGATTTTTCCAGGATACTATCTATAGCCTTTGTCAGCTCATCCATGGCAAGACTATTTCCGTGATTGGTTAAAAATGTATAGTCGTAGCCATCAGTTAAGTTTTTCTTTATCAAAGACCTGTAACCTTCAACTGTTCCATCGTGTTGCACATAATTTCTCCCGTTTTTCTGATAGGGCATCCACCCAAAACCATATCCATATGTCTCACCATTCATTGTGATGGATATTGGCCCATCGCTCAATTCTCCATTCTTAAAAGCCTCACTTAGCGTTTGACTTGAAACCAATTCGTTTGAATTCAGTGCTCTGTTCCATTTTTCCAGATCGTCCACTGTTGAATAGATTCCACCAGGACCGATAACAGAAGATCCGTACCTACTTATTGTCCCAATTTGATTATAGCCTATAACCAGCTGAGAACTTGCCTCGACCAATGATTTTGTCGCCGTAGTATTTTCCATTTCTAGCGGTTTAAAAATCTCTTCATCGAAAAATTGATCAATTGGTTTTTCTGCAAGCTGTTGTATGATCAAGGCAAGCATCACATAACCTGAGTTACTATATCGAAAGGTTTTTCCATTTTCCAATTCAAGAGAATCCTGCTTCATAAGAATTTCAAGTACGTCTTCATTGCTTGGATTAGTCAACTTGTAATATTCCGTGTCCGTTAGTCCTGAAGTATGATTTAGCAGTTGTCTTATGGTTATGTCTTGAAGATAAGCTGGATAATTTGGGAAAAAGACTTTGATTTTATCGTCAAAAGAAAGTTTACCCTGTTCCTGCAACATCATAATCCCCATAGCAGTTACTTGTTTGGAAACCGATGCGATGTAAAAAATTGATTCTGTCGATATTTCTACTTTAGTTTCTTTGTTGGCGTACCCAAAGGCTTTCTTATAAATAAGGGTGTCGTTTTTTGCAACCATAACAGCTCCATTAAACATTCCATTCGAATGACTAAAATTGAACAAGGAATCGAGGTGCTGTGCTTGAACAGTTCTTTTTTCCTCTTGCGCAATTAAGTTCTCTGAGCAGGAAGTGAAAAATACGAGCGCAACTAATAAGCTGCAAATAACATACTTCATTGAGATGGTTTTCATTAAGGAGGATTTGACTAACTCTTGAAAAGGGCTTTTGGTCTGCAACCCAGTAGAGAAACTAAGATTTCTGGGCAGCATTAGTTGATATCACAAAGCGATTAATCTTTCATGATACTATCTATCGGATTTGCGTTTGCGGCATTGATAGTTTTGTAGATCACCGTGACCATACTTACCATAATCGTAATCACCGCCGAGCTAATCAGTAAGAAATTGGTATTGTCGATTTTAGATGCAAATCCGGAAAGCCAGGAATCCATCGCGAAATAGGCAAGCGGAGCTCCTATAAAAACCGAAACCGCAACCAAAACGATAAACTCTTTAGAGAGCAATTGCGTCAATTCGGAAACTGAAGCTCCCAAGACTTTACGCACGCCAATTTCCTTGGTACGCTGATCCAAACTAAAGGAAACCAATCCCCATATTCCCAATAGACTTATCAAAACAGCAAGGCTAGTGAACGTGTAAGCTACTTTTTTGAGACGAATTTCCTCTTGATATACCTTAGTCATCTCATCATCCAAAAACGAATATTCAAAGGGAACACCCGGATTGATTGCCAGCCAATTTTCTTCGATAGCCTGTAATACTTCCGTAGGACTCTCCGCATTAAAACTCACTACTGCATTAGACAGCTCTGTGTCATAAAATGTCGCCACCGGTTGAATCTCACTTTTTAGCGAAAGGAAATTGTAATCTTGTATCACCCCTACAATCTCATATGCTGGACTAACTCCTCCATCTGGGTTCCAAGGCTCAAAAAGCGCTCCTAACGCCTCTTCTTGGGCGATTCCAAAGTGTTTCAAGAATGTCTCATTCACCACCATTTGGGTGCTGTCATTTTCATTAATTGTTCGACCTACCAGTAGTTTGATTTCCATGGTTTCGAAGAAATTCTCTCTAGTCCTATTTATATGAACAATTTTCCCATCACTTACGGAAGTGCCCTTTCTGAACATTTTATTGTCATGCAAAATATTTTGAGAAGGATAGAATTGACAGGCCGTCACTGAGTTGACCTGAGAAAGCGCTTCAAATTGAGTCTTGAGAGTGGTGTAATTGGCAGATACTGAGGCAGTTTTAAGAGGTATCACCAATTTCTGATTCTTGGAGAATCCTGCGTCTTTTTCATTTAAGTGTGATAACTGCTCCGAAACTACAGTTACTGCATAAATCAAAAGGAATACCATCGCAAACTGGAAGACCACCAGACCATTTCGAAGCGAGAAAGGAGATCTGGAGGACTGGCTTTTGACCTTAAATATCTTATTCACATTGACCATGCCTAGATAAAATGCCGGGTAAGCGCCTGAAATAATTCCGGTCGAAAATCCCACCAACAAGATTGAAATAAACATATTCAAGGATAGTACATCTCTAGTCACCAGCGAACTGTCAAATAATTGATTCAGGTAAGGAAGTGAACCAATCAAAATTGGAACGGCGAAAAGTACCGCAAGCAAAGAAAAGAAGATCGATTCGATTACAAATTGAAGCATCAGCGATCTACTCGAAGCTCCATTCACTTTCCTAACCCCTATTTCTTTTGCCCGGCGCATCCCCTGCGCTGTAGTCAAATTGATGTAATTAATACAAGCCATCAACTGTATAAAAAACCCAATTGCAATCAGAATATATAAATAGTTGATGTCTGAGACTTTACTCAATGGAAAACTATAGTTGGCAGATTTAAGATTCAAATCTTTGATCGGAAACAGGCCTAATTTCTTATCCATATTGGCAGATTTTAGCTGCTCTCCTCCGTGACTTTCCAAGAAATTAGGAAGTTTCTTTACTACATCATCTAGGTTGGTTTGTGGGCTAAGTTGAACGTATGTATGTACAAAATTATTCCCCGCCCATCCGTCATTATTCAACACAAAGTTCCCAAATCCAGTACTTGACATACTGAGAATAAAATTTGGATTCAAATGAGTATCACCCATATTCTCATCAAAAACTCCGGTTACTTTCATAGAAAGATCATCATCTTCACTGGTAAGCTGGACTTGTTTTCCAAGTGCAGAATTACCTTCACCGAAGAGCTTTGATGCGAGTTCTGAAGAAAGAACCAAGCTTCTCGGTTCTTTTAAAGCTGTTTTTGAATTCCCTTCCAGCATCGAGAAACTGAACAACTCAAAAAATGTAGAATCCACCATATAACTATTGGATTCAAAAAACGCCTTATCAGAGCCTTCGGGTTTCATTAGATATTCCCCACCCAATCCTACCACTCTTGCTTGTCGGGTAACCTCTTCAAAATCCTCTGCTAACGCCGGCCCGATTGCTGGACTGGCCGAAATAAAATGAGAATCAGGAAACTCACCATGGTTATTGATGTACGTAGTGACCTTATAGATATTTTCGAAGTGGTCAAACTGCTTCTCAAATCCAAATTGCGACTGGACGTAAAGAAGAATCGCCAAACTGCAGACTGTTCCAGCTGTCAGTCCAACCAGATTAATGAGCCCAAAAGATTTGAGGTTTCTGAAATTTCTCCAGGCAATTTTGATGTAGTTTTTGAACATTTTGTGAAGATTGAAATATTGGAAAATTGGAAGACTGGAAGATTAGGCGTTCAGAAGTTGGAAAGTTGAAAGATGGTAAAGTGGTAAAGTGGTAAAGTTGTAAGATGGATATATGTCTGACTGAGCGTAGTCGAAGTCTTTTTCACTACGAATTTTTTTACTCTAATCTTCTTCTTATATCTAGTCTCTTGGTTCCTAATTCTTGATTCTAAAATCTTATGTCTTGTTAATTAATACTTGTCATTACTCGCTCTTCAGCGTCCTAGCAGGATTTGTCAAAGCTGCTTTGATCGATTGGAAACCTACAGTAGATACAGCGATAAGCATAGTGACTATTCCAGTGGCGACAAACACCCACCATTCTATCCCAACATTATACTGATAGTCCTGAAGCCATTTATCCATAATGTACCAAGCAACGGGGATTGACAGAAAAAAAGCTATACCAACAAGCTTTAGAAAATCTTTGGAGAGTAATAAAGAAATACTACCAACACTCGCTCCTAAGACTTTACGAACGCCAATTTCTTTTAAGCGATTAGCTGCCATGTAGGTTGAAAGGCCAAATAATCCCAAACAAGAAATGACAATAGTTAGAATAGTAAAGACTATAGACAACTTGGCCGTCCTGGCCGTGTCATCAAATTTCTTGGCATATTGTTCATCTGCAAAGTGGTATTCAAAAGGAAAATTCGGGTTGAATTCTTCAAAAACTCCCTGAATAGAGGCTAGATTTTCTACAACTGGCTGATTTGGATTGAGACGGATATGCAGGTAACTGTACCAAGATGCTGGCCCAAAAACCATCAAAGGATTCACTGGATCATAAGGCGACTCGAAAATAAAATCTTCGATAATCCCTACAACTGTGTAATCATCTTCTCCATCATGAACTATTTGACCAACGGGATTTTCCAATCGCATTTTCCTTATTGCTGTCTCATTCAATAAAATGGCAGTAGAATCACTTGCAAATTCATAGATGTCAATATCTCGACCTTCAACCAAATTAGTCCCCATCACTTTCATGAAATCAGCATCTGAACTGAATCGAACGAAATCTAGCTTCTCGTCTTCAGGGGTACTCCCTTCCCAAGAATATCCCCACCCATCACTATAACGCTGCGTAATAGGACTCATAGATTTGGTTAATGCAACAGTTGACCCACTATTGAGCAGGGATTGTTTAATGGCATCATAATGCTTTTCTATATCTCCCTGCATGTTGATATAGATTAAGTTATCCTGATTATAGCCTAGCTCACGATTTTGAGCATGACTGATTTGTCGCTGAATAATTATTGTAGAGACAATCAGTACGATCGCGAAGCTGAATTGCAGAACAACCAATATTTTTCTCGGATTGACAGCTGAGGCAGCTGATCGAAAAGTACCTTTCAACACATTAACTGGACTGAATGAAGAGAGAAAAAATGCTGGATAGCTTCCTGCCAAAATACCTGTAAGGAGTATAAACCCAATTAACTGTATCCAGAAAATCAAATCCTTATATGGCAGATATAGCTGCTTTCCTATTAATGTATTAAAGGAAGGAAGCGCGAGTTGGACAAAAAGCAAGGCAAAAACTCCCGCAATTAATGCGATGAGTGTACTTTCTCCAATAAACTGTGCGATTAGAGATGATTTACTAGCTCCCACTACTTTTCTCAAACCTACTTCCTTAGCTCTCTTTTCACTCCTCGCAGTGCTCAGATTCATAAAGTTGATACAAGCAATGATTAAAATAAAAAGTGCGATAAACCCAAACATACGGACAGTAACAATACTTCCTCCCACGAGTTGTCCATTCTCACTTTTTCCATATAAGTGAATTTGTGATAAAGGATAGCTAAATACATCTGCAGTATTCTCACCATTAGTATGTTCCTTAGTGACATTTACCACCTTTTCATTAAAGGCCTCATGGGAGGCATTTTCGGATAGCAACACATAATTCTCGACGGAGTTGTTTCCCCAATATTCATCGTCCCACCCGAGTTTTTTCATGTAGGCCCACGAAACAAAGTAGTCTGATTGGAAGCGGGTATTATTTGGCAAACTCTCTAGTACTGCGGTCACCGTAAAAATATCTGTACTGTCAATTTTGACCGTCTGGCCCACAGCCATTTCTGTACCGAACAGCTTTTTGGCAAAATCTTCAGTGACCACCATGTTATATGGATCTTCCAAAGCCGTAGAACTATTGCCGTGCAGCACAGGAAAATCAAATACTAACAAAAAATCAGGATCAATGAAAGAACCTGATTCATTCATTTTTTTATCACCTACTGTGAAAAGGAAATCAGCATCGTTAATCCGAACAGCCTGCTCCACTTCTGGATAATCCTTTTCTAATGTAGGGCCAAGTACCTTTGGAGTAGTACCCCATGCCCATAGCTCACCGCTAAACGTATCCCGATTGTACATTCTATAGATCCTGTCTGACTTGGGATGCTCCCTATCCATGCTCGTTTCGTTCTGTATCCACAGCAAAATGAGAATAGCCGAAGCCATACCAATACCTAAGCCACCGATGTTGATAAAAGCGTAGCTTTTGCTTCTGACGATATTTCTCCAGGCAATTTTGATGTAGTTTTTGAGCATTTTGTGAAGATTGAAATATTGGAAATTGGAAGACTGGAAGATTAGGCGTTCAGAAGTTGGAAAGTTGAAAGGTGGTAAAGTTTTAAGGTTGCTGTTTCTCCAGTTCTTAGATCATTATTGATATTTTAACTTATCGCAGGTCTTTTATCCTTTTTCTTGATTCTTGATTCTAGCATCTTGAATCTTATGTCTTGATACTTATGTCTTGCTACTTAATACTCTCTTTTAATTAAACTCCAGATTGATACTTCCTCCGGAACTTTGTATAGTCACCGGATTGCCACCTCCGTTGATTTTACCTAGAATTCGGTCTTTCTTTACTTCTCCGCTGAAATTGGAAAGTCTGGAATTCACTCTTCCTCCACTTAGATCAAGATTTAATCCCAACCCCTCAGGAACTACCGCTGTGATGCTTCCACCACTAGATTTCATGGTTAGCTCTTTTTCTACATTAGAAAGCTGGGCTCTGATAGATCCTCCGCTGGTATTGGCAGAGATGCTTCCGCTGATTTCTTCCAAATTCACACTTCCTCCTGAGGTACTCACATTCAAATCACCTGTAAGCTTATTCACTTTCACTGACCCACCACTGCTCTGAACATCTACATTTCCCTTGAAATTCTCAACTCTTAGTGATCCTCCTGAACTATGTGTATCCACATATCCACTGCTGTTTGAGACCTGAATACTTCCTCCACTTGTAGCGATTTCCTGATTTCCGTTTATTCCATCCAATGAAATCGATCCTCCACTGGATTGGAATTTGGAGGACATTTCCTCAGGCACCTGGATTTTGAAAGACAGATTCAATTTACTCCTCCCGCTGTTGTTTTTCTTTTTTACAATCAAAGCGATTGTATTTCCATTCTGACTGATGTCAAGGGTATAATTTTCCAATTCCCTTTCTACATCTGCATTTTCCGTTTCGACTTCTCTTCCGTCGTATTTCACATACATGTCTACGACCACTTGATTTCCTCTTCCACCAGTCACAGAGAATGAGGACCCAGAAGTTTCTACTTTGAGGTTACCAGCACCATTCAGTGTAAATTGCTTAGTGAGGTAAGGATCAGCTTTGAAATCAGATGCAAAGGCTGAAAATTGCAAAGATAGAAGAGCTGAGACTAAAAAGGCAGAGACTAAATTCGAGAATTTCATAGATGGAATGTATAGATTCACCGTTTTCGGCTAACCTATTATTTCCATTTGTATGCCATTAAAAAAACAGAGGATTTTCGTTAGAAATGCTTTTTTAGCATTTTGAGACGGTATATCTCGGACAGTTTTGTTCGCTGGTGGGCAATATTAACTTAGATGAATGTGGCATAATTTTAAGATTATAAAGAGTCCACAGTCTTTGGTTATCCTCATTCTCTTACATTATATCTTAAGTCCCACATCTTTGGTCTAGACTAGCTAAACTTACTAGTTAACTAAAAATAGTCCCTACCAACTCAAGCATTCTTTTCCACCTCATTGCCACTCTGGAAACTATATAATAAGTAGAAAAGCGAAGGAAGAATGAATACACTTCCGATCATCAAGGCCCAAGCTAAGGTGGTAATTGATTTGCCCGTTGCAGAAGAATTGAATACGGATAAGTTCTCGCCTGATTTTAAAATAATCAGATCTGGAAAATAGTGATATCCAAAAGCAGAAAGAATCGCTGCAACCACAAAACCACTTAAGAGTCTAACCAATATTTTATTTCCATTCTTCAAGTTCAACCAAAGTAAGGCAATTGCCAAAGTTGCCAGCACCAATATCCCAATTGTAATCCACTCTGTAAAAAGCAATCCTACTAGTGGCACCTCATCGATAATTGAAGCCCCAAAAACAAAGCCTCCTGCTAAAACCACAAACACGATAAATAATTTTGCTTTTTTTATTACAAAAGATTTTACTTCAGGCCTTTTTGCTTCGCCAACCAAAAAAACAGACGCTAAAAATCCACAGATAGCAATTGTGAAGATACCTACAGAGATGCTAAAAAGGTTGAACCAAGGATGTATATATGCTTCATAGAAACTTTTGGCTTCAGGATCTATCTGTCCTCCAACAGCTGCTCCAAAAATTAGCCCAAGAAAAAATGGCGTGATAAAACTGGAATAGGTAAAAACAAAATTATATACTTTCTGCATATCATCCTTATAGGCATCATAATGTCTAAATACGAACGCTGTTCCCCTTCCAATGATCCCAATTAGCATGAGTGCCAACGGAATATGCAAATGCACAGAAAGTGTAGTGTAAATCGGCGGAAAACCGACAAAAAGTATCACAATGGCAATTATCAGCCACATGTGATTGGCTTCCCAAATCGGCCCGATAGTTTTATAAGTAGTATCCCTCAGTTGATCCCTCATCGATGCGGGAGTAAACATTTCAAGAATCCCTGCACCAAAATCAGCACCACCTAAAATGACATACATTAACAACGAGAGTCCAAGAAATATGATAACGACGTATAGCATAATTTCGAATTAAGATTCACTTGATGTATGAGTATTATTTTTTAAAGATTCAGGCACCGCTTTAATTTGTCTATAGAGCAAGAATGACACTATTGCAGCAAGTGAAACATAAATGGCAGTAAAAATGAAAAATGAATACTGAATACCAGGAATTGGGGTCACAGCATCTTTGGTGAGCATTATTTCATAAATTATCCATGGCTGTCTCCCAACTTCGGTCACAGTCCATCCAGCTTCTAGCGCAATAAATCCCAAAGGAGTCGCAATGACAAACAACCATAGAAACCATCGCTTTACTTGCCAGTTTTTCTTTTTCCAAAGGGAAATGAAATACAATAAGCTCAAGGAAACCAATACCATCCCCAGACCTACCATGATCTGAAAAGCATAATGCACTATCGCGACAGGTGGATGATGCTCTTCAGGGAACTGATCTAAACCAATTACTTCAGCCTCAAAATCGCCATGAGCAAGAAAACTTAAGGCACCGGGAATTTTAATAGCATAGTTCACTTCCTTGGCCTCTACATCAGGAATCCCTCCAATGATCAGTGGTGCGGCTTTGCTAGTCTCAAAGTGAGCTTCCATTGCTGCCAGTTTCGCGGGCTGTCGTACAGCAATATCTTTTGCTGAAATATCTCCAGAAATAGGTTGAAGTAAAGCAGCAACTGCTCCAAAAAATATGGCGATAGTAAAGGCTTTACGATGAAATTCAATATTCTGTCCCTTCAGCATCATGTACGCATGAATTCCTGCCACTGCAAATCCTGTAGAGACAAAAGCTGCTAAAGACATATGCAATGCCTGAGTAAACCAAGCATCATTAAACATCGCAGCGATAGGATCTATATTCAGAAATTTCCCGTCTACATAATCAAATCCACTTGGGCTGTTCATCCAACCATTTGCAGCGACTACTAATATCCCTGATGCTAATCCGCTCACCCCTATCACTACTCCGGTAAACCAATGAAACCAAGGTTTGAATTTACCCCAACCGTAAAGGAAGAAGCCTAAAGCAATCGCTTCAATAAAAAAAGCCGTTCCTTCTAATGAAAATGGCATCCCGAAGATCGGACCTGCATGAAGCATGAACTCGGGCCAGAGTAATCCGAGTTCGAAAGAAAGCATAGTCCCTGAAACCGCCCCAGTCACAAAGAATATAGCCACTCCTTTACTCCAAGCCTTGGTCAAATCCAGGTAGAGCGGATTGTTTGTTTTCAGGTATTTGTAATGAGAGGTCGCCATGAAAAAAGGCATTACCATACCAATACATGCGAAAATAATATGGAAAGCCATAGAAAGAGCCATCTGAGATCGAGCGGCTAAAAGATCTTCCATAGGGTAATTTCGGTTAGAGTTCTGAAGGAAAAACCTCCTTAAAAATTGAGTTTACTTATCCAGTCTTTGACGATTTTACGGTCAGATTAGTTCGTTAAAAATCTCAATAATTTTTTAAATTTTCATTTTTAACGAGACTGCATTTAATAATTCGCATTCCATTATTTATATCTCCCCAACACCAGAGTCCAATCCAATTGATCTAAAATCAATTGGATTGCAGTGGATAATATTAGTATCTTTTTATTATTAAAATAAAAACCAATTTTTATGTATGTAAAGCGGTATTACAGTTTTTGGATGACTATACGCTGGTCCAAATACTCACTTATCTATGGAGTTCTGTACTCTTCTGTAATAATTATTCTTTACGAGATAACCAAAATCCCTTTTTCTCTTCCATGGGAACCGATTTCAGTAATAGGTATAGCTGTTGCGTTTTTCTTGGGTTTTAAGAATAACAGTTCCTACGATAGAACATGGGAAGCAAGAAAAATCTGGGGAGCGATAGTAAATGATAGTCGGATTTTCGCAACTGGAATCCTCAGTTTCCCTAACTCAGATTTACCTTTTGAAAGTAAAAGAAAAATTGTACACAGACATCTAGCGTGGGTTTTGGCACTCAAGCATACCATGCGAAGAGAAAAAACGTGGGAGCACAACCTACCCGTACATAAGCTGCAATTCATACCTAGATTCATTAAGGAGTATTCTGATGGAATGAACGTTGAAATCGAAAAGTACCTCTCTCAAGAAGAACTGGAAAATTTAAAAAATCTGTCCAATATCCCTTCTCAATTACTCAAAAATCAAAGCAATGAAATAGGTTTGCTAAACAAGCAACAATTCATCAGCGACCATAAGCTGGTACGCCTTCATGAAATAGTTGGGGATCTATACGCCAATCAAGGCATGAGTGAGCGGATCAAAAACTTCCCATTTCCTAGGCAATACGCTTCCACTGGTCTATGGATCACATATATCTTTTGCGGGCTGATTCCTTTTGGATTGCTGGACATCTTCGCAGAGTCTAGCGCATTGCATTATTGGCTAACAATTCCTTTTTCAGCTATTATAATTTGGACGTTTTTCGTTGTGGATAGAATTGGTGATTATTCAGAAAACCCATTTGAAGGCGGCTATAATGATGTTCCAATTTCATCAATCTCACGTGCCATTGAAATCGATCTTCTGGAAATGCTAGAGGAAGAAAACATCCCAGCCCCATATGAGATTGAGAATGGCTTTTTGATGTAGAGGGCTTATTACCTTATCTGCAATGATGCCATTAACATTGCATTCTTCGGTGAAATGGCTGGAAGGCCTCCCGGTAGTTCTCAAGAGAAGGGTGACCGAAGTTGCCTTAATTTTTGCTTGATTTTTTACAAATCCAATGACGCTCTTGCCCATGTCTGGTAAAAGAGCGGAATTAATAAAAGAAAATTTTGAGCGAAAAAATGTGCAGAAAACAACTACGTTCGAGGCTTAGAAATCTCATAGGTCATTTCAATCACAGCGTCCTCTTCGAATCCCGATGACCATTGGGACTCCGTGAACTTTTCGGTTAAAAATTCTCACAAAAAAAATCTCTCAAACAGACGCTTGAGAGATTATATCCCTACGTTTAGAAAAGGCTACCTCTTATCTTTTTCTGATACTGCTTGACCCGGAAGTTTTAATATTCCCTAATTGTGGAGAACCAGTGTATGTGACGTCTCCAGATCCTGAGGCACTAACAGATACTTTTCCCAGATCACCAACATGTGTATCTCCAGATCCTGATTTGGCTACGGTTAATTCTCTGATGGCTAGGTTCTCCCCATGAAAATCACCCGAACCAGACTGCTTGATTTCAGCTTCCTCCACAGATCCTCCTTTGATTTTCATATCAGCAGACCCGGAAATAGAAACAGATAATTCTTCCGCTTCAAGCTTTTCCATTATAATATCTCCTGAACCAGATAGTCCAGCATAAAAGGCTCTAGTCTTTACTGGAGATGTCACTTCCATCGTTCCTGAGCCTGAGCATTTCACTCCTTCAATATCCTTGTAAGTGATGTAGAATTTCAATTTGACATTGTTATAGTTTCCTTTTACCAAGCCTACATTTAGCACGCCTCCATCTATTTCGGTCTTGACTTTGTCAAGAGAAACTCCCCGTGCTTCGATTCTTATTTCTTCTTTGTCTCCTTGTTCCAAAATCACTTCCCAGCTTCCACCGGAATGCACTTTTGTGAAATGGCCTGGAGTTCTGGTTTCAGTAGATTGTGCTTGTACACACGATGCCATCCCTAATACGACCAAGGCAAATGCTAGAATTTTTGTATAGATTTTCATTTTTGAATAATTGAAAGATTGAAATATTTGAAAATTTAGTAACTGGAAAATTGAAAGGTTGAAAAGCAGAAAGTTCTAAACATGCCAGCAATTCAGTTTTCATCTATGAGATGCTGTCTGGATCTGAAAGATTGCACTCTCAGACATTAATTCTTCACTCTCCACTCTTGATACTTGCTATTTTGTACTTAATTCTTTTGCCTCAGAACTTACTAATCACTCACTCTTGATACTTTTCACCGGATCAGACCAAGCAGCTCTCAAAGCCTGAGAAATCACAGTGAGTGCTGCAATAGTTCCAGCTATCAAACCAGCCCAAAGAAATACGGTCCAGCTGATGCCTATAGAATAGGCAAAGTCCCCTAGCCAGCTAGTCATCCCAAACCAAGAAATCGGAATGGCAATTAAAAACCCAAGTAGAACAAGCTTTAAGAAGTCTTTTCCTAACAAAATCAAGATACTGGAAGTCTCTGCTCCCATTACTTTGCGGATTCCTATTTCACGTGTACGCTGTGCTGTAGCGAAAGTAACCAATCCAAGTAGTCCCAAAATAGAGATCACTACTGCAAGAGCCGAGAAGAAAGTGAAGATCGTTTTGACCCGCTCCTCTGCTTCGTACTGCTCATTAAATCCTTGATCTACAAATCTAGGCTCAAAAGGAAAACCTGGTCTGAGTACTGCCCATTCATCTCTCAAGTAGGCGATTGCTTCTTCGCGGCTCTCTGCATCAATCTTAATGCTCATTACATTATTTCCATTGGTCCCGATTTCAAACAAGAGAGGAACGATAGGCTGGTGTAGGTTTTCAAAGTGAAAATCTTTCATCACTCCAGTCACAAAGCCTCTTTTGGCCCCATAGTGAAACTGCTTACCAATAGCCACTTCAGGACTTTCAAAACCTATTTCTCGTATAGCTGTTTCATTCAGAATAAATGCTTCTGTAGAATCACTCGCTCGGAGCACATCGAAATCTCTACCTGCTACTAGTGGTATCCCGTAGGTTTTGAGAAAATTATGACTGACGTCAATATCTGCAATTCGAATTTCAAGCTGCGTAAGTTCTCCGTCGATTTCGACCGAACTTCCCTGATTATCCAGCAGTCTTCCTGAAGGTGCCCTACTAGATACGGTGACCGCTTGGATTCCAGGGTGATTTTCTAAACGGTCTTTAATGATGTTATAATTTTGTTCTATGGATGGGCTTGTCGGCAGAAGTACAATATCCTCCTTTTCGAAACCTAGATCTTTGCTTTGCATAAAATCCAGTTGATTCACCACCACTAGCACCGCCACAATCAACACAACTGAAATCGCAAACTGACCGATAACCAATATAGCACGAAAACGCTCGTGGCTCTTACCTGCTTTAAATACTCCTTTGAGAACTTTTCCGGGCTGGAAACCAGAGAGAAACAGAGCCGGGTAGCTTCCAGAAATCAATCCAACTATTATAATCAAACCGAATATCCCCAGTAGAAACTCAGGGTTCTTAATAAAATTAAGACTTAACTGTTTATCCGAAAAATCAGAGAATATAGGGAGAAATAAATAGACTAATAGCAGGGCAATCCCCATAGAGATGGTAGTGAGCATAAAGGACTCCCCCATAAACTGTTTGATCAAGCTGGTTTTATCAGCTCCCATCACTTTGCGCAAGCCCACCTCC
Source organism: Algoriphagus ratkowskyi (assembly GCF_002150505.1). Classification (GTDB taxonomy): domain Bacteria; phylum Bacteroidota; class Bacteroidia; order Cytophagales; family Cyclobacteriaceae; genus Algoriphagus; species Algoriphagus ratkowskyi. Next base: position 186,448 of record NZ_MSSV01000002.1, read on the forward strand.
AAGGACCTCAAAGATGACCGAGCTGTAGAGAGATTCATGAAATTAATACAAGCAATCAGGAGGATAAATAATGCAACGGCGAGATATATATACACATAAGCAATGTCACCATTTGCTTCGATCTCGGTATCCAGATTAGAATAAAGATGGATATCTTTCAGGGGCCAGAGGTACAATTTTGTTCCTTCGGACATTGGAGTTCCAGCTTGGGTTTCTCCCATGTATTTATCAATAAGGTTCGGAAGTTTTCCTTCAAAAGCCAATCGATCAACACCTTCATTTAACCTCAAGTAGGTAGAAAAACTATTACTTCCATAATTGTTCATAAAAGCGTCAGGCCCGCCATAGAACATCACCACAGGCATCATTGATGCGAAAAAAGTAGGATGAAAATGAGAATTATCAGGAAAATCTTCGAATACCCCACGCACTTGAAAAGTAATTTGCTGACCGCTTAACTCTATCAACAATTCTTCTCCTAGTGGTGAATTTTTTCCGAAATATTTGATCGCAGATGATTTAGAAATCATCAGGCCATCATTTTGACTCAATCCGTTTTTGACATCCCCCTCCAAAATTTTAATCGAAAAAATGTCAAAAATTTCAGGATCGGCAAATGTAAAGTGATCTTCGATAAATTTGGTATCGCCCTTAGTCACCAATGGATTTGCTTCCATCATTCTAGCAGAAAAAGCAACTTCATCTGGATACTCAGATTTGATCAGAGGACCAAAAGGTGGTGCCGTATGACCTAGGTGAAGACTGGTTTCTCCATCGGGGTTGAACCAAGCTCGCGAAACTCGAACAATACGATCGGCATTTTCATGATAGTTATCGTAGCTGAACTCATGCTGTACAAACAAAAATATCAACATGCTCACAGCCATTCCTACTGCCAACCCAGACACATTAATAAACATGTAGAGCGGGTTTTTCCGAGTATTTCGGATCAGTATCTTAAAGTAGTTTTTGAGCATGGTTCCTTGGTTGAAATTACTTGTCCGCCCTGGCGGATTGAAAGATTACAAAATTGAAAGATTGAAATTAGTTGGATAGAGTTACTAAGTATTAAAAGCTGGAAAATCGAAGAGCAATTCTTCAGTCTCCCGTCCTCTGTCTTCAAAACTATTTCCTCACTACTCTTCCAGACCCTAAACTCCCTTTATTAATGTCAGTAGGTTCTCCATTGTAATAAACACTTCCTGAGCCCAATGAACCCACGGTAAGTTCGCCCTCTACCCCAATATAAGTATCACCCGAACCAGTTTTACCGACTTTCACATCTTTGCCCTTCAATGCTGAGGCTTTAAAATCTCCTGAACCAACTTGTCCAATATTGACATCGGAAGCAGTACCGCACGATATCACCACGTTACCTGAGCCAGCCATTCCCACATTCAAATCACCGGTAGTAAGCATATCCAGTGTGATAGTTCCCGAGCCCGCCTGTCCTATGCTAAATTCTTTGGAAGAGATATCAGATCTAACAATTATATTTCCCGAACCACTTAAACCCAAACTTTCTAGATTTCTGACTGTGACATAAGCAGTGAAATTTGCGCGATTATCATCATCGGAATCTTCCAATTCGATTGTTAGACTTCCATCTTCTATTTCGGTGATAACCTCGGCCAGATCAAATCCTTTGGAGACCAGTTTGACTTCATCCTTATCTCCAAGAGTGATGATCACATCCCAAGAGCCTTCGGAATTAACCCCTGTGAATTTGCCAGGCTTGCGTATTTCTGTTTGAGCTTGAACAGTGGTCCCCATCAGAAAAAGTAGCAGGACAAAAGCGGATATTTTAGAGAAGTTCATAGTGAATTGCATTTAGTTGTATTCCCCTAGTACTTTTCAGAGATTGTGCCAATGCCAAAAAACGCCTTTAATCTCGATTTAACAGTATTTCACATACTCAGCCTGTCCGAGCAGGCGCTTTTTTGTGCGTATGCGAACGATTTGTTGGAACATCAAAAAATTAATAATTAAAAGATTTGAGAATTAGGTAAGTTCATTTTGTAAAACTTTAAATCTAGGATATGTTAGATCTGACTCGATAATGTCTGAGATAGCATGACATAGTGAAATTCGGGGCAATTTCTCTACATATCAGTATACTGACTTTCCCCAACTTGTCGCAATTATTTGGTTTATACACAACTTTATATTATATAAATGCCTGTTTGTGATCACAAAATAGACCTTCATTAATCATGGCATTCCCATTGTCTGGATATTTTGGTAACAATAAACCAAAATAAAAAATCATGGGACTATTTGACTTTTTTCAAAAAGGAAAAGAAGAGAAACTACCAACTGCTACTCCAAAGGCGCCGGATATTGATCTTCATCCAACCAGCGAATTAACTAAGCATGTGGTAATTGCGGGTGATTCCCTTTCTAAAATTGCTAAAAAATACTACGGCGATTCAATGAAATGGAAGTTAATTCATGATGCTAACAAAGAATTAATACCAAAACCTGATCTTATTCATCCAGGCCAAATTTTGGTAATTCCTCAAGACACTCCTTCTAAATAAAAAATTATCAACTTCCGCTTAACCTCACAGTTATGAAAATCAATTACGTCTTATTCCTACTCACATTTTTGTTTATAGCAGATTCCTGCACCAACAAGGAACTTACCAATGAGCAAAAACTCTCGGGAGAATCCAGTAAAACCTGGACAGCCAAAAGGGAATTCAATGCCGAAGGAGATAAAGAAAAATTAACCCGGGAAGAGAAAAAAGAAAGCATGACTTTCTATTCAAACGGTAAATTTAATATGAAATCTGGTACAGATGCTATGAGTGGTACTTGGACTATCAGCGGCGATAACACCCTGAGCTTGGTATTTGAGAACAGTTCAATGTCTGAAAACTTTCAAATCATCAAACTTGACGATGATGACGCAAGACTTAGGGCTGGCGACGGTTCAGAATTGGTTTTGGATGCAGATTAATTGGTATTACTAATAAATTGTACGCTTTAATAAAATCACGGTACTTAGATCATAATCCAGCGTTTTTATTAGTTAACAGTATTTAATGCCACGGTAGAAAATAGGTATGTAGTATTGACATAGCGTTAATTATACCTAATAATTTACATTATATCTATCCTAAAACTAACTAATTACTATGAAAATAATTATGAGAAGTTTTGCACTAGCGAGTGTGCTACTATTTAATCAGGCCTGCGTAGAAGATGACGACCTTATTAAAGTGCAGAATCATGATGACAACGAAATGATGGCCATAATGCATGATATGATGGCAAACATGATGGCAATGGAAATGACTAATGATCCTGACAATAATTTTGCGATGATGATGCGGATACATCATCAGGGAGCTATTGACATGTCAAAGAAAGTTCTACAAAATGGCGATGATGACCAAATGAAGGAAATGGCTGAGATGATCATTAGCGCGCAATTGGCTGAAATACAGCAGTTAAGTAATTTTCTAAGTACACATGCTGCTCATGGTGATGTTCCACAATTTAAAATGGAATCTATGGTTGGAATGGAAAGGTCTGCCAAAAATGCGGATCTACAGATTATTAACGGAGACAGCGATCATGATTTTGCCATGCTGATGATAGGACATCACCAATCTGCAATTGATAATTCCAGGCTTGAATTGATTTATGGACATGAGCCAGCAATGAAAACATTGGCCAAAGAAATCATAGCTGCTCAGGAGAAAGAAATTAAAGAACTTCAGGAATGGCTTCTTTCAGACGGTAAATAATTGATCTTATAAATTTATATACAAAACCATGAATCGAAATTCACCTCGATTCATGGTTTTTTTTTGCCACTACCTATTTTTGCCACTTGTTTTGTCTTCCCAACTAGAGGAGAGTATTGGCTCTTATTTCTTAAATATTACTTAGTCAACTTTTTAAAATTGATCCCCCTATTTAATATCCTTTTTAATAAGTTTTTCCATTATCATTATTTTAAAAGTTTTTAATTTAAGTAATTGCTGCTTCCTCGAAATTATCAACAAAGACCAACCGGAATTAAATTGAACTGGAAAAATATTACCGTCCCCTATCTCCTCTTTCTGATTTTTAATCTGAGTTGTACTGCTCCTGCTAAAAATCAGTCAAAAGAGTCTCTTCAAAGTGAATCCACTTCGGATCCTGTGATTATGGCTTATTACGTAGCAGAGCGTGATTATCGACCTGAAAATATCCCGGTAGAAATGCTGACTCACATCATCTACTCCTTCACTAATGTGATTGATGGTGAAATGAAATTCAGAAATGAAGAAGTAGCAGGTCCAAAGATTGAAGCACTGGTAAAACAAAAGGATCGAAATTCTGATCTAAAAGTTATGATCGCCTGTGGCGGTTGGGGGGCTGACGGATTCTCTGATATGGCTTTGACTGAAGAAAGCCGCGCAAAATTCATCAAAAGTGCGTCTGATTTCATCACAAAATATAAGCTTGACGGCATGGATATGGACTGGGAATACCCAGGGATATCAGGTGCAGGGACCATGGCTCGTCCAGAAGACACCAAGAATTTTACAGCTTTGATGAAAGGTTTACGCGAAATGCTAGACAAATTCGATTCTCCTAAACTTCTGACTTTCGCTTCTGCTGGCTGGAAGCGCTATTATGACTATGTAGAAATGGCAGAAGTAATGAAATATGCTGATTACACGAATGTGATGACTTATGACCAGGTATCTGGCGTATCCATTTACACTGGACATCATACGCCATTAGGTGATGTGAAATCTGAAGATATAGCTGGAACACCTTTTAAATCACATTTGGATAGCTTGTATGCTAGCGGTGACAATTTGGATCCCGATCCACGTTCCTCCCAAAAGATTGTTGACTTCCTAATTAAGGAGGGTGTAGATCCCAAGCAAATCGTCATCGGTGGAGCCTTCTACGGCAGAGCATGGAAAGGTGTGCCTCCAGTAAATAATGGATTATACCAACTAAGCAGCGGACTTCATATCGGCTGGATGGCTTATCATCAGATCCGGGACAAATACGAACAAGACAGTCACTTCAAACGCTTTTGGGATGAGGTAGCACAAGCACCTTATATGTATAATGCTTCGGACAGCATATTCTTATCCTATGACGATACGGTTTCGGTAGCACTGAAAACCAAATACATCATGGAAAAAGGTTTGGGTGGTATTATGTTCTGGGAATTAGGCAACGACACTAAAGAAAAAGGAAGTCTGCTTGACGCGATATATAAGGCTGCAAACGAATAAGATTTTAAATACTTCTTAATTCGAAGTTCATCATTTGGTTATAGAATTGATTTAATTGGAAGAAAAAACAGGTTACAGTTTCAAAGATCTCAGAAATCGCATTTCGTAATTCACAATTCTACTACCTCCCTTCCAAGCAATTTTCTTACCTTTGCAGCTTCCTAAGTTTTCAAACCAACCCATTGCCAAATGGCTACGAAAAAAATTCAATCTGCTCTTATCTCAGTCTTTTATAAAGACAATCTAGAACCTATCATCGCCCTATTGAAGAAAAATGGAGTGAAGATTTACTCTACCGGTGGCACTCAGAAATTCATCGAGGAGCAAGGCGCTGAAGTTATCCCTGTAGAAGAGTTGACAAGCTACCCTTCCATCTTCGGCGGACGTGTAAAAACTCTTCATCCAACCGTGTTTGGTGGTATTCTGTACAGAAGAGACAATGACGGCGATGTGGCGCAGGCTGAAGAATATAACATTCCGGCGATTGATTTGGTGATCGTTGATTTGTATCCATTTGAGGAAACTGTAGCTTCTGGAGCTTCGGAAGCAGATATTATCGAGAAAATCGACATAGGAGGAATTTCTTTGATCCGTGCAGCTGCAAAGAATTTCAAAGATGTAACCATCATTGCTTCCAAAGATCAATACGCTGAACTTGAGCAACGACTAACTGCCCAGGATGGAGCAACTACCCTAGCTGACCGTCGTTATTTCGCGGCTCAGGCTTTCCAGGTTTCTTCGAACTACGACACTCATATATTTAATTACTTCAATGCAGAGGAAAGCATCTCAGCACTTAAAGTATCAGAAACCAAAGCAAAAGCTCTTCGCTACGGAGAAAACCCTCATCAAAACGCTCACTTCTATGGAGATATGGAGGCACTTTTTGATCAGTTGAATGGAAAAGAACTTTCCTACAACAACTTGGTCGATGTAGATGCAGCGGTGAATTTGATCGCTGAATTCAAAGGAGAAACAGCCTTCGCTATCTTGAAGCATACTAATGCTTGTGGTGTTGCTTTGGCAACAACTGTAAAAGAAGCTTATCAGAAAGCTTTTGCAGCGGACACTACTTCTGCCTTCGGAGGTGTGTTGATTACCAACCAAACGGTTGACAAAGACGCAGCAGAAGAAATGCATTCCTTATTCTTCGAAGTCTTGATAGCACCAGCTTTCACAGACGAAGCTTTAGAAGTATTGAAAGGCAAAAAGAACAGAATCTTATTGTTGCAGAAAATGGACCTTCCTGGCACTAAAATGATCAAGACCTTGCTTAACGGGGTGATCGAGCAGGACAAGGATTTGGCAACTGAAACAAAGGCTGATTTCACTGTAGCTACCAAAAAAGCTCCAACAGAAGCTGAAAAGGACGCATTGGTATTCGCTGCAAAAATATGTAAGCATACTAAATCAAACACGATCATCCTCTCTAACGGAGATCAGTTGTTCTCCAGCGGAGTTGGTCAAACTTCCCGTGTAGATGCATTGCTTCAAGCAATCGACAAAGCGAAGGCATTTGGCTTTGATTTGAATGGAGCTGTGATGGCATCTGATGCTTTCTTCCCATTCCCGGATTGTGTCGAGATCGCTGGCAAAGCTGGAATCACTGCGGTAGTTCAGCCAGGCGGATCGATCAAAGATCAGTTGAGCGTAGATTACTGTGACGCAAACGGCATCGCAATGGTGATGACTGGAGTGAGACATTTTAAGCATTAGGATTTTACTAACCTTTTGGGTCTTTTTTTGACCCCGAAGGTTTCAGTAGATTTCACTATTAATACCTTCGAGGTTGGAAAAATCTCAAAGGAGACAACATATCGAGACCTTCGGAATTCATACTTTCGAAGGTCTTTTTTGTGTGTTACCGACGAGGTAAAACCCAACGTTGAGCAAAAAAAGTCAGTGCCTAGTGTCCGTTAGCCATATGATCATAATAGTTATTTTTATTCCCTTTCTTTTCCCCACTCGAATCCGCTATTTTGCAGCCTGAATCAATTTCGGGCTTTTTCCGTTCTTGATTTTTGATACTTAGTACAGATTCAACCAATGAAGTCGCATAATCTTAAATTATACAATACTCTTTCCCGCCAGAAAGAGGAGTTTCAACCCATCAATCCGCCTTTCGTAGGCATGTATGTCTGTGGACCAACAGTCTATGGAGATGCTCACTTAGGTCACGCCCGTCCAGCAATCACGTTTGACACGGTCAATCGCTACCTGACTCATATAGGCTTGAGGGTTCGATACGTGCGCAATATCACAGATGTAGGCCATTTACAAGGAGATGCGGATGAAGGCGAAGACAAAATCGCTAAAAAAGCCAAATTAGAGCAGCTGGAGCCAATGGAAGTTGCTCAACAATATACTGACAGCTACCACAGAGATATGGCTCTTTTGAATACTTGGAAACCAAGCATCGAGCCTCGTGCGACTGGACATATCCCAGAGCAAATCGCTTTGGTGGAAGCTATTTTAAAGGAGGGTTTTGGGTATGAAGTAAATGGATCTGTGTATTTCGATGTAATGAAATACAATGAAACGAACAACTACGGCAAGCTTTCAGGTCGTGACTTGGAAAACTTGCTGAGTGGAAGCCGCTCGCTTGACGGACAGGATGAAAAGCGTAATACAGTTGATTTTGCGCTCTGGAAAAATGCTTCTTCTGAACATCTAATGAAGTGGGATTCTCCTTGGGGAGTTGGTTTTCCGGGTTGGCACCTAGAATGTACAGCCATGAGTTCAAAATACCTCGGCAAGCAGTTTGACATCCATGGTGGTGGAATGGATCTACTTTTTCCACATCACGAATGTGAGATCGCACAGGGAAATGCATGCAATCATCAAGATCCTGCCAAGTACTGGATGCACAATAACATGATCACCATCAACGGACAGAAGATGGGTAAGTCTCTGGGTAATTTTATCAATTTGCAGGAGCTTTTCACTGGAAGCCATAAACTTCTAGAACAAGCTTATAGCCCAATGACGATCCGTTATTTTATTCTGACAGCCCACTATCGCTCTACGCTGGACTTCTCCAATGAAGCTCTTCTGGCTGCGCAAAAAGGCTATAAGAAATTGATTAACGGTTTGAGAATCTCCAAAATGCTAACTTTTGAAGCTAGCGAGATGAAGAAAGATGAGGAGCAGATCCAACAGGTGGAGCAAATTATCACTAATGCTTACCGAGCAATGGATGACGATTTTAACACTGCCCAAGCGATAGGACATCTATTTAATTTGCTGAAAAAAATTAACTCAATTTATACAGGACAGTTAAATGCAGAGGTTTTTGGAGAGGATGTTTTCAACAAATTGATCAGTTCCTACCAGCTATTTATTTCCGAAATCTTGGGATTGACTGAGGAGAAATGTGACAATCAAAATGAGCTATTGAATTTACTTTTGCAATTATATGCAGATGCTAAAACTGCCAGAGATTACGCAAAAGTAGACGAGATCAGAGCTGGACTGAAGGCCTTAGGATTTGTAGTTAAAGATATGAAAGATAAAATTGATTGGGCATATGAAGAATAGATTTTGGCTGATTGGCCTCGTAGCACTTGCTTGGTCATGCGGAAGTCCCGAGCAGCAAACTGAACTTGCTACTAAAAGTCCAGCAAAGCCCTACCCTACCTTTTCTGCAGATTCTGCTTACGCCTTCGTACAAAAACAGGTTGATTTTGGTCCTAGGGTACCCGAAACTGAAGCCCATTCTGCCACTAAAAATTGGCTATTGTCAAAGTTTAAAGGATATGGTTTTACTGTTCAAACCCAGGATTTCGAAGCTAAAACTTACGATGGTCTCACTTGGGGCTTGAGTAATATCATCGCTTCCTACAATCCTCAGGCGACTAAGAGAATCCTTTTAGCTGCGCATTGGGATACCCGTAGAATTGCCGACAAAGATACTGAGCGTATCAACGAACCTATTAACGGAGCCAATGATGGTGGAAGTGGTGTGGGTGTCTTGTTGGAAATCGCAAGAGTCATAGGTTCTCAGGAATTAAAACCCAATGTAGGAATTGATATAATATTATTTGATGGTGAGGATGACGGCGAACCAGAGCATGCTACCACTAGAGATAATAGTCAAATCTGGTGGTGCTTAGGCTCACAGCATTGGTCCAAAAACAAGCATATTCCAAACTACTCTGCTTATTATGGGATTTTAGTAGATCTAGTTGGTGCCAAAGGAGCAAGATTTTACAGAGAAGGATATTCCCGTCAGTATGCATCCGGAATAATAAAGAAGGTATGGGATAATGCACACCAAATAGGTCAAGGAGATTTTTTCATCTATAAAGACGCAGATTCAATTCTAGATGATCATGTATTTGTGAATGAATTTGCAAAGATCCCGATGATCGACATCATTGAATTTTCTCCGGACTTTGGCTTCTCTCAATATCATCATAAGCACAGCGACAATATGGACATCATTGATCGAAGAACTTTGAAAGCTGTGGGAGAAACAGTTTTATTTACAATTTACCAAGAGTAAACCCGTATCTTACCGTCTTAGAATCGTTCAATTTTGAATGATTAGAAGTGATAGTTTAATAATATTGTCCACATGAAGAAAGGTCATCAGGTTACGATGAAAGAAATTGCCAAGAAGTTAGGCTTTTCTGTTTCGACTATTTCCAGAGCACTGAAGGACTCTCCTGAGCTACACCCTGACACTAAGAAAAAAATAGTGGATATGGCAAAGGAGATGAATTATCAGCCTAATCTCCTCGCTCAAAGTCTTAGAATCAGTCGTACAAATACGCTCGGCGTAATCGTCCCAGAAATCACTTCTCATTTCTTTGCCTCCTGTATTTCTGGAATTCAGGATTACGCTAATAAGCGCGGATACAATGTGATGATTTGTCAATCGAACGAGACGCTCGATCTTGAGATTGCTAATATCAGAACCTTAGTATCATCTCAAGTGGATGGCTTATTGATCTCCTTAAGTAGAGAGACAAATCAATATGATCACCTATTTGATATTTATAATAGAGAAATTCCTTTTTTACTCTTCGATCGAGTTAATGAAGACATTCCTGTATCAAGGGTAACATTTAATGACGAAGGAGGAGCTTATCAAGTGACCAAATATTTATTAGAAACTGGATGTAAACGTGTCATGTATGTGTCAGGTCCTGAGGATCTGTACATCAGCAAAAAGCGTAAAGAAGGCTATATTCATGCTTTGAATGAGTTTGGTATTGAGTTAGATTCTGATTTAGTTAAAATTTCTGACCTAACCACCGAGGGCAACATCAACATAGCTAAGGAAATCGCTAATATGAAAACAAGACCAGATGGTGTCTTTTGTATGATAGATCCAGTCGCGATTGATATTCTGACCTTTTGGAAATCAATAGGCATCAAAGTTCCAGAAGATATGGCATTAGCAGGATTTACTAACAACCCAACCTCCGCTGTAGTGGAACCACCATTGACAACTGTGGCTCAGCCTGGCTATGAAATGGGTAAATTAGCGGTGAGCCATTTACTTGATCAACTAGAAGGTATCGCTTCTGACGACCCTATATCTATCGTATTAGAAACCACCTTGGTTCCACGCCAATCGACCAAAGCGCTTAGCAAAAATGAAAAATAATATTGCCAGATCATTTGAGAAAATCTTTCAAAGTAAGCCTATTTTGGCCTTCGCTCCAGCTAGGATAAACCTAATCGGAGAACATACTGATTATCAGGAAGGTTTAGTGTTTCCAGCTGCAATAGAGCAGGGCATCTGGGTAGCGATTCAAGAAAACGACTCCTCTTCATGCCGAATTTATTCTGAGGATTATAAGGAGGAATTTGTCTTTGACATCCACTCTTTTTCTCCCAAAAAAGGCCATTGGGCAAACTACATCATGGGTGTGGTGTCACAATTTCAGCAAGCTGGTTATAAAATTGAGGGTTTCGATCTGGTTTTTGGAGGTAATATTCCGGCTTCAGGTCTTTCCTCATCAGCCGCACTATCTGTGGCTATCGGCACAGCATTGACAGAATTATTTAAGCTAACCATCACCAAAAAGTCAATTGTTCTCTATGCTCAGAAGGCGGAGCATTTATTCGCTGGCGTAAAATGCGGCATTATGGATCCTTATGCTTCAGCTTTTGGAGTAAAAAATCGTGCATTATTGCTGGATTGCCGAACAAATACACATTTTGAAGTAGAAGTAGATTTGGGCAAACATTCGCTCCTACTTGTCAATTCCAAAGTAAAGCATAGCCTCGCTGATTCTGCTTATAATAAGCGTAGAGAAGCGTGCGAAGAAAGTGTTCAAATCCTAAAGGCAACTTATCCAGAAGCGACTACACTACGAGATATTCCAATAAATGACCTTGAGAAAGTCAAGGCACTTTTACCCGAAACACTTTTCCCAAAAGCCAAACACGTCATCACAGAAATCGAGCGTGTGAACTTAGCGTCAAATGCACTTCATGCGAGTGATTTAAATGCTTTCGGAAACTTGTTAAAAGAATCCCACAGAAGCTTAAGTGAAGACTTTGAAGTGAGCTGCGAAGAACTAGATTTTCTCGCTGAACAATCTTGGGAATTACCTGGCGTACTTGGATCTAGAATGATGGGCGGCGGCTTTGGAGGCTGCACTATAAATTTGATTTCAAATGCACACATAAATGATTTTCAATCAGCCCTTAAAGCTGCCTATCGTGCAAAATTTAACATTGAAGCTGAATTTATCCAAATAACACTTTCCGAAGGTGCCAGAATTATAGAACAATAATCTTTTTGCTAAACCTATTGTTTCAAATAGACATTATGTGCAATAGCTAACAAAAAAATCACCAATTTGTAAGCCCAACTCTCAACCGAGTTTTAATAACCTATTTACCCAAAAATTATATTACCTATGAATTTCCCAAAAAACCTAAGAAGCCTAGTGCTGCTAGGACTGATTGTGAGTATAGGATTCTGGAGCTGTAACTCCCGCTCTGGAAAGCCTAAAGTACTTGTATTCAGCAAAACTGCTGGATTCCACCATGAGTCCATCCCTCAAGGAATAGAAGCAATTGTAAAACTTGGAATAGATAATGACTTTGAGGTGGACACCACTACACAAGCAGAGATGTTCTTTGAGGAGAATTTGTCACAATATGCTGCAGTAATATTCTTAAGTACTACAGGTGATGTGCTAAATACCTACCAAGAGGCAGATTTCGAAAGATATGTTCAATCTGGCGGTGGCTTTGTCGGTATTCACGCAGCCGCAGACACGGAATATGACTGGAATTGGTATGGGAAATTAGTAGGAGGTTATTTCGTAGATCACCCAGGGATCAACGATCCACATCCAAATGTTCAGGCTGGAAAAATAACTGTGGTAGATGCAAGCAATGCCTCAACTTCATTCCTCCCTTCCCCTTGGGAAAGAACTGATGAGTGGTACTCCTATCAGAAAATGAATACTGAAGTCAATGTACTTTTAACCTTGGATGAAAATTCATATCAAGGTGGACTTGATATGGGAGAACATCCAATCGCTTGGTATCATGACTTCGACGGAGGGCGTGCCTTTTATACTGGCGGTGGTCATACCAATGAGTCTTTCAAAGAAGAACAGTATTTAAAACATGTATTAGCTGGAATTGAATATGCTATTGGAGACAATAAGGAATTAGATTTTACTAAAGCAAAAAGCAAGAGAGTACCAGAGGAAAATAGGTTCACCAAAACTACTTATGCGTACGGTGCTTTTACTGAGCCAACTGAAATGACTATTCTTCCAAACTTGGATATCCTTGTGGCACAAAGAAGAGGTGAAATTTTGATGTTCGACGCTGAGACTGAAGAAATAAAAGAAGTAGGCAAACTTGACGTTTACTGGAAAACGGAGGTCAAAGGAGTCAATGCGGAAGAAGGCTTAATGGGGATTCAAAAGGATCCAAATTTTGCGGAAAACGGTTATGTTTTTGTTTACTATGCACCTACAGGGACAGAAGAAATCAATAGACTTTCCAGATTTACTTTTAAAAACGACACGTGGGATATGGCTTCTGAAGTTGTCATTTTAGATGTTCATTCTGATCGAAATATTTGCTGCCATACTGGTGGATCAATCGCCTTCGACAAGGATGGTAATTTGTTTCTTTCCTTGGGTGACAACTCTACTCCTTTTAACCAAGCAGACTCTAAATTCATAAATAATGGTTATGCTCCACTGGATCAAAGACCTGGAAATAAGCAATTCGATGCACGAAGATCTTCAGGAAATGCAAATGATTTGAGAGGCAAAATACTTAGAATCAAAGTAAAAGAAGATGGTTCTTATGATATCCCTGAGGGCAATCTTTACCCGGTAGGAACAGAAGGAACTAGACCGGAAATCTATGTGCAGGGAAATAGAAATCCTTACAGAATATCTATAGATCAGAAAAACGGCTTCTTATATTGGGGTGAAGTAGGGCCGGATGCCCGTGCTGATAGTATGGACACTAGAGGTCCTAGAGGATATGACGAGTTAAACCAAGCTAGAAAAGCGGGTAATTTCGGCTGGCCATATTTTGTGGGAAACAACTATGCCTACCATGAATTTGATTATGTAACTGGTGTATCGGGAGCTGCTTTCGATCCAAGCGGTCCAAAAAACAATTCAGTAAATAATACGGGTAGAACTGATCTTCCAGCATTAGCACCAGCGTTCATCTGGTATCCTTACGGGGAGTCCGAAGAATTCCCACAAGTTGGTTCTGGCGGAAGAAATGCAATGGCAGGTCCTATTTATTATTCTGACATGTACACTTCAGATACCAAATTCCCTGATTATTATGATGGTAAGATTTTCATATATGATTGGATCAGAGGTTGGATTAAGGCTGTAACGATCAAGGAAAATGGTGATTTTGACAAAATGGAAGCATTTATGCCAAACACCAAATTCAATGCATTGATAGATATGGAAATGGGCCCTGATGGTAAAATCTATATCTTGGAATACGGGAATGGTTGGTTCTCTAAAAATCCTGATTCAGGACTTTCGAGGATAGATTTTAATGGTGGTAACAGAGCACCTACAGTAAGTAAAATTTCCGCGGATAAAACTTCAGGGTCAAATCCGTTGACAGTTACATTTAACGCAACGGCTTCAGATCCTGAAAAAGATGCAATGACCTATGTATGGGATCTGGGAAATGGAGAGACTAAGACAACAGAGGTTCCTACCTTGACGCATACCTTTAACGCGATAGGTGAGTACGATGTGAAAGTTACTGCCAAAGATTCCCAAGGATTAGAAGGAACAAGCACAGCTGCAAGTGTGTATTCTGGAAACATTGCTCCGGAAGTTTCTATTAAAATCAACGGCAACCAGTCCTTTTACTTCCCTGGAAAGAAAGTCGAATACAGCGTATCGGTAGCGGATGCTGATAATCCTGAAGCAGCTTCGGACTTGAGTACCCTATATATCTCTGCTGACTATATCGAAGGCTTAGACAAGGCCGAATCTGACATGGGTCACAAGGTCATGTCTGAAGCGATGATGGGCAAATCGCTCTTCACAACATTAACTTGTAAAACCTGTCACAAAGAAGCTGAAGTTTCTATAGGTCCAGCTAACTTGGATGTGGCTAAAAAATACAACCAAAGTGACGCTGACTACTTAAAGAACAAGATCAAAAATGGTGGCGGAGGCGTATGGGGAGAAGTTGCTATGCCTGCGAATCCAGAAATGAAAGATTCTGATTTGAATGCTTTAGTTGCGTATATTCTGTCGCTAGATCAAGTGACTACACCATCTCTTCCTGTATCAGGATCTGTGGATGCTACTGCTGGTAAAAAACCAACTACTACGGGTGTGTTGATGCTCAACGCTTCCTACACAGACCAAGGAGGCCAAAACATCAAACCGCTCAGTGGTTCTAAAACTGTACTCTTAAAGAGCAACACGATAGACATGGGTAATACTACTGACTATATTGGTGGCTACAGCAGCATGAACTATGATGGCAATAATCTAGTGATGGTGCCTAAGGATGAAGCTTCGTTTGCGATCAAAGCAATAGACCTTACTAACATCTCTTCAATTACTGCGACTACAGTCACCATAGGAGAACTTGGGGATGAATATGTATTTGAACTAAGGCTAAATAGCCCTACAGGCGAATTGGTAGGAACAGGTTCGTTTGTTCAAAAGAATAAAACTGGATCTACGGATGCTCCTAATTACGAGCAATTAACAATACCTGTAACTGGATCAGCCGACGGAAAACTCCATTCCTTATTTGTGGTTTCAAAACCTAAAAACGAAGGCGGAACTGGACCTTTTATAATAGCTGCAATGACATTCAATGCGAAGTAATAGCTAAGTCTTTAAATCATCAAATCCAACCTCGGAATCGGGGTTGGATTTTTTTTCTTCTCAAAATTATTTGGTATAATAAGCTCCTGTAAAGCAGAATATCTTTTAGCGTAAATACTAAGGTTCTCGTATAGACTTTAAATCCTAATCATATCAAGCCATGAGAAACTTCACAAGTATACTTTTACTTAGCATATTTGGAGCCTTTTTATTTAGCTCCTGCCAAGAAGATGAAAAGCCCATAGACAATTCAACTCTGGTCCTTGGATATTGGCAAACCAGTATAGCATCTGATGAAAACATGCTTTTTGTCTCATACTATACATTTTTAGAAAATGGAATATTCCACTCAGCTTCTGTTTATTTAGACGCCGACAGCAAGGATCTTGCGGGCTACTCTTCTAGATCGAGCGGTGAATATACGCTGCTCGATGACCAGCTAACAACTCACACCACCATTGTTTATGGTGTTCCAGAATCTTCTGATGCGCCATATGTACAAAATACTGAACTTGTACAAAAGACAGATAGTTATTCGTTTGAAAGAAAAGTAAAATTCACTGAAGATAAGATGATATGGATTTCTCCTGGCTGTGGGCCACTTGAGAATTGTATTGGAGATCAGGTGTTTGAGAGATATATATCTTTGGATTTCTGAAAGTAACCCAATCAAAAATATAGGCTAAATCATCATTACCCAATACCAAATAGTAAACCCCATTTGTTTAGCCTCAATAGCTTTAGCAAATGGGGTTTTTATTTCCAAACAAAGATCTCTCAAGGCCAAAGATGGATTTACTCCTTTTACTTCAAGGTAGAAAAAGGCAAAGTCTTCAAGAATACTGCATCAACTTTTTCTACAATCTTCCCATCAGCTTCAGATGCATCTCGCGCTTTCACCCAAGCTGAATCTTTGATGAAATTCTGGAAGTCCATTTCAAACGATGCCTGATCCTTGTCGGCCAGAAGATAAACTAGCTTTGGCTGACTTCCATCCTTCTCTACTGTCACCCAATATGGGTAATTTCTCAATCCCTGCTTTTCAAATAAATCCTGCGTGTGATCCTTAAAGCGTCTAAGCAGATTATCTAAGCGGCCATCTAAAGATGTATAAGTTCTAAGCTGAAAAATTCCACTTTCCTGAGGAGTTGGTGTATCATTTAGGCCTTTGGCCAGTTTCATAAAGGTCTGATCCACACTTTTCACCAGTCCCCCATTCACCTCAGAAGCTGCTTTTGCTTTCTTCCATTCAGGATCATTTGCAAATTTCTCCCACATACGATCCCGTGATTTTTCATCAGGGTACCCTAAAATATAAGTCATGGAATTATCCGTATTATCTACTGGGAGAAAATAGGCAATGTTTTCCATTCCGCTTTTCTCAAAAAGTTCCATCGTATGATCTTGGAATCGCTTGATCAGATCTGGTAATTTGCCTTCGTTGGCGTAGTACTTTCGTATTTCAAAATAAGTAGAGCTACTGCCACTCAATTGCTGCGCAAAAGCACCAAATGTAAAAAATATGGAAAGTAAACTAAGGATTGATATTTTCATGGTTTATTGAATTTGAAAGGATTTTTTTTGGATAATATATGTATCCGCTTCTGCACCAATAAAAGAGTCAAAGCGAATTATTTAAAGTAAAGACTAGCATTTAGAGTCTGCAGCCCCGGTCTTCGGTCTTCTCGCCAGTAAAGCTATGAAGATAAGGTTACTAGCAAGATACCGGCCATTCATATAGGCCGCTCGACTTCAATTCCTTTTCCAAGCTTTCCAAAGTGCTGGACTAAGTACCAACGCTACAATCAAAAGTCCAAAGGTTTCTCTAGCTTCCTCCATTTGCGGAGTTTTCATGCTCAGATCATGTTGTTCTACCTCTTGAGAAATCCAATCTCCTATGCCTCCGGGGTAAAAATAAATAGCCCCAGCCACACAAGCTAAGACCACCACTGCCAAGGGGAATTTAGGGAAAATGCCCCTGGTACCCATCATACAAAAGATAATTGCAACTCCATAAATGCTTACCCAAACTTCAGGATCTGGATCATTGAATTGCCAATAAGCAAACAGAGCAAAGATGAGAATCCACAGCCCAAAGTAGATTTTATTAAACTTCATGATATTTTAGGGTTTACCTCAAAACTACTGAAAACAATGAAAATTACCTGTCTTATAAGCATTCGAATCTAACAGAATATACTGCGGATTTTTATCATACAGATAAACAAAGGGCAAATATGAGTGATACAATCCGGCAACTCAAAAAATAGGCTACAAGTATACTCCTAATCGCCTTTTGCGTTTTCATATTTCGAGCTCATCTTTTTGCACAGCAAACAGATTCACTCGCTGTAGTTCCATAACAATCTCAAGATCAGAAATTTCCCTATGAGTTCTCTATACACACCATAATCGACATCAGTAAAAAAGTAGGTGCTTTGTGTGCTGAAGAGAGAACAAATAATTAAAGTAAAAGACTTGAACTACTATTATAAAATTAGACGCTGGACATAGCTTTTTTTAAAACTTATGCAGATGTTCTCGAAGTCGAAATCTTGTATTATAGGCAGGAAACACTACAAAAAACAAAAAGGGAAACCCTCTTGCGAATGTTTCCCTCTCTCTTATTGATAACCCTAGTCATCGAAAAGAGCCAAGCTACTGTTTAAAGACTTTTCATCCAGTTGCCCGGATTCCTAATACTGACTTTCAAACTCCTCCCTCGCCACCTTGCGGCTTTGAAGATATCAATCAACACTTCTGTGGTAATCCATTTCAGACAAATACCCTGAGGTCTTTGACCATTCATGTTTTAATTACGAGCTTTCAATCTGTATCCGAGATCGTATTCTCGGTCTTTGTATCTCTTACTTGGTTTAATAAATATCTCCCTAAATTCGTCCAATTGCAAGATTCTTAACCCTTAATTCTCCACCATCTTTCCACCAAATTATATTCTAAAAGAACAGACTTATCCACCGCAAATACATGGTTATCAACTTTTTAATCGAATACAAAAAATCATATCCTGAAAATCAAACGAATTGAATCCTAGTTCAATTTGATCCGCATCAAGAATGCATCTGCGGTCATATATAAATAGCGCTCATCTTCATCAAAAGTACAATTCGAAGTGCCTTGACCAGTTTGAATAGTACCGAGATGTTTTCCCTCTGCACTTATCACCCATATCCCCCCAGGGCCTGAAGCAAAAAGAGTCCCCGAACTGTGAACAGTCAAACCATCGGGCAAGCCAGGAAGATTTTTTCCTACACTTGCCGTGGCATCTAATAAGATCTTCCCAGTTTTTACATCACCATTTTCTTCCAGCTCAAACGCATAATACCTAGCTTTTTGAGCGTCGGATTGTGCCACGTAAAGTGTTTTCTGATCCGGACTTATGCCTATTCCATTTGGTCGATTCAGGCTATCCAGGAGCAAATGCAAAGTGCCATCTGTATCCAATCGATACACTCCTTGAAAATCCAATTCCTTAGGATTCCAATCGTCCAACCCGTAAGGCGGATCGGTGAAAAATATTTGCCCAGAGTTATTTAGCACCAAGTCATTTGGGCTATTAAATTTTTTCCCTTCGTAATCAGAAGCCAAAGCAGTAAAATCAGGCGTTGGCGTGGCAATCGAAGTGTTCATTTTCGCAATGCGCCTTTCTCCATGCTGACATAAAATCAAATTTCCCTCTAAATCCAAAGCCAAGCCGTTTGCCCCAGGCTCTTTCTTGTTCTTCTCAGTTCCCAAATACCCTGAGGGCTCCAAAAACAAAGTCAAACTATCTTCCTCTGTCCACTTCCAGATTTTATTTGTTGGAACATCTGTAAAAATCAGTGCATTTTGAGTTGTAAGCCATAGTGGACCTTCTGACCACTCAAACCCAGAAGCTAAAACTTCTATTACAGCTCCTTCAGGAATTAATTTATAGATATCTGAATCGTATCGTTCTACAGAACCGATTGTCTTATAGTCTGATGTCTCTACTAAAACCTCGGTAGCGACTTGTGGGCTAGCGCAAGAAATCGCTAAAGCAAGGAAGAAAAAGGTATGTAAGGTTCTCATAGCTAACTGGTAAATCGGTATCAATGAAATTGAATAAACAAAAGAAAAAAGTAGACTAATACTTAGAAAATAAAAGCCTCCATGAAACTTTCTGTTTCCAGTCTTTAGACTCAAGAAAGAAAAGTTTAATGTCAAATTCCAGAGCAAAATGACCAGCTCATTAAGATTCTTTAATGCATAATTTCTGCTTGAGCAAAATATATAATTACTATTTAAGCAGGACAGGCAAGGATACTATCTTACTGGTAACTATCTATATTTAATTATTCAAAGGTTTTACAGTACATAGATTGGGTACAAAAAGGCGGAGATTTTTCTCCGCCTTTTATCATTTTAACCTATTACTTTTTACGCTCTGAAGGGAGCAATTCGAAAATAGGATTTGGCGTATGCGCAGCATTCATCAAGCCCTCCAGTTCTTTTACTTTTTCAGGATTTTCTGCCGCGATATCGTTTTCCTCACCTATATCTACACTCAGGTCATAAAGTTCAATCTTCGGGTCATTGGCACCAAAGACCTGTAGCTTCACAGCTTTCCACTTGCCTTGTCTCACTGCTTGTTTGCCTCCCTGCTCATGAAATTCCCAGTACAAATACTCGTGCTTTTTCTGGTCTTTTTGCTCAAGCATAGCTGGTAAAAATGAAATCCCATCGATATTAGTTGGCGCTTTCACTCCAGCTACATCCGCAAAAGTGGGCAGCAAATCCCAGAAGGCAGAAATATGATCACTTTGCGACCCTGCCTTCACTTTTCCTGGCCACCATGCTATCATTGGCGTACGCACTCCACCTTCATACAGGTCCCGCTTATGCCCTCTATATGGCCCATTACTATCGAAAAAGTCTGGATCAGCACCACCTTCTTGGTGAGCTCCATTATCTGAAGCAAAGATAATCAACGTGTTTTCAGCTAATCCAAGCTCTTCCAATTTAGCCAACACCTCTCCTACATAGACATCCATTCGCTCTACCATAGCAGCAAAAGCCGCATGAGGTGTAGGGTGAGATTGGTAGGCAATGATACTCATATCAGGACCATATTCAGTCCCTTTACCTGCGGGATGCGGCTTCTCATCAGCGAATTTGGCTCTGTACTTTTGAATGATTTCATCCTCAGGAGCTGCCAATTCAGCATGAGGCATTACTATAGGCATGAATAGAAAGAAGGGATTGTCCTTATTGTTTTCGATAAAAGTGATCGTCTCTTTTTGGATCACATCTGGAGCATATACTGTTTTTTCTACCCACCCATTTCCTTCTAAAACAATTTTATCACTATTGTGCCATAAATGAGCAGGATAATATCGATGTGCATAGCGCTGACAATTGTACCCATAGAATTCTTCAAACCCTTGCTGATTTGGATCCCCGGTAGTTCCAATAAAACCTAAGCCCCACTTCCCAAAAGCACCAGTTTTATAACCAGCATCTTGTAGAATGGTTGCCACTGAAGGAATAGAATCCGGCATAGGGTACTGACCTTCGGGCTGAACTTCTTTATTACCTCTAATAGGCGTATGTCCAGTATGCAAACCTGTCAATAAGGAAGATCGTGATGGCGCACACACTGTCGCCCCAGAATAGTGATTGGTAAAAAACATCCCCTCCTTAGCCAGTCGGTCGATATTTGGCGTTTCTATATACTGTTGGCCTAAGAAAGCTAGATCTCCATATCCGAGGTCATCCGCGAGGATAAAAATTATGTTTGGCTTTTTTGCTTCCTCTACGAACTCTTCCTCTTTAGTTTGGCAGCTAAAGAGTGTAGTAGCGAGAAGCACTAATGCAAAGGGTATGAAATTATATTTTAACATGCCCGAAGATACTAAGATTTATAGTTGACTAAAAAATAGAATTATGCGATTTCCTTCCTCGTTCATGAACCAATTTATTACGAATCATCAATATTCTATACGCCTCTAAAGGTTCAGCAGCACCTCCTGCACGCACTCTAGCTTCACATACCAAAGGTCTCACATCAGTCAAATAAGCCATTTGAAGGATCTCCTGAGCCTGTGAACCTTCTCCGTTTTGCTGAAATTCTTGTAGCTTTTTCCTATCTACTAAAAGTGCTTTGGTATAGGCTATGGAGATAGACTCCAATGCCTGAATTAAATCCACCAATGGATCTTGCGTGTTATAACTTGCATCTATCATCCAAGAAATACTATCCCAAGTCTGTGCTCCATCTTCATCTCCACTGATCAATTCGCAAAAGATCAAAAAAAGTTGATACGGTTTTATGCTACCTGCATTCAATTCATCATCACCATATTTACTGTCATTGAAATGAAACCCAGCCAACAGATTTTGATACATTAGAGTAGCTACAATCTGCTCAATATTCGTTTTAGGTAAATGATGCCCAAGGTCCACCAGCACTTTTGCTCGCTCGCCGAGCCTCTTAGCAAGCATAGAGGAAGTCCCCCAATCTGGTACCACGGTGTGATAACAATTGGGTTCATAAGGCTTATATTCTAGCATCAAATCCCAGTCTGATGGCATATACTCGTAAATCTCACGGAGCGATTCTTCCGTCCATCCAAGTGTACTTCTAAATTTGGACTGCCCAGGATAATTACTGCCATCAGCCATCCAAACCGTCAATCCTTTGCTACCAAGTTTTTTTCCAATGTTGATCACCTCCTCATTGTGAGCTATTGCCTCATCACGAATCGCTTTTTTTGGATTGCCTAAAGAACCCAATTTGGCATATTCTTTCTGGTTTTGATCTTGTGAGCTAGTACTGTTCATCGTGTCGAATTCCAGATTAAGTTCATTCGCTAAGTCTTTCACCTGGCCAAAATCCTCAGGTATATCATATGGAATGTATATAGACACCGAATTAGTCTTGCAAGTCAATTGCTGCAATAAACCTATATCTTCAAGTTTTTCACTTAAATCCCTTGGCTCTCCTCCAGTTCTGGATTTCTTTTTGCTCGCCCTTCCATTACCTAAAGCTGCACTAGGTATTGCAATCTGAAATTCCTGAATTTTCCGAATCACCTTCTCAAAATCAATGTGTTGGTTTGAGAATCGCTCGCGTAAAAGTTCAAGTGAACGAAAATGAAAGTTATTGGGAGAAAATGAGGCAAGTTGGTCTTTAGTAATTCTCATACTAATATATAGCTGTTGCGCTGTTACGCAATATGTTTAGAAAAAGGACAATAAAAGAGGTCAAAATAACTATCTAGGACTAGGATGAGACAGGCATACTTTTCCTTATACTCATTATTTTAGAGTCAATAACTCTTAATTTATTGAGATAGGCTCCCATCATTTAACCTTGATATTCTAAGTCAAAAAACCACTTCTAAGCTTAAAATACATAATAATCTGCCATTTCCAGAATTTCACTTAATGAAAGAAACGGTGATCATCTCCCAATTAATAAACTTAATTGATGGGTGATCTATGAATTTGATGCCTTAAGCTCAAGACAACTCAAACAAACTAGTAACCAAAAATTATTTTCAACTCAATGATACTTTAGTCCCTCATACCTTATATAAAGCATAGGTGAAAGTAGCTCCTCCTAACGAAAAATTTAGCAGCGCTTAATCAATGATCCTCATGATTTGCGAACAATACATTTTAAATTACAATCTTAATTGATTTCAAACTCTATCAAAAAAAGATAAAAACTAGTCGTTTAAGGTGTAATCTATTACATGACTAAATTTCTATATGCAACAAAATATAATTCTACATAGCCCTACCTATACTACTTAAAAAGGCCATTATACACGAAATTACAAAATTTAATCATAGTTCGTGATCAAATACTTTAATTAAATCCCATTGGCAGTCAAGACAGCACAGGATACCTGAGGCGATCTTTCCTGCCATATTCACTATCAGAACAATCTGCTAAACGCAATGAGCATAAAAACACAAAACTTTACACATGTAAGTTACCTCTGGGATGATGCTGTAGCATCTAAACTTGAAGGCAAAGAAGTAGATCTTCTTATTTACCGTTCAAATATACTTGGAGCCGATCTGAGAATCACTAATTACGGTGGCGGAAACACAAGCTGCAAAACCTACGAAGCAGACCCTTTGACCAATGAAAAAGTTGAAGTAATGTGGGTAAAGGGCTCAGGTGGAGACATCGGAACCTTGACAAAAGCTGGTTTAGCAGGTCTTTATGTGGACAAGCTTCGTGCGTTGAAAGGAATTTACAGAGGTTTGGAATTTGAAGATGAAATGGTTGAGCTATTCAATCACTGCATTTATGACCTTAAGTCTAAAGCCCCTTCCATTGACACGCCTTTACACGCATTTTTACCATTCAAGCATATAGACCATCTTCACCCAGATGCAGCGATTGCAATTGCAGCGGCAAAGGATGGAGAGCAAATCACAAAAGATCTTTGGGATGGTCAGATCGCATGGGTGCCGTGGCAAAAGCCAGGTTTTGATCTTGGCTTGCAACTTAAGCAAGCATTAGACGAAAATCCTGGAATCCGTGGAATTATGCTCGGTGGTCATGGACTATTCACTTGGGGGGATACAGCTTACGAGTGCTATGTCAATAGCTTGGAAGTAATTGAAACTGCTTCAGAATATTTAGCTGAGAACTACGGCAAAAACCGTCCAGTATTTGGAGGTGAGAAAATTCAATCTCTGGCTCCAGAGCAAAGAAAAAGTCAAGCAGCTATCCTTGCACCTCTATTGAGAGGTCTGGCTTCTTCAGAAAATCTTATGATTGGGACATTTACCGATGCTCCAGAAGTTTTACAGTTTATCAATAGTCATGATCTCAGCAAATTAGCTCCAATGGGAACTAGCTGCCCAGATCACTTCTTGAGAACTAAAATATCTCCGTTGGTTTTGGACCTCGCTTCAGACGCAGATCTTACAGATCTTTCTGCATTGAAAGAACAAATCAATGTAGCTTTCCAAGCTTACAGAGAGATGTATGGCGATTATTACGAAAAGCATAAGCATACAAATAGCCCAGCTGTTCGAGATTCTAATCCTGTAATTATCATCTGGCCAGGCGTAGGGATGTTCAGCTACGCAAAAAACAAGCAAACAAGTCGAGTAGCGAGTGAATTCTACATCAACGCTATTAATGTAATGCGTGGTGCTGAGGCCGTATCCGAATACGTATCCTTACCACTTCAGGAAGCATTTAATATTGAATATTGGCTACTTGAAGAAGCTAAACTTCAGAGAATGCCAAAAGAGCAACCACTTTCCAGAAAAGTTGCGCTAGTAACAGGAAGTGCTGGAGGAATTGGTTTGGCTATCGTAGAGAAATTCATTCAAGAAGGGGCATGTGTAGTAGTTACTGACATTGATGGAGACAGACTACAAACAACTGGCGATGCATTGTTGAAAAAATACGGAAAAGACGCGTACCTAACTGTGAAGCTGGACGTGACCAATGGCGAAAGTCTGGAAGCGGCGATTGAAGCAACTTGCTTACAATTTGGCGGAGTGGATATCATGGTCAATAATGCGGGTATCTCTATCAGCAAGTCTTTCGAAGATCACACAGATCAAGACTGGGACAGGCTGAATGACATCTTGGTGATGGGCCAATATCATATCTCCAAAGCTGGAGTGAAAATCATGAAGCTTCAGGGCCATGGTGGTGATATTGTAAACATTGCGAGTAAGAATGGCTTGGTTGCAGGTCCAAAAAATGTAGCATATGGTACTGCCAAAGCCGCTCAACTTCACATGTCAAGACTTATGGCTGCCGAATTGGCTGAGGATAAGATCAAAGTAAACGTCGTGAATCCTGATGCTGTGATTGAAAACTCAAACATCTGGGAAGGTGGATGGGGCGAAAATCGCGCTAAAGCTTACGGAATTGAAGTGAAAGACTTGCCACAGTTCTACGCAAATCGTACCTTATTGAAAGAAAGTGTGAAAACTAGCGATATCGCAAATGCAGCATTCGTCTTTGTAAGTGGTCAGCTTGGCAAAACAACTGGAAATATGCTGAATGTAGATGGCGGACTAGCAGCTGCATTCCCAAGATAAATAGTAGATTAATTAAGTTCGATTACACTTAGTACCCCCAATAACCCCAAAATACTATGTTGGTTGATAAGTCAGAAAAGATCCACACAGATTCGCGAACTCCTAAGTACATGCAAGTGGTCAATCTCATTTTAGAAGATCTAGAAAGAGGTAAGCTAAAGATCGGAGATAGAATACCTTCTATCAATGAGACTAGTTTTGATTTCCTTCTCTCTCGGGATACGGTAGAAAAAGCCTACAATGAGCTCCGAGATAGAGGTATCATTAGTTCTGTGAGAGGCAAGGGATTCTATGTGAGTTCTACAAATATGGCTAACAAGCTAAAGGTGTTATTGATTTTCAACAAGTTGAGTTCTTATAAGAAGATCATCTATTATTCCATTATAGAGACATTAGGAGATAATGCGACGGTGGATTTACAGATCCACCATTACAATCGTACGATTTTCGAAAACTTGTTGGAGCGAAACTTGGGGCACTACAATTACTACGTCTTAGCACCACATTTCTTTGATGAGAATAATCATCCAGAGACGTGTTATGACCTGATTCAACAAATTCCAAAAGATAAACTCCTGATCATGGATCGTGATGTGAAAGATCATGAAAATGAATTTCCAGGAGTTTATCAGGATTTTGCTAGAGATATATTGGAGGCATTGGAGTCTGGCATTACTCACTTGAGAAAATACACTAGATTGATTCTAGTTTTCCCAAGAGGAGATATGTACCCAGTGGAGATTATTGATGGCTTTAAGCGCTTTTGTTTCTTCCATAATTTCAACAACCTAATTTTAGATGGTATTGATGATGAACAATTATATGAAGGCGATTCATTCATAGTTTTGGCTGAAACAGATTTGGCTAACATTGTGAAAAAATCCCGAGAGCAATCTTTTCAATTAGGTAAAGACATCGGACTCATTTCGTATAATGACACTCCTCTCAAGGAGATTTTAGCGGAAGGAATCACTACTATTTCTACCGATTTCATCAATATGGGTACTGCAATAGCGAATCAAATCCTAGGAGTAGAGGACAAAATCCCTCTTAAAAGCCCTTTCAAAATGATCATCCGAAAATCGCTCTGATAGCGTGACTATGAGTAAAATTCCAGTAACGGCCGTTTTTGACATAGGAAAGACGAATAAAAAGTTTTTTCTTTTTGATGAAAATCTTACCGAGGTACATAGCTCCTACACACGTATAGATCCTGTTCCAGACGAAGACGAATTCCCAAGTATGCCGCTGGCTCCACTTGAAGAATGGATGTTAAATACATTTAAGGAAGCGCTTACGTCTCCGGAATACCAGATCAAGCGTTTGAATTTCTCTTGCCATGGAGCTTCGTTCGTGCACATTGATGAAAATGGCATACCTGCCACTCCACTTTATGATTACCTGAAGCCTTTTCCAGAGGATCTTCTGAATAAGTTTTATGAAGAAAATGGTAGAAAAATGACCTTTTGTCGAGCTACCTCATCTCCTCCTTTGGCAATGCTCAACTCAGGTTTGCAATTATACTTCATCAAGTATACTAAGCCAGATTTCTTTAAAAGAATCGCTCATTCCTTCCACTTCCCTCAGTACTTAAGCTTCCTATTTACCGGAGAAATGGTCTCTGATTACACCAGCATAGGATGTCATACAGGTCTTTGGGACTACGAAGCTAATGATTATCATGAATGGGTAGATAGAGAAGGAATTCGCAAACTGCTTCCTCCGATTGTGCCAGGAAACACGCTGTTGAAAACCAAACCGGAACTCGGAAATATACCCTGTGGGATCGGAGTGCATGATTCCTCGGCCGCATTACTTCCATACATCAAACAAGAAACAGAACCTTTTGCTCTCCTTTCTACAGGCACTTGGGCGATCTGTATTAATCCGTCGAACAAAACAAAGCTGAAGAAGAAAGAGCTCAAAAGTGATTGCCTACAATTCCTCAGCATCAAAGGAGATCCCATCAAAATCTCTCGTTTGTTCATAGGAGAAGAGCACAAATACCAAGTAGAAAAGCTATATGAGCACTTTCAGATGCCTCAGGGGACATACAAGAAATTGAAATTTAACGTGACTCTTTTTGAAAAAGTAAAAGATTACGAAGGCAAACGCGTACATTTTCAATACCTCAAACCTGAACATTACGATTTAGAACAAGCCATTGAAAATAATTGGTCGCGCTTTACGGAGTTTAACGAAGCGTATTACACCTTCATTCATGAGCTCACCGATTTGCAAACCGCAGCCATCAAACTTGTTCTAGACAATGCCCCGGTAGGCAGACTCTTCATCGATGGAGGCTTTAATGCCAACGATATCTTTGTCGAGATGCTTCGCAAAAAGCTTCCGGAATTAACAATCATTCCAAGTGATTTCCCGAATGGCTCTGCATTAGGTGCGGCTATGCTGGTTAATTAGAAAAATCACTACTCTAACTTGGTTTTGTATTTGATATCCTTAACAAACTGTAAGAAACTTCAGCTGTAAGAAAGAACCTGACAAGTTTCAAAAAAACTGTCAGGTCTCTTATTTTCAAAACTTAGGAATACCAACATAGTACAAATCAAAACCACCTAGTCCACCAGGACGATTGGATGAGAAGATCATTAAGCGATTGGTGAACCCTGGATTTTCTGATACTATAGGTCGATATTCATCCTTGTCAGAATTGATATTTGGCCCGAAATTCACAGGATCAGACCAGTCAGAATCCGTCTTGAAAGAATAGTATAAATCATACCCTCCAAATCCTCCCGCTCTATCAGAGGCAAACACTAACAAATCCCCATACACAAAAGGCATGTGATCATTTGAAGTAGAATTAATCGAAATCTTTGAAAGAGGTTTCGCACTGTTACCAAATAAATAATCCAAAGAAGAAATATCACTGGGCAAGTCCAATTCATAAATATCGAAAACTCCATCCCGATCTGATGACATTAGAAATTTTTCAGGCTTTCCCTGACTTGAAATATCTGACCCTTTCAAATAATTCTCACCGTAAAAGCTTGGATACATTTCGCTGACTGACTCTTCAAAGAGTTGAAAGCTTTGATTCGTTCGGGCATTTGGAGCTACTGAAGGTATTTCTGGCTCAGCATAGATGGAATAAATCCCTTGGTCATCATCTCGACTAAATAACATGGTTTTATTATTCTCCATATCTACAAAGCTGTAAGGCCCTTTCTCATTGTATGTTGATTCAGTCCTTCTGACCCAAGCAAGAAGGCTATTATCGAAAAGTGAGTTCCCCTTACCTACACTTAGAAAACCTTCAGATCTATCCCAGTAAAACACCAAATCGAACCCGACAAGATTAAAATGATTTGGTTGAGAGCCTATGCGATTGGAAGAAAACACAAGTTTGACCTCATGATTTACAGTCGGCATATCCGAATTGATATCATCAAATGCCGAATTTATTACGCCCAAATTGGTCGCCGTTTCTGGGAAAACTCCAACGTTATATTTATTTTGATTACAAGATTGAATCAAAACAAGCAGTAGAATATAACCTATTAGTTTTATCATCTTAAACTAACTATCGTTTTCAAAACTTAGGAATACCAACATAGTACAAATCAAAACCACCTAGTCCACCAGGACGATTGGATGAGAAGATCATCAGACGATTTTCAAACTCAGAATACTCATCCTTTATTGAGATAGGACGAAATTCATCAAATTCTGAGTTGATTCCAGCTCCTAGATTTACTGGTTCTGTCCATTTTCCACCTACTAATAAGGAATAGTAGAGATCATAACCACCATATCCACCATCTCTATCAGATGCAAATAGCATTAGCTCATCACTTATGAAAGGAGAATGATCATTTCCATTTGACACTATTTCCTCTATCATTATTATTTCTTTAGATGAAGAGGAGGTTAGAAAATCAAAGGGATTTTGGTTGGTTGGAATCCTTAATTGATATAATTTATATAAACCAGATATATCTGAAGAAAACACTAGATACTCTGGCCTAGGTATTTCAGATCCAATTAGTTCTTTGGAGAAATTATTACCCGAAAAACTAGGGTACATTTCATTTGAAGATTCTTCAAACAATTGAAAAACAGATTCCTCATTCTTTGAGCGACCAGAAAAACTTAATTCTGAAAATTCCTTTCCAATAATTTTATATCTCCCACTACAGTCTCTTGAAAAAAGCATATATCTCAACCCAACTTCCCCCCTTTGTTCAAAGTAAGAATAAGGCCCCTTTTCATTACATTCAGACTGAAGCTCTTGAACTTTATTGTAGAAATCACTATACCCATCGGCATTATTAGTCAATATGCGATGAGACAGCGTTCCAAATTCCTTGTCCCATATAAAACTTATAAACTTTGCTTCAAAGTCAAAATCATTGCCCAATTTCTTGGAGTTACTAGAAAATATAAACTGCGCCTCCTGATTGGAAGTGGACGGTATGTAGTTTGAATTCATTTCGTCAAAGCGAGTATTTAACTCCATCAGATTCACCGGTTGTTCTGGAAAATAAGCTGTCTCAAAGGGCAGATCTTCGTCACAACTCCAAAATGAAATCAAAACGAAAAGCATTAATAAATTTCTCATCTTATACCAGTTATCATTTTTAAACTATTATTGTAGTTGCTAGAAGAGCCATAGGGAGTAAAAACACCACTACTATAAAAACCATTAGATGTTTGAGTACTGCCGTTTAACTTGGCATTATTCCAACCCCAATTCATGAAATACCAAGTATATGACCATTCCATACAGCCATCCAAATCACAATCGTAAGCTTTGTAATTATGCGTTTTATAGCCATCGCTAGTCCAAATATGCCATTCCAGCAGTGAATCTCTTCCATAAAATATTGCTGGATACCCTTGTGCTAACTCATTCTTGAGCGTAGATGGATTGAAATTAGATGTATTCCCACCATTTTGGAGTCCCATAGATTTAAGGGCTGGGCTTATTCTACCGGGAAGAGTCATCCCATTGCATGTGGTTCCAAAATTGAAATCTGTATTTGCAGCTAAAGCAGAATTATACATTAATAAGGCTAGGCTAATTTGTCCAGATGTCGTAGGAGCACAAGGTGAATAGGAATACTGAGGCATCAAATTATATGAGTAAGACGAGCCAGGTTTGAAATACCACAAGGTTTGAGCGATAGCTACTGCACCACATCCGATTGGGCTTCTATCATTGCAATCACAATCATGAAAAAGGTTTGTTGGTGCCATGTGATTTGAAATACCTGTCTGTCCCCAAGAAATTTGATTGCTATATAGAGGTTGTCTTTGAGATATTGTCATATATGGATTGCACATGAATTGTCCATATTGATACCACTCGTAGCAGTTTGAGTTGGGATTGTAAGCAATAGCATTATCCCAAATTCGTCCTTGAGGATCGTATTCTTCAGTGTACTTTTTCCATTCGTTATAAACTATTGGATGAACCTCATCAATTTCCTTAAGCTGCTCATCTATCTGTTTCATAGTTTCCTGATACCACACTTTCAATCCATTCACTTCTTCTAAGTTTTTTGCTGTCAATTCACCTTCCGAGGAATATGCCAAAATAGGCATAACTCTAGAGTCCCCCGATATCATCACAAATCCTTCTAATTCATTGATTACAAATGCTTCAAAATCCAGCGTGTCTGAAAGGGCTACTCTAGCTATATCTCTAATTTTGGGAGAGCTTTTTATTTTCCTCCCAGCAATATAACTTGAATCAGTCGCAAAAAACCACAAGGCTATTTCCTTAGCTAAATCTTGCGAAACTTTATAAGAAACTTCGACTTCAGCCAAAATGTCCACTGGCTCATCAGAAAAATCGGATTCTGTCCGGCAACTAGCTAAGAGTAAAAATAGTACTCCAAGCAATTTTAAGCTTTGTTTGTTTGATTGTTTGATTTTTTTCATAAAAAGTTTGTGTAAAAGTGATCAAAATCTAAAAAGTAGTTTTCACTTTCACAAGCGACTTTGAAAAAAACTAAAAAATTAACATTAAAGTAAGTCACTCTTATTCAACCCTTAATACCTCCATCTGAAATAGCACTAAAAAATTCTCCTTTTCCATAAAACCTCCTTGAAATTTCAAAGCAATAAGCCATAGTAAAAAGCCCTATTTACCTTCTAACATATATCTCAAAATAACCGACAGTAAAGGATAGGAATCAAAATCAAATCAAATAACTTGATATCAGTTTAGCCACCAATGGTTGACTTTCAAAAGGACTGCATATTTACTAATCCCCGATGAAAAATAACCCAAGGCCTCATATTGGCCTATTTATCCCTTGCTACATAGATCAGTTTTATCCAAATGTAGCTATCGCTACACTTGAACTATTAGAAAAGCTTGGCTGCAAAGTCACCTATCCACTGGGCCAAACCTGTTGTGGACAGCCGATGTCTAACGCTGGGTTTGAATCAGATAGTGAAGGTACTACCTCCAAGTTCATCAGTGATTTCGCACATTTTGATTACATCGTAGCTCCTTCTGGCAGCTGTGTATTGCACGTCAAAAAGCACTCACCTAAGGTGGAAAAGCTCAAGAAAAACCAAGAACATGTACAATCAAACATCTACGAACTCAGTGAATTTATCACCGACGTGTTAAAGATAGATTCTATCAAAGGAAGCTTTCCTCACAAAATCGGATTCCATGCTTCCTGTCACGGACTTCGCGGACTTAGATTAGCAAGTGATTCCGAGCTGAATGAACCCAAATTCAACAAGACCCTACAGCTGATGAAAGATCTGGAAGGAATGGAAATAGTAGAGCTGACAAGAAAAGATGAGTGCTGTGGATTCGGCGGAACTTTCGCTGTAACCGAAGAAGCTATCTCTGTGCAAATGGGCAAAGACCGAATCGCCGATCACGTCGATAAAGGCGTAGAAATCATTGTTGGCGGAGACATGTCCTGCATTATGCACATGCAGGGAATTGCCACACGGGACAAAGACAACGTACAACTCATGCACTTCGCAGAAATCCTTAATAGAGTTATATCATGAGCCATCCGCAAAATGCTACGGTATTTTTAAAAGATAAAGCTAGGGCCAAATGGCATGACGATACACTTTGGATCGTTCGTGAAAAACGGGATGCCACCATTCATCTAATTCCAGAATGGGAACAACTCCGCGAACTCGCTTCACAAATTAAGGATCACACGCTTTCAAAACTGGACTACTACCTTGAAGAATTAGAGAAAAATGCTACTGCAAATGGCATCAAAGTTCATTGGGCCGAAAATGCGGAGGAGCATAATCAGATCATCGGAAAGATCCTGGAAGAGAAGAAGTGCAAAGCCATAGTCAAGAGTAAATCCATCCTTACGGAAGAGTGTCATTTGAATCCATTCTTGGAAGAAAGAGGCATTGAAGTCGTTGACACAGATTTGGGCGAGCGGATTATTCAGTTTTTGAAGCAACCTCCTAGTCATATCGTGATGCCGGCTATCCACTTGAAAAAGTCGGATATCTCAGACATTTTCCACGAGAAACTACATACAGAAAAAGGTAACGTAGACCCAGTTTACCTTACGCACGCAGCTCGACAGCACTTGCGTGAAAAATTCCTGCAAGCCAAAGTAGCTATCACGGGAGTCAATTTTGCTATAGCAGAAACTGGGGAATTCGTGGTTTGTACCAATGAAGGGAATGCCGACATGGGCGTTCACTTGGCTGATACGCATATCGCTTGCATGGGAATAGAGAAACTCATTCCTAGAAGAAAAGATTTGGGTGTATTCCTTCGACTTTTGGCTAGATCGGCGACAGGACAGTCAATTACCAACTACAACTCACATTTTCGCAGTCCATCACCGGGTAAAGAGCTTCATTTGATCTTGGTGAACAATGGCAGAACGAAGCAACTTGCCAGAGAGAAATTCAGAAACTCGCTGAAATGCATACGCTGCGGAGCTTGTATGAATACCTGCCCTATCTATCGTAGAAGTGGTGGATTTAGCTACGGAAGCACGGTTCCTGGCCCGATAGGATCAATCCTTTCACCAGGAATTGACTTGAAGAAGTACAGCACCTTACCTTTTGCCTCCACACTTTGTGGTAGCTGCACGGACGTATGCCCTGTGAAAATCAATATTCATGAGCAACTCTACGAATGGAGACAGGAAATCACTAAAGCACAAGGCTCTTCCCTGAAAGGACTTTCTATGAAGTTGGCTAATGGAATTTTCACAAGTCCACTTGCCTATAAAATTTCCGGCAAGATGATGCGTGCATCCCTGAAAACTTTGCCAAACAGCGTTATTTACAACCCTTTGAATGCTTGGGGAAAAGGAAGAAATCTTCCAGAATTACCAACAGAATCATTTAAAGATTGGTACAAAAAGAATAGAAATGAGCAGTAAAGCCTCCATATTAGCAGCTATTAAAGGATTGAACATGAAAGAGAAGCCTCTTCCAGAAATCCCAGTTTTCGATGTTGCACCTAACCTAGTAGAAGCTTATACGCTTGCTTTGAATAGCAATAAAGGAACTGTCTTAACTAAGAAAGAACTGGAAGTTTTGATTACTGAATCATCATTTCAAAAAATCTACAGCTCGTCCCCTACATTCAATCAATTCACCAATTGTGAACTGCCTCAGCATCCTTCTGATTTTGCAGACCTGGACTTGGCTATTATTGAAGGACAGTTTGCATCTGCTGAAAATGCGGCAATTTGGCTTGATGATAGCAATCTGGATCTAAGAGCTATTCCGTTTATCACTGCCCATTTAGTGATTGTGATCAAAAAAGAAAATATCGTGGGTAATATGCATGAAGCTTACGAGCGAATCGGATCGACAAATTCGGGTTTCGGAGTGTTCATCGCTGGCCCATCCAAAACTGCCGATATTGAGCAGTCATTAGTGATCGGAGCACACGGAGCGATGAGCTTAAAAGTGGTGATTCTCTAGCTCAAGTGTTTTGACAGCTTAAAGCAATTATGTCCTTCCCCTGAGCTGCTATATTTTAATTCAAACTTAATCTTATCTGCAATTTTTTTACAGAGCGGTAAGCCTACTCCCGTTCCTTTTTCTTTTTTGGTACCATAAGACGTTCTAGCACGGAATAGAAAGAGCTTTTTTTGATCTACTCCCGAAATTGAAACACCCTGATTACAGACCTTCCAGCTCAACCTCTCCTCTTCAATCTCCAAGTTTAAACAAATAGTAGAATTCACCGGAGCAAACTTGATCGCATTATCCAGTAAATTTTTCAGAATAATCTTAATCTCATTTATCTCTAAGGAAATAGATCTGTCTTCACCAAGTACCGTCAACTGAATAAGTTGATTTTTATCCGTCGCTTGCATAAGCATCAATTCCTTCATTTCCTGAGTTAGCTTTATTAAACTAATCTGTTGAAGTTGGACAGGAGAATTTTCAAGTTCCGTCATAACCCAACTAAGTGTATTATTCAACACTTTATTTAAGTGGAAACTTTGACTTTTTAGGTTTGTTAAAATCTGCTCCAATTCTCCTGGCTCAAAGGCATCTTTCTCCACTAACCCTAGCGTGGTATGTAGCATGCCAATTGGGTTTTTGAGATCATGTGAAAGAATAGCTATCAATTTATTTTTTTGATCATTAAGGATCTTTACTTCTGTCAATGATTCCTCTTGTCGCTGTTTTATAGTATGGAGCAAAAGACTTTGATTCTGATAACTTTTAATAAAGAAATGTATCACAGTCACTACAAATAGGCTAATCCATACAATGGTTATAGTATGATCAATGAACAAGTTCTGACTGGAAGAATAGAAACCTTTAACTTCTAAATACCCATAAGCCTCTCCAAAAAACAATATGAAAAAAAAGGATAGAGAGACAATAAACCAGGCAATTTTACGCCAACCTCTTATTAGAAGTGAAGAAACTACAAGTATTAAGAAATAAGCATATATAGTAGGACCATTACTTCCATCATTATATAAGAAATTGAAACAAATGACTACATGAGCCAAAAACAGCAAAATATTTATTGCTAGTTGTTCTTTTCCGTATTTAGAAACTAGAAAGTAAGCCGCCAGAAATGGGAACGAAATTCCAATTTTAACCGCAACTACAATGGATGACATTCCTAAAAGGAAATCAGAAATCCCCAATATTATTAATAATACAAAGGCTAAAAAGGAAACTATAATTGCTATTTGTCTCTGAATATATTCCAGATTTGTAACGTTTTCTTCTGAAATTAAAAGCCCTTTGGTCAGCAACATATAAAAATTCTAAATTAATTTTAAATTTTAGCAGATCTGCTTAAATCAACATCTTTCTTAACTGCATAGGTCAGCCTAATAAATAACAGTTAACTCATTGAATGTAGAGCGATACGATTACCCTCAGAATCCAAAAAAACTCCCATGTATCCATATTCGGGTGAAATCATCTTTTTTTCAATCTGAATAGTCCCGCCAGCATCCTCCACTCTTGACAACTCAATAACTACGTCCTCGGAAGAAAAATAAATTAATGCACCTGCATGATTACTTGTCGCATAAAACTCTTTATTAAATACCAAACTACCCTCTGCACCTTTGCCTCCGCCTTCTCCAGGAAACATCGCCATTTGAAAGTCTCCCATATCAAGCTTGTGAAGGGTACAGTCAAATACCTTTTGGTAAAAATTGATAGCCCTGTCCATGTCAGAAACAGGAATTTCGAACCAACCAACTGTTACTTTTTTCATGATTTATAAAATTTAAAAATTACAACATTTATAATGCTGGCTAAATTAAACTCTAGTAAGCTTAATTGGATAAGTTTTCCCAGCATTCCACTGACACACATAAATGTTTTCATCCTGATCAATACACACATCATGACAATGCTTGAAGATCGCTTCGGATTGCACCATCAATTGGAGTTCACCATTTCTGTATTCTGGGGCAGTACCTCCTGGATTGGAAACCACTAAATTATTTTTATCCAGTATAGTTACAAAACCAGAATCAGGCGTTTGCTCCAAGTATCTTAATCTAGACCAACATACGCCTGCATAAAGATTATCTCCATGGATCACAGGACGGCACACAAATGCTCCCGGCAAAAATATCGTCTCCATATATTCTCCCTCCATGGTAAAACGCTTGAACGAGTTATGACCTCTAGAAGTACAAAGCAAGGTTGGCGCCTTGCCTCCACGCTGATCTACTGTAATGCCATGAGCTGTGCTGAACTGCGCATCTCCCGATCCACTTCCTCCAAATTTGTTAATAAACTTCCCATTTTTATCGTAACGGAGAAAATACTGTGAACCATAGCCATCCGCTACATATAAGTCTCCATTGGGTGCGATTGTAGTTTCTGTTGGCACATACGACATTTTTTCTGTATAAACACCTTCTGATACCGGTGCAGCTATTTCTGCCACAATCATTCCCTCAAGCGTTGTTTTCACCACTCTACCTGCATTGTCTGAGATCCATAAATATTCAGCATCTCCTTCATCCACCAATGTCAACCCATGTGCACGGTCCATCCCGAGTGTCCAAGCTTTGAGAAACTTTCCAGATTGATCGTAGATAATTACATTGTTTTTAGGCTCATCCGTCACCATGATCATTCGACCTTTGCGATCCATCACCATCTCATGACAGTTATTGACTGGTACTTTGGCAGGATCTAGCAAACCCCACTTCTGGTCAACTTTGTATTGGAAATCTCCATGGCCAATTACCATGTCACGATTATGTGCAAAAGAAAAATTTGGTGAAATAGACATAGCAATTCCCAACAGGGATGTATTTTGGATAAACTTTCTTCGATCTGAATTCATATTTTCTGACTAAGCCTGAATTTAACGATAACATTCGAAAACTGGTGAATTATCCATAGTTTAGGTCAACGCTAATTATAAAAACGATGAAAAACACAATTAAAATCGCTTTACTAAGCCTGCTTATACTGTCACCACTTGTCAAGCTACAGGCTCAGGAAGTGGCACTCCAACTCTATTCCCTACGCAATGAAATGAAGGTAGATCCGGTGAAATATCACCAACTTATTTCTGAATGGGGAATCTTTGCTTTGGAAGGCGGCGGACAATACGGTCTTCCTGAAGCCGAATACGAGAATCTTCTTCAAGACAATGAGCTTCGTGTGGTCGGAGTAGGTGCCGATTACAATCAGCTCAATACAGACATTAGACCCATTATAGATCAAGCGAAAAAGTTCGGGGCCAAATATGCGATCTGCTATTGGATTCCTCATACAGGTGGGCCGATATCAATCGAAGAAATCAAAATTGCGACTGCACTCTTCAACGCAGTTGGCGCAGAGATGAAAAAGGAAGGGATCACTTTTCTCTATCATCCTCATGGCTATGAATTTACAAAGTATGGAAAAAAAGGTGTGGTGATGGATTACATGTTTAAAAACGCTAAAAATTTCGCCTTCAATATGGATGTGTATTGGGTGAAAATGGGTGGCGGTGATCCGCTGGCTATTATGAAAAAATACCCAGGGAAATTCCCGATGCTTCATCTCAAGGATAGAAAAAAAGGTACTCTTGGGTCTAAAAATGGGCAAGGAGATGTGGAAACAAATGTAGTATTGGGCACAGGAGATATAGATATTGCTGGATTGATCAAAGAAGCCAAAAAGCAAGGGACAGAATACCTAACTATTGAAGACGAGAGTTCCCGATCAGTTACTCAGATTCCATTGAGTATAGCGTATATCAAGAAGGAATTGGAAAAGAATTAGTAGTTGGAAGCTAGGAAAATGAACAAAACAGAAATTGTTAAAAGTATGATAGTGTAAGTGGTAGTATTGTCAGAACTAATAGGTGAATAACCACTTATTAGAAGGTAGACACAAGAATGGATGATATATCGGACAACTGATAGCTATTCAGCATTTTAGCCAGACAACTAAGGAAAAAGTATCTACTGACATCATTAAGTTTAATCAGATATTCTATTTATGAGTCAATACGATGTAGCAATAATAGGTGGTGGCCCTTCAGGAGCACTAGCCGCTTATTATCTAGCAAAGAAAGGAATCGCGGCGGTTATCATAGAAAAGGAAAATTTACCACGATATAAGACATGTGGTGGTGGATTGGTTTTTAGAGGAAGACGTAAATTGCCATTCGACATTTCATCAGTAGTCGAGCGAGAGTTTGATCGGATGAACGTATATATGGAAGGTGAGCAAAAAGTACTTACAAGCATACGCGATGTCCCGGTGATCAGTATGGTAATGAGAGACAAATTCGACAATTTTCTAATTGACAAAGCGATAGAAGCTGGTGCTGAACTTAGACAAGGACATAAACTTACTGCCATTACTTTCGGTGAAATCCTTACTCTACACACAAGTCAAGGAGATATTCAAGCGAAATTACTTATTGCCGCCGATGGTGTGCTTAGTCCAACTGCCAAACTAGCTGGTTGGAAAGAAACTCGACAACTCATCCCTGCTTTAGAGTATGAGGTGGAGGTTAACGCAGCCGATTTCGAAAGGCTATCTAAGGAAGTACGTTTTGATATGGATAGCGCTCCATCTGGATATGCTTGGAGTTTTCCCAAAAAAACTCATCTCTCCCTCGGTATCGCTGCTACTAAAAGATCGAGAATTAACCTTAAAGCCTACTACAAAAAATATCTTGATAAGCTAGGAATCAAAGAAATTCTGAGTGAGAAAGCACATGGTTATCAGATTCCTATTTCTCCGCGAACTGATGGTTTTTATCGAAAAAACATCTTCCTGATTGGCGATGCGGCAGGCTTAGCAGATCCAGTTACTGCAGAGGGCATTTCCAATTCCTTTTGGAGTGCAGAATTGGTAACTGAAGCGATCTTCGAAGCCAAGTTGAATGCCGAAAAAGCAGGAGCTCTCTATGAGCAAAAACTAGCCGAAGAATTGCTCCCTGAGCTCAAAACTTCTCAAACGGCTGCTAACTGGTTTTACGGCTATAGAATCATACGAAATCTGCTCTTAAGAAAATATGGAGATTACGCTATTGACTTTATGACTGATCTCTATATAGGAAATAGAGGCTATCCTAAGAACTTGATAAAAACCATCAAAAGAAAAATTACTGAAACGAAAGTCACTAAAGCTTAGTAGCTTAGCACTGACCATGTCCTAATTTTACCAAATTTGAATTAAATTACTTCCAAATATAATCGCACATCTATTTACAGACTTATGAAAAACAACAAATTCTTTTTATCAGCATTAACCTTACTTCTCTTTTTCTCAGTTTCTACCCTTTCTTTTGCGCAGCTTCAGGCACCAGCAGCAAGTCCGGCAGCGCATGTTTCTCAAAATGTCGGCTTCACGAAGATCAGCATAGACTACTCCTCTCCAGCAGTAAAAGGAAGAAAAGTATTCGGAGAATTAGTGCCTTTTGGCACCTCTTGGAGAGCTGGCGCAAATGGAGCAACAATCATCGAATTCAGCACTGCAGTAAGTATTGGAGGTAAAAACATAGGCCCAGGCAAGTATTCAGTTTTCATCACCCCACAGGCATCTGGTGAATGGACTGTTCATTTGAATAGCAAAAGAAATGAAGTCTATGCATACACCAAAGATGGCAAAGTTGATGAAGCGGCTTTAGCAATGGATGACGCGGCATCTATCAAAGTAACACCGGTTGCAGCTCCTGAGAACTTCGAAAGACTGGCTTACTTTATATCAGCAGAAGACAACAAAGTAGCTACGGTTACTTTCATGTGGTCTGATATGATGCTTTGGTTCGAAGTAGATACTCAAGTAGCTCAGAAAATGGAGCAATTCAAAGGAGTTTTCTAAGTAACAACTCATCAGTTAAGTACTAAAGCCTGGAGATGATTCGGGCTTTTTTTCTTTATGATGGTACAAGCATTTCAGCTAAATCACTCCTATTTACTAAGATGATTTTTTAAAAAATGAAAGAATATTTCTGCTTTTTATTCATGATTAAGGTAGGCAGTTCATAGTATTAATCAACTAACTATACCGTAAAATCTTTAAGGATAAAGCAAATATCCCAATCGCATTTTCTTGTAAGCAGTCAGTTCAGCCTCCCAATCTGCTCTGATGGTTTCAATCGGCACATTGTCGATGATTTGCTGTCTGAAATCACCACGTCCTATCTGAATTTCGATGTTGTTCATTTGGTTGCTCAGCTTAGAGTCAAAAAACTTCTCCTTTTCGGGACTGGCATTATAGAGTTCTTGGATCCATTTAAAATTGATTTGCCCGGATTCTCTTAATTGCTCAGTGTCATACTCCCGAAGATCTAGCCCATAGCAAACTTGATCCATGAACAATGGCGTTTCAGCCATTCCTTTGATGCCTGTAGGCGTAAAGCTAAATTCGTAAATCCCTTTGTAAGCAGGGCTTCCCAAAACTGTAAACGGAAAATAGGTACCTCGTCCGAGATTGATATAAGTTCCTTCGAACATACAAAGACTAGGATAAAGCAAAACTGACTGTGGTGAATTCAGATTTGGAGATGGAGCAACAGGCAAGTCGTAACGCATCGCATGTTCATAGTTGGCCACTGGAATGACTTGAATATCCGCCTTGACTTTGCCTGCCAACCAGCCTTCTCCATTTGCCATTAGCGCAAACTCACCAACTGTAAGTCCGTGCGACATGGGAATTGGAAACATACCAATTCCCGATTTATAGTTCATATCCAGTACAGGCCCATCGATGAGATAGCCATTTGGGTTAGGTCGATCCAAAATTAATAAGCGCTTATCATTTGCTTCACAAGCTTCCATCAAGCGAGCCAAAGCATTGATATTCGTATAAAAGCGAACACCAACATCCTGAAGATCATAAATCAGAATATCTACATCTGCTAAATCTTCTTTACTTGGTTTATTCTTTTTACCATAAAGCGAGATAATCGGGATACCGGTGCGCTCGTCTATAGCATCAGACACTTTTGCGCCAGCACTCGCATCTCCACGAAAGCCATGCTCTGGACCAAAAACCTTCACTATATTGATCCCCAAATTTTGTAAACTATCCACCAAATGAGTTTTCCCAATGATGGAGGTTTGATTGGCCAGCACCGCAACTCTTTTACCTTTCAAAAGAGGTAGGTAAAGGTCTGTTTGCTCTGCACCTGTTTTAATTTCCTTGGCTGATTTCTCAGTATCATTAGCCGGTGATTTTGTGGTACAAAAGCAAAGCAAGATGCCGAGTAAATAAAGTAAGATGGATTTCATATGTTTGGGAATAGGATATAGTTATTTCAATGACGATGGATGGATTCTATTTTAAGAAACGAGATAGACATAAGCTGCAAACTCTGTCATCGACGTGGAAGCAAAAACTCTACCTTTTCGAAACCATTGCTAAATCATAAATCCGGATACCAACCCGTTCGATATGCTTGTTTAACTCTGGCTCTTTTATTTTTTCAAAGTGAACTAGATCAATAGCCTGCAAGAGCTCAATTTTATCTAAAGCAATAGAAATATTAAGGAGTTGCTTGAAATCTAGCTTTTCTCCATAGACGGCTATGTCAATATCGGAACCCTCATAAAAGTTGCCTTTTGCCCGAGAACCAAAAAGTACAGCCTTTTCGACTTCGGGGAAATTGGAAAAAATTGAAAATATTTCCGATAAGGTGCTATTGCTGATTCCAGTATTCATAATAAGTCCAATAATCCCTGATCAGCTGATCTTTCAGATTCAAGTTTGATTTGAAGATCCCTAAAAAGCTTGAAAAATAAATCCAAAATCAACTTCTTAATTTCTTCAGCAGTTTCAGGATCATAGGTATGGGAAGTTTTCTCTCGACTTTTTTTCAATTGACTTCAACCATTGGAGTCAGTAATCAACTTCATTTTAAGCGCTTCCTGTAAAACTTTAGACGGGCCATTAATATCTAAAATACCAATATCCTTTATGTAGTCCTGAAGCGTTTTCCACGCAAGTTCATAGGTGTAGTCAAAACGCTAAATTAACCCTTCCGTCTCCAGTTCTGACAATTTTCCCTCCTTAGCCTGTGCTACTGCTTGAGTCAATTTTGCAAACGCCTTTTTAAAATTTGAAAAACGCTGCTGCCATCTAATATCTTGTTCCATGTCAAGACACGATATGATTTTCTAAAATTCATTACCCAGAATTGGACAAATTTTCTCATTCAACAAGGCTTGTCGCCTCCTCTCCGCCGTGATTTATCCCTTCATTGTGATGGGAAACTTGAGATCAATCACAACATTAATCGTTACGCTATTAATCTATCTGATAATGTTTCTAAAAACAGATTGCTTTGTCTCGTTCCTCTTCTCGCATCCCATAGCTATATGATGACTATACAAAACCTATTTCTAAAAATCTAACTCGAATTTTTTAACTTTAAAAACCACCTAAATTTTTGACGTATGAACTTGTTGATCCTACCCCTTATTTCACTTTTATTTTCTGAGCTTGAAAACCCAAAATTTGAAGCCCAAACTATCGATTCAAATGTCTCCATAGGCTATGGCGTAGTCGTAGGTGATGTGGATGGAGACGGTAAGCCTGATCTGATTTTGGCGGACAAAAAACAATTCGTCTGGTACCGAAATGGAGATTGGAAACGATTTGTACTAGCAGAAAATCTAACTGACCGGGATAATGTCTGCATTGCGGCTAGAGATATCGATGGAGATGGCAAAGTGGAAATCGCTGTTGGTGGACAGTGGAATCCAGGAGAAACCAACGATGAAGCCCAATCTGGCTCGGTGCATTACCTAATCCGACCAAGCGATCCCACGCAACTCTGGACAGCAGTTCAACTTCCTCATGAGCCTACGGTTCATCGC
This sequence comes from Algoriphagus ratkowskyi, assembly GCF_002150505.1. Classification (GTDB taxonomy): domain Bacteria; phylum Bacteroidota; class Bacteroidia; order Cytophagales; family Cyclobacteriaceae; genus Algoriphagus; species Algoriphagus ratkowskyi. The sequence goes on from NZ_MSSV01000002.1 coordinate 229,852, forward strand.
ATGTATTGGGTGAAAACTGGTTCTTCTAACCATCAACTCGTCGTCCTCCCTCTCCATGGCCGAGGCAATAAAGGCGGAGAAGGTGCTGGGGTCAAAGTCATCGCCTATGAAAAACCAGCTGACCCAAAGAAACCTTGGAAGACAAAGCTTATCGATTATTCCATGCATTTGACTCATAATATGATTTCCAAAGAATTGGGAGTTGGTGAGGGAGAAACGATTTTCATAGGAGGTAAGGAAGGAGTAAAAAGCTTTTCCTATCAGGATGGAGAATGGTTCTCTGGACCAACAGAAGCGTCAGCGCTTGAAGATCATTCTTTCGGGGAATTGAGTTTAGCCGTTATTCCAACAAATGGAATGCTGCTAGCTGGAGTGGAACCCATGCATGGTAATCAAGTGACCCTTTATCTGGGGACTTCGGGAAAAGAGGAATCATCCCAACCTCGACGAATTGTACTAGACGAAACCCTCAAAGAAGCCCATGGTATCGTCACAGGAGATTTTCTGGGAAATGGAAGAATTCAAGTTGTCGCTGGATGGAGAGTACCAAATGAAGCTGGAGAAATGGGCATCAAACTCTATGAACCAGTGGACGAATCCTACAGCCAATTTAAAACCCATTGGATCGATCAAGGTGGCATGGCCACTGAAAGTCTTACTGCCGCTGATCTCGATGGCGATGGTAAATTGGATATAATCGCTGCGGGCAGATCCACCAATAATTTGAAGATTTACTGGAATCGGAGGTAGGGAGGTACTTGCGAAATAAGGACAATCATTTTTGCCACTATGATCTGTGGCTCACAGACCACTTTATCTGCTAAAAACAGCTTGAAACAATATATCACTGGAATATTTCAGTCTGTGAGCCACAGACCGTGGTAACACCATTCATTAAAACTCAACCTCCGCATAACCAAGACATCGATAATTGTAAAAATTGTTTAGGGTGATGGGTTCTAAAGGTCATTCTACTCACCCTTCAATTCAAAACAAACAGATTGCTTCGCTCCTCTGTCGCTCACATCCAAAAGCTATCGGATGATGAAATCGCCACCTTGGCCTGTGCCTGCCTTGTCGGTAGGCAAATCATCCAGACCATTCACTTGATCGTGAATTTAGGTTTGTGAAGACAAAAACACAGAAATATTACGCAAAATCCACCTTATACTTTTCACCTATCACTTCTCACCACTTACAACCTTTACCAATCACTTCTTCAGTTTTGGCTCTAGCTACTTGATATTCATTTGAAATTATGGCACTTCGTACTTTATCTTGAAAAGACGATACTCATTCACTTTTCAAACTTTTAACCGGATTCACAATTGCAGCAGAAATCGCTTGGTAGCTTACCGTGCCCAAAGCGATAAATAATGTTAGTAATCCTGCTATTGCAAAAACCCATATATCAAGATCAATCTTGAATGCAAAGGAATCCAGCCAAGTTGACATTGCATACCAGGATATTGGAACAGCAATTAAAAATGCCAATCCTACTAACCTGGCAAAGTTGATGGAAAGTAATACTACGATACTTCCAACGGAAGCACCCAAGACCTTGCGAACGCCAATCTCTTTCGTTCGGAGAAATGCCGTATATGTAGCCAAACCAAATAAACCTATGCAGGCAATTATAATTGCCAAGATTGAAAATACACCTAAAATCTGACTGCTAATTTTTTCACTTCGATAAAGCTGGTCTAAATCATCGTCAAGAAAGAAATATGCGAGTGGACTGCCATCAGAGTGCTGACTCCACTTGGATTCCAACCCTTGTACCACTTCAGCTTGTTGGCCGGAAGTGAATCTTACGGACAGAAAATTTTCTCTACCTCGGGAATTATTCACATGGACCATCGCAAGGGGAGTTACTTGAGTATGAAGAGATTCAAAATTGAAATCCTCCACCACTCCTATGACTACTAGCTCTACATCTCGAGATTCACCATTAATATTTGTGCTGGTTTTTAATTTTTGTCCCAAGGGATCCTGAGCTCCGAAAAAAACTTTTACCGCTTCTTCGTTAAGGATTAGAGATAATGAATCGTTGAAAGCTTCATTAAAAACTCTCCCTAACAAAGGCTTAATCCCCATGGTTTGAAAAAAATAATCATCTCCAGCAAAACTTTTTCCAGTTAATACATCTCCCCCTCCTGGTTTGGTGAATTGAATCCCAATTGCACCTTTTCCAGGTAAACTACTGGACACACCTACAGAAACCACTCCAGGCAGTTTTTCTAACTCATCTCTAAGGACTCCTCGTGATTTCTGATCGCCAAATCGCTCCAAGATCAATACGTTTTCTTTTTGAAAACCCAAACTGGTAGATTGGATGAAGTTAATCTGCCGATTTATTATGAGGGTTCCCGTAATCAGAATTATTGCAATCCCAAACTGGAAAACGACTAATCCGTTTCTAAGCCAATTGTTTCCTCCTGTAACCATCAAATCCCCTTTAAGGATACGGATCGTGTTTATTTTGGAGATATGAAATGCAGGATAATAACCTGTCAACAGTCCTACTAAAGCTCCAAAAACTAGCAGAGTTGGGAGCGCTAATACAACAGAATCTGTATCAATCTTAATAGATTTTTCTGCCAAATTATTAAAGAAAGGTAGAGCCAAATTGACAAGCAAAACACCCAAAGCCAGGGAAATAAATGTCAGAAAAAGCGACTCAAGCAAGAACTGCTTGATTATCTGACTGCGATCAGAACCCATTGCTTTCCTCACTCCTATCTCACGCGCACGATCGGCAGAACGAGCCGTGGCCAAGTTGATAAAGTTGATACAAGCCATAGCAAGAATAAAAAGTGCTATGGCAATAAAAATGAAGACATAAAGATAGTTGCCATTCACTCTCATTTCTGACTGGAGATTAGAATGCAAATGGATGGAAGTAAGGGGTTGAAGAAAATACCGATACCCATTTCCCGCGGCAGTGTATTCTGCGAAAGAAACTCCCAATTCTCGTTCTATTTGACCTGCCGCAAACTTGGATACTAAGTTAGGAATTTGACTTTCAACCAAAGATGGATCGACTTTCGGGTTAATTTTCAGATAAGTATAGGCAGAAAACCCAGTGAAGTTTTCTTGTTCCAGATCAGGAAATGAAACTGAAGAGAAAAGGAAATCTAATTCAAAATGGGAAGTTTCATGCAGGTCAGCCATCACTGCCGAGACTTCAAAATCCAAATCAAACATGCTGATCGTTTTACCTATCGGACTTTCTGATTTAAAAAGTCTCTCCGCAGCTGTTTGAGTTAAAACCACTGTATTTGGCTTAGCTAATGCTTCATATTGCACTGCTCCTTGTAGAATTTCTAAATCAAAAACATTGAAAAAATTCGAATCTGCCGCGGCGCCGTATCGCTCCTCAAACTTTAGATTTCCTACATCAATTACAACTTCCCCTCCCAATGTAAACAAGCGAGTAGATTCCTCCACTCCATTGTTTTCTTCCGCGAAAACTTCTGAATAGCTGTCCGGAATAATCGCATAAAAACTCCTGTGATCGGGATAAATCCGCTCCAAAGCCACACGATATATATTTTCATGATTAGGGATAAACTTATCATAAGAAAGCTCATCCTTGACGTAAAGCATCATGAGAATACAACAGACGAACCCAAGTGTCAATCCAAAAATAGTGATCCCAGAATAAACCTTGTTCTTCAAAAGATTTCTCAGCGCAATTTTCAGATAATTTTTGAGCATATTTTTTATTTGAAAAATTGAAAGATTCACATTATGTGTCATCTCGAGGGAGGAACCAACTAAGTAACCTCCATCGAACGTACGACCAAGTTGATTCACACCTTCATCATTGCGAGTTACAGCAAGCCACAGAGCATTCAGTCGATCGTGAATTAGGCTTAGTGCAGTCATAAACTGAGGCACATTAAACTAAGCCTACATAAAACTTTTCACCTATGACTTCTCACCACTTACTAATTTTACCACTCACCACCACCGTGGTCTGTCTCTCTAAGGCTACATACTACTTTTCACCTTTCACTTTCCACCACTTACTAATTTTACCACTCACTTCTCCCATCTTGATACATACGCTTTGATAGTTCTTATTCGCTTTTCAGCGAATTCACGGGATTGTCAGAAGCCGCTTTAAAAGCTTGAAATCCAACAGTCAACACCGCAATCATCATCAAAATCAATCCCGATCCTGCAAAAATCCACCAACTCAGGCTCGTCTGATAAGCATAGGTTTGCAACCAGTTGTTTGCGAAATACCAAGCCAATGGCACTGCTATAATGATCGATACTAGGATGAGCTGCACGAAGTCCTTTGATACCAATGTCAAAATGCTAAACGTGGTAGCTCCCATAACTTTGCGAACTCCTATCTCCTTTTTTCTTTTTTCGGCAGTAAAGGCCGCCAATCCAAATAGTCCAAGGCAGGACAAGAAAATAGCCATCAAACCAAAGTATTTTGCCAGTTTGGAAACTCGCTGCTCGGAGGCATACAGCGTCTGATAATCGGCGTCCATGAAAGAATAATCCATCGCTTGAGCAGTTTGCTTGATAAAAAGAGCATCAATTGAAGCCAAGGTTTCTTGTTGATTTTGAGCACCAATTCTTACCATAATCTTTTGGGCGAAGCCCGGGTCATATTTTAAGAAAGCTGGCTTTACAGTTTCCTTAAGAGATTCGAAATTAAAATCCTTAACTACCGCGATCACCTCTTTGTCATCTCCCCAGAGGTTGACGATTTTACCTACCGGATCATCAAAACCAATCGCACGAACTGCAGCTTCGTTCAGAATTATCTTAGATTCTTCATCTCCAAAGTCAGCAGAAAAAGCTCGGCCATCCGCCACTTCAAACCCCATAGTTTCTATCAATCCAATGTTGACCGATACATTTTCAAACTTCACCTGCTCATCAGGGTTTTTGCCTTCCCAGGTCAGTCCTATAGTAGAGCTATTCAAGCCCACCAAAGGATGACTCAGACTGGAGGCATTCTCTACGCCGGGAGACTTTCTAAGTTCTGCCAAAAAAGAATCCAACTGATTAGGATTCACTCCAGAAGCATTGATCTGAAGGAGTTGACTTTGATTGTAGCCTAGGTTTTGGTTTTGGATAAAAGACATCTGCTTGCCGATCACTGAGATTCCTATGATCAGCAAAAGGGATATTGCAAACTGAAAAACCACTAAGCCTTTTCGCGCCAGCAGTTCCCCAAAACTCCCCTTGATATTTGATTTCATCACCTGTACAGGCTTGAACTTAGAGAGGTAAACGGCTGGGTAAATTCCAGCCAAAAAGCTTGTAAGCAGCCAAATCCCCAATAAAATCAGGATCAACTCTGGCTGAAATGACATGCTCAGCGTTTTGGATGTGACTTGATTGAAAAATGGTTGTAATATAAATGTGGCTATGATCGCAAGAACTAAAGCAAAGAATGTCAGCAACAGTGATTCGACCATGAATTGTCCAAATAAACCTCCTCTGCTGGCTCCCATGGATTTTTTCACCCCAATCTCCTTCAATCGACTCATGGATCTAGCCGTGGTCAGATTCATAAAATTGATGCAGGCGATGATTAAAATAAAAATTGCGATGGCTGAAAACAGCTTCACATAACTAATCCTTCCACCGATCACTTTGCCATCTTCGTAGGTACCATATAGATAGGTATCGCCGAAGGGCTGAACAAATGCCGACACATTACTTCCCTCATCCTTGTTTTTGATAAAATCAGCGATTTGTATATTAAAAGAAGGTATATCCGTCTCAGGACGAAGCAATAAATAGGTTGAAGCATTGAAGTTTCCCCAGTGGACACCTTCCCCAAGCATCTGCTTGAAGTAAGAAAACGATAAAAAATAGTCAGCTTGATCCACCTCCATTGCTCCAAAATCTCGATAAACACCCGTAACCTCCACCTCATTCGCGAAGTCAAATGCCTGCCATTTTAGGGATTTCCCTAGAGCGGCAGCTGGTGAACCAAACAATTTTGTAGCCATGGTTTCAGACAAAGCCACACTATTGATTCCTGTCATTATCTGAGCTTTATTTCCTTCGATAAAATCCACATCGAAAATATTGAAGTAGTCCTGATCTACAAATAGCCCATCCCCTGTCAGCTTTGTATCCAAATTCTCAAAATTTACTCCCTCAATAAATGGAGAAGTCCCGGCAGATAATTCTACCTGTGGAAGCTCAACCTTCATCGCTTCCGCCATTTCACCCGGTGTAATTCCAATCGTCACTATCCCTCCGCTATTATCGTGATTGGTCATCACTGCATATATGCGATCAATCTTTTCATGATTGCGGCTAATATTCAGCTCATCCTTCACCCACATCATGACGAGAATCACCGTGGTCAGCCCTATCGCCAAACCAAACAAGTTGATTGCGAAGATCTTTTTGAACTTCATGAAGCTGCGGAAAGCGAGGGTAAGTTGGTGGCGGAGCATTTTTAGTTGTTGGTTATTGGTTGTTGGTTTCTTCATCCGATGCTTATCATTACGAGGAACGAAGCAATCTCTTTAGCATTCTGCTTCTTGTCTCGCAGTGAAGCCTATTTTCGCAGTGACGTATCTTACTTCCGTCTTTTGTCTTCCGTCTCCGGTCTTTTTACACATGAAACTGCTCTCTGATATTCTCGGTCACGACTTTACCATCGAATAAATTGATGATTCTGTGTGCATAGTTTGCATCATGAGGAGAGTGCGTTACCATCACGATGGTGGTTCCTTCGTTATTGAGTTCTTCCAAAAGACGCATTACTTCTTCGCCATTTGTAGAATCCAAGTTACCCGTAGGTTCATCGGCAAGGATCACAGAAGGCTTGGCGACGATTGCTCTAGCGATAGCGACACGCTGCTGCTGTCCACCAGAAAGCTGCTGCGGAAAGTGGTTTCTTCTGTGCATAATGTTCATACGTGTAAGCACTTCTTCCACTTTTTGCTTTCGTTCTTCTGTAGGAACTTTCAGGTATAGAAGTGGTAGCTCCACATTTTCAAATACAGTCAGTTCGTCGATCAGGTTAAAGCTCTGAAATACGAAGCCTATATTTCCCTTTCTAAGCGAGGAGCGCTGTCTTTCAGAGAATTTGGCAACCTCATGATCCAGGAAGTGGTATTCTCCATCATCAGGATTATCCAATAAACCGAGGATGTTTAGCAGTGTTGATTTACCACAGCCAGATGGGCCCATGATGGCTACAAATTCACCTTTTTTGATTTCGATCTGTATGCTATCCAAAGCTGTTGTTTCTACCTCCTCGGTAGCATACATTTTTCTGAGATTGACTGTTTTTATTACGTTCATTTTTTTGTGTTGGATGTCGGGTGTCGGGTGACCGATGTTGTGGGAGCCTCTGCCGCTGGTTAACTTTAATTTTTTATTGTCGGTTGACCGATGCCCGATGATATGGGAACCTCCGTCTTAGACTATATTAATTTGTTTGATGCTGGATTTATTGCCGATTACTATCATAAGAATGATTTCAGATTAGATATTATACTCAAAATTTCCACTTATATAATTTTGGATTTAAATGCTTGCATCATGTTCATTAAATGAAATGCTTCGGCATACAGTTTATTAAATTGTTCTTGCTCAATGTATTTTCGTCTTAGCGCTTTATGAAGACAAGTGACTACTTCTGCCAGTGACCGAATTGAATAACCCAAAAATTTCTTGTATTCTGGATTGCTTTGGGAGATAGATCCTTCAGCAATATTTAGAGCAATTGAGTCCGCAGCGCGTCTTGCCTGTGAAATCATGTTGAATAATTCATCTTTTGGAAAAGCTTTAGAGACACTAAATATATCCTCTCCAAAATCCATGGCCTTTTGCCAAATTTGAAGCTTTTCGAATTTAAAGTGCGGCGCATATTCTTCCATATTTTTTAAGTTTAAAATCAGAAATCTGAAAACATCAATCTTTAAAAATCAACAACAACAACAACAACAACATCCATCACCAAACATCGGTCACCCGTCATCTGACATCTGACACAAAACATCGGCCATCCAACATCTGTCACCCAACATCATTTAAGATCCAAAATCTCATTCTTCCCGAAATTCTCATAGCCAGAGATGATCACTTTTTCACCTTCTACAAGCCCTTCCAGTACTTCGTAGAACTCAGGGTTTTTATTACCAAGTCGGATGTTTCTCTTTTCAGCATTTCCTGAAGAATTAATTACAAAAACCCAATTCCCGCCTGTGTCCTTAAAGAATCCACCTGTAGGCAAAAGCAAACTTTGCTCGCTATCACTCAACTGCAATCTAATTCTCACGCTTTGACCTCTTCTGATTCCCTGTGGACTTTCACCGGTAAAAACCATATCCACTTCAAATCTTCCGCTGGTAATCGTAGGGTAGATTTTTGAAATCTCAAGCTCATGATCGACGCCGCTTAAAGTGAACTTTCCTCGTAAACCTCTTCCAATTCTCGGTAAATACAACTCATCGATCGGAACACGAACTTTGAATTCATCCTGCACATCGATCTGACCATATCGGGCGCCTGAATTCATGGATTGACCCACTTCTATCTGTTCCATTGCCAACTGACCTGCGATCGGTGCTTTGATCACCAGGTTATTCAGGATCTGCCCAACACCTGTTAAAGAGGCATTCATTCTGCCCTCGGACTGGCGGAGTTGGGTAAGCTGATAAGATCTCGCCATAGAATCACTCTTATAAGACTTGTAAGTCAACTCCTTCCTTTTCAAGTTGTATTCATATTGCTCTTTCACTTCTTCGAATTCACGATCAGAAACCAGCTTTTTCGTATGAAGCTCCTTAAATCTTCTGTACTGCGGCTCCAGTAAACTGATCTGATAATCTATCTCCGCCAACTGTCCCAATTGAACCAAATCATTTTGATCCAAGAAAAGACGTGTTTGACGCAGGTTATTGATCTGCTCGTAAAGCATGGTTTCGCGTTGCATTACGTCCAACTGCAAATTGGAATTGGCCATGATCAAAATCGTATCACCCACTTCTACCACTGCACCTGACTCTCGAACGATCTGAGCGACCATTCCACCTTCCACAGCATCGAGGAAAAAAGTCTGTGCTGGTTCGATCTGTCCTGACACCAATATATAATCAGTGAACTCACCTTTCGAAACAGTTGCGATACTTAAGCGATCCTTCTCTACATTCATGGTAGATCTGTGATCTGCAAATCCTATTTGGTAAATAATTGCTGCCACAATAATGACTCCGCCAAGTATCAAAGCGATTCTTTTAGGTGTCCAGGTTTTCTTAGCTATTTTTCTATCCATTGTATGTAAATGCCATTTTCGGGCTATACCAATATGCCAAATGGTATGCCATGCAAAAAATCGCCCCTACAGCCTTGCTACCTTGTTTTAAGAAAAAACAGAAGCGAGACTCGCGAACATTTTCGTCCGCAAGCGAACAAAATAATTCAAAGTCGCCTATTTTTTCCTTACCTTATAAACTCTCCTTCTTCTTCAAAAACATGCTCCTATTGTCCGAAATCAAACGTTTTGAAGCAAATCCATACTTCCTAGTTTTTCGGTATGCTTTTGGAACAAGAGCCTACAGCAAGCAAGGTATGTTTCCAAGCTTTTTTAATTCCTTTTTATTATGAGCGAGCAACGATCAGGCAAAATTCTCATTATTGATGACAACGAAGACCTTTTAAAGGCCGCAAAAATTTTCCTGAAAAGGCATTTTTCTCAAGTGGATACGGAGACCAATCCCGACCTGCTTCCCATCCTCACGCATAATGAGTCCTATGATGTAATCCTGCTGGATATGAATTTCACCAAGGATGTAAGCTCTGGGCAGGAAGGTTTCTATTGGCTTGATCGGATATTGGAGCTTGATCCATCTGCGGTCGTTGTCCTGATCACAGCTTATGGCGATGTGAATCTTGCAGTAAGAGCGATCAAAGAAGGCGCGACTGATTTCGTACTGAAACCTTGGGAAAATGAACGACTACTCGCTACGCTAAATTCTGCCCTGCAGCTTCGCAAAAAGAAGATGGAAGTGAACCTGCTGAAAGATCAAAAGCAGACCATGCATCAGGACATTGACAATAAATTTAAAGACATTATCGGTCAAAGTGAATCCATGCAGAAGGTCTTCGAAACCATCGAGCGTGTCGCTGTCACAGATGCCAATGTTTTGATTTTAGGAGAAAATGGCACTGGTAAAGAATTAATTGCTCGTGCACTACATAGACATTCCCGTAGAAATCGAGAAGCTTTTGTCGGAGTAGATTTGGGATCTATAACCCAAACACTTTTTGAATCAGAACTTTTTGGGCATAAAAAAGGCTCATTTACCGATGCCAAAGAAGATCGTGCAGGTAGATTTGAGCAGGCTCACAAAGGCACTCTTTTTCTGGATGAAATCGGGAATCTCCCCATGCCACTTCAATCTAAGCTTTTGGCGGTACTTCAAAATCGTCAAGTGACACGCGTTGGCGCAAACCGTCCAGTCGACGTGAACATCCGCTTGATCTCTGCGACCAATATGCCGATTCATGCAATGATCTATGAAAACGGGTTCCGTCAGGATTTACTCTATCGGATCAACACCATAGAAATTCAACTTCCACCACTACGGGAGCGCATTGAGGACTTCCCTTTGTTAGCGAATCACTTTATTGCTTTTTACTCAAAAAAATATAATAAAGACATCCGAAAAGCCTCTGAACCGCTCGTTAAGCGCATGACTAAGTATCACTGGCCTGGCAATATCCGTGAACTTCAGCATAGCATAGAGCGTGCAGTCATCATGTCCAATCACAATGTGCTTCAACCTGAAGATCTCTTTCTACAAAAAATGACTCAACCTGAGCGTCAGGATGAATCGGTGAGTTTGGAGCATTTGAATATCGAAGATGTGGAGCGAATCTTAATTCGAAAGGCGCTGCAAAAGCATAATGGCCATATCACCCGGGCTGCTGAAGAACTTGGCTTGACACGATCTTCTCTTTACCGAAGACTGGAGAAATATGGTTTATAAGCGGTTTTCAGTAGGTGTTGGACTAAGGATTTTCGGGATTATCGCGAGCCTTTATCTCGGACTTTGGCTTTATTACAGTCAGGATCTTTGGTTGGCACCCACGATTTTGGGGGTAATCGCACTTATACAAATCGGAGAAATGATTTTTTATGTCAACTCGATCAACCACAAACTTGCCCGATTTCTAGATTCCATTCGATACGCTGATTTCTCAAGTTCCTTCACTTCTGACAGCAAAATGGGAAACTCCTTTCGTGAGGTAAACACCTCTTTCAACGAAGTGATGGAGGTATTTAAGCAAACCCGAGCCGAAAAGGAGGAACAAATGCTTTTCCTTCAGGTAATCATTCAGCATATCAATACTGGAATTATTTCCTTTAATGATGCTGGAAAAATAGGCTTAGTAAATAATGCCGCAAAGCACTTGCTGCAGATTCCACAGTTTCGGGATATCACAGATCTGGGAAGGTTGTCTCCCAAACTCCTCGCCGATGTGATGGACATGAAGCCGGGACAACGGATTTCGAAAAAGGTCAATGCTTCTCTCCATCTGATTATCCAATCAACTTCGCTGAAAATGGGAGGTCAAAGTTGGACCTTGCTTTCGCTACAAAATATTAACGCAGAGCTTCAGTCGAACGAACTCGAAGCTTGGCAAAACTTGACTAAAGTACTCAGGCATGAAATCATGAATTCTATCACGCCTATTTCCAGTTTGGTAGAATCACTTCGAACAATTTTGGATGAGGATAGCTACGTGCAGCAGGAAGGTTTTTTGATCAAAAGAGATGGCTTTATGGATATGCAGGAAGGATTGGATACCATTGCAAATCGAAGCAAAGGCTTAGTGAATTTTGTAAACGCCTATCGTGACTATACCAATATTCCCTCTCCAAAAAAGGTAACGATGCCAGTCACTCAGCTCTTCGAAAATGTGCTAAATCTGATGAAGGAAGATTTGAAAACTGCCGAGGTAAAAATAGACACTAAGATTCATCCTGTCGATTTGGAAATCCATTGCGACCCTGATCAGATCACCATGATTTTGATTAATCTGGTGAAAAATGCCTCTGAGTCACTTCAAACGCAAGCAGATCGAACGATTTGGCTTTCTTCGATTGGGCAAGGAGATTTGGGCTTGATGATCCAGGTAGAAGATTGTGGTCCAGGAATTATTCCTGAGGCAATGGAAAGGATTTTCGTTCCTTTTTATTCTACCAAAAAGACCGGAAGCGGAATTGGACTTGCGATCTCCAGACAGATTATGAATCTCCACCAAGGCAGTCTACAGGTAACTTCTATCCCAAATGAACGGACGGTTTTTACGATGAATTTCAGGTAGAAAGTGGTTTTTAACCGCAAAGCACACGGAGGGTTACGCAGAGGCCACAATTCGTTAATCCCATTACAAGTGTGAGTGCCTTCATTACTATTGCTTCTAGAAGCTCCTAGTTGTCCTGCCTGTCCAGAAGCAGGATGAAGTCGAATTACTTTTCGAGCTATTTTCCAGTTGTCCTGCTTCTCCAGAAGCTAGACTAGATTGAATTACAATTCCAGCCATTTTACTGCTAGTTCATGATCACTTAGGCAAAATGCTTTCAGCTCACTTTTTAGCACCAAATAATTTAGCAACGAAACCACAGTTCTCAACCAATAACTATCCGTAACTATCGCATACTTGGTAAGATTGGGCAGCATCCTATAATCTCCCAGCAGCGCCTTTTTCATCGCTTCGAAACTGCTATAACCTTTGAAAGAAGTCACTATAGCCAATATTTTCAGAGATGAATTTGAGGAAAGTCGATCTTTTGCTTCCTGCAAAAGTCGCATGTCTTCACTTGTGATTTTACCTTCAATCACATAAGTTATTAGACTTTTATCTATTGAATAGCTTAGCTCCACCACTTACTAACTAAAATTAATACTAAGAGTTTTTCAGCTTGAAATAATATAACCCAGAATTGCCCTACCACGAAAGTAAGTATCTCGTCTGAATGTAACAAGGGCTTCTTTACCCATAGACAATGTGAGTGTCTCCAGTCACATTTCATACAAATATGCTATTGCCGTTTGTGTAGTACAAACGGCGGCTGGTAAGCAACCTACTCCGCTTTCAAAATAGTAGCAGGATTCGCCTTCATGATTTTCCAAATCTGAGAACCGACCGTCACCGCGATTACTAAAAGTAGGATCAACAACCCTATACTTATTTGAAATGCACCAACGCCAGAATGGAAGGCAAAGAAGCTGTCGAGAAAACTAGAAATAATCAACAGAGAAAATGCTCCTCCCAATACCGATGCAATTCCCCAAATAATGAAGTATCGCTTGCCCATTTTCTTGGACAGATCACCCAAATTGGCTCCAAAAACCTTTCTGACACAATAGTCCTTAATATCTGAAGTCATATTCAGCGAAACCAAGCCAAACAATCCCAAAGATGCCAACACCACAGCAAGGATAGCAGCGAAGAGGATAATATTCTGAACTCCGCGGACATCGCTAAACTCACGTTCAAACACTTCAGTTTGTAATTTCCCCTCAAACAAGCCTCTAGGAATGGTTTCATGCCAAATTTCCTTGACTGCTTCCATCGATGACTCAGCCGACCCCGTGGTCATCTTCAAGGTGAGGTAGCTGAAGGTAGTATCCGGAGAAGCTCGGATCACTATGGGTGCAATGGGACTTTGAAAGAAAATTGTATGGAAATCCTCCACCACACCTACCACATTAAAACTCGCGCTATCGAAAGTTATTTTCTCAGAAACGGGAAAAGTCAAACCAAGCTCATCTAAGAAAGTCTGATTAACCACAATAGACTCCTCCATATCGGAGATCAATTCAGGATTGAACAACCGTCCTTGCTTCAGCTTCAAATCCAATACCTCTGGATAGTTTGCTTCCGCATTAAGCAAGCTGATTTCAAACTTTTCATCTTGAAATATTAACTCCCCTTCACGAATCCAATTCCCTACATAATCTTGACTTCCGCTGACTTCGTTGACAGAAGCAAGAGCTAAAAGCTTGTTTTTGAGCGGCAGGTAATCCTCAGAACTAGGCACATTTACAATGATCTTATCTGCACTATCGTAGCCCCAATCTCGATTTTCATTGAGGTAATTCGTCTGAACAAAAGCTACACCAGCCACGATGCTGATGAACGCAAGCATAAACTGAAAAGTCAATAATACACTGGTAAAGACACTTTTGCTCCCGATTTTCTGATTGCCTTTGAGAATATTGATATGCTTAAAAGAAGATACATAAAGCGCTGGATACAAGCCGGAAACGAGCGTGATAAACAAGAGCATACCTCCCAAAAACATCCAAACATTGCTATCTCTGAACAGCTCAATTTTCAGGTTTTTTGAGGCGATTTCATTGAAACCCGGGAGGAAAATAAATCCTGCCAAAAGACAGCCCAAGAAAATAGCAATAAAACAAACCATCAGATTTTCACTAAGAAACTGAAATACAAGCTGACTTCTTCGGCTTCCGATTACTTTACGAACACCTATTTCTTTCAGTCTTCGCGACGCCATCAACACAGATATATTTATATAGTTGAAAACCGCTAAAATCAAGATAAAAAGTCCGATGGCTCCCAACAAAATCTGTGGTCCCAAACCTAGAAAGTCCCGCACACCATTTTTAATTTCATCTACTCTGTAAACCAAATCCGTGAAGGCGACTGTCTCTAACTTCAGGTAAGGTTTTTCAGGGTTAATTTTATTTTGTGTACTAGTTATTTCAGCCAGTCCTGTATTTAAATTTGCTATATCAGCGCCTTCCTCCACTTGCACAAAAGTCCAGACTTCTGAATTCCATGCATCTTTCAGAGGCAGATTCTCTATAGCATTAGGATGTGTATCTATATTCACCAACAAGTCAAAAGTGAACATATCCATGTCATGAAGATCAGCCAAAACACCTCCGACGGTATAGAGTTTTTCTTCTCCATTGACCACCAATGAAAGCTCCTGCCCTATCGGATGGGTATTTCCATAAAGTTTTTCTGAAAGCTCATGAGTCAAAATTACCTGATCAGGTTCCAACAAAGCACCTGGATAGCCGTAGTCCATGCGGTAAATAAACATTTCCATAAATGCTGGATCTACGAACAAGGTGCGCTGATTATAGCTCTCATTTTTACTGATCAAAATCGAGAAATCTCTAGAAACTCGCGTGTGATTGACAAGCTGATTAAATGTCTCTGGAATCAGCTCTGAAATAGGCGCAGCTACCGCTCCATACGTCACCATGCCTTTTTCCTCCTCAACAGTATATGTCAGCTGATAGATCTCGTCTTTGTTAGGCTGATGCATTCCCTTAAACCAGATATTGGCAATGAACAGGTAGGCCACCATACAACAACCCACTGCACATGCTAAGCCAAAGACAGAAATAAATGTGGTTCCTTTCTGCTTGACGAGGTTCCTCCAGCCAATTTTAAAATAGTTCTTAAGCATAGCTCCTTGGGAAAAAGTGTGATAAGTTGATTTTGAACGCTTGATATTACTCCATCTAAAAAAGCTGAGTACATGGATGAGAAATCTAAATCTGGCGAAAGCCAACCCTTTCTCTTCGAGATTAATGTAGAATAGCTCATAGGCATCTCCCTGTATCTGTTCTAACCGGTTAGGGTTGCAGTAGAACTCCAAAAATCGATCTGGCCATTTAGGTGGAAAATACTTGAGTTTAGAGTCCATGCGAAAAGTCTAAAGCCAAAGGAGGAAGTTGATTATATAGTTTATTTCTGAGGGTTTTCACCTCTTCAATAGCGGCTCGACCTGTAGCAGAAAGTGTAAATAGACGCTTTCTTCGCCCTCCTCTTTCTTCAGTAGCACCGCCCATCTGGGATTTGAGAAAGCCTTTATCCTCCAGCCTAGTCAACACCGTGTGTATCGCAGAGATATTAACTTTTCTACCAGTTTGCTTTTTGATTTCCTCCAAAACACCTACTCCGTAAGCCTCTTGATCCAAAATCCCCACAGTCAAAAGAATCAATTCTTCCAACTCACCTAAATGATACCCTTTCATACAGCTTATTATATTTACAAAAGTAAATGTAATCGATTACTTTCATATTTGTAGAATATCTTAAAAATTAAAATTGCTAAATTTTCAAACGCAATTACAAAGGATATTTACTACTGATTCAACATAAATAATTGAGTGATTTAAAATCAAAAAACAAAAAAACCACTCCTGATCAGAAGTGGTTTTAGATTATAGTTAATGAATTTTTCTGATTATCCGCAATCTTGGCAGTACCCAAAATTCCTTTGCTCACTCGTTTAGAAGACCGAAGACGGGTGACCGAAGTGGCCTAAATTCTTAAGTTAACCAAATCCTATTATGCTTGGTTTCTTAACTAGTAACAAAGCGGATATACATATTAATTTTTATCAGGGTAGCAGTGTTCAATTACTAGGAGTACGGTTGTGACCTATCCTGAATAACCATTGATTGCAGATTACTTCGCTGAAAGTACTGTAGTTTTTACTTCACCAAAGCCAACTCTTATACCATTTTTCTCGGCAAATCCTTTCATTATCACAGTATCTCCATCTTCTATAAATCTACGCTCAGTTCCAGATTCCAGCTTAACTGCATTTTCCCCATTCCAGGAAAGCTCCAACATTGATCCAAAAGAATCTGGCTCTTGACCAGAGATCGTTCCTGAAGCCATCATGTCACCTACATTAATATTACAGCCATTTACCGTATGGTGTGCCAGTTGCTGAGCTACATTCCAATACATATTCTTAAAATTGGAGGTGCAGACTTTGCTACTCTTCTCATTTTCAGGCTGAATATGAGCTTCCAAATTAATGTCGAAACTGTGAGATTTCTCACATTTTAAGTAATCCAAAACTTCAGGTTCTTGCACTGGGCTTTCCACTTTGAATCGCTCCAAAGCTTCCAAAGTCACCACCCAAGGTGAGATTGAAGAACCAAAACTTTTTCCTAGAAATGGGCCTAAAGGCACATATTCCCAAGCCTGTATATCTCGAGCGGACCAATCATTGAATAACACAAAACCAAAAATATAATCTTCAGCATCAGCTGTAGAAACAGAATCCCCGAGCTTTGTGGATTTGCCAGTGATAAATGCCAGTTCTAATTCAAAATCAAGCTTTTTACTTGGACCAAAAACCGGAGCACCATCTGGGTCTTTTGTCTGACCTTTAGGTCGAGTAATCGGCACTCCAGAAGGAATGATCGAAGATGCTCTTCCATGATAACCTACAGGAAGATGCTTCCAGTTTGGTAGAAGGGCATTTTCAGGATCACGAAACATTTTACCCACGTTTGTAGCATGTTCCTTGCTGCTATAGAAATCCGTGTAATCACCGATTTTCACAGGCATCAGCATCGTGGCTTCCTTACGGTGTAGCATCACTTTTCCCCTTGCCGAATGGTCTCTCAACTTTTCATTATCCACCAAAAGCAAATCCTGAACTCGTTCTCTGATTTTCTTAGTTATTACTTTACCTAGTCCTATCATATCATTCAGCGATCCACTTAGAAACACACCTCCGGGCAAAAACATATCCGCAAAGAAACCTTCCTGATCCAGAATACTTAAATCTACAATCTTATCGCCGATAGCAATCCCTATACGTGGACTGAGTTTTTTATTCTGAAATATGCCGAAAGGCAGATTATGTATTGTGAAATCGGAATTTTTGGTTACTTCCACCCAGGAACTTAGGGTGTTGGTTGGGCTGTCGCTCATGGGTAAAAATCAATGTGACCGCAAATTTAGCTTTTATGTACGAAATGAAAAGTGTAAAAAGCGAAGGATTGAAATATCAATCTTTCCCTAGGCATATAAGTCTTTGGTTACTTGCGCTTTGAGCTAAACCATCTAAATTTCAATTTTTATGATTCTAATTTAACTTCAATAAAATATAAATTTAAGCTACGTTTTGATCATTTCTACTGTTAAGGGCTCTTCACTAACAGCATTTGACATTAATTTCAAATACCCTGTTTTATCCACAAAATCAACCAATCATCATTTTTCAAAGCTCTCAACAAATCTCTTTATTAACTTAGACACAAATCGAAACCCCATTTAAATGAAAAATCTTTACAATTTCTTCCTGACTCTGCTACTGGTCATGGTCGTTTCTGTTTCTTTTTCTCAGGAAAAGAACATCATCGATCAGTTGGATGAAGTCGCCATTGTGGATCAAAAAGTCATGATGCCAATGCGCGATGGCGTACGACTGGCCACGGATATCTACCGCCCAAAGGGTGATGGCAAATATCCAATAGTATTTTCCAGAACTCCCTATAATTTCAATACCTGGGGAAACGGTGAAATGAATACGCGCACCATGGAGACTGCCCTATCCTGGGTGGAAAAAGGCTATGCTTATGTCGTTCAAAATGAACGAGGCCGTTATTTTTCTGAGGGAGATTGGGATATTCTCGGTGTACCATTAACCGATGGATATGATGCGTTTGATTGGATGGCCAAGCAAGCATGGAGTAATGGAAAAATTGGCACCCTAGGCTGCTCCTCTACTGCTGAGTGGCAAATGGCAGTTGCCTCCATGGATCACCCAGCATTGGGCGCTTTGGTTCCGCAAGGATATGGTGCAGGTGTTGGTAAAATTGGTGATTTCTGGGAGCAAGGAAACTGGTACAGAGGTGGTGCAGGTCAGATGCTTTTCACGAATTGGCTCTATGGCGTGCAACACGACCCTATGGCACCTAAATTCCCATCGGATATTAGCCAAAAGGATCTACTAAGGCTACAGCGTTTTTATGACATGTCTCCTGAATATCCAAAAATTGATTCGAAGGAGGCTTTAAAACATCTACCTGTTCAGGATATCATTAAAAATCAAAATGGTCCTGTGGGCATTTACGAGGAAATGATCACTCGTAAGCCAAATGACCCAAAGTGGTTTTCTGGAGGTTTGTATCATGACAAACAACCTTTTGACAAACCTAGTTTTTGGTTTGTGTCGTGGTTTGACGTATCTGCAGGACCAAACATAGCTCTATTTAATCATGCTAGACAGAATGCTGTTTCGCAGCTTGCTAGAGACAATCAGTATCTCGTAATCGCACCAGTGATGCACTGCTCATTCACCAGAGCATCTGAAAACACCATGGTGGGTGATCTAAATGTTGGTGATGCACGCCTGAACTATGATGAGATCATCACAGCGTGGTTTGACGTATGGCTAAAAGGTGAGAAATCTGAAGTTATGGAAAACATGCCACGAGTGCAGTACTATACTATGGGTTCAAATAAGTGGCAAACTTCCGACGTATGGCCTCCGGCCGAAGCAGTAATGACAACCATGTACTTGGATTCAGAAGGTAAAGCCAATTCTCTTAATGGAAACGGTAAATTGACTACTAAAAAGCCCAGAAAAGACACACCTGATACATTCAAGTACGATCCGATGGACCCTGTAACTTCCTTTGGAGGAAATGTATGTTGTACAGGAAATGCTATAGACGGTAGCGGTGGATCTAAGGATCAATCTGAGATGGAAAAGCGGGATGACATATTAGTTTATACTACTGAAGTGCTAGAAGAAGGCGTTGAAGTTTCCGGCTTTATTGAGTCCTTCTTATATCTTTCTTCTGATGCCAAAGACACCGATGTGACGATCAAATTGATAGATGTGCATCCTGACGGAAAAGCTTATAATCTGGATGAAACGATTCAGCGGGTACGCTATCGAGAAGGGTATGAAAAAGAAGTTTGGATGGAGGACAGGAAAGTTTATGAAGTCAAAATGACTCCCATGAGCACCTCAAATTACTTTGATAAAGGTCATCGAATTCGTATTGAAGTCAGTAGCTCGAATTTCCCTCGCTTTGACAGAAACATGAATACCGGTGGAAACACCTACGATGAAACCGAAGGCATAGTGGCAACCAACTCTATTCACCATGGAGGAAAAAACTTGAGTAGGATCATTTTGCCTATTGTGAAATAATTCTGCATTTTCCCATATTTCGAAGTTATAAAAAGGAGAGTCTCTGTACTCTCCTTTTTTTATTTTGATGTAGAATGAATTTGATCAGAATAATTCTAATTATACTGTTTTTCATCCTTTCGTATAAAAAGGATAAAGATTTCCTTCGCATTTTTAGAGAGTGAATTTTATTTTTTTGATTTTATACAAGAATCACATTCTAACCGACAAACTATGATAAACAAACCTTTACTCACATTGATACTCCTATTCTGTACAATAGGAATATCGTGGGCGCAATATTCTATCAAGGGTACTGTGTCCGATGAACGAACAGGGGAGCCTCTCATTGGAGCCAGTATCCTTATCAAAGGAACTACTTCTGGAGCAGTCACCGATCTGGACGGCAACTATACGCTTGAGATTAATAACTCGGGTAACGTAGAACTTGTAGTTTCTTCTATTGGGTATTTGAAAAAAACCATTCCCGTGAACCCAAATCAATCTGTAGTAAACATTCAGCTGAATGAAGATGCTACGAATCTAGAAGAAGTGGTAGTCACGGGCCTTGTGTCCTCTGTGAAACGTAGCAATCTTGCTAATGCAGTCACCACGGTATCAGCCAGAGATCTTACCGGCACCACCACTATACAGACTACCGACGGAGCACTTTACGGAAAAGTAGCTGGCGCCACTATACGTTCGAATGGAGGAGCTCCAGGGGGAGGTATTTCAATTCAACTCCGAGGAATATCAAGTTTGCAGAGTGCATCGCAGCCGCTAATCATTGTTGACGGTGTGTATATCAACAATGCATCACAGCGAACAGGACGAGCAACAGTATCTGGAGCCGGTGCATCAAGCCAAGATGATGGAGCAAACAGGTTAGCGGACATCAATCCTGCGGATATAGAAACTATTGAGGTTTTGAAGGGTCCCTCAGCAGCTGCCATCTACGGAACACGTGCCAATGCGGGTGTAATAATTATAACTACAAAACGAGGAGCTGAGGGCAGAACGACAGTTTCCCTTTCTCAGGATGTAGGCTTTGCAAAGCCACTAAGATTATTAGGAGTAGACGATTGGAGCGAGGAAAAGATTAATTTCTTCTTTCCAGAATCTAGAAGACCAATTGAGCTAGAGCGATTTAGAGCAGCCCAATCAACTGGGACATTTATTGATTATGAAGATTTTTTTTACAACAATACAGCCCTACTTCTAAATACTAGGATTAATGTATCTGGAGGATCAGAGAAGACTAAATTCTTCGTCTCTGGAAACATTACTGACGAAGATGGAACAGTCAAAAACACTGGATTTGAACGATACTCAATCCGAGCAAATATTGATCATAAGATTACCGATAAAATCAAATTAGGTATCTCCTCAAATTACATCAGATCTAATACCGATAGAGGATTCACAGGTAATCAGAATAACACAGGAGCAAGTATTGGCTATAGCATTTCTTACGTTCCTAATTATTATGACCTTAGAAGAAATGATGATGGTACTTATCCTATAAATCCTTACTTCTCTGAGAATCCAGTTTCTGTCACAGACAATGCTGTGAACAATTCTCAAGTGAATCGCTTTATCCAAGCGTTCACCTTAGATTTCGATATTCTTAAAACTCAAAACAGTTACTTGAAAGCAACTGTTGCTGGAGGATTGGATTATCTTCAAAACTCTACTCAAATATACCTTCCGGAGTTTTTACAATTTCAGCGGTCGCAGGCAAATCCTGGAGACCTATTTATAGGTAGGCAAGAGAGTTTCAATACAAATTTCCAAGCTGCATTAGTTTACAATTGGAATTTAGGTACTGTAAACATGAACTCTCAAGCTGGCCTTGTTAGACTAGATTTTGATAACAATTCACTCTTCAATAGAGGTAGAGGTTTAGTGCCAGGTCAACGAAACCTTAAGCAAGCTAATATCCAGGAGATTAATGAACAGTTCAATAGCAAAATCCAAGAGGCGGGTATATTTCTCCAACAGGAGGCAAACTGGGAAGATAAGATCGTGGGAACAGTAGGTGTAAGATGGGATAAATCTACATTGAATGGAGATCCAAACGAATTTTATGCATTTCCTCGAGCAAGTGTAGCGTTCAATATAGCGAACTTCGATTTCTGGAATAGCGGAGTAATCAGTCAATTAAAACCTAGAATTGCATACGGCGAGACAGCTGGACCGGTACCTTTTGGGGCCACGTTTACTCCACTAGGAGGAACTAACATTGGAGGGCTCCTTGGATCTACTGTTTCCACAACTATAGGTAACACACTGATCCAACCTGAGACAGCCTCAGAATTGGAATTTGGAGTTGATGCAGGATTCTTTAATAACCGAATTAGTCTTGAAGCAACTTATTACATCAAAAACACACAAAACAACCTTCAAAATCTGAACTTAGCTCCTTCTACGGGGGTGAATACAACACTTAGTAATGAGGCTGAGCTTCAAAATAAAGGGCTAGAATTAGGGCTTTCTGGAACGGTAGTCGAAAAATCAAATTTCAGATGGTTTTCAAGAATTCTATACTGGCAGAACACCATCGAAATGACACGACTTGGTGTCCCTACCTATATTTCAGGAGGATTTGGATCAGGACTAGGCACATTCCTATATGCTGAAGGCTACTCTCCTACCACTATTGTAGGTACTCCAGCAGATCCTTCTATTCCAGGTGGGTTTACTATTTGGGGTGACGCGCAGCCAGACTTTAACCTTTCATTCTCTAACTCATTTAGCATATATAAAGGACTTGAATTTTCTTTCCTTGTAGATTGGAGAAATGGTGGATCTAACGTCAACTTGTCTTCATTTTTGGCAGATGGTGGAGGTACTACCAATGGCTGGTTTGATGACGACAATGGAGATGGAATTCCAAACGGTAGGCAGAGAAATCCAGAGCCATACAACAATGCAGGTCGCTGGGTTCAGGATGCTTCATTCGTGAAAATCCGTGAAATAGGTCTTTATTACACACTACCTAAAACTACCCTTTCGGAATGGTTTGGAACTACGGTTCAAAATATCCGTGTAGGCACTTCTGTTAATAACGCATTCCTATTCACAGATTATGATGGATATGATCCTGAGACTTCCAGTTTTGGTGCTCAATCTGTTGGAAATAACGTAGATATAGCTCCATACCCTACCTCTAGAAGGATTTTCTTTCACGTAACAATTGACTTTTAATCCGACTTACTATGAAAAATATAGCAAAAAATATAGGATTTGCATTGATCGCAGCAACCATAATAGCTAGCTGTAACCCCTTGGAGCTTGATGATATTCAGGATCCAAATAATCCCTCAGTCGGCAGTATCGCTAAAAATGCAAGCCCCGAACAAATTCAGTTTCTAATCACAGGATTGGAATCCAGACATAGAGGATATGTAACAAATATTTCTCAAGCTTGGAATACATTTGGTCGTGAAATATGGTACCTCAATGCATCAGACCCTAGATTTCAGACTGACTGGCTGGGACAAAATGGTAGAGTTCCTGACCGCTCCTACTTTGGATTTGGAAACACTGGCGGAGGATCTTGGGCTACGCCATATCAAGCCATCAAACAAGCAGATGTGCTCAAACTTGCCGCAGATAATACAGATAATATTACCGCTGCACAAAAAAGTGCAGTAGTTGGGTTTTCCAAAACCATCCAAGGATATCAATATATGATTCCAGCAAACTTCGTGTATAATAATGGAATCCGAATGGATGTGACAAATCCACTTAAACCAGGGCCTTTTGTACCGTACGAAGAAGCGCTCAATCAAATCAATACTATATTGGATGAAGGCTTCCAAGCACTAGGAGCTTCTGGGTCTGGCAATTTTCCATTCAAATTAACAAGCGGATTTAATGGATTTAATACAATTACTGGACTTCAGCAAGTCAATAGAGCAATTGCCGCTAGACTTAATGCTTACAGGAAAGACTGGCAAGGAGTATTGACTGCTCTAGAAGGATCATTTATGAACCTAAATGGAAACTTAAATGCAGGACCTGCACATCCATATGGTGCCGCTCCTGACATTTTCAATCCACTTTATTACGTTCCAAATGCAGCAGTAAATACAATGATCGTAGTTCATCCCTCAGTGTTAGATGATGCAACGCCCGGAGATCTTCGTGTCCAAAATAAATTTCTAAAACGCACGAACCCTGTCACTGTTACTACAGATGCAGGCGCATTGGTCGGAACTCATCAGGATGCTAGATGGGTAAGCAATTCATCACCTATTACCTATATTAGAAATGAGGAGCTAATCCTACTGAAGGCAGAAGCTCATGCAAATCTAAATCAGGGAACAGCTGCTGTAGCGGCTATCAATATAATTCGAAATGCAGCTGGAATCGGTCCATATACTGGCGCTACTACCACGGCAGCCTTGATTGATGAGATCTTATATCAAAGGAGATATTCGCTTTGGGCAGAGCCTTGGGGTCATCGCTGGATTGATGCGAGACGATATGATCGCTTGGCAGACATACCTACTTCCTATGACAAGGGGACAATCTTTACACAATTCCCACACCCACAGGCAGAACTCAGTTGGGATGACTATATCGGTAATTAATTTCTTAGAAATAAATAATGTATTTAAAAGGGAAGCTAAAAATAGCTTCCCTTTTTTTATGTCCATCAGAATATAATAATAACTAAAAAGTTAGAATTAATTCTTGAGCAGGTGTGAACCTTGGTAAAAATATTTAGAAACTACGAACCTATATCTTTCTGATTAAATGGATTTACTAATCAATTGACCTTATTATTTGACTGGGAGATATATTCAACACTATCGGGATTATTACTCTCAATTTGAATTAGCCTAACAAGTCTAATCCTATCAAAATGGTAGAAACAGAAGGATATTTAAGTTGGTAGAAGATTTGAATTAGAATAAGTACAAACCAAAAAACTACAATTATGAACAATCCAGATTATCACGAAGTTTCCCCAGAAAAAGAAGGAGGACTAGCAAAAGCTATCGAACAACAAACTGCCAAAATTCCATCTGATGTGTACCTATGGGCATCTATGAGTGCTATGGTAATTTCACTTGGGCTGAAACTGTCTAAACAAAACCATACTGCACTATTTGTAGGTCAGTGGGCTGCTCCATTCTTATTGTTTGGTATTTACAATAAAATTGTGAAAACTCAGGGATCCGAAAGGGACGATGAATAGAAGTCATCTCGAAAAAGTTTTAAAAAAGGGATAGGAAAGTTTTTCCTATCCCTTTTTTATGTTTTACAAAGAATTTTGTACAATTGATAACCTCTTATACAAATAAACTAAGAGTAATTTTGGAATTTAAAATAGAGAAGGCATCGTAATTATTAAGACCTATACTTTAACACGCCAAAGCAGCTTCCAGAATAAAATATAATTATCTAGTTATATTTTAGCCTATTAATCAACTAAGTTCGGATGTAGATTAAAGCTGATATAACGATTACTCTTTACGGCTTCAAATCGTAAATTTCATGTTTGATACCGCACTTCACGCAAATATTTAAATTACTCTTTTTCAATGTAAATAATCTTAAGGCTTCTAATGCTGAATTATAAGGACCCAAATAATCCCGATCATACTTTGAAGGGATATCATAACAATCCTTATCATGAATAATAAATTGCCCATTGGGATCAGGTAAAGAAGATAAATAAAAGAATCTCATCACTATTAATTTGTATTTTAAATATGATACTCATTTTTCTTAACAATAAGGATTCCAAAACATTTATAGGGCTGTTAATCTAAATCTTATCCAGTTATGAACTTGAGAATATAATTATATGAGGATTTAATATTCAAATTGGGGAAAGAAAGCCTCGGATTAGCTTTCTGTAAAGAAATGTGTTCTTAAAACTTAGCTTCCTTTTATGTGTCTCTACAGGTATGAGCGCCGCAAAAGCACATGAAACTTTATCTTATCGCTAATCCTTTTGTATTAGAGACAATTAATTAGACTTACCTATGAGTAGAGGATTTGTAAAAGAAGATGATCAAGAGGAAACTCCTCTAGTTCCACCACGAGCAGATTTGCCCAATGGAATTACTAACTATGTGACACAAGTAGGCATGGAAGCTATGCTGGCAGAAAGGCAAGAAATGATAATTGAAAAGTCTACCATTGAAGCTGCAACTGAACAGGAAAAACGAATTCATTCCAATTATCTCAATGCGAAAATCCACTTACTAGAGGATCGTATTGCTATTGCCAAGGTTGTAAATCTCAGCGAGCAGCCTGAAAATGAAATTCGCTTTGGAGCAAACGTCACACTTAAAATAGGAAAGAGCACTAAGCTTCAAACCTATCAAATCGTAGGTGTAGACGAAGCGGATATAGCCAAAAGTAAAATCTCTTTTATATCTCCAATCGCCAAAATATTGATCGGCAAGAAGTTAGGAGAACAAGCAGTTCTAAAGCTGGCTAAAGAGGATCGTGTCTTTAAGGTGATGGACATCAAGTATTAATTCGTTCTCAAAATGCCCTAGATTACTTCTATGCCTTACAGCGTAAAGCTGAGATCATTTTTTTCTACCAAATCAATTTTGAAATCAAATTCCGATTTTGCATAAGTATAAAATCTAAGAAGGATAAGTTTCCTCCTTTACCAAAGTGATTAAAAGTCCCGTTCTTATCGCTTCTTTATGACGTTTGCGGTTAAAAAATTACTCAAGCCACAATTGACACTCGATTCATGCCTCCAAAGCTGGCTTTTTCCCTATTTTTGTCCCTCTAATTAATCATCTGAATATGTCTATTGCCAGCAAATACGATCCAGTAGCTACCGAAGCCAAGTGGTATGCCTACTGGATGGAGCACAAGCTTTTTTCCTCCACCGTAGATCACAATAAGGAACCATATGTGATCACCATGCCTCCGCCAAATGTCACCGGCGTCTTGCACATGGGGCATATGCTGAATAATACCATTCAAGATGTATTGATCCGCCGAGCTAGAATGCAGGGCAAAAATGCGCTTTGGGTGCCTGGAACTGATCATGCATCTATCGCTACCGAGACCAAAGTAGTAAATCTGCTGAAAGAACAAGGTATAGAGAAAAAGTCCCTCACGCGTGAACAATTCCTAGAGCATGCTTGGGTATGGAAAGAAAAATATGGCGGAATTATCTTGGAGCAACTGAAAAAGCTAGGTGCTTCTTGTGATTGGGACCGTACGGCATTTACAATGGATGCTGGATTGAGTGATGCTGTAGTTTCTGTTTTTGTGGACTTGCATAAAAAAGGAAAAATCTACCGTGGCATCCGCATGGTAAACTGGGATCCTAAGGGCAAAACTGCCTTGTCTGATGACGAGGTAATCACAAAAGAAATTGCTTCCAAACTTTACTATATAAAGTATCAGATCGAAGGAACAAAAGATGAATTCCTAACCATCGCGACAACGCGTCCTGAGACGATCATGGCCGATGTGGCAATCTGCGTCAACCCAAACGACCCCCGATTCACTCACCTGAAAGGAAAGAAAGCTATAGTACCCCTTATCAACAAAGCTATCCCGATTATCGAGGATGAGTATGTGGATATCGAGTTTGGTACTGGCTGTCTGAAAGTAACTCCTGCCCATGACATCAATGACTACGAACTTGGACTGAAGCATAAATTGGAAGTGATCGACATCCTGAATGACGATGGTACACTCAACGAAAAAGCACAAATTCTAGTAGGTGAAGATCGTTTTGTGGCTAGAAAGATGATCGCCAAAAAGCTGAAGGAAGTTGATCAGTTGGAGAAAATCGAAGATTATAAATCCAACGTAGGTCATTCCGAAAGAACTGATGCCGTGATTGAGCCAAAGCTTTCCTTGCAGTGGTTCTTGAAAATGGACGACATCACTAAGCCAGCACAAAGTGCCGTAATGGACGACATAATCCAGTTGTATCCGCCGAAGTTCAAGAACATGTACCGTGCTTGGATGGAGAACGTACGTGACTGGTGTATCTCCCGTCAACTCTGGTGGGGACATAGAATCCCGGCTTATCATTTACCAAATGGAGAGTTTGTAGTGGCAAAAACTGTTGAGGAAGCCTTGAAGATCGCCAAGGAGCAATTTGATAGCAATTACACCTTTGCCGATTTAAAACAAGATGAAGATGTATTGGATACTTGGTTTAGCTCTTGGCTTTGGCCGATTTCGGTTTTTGATCACGAAGTATTTACCACTGGTAAGCCAAACGAAGAATTAAAATATTACTACCCTACCAATGACTTGGTGACTGCTCCTGAGATTTTGTTTTTCTGGGTGGCTCGAATGATTATAGCGGGCTATGAATACATGGGCGATAAGCCTTTCAAAAATGTCTATCTGACAGGTATTGTTCGCGATAAACAAGGTAGAAAAATGTCTAAATCTCTGGGCAATTCTCCAGACCCTTTGAATCTCATTGCCCAGAATGGTGCTGATGGCGTACGTACAGGTATGCTTTTCTCCTCTCCTGCTGGAAATGACTTGCCATACGATGACAAGCTGGTGGAGCAAGGGAGAAACTTTGCCAACAAGATCTGGAATGCTTTCCGTTTGGTAAAAGGCTGGGAAATTGATCCAAGTTTAGATGGCTCGGCAAATATTTCCAGCATAGAATGGTTTGAAAATCGGTTCAATCAGTCTCTAGAAGAAATCAATGAGCATTTCGAGAAATTCAGAATTTCTGATGCCTTGATGACCACGTACAAGCTAGTATGGGGAGATTTCTGCTCCTGGTATTTGGAGATGATCAAGCCCGAATATCAGCATCCTATTGATCAGGAGACTTATGATAAAACCATAGCTGTTTTCGAAGATATTCTGAAGATCTTGCATCCATTCATGCCGTTCATCTCTGAAGAACTCTGGCATCAGATTAAAGAAAGATCCGTTGAAGAATCCTTGATTTTGGCTTCATGGCCAGAAGCTAAATCTTTTGATTCTAACATCATTGAGGAAGCTAATCAAGTATTTGAGGTAGTTTCTCAGGTGCGAAATCTTCGCGCATCCAAAGGCATGTCTCCAAAAGAGACCTTGGAGCTAACTATTAACACAAAAAACGACGCACTTTATAAGCGCTTCGAAGCTGTACTGAACAAGCTTGCAAATCTGTCTTCATTGAACTACGGTGAGAAGGTGGAAAATGCAGTCAGCTTTGTAGTCAAGTCGGACGAATGCTTTATCCCGATGGGCGATTCTATAAATGTGGAAGAGGAAAAAGAAAATATCCAGAAGGAGATCGACTATACCAAAGGCTTCTTGAACTCAGTGATGAAGAAGCTCGGCAACGAGCGATTTGTAGCGGGAGCTCCTGCTCAGGTACTCGAGACAGAACGCAAGAAACAGGCAGATGCTGAAGGAAAAATCAAGGCCCTGGAGGAGAGTTTGGCGAAACTGGGGTAAAAGCAACCTTTGAGGTTTTTTTCAAACCTCGAAGGTTTTAGCCTAAGGCAATATTCTAACCCCTTACAATCATTCGTAGTTTATGCTGAGCAAAAAAAGCCCGACTGAATCAAATCAGTCGGGCTTTTCAATTTATTTCTACTTGATTATTATGCTGCGTTTCTTGCCGCATTGATAATCCCAAACATACTTCTCAAGATCAACCGTTGAAGCACCTCTGTGGTCTCACCAGTTTCAAGAATTGTCTGAATGGCATATTGCTGCACCGTAATCAATGGCAATACGATACGCTCTCGAATTTCAATTGATTTCTTAATCACCATATTATCACCCATCAGTTCATCCATGGAAGAGACTTCTTTGAGCTTCTCGATAGATCTAAGATACTCATCATACATGATCTCCCAGAACTCTCCATAATTTTTATCTTGCTTTAGATAAGCTGTTGCTGGATAAAAGCACTTCGTAAGTGACTGCATTGAATTACCAAGAAGTGCTCTAAAGAAAAGGCTATTATTATAGAGCTCTTTTAGCTCGCCTAATTTACCTTTCTTCTCCAATACCGAAACTGCAGCTCCTACTCCATAAAAACCTGGTATATTTTGCTTCATTTGAGCCCAAGATCCTACAAACGGAATAGCGCGCAGATCTTCAAACTTTAACCCTTCTCCACCTTTACCTCTTTTCAATGGTCTGGAACCAATATTGGTCATCCCAAAATACTTGAGCGGAGTCACATGCTCCAAGTAGGGAACAAACATCGGATGACTTTTGAATTTCTTATATGATTCGTAAGCCTCTCCTGCCAGCTCATCGATCAATGCTCGCTGCTCGGTATTAAGATTTTTGTCTGCTCCTGTGTACAGATGATTTTCCAAACCTGCACTTAACAATTGTTCGAAATTATAGGTACAAGAAGCCTGCTTCCCGTAGTTTGAAGAGATCGTTTGCCCCTGAATGGTTACTTGAATCTCAGCATTTTCCACTTTCTCTCCTAATGAAGCATAGAAATTATGCATGTTTCCTCCTCCACGCGCTGGAGGCCCACCTCTACCGTCGAAGAACACGACTTCGATCCCATTCTCTCTTGACACTCTGGTCATTTCCTCTTTGGCTCTTAGAATAGACCAGTTTGCCTGTAAGTATCCTCCATCCTTCGTTCCGTCAGAAAAACCAAGCATTATTGTCTGCTTGTTTCCTCTGAATTCCAAATGTTTTTGGTACTCCGGAAGATTATATAGACTTGTCATGATCTCTGGAGCCATGGCCAAATCGTCGATGGTCTCAAAAAGAGGAACAATATCCAATGGAAGATTCTCCTTATCTGTACCCAGCGTCAGTTTTGCTAATTTGAAAACTTCAAGTAAATGTTTCCTAGACTGACAATTAGAAATAATGTAGCGATTTAAAACTTCCTCACCATTCTCTTTCTGGATAGCATCGATTACTCCAAATGACTGCAACATCTCTTGGTTGAAAGGATCATTGAAAGCATCTATTTCAGGAAGCGAAGTAAGGCTCATAATTTGAGCTATCTGCTCATCCTCGGTGCCTTGAAGCTCTTTACCTTGAAGTTGGAAAATCTCCTCAATCAGCGTGTCGTGCTTACGACTATCCTGACGCATATCCATGCATGCGAAGTGGAAACCGAATATTTTTACTTTAAGGATAAATTGGTCTAAAACGTCTAAGAAAAGCCCCTCATGATGCTTAATCAAGCCTTCTCTGGCAGAAAGCAAATCAGCTAGCAATTGATCCTTTGTCTGATAGACCGGGTTATTTTCAAATAAAGTAGCGTAAAGCCCACGTTCTATAGTAATCAGGATTTCTTCTACATGCTTGAAGGTCAACCTTCTTCTCACTTTACGAACATCTCGATAGTAGCATTTGATCACCCATTTTTTCAGGCGTTCAGCGACTTGCTTGGTAGTTGTATGTGTGACAAATGGATTTCCATCTCGGTCACCGCCTGGCCAAAATCCTATTTTTAGCAAACCTGGATTTTCCCAGTCATGAAGCGGAATATCTAATGACCCAAGTAATCTGATCATTATATCAGAGATACTTTGATAAAATACATTCTCCAAAAACCAGATTAAGCTGATAGCTTCATCATAAGGAGTTGGTTTCTCCCGCTTAGTAAAGCCTGTTTTGCCTAATTGCTGCAGCAACGAATTTATCTTACCGATGTCATCCGTTCGAATAGCATTCTCCAGATCGGTGATGATCGCTAGGACATTTCCTGGATAGAACTGAGTAGGGTGAGCAGTAAGAGTAAGACGTACCGAGAAAGTCTTTAATTTTTCGATGAGTTCTTCACGTTTATTATCATTATCCGTTCGGTCTATCAAAGCTTTGATCGTCCCTTTTCCTTTCAGATCATGAATTTTCTCATACGCAGCATCTTCAATTGAGTCAAACAAAACAACTTGCCGCTCCACATATTGAATCATCTGAAAAAGCAAATCAGATTGCTGAGTTGGAGTCGAGTCAGGCATCAATTCATCAAAAAACCCAGCAATAATTTCCTTAGGTGTTAATCCTTTTTGGAAACCATTTTGACACGCTGTACCCAAAATCGGAAGCAAAGTCCCAGTGCGGTAAATGTCATTGAAGGGAAGATCTAAAAATAAACTGTTGTAAATCGTGAAGCGCTTGGCTACTTGGGTATCGTAAGTCTTATACATTTTTCATCTACCTTTTTAATGGTTTAGCAAATTAGTAAAAATTCTAAAAATTGAAACGGCTATTGACTAATCATTAATAATTAATCTTATTTAATTCCTTTTTATCAACCAAATCAATGTTTTGCCAATAAAAACACAAAATGAGTAGTGTATATAATTCAATATCTTTCTTGAATGAAACAAACACTTTTCCTCGCAGGGCTATTGGTAGTCTCTTTTGCTTGTAACACCGAGAAAACAACTGAAATGATAACAACTCCCCTAACCTACTCATTTTTGGTAGGCACTTATACCGACGATACTAGTCAAGGACTTAATCAACTGGATTTCACACCTTCGGAAAACAAGTTAGAAGTGCGCATAATTTATCCCGGCATTCAAAGCCCATCCTTTGTCATAGCAAATCACGCAGGTGATAGGGTCTTCACTTTGGAAGAAATAAATAATGTGCCGGGCGGAAATGTAATCAGCTTTTCTCGAACTTCAGGAGAAAAGTCACTCACCAAATTAAGTGAAGTGCCAAGCTTCGGCGACCACCCTTGCCACATTTCCCTATCTCCAAATGAAAAGTTTTTGACAGTCTCAAATTACAGTGGCGGAAGCTTTAGTGCCTATAGAATAGATGAGAAGGCAAGATTAACACACCTCCAAACAATTAAGCATGAAGGAAGCAGCGTCAATAAAGACAGGCAAAATTCACCTCATGTTCATAGCACAACATTTAGCCCAGATGGCAAATTCCTGCTGGTAGCAGACCTAGGAACTGACGAATTGTCCGTGTATGATTTTGATTCGGAAGCGAAAGAGCCTTTTACCTTAAACAATGCTTACAAAGTCACTCCTGGCGATGGACCTAGGCACCTAGTATTTTCTCCTGATGGAAAAGAAATCCTGTTAGTACAGGAGATGACAGCGACATTGGAGATACTCAGTTTTGACGAAGGACGGATCAGTTCAAAACAGCGAATATCTCTAAAAGCAGATGACTATGCAGGTAGCGTGGGAGCTGCTGAAATCCGCCTTTCTCCTGATGGAAAAAACATCTATGTGTCTAATCGAGGTGATGCAAACAGCCTAACTATTTTCGCTAAAAAAGATGAGGGCAACTATGGTCTTATCCAACAGACAACCTCTGGAGGCTTAATGCCTCGAAATTTTAACCTTACCGCTGATGGCAAATATTTGCTCTCTGCGAATCAGGCAAGCAATGATATAGTGGTTTTTGAACGAGACTTAGAAACAGGAAAACTTACCCAAACTTCCTTAAAAGTTGAATTAAACAAACCGGTTTATCTATTCAGACTTGAAAATTAAGAAGGCTGGGTCCAAGAAATATGCGGATTGTAATGAATCATACCTCTTTGTATTTCCAAAGGAGAATCTAGGTTGTTCTGATACAATTGCCCCGTACCCAAACCCTGAGGGACAGCGGCTTCTAAGCTATCGGCAAGCTGAGCAATTGCATTAAGTCCAATATTACTCTCTAGCGCCGAAGTCATCCACCAGCCAATCTTACGATCCTCTGCCAGCTTTATCCACTCCATGGTTTCCAGAATCCCGCCAAGTAAAGTCGGCTTGAGGATGATATGGTGAGGCTGAATTTGATCCAGAAGTTCAGTCTTATTTATCACACCAATCAATTCCTCATCTAGGGCGATTGGAAGTGGAGTTGTTGCGCAAAGCTGTTTCATCGCTTGCCAATTCCCAGCGGCTATTGGCTGCTCTATGCTATGCAAATCATAGTTGGCCAGCTGCTCAAGCTTGTTGAGTGCATCTTCTTTCGAAAAAGCTCCATTGGCATCCACACGAAGTGTGATCTGATCTTTGGAAAATTGATCTCTGATATATTTAAGCAATTCTAATTCCTGCTGAAAGTCAATTGCCCCAATTTTCATTTTAATGCAATCAAATCCTTGTGCTAGTTTCTCATTGATTTGGGTTAGCATAAAGTCCTTTTCTCCCATCCAAATCAACCCATTAATTGGAATTGACATTTTCCCGGCATAAAAATCTTTTCCCAGAACCTTCTTTTGTCCGCCATTCTTAAGATCAAGAATGGCAGTTTCCAATCCAAAACGAATACTTGGCAGTTCAAAAGGAATTAAACTTTTTAACTGATTCAAAATACTCAAATCATCACTTCTCCAGCTTACTTGGGACATTTCTTCTAATGTCTTTCGTAGAACTTCTTCAAAATCTTCTCTATCATCTAAACTCAAGTTAACCAAAGGTGCAGCTTCTCCCCAACCCATAATTTCAGATCTACCTGTGTAAAAAGCCTTGATCCAAAAAACATCCTTGGTCTTCAGAATTCCTCGAGATGTGCCTGCGTCAAACTTAAATTTCAAAGTTCGTTTTAGGTATTTAAAGGTGATTTTAGAAGAATCAGACATGGATAAGGGAAGATTTTGGAAGGTACTGAAATGAGTTGGGCTATATTTGCAAGCAGATTCACACCTATTTATGCAGATCCCATCAATTGATTTAAAAGCTTACGAATATACATTACCGGAGGAAAAAATCGCAAAATTCCCCTTGGCGAAGCGAGACTCGTCGAAACTTTTGCAATACAAAGATGGTCAGATTTCTCATTTTAACTTTAGCGACATTTCTGAATTGCTACCAGCAGAAACCTTGCTGGTGTATAATGACACCAAAGTAATCCCTGCACGACTGATTTTCCAGCGAGAAACTGGGGCTCGCATAGAAATCTTCTTACTTCAACCTATTTCTCCAACTACTGTCATCCCTGAGATTATGCTTGCAAAGCATCCAGTAATTTGGGAAACTATGATTGGCAATGCCAAAAAATGGAAAGATGGAGAAGTCTTGAAAGGTATTATTCCTTTAGAGAACAGAACGATTGTCCTTCTGGCAAAATTAATCGACCGAGAAAGTCGTAAAGTGGAATTTTCTTGGGACGATGATGAGGTCGCATTTGTGGATGTGGTGGAAGCAAGTGGAGAAGTCCCACTGCCTCCCTATCTCAATCGTAAACCTAATGAGGAAGACAAAATAAGGTACCAAACAGTTTACTCAGAAAAAGAAGGTGCTGTAGCCGCCCCTACTGCGGGACTACATTTCACTCCAGAGATTTTTGAACTAATAAGATCAAAAGGTATCAAGGAAGCTCAAGTCACACTTCACGTGAGTGCGGGAACTTTTCAGCCTATCAAAGCAAGTGAGGTCACTGAACATCCTATGCACAGCGAGCAGATTCACGTCAATAGAAACACTATTAGGCATATTTTATCTCATTTAGGAAACGTAGTAACGGTAGGCACCACCTCAGTGCGAACGCTTGAAAGCCTGTATTGGTATGGTGTGAAATTGCTTGAGGAAAAAGGAGAGGACTTGACAATTGAAAAGCTTTTCCCATACCTAGACCGGAAATCCTTGCCTACTGCCAAAGAATCCTATGATGCTATTCTTTCCTATATGGATGAAAAAGGGATAGATACTATCATGGGCACAACTGAGATTTTCATCTTCCCCGGATATAAGTTCAAGATTGTTAATGGATTGATTACCAATTTTCACCAGCCTGGATCTACACTTATTCTTTTGATAGCCACTATTCTTGGTGAAGACTGGAAGCGCGTTTATGCAGAGGCCATGGCAAATGAGTATCGGTTCTTGAGCTATGGGGATAGCAGTTTGCTCTGGATTAAGTAATATATCTATGAATAGATTAATGATTGAAGAGAAGATTAATATATTATCCTCAAGACATGTGAAGGTTAAACTCAGTGAATTGAGAATAATCAATCTCCTTCACCATAAGAATCAACGCATTAGCGAATTCTTGCTTACATGAACGAACCTCAAAAGCATAATATAGGTCATTAGAGAGGCTTATCTCCAAAGAACCAAAAAAACGATGCAGTTCTTCTTGAGAATTAGAACGAACCAAAACACATCCAGAGTTAGGCTCACTCATTTCGATCAAAAAATTTGCAGTAGCAGTTTGAATTATCATAGTAGTCGGCTTTATAAAAAATCAAAATTACCCTCACCAAACGGAATATCTATACCCCGTATAGGGTATTTTTCACATTTCAAGAAGCTAGTTGTCAAATTATTTTATTTGATATTCAGACTATTAGACAAAAAGAGCAACTCATTAAATTCCTATCTGGCAATGGCTTGCTAAATACTGATCAATTGCCTTATATTTGCATCGATTTACATGGTGTAATAGGCAGAGAAATCTGACAATAGGCCAAAAAATCATCGTAAGGATGATTCCGTTAATCGAAAACTAAGCCACATATCAATATCTAGAGAGTTGGGTGAGCGGCTTAAACCAGCAGTTTGCTAAACTGTCGTACGCCTCAACGCGTACCGGGGGTTCGAATCCCCCACTCTCTACTAGTAAAGCATTGATAATCAGTTATTTACGAACTTAAAAGGTTCGAATACCAACTGATTTCAAAGCCTGCGAAAGTCTTAACTTATTGACTAACAGTATGTTAATCAATAAAAAGGATAAGATTTAACTCATGAGATAAAAGCCTGTAAAGAATTTCTTTACAGGCTTTTTTTGTGGTCTAAACCCCTATAATTTTCATATATGCCTGTAATTCCAGTGCGTCATTCGTGTAGTTCACCAACTCCACAAAAAAAGACGCACTGAGAACGTTATAGACAATTGATTTTCAACATGTTCAATAAGTGAGCATCTTGTGATTTAGAACTTGTATTCCGAATTTTGTTCAACCTAACTAATCGCACCATGTTAGAAAAAAGCTTCGGATTGCTCTTCTTTTTGAAACAATCGAAAAAAAACACCAAAGGAGACAGGTATGTATACCTGAGAATCACAGTTGACGGAACACCCAAAGAATTGTCAACGAAAAGATTATGGTCACCTGCACGCTGGAATACCACGATAGGACGTGCGAATGGAAATAAAGAAGAAGACAGAAACCTGAATGCATATCTGGATTCTATTTACCATAAAGTACTCCAAGCAAAAAAACAGCTTATTGATTCAGATAAAGAAGTGACAGCAGAAGCATTGAAAAATATGCTACTTGGAATCGGTGAAAAGAAAAAAATGATCCTGGAAATTTTTCAAGATCATAATCTTCAAGTAGAAGCACTTCTAGATAAAGAATTCGCTTACGGAACTCTGCAGCGATATAGGACTTCATTGGATCACACTCGAAGTTTTATCCAGTGGAAGTACAGTAAAGACGATATGGATATCCAGTCTCTGGATTATGAATTTATATCTGCCTATTCGTTTTGGCTGCGGTCAATTCAAAACTGTAGTCATAACACCACAGTTAAATACCTCGCCAATTTTAAGAAAATCGTTTTGATCTGTATTAAAAATGGATGGCTACAACGAAATCCATTCATTCAGTTTAAAATGGTCAAAAAAGAAGTAAATCGAGTCTGTTTGACCTGGCATGAAATTCAAACAATATCAAACAAACGATTTGTAACAGATCGGCTAAATCACGTTAGGGATATATTTCTCTTCAGCTGCTATACAGGATTAGCATATATTGATGTGAAAAATCTTAATCGGAAGCAAATCTCAACGGGAATTGATGATGAGCAATGGATTTTCACTCATCGACAAAAAACTAATTCTCCTACAAGAATTCCCTTATTGCCGAAGGCACTTGAACTGATAGAAAAATACCGATCACATCCTCAATGTCAAGAAGGCACTCATGTCTTGCCGGTATTAAGCAACCAAAAGATGAATTCGTACCTGAAAGAAATTGCAGATGTTTGTGAGATCAATAAACCGCTCACCTTTCATATTGCAAGACACACCTTTGCCACTACTATCACGCTTGCCAATGGCGTTCCCATCGAAACCGTTTCAAAAATGCTTGGCCACAAATCCTTGAAACAAACGCAGCATTACGCCAAAATCCTAGATACGAAGATAAGTTTTGACATGAAGGCGTTGAGGGATAAACTCTCTTAACTACCAGGATTTCATATGTAGATCTGAAGAAATATCCCAAAAAATTAATTCTTCCAACTTATAAGAAGTCGGAAACTCATAAATGAATTTTAAATAGAACGTTACTAATGGAAAATCTAATCGAAATATATCAGGGTAATGATGGCCAGACTCAAATTGAAGTGAAGTTTGAGCAAGAGACAGTTTGGCTTTCTCAAGAGCAACTCGTTCAACTCTTTCATCGAGATCAATCAGTTATATCAAGACACATTAGAAAAATTTTTAAGGAAGGTGAGCTGGATGAAAAAAGCAATATGCAAAAAATGCATATTGCCACTTCAGACAAGCCCGTTACATTTTATAATCTAGATGTAATCATATCAGTTGGTTATCGGGTCAAATCACAACAAGGCACTCAATTCCGACAGTGGGCTACCCAGCGACTCAAAGACTTCCTTGTCCAAGGTTACGCTATCAATGAGGAGAGGCTTTCTCAGAAGCAACAAGAAGTCCAAACTCTGAAAGATGGAATTCGGATTTTAAGCAGAGCAATTGAGCAAAAAGCTCAGGATCAAAACTTGGATTGGCTGAACCAATTTGCAAAGGGTTTAGAATTATTGGACGATTATGATCATGAGAACCTTGATAAAAAAGGTTTAAATAAGAGACAAGCCAACTACCCAGAACTAAGTGATTATAAAATGGTGATTTTAGCCATGAGATCAGATTTTGAATCTGGTGTATTTGGGAGGGAAAAAGATGGAAGCTTTGAAAGTGCTATTTCACAAATCACTAAAGGCTTTGGAGATGAAGATTTCTACCCTACCCTAGAAGAAAAAGCCGCAACACTTCTATACTTAATTGTGAAGAATCACGGATTCGTTGACGGAAATAAAAGAATTGCAGCAGCATGCTTCCTTCTCTTTTTGCAATCAAATGATTTGCTTCACAATAGGGAAGAAATTTCAATTATCAGCAATGACGCACTAGCCAGCCTGACTCTTTTTATTGCTTCAAGTAAACCTGAAGAAATGGACACGGTGAAGAAACTAGTGATCAGTGTATTGAATCGGAATTATTAATTTCTAAAAATCATATTACTATTGTGGGGTGGATTCAGTCTACCCCTTCTTTTTTTGGTAAGAAAACACATTCCTTCTATGCATTACCCTTTCCATCATAAAAAATAAGGATTAGCAATTTCATAAAAGGGTGGATTCTTAGTTTTTGAGACTTTGATTTATAAAATGATTTTTTGAAACAAAATGGTATCCCTTAGAAAGAGATATTACCCAGCGAGAAACTGTCTCACAAAACGGTCGTTTTTTGAGATAGGAGGCGAATACATTTTTGTAAGGGAATTTTTTTTGTGAAATGAACAAAATCCTATTTGACAGTTATTTGACTGGAATATCTTTAACTATATATATATTTGAAAATCAGACCATTGTTTTTTCTATCCAAGATGGAGATTAACGACAGATCAATTAGATTAAAAGAAATAATCAAAAAATAATTCTATGGAAAACACCTTAGGAAGCAGGCAAGCCACTTTTTTCTTTTTCATGTGAAAATAAGACCAGAAGATGTTTTATTTAAAACGTAACGATCACATGTCATTAGCAGTTAAGAGAATCATAGTTTTATTGCTATTCCTAAGCCAATATAGTTTGCTATATGGTCAGGATAAGGCCATAAATGGTAAAGTCATCGATAGTCAAACGACTTCACCCATTCCTTTTGCAAGTATTAAAGTAAAGGCTAAAATGTTAGGGGTTGTTTCTAACGGAAACGGGGATTTTCAAATCCCAATAGAATACAGAAATGCAGCCGACTCACTCACAATCTCTTGTATAGGTTATACCAGCAAAACTGTAGCATTAAGAGACCTTCAAGACTCTGTCATCAACTTCATAAAAATAGCTCCATCTATCAGTTCTTTAGATGAGGTAGTAGTTACAACAAAAAAGAAGAAGAACCTGTCGGCATCAAAAGTGCTGAATCTGGCCATCGATAACCTA
Organism: Algoriphagus ratkowskyi; assembly: GCF_002150505.1. GTDB lineage: Bacteria > Bacteroidota > Bacteroidia > Cytophagales > Cyclobacteriaceae > Algoriphagus > Algoriphagus ratkowskyi. The sequence continues at coordinate 269,857 of NZ_MSSV01000002.1, forward strand.
AAGGTGAATTATCCCCAAGAGCCATTTTCATATATTGGGTATTACAGAGACTACCAATTACTGGACACGAATTACCTCAATCTAAATGAAGCCATTGTGGAAATATATGATCGAGGATTTCCCAGCAATGATTTAGTTGAAACAGCTATTGAGCTTTACGAATTCAAACAAAACACAGACTTCCCAATAGATACTACCACAACTAAGCCTTATGACAATGAGCCTGCCAAATATGGAAGAGGCGAAAATAAATATATTCCAAATGCAGTACTCTCACCTCTAGGGGGAAGCGAACTTAGTATTCTGAGGCTCCATGACGCCATTAGGAACAACGACCGGTTTTCGTTTTCTTTTGTCGACGTATTTATTGACGATTTCGAAAACAACCATTTTCTTGAAATGGAAGAGGAAGTTTTTCTCGACAAGATACCTCTATATTGTATCTCCTTCAAATCTAGATTTGATGCTGGGGGGCCGCGTAATTTTTCTGAAGGCAAGTTATTTATTGAGAAAGATAACTTTGCTATCCATAAAATAGAATACTCCACTTATAATAAAACTATGAAGGAGACCCAATTAATGTATAATATCCAAACGGAATATTCCCGCGTTGACCAATACATGTACCTAAACTATATCTCTTTTAATAATGGATTTAAAACCCAGAATGACACAGACTTCAAAGTCATAGAATTTTCCTACAGCGAAGACAAGAAAGCTTTCATCTTGGATCTAAATAGTATCCCAGAACAATCCTCAATTAGCGACACAAGCAATTACAACTTTATGCTGGAAGGTAAAAAACTCGGAATCCAATTAGCTCAGCTGACTGCAGAACGGCAAGTCACATTATTCCTGAAGGAATCAGCAGCAGCATTTGTGGAGAAGAATTCTGATGATATGAGTTCCAAATTAAGTATTAACACTCAGAACATCAGGGATGTGAAAAATAGAGAATTGGATAAAGAAAACAATACTACAGTGTTCCAATTCCGTGAACTGTTTGTTCAAAAAATATTTCCCTCAAAAGTCGCTCTCATGGATGGCGAATACATTGACAAAACAGTTCCATTGTCCAAAGAGGTGATAAGTAAAAAACTAAGCAAAAAAGACGATTACTGGATGAATTCTCCTCTAAGAAAACAATAATATTTAGTGTCGCTTTGTTTAAATCAGGTGATGAAAAACTTTTTCATAAAACTCATGACAAATTCGCTACTGATTTCGCTACTGACTCAAAATAAAAAGCCCTAACTATTTTAAGGATTGATAGTTAGGGCTTTTAAATGTAGAGAGGAAGGGGGATGAACCTCTCACTTAAATTATTGAATATGAGATAATTACAAACCATATTTACATATAACTACAGGATTGACGTGATCTTGCTTTTTCAACACTTAAAAAACTGGTAACCAATAGATTGCCATAAATAAATGAATCCTGTTTGCTTCTTATCTCAAAGAACTTGCTCTCGAGAAAGAGGCAAAATAAAAAAAAAACGTCAATCATTGCCTAAGAAAAACTTTGTTGAATTCGGTTTAAAAATCGGTTAGAATATCTACTTTGATCTTACCCTCCTCAATCACCAGCCTCAAGCTTCCATTCCATTGTTTGTAACCTGTCCTTTATCCGTTGCAGTGTTTTCTTAACATCATCAATTTCTGGTAAGTCTCCATATACAAGCGTTTTAAATGTGCCAGTGTAGGTTCCCGAGAGCTTAGGCCAAGTTTGATCCAGTGCGGAGAAAAGCATAGCTTGAGAAGGATGTATATACAGCCATTCCTTATTATTACGCAAACTGACATCATCATCTTGTCCTACTCTATTAAGCATCATCTCAAACTCACTGGAAGTTAAAAAGTCCGATAAATTGTCCTCTTTAAGTAATTGGTGAAGATCATAAATATGTCGGATTTTCATTCGTAAATCTGTTACAGGATCTACTGAGTTTGAAAATCTGACAAGACTGATGATTTTTTCACACAAAGTTCTCTCTGGTGCAAGTATGGTTACTGTGAAGGGCTGTAATCCATATTTTTCAATTAAGTCTGCCTGATTTTGTTCTTGCATCATCTGACCTATAAACGATACAACTTGCCCTTGAATAGTCGGTTCGCTGGCACCCAGCCAGCTTGATTCGAGAATGATCAAATCCCTAGCCTGTCCAAAATCTCCCTTGAAAACTTTTGAATAGGTATGTGCTGTTTTGCGTATCATTCCTTTTTTATTGGTGATGCCCTCAACGTCTATTTCAGGTAAAACGTCTGAGACTACATTGCTGACACGTTTCAATCGGTGCCGTAGTTGATTGGCAGATAAACCTTCTTCTCTTCTCAGTACAAGGTCAACGTCTTCGGAAAATCGATTTATAAAATTAAAGCACTTGGACAAAGCAGTTCCACCCTTGAAGATGGTATACTCAGCAGAGGGGCTGCTGAAGATGCGCTGCAATGCCAGGGTCACCCAATAGTCCTTTTCTACATATATCTCTGGTAAGCCCATTTGTTGGGCTGTAATTGAAACAGCATCCACAAAAAGCTCTTTATCTTCATGCAAGTTCATTGGATGTTCCATTCTCGTGCAGTAGTAAGTTGCTTTGAGTCTAAGCCTAATTTGAAAACCGTAAGTGGATTTAATGCTTCCCTAAGCTCATTTGTTTTTCCCTTTTTCTCCAACTCCGTTAATAGTGCCCCGAGCAAAGCCTGAACACGCGGAGGGTATTTAAAGGCATTTTCAATAAGTGACGTCAGTTGTTTTTCAGTCAAGCTTCCAATCTGATTTTTCAGAATGATGATTGCCCGATTCAAATCAAGGTCGGGAATTTGTTTTAGATCTTTAAGGGCATCCAAAAGCCCTAACAGTCTGTAGTTTTCTTCACTTACGTCCACATAACTTTTTACAGCCGTACCCTTGATTGTCCCACGATTGATAAATATTCTCCTGTCCCTACTTGCGATTTGTATTATCATCGGTACCTGGGTAGTCAGCCCCATTTGATTAAAGAGATAGGTTCCTGTCACGTAGGCAATTCTCTTTCCATTTGAATAGAGGTAGGACTTAAGTATCTGATCTTCAGCTGGGGTCTTTTCACCAAAAGGTGTCATTTTAGGCTTATAAAACAAGCCTTTCGACAGTTTCTTTATTTTCCCTTTTTTTCTCTGCCGTTCCAGAATTTTTGCCGCTGACGAATAGTCTTGTTTTGACAGCCCCAATTGTCCATATCCAAAACTGACGTCTTGAGGAAGACTTTCTATTTTTTTGGCTATTTGATCAGATAATCTTGTCATGCAACAAATATAGCATGCACAAACAAAAACGTCAAGTTTTTTGATCAAAAAACTTGACGTTTTTGTTATCAATTTGCTACTAAGTAGCGTAAGGATTCGGATATGAAACCCCGAATGAATTTTAAAGCATGATTAGAAGCATTCAAAATTTAAAAGGCAATTTAGATTCTCCTCCTTTTGGCTATATATATATATCAAAATGACATTCATGTGAAGTAATTAACCATTTTTCTCTACCCTGCTCAATCATCCCTTCTTTATCAACAAATGCTTCTGCCCCTGATCATTTAATAGTCTACCCATCTCAGCCTGGATGATGTCCTGTACATCCTGCTTGATCTGAAGGTAATTTCTCTGCACGATGATATTGTCCAGCTTTCGGATTTCAGGGATTGGCTGATAATTTTCTTGCTCTTTTTTTAATGACTTATGGTAGTTGATAATTTCAGAATGAAATGCTTTTAAAGTCAGTTTAAAATCTTGATTATCTGCCACCATCACATAGAATTTGACTGATGAAAGCGAGAGAATTGTGGATGTTAGAGCTGATGGTTCTAGCTATTATGGCCTATTTTGAGTTATCAATATTCTCAATAAATACAATGTATGCTCTATGTGATCTTACTATAATCTAGATCAAGCTAGAGTTTAGTTTACAATAGATCAACATATGATTTTCAAATAAAACCAAATCAATCGCTGCGTAAGGACTTTGTAGGATTGGTAGAAATAATTTTTTGGCTTTGGATCCAAATAATAAATAAGATCAAAAATATAGCTCCAATCAATATAAAGGCAAATGTTACCCATGGAATCTCAGTTCTGTAGGCGTAAGATTGCAACCATCGTCGGGAGAAAAACCATGCCACCGGAACTGCTACGATCAGAGCCACTGTCATCACCCAAACGAATTCCCTCACTAACACAAGCAGCGATTCCAATTGTGTTGCCCCAAATACTCTTCTAACCCCTATTTCTTTTGTTTTTCTCAAGGTATTGAATGTAGCAAGACCAACTATTCCAATAATTGCTATTAGAATGGAAACTAGGGAAAAAGCCAAAACTAAATTTGAAGCAATAGACTCAGTTTTGTAAAGCTTATCGAAAGTTTCGTCTTGAAACCAATACTTAATGCTAGTATCTGGTTCAAGTGATTTATAAATAGTATTGATATCCTGAATAGCCTCCTCTGCATGCCCAGCCTTATACTTAATGTAGATTCCCGAAAGTTGCTCTACTGGTTTGCGATAGATAATTACCGGTAGTATTGACTCCTTCAAAGAGGCTGTATGAAAGTCGTTAATTACCCCTACAATTTCGCAATCCAAATAATTAAGAATCTTTATTTTTTCGCCGATTGGATTTTTAAAACCAAATAATTTAGCAGCCGATTCTGTAATTATAGCCTCAGCCCACATTGATTCTTCAGTTTGATTTTGGTCAAAAAACTGTCTTCCCTCTAGTACTTTTAAATCAAACAGCTCGGTGAAATTATCTATTGTTCCGATTGTTTGGAAGCTGATGTTAGTATCGACAGATTTACCCGACCATTCTACCGCCATTGTTTTGCTGTCTATATGCAAAGGATTGGAATTGGTTACAGTCATACCAGAAATGACCTTACTTTTTAGAGATTGATCTTTAAAAGCATCATAGCTTTTCAACAATCTATAGGTAGGTTCCACACGGATCATATTTTCTTTATCAAATCCTAGATTTTTCTGACGAATAAAATTCAGTTGAAAATGAATCACCGTACTGAATAATATTATTCCTATTGATAGGCATAGTTGTAATGCCATAAGTGTCTTACGAATATTTACAGAGCCATTAAATCTCTTGATCTCTAAACCCTTTAAAATTTTAGCGGACTGAAATGAAGACATCACCAAAGAAGGATACAATCCGGCAAGCAGCGTGATAAATATCAAAAACCCGAACATATACAGCATCATACTTCCATCTAACGCCGATAATGATAAGGTGTCATCTACAAGGGTGTTGAATTGAGGTAAAGCCAACAAAGTCCAAACGATTCCTAATAAAAAAGCGATAAATACCATCAAAAATGACTCACTCATAAATTGGATCACCAAGCTGCTTTTTACTGCTCCAATAGCTTTTCGTACACCGATTTCTTTTGCTCTGAGAGATGCCCTGGCAGTTGCAAGATTCACAAAATTAATAACTGCAGTTGCTAGGACCAGCAAAGCAATGAGAATAAAAAGGTGAACGTAATCAATTCTTCCTCCGACAAGTCTGCCATTTTCATAAACACTATTTAGATGCCACTGCGTGAATGGAATTGCCTCATAAGAGATTTTTTTAGAGATATATTCTTCGCCTATTACTGAAGGATTATTTAGCTTTTTTGAGAGTGCTTCGGAAGACACATTTGAAACAGTTTTCAGATAAACATCAAAAAATTGCTTTTGTAAGGACTCATCATTAATTCCCCACTGTTGCTGTAAAATCTTGTAAGGCAATGCAAAATCAAACTCAATGGACGATTGAGAGGGAATATTCTTAAATACTGCTGCAATGGAAACTTCTTTCGTCCCATCTATTTTAATTATTTTACCTAATGGACTTTCATCGCCATATAGCATATGGGACATTTTCTCAGATATAGCAATCTGGGCTACATCGTCCAAAGGATTGGGATCTCCACTTAATATTGGAAAAGAAAAAGTAGAAAAAAGGTTTGGGCTGGCATACACTCCGCTGAAATAGATACAATCAGCAGACTCAATTACTGGACTAAAACACAATTCGTGTGGCCACCTTGTGCCTGTGGAAATATGAGTGACTTCCTCCACCTCAGGTAGGCTACCTGCATTTAAATTGAAACCAGCAGTGAACTGTGTTTGATAAGAATCATTCGCATCTAAATGGGTAATAACTTTAAAAATATTTTCAGAATCAGCATGAAATCTATCAAATGCAAATTCATTATTTACCCAAAGGATAATTAAGAATGTACAAGCAAAGGCTATGGAAAGGCCAAATAAGGATAATAGTGAGTGACCGGGATTTTTACGAAAGCTTCGTAAAAATACAGTTAAATTATTTTTTAACATGGCGGTGGTAATTGTGTTTGTATAGTTATCTGTGGTTCTTTTTTTGATATTTTTAATTCTGAAAAAACGAATGACATTCCAGACAAACTCTCTGTTTGCAGCCCTTTTACTGTCTACTGCCTTTCGATCGAATAACTCATAGATATCACCCTGAATCTCGTCTAGTAAATCTTCCCTACAATACCATGAAAGGAATTTCTCTGCCCACTTAGGAGGTTTGTGTTTCATTAGGAATGACTTAAGTAAGTTTAAAGTCGAAAGCAGGTTTTGGAATCATGGCGTAAAGTTGATTTCTTAACAGTTGACTTTCTTCCAACACGATTTTACCAGATGCCGTAAGAGTAAAAATTCTCTTTCTTCTGCCACCTCTCTCCTCCCTGGGTTCACTCATATAGGACTTTAAAAAACCTTTATCTTCCAAACGTATTAAAACCGAATGCACAGAGCTGATATTCAGCGTACGGCCTGCTTGTACTTTAAGCTCATCCATCACCGAAACACCATAAGCCTCAGGATATAATACCCCTACAGTCAACATAATCAGCTCTTCTAATTCGCCCAGATAAGTTCTCATAACCAAAATATTTTATATGTCCTACGAAAGTAAAAGTAATAAATATGTTTTGTATTTGTAGGATATATAAGAAAAATATTTCTTTAATAGGCCAGAGATACTAAATACAAGCATGATAGTATGTATGTCCAATCAGAAACTCCTCTACAATTGAGTGTGATTTATAAATAACAGACAGACTATTCGCTTCAACAACTAAGAAGCATATGCATGAATTAATACATGAAGAACAAAATCAAAATTTTATGGCACCAAAATCCATAACTTTTCTAAATCTCAAATTGAGGTTTTTACCAAAAAAAAATCAATCCTTCCTGATCACCAGATGCTTATGCCCCGGATCGTTCAATAACCTACCCATCTCAGCCTGAATGATATCCTGCACATCCTGCTTGATCTGAAGGTAATTTCGCTGTACGATGGTATTGTCCAGCTTTCGGATTTCAGGGATTGCCTGATAGTTTTCCTGCTCCTTTTTTAATGCCTTATGATCGTTGATAATTTCAGAATGAAATGCTTTTAAGGTCAGTTTACAATCAGGATTATCTGCCACCATGCCAACAAATTCACCAGACGAAAGTGATGAAATAGTGGAAGGTGGAACAGCTGATTCCAACTGCTTTGACTTGCTGATGGAAGTGTCACCACTATTAATCGAAAGACTCTGTCTATCCTGCATAATCTTCCCAATACGGTCGGACAATTGCCTAGCAGAATCTCCATTCACTTGTCCTGAAACGATATTCCCGACGATGCCCATGATCACATCAGCCAACTCCCTACCGTAGTCTTTTCTAAGTTGGCTAAGATCCTGAACCCCTAATGTGGTGGCTACTTTATTACTTCGGGCAGTGGCGATTAGACTATCCATTCCATTCAAATAGATCGTCGGAAACTCATCGAAAATCAAACTGCTTTTTAGCTTTCCTTTCTGGTTGACCAGCTTCACCAAACGGTTCACATAGAGTGACAATACCGCTCCATAGATCTGGATTTTCTGAGGATTGTTCCCCATACAAACCAACTTAGGCTCCTCAGGATTATTGATATCCAGCGTAAAATCATTACCGGAAAGCACATAGTATAACTGGGAGGAAGACAGCCTGGCCATGGAAATTTTAGCGGATGCGATCTGCCCTTCCAGCTGCTCCATCACATCATTTAGATAGGCATTCACAAAGGGATTGATTAGTACATCAATGTCTTTTTCAGTTCGCAATACGGTAAATAACTCATCGTAATCTGCCTGCATTAGTTCAATCACATGAGGTAAGGTGCAGAACTCTCCCCCATTATATTTTCGCAGGAACCAGATAATTGCAGTCAGGAAATTGATTGGTGATTCTACGAAGAAGTCCCCTTGCTTTTTGATCCATTCCCTGTTTAGCCCCATCAATATCGTCCGCGCCGATTCAGCTGCATCAGTAATATCCAGCATGGTTTCAGGTGCCAAAGGATTACAGCGATGACTCCGTGTGAGGTCATCAAAATTGATCACATAGAATTCCGGAACAACTTTATAGCGATGCTTATTTTGCAGCCAAGTATTATAAACAATAGCCGATAAATCATCAAACTTAAAGTCATACACAAACATTGAAAAGCCCTTTTTGATGTGCTGTGTGATCACGTGACGGATCACAAAATAGCTCTTGCCAGATCCCGGCGTCCCCAATACCATCAATCCACGAAAAGGATTTATGATATTAATCCAGCTGTTTCTAATACGTCCTTTCAAGTTGTAAAGGGCTGGAAGATTTATAGAAAATTCATTCTCAAGCAATCGTTCTTCCTGGGGAAAAGTCTCGTTCTCGGTGTTGAAAACATCGCTACTTACCTTGTCGTGGATGATTCTTGACAGCTTTGTTCCACCAGAAAGCATGCTCAAAAAGCCGACTGAAGTCAATGTAATGTAGATTACAGAAATCCATTTTATCGGAACTCGCAAACGCATCACAAAGTAACTCCCAAAGTAAAAACCCAGTCCTAAAGCCAAGTAAATCAGAGCGATTCTGCTACTCATTTTCTCACTCTTCCTACCCTTAATTCCAAGCAAAGAAATCATCAACAGTCCTAGAGCAATGAACTTGGAAGTATGGAAACTCTCAAACAATCCAGTTGTAAGAATATTCATCAGCACCCCATCTGTCAGTTCAGAAACCAACTCCCAGTCACTGAATGTAGTATAGCAATAGTAATAAAAATGCAGTCCCAAAACCCCGATCCCCATTAACCTGGTCAAATCCAAAATCTTGCGTAATCCCTGCTCGTTTTCTCCTGTCTGCATCCCCATCCCCCGCTAGTTTAGTCCCTACTTTGTTTGTGTTTTTCTCTTTTTTCGCTTCTTCTTCCGCCATTCAAATGGCAGATAACTATACGTCTCCTTTGGAGTAATTACTATCTCCAAAATACCTCTTAAAGAGCTATTGGAACTTCTGTTCTCCTTATCCATAACCGGTAGAATTGGTCGCTGATCTCTTGGGTTTTCATGACTTTGACTTGTAGGTTTGATGTATGCTACTGGAGCGACCGTGTCATTTTTCCTAGTAAGACCTATTCGATCCAACAGTCCATTCGCACTGTATTTCTTACCCAATGCACTTCCATTAAACACACATTTAGTTCGATGATCCACAAAGGTGACCCCATACAATCGGCCCTCATTATTCTCCCGTTTGACTGTGACAATACCTTGCTTCTCCAGGCTTTTTATTACTTCATCCAGACTACTTTTAGGCATCTTCAACACAGCCAGATCAATTGCTGAGCGAATCGAATTGAGGTGCTTTTTCTTTTCAAGCGAATTGGATTCAAACTTGGATTCTATAGCATCCAGCGTTGCTCGAAAGTGAAAACTGCTTGCCTTTATCGGTACTCCAATCTTATTTTCTTCTCCGTCAAATACCCGGTAAACCAGTCCTCTACTTTTAAAAATTCGTGATTCTTCAGTCCCACGGTCAGCCACTATTCGATAGCCTTTCAATACCGCATTAAGCTCTGGAAGGGTAGTGAATTTGTAGCTTTTAAGCACATGCTGAAGCACGTTCCCAATAGAACTTTTAGTCTCAGATTTGCCATAGTCCAGTCTGGAAATCGAAACAGGCTTTGCTATAAAAAGCCCTTGTTTTTGTGACTCTGCAGGCACCAATCCAAACAGCTTTTCCAATGCTTTTCTTGTAGGTTCCGACTTCAGTTTACCAATATTATGTAGGGGAATTCGCTTTCCATCTAGCTCAATATTAGTGGTGACAATATGTAAATGGGGATGTCCTGCATCGTTATGCTTATAGACCAGATAAGGCTGGTTTTCAAAGCCGATTCCTTTCATGTATTCCTTGGAAATCAACTGTAATTTCTTGGTTTCAAAGTTCTCCCCAGGAGCAAAATTCAGGGAAATATGAATCGCATTTACCGCAGTTCTGGAATTCAATTGTGCCAGTTTCAATAAGAATTTCAGTCGCAAATCAGCTGACTGTTCCGCATTTTGAGATGGATAATTAGCAGCTAGAAGCAATTCCGCCGCGCCTTGCTCCATCTTATTTTCATTGTAGTGAAACGGCCTTCTAAGCGACGAACTTGTCTTTATGATTGCAACCATTTCTCCGCCGTCTGATTGATAAATCGGTTCACCGACTGCAATGAAACTAGAATTGTATTGTGCAATTCCTGACCTTGCAACAAGTAAGAACTCGTCTCATTTTCACAAACAGAATTTAATTTTTTGACTAGTTGATTATAGTTGGTTGAAAGTCCATGCAAGTCTCTTTTCAGCACTGTCAATTCTGCGAGCAGCTCCTGCATTCCGGTATCCTGATATCTGCCAATCACAGGTTTTTTCAACAATAATTTTCTGGCATAATCACTTAGATTTTGTTGTACAGTTTCTGCAAACTCTGTTTGTATTCTCTCATATTCTTTGAAAGTCAGTCTCACGTGCAGCCACTTGTTCCTCTTGGTTTCTTCCTTCATCACAGTTCATTTTCACAGTTCAACAACTTTACAAGTTCAAAACCCACGACTTCGGAGTTAGGGGTTTCAAGATCCGGTTGTGATACAACCGTACATCTTGCCGATTTCACAGGACACAGGAAATCCACCTATCTTGAAGAATGATTTTATAGCATTAAAAAAAAATTACTCATCTAAATTTTCAAACCTTCTCTCGGGAGACACAAGTATAAAAAGTACTTATTATATATACATATCCAGATCAATTTCTAATTATGACCAATTTTATATTCATCAAAATACCATGCTAGGGAATTAAATTATACTTTCATCCTTCAAACAAATCGTTTGATTTAATCAAAAGGAATTAGTTGAATTATTTAATTTAGATATTACCCACCCATCAATGACCTTGAGTTGAGTCCAACTACTAGTACTATTAAGGGTTGGCAAATCTCTATCATATTTTGAAATCCAAATTGAACTTTCAAGAGCATTGCCAATAATCCAAACAGAATCTGATTGTAAATTGATCAAGCCAGACTTCCAATTATCATTCTGCTGAAACTGTGTTTCTCTGTTTAAGCTTTCATCACCATCATACACCGAAATCGCTTTCAAATCCGAATTAAATAACACCGATGGCAGCCGCTTATTATAAATGATCACTTCCTCAGTTGCAGGCTTATTTTGAGCAATCCATTCAGTCACTCGATGGGTGTCATTGGTCAGGCCCGGATTTTGGCTCATAAAATAGGTAGACATGCCAGTCAATCCCATGGTAAAAATAAAAGCAGAAATAACGGCTCGATCTACTCTGCGGATATCTACGTTCTGCATGGCAACCAATAGAGACGCAGTAATAAACCAGATGAAGTAAAACTTGAAATTCAGGGAGATCTTTGGGTCAATGAGCGGCAAAGAGACCAAAGCAATCAGCAGAAGCACATGAAATCCCAACTGCAATCGCTCCCATATTTTTTGCTGCGGATCAGTAAGTTTTTCCCAATAATAAATCGCACCAATCGCCAACCCGGAATACAGCGGCAAGATATACAACACCAATTTAGACTGACTGAGCGAGAAAAACAGCAATGGCAAAAGCACCCACATCACCAGCATAGCTCCTTTTTTCACGAAATCAGCCCGCTTGAGCGGAATCTTTCGCAGTAAGATCAATATCCAAGGGAAAGCCGTTCCCAGCAAAACCACTGCATAAAACCAAAATGGTTGTCCGCGATGGAAGGTATCTGTAGCAAAGCGATCTATGGTATGCTTGAACAGGAAGTAATTGAGAAAGCGGTTATCTTCTACGTGCAAGAAGACAAACCAACTCAATCCAATTCCCAGCATCAAGGCTATTCCGGCCAGGTGAATTTTGAACGAACCCATCTTCTGCTTCATGACTAGCCCTTGATAAGCCCAGATTAAAAGCGGCACAATCAGCACCACTGGGCCTTTGGTCAGAAAACCAATACCCAGAAAAATATAACATAGCATCAGTAGGTACCCTTTTCTTTTCTCCAAAAAATCAAACCAGAAATAGAGCGCTGCCAAAACGAATAGAGCCAGAAAGGTATCTGTCGTCAACGCCCTACTTCCAATAATCAATGCTGGAAATGAGGCATACAGCATGGCGGATAGAAAGGCCGGATTGGATCGCTTGAAGAAAAGAAAGGCAAGCTTATAGACTAGCCAGATTTGAAGCAGCACCGAAATCTGCAAGAGAAACCTAGCCGAAAACGAAGAAATCCCCATCACTTCATAGCATAAAGCAGTTAGCCAATAAGTCACTGGTGGCTTATGGTAGTGGTAGATCCCCATAAGTTGAGGATGCAACCAATCTCCGGTTTGCACCATTTCCTTGGCGATTTGGGCATAGCGGGCTTCACTGGATTCGGTGACAGACCAAGCTCCTAAGTTGAAAAACAACACCAGGCCGACAAAGACCAAGAGCAAAGTCATTCTCATGCTTTTGATCCGATCGAGGAAACTGAGTTTCTCCTCATTGGCTGCTCCGTAGTGTATCATCAGATTTCTCACATACACCAAGATCCCAAATGCCTGACCAATAAACTGTACAGAGTCCTTGCGAAGTATCGCATAAGAAGCGATCAATACTGCTCCTACCAAACTGATGTACCAAAAACTCAAGGGGAATTGTGATTCCTTGCTTCGCTCTGCTTCATACCATTGCACCACAAACCTAGTGGTGAAAATAACCTGACCGAGCGTGCCCCAAGTGAGTAGCATTCCACTGATCTCCGGATTGTGCACCAAGCTGTGGAAGTCATAGTGGGCATGAAAGACCAAGTACCCCAAAAACAACACGGGAAGAAGAATGAAACTCCAGCGAATCCATTTTGGGAAAAGCTGCCAGGCATTTTGGATTTTCAGGTTTCGGATGTAAATGAAATAGCCTACCAATTGTCCGCCGACAATCACCAGATCCTGGCGAAATGTCCCATAAACCAGCAGGAGAAAGGAGGCAACCAAACTGAGTTGCCAGAAAATAACCGGTGAAAGCACTTTTCCTGCTTTCTCAGACTTGACCAATTGTATTAGAAATCGGGCTGAAAAAAGCCCCTGAGCTAGAAAACCAACTCCAAGTAGCACCCAACTATTCATGGATTGCTGCTTTATAACTTTTGATGGAATTCTCAGAAATCGTATACGTAGACTGCCGCTTCATCATCCAACGCAGCGCTAGTGTGTCCTGAAGGGGGGACAAAAACCGATTCCACACGTTAAATTTGGATTTACCTGTAACTCTTGGAAAATGCTTTACAGGAATTTCAATGACTTTTTTGCCTTGAATCAACGTCAGCGCAGGAAAGAATCTATGCATTCCTTTAAAAAAAGGCATGTCCAGCGCCACGGATCTACGAACGATTTTCAGTGGACATCCCGAATCATGAACGCCATCGTGCAGCATGGAATCCCGAAACCAATTAGCAAAAGTCGAAGACATTTTCTTCACCGCACTATCCTTCCGCCCTGTTCTCCTGCCCGTCACCAAATCATAGTTTGGAATCATCGCTTCCAATCTCAGAAAGTCCATAGGGTCTGTCTGCAAATCCGCATCGATGTAGCCAACCCACTTAGTAGCAGATTTTTCGAATCCAGCCCTGATAGCAGCACTTAGTCCAGCATTTTTCTCAAACGAAATGAAACCAACATGCTCATTGTAAGCAGCAGCTTTTTTGATTTCATTCAAGCTATTATCAGTCGAACCATCATTGACCAAAAGAATAGTAACCTCAAATTTTGAAGAATTAATATAGTCTTCAAAAGCCGGTAAAAGCCTAGCAATCCCCTCCTCTTCATTGTAGATGGGTATGACGATTGTGATTCCTTTAGATTTTATTTTCATTTGTTTAAACAACTTCACTGTCTAAAACACTTCTAAATCCTCGTATGGAATGACCACTTCCAAGTGTAAGGCACTTGCTATTCTGTCTCATTTTCAGATTGTCGCATCTTCACAGATTCTCTGTGGGAGATATAAATTAAAATGCTAATGATAGCCAATGAGACAATTGAGGCATTTAACGTCCCTAGATCCAAGCCTCCCTTTGCTAGTGGTTTGGTTAAAAAATCTCCGAATGTGGCACCAAAGGGTCTGGTAAAAATAAAAGCCACCCAAAAAAGAACTATTGGATTGACCCGCGTAAACTGGTGTAACAAGAACACAATCAAAATGATACCCGCTGTGACAAAGGCTCCAATAAGATAGCTCAGCCCCAAGCTGTCAGTCAGAAAATCACCAAAAGCGGTTCCGAGACTGTTGGAGAACAAAATCGCTATCCAGTAAAATGTCTCTTTACTTTTATCTTCAATAGGAAAGACAGCTAGTGTTCCGAATTTTTTGAACCAGATAAATAAGACTAAGATTAGTCCCGCAAATAAGATGATGCTGCCTACTGTATATCCCAAATGGAGACTTCTATCCATAAAGTCAGAAACCTCAGTACCCAGCGTCGTAGTGGCAATAATAACCAGCCAATAATAAACTGGTATGTATTTGTGAGAATACAATTGGATCATCAATACCACAAGAAAGAATCCCGCGGTAATAACTAGACCAGTGAGGTAACCAAGGTTTAGCGTCATCGAGAGGAAGTCTCCCAACGTCTCTCCTAGTGTCGTAGCCACAATCTTCATCAACCAGAAAAGAAGAGTGATCTCGGCTACCTTATTAAATTTTTTAAAAACAGTCATGGCTAAATACTTATCGTTTCTCATATCAAAACTTATAACTATACCCTACCCGAAACACCTGCGTCTCGTAATAATCCGCACTCGTGTAGCTGAAGTCATTTCCATCTATAGTCTTCTTGATCACCATGGTGTTCAGCAGATCGGTGGCATTGAAAAACAATTCACCACTACCACCTTGGATCACTTTTTTCAAACCCATGTCTAGAGTAAATCTTCCTTGAATTTTGCCTTGAGGAATAATATCGGGAGCCAAATAAATGGCTGTCAATTGACCTGTGAAATTCTCAGCAAACTTGAATTTCGAATTCCATTTGGCATTTCCTGAGAAAATCTCCTGCTTATCTGCTGAAAATGCATGTGGATCTGGATAGAGATTCTCCACCGTAAATGCATCGATCTGATTGTGATATCCAGTTAGATTTAGGTCAAAAGAATACCAATCATTGACATCCTGATCCCAGATCAATTCCAAACCAGTATTGTAGCTTCTTGCAGCATTTTGAAAGATGGCATAGATCAACTTGCTGTCTCCATAGGTAGAAGAAATCCTCGTGATCGTCCCATCCACCTGTCTATGATAGGCTGCTGTATATAGTGAACCAGTACTCCAGCCCGTCTTCCATCCCAGTTCGTAGGAATTAGTAAACTGAGGTTTCAAGTCAGGATTACCCACTTTGATAATCTCCGCATCATCGTACTTCGGAAAGATTCGGATATCCACCTCATTAGGTCTATCTACTCTTCTGTTGTAGGATGCTGTGATCTTATTCATCCCATTGATTTTGTAGGAAAAACGGGTATTCGGAAATGGCTGGAAGTAATTGTACCCATCACTTTTGTAGGTCGGATGATTTGGGTTCACATCATAGTTCAGCTTGATGTATTCCAATCTCAGCCCGATTTCTGCTTCTAGTTTTTTCGACTCAAACACGTAATTACCATATACTGCAGGAATAATTTCCTTGTAGGTTGCTGCTCCACCTGCCAGAGAATCAATCGGGGAGTTTTCACCGGGAAAAAACTGCATGTTGGTCGGAATCCAACGTCGTCTAAACTTCAGTCCCGTTTCCAGCCTACCAGTCTTCATTGGCCTCACATAGTCCAGCATGACGTCCACCACGTTCTCATCTGAAAGTAATTTGAAAGCATCTTCACCTGAAGAGGCTGGTAAAATATTGGTAAAGAAATACTGCTCATCCTCTCGATGAAAAGTATAATTCAACCCTGCAGAAAGGCTATGACCTGGATCTGCAAAGTTATGTTTGAAAGCTACTGTAGCCATCACAGTGGTCTTGAGCTCGTCTTCTAAGAACTGCCAAAGCCTCAATCGCTCTGAAAAATTCCCATTGAAAAAAGGCTGATCGCCTCTATCAATTATCTTTTCACTTCCAAAAAGTCCTGAAATACTAAGTGTATTTGACTGGTCTATCGTCCAATCCATTCCTGCGCGGGTGGTCAAAAAATTGGTATTTCTATTTCTCTTAAGTTGCTGATTGATGACAGTTCCGTCATTATAAGTTCGGGTGACAAACTCATTTTTATTCAATGTCTGGGTGTAGAGGTTATCTGCCGAAACGAAGAAATTCACATCCTTCTTGCGATAATTCAGTGATATCGAAGGATTGAATTTTGGTGTGCCTTGATACTGAGGCCTTATGCTCGGAAGATTTGCTTTTTTCTCCCAAAGTGCTCCTACACCAAGCGCTAGGCCAACTTTTCCGTTGAACCCCTCCTGCTTTTCCTTTTTGAGAATGATATTGATGATGCCCGCATTTCCATTTGCATCAAACTTTGCAGAGGGATTATTGATGATTTCGATTCGCTCCACTGCGGAGGATGGAAGGTTATCCAAGCCAGTTTGATTACCAAATCCAGTCAAAGCAGTCTGCTTTCCATCGACCAAAACTGCTACGCGGTCATTTCCCCGAATCTGAACTTTACTATCCTGAACGGTTACCCCAGGAAGATTGGACATAGCCTGAAGCACGGAGCCCCCGCTTTGGCTAATATTCTGACCCAAATCATAGGTTTTCTTATCCATTTTGGCACTTACTGCTTCCGCCTGCCCCACTACCTCCACAGCTATCAAATCCTGGAAAGATGCAGTCATCGTAATCTCACCCAGATTCAGAAATGCAGAACTTGACCCCACAAAAATTGCCTTGCTCACCGTCTCAAACCCTATGAAACTTGCTTCCAATTCATAGTCTCCTGGAGCCACATCTACTAAGGTGAAAAGTCCCGATTCATCGGTAATAGCACCAGTCACAAAAATGGCGTCTTTGGTTGTTTTCAGCACTACATTAACATAGGACAAGTCCTCCAGAGAGGTCTTGTCCGTGATTTTTCCTGACACATTTATTTTTTTTTCCTGAGCCAAAAGAGCCTGAGATAACATTAGAAAAGTGATCAGAAAATAGTTTTTAATCTTCATCATCTTCTTCGATTGTTTTCTTTTCGATTAGTTTACCATTGGGATCGAAAACCAACTCCCACTCTTCCTCGCCTTTTTCCACCGCTACTTCATAGACGCTTCCCTGAGCGGTTTCAGAAATTTCCGCTTCTTCGATTTTGAATCCTGCGAAATCTTTGGCTAAGGTTTGCTTGATTGCCTCAGGGATATCAGCTTTGTTGATTTCATGCTCGGTTTCTTGCCAAGTTCCGTCAGCTAAAAAATTCGCAGAATACTCATTCCCTTCCAGTTTAAATTCAGCCTCCCATTCTGTAGCAGACTCCATGTCCCAGCTTACTTTTTTTGCAGCAGGGAATTTCTGGGAAAAGGCGGTTTTCACAGCCTCAGGAACTTTTTCGTCAGAATGTTCCTGAGCACATGCGACTGTCGAAAGTAGTACGCCTACTGATAAAATTGTTATGTACTTTTTCATAAGAAATTTGGGTTTGGTAATTATGATTACCCAAAAGTCGCATGAGATTTAGAAGACATTTAGAATTTACTGAAGCGTACCGAAAAAATGTGGAAATGATCCAAAAAATCATAGTTGATTTCCCAGCCATTTTGCTTGCAGATCTCTTTCACGATGGCCAACCCCAATCCACTGTTGGTCGTATCAGTGGTAGATATAGAAAATCGCTTAAAAAGAGTCTCTTCCTTCAAGCGTTCGACTCCTGAATTCAAAAATGAAATCTCATTTTCACCAATTCGTACAATGATTTCACCTGAAACAAGACTATGACGGATCGCATTGGAGAGCAAATTATTGACAAGCGTTTCCGCCAAAAAAAGACTACAGTTTACGTTTGCTATCCCGGTGATTTCTTTATTATAAGTCAATTTTCGCTCTGAAATATAATCCTGAAGTAACTCTTCACTCTTCTCTATTTTCTCTAAAAAATCAATTTCGGAACTATCTGAAAATTTACTGTTGTCGATTCTTGCCAACAGAAGCAAATTCTTATTCACCCGGGTTAGCCGTGCCAACGGAATCTGTATGGCATTCACCAGTTCTGATTGTTTGGCACTAAGTTTTTCATCCTGAAAAAGGATATCCAATTTGGATTTCAGCAAAGCAATAGGAGTTTGCAATTCGTGAGAAGCATTCGCGACAAAGGCCTTCTGCTGATTATAGGCATTGACATTTTCAGCAACTAACCTAGTAATGGTTTGATTCAGCTCTGTAAATTCTTCAATGTCAGTCTCATCAAATTCCACCCCTTTACTCAAACTCAAATCAAAGGATTTCAATTTTGTAAGTGTATTGTCAAAGGGTTCCCATACACTTTTAGAGATCTTCCGATTGAGTTGGATAAAGCCAAAAACGAGTAGTCCATATAACAGGACAGTCACCAGACCAATCGCAAAAATAGTCTCGTAAGCTTCCTCCACGTTGGTTTCTATATTCAATAAATAGGGTTTTTTATCAATCTCAATCACCGTTTGCAACCCGCGAAAACGATCCGATTCCAGCTCATACTCATTGTACTTCGTCACTTCGTATATGCTATCGGGCCTAGCTATATTTTCTGTTATAGGCATGATCGACGAACTCGGCTGCAGCATATTCCACGAATTAAGAATCGCTTCTAGATCATGACCTGAGAGATGAGCTTCCTTAAATCGGTTTTCAATCCGCTCCACAGTCATCTCATGGTGATCATCAATCTCGGTCACCCAAATCCAATCCACCACCAAAAAGTAAATCGGGATACTGACTAATAGAATCACTAGCGCATAGATAGTGAACGCTTTAAAGGGTTTATCGAGCAGCCTGGTCATATTTCCCACTTATAGCCTGTTCCATACATAGTTTTCAAATAATTCCCATAATCAGCCTCATTGAGCTTTTTCTTAAGGTTTTTGACGTGCGCATAGACGAAATCATGGCTATCAAACATGTCCGCCACATCCCCGGAAAGATGCTCGGCCAAAGCACTTTTGGACAAAACCCGATTCTTATTCCCTATGAAAAAAAGCAGTAGATCATATTCTTTCTTAGTCAGAACGATTGGATTCCCGTCTATATGAACAGTTTTTGAAAGCAAATCAATTTTAATCTCGTTTTGAGTAATCAGGTTTGACGGATCAAATTGCTTCCTACGAATCACCGAATGAATCCTTGCCGCCAATTCAGAGTGGTGAAATGGCTTAGCCAAGTAATCATCCGCTCCGATATTTAAACCTTTGATTTTATCCTCTAGGGTGTTTTTTGCAGAAATAATAATCACACCATCCTGCTTATTCTGACTGCGCAAATGCTCCAGAATATCAAATCCATCTCCTCCAGGCAGCATCAGGTCCAGCAAAATGCAATCGTACTCATACATACTTACTTTTTCCTTAGCGGTCGCAAAATCGCTAGCTGTCTCACAGCGGTAGTCTTCCTCCGAGAGATAGTTCACAATATCACTTGCCAGTACCTTTTCGTCTTCAATAACCAAGATTTTCATAGGTCTATTTTTCTTTAATGTTCATCCTGATTGCTATCTGCAGGAATCTCGTTTGGTTAGTGATAATTTCTGTAAGTATAATTTTTCTTTTGCCTGACTGCCTAAGACAGATTCCATTTCATCGATTCAAATTAAACATTGAAATTGAAAGTAATTTAGAATTTTTGCAAAACCATAAATGGGTCTTTTTAATTATACTCATCCTGATCAATCTCTAAATAGGCCATTTTAAAGTGATGAAGGTAGATTAGGGAATCATTATTTCTAACCCAAAACCATTTACATCATGGCTATTTCATCACTTGAAACTATTTACGAAACGTTGCTTGCAGTTCCTGGAATGCACGACACAGTGAAGATCGACCTGAAAATCCCACGAAAGACTGTCTTACTTTTCACTGAAGTTCTCGGTGCTGGGATTAAGCACAGCAAGACACCAGAAAGTGGCATTACGAAGATCTCCAAAGAGTCGGAAGAGGAACTGAATACCATCATTTCTGATAGCCTAGATAAAGCAGGACTTACGGAGCTTAGTCATAAACTCAAAAATTTAACAAACACACAATAAGCTATGACATTGAGAAAAATAGATGACCGAAAAAGGGAAGAAAGAATTGACCCTGATGCCAATCCCCTAACCTCCTTTGGTAGAGAGGATGATTTCACAGAAGATCTGATCAATGGTGTTTGCGAAAAAAATGACACAATTGTAGAAACGTCTAAAGAAAGTGACAGGCAATTAGATCACGTTAAATCAAAAAAAGGGATGGACGAGGATAGCACAATCCGAAAGCAGCGTAAAACCCGAAAAAAAAGAAGGGGGATTTCATGAAATATTCAAAATAAAAGAAATATCATGAGTACCTATCAGCAGATCTCAAAAATTAGAAAAGTTAAAGAAACTGCCAATTGTCAAATCAGCCTTTTACAAAAGATTCATGTACAAAGGGAATGAATCTTTTGTATAGGGCAGATCTGCTTTTCACTTAAGCCCTTTTCCGCTGGAACAAGGAAGTGGGCTTTTGGGTCTGCTTGACTTTTTTCTGTTTGATCAGAGTCTTTAATTTTATACTTCCCCCTATCAATCAGGTAAATGCTCCATAAAAATAAAATTAGCATTCCCAGGATCATCACGGGAATACTCACAAACATCAGGAAGCCCTCACCCATAGAAATTAAGACTGCTTTGCTATATCTGGAAAAATGCTGCAACCCCCCGGGACCGCGTCGGTAAAATCTCTTACGCTCAACCCATACGCGTAACCCAAAGCCTCCTACCAAAAGACAAATACCTACCGATACTATAAATACATCTTGCCAAAACATAGCTTTTCCTTTTAATATCCCATATCGGTATCATCCATTCTTTTTACCAAACTGTCTTTAAGGCTGTCCAGGAAAATCGTCCTGCCCTTCTTCCTGTCGCGCATGCTTTGAAATGTGCGGTAAAAGTTGCCGACTTTTACATTGAAAAGGGACTCCATAATTGATATAATCATTTTCACGTCACTCTTACCATGATTCACTGCCCCTCTTGAATGAAGCGCATAGGCTAATTCTATCAAGGCAGATTTCGAATCTGTCCATTCATGTCTGGACTTATCCGCACCTGAAGTGTTAAATCCCATGTCCAAGTTTACCAAACGCTTCTTGATGTATTCTGTCAGGTCTTCATAGGCCATAATTTTGGCTAGGTTGCTGCTATTGATAGTGGAAAATTCTGGATCAAAATCAGTCGTATAGTCAGGTATCAACGACACAGGTTTAGAATCCTTCAAAAATAAAAGCTCATCCTGATCGCTTCTATCCAATTGATGATATATATAGAGCTGGTGATTTCTAGCAAAAAAATCTTGCATCTGATCCATCATATGATGATAGTAGTTTTTCACTTGCTCCTTTTTCCCAATTGGCTTTTTAGACTCTAAATAGGTTAGTTCAGAATAGAAGATCAGTTCCTTTAAAAACATCGGTTTGTATTCTTTGAAAAACAGTACTTCCTCTTCCAAATTTTTAAACTGATATCCGGACATAGATACTTTGAGTTTGATCAATATACCATTGACCGCCCTGCCACATCTTTCGACCGTCTGTAGCTCAGTGAATGTCTCCTTTGTTACCCGCTTTAGTGACTCTTCCATCTCCACAAAAAGCGTATCTATAAATGCTTTCATCTCCTCTATGTTTAATCATCTATTGCACAAATCAAAATTCAAACTTTGGATTAAACTCCTCTGCATGTTAATCCTCGATTTTTCACCAACTCAATTAGGTATCATTCCTTTTCTTCAAATTCATCCATATAGGCTTCTAAATTTTCTCTGCATTGATCTAAAAAAACTGTTCTGCTTTTCTTTCTTGATCTGATTTCGAGAAAAGTTCTGTAATAGTCATTCAACTCTTTGCCGAATAGCTCTCCGATGGAAGTAGCTAGTTCTGCAATGCTTGCACTACCGTTATTTACGGCAGAGGATGTTTTCAATGCATATACCAACTCCACCAGATCAGCTTTTTTTCCACTCCAGTATAACTGCCGTTTTTTCTCAGAATCATAAGGATTGTCGTAAACTTTTAGAATCCGTAGTTGGTCATGGATATAATCAGCCAACGCCAACGTACCCATTATTCTGGCAAAGTATAGCGTATATACTGTGCAATATCTGGTGTCGAGTGTATGCCAGAATAGATTAGGTTTATAAACAGGAGCTTGTGCACTTCTTAAGAAAAACACTCTATCCTGATTCTCCTTTTTCATCAATAGGTAATTGTAAAGGTTTTGGTTGTTTTGCAGAAACTCATTTATACTGATCAGTTCCTTTTCGTAAAACTTTTTGATTTCCTTTTCAGGCCCTGATGGTTTGATCGACTCCATATTAAAAAGCTCAGAGAAATAGACAGATTCTTTGAGAAAGTTTGACATGTGATTTTTAAAGAATTCTATCTCTTCTTGCTCAGATTCAAAATCATACTTGTCCATAAAGAGCTTGATCTCATCCATGGCCATGTCTACCAGATGAAAGGCTGATTCAAACTGGATAAGTTTATTTTCCCCATCCAACTTCAGAATATCCAGATTCTTTTTCAAGTTGGTAAGTATCTGAATTGAAATTTCGATAATGTTCATGACATGTTAGTTAAATTACTCACTCAGGTCGTCTTATACCTAGATGAAATTGATAGAGACCAATGGACGGAACCTGCTATCTTATATTTAATCTGTTTGAGGTATTTGAGGACTCCGTTGTTTTCAGGCCTGAATTCATCTCGCCAAATTCTATCCAGTTTCATAAATTCCTCGAGCACCGCGGCATGTTCATCCAGAATTGCCTGTTGAGCGGTTGTAAAATCCATCTTTTTATGATGCATCAAAAGCGCAATGATATTCATAAAGTCTCCCTGAGATTCTTCTTTATTGTAAGAAATCAGGTCATTGGAAAGATAGATCAGCTTAGCTCCCAACTGTCGTAGCTGATCTGTCCGTAGCCAATCAGCTCCATCACTTTTGAACTTATCCACGGATTCAAAGGAGCAAAGTGCGAGGGCTAAATTTCCACCGGAGAAATATGGACGGCTTTGCCGGTATTCGTCCAATGAAGGAGGATGACCGCTATCTTTATGTTCTGATTCGGCCTTGTTATATTT
This sequence comes from Algoriphagus ratkowskyi, assembly GCF_002150505.1. Classification (GTDB taxonomy): domain Bacteria; phylum Bacteroidota; class Bacteroidia; order Cytophagales; family Cyclobacteriaceae; genus Algoriphagus; species Algoriphagus ratkowskyi. The sequence continues at coordinate 293,514 of NZ_MSSV01000002.1, forward strand.
GAGATAAAGGAGAACCTCTGAGAATACCATATCCATTAGATCTGTATTATATGTGACCATTTCCTTAAATTCCGTTGCCAGATCCACAAATGCGTTTAGATATACAAAAATCCTTGAGGGAATGTATTCCATCTGTTTTTCATTGATAATAGCTTCAATTCCATTTAGCAGATAGCTCCAAAAGTTCGCTTTTTGTCCTACCGGCAAATTATCAGTCATGTCATCTAGATAGAACAGCCAGAGGTATAACTTGGATATCCACACCCCTTTCTCAAAATCAATTTCAGGATAAAGACAGGAGGATAAATAGCTGAGCTTTTGTTTTTTGTAATAATCTACTTCCTCATTGTTCCTGAAAATCGAATGGAAATTAATCGCCCATGACACTGACTGGTCTTCAATCTCTACTGCATCGTTGTGAACATAGGCTGGAAATGGACATTTAAGCAATTTTTCAAGTTGCTTATTCACTCTACTAACCTTCCCAATTTTAGGAAACGACTTTATACGAGCAGCGGTGGCGTAACTTACTCCCAGCAAACTTGCTTTCTCCTTATTGGTTAGGTCATATTTGAAAGAAGGAAATTTCTCCTCTATTACTCGGATTTTATCCCGATAATTCATCTGAGTAAACGCATGCCATTCGAAATCCGCATTGCGGACTTTTGCAATTTGGGATTTAGAAAAATCCGTAAAATCTGGGATTTCTTTTAGCAATAGCTCTTCATTGTGATATGAAAGACTGATGTAAACGGAATCGCCGAGTGCTTTGAAATGATATTTGCTGGGAATCTGCGTCTGGTAGGATTCGAAGTCCATAAAGACATCGCCAGGAAAGTATAGTCGGGACAATTTCCCGGTGTAGTACATCCCTATCAATCCTTTCACAAGAAATCTGGATTCATTTTCCACTGCACCTGCATCACGAATAATAATTTTTCTTTTAGCCTGTCGCAGGTCCAAAAATGGTACAAGCTTTTTAAAAGCTGCATCACCAACTTTACCTTCAAGACTAAAAAGGGTTTTTAGAACCTTTGGGTCCAATTCATACCTTTCCATAATGGTATATCCATAAGATGTAACAATACTTCCGATTCCTATACTTCTTGCCGAAGTTCCACAAATTCAATTGCCTTTACAGTTGATGATCAACTGTTGAATTTGCCTATTGCCTTTACTGAGTGAAAAAACAGTAGTTCATTTTAAATTCACATTACCTAAAAACCAAGTAATCAATGACTTTATTTTTCAAAAATTTCATAATTGTATAATTGATACACTTTTTAAGTTTACTACCCACCTTGTGAATTGCCTTTTTTTAAAAGCCTCAACTTCCCATCAAATATAAAACTGAATGGAAAACACAGAAAAATCAGCTATCCCAAGCACCCTGCTGATCCTCTTGTGGGGCTATACAGGGTTGGATAAATTTATCCGTTGGGAAGACAGCAGAAAAGCATTCCATAACCAGACCTTTCCGGCAGAGTTAGCGGAAATACTGGTCTATGCAGTACCGACTATTGAGTTGATGATTGCCATGCTCCTGCTCTTTTCATTTTCCCGATGGTGGGGATTTCTCGCAAGCACTCTCCTCCTTGCGGTCTTCACCACCTATGTGGGACTGATTTGGGTGGGAGCTTTCCCAAGGGTTCCCTGCAACTGTGCAGGAATTTTGGAAACACTGGGATGGGAAGCCCATTTCTTTCTGAACCTGGGCTTTATTCTAGTTAGCTCATTTGGGCTATGGTTTGAAAAAATTATCCAATCGAAAAAGCTATTACCTCAAATTAGGATGGAATAACAGTCTCATAATTAAAAAAGCTGAGGATCCCAAAGAATCTCCAGCTTTTGATCAATAAAAGGGTAATGCAACTTTTACTTAAGGATAAATTCACTTAAACTAATAAATAAGCTGTTCAAAAGAGGGGCAGGAAAAGGCACTATCCCACCCCAAAAAAATATTCTCATTGAAGAATTTACCATCCTTATTAAACTAACCCTGAATGGGTAGCAAATCATTACTTCGCCGCTCCAACAGATAGTAGATCGGAGCACTGTCTGAATCTGACGAAGAAAAGGGAGATGCCGAAAACCCTTTTTTAGAGTAGGCTAACAACCCCGCCATTTTTATGGCGAATAAACGGTTTTACCTGTTTTTGATCTGTTAAAAAACAGGACATATTATGAAAACTCTATTTAAAAGATTACCTGCCTTCGCCTTTGTATTGGCGGCATTCGCAGCCTTTGCATTCACGAGCCCCCAAGTAAGTGAATGGGGACAAATTGATGAAACAACTTTTGTGAATGTGACTGGTTTAACTCCAGGCCCTAGTACTTATCAGTGTGATTCTGATCCACAAGCATGTACCAGATCTGCAGCGAATGATTCAGCTCCAGTGATCAAACAAGGGCTTTTTATCAATAATATGGATTGATAATTTCGGACTTTAAACAAATAAAACATTAAAAGAGGGGAGCTTTACTCCTCTCTTTTTTTATACCTCCATCATTTAATCCAACTTTGGGTTTAGTGAAATCTCATTGGGAGGAATGGGAATAGTGTAACCGGATCCCTTGGGAAGTAGTGTTGCATCACTCTCATTATAACTTCTATTCAAAGTTATCGCATAAACAGGATCTTGATTTAAACGTCTCAAATCCATCCACCGAATACCTCTAAAAAGCAATTCTTTACGTCGTTCTGCCAATATTCTTTTCATTAATTCCGAACCTGACAATTCCAACTCCTCAAAAGAATTTTTGATGTATCTATTACTTAAAAGTCTATTTACATCTTGCAAAGCGATGTCCTCCTCCCCTATTCTAGCTGCTGCTTCAGCGCGATTCAAAAGCACTTCATCAACAGCAAGTCCTCCAAAATCATAGAAATCCCCAGAGTACCTGCTCACAAGATTAACGTAGCCTGCTGTTCTGGCCGTATCAAATAAAACTGTCTTTCTTAAATCAAGTGAATCATATAAATCATATAGTGCAGGATGCACAAATTGCTCTTTATTAAAGGTTATTCTGGTACTTACGACATTAACCTGATGAATGATCTCCGTATTAAAGCGGGGAAAAGTATAGGAATTCCCCGAAGACAATGTATTAAAGTTCATCAATTGATTACCAATAGAAAGTGCGATTCCAGCATGTTCGAAAACTTCATCATACTTCTGCATCACTAAATAAACCCTACTGAGCAAGGCTTCTGCTGACCATTTAGATGCTCGCGTCAGAATCTCCTGTTTATCGGGTAAATTGGCACTGGCAAAATCCAAGTCTGATATAATCAACTCATACACTTCTGCAGTATTGGAAAGCCCAGTCGCCAAATTGAGATCAGCTGAAGTTCTAATTGGAATAGCGGCTAATGAAGTTTGCTCAGGATCATAAGGTGCTGCAAAAACCTGCATAAGCGAAAAATGTCCAAATGCTCTGCTGAACATTGCCGCTCCTTGTAATTCCAATGCTCTTAGTCTTTCTGTTTCATTCCTTGGCTTAAAGTCTTTTAACCCATCAAGCACCAAGTTTGCATAATAAATCATTTGGTAATTGAGAGTCCAATCAATAACCAAGTCATTTTGGGAGTACACTTCTTTTTCCCAGAAATAAACAGCCCTCTCTTCGGGCGACATTATGGTCAACAGACTTGGCCCCAATACCATGTCATCTGAGCCCAAAAGAGCAAGCGAACCTGCTGAATTCAAATACCTGGGCTCGGCATCCAAAATAGCCTGAAAATCATCCAGCGAATTTGGAATTACCAAACTCTTTTGAGGCTTGGCATCCAAGAAATCCTCACAGCCTGTAAGCGATATCGCTACTAGAACTAATAATAACTTAACTAATTTATCCATCTTATTTGTAGGTTAGAATAAGAATCCAAGGGGGCAGTTCCTGTTTTGCAGAAAACTGCCAGAGAAAGAGTAGGAATCGGATTTATAAACCATATGAAGAAAGCCTCACTACATTCTTTATCTGTTCCCTTGAGATTCAAAAGTTTAGAAATCGACCCTTAGGCCAAAAGAATATGTTCGAGGTATTTGCGTATTTCGAAAGTCAGGATCCCTCACGTCCTTTGCTGACTTCCATAGAATCCCGAGATTATTGAGATAACTATACAGTTGAACCCTCCGAAATGGTAATCCAGGATAATTGGATTTATCAAAACTATAGGCTAACTGAATATCCTGGAGTCGGATATGATCCCCTTTCCTGACTTGTCCTGAGTGATGTAATTCAAAACTAGTTCTGTTGTTATTCACCACTAGTGGATCAGCCCCAATCGATGTGAACTTTTCATCCCCTGGATTTTGCCAACGTATAGCGTAATCTGCATGCTGAAATCCTCCTCTGTTTAAGCTGGAGTAATCAATAGTCTCTCGTTTGAAATAATAACCCAATCTATAGGATATATTCATGGACAGTTCCCATCCCCTCCACCCAACTTGATTTCTTAAAGCGCCAAAATGTGTAGGAATTGCAGATCCATGATACTCGAGATCTTCAATCTCAGTTTGACTAAGTATGGCAGAATAATTAGTAGAGGGCTCCCCATCCAAATAACCCAAAGGAGCTCCCGACTGAGGATCTAACCCTGCAAAGGGATAACTAAATAGGTATTGAAGTGGCTTACCTACTATTGGCGACGGAATTGCGAAAACACCTCCTCCACCATAGCTAGCTACATTCCTTACCAAAGGATCTTGGTCATATCGAGTCACCTTTTCCTGCATATAGGAATAAAATCCTGAAATAGTCCAAGAGAACTCCCCTTCTAAAATATGAGAAGTAAGTTCTACATCAGTTCCGTACGTTCTGGTATTTGCATAGTTCTTAGTGACTCTATTATTGCCAGATGAAGGAAAATAAGGTTGCTCACCAAATAAGTCCAACCCTTCCTTTCTGTAACCTTCTACAGAACCGCGCAAACGACTGCTGAACAATTCGAACTCCACACCTGCATTGATTATTTTGATTTTCTCCCATCTAGCTTGTGGGTTTGGTGGATTGAGAACACTTAACCAAGGCTGATTGACCCAGGGATTGAAAGACGCTCCGAAAAGTATAGCAGTAGTATAAGCAGTAGCTGCTGGATTCGTATTTCCGTTGAAACCATAACTAGCTTTCAATTTAAGATAGTCCAACCACGGTGCATCCATCCAAGACTCCTCTGAAGCGATCCATCCAATCCCAGCAGACCATAAAGGAACCCGCTTAAGGTTGGCTTCAACACCATATAGATTGGAGGCATCTGATCGGATTGATGCATTAAGCAGGTATTTGGACTTGAAGGTGTAGCCTGCATTTGCAAAATAAGAAAGGAATCGGTCTATGTTTCCATTGAAAGAATCAGCATAGTCAATGTAACTTTCAAAGCCTGTATTGAGCTGCCTGTAGAGTACTTGATAATTTATAGAGGTAGGAATACCGGTATCTGGATCATAACCATAGGCTCTGCTACTGTTGGAGTTGGATTGCAAGTCCTTTACTTCAAAACCGGCTAAAGCGATAAGTTCATGAGCAGTATTCCATTTTTGATTAAAATTGAGCTGCCCACGCAAGTTGTGAGACTGCTGGTTTGTAGTGCCATAATCATAGATAGCTCCTTCTGGCATATTTCTTTGAACCTCACCTGCTGTGCCAAATTCTGTGAACAGATTCACCTGATTTCTAACAAAATATGAACTCTCTGAATAGATCTGTTCCTGATGCAGCGAACTGTTCCAATACTGGTAATTCAATTGGGCTCCTAGACCTTTCCAAATCTTATAATCCAACCCTAGGTTAAGTCTGATTTCATTCTGCGTATTATGCAGTGGACTCAAGCCGATTTCTTCATACGGCCTATAGGCCCAGTCAAGAGCGCCTCGGTTCACAGCTTGCTGCTTAAAGCGCTCATTGAAATTCTGAAAGATAGGAAGTGCTTCTGCGCTATTTCCGACTAATCGATCATAAGGATTTAGACTATTGAGGTTGGGAAAACCGTCCTTTGAACTGTTTTGGATTAAATATGTCCCCAAATTCAGTTTCAATTTATCGGCAAAGAATTTCCAGTTTTGTTGCCCGTTAAGGGTAAATCTAGTGCGACTTCTAGTTACTTCAGTGTCTTCATTATGATCATAACCCACCGAAAACAAATAGGAATATCCCTCACTTCCTCCACTTAGATCTAAAGCATACTGCTGGTTCACTGAAGGACGATAGAAATAATCCTGCAAATCTCCTCGTACATCCTGATTTTGATAGAGTGACTTCCGCTGGGAAAGTTCTTCATCACTTAATTTACCATTGGTATTTGAAAACTGATCCTCTACCCAAGGAGAAATTGCCTGTTTATCGTAAGAATTATACCTGTTAGAATAGAATCCGGAGGAATACAGACGTTCTTCTACATCCAAAAAATCTTGAATAGACATTTTGGGAGCGTAATACTGATCCCAAGCTTCTCCTATGGTCACGTTTGAATTTAGTCTCACCTGAAGGGGTGTTTCAAAATTTCCTCGCTTAGTCTTAATTACTATTACACCATTTCCTGCTCTGGCTCCCCAAATCGAAGCAGCTGTCGCATCTCGTAGCACGGTGATGCTTTCCACATCATTAGGATTGATGTTTTCGATGGGGCCGTCATACGCCAGATTATCCACCACAATCAGGGGTTGGTTGTTGTATAAAAACGTGCTCTTACCACGTATGCTGATATTTTGCCCTGGGCCCCGGTCAGTACCATCCCTATTGAATATTAGTCCAGGAGTCACATCCTCTAGCCTATCCAAAATATTGGTACCTACTCTTCGATTCACCAATTTATTATCTACTTGAACAAATGATCCCGCAGATCGCTCGGCACTCAGTTCTTGAAAACCAGTGGAGACTACTTCCACAGAGGCTAAAGAAACCTCATCCTCCTGCAGAAAAATCTCCAAGGGATTTAAGATGGGGACGTGTATAGTAAGCTCTTTCGATACATAGCCTATATAGCTAAACACCAAAGTGTAAGTTCCCTTCTCTAATGATAGCGCAAATGACCCGTCATTTCCAGACACAACTCCCTTGGAAGTACCCTTTAATAATATGTTTACTCCTAACAGAGTCGTATTATTAGTTTCACTAAGCACTTTTCCCCGAATAGGAAGTAAGTCCTGCTGCATAGCATAACCATGAGCGCATAGCACCCACAGAATCATCATAAGTAGTGATTTTTTCATGTTTTGTTAAGATTTAGTGAGAAGAATTAATTGAGGGAGTTGATAGCACTTTCAGAAACCGATCTCGGTAGTCCTTATAGTCCTCCCCATTGAGATGAAAGGAAAGCACCCTTCCTTCCCCATCTATTAAAAGCGTACCTGGATAGCCTTGTATGTGGTATTTGTTTAGCCAAGCCTTATTTTCTGAAAGGGGAAAATTCAGGTTTATCAGCTCAGTATTGGAGTAGGTAGTTAGGCTAGATTTCCAAAGAGCCTGGTCGTCATCCACGGAGACTGCCACCAGCTGATAGTTGGCTAGCTCGGCAGTTTCCTGATAGAGTGGCAACAAATAGTTCTTGAAGTATTTTTCACTATTGGAACAGGTAGAAAAATAGAAATAGAATAGCGTGGCCTTTCCCTTAAAATCATCGAGAGTCCATTCCTTACCTGCTAAATCTTTCCAGATCACCCGATCAACTACCTGTCCAGTCTGATACTTTGCTAGCGTTTTATCGGCTAGTCTTTTCCAAGTATCAGACTTAATTAATACAGTATAGTTCTCCCAAAATTTTAGCTCATCAGCCGTAAACTTGATCCTATCCAAAAGATTACCAACTAGAAGCTTATCCAAAAATCCCCCTTGGAAATTCCCAGTCACAATAGTTTCGAAGGCCTCACCACTGATCATCCGGTCAAGCTTGACCCATTCACTCGCTAAGGAATAGTAACCTTGAGATATCAAGTTGGGCTCCAATGAATCCAGATCAATCTTGATCTTTCTGGAAAGCTCAGGCAACATCAAATTCATACGATCCAGCAATTCCCGCTGCCCTTTTATCTGTGGTATTCCGTACTGATATTGGCGAAAACTTCTGAGTATCTCAGCATAGTAATTGCCCACAAGATCCGCTTGGAGCAAATCAAACCGGTCAGAAGGTATGGCTGATTTAAAGACGAGTAATTGATTCCAGCCTGGGATTTTGGCATAGTCATCATCCATCAGTTGGCTGAATGCATAATCGGCTCCATCCATGCCCAAATCAAATATTTTAAGCTTTGGTCCAAACTCCTCTTGATACTGTTCCCATTGAGCTCGATTATCTTGCTGATTCAAAAAATTTTCCTTGTCCTGCTCCAACAGTATTCGAGAATTGAAGGTATTGTCACCTCCTCTTTTCGTCGCAAATTGGGCTTCCATCCAAACAGACTCAGGTCCTCCGAAAACTATATTCATTCTCCCCAAATCCATAGAAATCATGACCGAATCAGATGGATGCAGTAGGTAATCTTCCAATAAAACTCTGCCATCAAGAAGTAGAGAAACATAGACCATTGAATCCTGCGGGACTTGAATTCGGAATTTTTTCTTTTGACTATTTAGTACTCCATCTAGAAACATTCCCTGCTCCTGTATTAAAGTAACTTCCTGTTCACCAGTAGATATCCTACCAGAAAACTTCTGCTCAGCATATACCAGTTTCAGTGGCCCAAGTGAATCAGGATTAATTATCTCTCCATAGATCAAAGCCCCATTTTGAGCAGAAGAGATTCCTCCCTTCTGCTCTGAGCCGTTCCATGGGACCGCTTTGGGGTGATTGGCAACTTTACTTTCACTAAGAGAATTGGAATTGACATCCTGTGCCTGTATAGTACTTCCGACAACACATACCTGTCCTAGGAAGCATAAGAATAGAAATTTATGCATATGAGTGGATGCCCTAGCTCAATGGGAAACGAACACGCTTCATCACGGAATATGTCTGTTACGTAATGGACAAGTTTCTCCCAGCAAGCCTAAAAGGGCTTTATAAATGAGTAAAGAAATTAACTAAAGTAATGGAGCTGATGACCTGCTGCAGCAGATGATCTCCATCATCGTGTAACGTCACTCCCTGATCTGTGTGGATAGTCCCGAGACGCTTGCGGATTCGGGATCAATCAGAGAGAAAAAGTGCCCTGGTCCTTAAATCGGATTCTTGGGCTTCAGAGGATACAAGCGATCTACCGCGGCGATGCCGTGTTCCACTGGAAACGTGTAATAGGCTGCAATAGGTAATAAGCAATGTGACCCAATGCATAAAAGCGCAGACAGATCCTTCTTCCAGAATATTGATCCCGGGGAGCTACTTAATCCAGAAAAAATCAAGGTCTGTTCCATTATACTTGAGTTATTACTAAGTCATTTTGAAACATTCTATAAGTGAATATTTCAATCGCCGTGAAAGAAAAGGCTTCAACAAAATCTAGCAAAAGTGAGCTCACGCCGTAGCGTGAGCATTTTCACTTCACTTCTACTGTCTATGTTGAACGTTGGCAGTTTTCCTAGACGAGACTATAAAGTGCAAATGCATTCTAATAGATCCGATTCAATTACTGCTTTAATATAAATAAAAATTGATCTAAAACGCTACTTTATTTAATTAAAAAATAATTTATTTTATTTAGAACGCTACTTAAATGATCCTGTGATCATTTTTGTATTGTATATATTTGGGAAACTTGGCAGTTTTCTAATGGCAAAAACAATCTATAATAGGCTCAAAGCAGTCTTAGCAGAAAAAGGTGAAAAGAATAAAGAGTTAGCAGAACATTTAGGAATTGCTAATTCTACAGTCTCCAGATGGGCTACAAATGATTCTCAACCCTCAATTGAAAGACTTTTTGAAATAGCTAATTTTTTGGAGGTCGACGTGAGAACACTTTTGGTATCCAACTTGAAGTCTTGATTTATAAAGATCTAATTCATTTTTCTATTGAGAATGAAGTCTCAGAGCCAAAATAACCAGTGGCTGAATATCACTTATAAATCTCAAAAAATACTTTAGGCGTTAGTTTCTACAGAAGCTTCCCATAGCTCCAAAAAATGAAATCAAGTTTTTTGAACTCGGTAAGTCTATTACCTGGAAAAGATTTATCAAATTCAGCGAATATTGACGCAAAGAAATCTCTCTCTATAACATATGCGTAGGTTTTGCTAATTACTTCATGTCTTGTTGAATAGTCTTTCAATTTATCGTCAAAATCACCAATAGCGCTAGTGGCTGATCCAATAATGGCTTTCGAAACTTTAGAATCATAGATTGGATAACTAGGATCAATTAGATTGATCATCTTAGTAGTAAAAGAGAATTGAAAGCTATTCTTTTTTTTCAGTGTTAGAATTTCATTTAATGCTTCTAGAATTGGGACTGGATCGATAGATTCAAGAGATCTGTTTTGCTGCATAAGCTCAAAGTATTTCACCTTAAACTCTGCTGAAAGCCCTGCATTGTCCAACCTATAAAATGATCTGAATACAAATTGGAAAAAATAGTTTTTGGTAACATCTCCCCTATTAAACTCAGATGTAAGGAAATTGCAGACATCTATTGATTCCCTATCAAGGTTATTCAATATTTCAACTGACTTTTCTTGAACTCTAGTGATAAGCTTATCAGCTTCTTCTTTCTTAAATTCTTTCACAGACAACTTTGAAGTTTAAATAGTTGATAGATATCTTAAGTGAATATTCAAACAACATTTTTTAGATTAGTCTAGACTACCGGATAACCCTCTTCATATTCAAATACAATATTCGGATAGACGCTTTTAATGTCAATTTCTGACATTTCATCAATAAAATCTTTTGGTAAATTCTTTACTAATGAATACTCAGTAATCAGACCTTCTTTTAGCCATGGCTTACCTAATTTTGACATCGAATTAAAAAACAAAAGTGCTTGCTCATGATTCGATAGTTGAGCTCTTACAGTTTTAACGTAACCCTTCTTTTCATCCGAAGACAATTTATTATTCGAGTGGACGTAGGTTATAATTTGATATAAATGCCTGAAATAATGGCCTAACCTATGTTGATGCCCTTCAAAGGGTACAAATGCCAATTTCCTGAGCTTTTTGACTTTCTTTTTTTTCTTGTGTAATATGTCCGCCAGCCTTTCCATAAAATCATCACTATAGTCAGGCATTGATCTTTTCAGAACTCTTGTTGAATTTGGACCAGTACCATAAAACAAAACCATATAAGCCAATTCAATAATTTTTAAGTTATCAATAGTCACATTATTGATTCTTGCCTCACTCCTAACAATTTTTAAGATTTCTCTATATTCTCGAATTAATAATACAAAAACTTTACGCCCACTTTCATCTTCAAGTCGAATTTCAGACATATTTTCCTTATGCAATTTCAATAACTCATAAAACTTGTTTTCAAATTTTTCATGATTAGAATTATTTCGTTGCTCTTTAAAAGTAAAGTATATTAGCACAGCACTTATTAGAGTAAAAATACTACCTATAATCCCTCCTATATAATCTCCAAAAACACCCCAATCATTTGTGTTATTTGAAACACCACCTTCTCCGAATTGATCATAATATTTGTATATAGTCCAAGTGCAAAAAATAATACATAAACAAATGATAATCTCTAAAACATACCGTTTTAAGAATCTGTAACTCTTAATTAATAATTCTTCCATAAAACAATCTCTATGCGGCTAACCCATTTATAAATATCTCAATAAATCCTAAAATCTTTTCGGTAACTCTTTCTGCTATGCTGGCTCTTTCTTTTAGGGCTGGGCGAGTGTTCATCATCCCAATTACATCATCTCTCAATGGTTTTTTCTCAGTGAATAGGTATTTACCAATTACTTCTTGAAGCTTTTCGTTATCAAGGCTTTCGTCTTCACTTAGTTTCTTGAGCGCCTCTTTTCGTTCTTCATTCCAGTAGCTTTCAAATTCTTCTGGAACATCATCCGAATCAGCAATATAGGGTAAGTTTTCATTAATGAATTTCTCTATCAATTCACGTTTACTCCTCAGTTGAGTATCGCCGGCAATAATTTCTACTAAAGCCTGCTTCTGCTTTTCATGTTCTTGAGGCGAAGCATCTTTTAACTTAGCCAACAACTTCAAAATGTATGTTACATTGATTTCATCTCGATGAATCAATTCAAGTTCAAAGTCAATATCACTCAATATGGATACTTTTTCCTTTTGTTGATGAGACTTTGCCTTATCGAACAAATCAAGGTATTTGCTTTTATAGTCTTCAAAAGACTGCTCATTCATTGATAAATCGTCGAATTTGAATTCAGTGAATGTGGATAAAACATTCTTCAATCGCATGATTTCACGAAATGCTTGAATAAATGCCATTTCCTCCTCTTCACTTGGTAAATCGGTTACACTGTTTACTGTTGGGGCAATTGCAAGAAGAGCTGTAAATGAATGATTAAACTTGGCTACATACTCCTCATAAGGTTGGATAATGATTTCATCTTTGGCGTTGATGTTTGAGAAGAGTGTAATGGCCTGATCTGTTGCAGATTTTAGATTTCTAAAACAAACGATATTTCCTTGCGATTTAACTTCGTTCAGGATTCTGTTTGTTCTGGAATAAGCTTGAATCAAGCCGTGATATTTTAGGTTTTTATCAACATAAAGCGTGTTCAAGTGCTTACTGTCAAACCCGGTCAGGAACATATTTACCACCACCAAAACATCAATTTGGCGATGTTTTACGCGCTTTGCAATGTCGTTGTAATAGTTATAATAAGATTGATTGTCTCTGCTAGTGTAGTTTGTGCCAAATTGTTTGTTGTAGTGTATAATAAAGTTTTCTAATTCATCTTTGGTATGTTGAGAATTGTATTTTGCTTCTGGTTCAGCTGCCATTGATAGGCTTTCAGGCTGAGCTGGGTCAAAATCATCATCATCCATAAAGCCAACCGCTTCTTTGTCTTCCTCATTGGCGGAATAAGAAAAAATAGTTGCCAATCTCAGATTGTGCTTGCCTTCTTCTTTTTTCTGCAAAAGCAATTTATAATACTCAATTAAAGTAGGAACACTTGAAACGCAGAAAATAGCAGTAAACTCTCTGCTATGTGTTTTCCGATTATGATTTGCTATGATGTAATCGGTAATGTTATCTAATCGCACTGGTGCATTCATTACTTCAGCTTCATCTATAGCTTCTACGTTGATATCAAGAATATGGTCTTTCTTTTTAAAGGTTCGGATGTACTCCACGGAAAACTTCAACACATTTTCATCACGTATAGCATCTGTGATTACATACTTGTGCAAGCAATCTCCAAACAACATAGAAGTGGTTCGTTTTCCATATTTATTTGAAAATGCATTGTCTTCAAAAATTGGAGTTCCAGTAAAACCAAACATTTGGCAATTTTTAAAGAACTTATTGATGTTTTTGTGAGTATCGCTAAACTGACTTCTATGACATTCATCAAAAATGAATACTACACGTTCATTTTTGATTGCCTCCATCTTACTTAAATACTTTTTCTTACTAATGGCAGTATTTAGTTTTTGAATGGTAGTGACAATTAGTTTGCTATCGCCTGAAAGTTGTTTGACTAGCGTGCTGGTATTGTTAGTGCCGTCAATACTTCCTTGGCTGAATGAATTAAATTCTTTGGTAGTTTGATAATCCAAATCCTTTCTATCTACAACAAAAACCACCTTATGAACTTCTTTTAAGTTGGTCAAAATTTGAGCAGCTTTGAAGGAAGTTAAGGTTTTACCCGAACCTGTAGTGTGCCATACATGCCCGAACTTGGTTGTGGTCTTTACGCGTTCTACAATAGCTTCTACAGCATAGAATTGATAGGGACGAAGCACCATCAATATCTTTTGCGATTCGTTCAGCACCACATATTTCGTAATCATTTTTGAAATGTGGCAAGGCTCTAAAAACAATTCTGAAAATGAAGCCAATTGTGTAATCAATCGATTCTTTTCGTCTGCCCAATAAAAAGTTTGTTTGAATGAGCGGGCTTTTAAAGGGGCATTTGCATAGTACTTGGTGTTTACGCCATTGCTAATGACAAATACTTGTACAAACTGAAACAAGCCATGACCTGCCCAATACGAATGTCTTTCATAGCGATTAGTTTGATTGAATGCTTCTTTAAGCTCTAAACCTCTTCGCTTTAACTCTATTTGAACCAAGGGCAAACCATTGATGAGAATAGTGACATCATAACGATTTTTGTGGGCGCCTTCCATGGCGATTTGCTGCGTAACCTGAAATTGATTTTGGCACCAATGAATCTGATTGATGAGTTCAACCGTTTTGTTATCGCCTTGGGCATTGGTGTAGGGCACACGGTCTCGTAATATTTTAGCACGGTCAAATACATTGCCCTTGTTGATGTAGTTTAGGATTTGCTTGAAATCGTTTTCGCTTAACTGAACCTTGTTGTGTTTCTCTAATTGGCTTTTTAGATTAGACAACAAGTCATTTTCATCACGAATGGCCACCTTTTTATAACCCAATCTTTCGAGCTGGGTAACTAAGTTATTTTCTAATATTTGTTCTGGTTGAGAGGTCATGCTATTCTTTCATAAAATCAAGTAACAATGACTTTAGATTTTCGCGTGTCGTCTCTCTCTCATTCAATGATGGTTTGTTTTTTAGTAAATTAATCAGCTTGAAATCTTGAAACTCAACAAAATCAATAAAATGGTTGATCTGTTCTTTAGTTTCATTCTCGTTCAAAGAATATTCATTTACCATGTTGATGAATCTATTCAATCTATCTTCAGACCAGAAATCCTCAATAGATAAATCGATACTAAAATCTTTTGACAGTTCAAGTTTTTCAACTTCTGAAGTATGAGAAATGGATGTTTTCTTGAATTCAGTCATTCGCTTATACTTTTCAGAAATGTATTTGCTAACGTTAGTTAGGTCAGGATAAACAGAACCAGCATGAATATTCATTGATTCTAGTTGTTCTAGAAGCGGCTTTTTAGCATTAGAATCAATAACTATATGTTTTTTAGGCAGATCATTTAACTTTTCAAGAACATCTTCTCCGTCGCCCGCAAATATAAAATCACCACTTTGGTTATTGATTCTTTGATTCTTCGCCACACCCTTTAAAAAACTTATTCCTTTTAAAAATTCACTATCTGTAACTTCTTTTTTATAGAAAGATTCCAGGACATTAAGTTTTTTATCTTCAAAATGAAGGAGCTTGACAGTTTCATCAGGTTTGAAGGCATAAATCAATCCGTCGCTCTTTGCACGTTCCAAATTATTACATGCGAAAAAAATTGCTATAAGAGGGTTACGCGAAACGTCCAAAAGTCGAGTTGGCATTCCGAAATGCTGCATAGTTATCAATCGATCATATACACTATGATCCCCCTTAAAAGCTTCAGGTTTGAGTGACAGAATATCATAATACATCTCAGATTCGTACTTGAGAAAATTCGATTCACGTTTTATACTAGCGTCTAGAATCCAAGAAGCTTCAGCTTGTCCTCTATAGAATTCCGCATTATCGAAATCACTCATAATTTCCAATAATTCTCTAAGCTCTTCTTTTTGGGCACCACCTTGAATAGAAAAGACAAAGTGGATTTTTTCTTTATAGTCTTTATGGATGTATAAAGAATTAATCTTTTGTATCAGTTCATTGTTCTTATTCGATTCTGAAATGTCATCAATAAGTTTAATTTTTACATTTATTTCAGAAAATTGGGTTAAAGAGCTAAAATGTACATATTTAGGGTTTCTAAATTGTTTTCCAGTTTGAGTAGAATAGTTGACATAGGTAATCAGAAAGTTTCGCTTTTGAATTGAAATGGCTTGCTTTAATGAAACGCGATATTTTTCAACTTGATTAATTTGGTAAGCAGAATTATCATCCTGCTTTAAAGAATGTTCCTTTGTTAATTTAACAAAGTCTTCTTGATAATTTTCCTCTAGCGTTATTAAAAGCTGCCAAAAAATATACTCTTTAATATACTCATACCGCAGAGTTTGATCTTTCTTATTACTCTCGTTAAAAATCTTTACAAAATTGTTTAAGGTAAGATCATGACGATGAGAGTTTCTGTTTACATAGAAATAAACATCAATTCGATTAAAATACTCTTTACCCAAAGTGTTAAGATTATCTTTGATTGCAACCTCTAAATCAAAGAATTCAAATTTTAAATTATCCTCATTCACTAAAAAATCAGAATTCCAATAAAAATATTTCCTTGGAATTCCTTTTATATTTAATAAAGAACTGAAATAGGTCTCAAAACTTGATTCAATTTCTTTTTGTATTTGATTAAAATCTTTCATCTCTTTTTACACAAACATTTTTTGAAGTAAACCCGTTTTATATTCTTTTGTACCTTCTATTTCAGTCACAATAGATTCAAGTAAATCATCCAATGAATTCAGAAATTCAGCAATTTTTTTTTGTTCGTCTTCAATAGGAAGCAGAACAACTAATTTCATTAATTCTACTTTAGACATATTAAACCTTGTGCTTCCTTGTGCTAATTTTATTATTTCCCTTCTAAAGAGTTCGCTTCTGAATAAATAGCGAGAATATTCTGGAACTAGTTCAGTAAGTGAGTTTGGGCGAAATCCAAAACAGAAGCTATTCAAGTAAACTTCATCCACTTCATCAAGCAAAACAGAAGCTGTACCTATCTCATTTGGGGTTTCAGATGAAGTTGTAAAAAATATATCACCGTACTGTACCTTACTTTGGTTTTCTCCTTCTTCAATTTCAACAAGGCCAAAGTCCTCTAAATTAATTTTAGAGTTACCGAAAATCTGCATGTATTGTACATATGGCTTACCCTTTCCGAAATCGACTTTGGTTTTGCCAGTGAGTCCATTAAATGTGCTTCCGATTGCTCCCAACTTCTTCTCCTCCCAATTTGGAAAATCTTTTCCATTTTCATTTTTAAATCGAGTTTCTGGAGCCTGTCCGCCTTTTGGCGGAAATAGTTGCTGCATCAGGCCTTTTTTGTAATCCTCTAGTTTAGCTTTTTTCTTTTGCAAGAGTTGGATGCGCTTGTCAAAGACTGTTAAGAAATAGGCAATTTTTTGTTGTTCACTGTAAGAAGGCACATTCCTCTTTATGTCTGAAAAATCCTTAAAGTATAACCTTAGACGATCATCAGTTAGTCCATAAGAATAAGCCCAAAACAGATAGAGACTTCGTTTTTTGGCAAAGAGGTATGAATAAAAAGAAGAGTTCTGATTTTTTTTTGGGTGTAATACAACATATGCGGGACTCACCATAGATTCAGTGTGCGCAAGCCCAATTGCTCCCTGCCACATTCTCATCATATTATAAACTAAGTCACCAGAAACCACAGCCAAATTATCTTCTGCCTTTGCATTTTTTTGAATATTTCTCTCAAGAGAATCTCGAGAAATTAAACCATGTGCTTGAGAAACTGAATATATTGGTAATGAAGCATTTCCTTTTTTGCGACTATTTATAAAAACCTCTCCCATTTTCTTCTCATTCCAGAAATCTTCAAATTCAGGAAATCTTATTTTAGGTACAATATTCACTTGTGCCATAGCTTAAAAGGGAGTTGTGATTTTGAGTTCATTACAAAATTTAGCAATGGTGTCATTGATATTTTTCAAATCTGATTCTATGTCTTTGAGTTCTGTAGATACCATATCTAAATCTATGGGAGCTTCTTCTTCAAAGGTATCCACATAGCGCGGGATGTTGAGGTTGTATCCATTTTCAGCAATTTCAGCTAAGGTGGCTACATAGCTGTATTTATCTAAGGTCTCACGGTTTCGGTAGGTGTTTACAATGCGTTTCACGTCTTCGTCTCGCAATACGTTTTGGTTGCCTTCTTTTACGTAATGGTTGTCCCCACCGGCATCAATGAATACAATATTGTCATCTACCTCACGGCATTTCTTCAGCACCAAAATACAGGTAGGAATAGCAGTGCCATAAAAGATATTGGCTGGTAAACCTATCACAGCATCCAAGGCATTCATTTCTTTAATGATGTATTCTCGAATATGTCCTTCGGCCGCCCCTCTAAATAACACGCCATGCGGAAATACACTTGCCATAATACCATTGTCAGCCAACTGATAAAGCATGTGGGTTAAGAAAGCGTAATCTGCTTTGGTTTTTGGTGCTAATCGTCCGTATTGGCTAAATCGTTCATCTGTATTAAACAGTGGGTTAGCATCACCTTTCCAATGCGCTGAAAAAGGAGGGTTGGCTACCACCGCTTCAAAACGTTTGTCCAAGTGTTGCGGATTTTCTAAAGTATCCTCTTGCATGATATTGAACTCACGAAAATGAACGTCATGCAAAATCATGTTCATTCGTGCAAGGTTGTATGTAGTGCGATTTAATTCTTGACCGTAAAACTCACTTACCTCTGCTTCTTTTTTTACCCTCAAAAGCAAGGAGCCAGAACCGCAAGTTGGATCATATACTGATTTCAGTTTTGATTTTCCAGTGGTAACAATCTTGGCTAAAATTGAAGATACTTGTTGGGGTGTATAAAATTCTCCAGCCGATTTTCCAGCACCTGCAGCAAATTTTCCTATCAAATATTCATATGCATCACCCAATACATCTGATTCTATTTCATTGAGCTTAAAATCAATCTTATCTAAATGTGTCAGGATTTTTACTATTATTTCATTTCGGGCGCTAATAGTTCTACCAATTTTGGTAGAGTTCAAATCTAAATCCTCAAACAAGGCATTAAAATCTTCTTCAGATTCCGTACCCATAGTACTTTGCTCAATATGGTTAAGTACAGATTTTAGGTCTTCTAGAATATAGTTGCTCTCACTTTCAATATCTGCATTTCCTTTAGCAGCCAACACAGAAAATAGTTGAGCAGGCTCTAAGAAGTAGCCCAACTTCAGCAATGACTCTTCTTTGATTGCAGCTAAGGTTTCTTGATCTGTTACTTTTTTGTAATCCGTTACTGCTTCACCAACTAGCAATTCATTGGCATAAAGCGCTTGTTTTTCTGATAGGTATTTATAAAAGATAAAGCCAAGAATATAGTCACGGTAATCGTCTGCACTGATTTTACCTCTTAGTAGATTTGCTATACCCCATAGTTGGGACTCGAGCTGTTTCTTTTGGTCTTCTGACATTTGTGGGAATAATACTTTTAGTCACCTAAATGGGAAAACTTTCCCTGTGACAGATTTGGAAAAGGTTGAAGATAACTAAATCCAAAAATTTCATACTCACCGCTCAGATGTTTTTTGGATTGAATATGAAATCACTACTATGTGTATTCACTATTTTTGAGGGTTTTACGCAAAAAGTCCTATGATTTGATATTTACCCCCAGACATTTGCTGTTTGAGAATCATAATAATCAATTTCTAAAGGATGTATACTCCTTGAACTTTTTAAACTTTCTGCTAAAGAAATGATGTGCTGGTTATTAGTACTTGATGGATCTCCGTAAATGCCAACAAACAATTTCTTAATCTTACCATTTGCAACTTTATTGAAAATGTGTCTATCGTTCTCGCTAAATGAAACTCCGTAGGTAAAGAGACAGGTATTTCCAGGTTTGCCAAAACCGGCTTGTGCCACTCCATCGAAACTTTCATAAGAGTTAAACAAATAAGCATTATGAGTGATTTTGCTCATTTTCTTCTCACTATCTCCCTCTGTTACAAATAGCGGAAATTTATTCAGCCGAAGAGCCATTCTTGCTTGTTGAATTAGGGTTGTGCCAGTATTTACCCACGAAAATTTTTCTAATTGAAAGCCAACATCAAATAGGTGGAGAGCACCATGTATATAATGAATATTTTGATTGGAGGCCTTTCCCTGCCATGTTAGCTCATTTGCCACCTCTATTTCTCCATTTTCTACAATTGTATCTCGTCCAAACCCATCATTATGTACTAATTTAAATCCTTCATTATCAATTTCATGCATTAGCGTCCAATAAAGCAGTAAATCATAGTTTAAAGTATACACTCTTCCTTTCGAACCTTTGAAGACAAAATTTGAAAGAAATTTACGGCAATAGGAATATTTTTCTTGTTCTATTTGTGATGGGTATTCCGGATGTCTGTTTGCAATAGTATCGATTAGAAGCTCTTTAATTTTATCAGCATCCAAGCTCATTTTACCACATAATTCATCTAATTTTTCGCTATACGCCGGCAATAATACTGATGACTTCTCTAGCGCATTAATAACAAGTTCAAAGTCTGTGGTTGAAAGTTTTTTAAATGCTAATTCTATTTCTGGATTATCGCTAAAATCAGCTTCTGCAAAAAGTGAATTGTATGTGAAAATAGTTGGAATACAAGCAATACTGAATCCATTACCTAACAGTAAATGTCTAGTGTTACAAGAAGCCGATTTAAGGATAGCCTCCTGAAAAGTCAATAACTCTATCATAAAGATATTTTTTTATTTATTTGACATTAAAACTAATCCATCAAATTTCTAGGCTTTGATACGCAACTTTTTTATTATCCCTCATGCTGCCAGCAATTACTACTTCCATCTGCTGATTTTCGTGAACACCTTGTCCCCCCTTTAGTGGTTGCTTTGCATTGACTGGATGCTTGCGTTGGTTGAGTTTGCTTCTTTGGCTCCATTTTACTCTGTTCTGAAGACAAAGGAAGAGGTTTGGCTTCCCCAGTTTCAGTACTGGAAGGCTTGCATACCAGACAGGCAGTTAAGCCTTTCTTTTTGGCCGCTACCAGATCCGATGCCCAGCCTGTTTTGGCATAGCGACAGGATTCTTTATGATACTTCGCTCCTGTCTTAGTGATGAAGACAGTTTGCGCCTGAAGCTGGGCAGCAAAGTGGAATAGAATCGTAAACAGCAAGCCATAGCCAAGCTTATACATCCGAGTTAGAATAAGTGAAAGATGGGTTTCCGGATTTAAGCCCGAAATGAGTCAATAAAAGTTGGTTATCTTCAAGGATCTTGTCCCTCTTAGAAAGTGAGAGCAACAGGCGCTTAAGAGCAAAGGCAAGAAAGGGAATAAAATGATCCGAAAACATACCCTGTACAGGGTATTTTTGAGCCTTTTAGTCTATAAATCATTTGTTTTAGATACCTTAAATGGTTTCTCTTCCAAGTCCTTTGGCACAAAATACATTTCTTCAGTTTTATATGCTTTTCGTGATTTAGTCAAAACCTTGTATTGTAAGAAGAGCTTCTTAGTAAGCAAATCAGGTGTTAGTTTGAACCGATAATACCGAACTAACTGTGAACCTGCCCCTATTGAGTGGGGTCTAGTGAATTGTTCGCGTAATTCCCAAAAACTTATTTTGGTATTCCCAAAATTGTCTTGTAGCATAAAGGTTTGCTTTGGTCCTAATAAGTGTCGCTGCTGAATCTCAGTGATAAAAATTTCATCTGTATTGTTATTGAGTATTTCAAGCTCTAAATAGGCATACCCCCCATTTTTGGTGGTTTCCCTCCGAACATATTTGATTTTCACTTGGACTTTGGAATTCTTTCTTCTCCAGCTAGGCAGATTCCTAATCAAAAAATAAATGAGAAGAGTCAAGAAGAATATCGCAATAACGGTTTCTAGGATATCATTAGCCATAACTTGCTTTGTAAAAACGTTAACTAATTTTAATTAAAGCAAATCGTCAAAATCGCAAGTGCCCGCCTGGGTGTAGTCAAATCGTCATTTTGACTGGGTGGGATTTGTAATTCCACCCTTATATACTTACCAATTTACAATTGGCTTCATAACCTCACACACTATCCTCATTCTTATTTATTCGATTCCGTCTAGGACGCATCACGACTTTGGTGTTAGTCGCAGGTAAGAATATTTTGTCATGGATCAGATTGTGACTCTGCACTCGGGTAGGATTGTGGTAGATAACTATCCCACATTTAAGCACCTCTTTTTTAATATTGCCTTTTTCCAGGTGATAATTCAGTACTGAATAGGCCTGATCCCAGTCATGGCCGTTTAATTTGATGATTTCTTCAAAAGTGATAATGGGTACATCCATTGTAGATAAGTCTGTGGGTTTACCTAACCAATTTCGGAATTATCAGCAATAAACCAGTAGATAGCTTATTGATCCAAAACCTTAAAAGCCAAAAAATGTAACACTTACTTCTGTATTCATATACCATATCCTTTTAGTAAAGGTTGAATGCTAAATGAGTCATAAGTAAGCAAGTTGGATAGGGCCGCTCTATCAGTTGATTGCTACTGAAACTACGGTTTCCACCCCTTCTTTCACGTATGCATTTTCGACCCATCTTCGATGCCTGATTGGACAAGCATCGTAGGAGCATCGTATGAACTTCGTAGGAGAATCGAATTTAAGCTTACTTTCAAGTCGTTATATTACTAGCTTATACTATGGATTAAACATGAGAAGACCTAGAGAAAGAACAAGGCAATAAATAGGAAGGAATGAAGAAGTTTCTTCGTCAAGGTTAGCTGAGTTGGTAGGACTAGAATACCTTGTAGGTAAGAAAGAGACTTTAATACTCAAAATAATACCCTGTACAGGGTATTTTCAAGGTCTTGGGTATCCAATAAAACAAATTATCTACTTACACCCATTCTTTGCGCAGGTTATTCTTTCATTGGTATTCACCCAATGCTCTGCTTTTTCAGTGGTATCGAAACCACATCCGGTTCTATCTCCTTTTTGCCCTTGATGAACTTCGTTCGTTGGATTGTGCTTAACAGCCATGATGATTTTGATTAAGTTGATTATAGGTGGAAAGCACATAAACCCATGTTTTCATGATTCTTTGTGCTCTTCGACCGATTTACACTCTAAAAACACATCAAGCACAAAACAATACAGACAGTATATGTCTAACAATCAGCATTTTACAAAATTTCACGGCCACACTTTATACCTCATCCTTAAACTAACACCTAGATTTTTAAAGAAAAGTGTGTGGATAAATGATTTTCTGCCAGACACAAAAAAAAAGGAACCCTAAAGAGTTCCTTTTCAATATTCAATACTATTTCAAATCAAGCATTCGCTCCTGAGCGGAAGCCCTGGATGTAGTGCCTAAGCATATTTGCTTGCGTATGGGTAACTTCTGAAGGTTTCACAAGAGAAAGAAAATTATCCAAACCCATTTCTTCAATCAAATTACCAAAGGAGGAATTTAAAAATGAAGAGGATGGGGCACTAGCACCACTAAAAGAAAGTGAAATCTGATCTCCCCCAACCAATGCACTTTTTAACACCGCATAAAGCGTATAGCCAGCAGTGTTGGTGTAAGTATCTGTTACTACGTCTGTTAATTTAATTTTCATAAGGCTGCAAATTTAGAGTTAAAATCAATGATTCAACCGCCTTCACCAATGGAAGTTTTCATATCACTCTTGTTGACTGGCTAGAAAGTCCAAACGAAATCTTGGTAAAGCAATTGGTTTTTCCCTGAAAAATCTTCTACCTCGTATTCAACGAGATAGCTTCTTAAAGAAGAGGTCTCACATTGCAGTAAATGATAATCTAATCCAACTAAAAATCAACATCACTTTCCAAAACAACTTGTATTATTTTGTATTTAATTTATGAGGGTATAAATCAAAATACATTTGCCGTGTATCGGCATTTTTATCATCCTCAGTAAATAAAACAAATCCATTCCTCAAGTAAAAACTAATTGACCTCATGTTGTTATAGGCATCTAAAGTGATGAATCTACATCCTGTTCTATTATTATCAATGAATAAAGTCTTTATGTAATCAAGAAGAGCCTCACCCACTCCTTTGGATTGGTAATTTTCTGAAACTCCAAACCTTCCGATTTTCATAGCAGGATGACTCTTATAATTTCTTTTAGCTGTTCCATGCACAAATATTTTTTGGATTTTTTTTAGCCAACTTGATTTAGAAAATTGCTCATAGCTAATGCGATCGTTGAGTAAACTAAAAAACGCAATGATTTCGCTATCATCCTCCAAAATATAAGTGACCGCCAAAAGTTGATCCATATGATCCAATGCATCATTTAACAAGAACTCATTTAAATCAGAATCCCCACAATCGAATGGTTTAAATTCATATTGTGGGGATAATCTTACTAGTCTATATTTACTTATATCAAATAATTCGCTCATCAAAATCAGAAAGTTGCTATACTTTTCAATTTTTCATAGTTAGATTTCATTCTTGCTCTAACCTCCGTACTCACTTTAGCGCCTCGGTTATTTTTAATATCTTGATTGAATTTAACCGCATCCTTGCCCTTCAAGAAAGGGGTTTCTTTAATAGGTTTTGCCATATTTACGATTTCATTTACAATTTAGTCCTTCGAAATTTCTTATTGATTTACAAGTTTAAATCTCGGAATTATGCTTCAGCCTTTAACTACAAATATACTACCTGAATTTTGATTTTAACAATTTAAAACAAAAACCTCTCATTACTAAACATTCAGGACCCTACTTTGCTTCTAGTATCGGATAGACTTCCTGACTGGCTCAAACTTTTCATCTCACTCACATGAGAGACAAAACTAGCAATTCCTAATCAGCTTCATTTGATCAAGTAGCTTTTTCGCCGAATCAAAATCAAAGTATTTCTGCTTCAGTAACATAATTTGAAATGAAACAGGGAGGTAATAAGCCCATTTGGAAAAGCCCAAAATTCCCGGTGCGGTTTCGATTTTTTGTTTGAGCAATAAATCGAGCTCCTCCTCCGCAATATTCCATTTGCCCCAAGATGATTTAAGCTCCACTTCAGAAATTTGAATTTCCAAGGCACTTTGAGCCTCTACATTCACGGTAGTAATATCTGCGATATCAAACAAAAACTGGATGGTTCTATTAATTTGGCTTCCCGTAAACGTGAACAATTCAAGCTTTTTCTCTGATATCTTTAAAGGTCTCTGAAAGTTTTGATTTGTGATATCAAAAACCGAAAACTCCCTCCTGAGTATATTAATTTCAATGATGCTCAACTCATCCAGAAAATCATAGTGATCGCTAGAATAAAGGATCTCAAACATTTTTTCCCGAATCTTCGGATGGATCATCCCAACTCCTCCTGAAAAGATCGGCTTTTTCCCATCGTGTGCAGGGATTACCTCTACCCGCTTTGCCTGCTCATCTACAAATTTGATTTTCCAGATCCGAGCTGCCAAAAGAATATTTTCATTTTCCTTCAGCTGGGAAGAATAGGGAACTTCACCTATATTATTTCCTGCATGTACTACTTTGAAATTGTCTTCAGATTGAAACATGCTATAGAAGTTTCGGCTATTGACCAACTTCTCTCCTTCTACTCCAATGATCACCTCATGTCTGAGTTGCTCCAGTAGATCGATTTCAATCAAATGATCAATAATTTCTTTGATCTCATTCCGATCAATAGATCTAAAGGTGAAGTTTTTAGCAAGCTGATCAATCAAATCTGAAATAGGCAGGCCTGAGTATCCCTTTGTAATCGATAAGGCTTGATGAAGTAAGATGTCAACCGGTTTTTCTGTGACTTGAGGAGGTTCTGTAAACCCTTCTTTGTACAATAACCAACATGCGATGGACTGCAATAAACTCCATCTGTCTGTGGCATAAAGAAACAGGTTACTTTGCTGGCCGTCCTTCCTCCCGCTTCTTCCTACCCGCTGGATCAGAGAAGCAATACTGTGGGTCGAATCTATTTGCACCACTTCATCCACAGAACCAATGTCAATCCCTAGTTCCAAAGTAGAGGTACACGAAATGCAAAAATTCTGTTGCTTATTGTTTTTAGCAAAGTATTCTACGTACTCCCTTACCTGTCGATCCACAGAGGAATGATGAGAGAAATAATTGGGGTGACCTTTCAAGCGATCCGAGATCTTCTTCAATTTCACGGCAACCTCCTCCGCCCTACCCCGACTATTGGGGAAAATCAAAACTTTTGACTCTTTTGTCTCATTATACAAATCTTTCAACAACTCAAGAGGTAACTCCTCTCCCTCAGCTTTGAAAAAACGAAAAACAGCATTTATCTCTTTAGGAGTTCTGTCAATCAGGATTTTGGTATGTTCTATTTCACCTGTGAATGACTTCACTTCCAAAAATTTATTTAACTCACTCATCGTAGCAGACAAGCCTACAATAGAAAATCTAGAACTGTTTACCTGCTGGAGTCTTGAAAGGATAGACTGGAGGTGAATCCCTCTGTCAGTTCCTACAAAAGAGTGAATCTCATCAATAACCACATATCTAAGATTCGAAAAAAGCGCCTTAACTTGATAAGGACGATTGACGAACATAGCTTCAATAGATTCTGGGGTAATCAGGATGATACCGCTGGGGTCTTTAACCAATTTTTCCTTAAGTGTTCGATTAGCTTCCCCATGCCACTTAGTAACTTTTACATCTAAGTATTTGCAGAGATCCTCCACTCTGGCAAACTGATCGTTTATCAATGCAATAAGTGGAGAGATATAAAGCACCTGTACTCCAGTATCAAAAAAATTAACTTTGGATAAGATTGGTAGAAAAGCGGCTTCTGTCTTGCCTGAGGCTGTTCTGGAGACTAGGATGTAATTTTCCTCCGAACCCATGATCTTGGTAATGGCAGCGTTCTGGATGGGTCGCAGACTTTCCCAGCCTTTGTCCCTAATAAACCTTCGAATGGGTTCTGAGAGCAATTGATAACTCATTACAGCTCCTCTATTCCATCTAGTCCCGATTCATCTGGTCTTTCATCAGACACTTCTATCTCACCGAAAAGGATACTTTTATCGACATCCGCGTTTTGTCTAATGATATTGAGGATATTTAAGAAATCTCGAATTACCTCACGAGGAGTGAGAAACTCGGATGCTCCAGGCTTATTGAACAGTTCTTCCATAAACTGCTGAATTTCGTCGTCAGAAATTTGAATTTGGGTTTTGTAATTAAAATCAAAAATCTCCTTTAATTTTTTGAGCAACACAAATATTTCATTGTGATCCAAAGGGAGAAGCTTAATCACGGGCTGTGCAAAATCTCTAATCTCAGCAGTTTCAAATTTATTGGTTGCTAGCCTTGTTTTGAGGGCATCATAGCTAAAAAAACCTCTCCTTGGGTTTTCAAGAACTTCCTTCGTGCCAGCAAAATTGATAAATAGGTTCTCTACTTTACCTTGAAAGCAATCATTATAAATGGTGAGGATCTTCTCATAATTTTTTTCCCTCATCGTAGAAGTAGAAATTTTATACAAATTAATGGCCTCATCCAGGTTGATCATAAATCCACTGTACCCCATATTGACAAAGAGCTTGCAAAAATTCTTCAGCATATCGTAATAGTTGAGGTCATTAATTACCTCACGTACTCCCAAGTCTTGACGGGCTTCGGTTTTAGTTCTATACTCTCCCTTTAGCCATTTGAGCGCATTTCTTCTTAAGCTCTCATCATGTTTGATATACCCTTCATAGTATTTCATGACAACTGTTCCAAAATCAAAACCACCCACCTCAGTGATCTCATTGATAGTCTTCATGATATTATTCTGAATCAGACTCAAATACTTTTGATCCCTAATCTCTGTAAGTAGAATAGTATTTTCTTCAGCTGTTTTAGTGATGATCTGCTCTATCCATTTCTCCAAAAGTGTGGGCAATGCGCCTCCTTCAGGCTTCGTTTGAATTGCAATATTATCCATGATTGCTGTATAAAGGGCTACTCCTTTTCCATCATTGGCATACAATCTATGGTCGGGAGTAAAGTCAGCATTAGCAACTACGAACCGCTGCTTTAGGGCAACTGTATTTAAAAGATGAAGCATAAAAGATTTTCCTGACCCAAAGTCTCCAATCCAGAATTTAACCATACTATGGCCATTTTTCACTTCGTCCAATGCTGAGACCATAGCATTGATCTCAGAAGATCTACCTACTGTAATATGCTGAACTCCTATTTTTGGGACGACTCCACCGATAAGTGAATTAATAATAGAGGTGGCCTCTTTAGGTTTAATGATCATAATTCTTGAGTTGTAATAATATTGAAATAAGATGTTTCAATCGTATAAAAATCCCCGTCCTCCTCGATTAAAATATCATCCAGCACTTCATAGCAAGCGTCATTGATACTCTCGATTAGCTGATTTCGAAAAACACCATTTAACTTGGCAAATAATTCAAATTTGCTGATAGGTACTGTAAAGTTGTTTTTAGCAAATAATTCTAATGCTGTGTAGTGAATTGGTTTAAATTCAATTTCTTCTAAGAATTTAGATTCAGTTTTCGTTTGCAGAACTGAATCAATATGGATTTCAATTTCTTCTGATTCAGAAGTTTCTTCTTTGAATTCCACAACAGCTTCTTCCTCCTCATCCTGTAAATATTCATTGAGCAGATTAACTGTACCAGCGTGTTGCTGCTTCACATCTTCAATGGAATTCCGATCAAGCTTAATTCTTTTCCTTTTAATAGCATAAAGTTGAGACACGGCGGCAACAGCTTTTCCAAGATCTTGAGTCTTCAACAAATTACTAACAATGGTTTCGAATTGCTCTACCTGTTCTTGAGTCTTAAAGAGATTTCTCTGAATAGTTTTAGTGAGCTGCTTATTATCAAATTTTACTGATTTGAGATCGTGATATAGATAATGCATATATAGAATCAGCGATGACTCTTTGTGCTTAGAGGCTATGAACTTTGATGCTTCGTAGAAAATATTTTCGATTGATGGGTTTTTTGCATTAAGCTCTCCTAGTTTAAAGATGTCATCAATAAACACTTTTTCATCACCTGAAAAATCAGTACAAATTCTCTGAAACTCATCTTTCCATCTACTGGTGTTGAGAAAATTGAGTTCTTTTTGGGTGGCTTCGTCGGGATCAGGGATTTCCCCAGCAAGCCCACCTATCACGCTTGAAAACGGAACTAATATC
Source organism: Algoriphagus ratkowskyi (assembly GCF_002150505.1). Classification (GTDB taxonomy): domain Bacteria; phylum Bacteroidota; class Bacteroidia; order Cytophagales; family Cyclobacteriaceae; genus Algoriphagus; species Algoriphagus ratkowskyi. The sequence continues at coordinate 322,345 of NZ_MSSV01000002.1, forward strand.
TTTGCCTCAAACTGCTCGTTAATCGAAGGGTCAGAATATCGAATTTCTGTACTTAACTTTCTCTTGTGACCGTAATGCTGCCTAAGAGCATTCTCACATAATTTAAAAATCGTTGTGTAAAATTCATCTGATGTGTTTTTCACACTCATCTTATAATTTGCACTCCCTTTACGATATCTGAAGATTTTTCTGGCAATCAGATCAGATGCTACTAAAAATTCTTCTTCCAAATTGGATCCAGATTTTTCACACTGGTCAGCGAAGACTGCAATAGCATCTAGGTAAAGTCGTATCACCTGAAAATAACAGAACTCGATGCCACAGAAATTAGTGGTTGATTCCCATAGCTTGTTCAGTAAGCCTACTTCTAAATCATTAAGATCAAGTTTTTCCTTGTATTTACTCCCTACTTTCCAATAGACATAATCAGGCTCGGAATCGTAATAACTTTCTTGCTCAGGTTTAATTTCAATTCTCTGTCCAAACTTATTATCCAGTCCTGGAATCAAACCACGTTCTCTCCTAATATCATTAAGGAACTTAATACTATAAGACCTAGTCTTGTAAAAGTTGTTCCCCAAATTATTGATTTGGGATTCAAGAAGACTTATATCCTTATGAGATTTATAGTCATCCAAAAGGTCAAAAAGCAATACAAAGGCATAATTGGTATTGCCCATGATGTTCAAAACTATCCCTTCTAAAAATTTCCCTTTAAAATGGTAATAAAATTCCTTTTGTTCCCCTGAGGCATAATTTAGATCAGATTTGGAGTAGACATACCTGTGATTCCATGTTGGAACCAGCAGTGATACCTCTTCTTTCTTGGGAATTGGATCCGACTTAGAAAAACCACTGGCAACATCAATAATGCTTTCATCATTTTTGATTGACGATTCAATTAGTTTTTTTCTCAGATCAGTTCTAACAGAGATAGGGACTCGATTTAATAAATTCTCATTTACCCTCGATACTTTTTTTGGCTTCGGCTCTAATGCTAATTGTGAATTTTGAAAGTCGGTAATGCTTTTAGAGATTCTTTTATTTCGCCTTCTTCTAGAAATTTCAAAAATTAAAAACAAGGCGAGAAACAAAATCAGAAGGCCTACTCCAGGATATGACTCCTTTTTTTCTTCAACAACTGACTCATCAATTAGATCAGTAATAGGCTGCACGCTGATTTTCAAAAACTTGCTGGAAACGTATCCGATTTTCTCTTCAAATTCTACCCTAAACCAGTTTGGGTTTGACTTATCAAGAACATTAATTTGGTCACCCGCTTTCGCTATGCCTATTGCCTCATAGCTTGTTCCTATTCCTGATCTGACAAAAACATCACTCGTGACTTCATAGATCTCAGCAGCAAAGGATCTTGTATTTACGAATAGAAGTAATAAGAAAATCACTGAGGTAAATAAGACCTTCATTCGGTTTTAAGGGTTAAACTTTGATTTGAAAATTTCCTAATTTCCTTAGAAAGGGAAGCTACTCTTCTGACAATACCGTTAATTTTCTGCTAAGAAAATGATAATTCCAATCTTAAATATACCCTATACAGGGTATATTTCATCTGCCGTAAATTATATATCGACTAAATTAAGATTGGTAAAAATCTTTGAAAGTTCTGAATTTTGATAGAAAAACTCTATGATTTATCACTACACTAGTATTGACACCTTGAGACTTATTCTTGAAGCTGGCAAAATTCAATTTAATAATCTAAATGCCATTAAGGTGCGATTGAAGGTCAGACATCTCATGCTCCAGCTTTCCGATGATCCCAGTTTCAATTCTAATAAGGTGCGATTGAAGGGTATAGGGCTGATCGTTCTTGATCCACTTGGATGAGTTTCAATTCCAATAATGTGCGATTGAAGGCCTCTCCCTCTTCCCCCTCATCGACGCCTCCTTCGAGTTTCAATTCCGATAAGGTGCGATTGAAGGCTCCCAGCTATCTACTTTCCCGTTCAGGTTCTTATCGTTTCAATTCCGATAAGGTGCGATTGAAGGGCTATAAGTTCTTTTTCTATGATTATCCTGACCTGAGTTTCAATTCCGATAAGGTGCGATTGAAGAGACAACCTTGTTTTCACGCTCGATTCGGATATCGAGTTTCAATTCCGATAAGGTGCGATTGAAGGTATGGAGCCGTGATGGTGTAGAATCTTTGGAGTTACGTTTCAATTCCGATAAGGTGCGATTGAAGGTACTTCAAGAAGGCCATCATTTCCGCTGATTACATGTTTCAATTCCGATAAGGTGCGATTGAAGGTATTATGCCAATTTAGTAACAATTTGCCTGATTATGTTTCAATTCCGATAAGGTGCGATTGAAGGATCTTGTACATCTTGGCTTTGGCTATGGATAGTTCGGTTTCAATTCCGATAAGGTGCGATTGAAGGTTTTCTAAAATTGCCTTTTGGATAGCTTCAAATTCAGTTTCAATTCCGATAAGGTGCGATTGAAGGTGGAGTCCATAGGTATCTCATGTGTCTTCCTTAGTTTGTTTCAATTCCGATAAGGTGCGATTGAAGGTCGTTTGCGCGCTGGTTGAATGCGCTGGAATTGCCGTTTCAATTCCGATAAGGTGCGATTGAAGGACACTTTGATTCCTCGTTTATTAATATCTCAGGAACGTTTCAATTCCGATAAGGTGCGATTGAAGGTATTTGCTCCTGCTATCACATCCTCTAAATAAGGTCGTTTCAATTCCGATAAGGTGCGATTGAAGGGAGGGTTCTAAAACCAACAATCTACCCAGCAGCCCAGTTTCAATTCCGATAAGGTGCGATTGAAGGTGGATCAGCTCAATGAAGCACCGGATGACTATACTTGTTTCAATTCCGATAAGGTGCGATTGAAGGACAATCAGCGCAACCTGGACATCGTGAAGCAAATCAGTTTCAATTCCGATAAGGTGCGATTGAAGGTATCCCAATGGATCACCGGCACAGCCTATCTCGCGCGTTTCAATTCCGATAAGGTGCGATTGAAGGTCCCCACTTCGGACGAACTCCCACTCGGACACAATGGTTTCAATTCCGATAAGGTGCGATTGAAGGTGGCTGATATTTGATCAGGCATATCCGGGCATGTTCTGTTTCAATTCCGATAAGGTGCGATTGAAGGTCCACATCGACATGGGCATTCCGCTATTTCTGTATCGTTTCAATTCCGATAAGGTGCGATTGAAGGTGTTTGATTTGCACATCCGGAGCTTGTCTCAGTACAGTTTCAATTCCGATAAGGTGCGATTGAAGGGTTTTTTTATCTGCTAATCATATCCATCATACTCGTGTTTCAATTCCGATAAGATGCGATTGAAGGAACCAGCAGTCACAGCTTGTCTAGTGTTTTTCCTAAGTTTCAATTCCGATAAGGTGCGATTGAAGGTACTGTAGATCCTGCTTACACCTATAATCCAATCCGGTTTCAATTCCGATAAGGTGCGATTGAAGGACATAGCGGAGTTTTCAGGAAGATTGGACTACTACTGTTTCAATTCCGATAAGGTGCGATTGAAGGAGTGCCCAAATACCCTTAGTAGTCATGACATACAGGTTTCAATTCCGATAAGGTGCGATTGAAGGTATGGACATGAAGTCCTGGAATATCGGACTCGACAGTTTCAATTCCGATAAGGTGCGATTGAAGGAAGATTCAATGCCGCCTCCTTAGCAGCTGTACTATAGTTTCAATTCCGATAAGGTGCGATTGAAGGTAGCGATCACCTACTTGGTAGCGGTGTCCCTCGTAGGTTTCAATTCCGATAAGGTGCGATTGAAGGATACAGAAGATTGTCCCTTTGACAATGCAGAGGAAAGTTTCAATTCCGATAAGGTGCGATTGAAGGTTGGGATCTTTCATCACCTGTTTCATGATGAGTTCCGTTTCAATTCCGATAAGGTGCGATTGAAGGCTACGCCAGATGCACTGGCAGATCGATTGGTTGAATGTTTCAATTCCGATAAGGTGCGATTGAAGGTTTTAAGCATACACGGGGCTGTCACATGGTTGACGAGTTTCAATTCCGATAAGGTGCGATTGAAGGGAGAAATTATTTATCAAACTATAATCAGATAGCCAGTTTCAATTCCGATAAGGTGCGATTGAAGGAAATCTAAATTAACCAAGGATGATATCCTTAATTTCGTTTCAATTCCGATAAGGTGCGATTGAAGGAGCACAGGCTCTGACGGTCGAGACATCTACGCTCAGGTTTCAATTCCGATAAGGTGCGATTGAAGGTCTTTGGATTAGGTGGCAACTCTACATTGATTGCAGGTTTCAATTCCGATAAGGTGCGATTGAAGGTATTTGAGAAAATAGGGGAAAAGCGGGTGTTTCTAGGTTTCAATTCCGATAAGGTGCGATTGAAGGCTCAATTGGTGGCTCGATAGGATCAACTGGATCGGGTTTCAATTCCGATAAGGTGCGATTGAAGGAGACTTTCCTCTACGGTTTGAGTTCTTTTTCTCCTGAGTTTCAATTCCGATAAGGTGCGATTGAAGGAGGTCAATTACGAATCGGTTCGGAGCAAAGAGCCACGTTTCAATTCCGATAAGGTGCGATTGAAGGGTTCCTGTTTTTGCGCCACGTCTTGCGCTTTCGTGGGTTTCAATTCCGATAAGGTGCGATTGAAGGTCAAAACCAACATCCTTCCTAATAATGATCTCCTTTGTTTCAATTCCGATAAGGTGCGATTGAAGGTCTGATTTGCGCCTCGTCTAGGATTGCTATATGAGTGTTTCAATTCCGATAAGGTGCGATTGAAGGCCAGGTCGCAGTGGCTTACCGTCGGACTTGATTCTATGTTTCAATTCCGATAAGGTGCGATTGAAGGTGGGGCTGAAAATACCGCATACAAATTCTTTACTGTTGTTTCAATTCCGATAAGGTGCGATTGAAGGAAGCACATCCGTTGCTTGTTCTACTTGCTCAATATCGTTTCAATTCCGATAAGGTGCGATTGAAGGTTTGTAGCCAATTGAGGTAGTACAACTGACAAAGGCGGTTTCAATTCCGATAAGGTGCGATTGAAGGTCCAGACAATTCCAAAACCTCTTATCTGTCAGGAAAGTTTCAATTCCGATAAGGTGCGATTGAAGGTTGGTTCATGCTGACGGCTAGGCCATCAATAAATATGTTTCAATTCCGATAAGGTGCGATTGAAGGGTTGTTTGCCAAATAAGTATTCATCTGGTCAAGCGTGTTTCAATTCCGATAAGGTGCGATTGAAGGAAAGACAAAGCCTGGCAATCCTTCGATGATCCACTGTTTCAATTCCGATAAGGTGCGATTGAAGGGTGTCCACGTTAAGTTCTCCTGTAGTGTGGAGCTTCGTTTCAATTCCGATAAGGTGCGATTGAAGGAATAGCTTCTAGACACATTGCATCCAAACGTCTCAAGTTTCAATTCCGATAAGGTGCGATTGAAGGCCATCCTGAAAAGCAAGGAAAAGGCCGACCAGCTCAGTTTCAATTCCGATAAGGTGCGATTGAAGGGGCATCTCTGGATAGCGCAGCAAGTAGCTGATGTACGTTTCAATTCCGATAAGGTGCGATTGAAGGCCCATTTACTCTTCTCATGGAATAGCACGCCATCCAGTTTCAATTCCGATAAGGTGCGATTGAAGGAAAGTAGTTTCTAGGCTCAGGAAAGAGAATAAAATAGTTTCAATCCCGATAAGGTGCGATTGAAGGAAGCCTAAATTTGATGAATGGGAGGGGGTGGAGTTTGGTTTCAATTCCGATAAGGTGCGATTGAAGGGTGCCAGTTCCTACGCCTCTAATTTCAACCCTTCCAGGTTTCAATTCCGATAAGGTGCGATTGAAGGCCTTTCATTCATCAATTGAAAGAAGTAGTTAAACTCGTTTCAATTCCGATAAGGTGCGATTGAAGGAATCTTGTAAGGCTTCTCCCAAGCTGTAGCTGGAATGGTTTCAATTCCGATAAGGTGCGATTGAAGGGCGATTACATGCGTGAACTCACGATCTTTATCTGCGTTTCAATTCCGATAAGGTGCGATTGAAGGTGTTGAAATCGTATTTCAGTCCGAAGTAGTTCTTCAGTTTCAATTCCGATAAGGTGCGATTGAAGGGGTAATTCATAAACATCTTTATATGTTTTCATAATAGTTTCAATTCCGATAAGGTGCGATTGAAGGATAAGATCCTGTAATGTTGCTTCCAACCACAACTCTGTTTCAATTCCGATAAGGTGCGATTGAAGGATGCGTGATGTCTTTCCCTTCTTCGTCCTTTTCGTAGTTTCAATTCCGATAAGGTGCGATTGAAGGGAGAATCCAACGGTCGTTAATTTGACTGTGACTCCGGTTTCAATTCCGATAAGGTGCGATTGAAGGAAGCCTACACCATCAAGATGCCACAGCGCCAGTATAGTTTCAATTCCGATAAGGTGCGATTGAAGGCCTGGCTAAAAACCGAGTACGACACAGCCACTTTAGGTTTCAATTCCGATAAGGTGCGATTGAAGGCAAGATGTTTAGCTCCTGTACCGTGTGCTGCATGAGTTTCAATTCCGATAAGGTGCGATTGAAGGATTTGGGTGCCCAAGGGAGGTAGCTTTTGCCTACTTGTTTCAATTCCGATAAGGTGCGATTGAAGGCTTCTGGCTGATGCTCAGATCCTAATCTTGTTCCAGGTTTCAATTCCGATAAGGTGCGATTGAAGGTGCAGTGTATGAAAATGGTGTTAATGAATCTCATCTGTTTCAATTCCGATAAGGTGCGATTGAAGGAAAAAGCGGGAGCCTAAGCGAGGTTCACTCATGATGGTTTCAATTCCGATAAGGTGCGATTGAAGGTCCAACTGAAGGCGAAGACTAAGCCTAGTTATTCAGTTTCAATTCCGATAAGGTGCGATTGAAGGTCAGCTTCCCTATTAAGGGGCACTTTTGGGTAATTAGTTTCAATTCCGATAAGGTGCGATTGAAGGTACTTATCCCTCCAATGTGCTGCACTTCCCTGCTCGTTTCAATTCCGATAAGGTGCGATTGAAGGTGGGTTCTACAAAGGCAAAAGCTCAACAGAACTGCAGTTTCAATTCCGATAAGGTGCGATTGAAGGTATGTCCTATGGGGCATTCCCTGGAATCTCATCCTGGTTTCAATTCCGATAAGGTGCGATTGAAGGAGTTGGATATTGAGCTCCCTACCAAGGTTGATCCATGTTTCAATTCCGATAAGGTGCGATTGAAGGTTCAAACTGGAAGGTGTCGAAGTAAGTCTTCGCCTCGTTTCAATTCCGATAAGGTGCGATTGAAGGCAAACGCTACCGCTCTGGTAGAAGCTGCGATCACTGGTTTCAATTCCGATAAGGTGCGATTGAAGGCCGGTGTAGAAGAGCTCGACACAACTGTGATCGAGAGTTTCAATTCCGATAAGGTGCGATTGAAGGTATTCTCGCGAGCGATGCGTACGCACATATCTATGGTTTCAATTCCGATAAGGTGCGATTGAAGGTATCGCAAAACCGTCTAATATCTGACCCTCTGAAATGTTTCAATTCCGATAAGGTGCGATTGAAGGCTATTCTGATAATTAAACCTTGCATGTCAGAGTCATGTTTCAATTCCGATAAGGTGCGATTGAAGGTTCATACCGACACTCATAATTACATCTTTGAAGTAAGTTTCAATTCCGATAAGGTGCGATTGAAGGAGATCTAAGTTTAATCCTGTTCATAAATGACTCAGGTTTCAATTCCGATAAGGTGCGATTGAAGGGTTAGTCGGTTAGGTTTCAGCCCTGCTTGAGACAAGTTTCAATTCCGATAAGGTGCGATTGAAGGGCTTCGACTGACAGCGTAATAGCTGCGCTCATCTCAGTTTCAATTCCGATAAGGTGCGATTGAAGGCTTGTCCTGCAAAGTTTTTTCCGCTGGTGTAAACATGTTTCAATTCCGATAAGGTGCGATTGAAGGCGAAGAGTGCTGCTTCGTCTGCGTAGGGGTCCCCTGGTTTCAATTCCGATAAGGTGCGATTGAAGGTGAGAATATACTGGAGGTCCCTGTTATACATTTTGAGTTTCAATTCCGATAAGGTGCGATTGAAGGCAGTAAATCCCCCGGTATAGTACCCTGAGCCCACTAGTTTCAATTCCGATAAGGTGCGATTGAAGGGGCCTTTAGGCAAGCAAGTTCTTGCATCCACTACAGTTTCAATTCCGATAAGGTGCGATTGAAGGGCTGGTCGGGTGCGTTGGTAGTAATCGTTAGAATCTGTTTCAATTCCGATAAGGTGCGATTGAAGGCCGTTCGGCCAAAGTCAAAAATAGGGCAAATTTTAAAAATAAGAAGGTTTTTCTACTAATTTTTAGAAGGAAAAGTTGTCGATGTGAAGTACCCGATTTTACCCTGGGGTTCGACAACATCTTTTGCAGCGAGTATTCAAGGATTTCTGTATTTTCTTCCAAAATTTAGCTGATCTCTATTGAGAATTTCATCTTATCGACAATCAATTACCTTAAAGGAAGTTGTCAAGACTGTTTTTCTCTTTTCCATAAACTTCTTTTTCAAGCCACTTCTGATCCCGACTTTTGAAGATAATGATACTATCTTCCTCTTGCCGCATTAATTTTTTGGTATTAATCAGCAACTCCTTGAGTTTTACATCTGTAATCTCCCCTTCAAAAACAGAGTTTTGAATCCAATTGAGGTATTGCCGACATAACTTGAGCATTTTCCCTACTCTCTTCTCTCCCATATCATAAACCAAGATCACATACATATTACCACCAGATTTTGAATGGTTTATATGTCTCTATTCCTAATAGATGCTTGCTTAGCTTGTAGCATTCCAACTTAATAAGATGCTTGTAGGACACTTTCTTTTTCAACACCCGATGCTGTATTGTCTCGGACAGCCGCTCCTCAAACGCTTTCAAAAACGTCTTCTTTCCTGATTCTTTTAGAATCACTCGATTGACTTGAATATCAAAATCTTTGGACTGAATTTCTCTTTTATTCAGCACTCTAAAAATAGTACGATCCACCAAAATAGGTTTGAAAATTTCTGCTAAATCCAAGGCCAAAGAATACCGTCGATAGCCTGGCTCGTGAAGAAAACTAATCGTCGGGTTGAGTTGAGTGTGATAGATCTGGTCTAGAACTTGGGTATAGCAAAGCATGTTACCAAAGCTTACCAATGCATTCACCTCATTTAATGGAGGTTGCTTGCTTCGCCCTTCCATTGCATGATCATTAAGGATTACATCAAAACCCGAATAGTAACTTTGTCGGATATTCCCTTCGATTCCCATTAATTCGGGGACCGAAGTTGTACTTCCAATTGACTCGGTTAGACTTTGGATGCGTGTCAATTGGCTTTCCAAATCTTTAGATCGATTGTCATAATATTTGAGATTTTTGGTCAGATTAAAAGCAGATCCTTCTACAAATTTTTTGGCCAGTACCAATCGCTTGGCAACATTCAGGTAATGCTGCGTTTGCTGTATCTGCATTTTTCCTGCAAGCAGATATTCCTTGGGCTGAAAGCTTCCGGTGTAATGCTCGTAGTAATCGAAAAAATGTACACTTATTCCAGCTTTTCCTAAGAAATTGTATAAAGCGGAATTAGCATCCAGACTTCCAAAACAGTAAAGATCGGAAACTCCTTCCACAGGAATGTATTTGGGCTGCCCCTCCCTCCCATTATCATCCACCGGAGTAAATTTCAAGGTATTGTCTTTGCGGCTTAGCCGACCAGGATTGAAGAGGTAGAAAGTCTTTTTCATACTTCGTGTATATAGCAAAAGTCAAAGTAACTGCAGGATTTGCAAATCGGTTTTTTATCAAGTGCTGGACATTCTGCTCGAGTGATTAAATCTTGTACTTCCTTAATCCAGTTTTCTATCTTTTCCTGATCACCCTGCTCCCATAGCACGGACTCTTTTTGGCGCAGCTTGGGATATTCGATGATAGCCTGAGGATCCTCAATTCCGTTTTTCCGAAGGATATATAGGTAGTATTTAACCTGGGCTATGTGAGCATATTCAACCTTATTGGATTTTTTCACTTCATGAACAATCCGATTTTTGGCATCGTAGTAGTCGATCTTGATTCCATCCAGCGCCAGCTCTGTGTACTTGGTAGCCCGATCCGAATAGCTGCTCTCGCCTATAAGCTTCCCTTCAGACACTAATTGCGAAGTATGCTCCATTTGGATTCCATTAGCAAAAAGCCATAGCTTTCGATGGCAGGTGTGGAGGTAGGCGATATGGGTGGCAGTTAGCAATTGATAAAGGTTGAGATTAGATTGAGCCAAACTGATTTGTTTGGCTCAAGTGTGGACTTTATATCTGATTTTCGTAGTCAAATGCCATCATCAAATCAATGAGTTTTTGTTCAGCACTTTCCAGAGCGTCAGCTGAACCCACAGATCCTACTATATACGCCGACGCAATTGGAGAAATGAATAAATCTGCTTTTGCAGATTCATCAATTCGCGGTACTGCCTGTAAGCGTTCTGTATCATCTCTCAATTCACCTCTTATAGCATAAGAAATTTGATTTGCATTATCACTAATAGCCAATGCAACTGTTTCCATCAAACTAAATGTACGTGATTGGTTAGATGTGATTCTCCAATTAACCAGAGCATGAGCCAAAGCCTTAATAATATCTTCTCTTTTTCCTTTTGGGCAAATCAAACAGTTTCCAAAGATATTTTTCCCTTCAATCCAACCTTCACTTCTTAACTTTTCCTCAATATTTGGAAATAATTCAGGTTCTAATTTATTGGTAGAAACACAAAATAAAGTTCTTAAATCTATGGCAACATCATACGAAAATAATCCTGTTGCTCGAGTTTGGTCTTGAATAAATGCCCGATTAGGAAGCGCTCTGTTATTAGTCGTTAACCACTCATTTAATTCTTCTTTTGAAAGTTGCTTCCCTCTTTTTTTACTTTCTAACCAAAACACTTTTACTTCATGATGTTCGGGATGTGAAGTTCTGTCAAATGTCAAATTTTCAGTTGGATATTCAATTCCTCCTAAGAGTGGATGAAGTGGACGCATTGCTGAAATAGACAAAGGACTCCTTCTTTTTACTGTAAAACTTCCACTCTCTGCTTTCATATACCCACCTAAAAGTTGATCACTAAAGGTCGGATCGCAAGGGGAATGTGGCTCTTTTTGCAATGCCTTATTTTCTTTTTTATCAATTTCCCAATTAAATGTCATAGCTGCAAAAGGCAAATCTAAGGCTTCAATTATTGATCTTTTTACTTGTTGTCCACTTGAATAGGCCATTTTTTTTCCAAACTGTGGGTCAACGTAAAATTTTTGCCCATCATTAACTGCGAAAACGGTGTGTTCTGCATGGCGCAAACCTCTTAAATAGATAAAATTTGATGATTTCATATTTTTTGAATTTATTGAATTAACAATTATTTAGTCTTTAGGAAGGCATATTCAAAGCGAATTAGTGTTGAAAAGAGCGGGAAATTATCCGATGGCATTTTCAAGGTTTGCTCTACGACCTCTTTGAAAATATCCGCATTTTCTTTTATCACCAATTCAGTTAATCCATCAATGAAATTTTTCAAATTCTTTGAATCTAAAATTCCTTTTACTTGATTTGATTTTTCACTTTTCCCTCTGTTCTCCTTCGGGTCATGGGATTCATGTGCTAATAGAGCCCTAGAGACATCGGTAGCAAGTTTTAATAATTCTGTTTTGTTAAGCATAGCGATAATCCAAAGTTTATATAATTGAAAATTTATTAAAGATCTTTCGTCTGTGAATTTATAGTCTTTTCCTTGGGTATAATCTACTGTCCCTTTTGACATAAACTCTCTTAAACCTCGAGGCTCAATGGATTTCAAACCAATAGTCCCCATTTTACAGGCTTCGTTGAATCGATAAAAAGGTTCAAGCGTTTCTATTTCTTTATCACTTAATACCATTTTTTCTTTATCGAGAAATAATTTGTCTCTTAACTCAAACATCCTTCTTACATCAGGTAGGTATAAGTTGATAAAACCAAAAGTTGTATTTGTTTTACCAAGAAAATAAGCGTGAGAAGTAATTACAGTATTGGGAAACTTTCTTGATAGAGCAAAAATTATCTTAGCCCAATTTAATGTAGCAATAGAAATTGTACCTTTTTCTTCTCCACTTGTTCCAATTGGTAATTCGAAAAATGTCAAAGGATGTTCTTTGTTAAAATCTTTACTAAAACAATGAGCTAACCAATGCCCATTCCAAGTCTCGATTTGACGACCTTTTATGTTTGGAGTTTGATTGATGTACTTCCGGTATAAAATCCATCCTTTAAACAAATTCCACATAATTTCTTCGTTATCAATTAGAATTAACCCGCCTGAAAAGCCGATTGATAAACCTTCTCCAACCCAAGAAGCATAGACTTCTTCTGATTCGATATTGTGGCCTATTGAACTAACCTGTCCAGATGTTGGCTGGTCAATTTTACCAGCAGCGTATCCAACATATGTAGAACCACTTATTCGATTGTTAGCAATATCTTGATGTAATCTGTTAAGCCTGAAATAAGATTCTGATTCACCTGTTTTTAGGTCATTTTTGCCCACTGATTGAAAAAATGTAGAACCATGAACGTGCATAAGATGCTTTTCATCGTCAAAAAAGACAGGGAACAAAACTTCATCAAAAAACTCTTTCGCAGTGTAATTCTCAGGTTTTTTTTCCTTCTCTTTATAAATTCTTAGAAATTTCTTTCCGATATAACTTGTATACATACCTAAATAAAATTATCATGTTCAACTAATTGTAATCCGTATTTTTGATATTCAAATTCTTGCTGCGGAATAACAAATGGATAAGATCCAACCTCTAATTGCTCAAATTTAGATTCATGTCTGCTAATGGTTCTATAGTTAATAGGAATTTCCATTTGTAACCTTTCTTCCCAGTTTCCATCTAAATATTTTCCTCTGTCTGTTTCTAAAATACAAGTGGAACTTTCGATCTCTAGCGCATCTACCAAAACGGCCTTCTTGTTATTAGTTAATTCCTTGATTTGGTAGCGATCGTTTTTGTAAATTAAATGAACATCAATTTCTTTCGATTCAAGAATCGGATATACTACATCAATTTTTTCTTGAAGGCTTCGTTCTTTCAACACTTCAAATTCGGAAGGCAATTGGTCGAAGCTGGCTTTCAAAATTTCCATTTTGTAAGGCAATACACTTCCGCTCGGTTTGATTACATGTACTGGTTTAAATTTGCCGATGGTGTCTATAGTACGTTTGCGATTAACTCTTCCAAATCGTTGAATCATACCGTCCAATGGAGCACATTGAGTAATCATTCTGTCAAAACTAATATCAAGGCTTACTTCAACAACTTGTGTTGAAACAACCATACAAGGCATCAACCCATTACCAAATAATTCGCTTCCATCGCCATTGAATTCCGACTTTAATTTCGTTTCCAATTCAACTCTATCACCGCGTTTGAATCTACTATGGATTAACATTTTTGAAATGAATCTGAAATCCTCTTCTTCTTCTATCTTCTTGTAAAAATCTTGTGCCTTTTTAATCGTATTGAAGATTACCAATACCTTTTCATTATTAGCGAATGCATCTCTTAAAATTCCTTCAATCATAGATTCATCCTCTAGTTTATCAATTCGATGCCTATCGAATGTGTCCAAAATTTCTTTAGCTAAACTCACTTCATAAACTTGTTCTTTTCCTCCAAGCATATTTAAAAGTTCATTGTAAAGAACTGTTGGCATTGTAGCGGTGCCAATATGGATTCGGCAGTCTAATCGGATCAACGCTTTTACGATTTCTAAAACCATAGACCTAGAAAAATCAGAATATGTGTGGATTTCATCAAGAATCACATCAGTCCCATGCAAATCTAGCATGACAGTTTCGAAACCAGAAGTTCCGAAAATTATGGATGCTAATTGATGAGGCGTTAATATTTTGACTGCAGAGCCTGCTAGCGGTTGCAAAATTTGCTCATCAATATTATTCTTGGTTACAATTCTAGAAGTCGCATGTAATAAACGAATGTCTTTATTCGGAACTACAGATTTGATTCGCTCCCACATAGAGTTAATAGATGCTTGATAGGGCAATGTATAAAACACCCTTCCTTCGCTTCTCCTTAAAAGGAAATCAGTTTTTCCAGCACCTGTTGAAGCAACTACTAATGTATGTTTTCTCGAGTCGTCAGTTGAAATTTGAGAAAGCGGATAAAGGTCACTTTTTCTTTCTTCATCACGAAAGAAGCTTAAATCTGGAGTTTCAAATAGATACTTTAAATGACTGCTTGTATTATGTGTAAATGCAGATGCGAAATGATCTGCTGACTTTAATAGACCTCTCAGAGGAGAATATCCATTATTTTTTCTTTCACAAAATCCAATCACATAATCTAAAGCTGATTTTGCTTCTTCATAACTAATATCTTTTGTCTTGATCTTAAATAGATTTAAAATCTCGAAACCATATCCCTTCCAATCATTCCAGTCTTTTAAATGATTGTCAATTAGCATTCTATCATTTTCCACCAAATCAATTATACCTCTTCCGCTTGGGTCATTTTCAATAGATTTATGGTGACCAATAACTAGATCTATTAAACTATTCCATTCTTCTTTAGGAAAACACGGAAGGAATGCCAGTGAAGATATTTCGTGTCTGTGAACAAAATTCCATTCTCTGATTTCGGATAGACTTCCGCTATTTATATCCTTTATTTTTCTTTGAAAATAAGGGTGTGCTTTGCCTAAATCATGTAAAATAGCCCCTCTTCTAGCAACATCAATATTGAAATTGAATGAATATTTGGTGGCAAATAATTCAATAGCTTCTGTCACTTGCTGCGTATGTTCAAGTAATGTTAAACCACCATAATTTTTACTCTTGGCCAATATTTCAGTTAAAGGAATCATATTAAGTGCGAATGGGATTGCCAAACACTTTTAATTCACCAAACATTTCAGAAGCATTTTCGAACCTATTGTGCCCAACTTTAAAGCCACTTTCAGCCTCCGTGAAAATTAATTCAAAGCCATTAATTTCGTCAAATTTATCATCTTCAATTTCTTCGAGAGATTCAGGAAATATTAAATCCTCGTTTCTACATAGACATAAGGTTTGAGTAAAAGCTATTTCTGCATCTTTTCTATTTTGAAAAGCAAGGTATAAGTTGGGATTTAACATTACGCCTCTGTTCAAAACGCCTAAATTAGTCTTATAGATCCCTTTCTCTTTGTTAGAAGAAAATCCACCTTTTGACCATGTTCTTTCAAGCTGACCATTTATACCTTGATAGTTTAGCCTGTATCTTTTAATTTTAAGAATTCGACCCCAGTATTCTGGCTTTAGTAATTCAGGGAAAAGTTTCTTTTCCATTCCTTCTAATATTGATGGAGTCAAAAACTGCTGAGTCATCGTATTTATTTCCCCTGGATTACCGCCATCCCTAACCGCCGTCCAAGGCTTGATAAATCCAAAAGGCCCGGAATACTTCACAACATAATAATTCATATTCAAATCAGTTTAAAGCTCCAAATCCAATACCGGTGCTATTTCCCACACCCACATTCCAAATAAATGCAATCTGTTCTGGTGTGCCCTTCACGATCACAGGACATACGTTTGCTCTGTTCTTTATCCCATTATAATTGATAAGTTTGGTATGAGCTGATCGATAATCAGGATCAAATGAAATAGTCATGTCAGATGAATCTATCCCAGCTATATTCATTTTATTTCTCATAGATAATATAAGAAGTTCATCAGCTTCCTGGTCGGTGGACAAGCAGTGTTTAATCCTGTTCTCTTCTTTCTTTTTGATCAGTACCGGACTCGCAACAGAGAAATATTCTTCTTCTCTATCAAATGAGGGATTACTTTGCATACGGATCTCCCTCACTTTCATTCCTGCAAATAGCTCAGGTTGATCTACTGCATTTCTAACTATAAGCTTTATTAAAGTCTCGTCATGCGCGCTAATAAAAAAGCTAGCTCCTTGGGGGAAATTTAATCCTCCATTTCCTTTCCTCGCACCTTGGAGCCAAGAAAAGGAATAGAGTGATGGGTTTCCATGAAATGGATTATTTGATCCAAGCCACTTGTGGACAACTCCAACTAGTAATGGGATGTGATCAAATGAAAGATTTGACGTATTGGGCGTTAGGAAAAGCTTGATTCTCATTTTGTAATATTCATTAGACATTAACTATTTAATTTCTTAAAAAAAGGAAGGGAAACGTTTTCCTTTGAGCTTCGATAAAGATTTTATCTTGAACTAAAATTAGCGATTCGAATAACTTTTAAACTCTTAACTTTTCACTTCCACACACCCAAATCCCTGGCTCCCTAGATTCCCAAACCCAGCGTAATAGCCAATCTCTTGGAGTTCGGCAGGAGCATTAAGTTCAAATTCAAAGCTGTATCCGATCAGCTTGGTTTGCTGGGGTGTCAGCTGCTTAATTATTACACCATTTTTATAAATTTTGCCTGAAACCGACATGCCTATTTGTGGACGATCTTCTGCTAAAGAATTCCCTTCATTTTGGAATGACATAGAAAGTGCAATGCTTTTAGATAGAAGGTTTTCCAGTATCAGCTCACTATATCCTTTCACATCTGGACTGAGGTAATCTTCTCCTCCAGAGATGCGTTTGCGCTTTACCAAAATGGGCGAAAGACATCGATACTGCATCACTTGTTTAAACATAGGCTTAGCTTTTGCCTCTATCCGCTGAACCTGATAGGTAGTGCCTGAGATCTGGTCCCCCAAAAATATTTCCTGTCCCAGAAAAAGCCCCTTAATAAACTCTTCTGCTATTCTATCCACCAGAAAACTAACCTCAAATTCTACTTGATGTCCATAGTGCTCAATCCGACCGGATTCAACATGTACTTTGAACCCCTTGAAAAACAACCTCGAAAATGTAAACAACCTAAAAGGCTTACCTCTAGTCCTATAACCTACTTCATGAAGAAAAGAGGCAAAATCAGAATTGGACTGATCAATTATCCTATAGATAGCAGATGAAAGTTCGTACTGATAGTTGATTGGGATAAACTTTCCAATGCCAGACCGATGAAGAATTAATTTGAATCTCATAGCGAAATAGGATAAATACGTTTCTCGAACCTATCATTTATAATCGATATCAAAAACATTTTGACACATATTGACAAGAAAATGAAATGAGTATAACAAGTTTATAGCCATTATACTTCAAAAAAAATACCCTATATAGGGTATTTTTTAACAATACTATACTCATTCCGAAGGTTATAAGTCTTTAGCTGATCGAGTTGATCCAAATCCTTTTTGAGAAGATAGAATAAGGCTAAAATATTTATATAATAAAGATGATTCAAATAAAAGAACTTATCTATCGACCACAAATTTTGGATACAATTAATAAGTAACTCCAAAAACCCCCAACTCAAATTGTTGTTCGCAAAGCATCATGCATCTTTGCACTCCAACTAAGAGTTATTCATGAAGCGATTACGAATTCTATGTGCAAAAAAAATATCTGAAGTACCTCTTGGGGGAAGTATCACGCATGTGTGAGGGGTAAATGGAACTGGTGATAAATGGACCATTTCTACCAAAGAGGCAATTGAGGGAATCAATTCGGGGACTTGGGAATTCTATATCACCGAAAATCGTGAAGAATTACAAGTTACTGTTTGCACCTCAACTGATTCCGAATCCATTCTAAGTGCGAAAGGAAATGACTATTTACATAATTTACTAGAAGAATTACCAGAATGTCCTTGATTTGATACGAGCAAGGCTTTATCTCGTTTCTGTTAGTAACAATATGGAATGACCAAAAAAAGGGGTTTCCCCCTCTTTCTAAAAAGGACAGGCATTGAGAATATAATCCACTGCTTTTTGTGCTTTTCCAGCTGCTTCAATTAAAAGATGCTTGTCGTTTTTAAGTTCATTCAGCCAGTTTTGGATATAGGCTACTGAGTTTTCCAGTAAATTCTTATCCAATATTACGGTGTAATTATTCAGGTATCCAGCTCCCATTTCAGCAATCAGTTCTTCTTTGCTGTATTCTTCAGAAGCAAACTGGTGAGGATCTGATACTCCAACCCTATCCAGTCTTGAAGAATGTCCTGTTGAGTGGATCAACTCATGGTATAGTACTCCATAATATTCTTCACTGCTTGGAAACAGCTTTCTTTCTGGAAGTGTAATTTGATCGAGATCTGCTCTATAGTAAGCAGATGATCCTTTGTGATTCAATTCTGGAGCTCTTAGCATTTCATCATATACTCTTTGGCATTGCTCATTTACGGTAAATTGTATATTCTTATTTACCTCAGGAAACTCCCAGTCAATCCCATCAATCTGTTCGATAGGAAATACTTTAAACTCTCTGAGAAATCCAGACCTACAAACCTGTTTTAAATCATACATCCCTATCAATCTTTCAGGAATCACTTTTCCTGTTTTCTTATCTCTAAAGACAAAGTTCCAGTAGCAGATAGGAATTGCCTTCGCTCCCTTTAGGATTTTTCCACCTAATGCATTCGCTTGTTTGAAGGTGAGGTAGTAAGGATACTGATGTCCATAGGATAATAGCAGCCAAAGATTGATTCCTTTGTAAGGCTTTTTAGTCTGATAATTCGAAGGCAGTCCCAACTCACTCCAAGGTTGTTTCCAAGGAATAATTCCCTGTTCCAATTTCTCGATGATCAGGTTAGTAAACTTCTCATAGATATCCGAAGAGTCTCCGGAAGTTTTAAACATGTCCTGTCTCGTTCTTTTTGCTGATTTTTTTACTTTAGTCTTCATAGCTTTTGTGTTTTAGTTTTACAAATACTTATGAAGCTCCACCAGCCTGAGCCCGGCACTAAGTGCAAGAGGAAACGGAATAAATAATGAGCCGAAGGCGAGTGGCTTTATGCCGTAGTCTCTTGCCTCGTGTGCTGGGATTAGGTTAAATTGCTGTAATAAGGAATAGAAAAAAATAATTCAATTCTTTTAGGCGTAATTAAATCACAATTAGTACATCTTGATAGGATTCAAATATGATAATTTTTAAAAAAAACTGTTCCTTAAATTCAGGAATAGTTAACGAGACCATTAACGGTTTTGTGAGAATCGGAGTTTGAGCAATAGTCCGCTGCCTTCTATACAATTACTCACTGACATTTTCCTTTTCGCTGTTAAATACCTAAAATCTTATTTCAGCGTGCGTGAAGCAAACGCAAAGCCATACTCTTTAGCAATTCTTGAATACCTGATAAGCTAGGCGAATAACGTATAAGTATGGCTTTAAGTGAAAACTTTTCTTTCATCAATAGTTTAGCATTGCACCAATACCAAATCCCATATCACTGTCGTAATGAGTGGTTACTCCCAAATTCCGAGTTGCTATATATCGTAATCCGGCCATATATTCTTTGTCAGTATTCCACATAAGGTTCATACGCAACCTTTGGGTTAGTGGAATGTCATTACGCTCAAATTGCAACCGAACATTTCCATCGGTGAATATTTCAGCCTGAGCTACTACGAGCATTGGCAACGTGTAAGCGACACCTAGACTAACTAATGAACGATTATCCTTGGTGTCTTTTTGACCGAAAAGGTTTTTCTCGACCTCATTATGACCCAATTTTCGATAGCGCCAATCAAAGCCGACAAACGGCATCAACCATTGCATTTTTCCAATATATCGGCCTATATGGGTTTCTGTTTCATACCCGTGCATATCATTGTATCCCAAACGCCATTCGGTACCAATACTCCATCTTGTACTTTGAATCATCAGTTGCCCATCATTTCCATTGGTAGCAAAATCGTTTTCTGCCATCACGTGGAAGGATCTATCATCACCTTTTAGTTTTCTCAAGGCGAGTGCTGGATTTGGAATCAAGGGATTAGGTTCCTGATTTTCGTAGCTAAACACCCTACCCATACCACTCATCATATGGTACAGAATATGGCAGTGAAAAAACCAATCGCCTTCAACATTCGCCTCAAACTCGATCACATCAGTTTCCATAGGCATGATATCCACCACATTTTTAAGTGGAGCGTATTCACCTTGCCCGTTTAGCAACCTGAAATCGTGGCCGTGCAAGTGCATCGGATGTCGCATCATAGAATTGTTGTACATGGTTATCCTCACTTTTTCACCTTTTTTTATCAGGATTTTATCGGTTTCGGAAATAACCTTGTTGTCTAAGCTCCAAACATAACGGCTCATATTTCCAGTAAGCGTAAAATGTAGCTCTTTAACAGGTGCATCCTCGGGAAGCGTCGTTACGGTTGGCGACTTCAACATGGCATAGTTGAGCGTAGTAATATCGGATAGCTCATTGCTTTTGTACCTATCCTCGCTCATTTTCATTCCATTCATTTGATCCATTTTATGGCCTGAATGTTCTTCATCATCCTTTTCCATTTTCATACCCTTTCCATTAGCTGCAGGCCCAGTTATTTCAGGATACATTACCACATTCATATCCATTTGCTGCATACTCATATTCATTCCCATCTGGTCCAGATCGCCGTTCATTTTCATCATTCCGTTCATCATTTCCATCCCCTCAAAGTATTTCAGTTTGGGCAGTGGCGAAGTGAGCTGTTTAATACCATCGCCTAAATAGATGGAAGCCGATTTTATGCGGTCTTCCGATGTTGCCAAAAATTCAAATGCCGTATTGTCCGAAGGTATGGTGACCACCACGTCGTAGGTTTCTGATACGGCAATGAGCATTCTATCCACATCCACGGGTTCTACATCATTACCGTCATTGGCGACCACGGTTATTTTTCCGCCGGCATAAGTGAGCCAGAAATAGCTGGATGCACCTCCGTTTGAAATCCTCAGCCGTACCTTATCCCCTGCTTTCAAACCTTTCAGAGATGTATCCTCATTTTCGCTTTTACCATTGATGAGGAATTTTTCATAATAAACATCACTTACGTCCATTGCGAGCATTCGTTTCCACTCATTATGGAGCTTAATTTTGAAGTATCCAGTTTTAACGGCCTCTGCATAGCTTTGTGTAGTCCCTTTTTTTATTGCAAACCAGTCCGATGCATTGTGAAGCATTCTATGAACATTTTCTGGTTTAATGTCTGTCCATTCACTTAAAACTATGGGGATAGTGGCTAAATCATCTATCCCTTTTCTGAATGTTTTGTCATCGACTCTTTTATTCAAAATCATAGATCCGTACATCCCTATCTGTTCCTGTAGTCCAAAATGGCTGTGGTACCAATGAGTGCCGTGTTGTATGATGGGGAAGGTATATTTATGGACAGTGTGAGGCGGTATGGGCATTTGGGTAAGGTAAGGAACGCCATCTTCCTTATTAGGCAAAAACAAGCCGTGCCAATGCAGGGATGTTTCTTCATCCAATTCATTGTGTACATAAATTTCGGCGATGTCTCCCTCCGTAAACGTGAGCGTTGGCATTGGTATTTGCCCATTCACCGCAATGGCGTGCCTTTCTTTGCCGGAAAAATTGACAATGGTATCGCGCACAAAAAGGTCGTATCGCACTATATTTTGTGCTTGTAGGGAAAACGTCCCAAGAAACAGAAGCACTAAGATTAATTTTTTCATTTCGTTATCTAAAAATTAGATTTTTATTGTGCTTCAGTTTTTGTCATTAATAGTTTCCACAGTGGAGCCGCAGTTTAACATCTGTGAACCGTAATAGGGGTTTTTAATTGTCTTGTCCTTGCTCAACCAATTGGCATCCTGCATTGGGCAATATTGATAGTAAAGAGTTTCATTGGAGCTGTAAAAAGCTATGATTTCGTGCATGTTCTTTGACAATCCTTTGAATTTCTCCCGTTGCTTGACGATATCCTTGGTTTCTGAAATGCCTTTTGCGTCTGCCACTATTGAAGGCAACACTTTGGTTAATGCGGTTTGTTCTTCCGCTTTAATCGACTCTATTTCCAAGGCCTTAATCACATTCAACAGTTCTGATGCCATGGCACTTGCCGTAGCCGAATTGGTTTTTACCAAGGCATCGTTTATAGCAAAATAAGTTTTAAAAACTGCATCCAAAGCATTAGGTTCTTTCATTTCAGCCATCGCTGTATGGTTTTCAGAAGTTGTCTCATTCATCTCCATCTCCATTTTAGATGGCATCATAGCCATTACAGGCTCTTTTTTTAGTCTTTCATATTTACAATCTTCCGACAGCTGTGCATACGCATTGTCCGGAGCCAAATAGTGGTCATTGTCATAACCTGCCAATGCAATTCGTTTTAATATTTCGTCTCGATTAGACTTTTTAGAATCGTAGGTAATTTCGGCCATCTGGCTGTCTTTGTTCCAATGGACGCTGGCCGTATTTTTAATGTTTCCTGCGCTTTCGATAGCAGTTTTACACATGTCACAGTTACCGAAAATTTTTACGATTTCCGTTTGAGGGTTTTTTATTTGAGCGATAAGCGCTGTTGATGATAGCACCATAAGTGCAATCATTATAATCTTAAATGATTTCATTTTTATGAATTTTAAACTATGATAGAAGGAAGCGAATACAAGCCTTTGGTTTGTATTCAATACAGGACAGGTTAGCTCCTGTCAAAAAGTGAATCAGCTTATTTCTGGTGGTTGCCAGATAGAAAGATAAACTGCTTTAGGGATGTGGTGAACGTAAGTCCCATGGTTAAGCAAAAGAATAAAGTTATTAATGTTCGATGATTCAAAATCATTGGTAAAAACAGGCATATTAATTATACATGGATAATGGCAAGCTGTGTTTTCACAGTTTACTCCCCCACCTACATCATGATTATCTCCGTTATCACAACACAATTTATCATCCGGATAATTATCTTGTTTTGAGCAAGAAGTTTTTCCTTTTTCAACAGAATTCCCGGAAGCTGAAATTGTACTGGTCAAAATAACCAGTAGCATCAAAAACAAGGTTAATCTATATGGGATGTTTTTCATAAAATCTAATTACTAAAATAACTAAAATTCAGATTTCAGTTCCGCTTTTCTGAGCTTTGTCAGAAACAGCTCTTTTGGTTTTTTCAACGTTGGTTTTCTTGTCCGGCAAAACGCATGGTCAATCTGATAGGTAAATCGTACCAAATGCTCAATCACTCAAAGCCAAACGCATGGATATATCCTTTCATTTCCATTACTTCTTGGCTCTGGAAGAGCTATGCGTTTTGATAATTTTCAAATCTCCTTCGATCTTCTTCAAAATCGAAGTGGCTGTCGCTTTTCGCTCTACTTTCTTGTCCTCATCTTTAAGTACAATGTTGTACATATACGATTCCGTAGTGAAAGCATAGGGCAGATCAACCACAACTTCTATTTCGTATTCACTAAAAGTGAAAGAGGAAAAATGACCAAGCTCCGGACCAATGTGATTGGCTATGTAGTCACGATAGGTTCCTTCGATTTTGCCTTGTTCCAAAACTTGAGAATTTTCCGTGAACAGGGCGTAAGATTTAGAAACATCCAAGCTTTCCAGTATCTCCTTGTATTTTTTCATTACCTGCTTTACTTGGTCTGTCTCAGTTTGAGCAAAAATTACATGGCTATAGAAAATGGAAGCCATAAATAAAGAATATGTCGCGATGGTTTTCATGGTTATTAAATTTTGAAGTGAATTAGTTACCTGCTTCTGCCTCTGATTTTTTGGCTCTTGCAGAGGTATGAGTCTTTAGGATTTTCCATTCTGCATCTACCTTCTTTAGGATGGAAGTTGCAACACCCTTTTGTACAATGGTTCTTTCATTAGAGGCCAAGGCAATCGTGTAATCGTATGTTTCGGTTGTGAATGCATATGGCAGATCTATCTGAACAGTGACTTTATAATCACTAAAAGAAAATGACTTGAATGCCTTCAGTTCGGGTGAGAGATGATGATCTTGATAGTGGGCAAAAGAACCTTCCACACCTCCAGACTCAAATACTTCTGAATCTTTGATAAAAAGGTCATTTAGACCGGTCGTACTTAAGGCTTCAACACCTGCCTTATACGCCATTAGGACCTCCTTTACTTTGGCTTCATCATCAGTTGTGCCAATAGCCGATTGATCTTCCACTTTCTCCCTTTGTTCAGAGCATCCACTCCACAAGAAAATGGACAAGGTCAGTAGCATTAAATAGTTAAAATTAGATTTCATAATTTCATTATCAAGGTTTGAAAAAGCAACCCTGCAAGACAGTAGGTGCCTTAGAGGGTTGTTAAGAATTTAAATATCATGCAGATTATTCATTTTCCATGGGAGTAAGTTCGACATATTTGATCTGGAGCATTCCTTTGCCTTCAAGCATTATACCGACATATCCATCCTTCATCATATCACCATGGCCGTGAGTGATTGTCTTATTTCCTATGTAGCCTTTGAAGTGTGTGCCAGCAGCAGAAACTCTAAGGTTAGTCCAGTCGTCTGCAGACTCATACGTTTTCTCATCAAAGATTTCTTCTTTCCCATCCACTACACGTCCAAGCTTCATCTTGTCACTATTAATAGCCACAAATTCATAGTTGCTAGTGTTCTGTGCATGATGAATCAGTTTTACCGTACCATTAAAACCTTTCAGGTTCAGCATTGCGGCCATTCCCACATTTCCGTAAGAGGTGTGAAAAACGAACGCAGTTGGAGTGCCATCTGAAGTAAGTTTCATCACATTCTGACTGCCCTCAGAGAGCACCTCAGGATTGATGTTTTCAATTGCTCCTGCTATAAAATGGAAGTCCGATTGGATAGATTTCACACCATCATTTCCAGGTGTCCAATTATTCATCTCACCGCTGCTTACTGTTGACTCTCCCTGACCTCCATGGTCAGCTGCTTCCATCGTACCGTGGTCTTGCCCTTCCGCCTCGGTCATGATATGCTCTTCACTGGATTTTTCCCCTTGTGAACATGACACAACAAGAGTTGCCGCCAAGAGGGCGATCATTATTTTTATGTATTTCATTTTGATTATTGTTTACTGTTGAGTAATAATTATTTGTTAATCCCTACACCGTACTTATACACAAGCTTTCCTCCCATATCTGCGGTCTTTGCGACCATCCCCATTCCGATGGTTCCAAGTATGAAAAGTGTAACGGCGACTATTTTTTTCTTGTCCCACTGTTTCCAGAAGATAAATCCTCGGACTATTGCATAAGAGATAAAGAAATAGAGAGTGTAGCTGCCCCAATCGGAGTGATTACTTGCTGTCATTTCTCCCTGAAATGGGATGGTCACAATATCAATTGCTTGATTCCCACTAAGGAAAGCTGCATAGGCACTTATGGCACCAAGTCCATACAATGCCATAGTCGATTTTCGAATCCATGCTTCCTTGATAATAAGGGAAATCAAATCAAAAAAAACTGCCACCAACCATAGGACAATTGGAAAGTGAATAATCAATGGGTGGATATTTGGTGCCCATTCTGGTACTAGAGCTTCCATGATTATTCGATTTTTTCTTTCACACTCCCACAGGTAGGCATCTTACTGCCAAAGTATGGGTTTGCTATAGCCATCTCGTTAGAAAGCCAATATGCTCCAGTACTATTATTGGCCATCGGGCAAAAATCAACATAAATCGTACCCATGGATAATTTAGCATTTTTAATCAGCGCAACCATTTCATTGCTTAGCGAAGCAAACATCTTCCGCTGCTCCTCCAAATTCTTTGCTTTAGATACCATTCGTGCTTCATATAGGACTTTGCCTCCATCATTTACATCCTGCAGTGCAAGCACCAAAAGTGCTGCAGCATCATTAATTTTTAATGCATCGGAGGTAACTAGTCCATTTTTAAGCTCAATGTATTTACTGTAGGCATTGCCAATTGCTTGATCCTTAAACATTGGAGCCATCGGGCTCATCTCTTCTGTGTTTTTGTGGTCATTACTACCGTGAACATGCTGTGCATAGGCTCCCAAGCTCCCCAGAGCCAGTGAAACCAATAGAATGAATTTTTTCATTATAGTTAGTTTTTGAAATTGTTCGTTTTTGAAATTCCGCAGGAAAGTCCCGAGAATCATTAAGAAACCTATGCTAAATAGATTGAAATCGATACTATTTTCCAATTGAAAAATAGGTTCTCGTCAGTCATTAGGCTTTAGAAATAGGGAATTTGAAAATCAATGAAATTGATCTTCTTATTGAAGAGGAATCAGATAATAAAGGACTGATACAAAATCCTCCGATGAACCGCTTTTGGAGGCGGATCAATAACGTGTGATGGACTACCAAAATTTTCAAATCCAACTAGTTTGAAAGTTACAGGCTGGAGGATAATTATCTCTCCAATCGAAGGGAATTCAACGTGAAGTTGATTTGCCAACACCTTGGCTCCATTTAAAAATGATAAGGTTAAATCGTCGCAACAATCATCTGTTGAGGAGTCGGAATTATGAGAATGAGTTCCTTCAGCAACCTCTACATGATGATTGGCATCATGAGAATGACCGACTTCTTCACTTGATAATACAGTATTGCAGATAAAAAATGTACCATAGACTCCTGTAATGGAGGCCAGAAAAAATATGGCAATCGCCATAACGTTCATTTTTCTTAATCGAAACACCTACTACTATACTCAAATACAAAATTAAAGTTGCGATAATTTGTACTTTATTATCTGATGAATACTGGTAGACGGAATAAAATAAATCTAAGTCAAAATATCATATTCGAACTGCTTATAACAGCTCCTAAAAAGGTCTTTATAGTCGCATGAATTCATGAGATGCAGCATACATTTCAAACTATTTTTTTTTCAATGCATCGTTAACAATGTTTTCACCTTCTTCAATGATTTTTGTCAGGTGATCTTTACTTAAAAAACTTTCAGCATAGACCTTATAAATATCTTCTGTTCCAGACGGGCGTGCAGCAAACCATCCGTTTTCTGAAATTACCTTCAGCCCTCCGATCTTAGCATGGTTTCCCGGAGCTTTGGTTAGTATGGCATTAATCTTTTCACCGGCTAACTCTTTTTGATTGATAAAATCAGGTGAAAGTTTACTAAGTCTTTCTTTTTGTTCAGGAGTTGCCTTTGCTTCAATACGGTCGTAAAAAGGTTCACCAAAATCTTTTATCAATTCATCATATAGAGTGCCGGGATCACGACTAAGCCTTCCTGTAATTTCTGCTGATAGCAAGGCCGGTACAAATCCATCTTTATCTGTTGTCCACACATTTCCATCCAATCTTGAAAAAGAAGCACCTGCACTTTCCTCACCACCAAAACAAAGTGAAGTATCCAGCAAACCATCAACGAACCATTTAAAACCGACCGGTACTTCATAGAGATGCCTTCCCAATTTTGCAGTAATGCGGTCAATCAACTGAGTGCTGACAACTGTTTTACCAATTGCTGCATTTTTTGTCCACAAGGGGCGATGTTGCAGCAGATAAAAAATGGCAACAGATAAATAGTGATTGGGATTTAACAACCCTGCACTTTTTGTAACAACACCATGCCGGTCATGATCCGTATCGCAGGCAAAAGAAATATCAAAACGATCTTTCATATCAATCAATCGTTGCATCGCATACGGTGAAGACGGATCCATACGGATCTGCCCATCCCAATCCACTGTCATGAAACTAAAGGTGGGGTCAACTATTTTATTTACAACAGTCAGATTGAGTTTGTAGCGATCTGAAATTGGCTCCCAATAATGTACACCGGCACCACCCAATGGGTCAACACCTATACTGATCTTTGAATCCCGGATCAGGTTCATATCAATAACATTTCCTAGATCATTTATGTAAGTATTCAGATAATCGTGCTGATGGGTTGTAGCAGCAGCTAATGCTTTTTTAAAAGAAAATCTTTTTATTAACTGAAGATTGTTTTGTAGCAATTCGTTTGCTTTCGCTTGTATCCAATTGGTGATAGTTCCCGATGCGGGCCCGCCATTGGGTGGATTGTACTTGAAGCCCCCATCACCCGGAGGATTATGTGAAGGTGTGATAACTATACCGTCTGCCAATCCAGTTTTTCGCCCCGTATTGTACTGTAAAATAGCATGAGAGATAACCGGCGTTGGTGTATATTCATCTCCAACAGCAATCATCACTTCAACATTGTTTGCAGCTAGTACTTCCATAGTAGTAGCAAAAGCAGGTGCTGAAAGCGCATGTGTATCAATGCCTAGATATAAAGGGCCATTTATTCTGTGTTCCTTGCGGTAGAAACAAATGGCTTGAGTGATAGCAAGGATATGATTTTCATTAAATGAATTTGTTAATGATGATCCACGATGACCTGAAGTGCCGAATGCAACACGTTGTTCTGATACAGAAGTATCAGGTATTCCTGTGTAATAAGCAGTGACAAGCCTAGGGATATCTACCAGCATTTGTGATATGGCTATTTTTCCTGCTAAAGGCGATATATTCATCACTTAGTTATAATTTTCATATGCATTTAAATGCTTAGGAAACATCACTTTGCCATTCGGTATGAAAAACACCTACTTTACCAATCAACTCATAAGTATGCGCCCCAAAATAATCCCGCTGCGCCTGTATGAGATTTGCTGGCATTTTTTCACTGCGAAAAGCATCAAAATAATTCAATGATGCTGCATAAGCAGGGAGTGCCATGCCAAATTTTGCAGAGTCCGAAACTATGGTGCGGATGCCCGGTAAGCTGTTTTTCAGTGTTGATTGAATGGACTTATCCAATAGCAAATGTTCCAGCTTTGCATTTGTACTGAATGCGCTATAAATATCTTCTAAAAACGCTGCCCGGATGATACAGCCACCTCGCCATATTTTAGCGATCTGGTCCAGTTCTAGATCATAATTATATTCCTGAGATGCTTTATAAAGCAAGTGCATCCCCTGTGCATAAGCCGTTACCATACTAAAGTAAAATGCCTGTTCCAGGTTTGCTATGTATTCATCAGGATTATCTTCCAGAGGCATCTCTGTAGTATCAGAATAAATAGCCGCTGCTTGCACTCTTAATGTTTTATATTTAGATAAGTCACGCATGGAAACGGCAATATCAATGGTTGGGATTGGCAAATTGATATCCATGCCTACCTGGGAAGTCCATTTTCCCGTTCCTTTTGCTTTGGCTTCGTCTTTAATATCATCCAGCAATAAATGATCTGCACCTGGGTTTTTAAATACAAAAATATCACGGGTCACTTCCAGTAGAAAAGATTGGAGCCTGCCATCATTCCATTGTTTAAAAACCGCATGGATGGCTTCATTATTCAGGTGAAGCCCCTTCTTTAAAACCTCGTATGTTTCTGCTATCAGTTGCATCAGCGCATATTCGATTCCATTGTGCACCATCTTAACAAAATGTCCTGCTGATCCCGGCCCCATGTAGGCAACAGTAGGATCACCATTGACGTGTGCTGCTATTGTTTCAAGAATGGGCTTTACCAATTGATAAGCATGCTTATCGCCACCCGGCATCATGCTTGGTCCTCTGCGGGCGCCTTCTTCACCTCCTGAAACGCCCATTCCAATAAAATGAAAACCCTTTTCTTTCAGATCTTTGTAGCGCCTGTCTGTATCGGTAAAATGCGAATTTCCACCGTCAATAATAAGGTCGCCTTTCTTCAATAATGGGAGGATTTCTGTAATAACTTCATCTACTGCTTTGCCCGCTGTCACCAGCAGCATTACAGTTTTTGGAGATTTAAGGCTATTGATAAATTCAGTTAAGTCAGTAAAACCTTGTACACTATTCCCCTTGCTTTCTTCCTTTAGCAAAGTCACTTTATCATCGTGTCTGTTAAAGCCGGCAACAGGAAATCCATGGTCAGCCATGTTCAGCAATAAATTTCTCCCCATGGTTCCCAACCCGTAAATGCCAAATACATTTTGATTTCCCTTTTCCATTTTATTTAGTTTTTTATTTCTTTAGGTTCATTAGATTTTCTATTGTGTTTTTAAAATCCCGATGATGAAAGCTGCGGATACCCAACTTTTCCCCTGCCTCTGCCAGCATGAGCCTATCATCGAAATAAGCACACTCTTCCGGTCGCGCTTGCGCTATGCCCATAGCTAATTGAAAAATACCCGGATCGGGCTTACGCATACCTAGGTGACAGGATGAGAAAAACCCATCAAAACATTGATGCAGTGAAAACTTTTTAATGCGGTAATCATTGAGCTCTCTGCTTTCGTTGTTTATGGAAAAAACACGGACTCCACAATTTTTCTTCCATTCTTTTAGCCAAGGAAGCATATCCGGTAACTCTACAGACTGAGCGAACATGAAATTTTTAAACTCTTCTTTAGAAAAATCCCTTGGATGATTGAATACTACCGTATCCAGATAATCATCCATGGTAATGCTGCCTATTTCGAACACGTTAAAAATGAAATTGTGCAGCACGTCCATTTCTTCATAGTTGAGCTTGAATTTTTTAGCTGCTTTTTCCCGTGACAGATGACCCCACCCATTGCTGAGCAACACGCCGCCTATATCAAAGAAAACGACCTTAGTCTGTGAATTTTCCATATCACTTGAATCTATGAGTGTAGTTTTTGCTTTTCGATTTTTTCCAAAAGTTTATCAAAAGATTTATTGAATTTTTCAATACCCTCGTCTTCAAGCTTCTGGGTTATAGCATCTAGATTAATGCCGTTTTCTTTTAATTGCTCCAATACATTGGTCGCTTTATCTAGGTCATCTTCCAATGTATTTCCTGCTTTTCCATGATCACGAAAAGTGTCAAGGGTTTCCATTGGAATAGTATTGATGGTTTCTTTTCCAATTAAAGCCTCCACATATTTTACATCGCTGAACGAAGGATCTTTACTACTGGTACTTGCCCACAATACCCGCTGCCGGTTTGCTCCTTTTACTTCTAGGTTTATAAAGCGCTCACTATTCACTACCTCCTGGTAAATTTCATAAGCCTTTTTAGCGGAAGCGATGGCCACTTCTCCTTTCAGTTTATTCAACCCTTTTTCCTCCAGCAGCGGATCGATCATAACATCAATACGACTAAGAAAAAAACTGGCTACTGATGCCACCTGATCAATGGGTTGGTTGGAATTCAATCTGTCTTCAATCCCAGATATGAAAGCGTTGGTGATGTCCCGATATCGTGACAAACCAAACAGAAGTGTAACATTAATATTTATCCCTTTGCTGATACAATGCCGGATGGCAGGCAGGCCTTCCGCTGTGCCGGGAATTTTGATCATTAGATTTTTTCGGTCAACGGCTTTCCATAATTCTTTTGCCTGTTTTATGGTTCCCCCTGTATCGCGGGCAAGATGAGGAGAGACCTCAAGGCTTACAAAACCATCTTCCCCTTTGGTTTCATCATAAACCGGTTTAAAAAAATCAGCGGCACGTTTAATATCTTTGATCGCAAGACCAAAAAAAATCTCGCCGTTACTGGTTTTTTGTTTCGAAAACGCTTCAATATCTTCATCATAAGTAGAGCTATTGCTGATTGCCTTTTCAAAAATAGCGGGGTTGGAAGTAAGGCCCCTGATGCCATCTTCTTCAATCAGTTTTTTTAATTCCCCGGAGTCCATAATTTTACGATCCAGGTAATCGAGCCAGATGCTTTGACCGAAATCGAGTATGCTTTTTACTTTATTTGATTCCATGATTAGTTACATTAATTTTTTCTAACTGTTTAACTTTTTGCAATCTTCTTACATGTCTCTCAGCGCTTGTGAATTTTGCGTTTAAAAATGCTGTGATAAATTCCTGTGCTGCTGCAAAACCTATAACACGCCCCCCGAGACAAATCAAATTCATATCATCATCTTCCACTCCTTGGTGTGAAGAAAAATAATCGTTAATTAAAGCTGCTCTTACCCCTACAACTTTATTGGCGGCTATTGATGCGCCTACTCCACTACCGCAAATTGCAATACCGCGTTGCACCTCTTTTGCAGCAACTGCTTTTGCAAGTGGAATTACGAAGTCAGGATAATCATCTTTGTCATCGGATTTATACGAGCCAAAATCCACCACTTCGTATTCCTTTTTGAGCAGGAATGCATGGATAATTTCTTTGAGTTCAAAACCACCATGATCTGCAGCAATTCCTATTTTCATTTCATTAATGTTATTTAGTGATGACAAGGCTTGTAATATCTTTGGGCACTGTCCTGATTCATTAATTTAGCTCTTTATGAAAGTAATGCTTTCGCTCTTCTTACCACGTTTTCAATCGTAAATCCATATTCCTGCATTACTTGCTCGCCTGGGGCCGATTCGCCAAATCTATTGATGCCAATAATATCACCTTCATCCGTTACATATTTATGCCAGCCTAAAGGCGAGCCGGCTTCCACCGCCAATCGTTTCTTCAGCGCTTGTGGAAATATTTTTTCTTTATAAGCGGCATTCTGTTTTTCAAACAATTCCCATGAAGGCATACTTACTACACGCGCCCCAATGTTCTGCTCTTTTAATTGCTGCTGTGCGGCAATCATTAATTGAACTTCAGATCCGGTGGCAATCAAAATTATTTCCGGGTTTGTTTCTGATTCGGATAGAATGTAGGCTCCCTTTTCCAATGCATCCGCCTTCGCATATTTCTCCTGGTCAATTACCGGAAGTCCCTGTCTAGTTAATATAATAGCTACCGGGCCGTCGTTATGTTCTATGGCAACTCTCCATGCATGTGTTGTTTCATTGGCATCGGCAGGGCGAATAACCGTTATGTTTGGTATAGATCTTAATGAGATTAATTGTTCAATGGGCTGATGCGTTGTTCCATCTTCACCCAATGCGATACTATCATGAGTGTAAATAAATATTGGACGAATTTTCATGATGGCAGCGAGGCGAATTGGAGGTCGCATATATTCGGAGAAAATAAGGAATGTAGCGCCATAAGGAATAATAAATTTGCTAAGGGCTAGCCCATTTAAGATGGCTCCCATGGCATGTTCTCTTATTCCGAAATGGAAATTTCGCCCTGAATAATTTTCTGAAGTAAATGATTTGTAATTCTCCAAGTCCGTGTCTGTGGATGGAGCCAGATCTGCAGAACCGCCAATTAGGTTAGGCAAATAATCAGCAATCGCATTCAGTACTTTTCCAGAAGCTTTGCGGGTTGCTATTTCCTTATCTCCGGCTTTAAATACGGGTAACTTTTCCTTCCACCCTACAGGTAACTTTCCGCTGCTTAATAATTCATATTCATTAGCCTGTTCTGTATATTTTTCTTTATAGCTCCTGAATAATTCATTCCAGCTCTCTTCTTTTTTTATTCCCTTCTTTCCGGCAGCACGGTAATAATCCAAAACTTTACCAGGCACTTCAAAATATTTATCAGGGTCAAAACCAAAATGCTTTTTCACTAATTTTACTTCATCTTCACCCAACGGAGAACCGTGTGCGGCAGCAGTACCAGCTTTATTAGGACTCCCATAACCGATGTGAGTACGAACTTTTATCAAAGAAGGTCTTTTTGTATCTGCTTGTGCATTTTTTATAGCTGCAGATAACTCCACTATATCATTACCGTCTGCAAGCACCTGGACATGCCAACCATATGCTTCAAAGCGTTGAGCTACATCTTCGTCGAAAGCTAAATTTGTACTTCCCTCAATAGTAATATGATTATCATCATAGAGATAAATCATATTACCTAACTGAAGATGCCCTGCCAAAGATGCCGCTTCAGCAGTTACACCTTCCATCAAATCGCCATCACTGCAAATGGCATAAATTTTATAATCGAAAATATCAAATCCCGGCTTATTGTAACGTGCAGCCATATATTTTTGTGCAATTGCAAATCCTACTCCATTGGCAAAACCCTGTCCTAATGGACCTGTGGTCACTTCAATGCCTGCTAATAATCCGTATTCAGGATGCCCTGCGGTTTTGCTATGAAGTTGCCGGAATTTTTTAAGATCATCCATGGAGATATCATAGCCGGTTAAGTATAAAAAAGTATACTGTAACATGCAGGCATGACCGGCTGACAAAATAAAACGATCACGATTTATCCACTCAGGATTTTTCGGATTATAGTTCATACTCTCTGACCACAGCACATGGCCTAGCGGTGCCAAACCCATGGGAGTACCCGGATGACCTGAGTTTGCTTTTTGAACAGCATCTGCCGCTAAGATTCTTACTGTATTGATGCCTAATTGTTGAATATTTTCTGTTGTTTTATCCATGGAAGTTTAATCAGAAATGTTATTAAGAAGATTTAGCGTTGAGCCAGCCACCTGTAAAACTTGCCAGTCGCAAACCTTTTATGATAGGATGACTTTTTTTCATTTGATTCCATATCAACCCTGATTTATAATTTTCGATCATTAAAATGATCGGACCTTGATTTAATCCAAATTTCCATGGTGAAAACCAAACACTTTGGTGAGTGTCTTTGACAGGAAAAGTGGGGTTAAAACTTGCATCAAAACCATATTTACCATGTTTTTCAAAATCATGTCTTTCTATGGCATGGCGAATGGTTCTTAGAACAACCTCTGGTGCAAACGGAAGCGAAGCTGCAACTGCCCAGGGAGCAATTGTGCCGTCGTCCGGCCCAAAAGGGATCCCTCTTGCCCTGTAATCAAAAAACTTTCTTGGAACACCGTTAACAATACGCTTACTGGGGCCGGGGCCATCACTTGCCGTAAACCCCCAACAATTTTCGCCATAGTGAGCGAATCCCAAAGGATTTTCTATGGCATAGCGTTGCTGGACAAGGGTTGCACGCCGACTGTTTTCAAAGTAATCCACACCGATCTTTTTATTCAGCTCATCACCGATGCCGTTAAAATCAAGCCATATGTGCGACATCTGGTGTATAAAAAGAGGGCCGGCATAAATATGTTCTATTCCGTATAGTTTTTTAAATTCAAAAGTGGATATCCATTTTTTATAGATAGATGGATTGATGGGGAATGTGGGCGAGCCGAGTGCCAGTATATACATAATATGCGCCTCGCTATACTTTTCGTCCCAACGGAAACGAAGAAAGCCGGATTCCGGCTTCCACCCATGGGCAACCGAGTCACGACCGTTCAACGCCCACTTCCAATCAACCCGGGCATAGAGTTCATCGGCAATAGACCGGATTTCGGTTTCGGATTTATTTTCCCCTGAAAAATAATTTCGTGCAGTCAACACTCCGGCCAATAATATAGCGGTATCAATCGTGGACAATTCACTATTTAATGCCCTTTTTCCGGTCTGCATATCCAGGAAGTGATAATAGAATCCCTTGTATCCTGTCGCATCCACTTCGATACCCTGATGGCTGGTATGGAAAAACTTTAAAACGGTAAGCGTCCTTTTGATTGCCTCATCCCGGGATATATATCCGCGCTCAATACCGACAATATAGCAGCTCAACCCCATACCTACCGCTGCTATACTTGACGGAGATCCTGGTTGGCTTTTATCCGCTATTAACCCGGTATGCCCGTTCACCTCTTTTAGGAAATACCCAAAGGTTTCCCGCTGAAGGAGATCCATCATTTCTGTATCGGTACTCTGGGGATTTATCTTTTGCAAGTGTTTAGATCTTAATGGTTGCGTCATTCTACTGCTTTTACCTGAATTTGACTTTCCTATTTAGATGCTTTTTTATACTTTACTGTCTTTATCTATTAACTAACAGACCCTGAACTTTCAAGAATTATATTGCTGACCTACGCCATATGACTCCCCTATTCGACTTTAAATGTGAGATGAAGCTTTTATTTTAAACTATTGCTTTTTGATAGTAATTAATTAATATTTTACTAACCTCATTAAACGACAGTTTTATAAGTATTAGAAGCTCTGTAATACTTTGTTTAAATCTTTGTGGTTCTAGGAATAACTCCCTCAATTCATTTATAACATTCTATGATAAAATCATTTGTCATTTTAAATCACCCATAGGTATTTCCACATAGGACAGGAAAAATATTTTGAAAGGATTTCTATCTCGATAACAGCACACATATCTCCCATTAATATAATTACTAAGCAGGCAATAGTAAAAAATATAAGAGCTAATAAACTTTTTCATCATGATTATTTTTTTTCTCTCTTTTCAAGCATCTTATTTTCTATCATTTCCTTTTTAATATCCTGCCGGACCAGTCCGAATAAACTCATATAGATATTGGCAATCCACACCAATGAAAATCCTGCAATTATATAACCTCGCCAATCACTCATCAGTAATGTGTAATTCGTTATAAAAAGAAAAAGAATCGTTACGTAATGGCTAAAGCAATATTCACAGGTAAAGAGATAAAAGAATTTTCTTTCCACTATGGTTTTACCTCGCACACTTCGATTAACACAATAGTCTTTGAATTCACGAAAAACTTCTTCGTGAGTCACTGTCCACGCGATGCAGGCAATGGGTATGGCCAATATAAAAAGCCAGATTAATTGTACCGAGACCGTCAATATACTCGTCGCGTCAAACTTATAGTATCCATTCCTAATTTAGCATCAGTCACGAATAAACTTCTATCACTGGCAAGAAAAATCAAACTTTCCATGCCAATCCCAGACAAGCTTTCCTTCATTAACGTTTTTTTGTTTTCCAGTTTTTTCATTATTCTTTTTGATTTTTGTAATTTTAAATACAAATATAGAATGCTGTTTTATTCTCCCAAGGAATACGTCCATATTGGACAATCCATACGATTGACAACCTCTTCAGCCACACTTCCTGAGAATAAATGAGCCAGACCTTTGCGACTGTGCGTACCCATAGCAATCATATCCGCCTTAATCTCAATAGTGAAATTGATGATGGCATCCGATTCGTAAAAATCATTTCGCGTGTTAATTGTATAATTCTGAAGATCAAAATCCTTCGCATACGCTTCCATCATATCTTTCTCATCAATTGTTCTCTTCATATTGTGAGGTGTATTCACCAGCAACAGATGAAGCTTAGCAGAAAAGAAATTTTGTAATTCTTTGATATGAATCAGTAATTTATTTTGATTCGGATCAAGTGTGGTGGGAAATACAATGTTTTTAATGTCAGACAACTCGAGCGACTTCCTAATGGCCAATACAGGCAATGGGGAGAAGCGAACAACTTTTTCAGTATTTGAACCCACAAGAAACTCTTTAATCCCTGTTGCCCCTTGTGTACCCATAACAATCAAATCCACGCTATTTTCTTCTGCTATATGAATAATAGTTCTTGTGATGGGGCCGTGCTCTATCATGGAGCGAACATTGATTGACCCATTCGTCCACTTGGTCTTCAGTTCTTCTAGTTTCTTTTCGGCACTTAAATTCATATCATTCAAGAAATTATCTTCAAAATAAAGTGCTGGTACCTGTATTGTGCCGCGCAAAACTGGAAGCTCAATTACATGGAGTAAAATAATTTCTCCTTTGCTTTGTTGCGCAATCTGAAATGCAAATATGAAGGCCTGAACTGCCGAATCAGAAAAATCGCAAGGGACGAGTATCTTTTTCATTTGTTTTATTTTATGTAAATAATCATTAGTAAAATTTATTTCTTAAAATGGATCTGAGAGTTTGTTTGATTCGCCGTACCCTGTGATTGACATTTTAAAGTTTGATGCTTTCACTTGCCCTACCCTATTCTCAAAAAAATCATTTTTTACACTACATATTTATCCCAAAGTCCGTAGGTTTCTTTGATTTTCCCTTTAGAAAAGGAAAGTGTCACTATGATAAGTCCGGCAAGGCTACTGCTTAGGGTGTGCGCCATATTGCTATCCTCTATCAACCAAGGCATAACTACCAGCGCTAGTCCTAACAATACGTTGAAATAGCGAAAACTTCTAAGTACTTCGGCCATGGCCACTACTGCAAAAACGATCACGAGTGCTCCTCCCAAGTGGTTCAAGTTTGCAGCAGATGTTTCTATTCCCATCTGGAAAACGGCTGGAGAAATCATCAACCAAAGTCCAATGATTACAGAAATGGTTAATTGCCAAGGAGCAGTCATTCCCCATAGCGATGATTTAAAAACCTTCCAGGGGTTGTCTACAAATGTTGCCAAGTCTGGGGAACGTTGATCGTTTTCAGTGGAAAGCGCTTCACCGCCTTTCCAAAATACTGTCCATAACGAATCTCCTTTCTGTTTTCTCTGCACCATGTGTTGCCACATAGCAATGACTTCATCGATTTGTAACGGAATCATGGGAAGCATAATAATGGCAGAAAACAGGCAAAGTGCACACCATGCGCCTACGGTAAGTGGCTGGGAAACCACTAAGAATATACTCACAAAACCTAGTGGAATGACCAAAATACCAAAAAAAGTAACCATCCAAGGCATAGTCCGCCATCGGGAAGTGCCGCCCATAAATCCCATTAGAAATTCCAGCGTATAGGCGAGCGTGCCCAGTGCCGCATCTGAAATGGGAAAACTATGAGACATATCGGAGTTCAAAACATTTAAAGTGCCTTCCCCAAAAAAAGGATCCCAAACGGTATCTATATAACCTAATTGAAATGCTCCCAAATAGCGGGAGGCTATCCACCCGATAAATGCCAAGCCAATCATAATAGATCGCTGTGGCCAGCTGGAGGGATTGTAACTCCAACCGGTAGGCACATTGCCCCCCATTTTCATAAAAGTGATCATATTGGGCATACCGGGTATGAGGATGGATAAGGCAATAATTAAAACCCCGACCAGGGTACCGTTGTAGTAGGCTACAGCAGTTGGTGCCCAAAAAATGAATGGAGCCATACTAATCCATATTCCTATAAAACAACTGATCCAAACGCTATAAGGACGGTTTGGCTTAAGGGATCTCCAACCAAAAATAACCAGAAGCACCCCACTAATGATATCGCTCCAATACATGGCAGCAATACGATCACTAAGGGACAACCAAACTGGTCTTCCTCCAGCAGGTGCTACCGCATTCTTGCCATAATCAAAAGTAAGTGGTGAAGCGATCATCCAAAATCCCAGCAATACAATAACCCAGTAAACCCAGAGCGTTTGTTTGTGGTGATCTTTCAACATTTTCATGCGATCATCTGCACTCATTTTCATCGCGCCCATATCCATATCCATGTGTTTATGGCCCTTTTTGTGTTCGTGGCCTTCCATGTCCATTATTGGTCGGGTGACGCCTCGTGAGCCCATACCTTCCATTTTGTGAGATTTTTCTTCCCCTTTGGGTACAAGCTTCATCCCGCACTTAGGGCATTTTCCCGGCTTATCGCTGATAATTTCAGGATGCATGGAGCAAGTGTATTGTGTGCCTTGTTTTTTGTCACCCTTCTTAGGATCGTGACTGTGCATTTCATCTTTCATGTTTTCCATAACCCTATTACATTTATGCTTCCTTCCGTATGCGATAATCCTTCCCAAGTACAGTTTATTTTACTGGCGCTCCTTTTCTTTGTTCTTCTCGTCTTTTGCAAGCTTGATTAATTCTTTTAGCGTACCGGTATCATTCACCGTCACTTGACTATTTTTTATAGCATTGTTATCCGACACTAGATTCAAATCCATACTTAATTTATATTCTACTTTTCCTCCTTTGCTGATAAGCGGACCTAGGCTTTTAAAAATGTGGGAAAACGAAATGCGCAGAGGTAGTAATAGTTCCGTACTGTCCTGTTGTTTAATATCAATTGCTCCCAATTCTGCTCCGGTAATCCAGGGATGGCCACCGAGCGAAAATTTATATTTCAAATCTTTTAACTGGAAAGGAAATTTATTCCTGTTTCCTATCATCACCTTTAAAAACAGGGTAACCCCCTTTAGGTTAAGTGAATCGTGAGATACTTCCTTTAGTCGTGCAGTGGGGATATAGAACAAGGGAAGCAGCTTCTCTGTATCTATCTCAAATTTCTTTTTGAAGGGTATGTGTGTATGGAATGTGGTTTGAATGCGGTACAACACACTGTCTTTTCCCAGTTGATCTGCTTTGGCGAGTGTTGCAAGCAGTTTTTCATTGTTAATAGTTACTGGCAGGTCAATCCAAGTGCTGTTCCATTTTCTTATAAGAAGTGATTTTGTATACGTGCTTTTGATCACCTCCACGTCACCGATAAATAGTTTGTATTGAAGACTATCGGCTGTAAAATTAAAAGGCAGTGGATTATGAATTAGTAATTTTTCGTCCATGTTGATTTCATCCGAACCCAAATTGGATATTTCAACAATTCCTATCTCAAGACGAGGAATTAATAAAGTGCGGTAAGGACTTTCATTTTTTGAATAATGATAAAATTGCAACGCAAAAAATACTACAATTGGCAGTAGAATTAAAGCAAGTAAAACGAGTACTATCCGCTTAGCTTTCATGGAAATTTGCGTATAAATGCATGGTCATATCATTTCAACATCTCTATTTCTCTAATTTATTTACCTGATAAAATTTCTTTGGATTGGCCTTTAAGTTTTCAACCATTTTGGGCAGGGTATCTCGCAAACCGTGCTTTGGTTTCCACCCCAACAACTTTTTAGCTTTGGAGCTGTCCATTTCAAAATGGTCATCGGCCAGATCGATCATCCAGGGTTTTATAAATGCTTTACCAAATAGGTTTTGCATAAAGGCACCAGCTTTGGCAAACCACTTTGGAATAGGGATAATAGGAGATTTTTTACCGGAAATTGCTTCACTGATAATGTCCTGCAATTCCTGATAGGTCAGGGTCTCATCATCGCCAATATTCAATACGACTTCCTTTGGAAGGTCATTCCTTTTTTCAACAGCAAGGGCTATCGCATTGATGACATCATCTCGATGCACAAAGGTGCTGCCATGGGCGGTATTTGCTGGATAGAGCCGTGCTGAAATTTGCTTTTCATAAATACGCTGTACCTGATTGGTGATAGGTATTGAACTGCCCTCTTCACTATACACACCTGCAATTCGCATCATTACTACAGGGATTTCACCCCGTTTGTCGTGCATCACTTTTTCAGTCGTGACTTTAGATTTAGGATAATCCCATTTAGGTTCCAACGGCGATTCTTCAGTAATTAAGACTCCTGGCGAGGAAGGTTTATAAACCAGCATGCTGCTTGAAAAAATGAATTGCTCCACTTCAAAATCCTGTAAGTATTTCAGCATCCGCTCAGTGCCTTTTACAGTCACTTTATCATACAGCTCAGAGGGTTCGCCTAAGAAATCATAATATGCCGCGAGATGCACAACCGAGGCTATTTTGTTACCATAAGCGTAGCGAATTCTTTTGAATGCAAAGGCCATTCGTTCATCGTCGGTGAGATCCACACAGACACATTCTGCCTCAACGGGCGGAAATGGAGAGCCATCTTGGTCAAATCCAACGACATGGTATTTTTCAGCAAGCTTATGAATTAAGGCTGAGCCTATCATTCCACTGCTTCCTGTCACAATTATTACTTCGGTTTTGTCTTTCATTTTAATATTCTATTTCCTAAAAAATTAGAATTTATTTTTTAGGATCTAATTGGTAGGAAATATTTTATTGAGTTGTATAGCCTCCATCAATTGTATAATAAGAACCCGTAACAAAAGAAGATTTTGAAGAGCTTAACCAGAGAACTAATTCGGCAACTTCTTCTGCAGTACCTAACCTGCCAATGGGGTGAAGTCCGGCTAAAGATTTTATAGTTTCCTCATCGAGAGTGTCGGTCAGTAATGGAGTAGTGATATATCCAGGACCCACAGCATTGATCCGAATTTGCTGGTCAGCATAATCCAATGCAGCAGTCTTGGTAAGTCCCACAACACCATGCTTTGCAGCAACATATCCAGGTACATTTTTAGAACCTACCATCCCAAGTATGGAAGCCATATTTACTATACTGCCACCTTCGCCAGTGGTTAACATGGCAGGAATCTGATACCGCAAGCCATAAAATACACCCGACAGATTGACACTTATAATTTTGTCCCAAGCGTCAATGGGATACTCTCCTGTGGGGGCTAATTCTCCACCAATTCCCGCATTGTTGCACGCAATGTGCAAACCACCGTATTTCTTTACGGCCATTTCCACCATTGATTTTTGATCATCAGGATTGGAAGTATCTGCTTTTATGAAAAAAGCTTCTCCCCCTTTTGATTTAATGAGGTGTACTGTCTCATTTCCGCCTTTTTCATCTATGTCGGTCACGACAACTTTTGCACCTTCAGATGCATATAGTAATGAAACTGCTTTGCCAATACCAGAACCTGCTCCTGTAACAATGGCCACTTTGTTTTCTAAATCTTTCATCATTTTAATTTTTAAAATTTAATTAAACTGATTTAAGTTCTGCAATGGTGTAGTGCGTATTCTTTAATGCATCCTGAAGTGTATCGGCTTTAATTATAGCTGAAGAAGTTATCTCAGCCTCTTTCTTTGCAAGGTCAACTGATACGGATGTTACACCCGGTGCAGAAGACAATCTATTTTTAACTGTTGCAACGCATCCGCCACAACTCATACCACCTATTTGATAAGTATGCTTAATTGAATTTTCCATGATTTCTAATTTATTTATGTTTTATCCACTCTCCCCGTTACGCTATTATTGGTACTTTTTGTTAAAAGATATATTATAGACTGCTGCTATCAGCGCTCCAAATAGCCAACCCAGGATAAATATTTCTACTAATCCTATTAATGCTTCAGTCCAGGGCACCTCCATTCTAATAATAGCGCTGGTATCAAAACCATGGAGTAAGCTGTTAAAAAACAGGACAGTACCTTTATGGCCTACCGTAGCCATCAGAATAATACAGCCCAAGTACAAAACAACTCCTGCCACTCCCCAAGCCAAAGCAAACTTTTTAATGTTGATGTGTTGCATGATCATTTTTGTTTTTAGATTGATTTTTTTGATCGTTGTCATGCCCGGAATGGCTTCCGTGCCCGCCATGGCTTCTCATCATAAAAAGGTGAGCGACGAAAAAGATGATGGCGAAAATGAAAAGCGAGTTAGTTCCATTAAAGCCGAAAACCGGCAATAAAAATAGCAGGAGGAATATACCCAGGCATCCTACCAGCATCCACGTCATGTGATTATTTCTCATAATTATAGTTTTTTAGTGATGGTCTCCATGGTTTTCTATCCCCATCTTTTCTCTGTTTCTCATCATCGTTTCCTTGTCCATCATACCTTCATTATGCATCATATCCATCATCTGCCCCATCATATTGGGCTTATCTTTCATGAGGGTTATCATGTGCGTACACACAGAGGTATCTGACTCAGCCATATTCATCATACTGCTCATCATGCCTTTCGACATCTCAGG
Source organism: Algoriphagus ratkowskyi (assembly GCF_002150505.1). Classification (GTDB taxonomy): domain Bacteria; phylum Bacteroidota; class Bacteroidia; order Cytophagales; family Cyclobacteriaceae; genus Algoriphagus; species Algoriphagus ratkowskyi. The sequence continues at coordinate 365,474 of NZ_MSSV01000002.1, forward strand.
ATTACTGTTCATCATACCCATCATATTTTCTTTGTTAGACATCATCATACTCATCAATTCACCATTGTCTTTCATCATCATTAGGGTATGATCATCTTCCATCATAGCCTGCATCAGTTGTTTCGAATGTTCATTATCAGAAATGATAGTCTCATATAGCTGATTTCGGGATTCTTCATTTTCCAATATTTTGCTTATATCCCCCTGTTGCTGACAAGCCGAAAATGCTAATATCAAAAAGGGGAATACTACTGCTGTTTTCAATATCTTCTTCATAAAACTATTTGTTAAGGTTTATACTTAAAATGGGTGTTTCAGAATGATTTGCCAGACTTTCGGTTATACTTTTACTTACAAAACTTAAGAAACCTGTTTTTCCATGCGTAGTCAGCGCAATAAGATCAGCCTCTACAGTTTCAGCAAATTTTAAAATCCCTCGCTCTTCATTCAGCGAATTGTAGATGTTGGAAGTACAGGTTCCTCCTCGGGGACAGCTTTCGTGAAAAGCATTCATTTTTTCCATACTCATGTCGGTCTCCTCAAATGAAAATGGCACATTGACATATAGCAGGTGAATATTGGATTCGTTGAGATCGGCAAACTTCACCACCGTGTGGAAGGGCGCTTTAACATCTTCTTCAAAATTGGATGCAAAAACTATATTCTTAATTGGCCAGATAGATTTTTCTTTGATAATTAACACAGGTACGGTGGAGTCTCTCAATACCTTTTGAGCATTTGACCCAACAAATAGTTCTTTTGCCCCGGATGCACCGTGCGAACCCATTACCACAAAATCATGATGATGAAATGGAATGTGTTTAAGTATTTCTTCTCTGCCCACATCAAACACTACAAACCGCTCTGCTTTTACTCCCTTATCTTTAGCCTTCTTTACCAGTTTATTAAGTGCGTCTTTAGCATGGCCTATTTCCTTTAAAATTTCAGGAAATCGCTTCTCCTTTTCTTTATCCAACTTTACCCAAGGGATAGGGGTGATTTTAAGATGTAAAAAATGAACTTGAGCGCCAGATTCTTCAGCTATTGAAATGGCAATATCTGCTGCACGGTTTGCAGCATCGGAGAAATCGGTAGGTACTAATATATTTTTCATATTTGCAAATCTTCTCTAATGTGGTTGTATTCCTTCTTATTAATCTCTCCTTTTGCATACCTCTTTTTCAATAGATCTAATGGCGTTTCCTTTTTGGTTTTTTGCCCAGGTATGTCCCAGGGTGTAAAAAAAAGCCAAATCATAAATATTACCCAGATCATCCACCAAATGGTGTGCATACCCCAATAGTGTCCTTCTAACAAATGCATAAAATTTATTTTTAAATTATATAAATTACTTAAAACGATCTTATCAATCAGTGATGATTTAACCCAATCCAAATTTAACAGATTGTTACACTCTCGATTTGTTAAATCTTGTCTTTGATGTATGATATTCCGCTATTCAATCATCATAATACCTTAGCTAAACCTAGCTATATTCATATTTGCCCGAGACTTCCTTGAGATGTCTGCCAACCAAAGATGGATCACCAAAAAAGTTGACATGCCTTAATGTTGATCAAGAGTCGTTATTCATTATGAGAGAAAGTCTTATCAATAATAACTAAAAAAATATTAGTCAAATTATACTAAATCATATAACTGAGTTTAGAATTTCAAAAAGTTTTTGGGTCTTTTAAAGACACTTGAATCTAGAATCCCAAGTGTTTTGGTCTACCACTCACCACAATCCCTAGGAGGCATGTGACGCTTTTAATGGCGCTATCCTCAGTATTCAACACTTAGCTCAGCTACGCCTTTTAAAGATCCACTTTGTCAGTTAGAGATAAAATGTAAAAACTCTGAAAAAATAAAAACTTAAATAGAGTAGTACCATTCCACTCAATATTTGAATACTTTTTCTTAACCAAGATAGTTTAGCAAGTTTTGAAACAGAACTTGAAAATAAACCAACAAGCAAAAAAGGAAGTCCTCTCCCAATACCAAAACAGAAAGCTAGAATTAACCCATAAATTAAACTCGCTTTTGCAACTGCAAAGGATAATAAAAGTAATAAAGGAGCAGCTGCTGTACCTAAACTAAATATAAATCCATAAATGAATGAACCACCAATCCCCGGTGTTCGTAAAGATTCAAGTTGTCTAACACGCAAATAGGGTCCATAAAAGGCAATTCCTGCTGCGATTAACGCTATGACTCCCATTGCCAAAGCCCAATACTTCCCGAATACTTCGGTCAGGAAAATTCCTGAATAGCCTGCAATGGCTCCTAATAATGTTAAACAAAATACTATTCCAATAAAAAACGAAAAAGTGACTGCAAATCCTGTTTTTGATTCCCGCACAGAAGTACTTCCAACATAACCTGCAAAGCCAAGTCCAACAGGCAATGTACAAGGGCAAACACCACTTGAAATCAATCCTGCAACAAAGGCAATGCCCAAACTTAAAATTGAACCATCTTGAAAAATACCGGAAAATCCATTTAAAAATTGCTCCAGATTCATTGTGATAAAGTTTTTACAGCTCCAGCTTTATAGCCAATTTCATCAATCGCTTGTTTGATTTTATCTAATGCAATGTTATCAGGATTGTATTGTATAGTTGCATTCTTATTTTCAAGGCTAACTTTCACTTCATATATGCCTTCTAAATCGGAAAGAGTATTTTTTACTTTTGCTACACAAGCCATACAGCTCATTCCTTCAATCGAAACTTCCACGAACACGTTATCAGCCAGGTTTACATCAGCACGACTGCTTTTTTTCGGATTTTCAGCACATCCTAATAAAAGCACAACCATTAGTAATAATGAAAAATTGACAGCAATTTTCATATACCAGTTTTTTTTGGTTCATACCCTGATTTGATCAAAGCAGTTTCTATTTGTGATTCATTTATCTGATTAGGATCAAACTCCACTTGTACAGTTTTCTGTATCGTTTTAGTTTTTACTATTTTAATTCCATGTAATTCTTTTAAAATGTCTGATATTTTTTCAGCGCATCCTTGACAAACCATATTGCCAATTGTTAAAGTTGTAGTTTTCATATTTTTTTATCTTTGCTTGTTTGTAGAAACTCATAAATGGTCTCCATCTCTTTCATTTTGTCAGTAAGCTCGTAAAGATTTAAATTAGGGAACTGATTTCTAATGGTAGCAATTTTCTCCTCTTGGCCGCAATTGCCAGGACAAGCTTCTAATGCCTCTGCAATTTTAATAGCCAATGTTTTTCTGTACACTTCGTCTAAAAGAAGATGCTGAGCTTTTTCAAATCCATTGTTAACTGCTTTAAACAGATTGAGAATTTGAGCTGGATTATCACTTTTATCAAGCATCCTTATAATTCCTTCAACTTGTCCATTGATGCTTTTTAGACGGGTTTTTAGGTCTTTTGTTAAATCTTTTGGTAACATAATAATTGCAATTAAATACATTCCAAACACTGAAAATCAGTATTTGGAATGTATGGACACCTAATTTATCAACTTCCTTTTAAATCGCTTTTCCTACTCCGGCAGCGACTAACTCATCTTTACTTACTCCTCTGTCTTTGCAGCAGTCAAGCAATTTTCCATTTACGACTACGGCAGGCAAAGAAGTGATGTTATATTCCTTCATTTTGTCAACACATACTTTAGAGTCACATTGCTCAATGGTATTATAAACTGTTACTTCGCAGGAGTCACAAGCCATTTCATTTACCATTTTTACCACTGGTTCACACACTGGGCATCCAGCTGTAAATACTTCAATTTGTCGTTTCATCTTTTTAAGATTTTAATGATTAAAATTAATTACACTCCAAAGATGGGGGCGGTATAGGGGTGGTCTCCAAATTTTTTTCAATTTAGCCTAACTCGCACAACAGCTTAATTCCGACACGTCTTTTCCAAAAGTTATCGCTGCTAATTTTATCCCTTCTCCCAAGGTCAAATAGGGATAAAAACTCTCCGCCAATTCTTTTACTGTTATTCCGTATTTGATTGCCATACTTAATTGTTGAATAAGTTCTCCACCTTCGGGTGCAACTACTCTAGCACCTACCAATTTGTCGGTTTCAGTGTTGCGAATAAGTTTGATGAATCCTCTGGTATCATTTGCTGCTATGGCTCTTGGTACATCTTTGAGTTCCAATTTGGAAACTTCAAATGGAATTCCTTCAGCTTCTGCCTGCGCTTCGTCCAAACCTGCTCCTGCTATTTGTGGATCAGTAAAGACCACCCATGGCAGCGAGGAATAATCAGCTTTATTATCTGCTCCCGCAAAGGCATTTTCTACTGCAATTTTCCCTTCAAATGCCGCTGTATAAACGTATGCCGGGGTATTGGCTACATCACCAACAGCATAGATGTTCACTAAATTGGTTTCCATCTTTTCGTTTACCAAAATGTGCCCCGTTTCGGTTAGTTCTAAACCTACATTTTGCAACCCCAATGTATGGGTATTAGGTGTTGTGCCTGTGGCAATCACTACTTTTCCATTTTCTCCAATCTCCGTAAATGAACCATCAGGGCGTTTACAATAAATAATTATTTCACTTTCTTTTTGCTCAAATTTCACGGCTCTAAAATTGGGAAGCATTTCAATTCCCTCCTTTCGCATTTGAGTTTCCAATGCTTCGCTAATGTCAGGCATTTGTGTCCGCAAAACCCGATCGGTAAATTCTATGATCCGAACTTTTACCCCTAAGCGATTGTAAGCCATAGCTATTTCCAATCCTATATAACCTGCTCCCATAATGGTGATACTTTCAGGCTTTTCTTCCAGGTCGAAAAGGGAAACATTGGTCAAATAATCGATTTTGTCCAACCCTTCTATATTCGGAATGTTGGTAGTAGCTCCTGTAGCAATTAAAAATTTAAGGGCATTATATTCTTTCCCATCTACTTCAATTGTTTTGCTGTCTTTGAACTTTGCCCAACCTTTAAGCATAGTCAAGTTTTCAAAATCGCTTACTACATTCATGTACTTTTTGTCCTGAAGAGTGGCCACCAGCTTTTTTTTGTCTTTTATTATTTGGGCAAAATCAATGTCAACTCCTTTAGGTTTGATGCCTGCAAAGTTGGAATGGGTAGCATGATAAGCCGTTTCGCCTGCACGGATTAAGTTTTTGGAAGGCACACATCCTACATTCACACAGGTCCCGCCCAAGTCTAATCCACCGTTGATCATTAATGTCGTCAAACCTAAACTTTCAGCTTTGATAGCTGCCGAAAATGCAGCCGAACCACCACCGATTATTATCAGGTCAAACTGTTTGCTGTCACCACTACCATTTTCTGGGATTTCACCTTTTACACGATAGTTTTTCGTGCCATTAATGGTGTTGATTATTTCTTCTTTGCTGGTTTTCGAAGGGTCATAAGCACACTCGCAAGTAGCATTTGTATAACTCACATTGGTTTCTTTTATGCCTTCGTTTTTGGAAAGTAGTTTTTCAATACCTGTGGCACATTGGTCGCAGGTCATGCCAGTGATATCTAGATTTATGATTTCTTTATACATATTTTTTTCTAAATGTTTAAAATTTCAATTGTTTAAACCATGTAAACAATATCAGAAGTAGCTGATGGATAAGTAAATACCATCTTTTTAATATCCGTAGAAGTCCAACCAGCCTTTATAGCCATGGCAAATAGATTGATCACTTCTTCAGCGTGTGGGCCAATGATATGTGCCCCTAAAATTTTTCCAGTTTCCTTTTCGATCAGGGTTTTATAGGCGTAGGTCTTCTCATTTATCCTTTTGGCCGTAAACCAGTCTGGAACAGTTTTATTATTCACAATAAATTCAATTCCTTTTTCAGTCGCTTTTTCTTCCGAAAGGCCTACCGATGCCATGGTGGGTAAGGTAAATACTACGGTAGGAATAGCCGTATAATCGGGTTTTTTAATGTTACCATTTATAATATTGGAAGCTACGATACGCCCTTCCATGACTGCTACAGGTGTTAGTGGTATTCCATCCGTATCAGCAGCGTCTCCTGCAGCATATATGTTAGAATTGGTGGTGCTTTGTAAATATTCATTTACCTCGACCCCTCTTTTACTGAATGCGATAGTTGTTTTTTCTAGATCTAGGTCAAAAATTGCAGGTGGTCTTCCTGCAGAATTTATCACAGCTTCCGCTTCCCATTTTTGTTCTCCGTTTTCACTCATGCCTGTCACTCTAAAAGAATTTCCCAATTTTTCAACGGCTGTAACATTGGTGTTCAACACCACCTTAATATTTAATTTCTGGGTGGCTCCAGTCAACTGCTCCACGATAAACGGATCGAAACTTTCTAAAGGCTGTTTGCCTCGATGCAGGATGGTGACTTCGCTGCCAAATCGGGCCGCCATATGCGCAAATCCAAAGGTATAACCACCCCCTATGAAAACAAGCGATTTTGGAAGTGTATCGAAATTCAGGAAGTCGGTACTGGTCAGCGTGTGCTCCTCTCCCGAGATTCCTAATACCCTAGGCCTTGCACCCGTAGCTATCACAATTTTTTTTGCCTCTATCGTCTCATCGCCTACCTGAAGTTGATTTTCTGAAATAAATTTAGCCGATTGGTGGAAGGTCTCAATTCCATTGTGTTTATAGCCTTTTTCAATTTTAGGGGGCATTGCATCTACAAACTCTTGCTTAAATTTCATCGCAGCTTTCCAATGTATTAAAGGCACTTCAGCAATTTGTTTTTCATGTAGGCGTTGTGCAAAATCCTTTGCTTCTGTAGCTGCAAGCATTATTTTTTTGGGATCGCAACCTCGTAGTGCACAGGTCCCCCCCATAGGGCAGCTCGTCGGTAATCCCTACTTTAAGTCCTTTACTGGCACATATGTTGGCAATATTCATTCCTGCCATTCCGGAGCCCAAGACGAAAACATCATATTTATACATAATCAATTATTTAATTAAATTCTTAAATACAAAGCACAAAAAAATACTATTTCCTACCCACCACTTTATAACCTGTACCATTGATGGCTTCTTCAATTTGGACCAAGCTTATTTTTGATTGATCAAATTCTATTTTGGCTGTGGCCTCTTCATAAATTGCCACTACCTTAACAATCCCAGGCAGCTTATTCACATCATTTTCTACATGTGAAGCACAGCCAGCGCAAGTCATTCCTTTTATATCAAAGGTTACCGATTGAATGTCTGATGCATTGACAATAATAATTTCTTTGTGATCATTTGAAGGGTAGAAAATGTGTGCGTAGTTTGGAAAAGCAAGCATTAAAGCTGAAAACACGGTTACAATGCCTAAAAATGTTTTGGTCTGCATAAAAGGCTTTTTCTCATCTTCATCGCAATCGCATTGAATTTCTTCTGCTGTCCTAGGCTTGATTTTTTGATACCACGCAAAACCCAATACTAAAACAGTGATTCCAATAAGATATGGTCTTGCGGGTTCCATCCACGAAAAGCTTGCTGCTACACCTGACGCTCCTGAAATGAGTGCCAATACAGGGGTAATGCAGCAAAGTGAAGCTGCAACTGCCGATAGCACACCCGCTCCGACTAGTTTGCTGTTTTTCTCGCTCATACTGTAACTATGTTTGAATTGTTAATGATGTGTTTAAAAAAGGGTTGAAATAAGGTTAGTTGTTCTTGTTTTAATGAGTAGAAAATAGTCTGACCGTCTCTACGCCCTTCAATGACATTTTTGTCTTTGAGTTTTCTGAGATGTTGAGAAACTGCAGGGATGCTCATTCCTAAAATGTCTGATAAGTCGCAAGGGCAGAGTTCTTTTTCTTCCTCTAAAAGAAACAAAATCTTGAGCCTCACTTCATTTCCTGCGAGCGCCAGTAAACCGCTCAATTGACCAAATGCTGAGCCATTGGCTTGTAGTAGTTCTCGGCAATGGTTTATTTGATCTTTATCGGCAAATACTCTGATACAGGATTGATTGTTTTCCATGATTTCCTCTTTAGAATTTAATAACGTCATAAATATAACATATTATTGCTTATTTAAGAAAGTTATTAAATATAAAACAGCAATTCTACTTTTTAATGGTGACAGAAGACTTACTTTTTTTCGTAGCCAAGCAATATTAAAGCATTGACCACTACAACTATGGTAGAGCCTTCATGAATCAGCACAGCAACTCCTATGGAAGCGAAACCAAGTGTGGTAGGCGTAATCAATAAACCAACTACCCCTAAACTGATCCATAAATTTTGCTTAATGATTCCTTTGGCTTTTCTGCTAACACCAATTGCAAAAGGCAAGACCTCCAGCTTATCTGCCATCAGTACAATATCTACTCAGCAAGCAATACCGTGATCGAATAGTAAGTAGTTTATTCCGACAAGAGTACCTGCGGGCTTCTGTTGGTATTGAGAAAACCTGATCCAGGTAATTAGGCATGGGGTATGGCAAGCCTTGTTTTATCAATGGAAGTACAAGTATGTAACAGCAGGTATTCCGCTTGGTCTCCTAAGCATTTAGCTATTATTTTCATATTGATTATGGATAATAGCAAGCTAAGATTTATTGAATTTTAGTCCAGGCATAGTAAGTAGAGTTACTAGCAGCAGGAATATCCCGATAAACAGAAATGGCAATGAACTACCAAAAGAATAAATCCACATACCTAACAATGGCCCCAATACCTGGCCGATGCTATTTGTAGAAGTTTGAGTGGACAAATAAGTCCCTGTATTATTTTCATCAATGAATGAGATCGAGGCAATCAGGTTTGGTGTCACCATCGCCCCGCCTGTGGCAAAAATTATGATCATCGTGAATACATAGAAGTCAGTTGTTATCAGTGTGAAAATACCCATTGATAAGGCAGCCAGTAAAAACCCTGTAATCAGCTGCAGCCTCATGGGCAGGATATTTTCATCAAAACTGGCAAAGACGGGTTGTAAAACAGCCATGATTAAACCACATAGCATAAACCCAAGACCAACCTGTGCAGTGTCAAAGACAAGGATATCTTTGGCGTACACGGAAAAAACAGTTTCAAATAGGGTGACGGCCAACTGTATCACTAACGAAAGTAGTAAGAGCCTTAAAAAGACTGGATTGGCCAGCATCGCCGTCATTTTGAGTTTACCTTGCGGGCTATTTGTGTACTGCTCCTTTGGTTTTTTGAGCCATAATACAACGACTACTAAAGCGACTATTCCCAACAATGCAACTACAAGGAAAGGAACACTGAACTTATCCAATAACAAGTGTCCAAATCTGGTATTAAAATGCAGATTGGTTTGAGCCAGATAACCACCAATCATAGGACCGGCAATGACACCTGCACTAACAGCCACACCTGACCAGGCCAGTATTTTTCTTCGTTGTTTAGTACTAGTAAGGTCACTCAGGTAAGCATTGCTCACAGGTATGACAGAAGAGGAAAATATCCCTCCTAAAATACGGGCTACATAAAGCATGGCTAAAGAAGTTGACAGGCCCGTTAAAACCTGCATGATGACAAAGCCTGACAACCCCATAATGATCAGTACTTTGCGACCAAAACGGTCAGATAGCTTACCCCAAACAACCGCAAATAACAGTTGAAAAAACGGGTAGATACTGGTAAGGATGCCTATGTGATAGTTGATATCCTCATCAGCCACTACACCGGACTTTAGGGCAAGTCGTTCCGTATAGTAGGGTAAAACGGGTAGCAACACGCCATACCCACTCATTACTACAAAAATACTAAGCAAGATAATCGCTATCCTGCCAAGCATTTCCCGATTATCCATTACTTGTTACCTATCTTTTTCTTCAACAATTGAGCATTGATCGCAACAATGATGGTACTCAAACTCATAAATACAGCTCCCACTGCTGGCCCCAATACAAAGCCCGAAGAATAAAGCACCCCTGCCGCGAGAGGAATAGCAATGACATTGTACCCGGTAGCCCATATCAAGTTTTGGATCATTTTATTGTAAGTGGCTTTACCAAATAAAATAAGGTTGGCAATATCATGTGGATTGCTGTTGACCAGAATAATATCAGCCGTTTCTGCTGCCACATCAGTACCTGAACCAACCGCAATACCCACGTTAGCTTGCGCAAGTGCCGGTGCATCATTTACTCCGTCCCCTGTCATAGCGACAAACTCACCCTTGGCTTGTAACTCCTTCACAATCTCTACTTTCTGATGGGGTAGCACTTCTGAATAGTACCCATCTAATCCCAGTTTATCACTTACAGCTTTGGCAGTCTTCTCATTATCCCCGGTCGCCATCAACACTTTTATGTTGTTCTTTTTAAATACTTTGATAGCTTCTGCTGACTCAGGTCTAATTTCATCCGCAAGGGCAATATACCCTGCCAATTTGCTCTCAACTAAAACAAATACTACTGTTTCAGCGGCATCGCTATAAGCATCTTCAGGTATAGCTATTTTTTCATCTCTTAAATACCCAGGACTTACTACCTTGACTTTTTTACCTTCTACATTTGCTTCAACTCCTTTGCCCGTAATCGCATTGAAATTGTCAAGCTTAGGTATTGTCACATTATCTTCCTTTACCTTTTTAATAATCCCGACCGCAATGGGATGCTCGGAACTTTGTTCTAGAGCGCTGGCCAGTCGTAACACTTCCTCTGAAGTGTACTGTTTATCAACTGATTCAATACGTGTTACTCCAAAATCCCCTTTGGTCAGTGTTCCTGTTTTATCAAAGAGTAAAACTGAGATCTTACGTGATTCTTCAAAAGCCGTTCGGTTTCGAATTAATAAACCGTTCTGCGCAGATACAGCAGTAGATATAGCTACTACTAATGGAATAGCCAATCCTAATGCATGTGGACAGGCAATAACCATTACAGTTACCATTCTCTCCAAGGCATACACAAAAGGGAATCCTAAAAATAACCAGACGGCTAGTGTACCAAAGCCTATCGCCAATGCGATATAGGTAAGCCATTTAGCCGCACGGTCTGAGAGGTTCTGCATTTTGGACTTAGACTTTTGGGCTTCCTGCACCAGAGTGATCACCTTATTGAGGTAGCTGTCTTTGCCTGTATGCTCCACCTTTACTTTGAGTGAGCCGTTCCCATTGAGTGAGCCGCCAATCACTTTATTTTCCAATCCTTTTTTTACAGGTTTTGATTCGCCCGTTAGCATGGATTCGTTCAGATAGCTTTCCCCTTCTACAATAATTCCATCAGCGGGGACTTTTTCACCCGGTTTGATGAGGATAATATCATCTTTCTGTAAGTCTTCTAATTTCACATCTTCTACACTATCCCCTTTCACTCGATGTGCTTCTGAAGGCATCATACTTACCAAAAGTTGCAAGGCTTTTGAAGCGCCAAGCACGGACTTCATTTCTAACCAATGGCCTAATAACATAATAGCAATCAGGGTGGCAAGCTCCCAGAAGAAGTCCTGTCCAGCAAGTCCAAATACGGTTGCTGAACTGTAGAAATAGGCTACACTGATGGCCATTGAAATAAGGGTCATCATTCCGGGAGCGCCTTGTTGCAGTTCTTCTTTCAACCCCTTTAAAAAAGGCCAGCCACCATAAAAATAAACTATGGTGGAAAGGCCGAAAAGGATGTAAGGATTGCCGGGTAATAACCATTCATAACCCAACAGACCTTGGATCATAGGAGAAAAAACCAAAATGGGGATGGTGAGGATAACCGTGATCCAAAAGCGTTTTTTAAAATCTTCAATCATCATTTTATGGTGATCGTGCCCCGCCATTCCCATAGACACATTACCATGGTCATGTTTCATTTTACTATGATCCATTTTTGAATCACCATTTTGACCATTGCTCATTTTAGAATGACCCATCTTGGAGTGGTCCATTTCATTGTGCTTATCATGCTCATGATTTTCCATATCTCTTCATCATATTGTTAGGGTATTCCAAATTAATTTTTTCCCGCTGTTCGGCTGATTTTGGTCACTTTATAATTTCGACAGCAGCGGTCGTGTAGTTTTGTTTTGCACTCTACATTAGCTCTACCTACATATCAGTGTATAAAGGCCTTCCATAGCGCAGAGCAAACAGAAATTACCATCGAGATAGAATTTATGTTTTAACTGAAGAAGCACCTTTCGGAGTTTTCTCAGTGTTTTTGTCTCAACTTAACCAGCTTGTACTTGAGGATGCATATATATGTAATCTAGCTGACTCATTTATCGGTCATTTTGAGTTTCTTAATCATTGCTTGATTTAGACTTATACTGTAAACCCCATAAGCATCAACCAGTATGCCTTTAATACCATTGTTGCCACTGATAGCATACACAATGCTATTATCGTCAAGATTACTCATGCCTTCAAAACGATAAAAAGCATCGATTTCAAAATCCTCCGGATGCAATCGTAGTTTGGAAGTCAGGCATTCCAAGCATTCAGGTTTTAGATTGAGGTCTTCTACATATCCATCTCTTCTCAAAGCGTTTGTAGCTTCGCTCAAAGTGTCGTAAGCGGCATTTCTATTTGCTTTAGTCATGCTTTGTAAATTTTTAGCCTTTTTCATCTGTTTTCCATTGTAAAAACCATCGTTCACCTATAAATACTAGAACCATCAAGACAATGGAAACCACTACTACCAAAATATCATTGGAAACTTTTATCCAGATGAATGCGCCCAATACAATAAGATCAAGAAGAATGGCAGTAATGACAATTGCTACATTGACATTTATTTCTTTTCTAAGATTTTTTAGCACACCCCATTGAAGTATTATGTCCATCGATAAGTAAAAAATAGCTCCAAGAGAAGCGATACGGCTCAGGTCGAAAAATGCCGTGAGCATGATGGCAATAATTACGGTATAAACCAGCATGTGCTTTTGTAATCCACCAGGCATTCCGAAATGTTTGTGTGGAATTAGATCTATTTCCGTAAGCATAGCAGTCATCCTTGAAACAGCAAATATGCTGGCAATGACCCCTGAAATAGTGGCTACAATAGCAATGCCCACAGTAAACCACAAACCATACTTTCCAAATGCAGGTTTAGAAGCTTCAGCCAGTGAAAAATCTTTTGCTGCTATTATCTCAGGGATTGATAAATTGGCTGAAACGGCCAAAGCCACAAGTAAGTACACCAACGTACAAAGAAAGAGCGATATCATAATTGCACGGCCAACATTCTTATTAGGATTTACAATCTCGCCACCACTGTTTGTTATTGTGGTAAAGCCCTTATAAGCCAGAATTGTAAAAGCCAAAGCTGCTATATAACTAGTTGCTGTATAATCACTAGAAACAGAGGACGGTAAGGCTTCTGCAAATGAGAAGCCTGCTACCCAAAGACCACCAATGGCGAAGATAGCTAGACCCCCTATTTTGATGACTGCCATCATCAGGGAAGAGCGACCAATAACCTTGTTACCGGAAATATTGACTAAAAACGCGACAACTAATAGTAAAACCCCCAGAATAGGTGTCCAGATACTATTTTCCTGAGCATTGAAAAGCTGTAAGGTATATGATCCAAATGTCCGCGCCACCAAGCTTTCACCAATCACCATTGAAAAAGCCATTAAAAGTGATCCCGCAGCAGTAATCATACCTGGTCCATAGGCCTTTTTTAGGTACATCGCGATACCACCTGCTGATGGGTATGTATTGGACAATTTTATGTAAGTATAGGCACTAAAAGAAGAGATGACTGCACCTACTAAAAAAGCTAAAGGAAACAAAGTCCCTGAAAGCTCCGCCACCTGGCCAAGCAAGGCAAAAATCCCCGCACCTATCATTACTCCTGTACCAAGCGCCACTGCTCCGGTTAAACTTAGGCTATTCTTTTTGTAGTTATTCATTAAATGGATTTAGCGAAATTGAGTCATTAGTTCGCAATATTATAACTCATAGTAAAATAAGCTCCGTCATCCTCCGTGAATTTCTGGCTTATTAGTACATAACGTTCGGTCAAATATTCTTCTACAGTATAATTGATCGTTTTGATTTTAATGCCCATTATGTAAGCTTCGATCACAGCAGTGCTAGAAATAATAACCTTTCCATTTTCTGTTTTCCTGTTTCTGTTTTTAATCGTAACAAGGCTTTTTGATCCAAAAAAACTCAACACACCTGACTCTATGCTCATCTTTAATTTGATATCCTTTAACGATTTGGATTTGCTACTTTGTAAATCATATAACTGCTTAAAATCTCTCGAGATCACCTCTACCTTTATCTTTTCATCATCAGGATCACTAAAAGGAAATACGTTAAGCAGCACATCAAACTCTTTAGGATTGCATTGGAAAGTGGTCGAGTATTTTTCATTTAACTGGCCCTTTTCATTGTACAACTCTGTAACCACTTCCACTTTATACATTTCTCCCGCTTGACTCAATTCTCCTATTATGAATAGTTGTTTCCCTAAAAGCTGTCCATCTTTATCAAAGTTTTCACGTTCAATTTTTTTTCCTGCTATTTGCTCTATTAACATTTCCTTATCCTGACCATAAGAAATGAAGGGAACTAATTGCAGAAATGTAATAATGAGGAAGAGAGTGATGCGCATGTTTTTTTATTTATCTTTAATCAGGCTATGTTGTTTATTTCAGTGCAAATCTCCTTTGCTTCCTTAGAGACCCGTTTGATTCGGGATTCAGAAATCCCAATTTCAGTTAGTAGTTCTGGGTTTTCACAAAGTTCCTTACATAGTACCACCATGTTATCAATCAGCATTTTCTTTTCAGGTTTCGTGAGTGTGGTAAGGCAAGTAATAGGATGTAAACCAGATACATTAATCCGATCACTTAAACTCCCCTGTTTTGGATAATCCCAACCTATAAGTTTCAACCCCGAACATTTGCCATATTGCATGGCGTCTTCGGTAAACCGAGTGTTAGTCACCACCCAACCTTCATGAAATTTGTTTTTGTGGTTTTTACGCTTCTCCCATTGCTTTTTCACGTCCTCAAACCTAGAATTTATATAGAGCGGAATTTTCACATCGCACTTGTAACCCTGGCGATTATGAAATTTGCACTCCACCATAAAGTGTTTATTATCCTTTTCGGCTTCCACATCTATTTCGTGACTAACACAATAGCCCTGAATAACTACTCCGACTTTAGTCTGATATCCCTGATGTTTGAGAAGTTCACCCACAAACTTTTCAAAGGGATAACCTGAAGGCCCCAATTCTAAAATAGCTTGCTTGATTTTATACCTTCCTGCAACAGGTCTTGAGTGCTTACGGAGTATTGAAAATGCCTTTCCATAGATTTCTTTTGTCGACATCCCATCAAAAAGCAGCTTCTCAATTTCGCTCACAATCCGATCTCTTACAGCTAAGTCAGCCCCAGCTCTTTCAAGAGATTGCCGCAACTTAGCCTCTGAAAAAGGCGCTATTTCCCCTGATGCTTTTGTTATAAAAATAGTCTTTCTCGGCATTTAAGCAACTTTAACGATTCAATATTAAAGTTAGAATATTAACCCTTGAGGTATTTATGATATCTCACTTACGATGTATGAAATTATGACCTTATTAGGGTCAAAAAGCATAGATCAGATAAACGCACTTTTTCGACCATTAAAAGGTATAGATCCCAACTATACTTAGCTCTACCTGCATAAGATCTGTACTGACTATGCGTAACGATTTAATTTTTAGGTCATTATGAATCGAAAACATTTTAATTCACTTTACAACGAGTAGTCCTTTGTATCATTCTAATATATTGAGACTTCTTAATTATACTTTGCATAAGAACATTAATTCCCTCCACAGCAAGAGGAACCCTTGCTTTTGTCAGATTCTGAAACACAGATCGTTGCTATTTCTTTAAAAAGATCAGGATATTCGTCTTTGATTAAAAATGCCAAATTTTTTGTTGTACCTGGATAGGACGTTATCATATCTAAAAGTATTTCAAAGGCTGATTCCAACATTTTGGAATCATTCTCCAATACTTTGTAGAATGGTTCCAAGTCAACATTTTCTCTATATTCTAAATTTTGAGTTTTCATCTTATATTTATTTTTTGTTTTTCATGATGACCAAAAAGGATCAGGATAAATACGTAAATGTTCACTTCTTATAAAAGAACCACGTTTCCATAATAATCTTAAGATCAATAATTATATTATCCGATTAATACAATTTGATAACGAATAGATCAGATATAAAAATAGAGTATTGTAAATTCAGATATTTATAATATACCGCTTTTCATGTATGAAATTATGTTACAAAATAATTTCTACCTTTCTTAACTGTAGAGCCAGTTTAAAAATACTAAAATCGCCAACAGACGTGTTCCTAAAATACACTTACAATAACAACTAAAAAAACTATCATCATAGCCGATGTAATAGTAATCTCCAAATCCAATTCCCAACAAACGGATTGTGCCGTTACGGCAAAGTCTTATGCCTGATTATTTCGGTGCTACTCATACCTCGAGAAACAGCCAGTGACAAGGCCACATAAATTAGCGTGAAATGGACAAAGTCCAGACCTACAAACCCTCCACCAATGATAACCACATGAAATAATTTTGAAATCCTTAAGATCGCTTTCATCAGTGAACTTGCAAGCCCACTCCTTTATGCTATTTTGATCTTGTCCATTTTTAAACATATTATCAGCAATTATTTATTACTGAAATCACCTTCACTTCTCATCTTCATTTCTTGCAATCATTACCGAACACTTGGCGTGCGTTGCTATATATTGTGAAACAGAACCCAATAAAAAACGAGAAAGTGCGCCATGGCCCTGGGAACCGAGTACAATTAAATCTGCACCAAAGGCTTCAGCTTGTTCTAAAATCTCTTTTTTTGGAAGACCACTTACAACACTGGTGGTTATTTTAAGTGTACCATTTTTGTTTTTCAATGCATTTGCAGCTTCGGAAACAGTTTTCTCTGCCGATTTTTCAGCCGATTTTTCAGCTCTGGAAATAACCTCTTTATAATAGGGGCGAACGGTTTCCATCGTGAGTAGATCTGGAGCCCAGACGGTGGGATGCTCATATACGTTCATGACACTAATTTCACTGTCATTTGACAATGGCATTTTTGCAAGTTCCTTAACGGCTGATTTGCTAAAATCAGAACCATCTATTGCTAATAGTATTTTCATAATCTGAATGTTTTGTCAATTACGTTGTTCTATTAAATGTTTTTAATTAAAAATAGCTGGGCATCTTCTTTTGAAGCGAAGTGTAAAACACTTGTACTGCTTTTATCTTAAACTACGAGGTTCAACTGAGGTTACTCAGAATTTGATACGTTTCAATTAGTTTAAAATTAATTAGGTGCATTATCTAAGTAAAACTCTGCATTGTACTCCTCACCTAAGCTATTGAGAGATTTAAGGGTCTATATTTCTAATCAAAAAGACTCATCTTACAATCCCCAGGCTTATGTTGGTTTTAAGGATTGACTTTTCTGCATTTTCTTCCATTCCAGTGAGGGATCTAATCGCATCTATCGTTTCGGGAATGACGATCGCCTGATTGTCCACCACATACGCATAATACAGTTCATTGCCTTCTACTTTCAGCATGTCCTGCCAGAGCGCCACCTCATACATATCACCCCAAGGTCTTCCCATATCCAGGTACCTTTCTTTGATCGTATTGTTGGAAACCAAACCATCACTATAATTTATAAAAGTGATTCGAGTTGACGTTTGAAGTACTTCAATAATTTCTTTCTTGTCAGCTTTTCTGGTAAGCCTTACGTTCCAGTAATGAAGGTGGCTGAGTGTTTCCGGGACTTTTACCGCCATGGTAACTACGTCCAACTCTGGGTCGACACTCTGGGCATCCGGCCCCTGATGACTGGGGATGTCTTTTTCTGGCACCAGCGTATTCATGATACCACCAAGGTGGCTTTCCCAAGGGTCGGTAGCTCTTCGCAGCAAAGTTCCACGAGCATTTTCTAACAGATTCGCTTTTTTAAGAGCAGTGAGTGTGCGTAAGATGGAAGTTGTATTGCAGGAAACCACCCGTGTACTTTCTCGGTTTAGAGCAGAAGTATAATTGTTTTCTGCGCTAAAGGAATGGCCCGTTGTTTCGTGCTTCTCACCTCCTTGTAGAATAAATTTGATTTTCTGCTCCCTATATGTATCTACATTCTGAGCCGCAATCTTTTTTGGGGTACAATCAACGACAAGATCAGCTATATCTAACAGGTCAGCCATGATGCCTGCCAAGGGAACCCCTGCCTGCGCCATGCTAATTTTTGCCTCATCAGTAGCAGCATAAACGGGATACCCTTTGCTTACCGCAGTTTGTATACGCCAGTCGCTGATCACATCACAAACTCCGGCTAATTCCATATCATCTTGCAGAGCGATTGCATCAGCCACTCTTTTGCCGATTACGCCATATCCGATAAGTGCTATTTTCTTTTTCATGATATCATTGGTTTTTAATTGAGGTATGAATATTATTTACATTCGATAATCCGAATACGACCAGCACAAAACTCTGCCCGATTTCCATAATCACCAAGAATTTGGCAGGAGTAGTTAATGGAACTATGTCACCATAGCCAATTGCGACAAAGGTGACTACACTGAAGTAAAAGAACTCGAACAAAACACTTAGATAACCGAGGCTACCGGATGTTTTCAAGCCGTTAAAAGACACGGTGTTGGCAGCAGCCATGCAATTAAAATCTGCGGCATAAGAGAATATGATAAGGAATACCAGTAAACCAAAAACCCAGAGCAGTTGCCTAAAGGAATGACATTGTTTGATGGATTTATTTACCTGCCTGAAGGTGAAAAATGTAAAGTATATGGTTTTAATTAGTGCAAATAAAACCACCAAGTAGGGTACCCAGACAAGATCATGTTCAACGAACTGCATAAGATATATATAAATGACTGTCACTACAGCCACCAATACCACTGAAGGACTTATCTGTTTAAGTAATTGCTTTAAAAAGAATCCGGTTTGAGTTTTGAATGTCATGGCTATACTTATTGACTATTGTCTGTATGAGTACTACTTGAATGTATTTTTTTACTCGAATACCAAAGTATTAGCCCTCCAACTACTCCTGCTAATAAAGAAGTAAACAGGATACTGAGCTTTGCAATGAATACATACTCTTCACTTGCAAATGCGAGTTCCGTGATAAATAATGACATAGTAAAACCTATGCCGGCAATAGTAGCTACTCCACATAGGTGCATCCATGACACTCCTTCTTGTAACTCTGCTATTTTCAGCTTGACGAGAAGCCAGCTAGCGCCCATAATACCCGTAAATTTCCCAACTAACAACCCAAAACCGATACCGAGGCTCACTGGGTGACTTATAATTTCAATAGAATCGCCATGAATGTGAATTCCTGTATTGACAAGGGCAAATAATGGTAGGATAAAAAATCCTACAATGGGTGCCAGCTGATGCTCTATTTTTTGCAGTGGTGTTTCTGCGTCATTCGTTTTTTGTTTGATCTCTTCCAGAATGTTCAGTTGTTTTTCTGAGATGAAACTTCCTCGGATGGACTCTGTCTCTAAAAACTGCAAGTGAAGTTTTTGCAGGTTCATAAGATAATCTTCTTCCTTGATTTTGACCTTGCCGGGTATGGCAAATGCGGTAAGTATGCCTGCAATAGTAGGATGTACACCTGAAAAGAAAAATGCCAGCCATACTCCGCCTATACCGACAAGTGCGTAGAACCAGGCTTTGCGAATTCCAATATAACTACCCCCCACCAATACAAGAAAGAATAGCACACCATTGAGCAAGTCCATATAAGAAATGCCTGAAGTGTAGAAGATAGCTATAACCAGTACTGCACCCAAATCATCGACTATCGCCAGCGCTATCAAAAATACTTTGAGTCCCACCGGTATCCGATTTCCAAACAAAGCAAGTACGCCTATGGCAAAGGCGATATCAGTAGCCATTGGAATACCCCAACCTTGCTCGGTAGCAGAGTTGAAGTTGAAAATAAGATAAATGACGGCCGGCACTACCATACCCCCGATTGCCGCTCCAATGGGTAAAATGGCTTTCTTGAATGAAGAGAGTTTCCCCCCTATAATCTCCCTTTTTAATTCCAGACCCACTTGCAAAAAGAAGATTGCCATTAGTCCATCATTAATCCAAAGTATAATAGATTCTGATATGAAAAATTCACCAATCCCGAGCGAGATTTCAGTGTGTATAAGGCTTTGATACAATCCTTTAAATGGCGAGTTTGCCAATAGCATGGCCACTACCACTGCAAGAAAAATAGCTATTCCTGATGCAGATTGATTTCTAAAAAGATTATTCAGTGTCTTACTAATTCTTGTTGTCATAGCTTTCTATTTAAACTATGTATATGTAAATCGGTCAGATAATTATATCGTAGATTTTCCCCATTATTGATATTGAAATAGACTACTTTGGGCAGATCAAAAAGTGAAGGAGGATACCAACATTCAAGAACAAATAGTGGCTCTGTCAGGCCGAAAGTAATGGTGATAACGCTCATCCCGAGCACCTATTTTCTATATTAATTTCTAAAAACAAAAATCAATTGGGGAAAAAACGCACGAATCATGAGCTAGGCATTGTAGAATAATTACTATTATACTAGTTTCTTACATTTTCTCATCTATTATGTTTCTATATTTTTTTATAGCAATTACAAATTTATAAACAGCTGGAATAAGCAAGATGAAAGCAAGAATATGATAATAGCTTTCTTTTACACCCTCAAAATAAATGAGCATCTCTATTAACAAAGAGAGAAAAAGCCACATAATCCCATAACCTAATTCACCCTTTACTATATTCTTCTTCGCTTTTTGTTCATAATTTACTTTCATAGTATTATTTTCTAATTCAAAACTATTCATGTTCCAAAACTGCCAATTATAATTTTAAGATTTTTTTACTCAGCACAAAAACGACCAGTGGTAAAATAGCAAACTGCAAAACCGGGGATAGACCTACTTCAACAATAGGAATCAACGGCATTGTATCCGCATACGACCAATCGCCACGCCAAGTATGCCATATCTCTGCCAATATAGCCCCTACTCCACCAACTAGTATCAGTACTAAACTTCTATTGAATCTTACAGGTACAATCCAAAGCACATTTTCGTATATAAGACCAAATGAAAAGAGCAGAATTAATACCATGAACATATCTGCTACTGAAGCCAGCGCACAAAAAGAAACATGTCCCAAATCATATTGGAATCCTTCATATAAAGGCCCTTGAGCTACTTCCCACGCAAAGTTCAGTATAAAGGCCGTAAAAGCTGTGGTAACTATGAAATACTTATAATTGCGCTTGTCTATTTCCCTTTTAAGGAAATGGACATATCCCACGATTATCAAGATTAAAGCAATAGTGGGCACAACAAAAATACCAAGACTTAGCTTATCCATTAGGGTTGATTTTCTATTAATGTTGACATAGTATTACGCATTTACAGCTTCTTTTCTCGTTTTCAAAAACCATTTTTCATTTAATAAAATCAAAAGAAGAGCAATAGTCGCTACTGCATTTAGAAACAAATCAGTCCATCCTTTTATCCATAAAAAAGCCTCCAGCGAAAAAAACATTTAGTACATTGGCAGTCAAGAGTATAAAACATTTTACTTCGAGTTATTTACGTAATTTTCTATAAACTCCTCTTTAAACGGTATTGTCCATAATGAGATAGAAAATGGCAATATCTGCAGCACGATCAGCAGTCTCAGAAAAATAAAGTGGTTACTGATACGTTTTTCATCTTTCTAGATCTTCTCTAATGCTGTTGTACTCCTCCTTACTAATTTCCCCCCTTGCATATCTTTTTTTCAAAATATCAAATGGCGTTTCATTTTTTGTTTTCTGACCCGGAATATCCCATGGTGTAGCAAAAATCCAAATCAAAATTATGACCCATATCGCCCACCAAATAATGTGCATACCCCAATAGTTTCCTTCTAACCAATGCATAGTATCTTCGTTTATATATAATTAATTTCATTCATTCTCAAAAGCTAATTATTGCCTCAATATCAAATCCATTGAATTTTGCACCTGCAAATCGTCCTGTCCAGGCAGTACCTTTATATTCCTGATTTACATATTCTACTTTCGCTAAAATGTTTTTAGAAATAAACCATCCGCCTCCAATATTCATTCTATTGATTTCAAGATCGCTTACTGCGCTCTCGCGCTCTTTGCCTCTTACTGAATTATATCGTCCCCCTACATAAAACTTTTCCTCTTTACCAAATCGATATACTAACTCCGCTGCCAGTTGGGTAAAAGCACCTTCCTTGTCAACGATGGGTTGAGTAAACGTATTACTGCCACTAGATCGCTCATAAATACCAAAGAACTCAAAACCCTTAAATTGTATAAAAGGATTTATCTGCAACGCTGTAAGTTTTGTGAAGCGGGCGTTGTAGCGACCATCAAAACTACTACCCTGTGAATTACCCTGTGAATCCGGCTGTGTATGTAACACATAGTAATATCGGCTGCCTGCTCGATCTCCACCATACAGCCAAGTTCCGGTAGTAGTACCCTTGTTTAAATAGAAAGATCCTGTTAAACGAAATCTTAGATCATTCTTAAGTTGTTTGTCAAATCCCAACTTTCCGTAAAGAGACGGTTTATTATCAGATGAATTTGTGACCACTACATTCTGATTAAGTTTACCATTTGAAGCGCCAATAACGAATAGTAGTCCACTCTTTTGAACAGTAACCTCCCCAAATGCTTCCGTTGAAAAGGAATCCATAATATAGTTTCCTATAAAGGGATTAAAAATTGCCCTGGCATTATCAGATCTTCTGAAGTGAGCATCGCCATAATTAAATTCATCCAACCCAATTGTTACGGTAGTATACCTCATGATTCCCTCAAGAAATCCCTTTCGAACAAAATCCAGTTTATCAATTTGAATATGCCCTCCCTTTATCCACGTTTCGTTGTGGTTCCTGGAAGACAAATACGTACGTAAATGCATACGAACACCATCCAAAAGTTGCACATCAAGGTTTAGATTGGCAGAGGGTAAATTAAAATCAGTACCCAATTCCACCAGGTTGTTGGCCTCATTACTTTGATTCAGCCCTTGGAATTGCATGGCGAAATCCCCACCTACTCTGACTTTAACACCATCAAATATTACCGAGTCCAACTTAGAAGTTTCAAATGTATTTAACCCACGTTGATCATTGGGCCTGAAAAACTGAAGGTGAGGTTGTTGCGCATTTGCCAGAAAAGAAGCAAAAAAGCAAAGTAAGAGTAGTTTTATTTTCATGATCTTGTATTTAATACTATATGTTAATTTTTATACACCATGATAAAATCCAATGTGACGGCATCCCCTGTTTTCATCGCGCCAAACAAAAAGGATGGTGGCTCTACCTCATAATCAGACATCTTCAACGATTCAGTTCCTATGCATGTAATCGTGGAATCTTTATTTAGTGAGCAATATACGTTCATGACTACTTCTTTTGTGACACCTGAAATAGTAAGATTACCTGTAGTCTTGATTAGAAATTTATGATCTTTCTCTGCTGACACTTTAGCTGATGAAAGCGTATAAATAATACTTTTATGTTTGTCCGTTTTTAAAGCTTGGTACGCATTTTTATCCAATCCTTTTTTGTCACTTTTCAGATTGGTTACCGGCAAGGAAAAAGTTAAGGAACTAAGTCCGACTAAGGTTTGATTATCGTCTTTCTTTAAATCAAACTGAGCTTTTCCGGAGAAAGCCTGGGCATTCATTTCCCAATCGTGTAAACTCGATGTTCCTGACAATTTCATGTCATTGGATTTTGAGTCGTCAATTAAATAGGTTGATTGTGCCACTACAACCTGGCCAAAGCTAAAAAGACAATACACAATCAGTGTAATCCCATGTTTATAGTTATTTTTCATAGTTAATTTTAGGATTTGACTAAATGCTTACTTTCCTATAAGTAATCATCTTCTTCTGCGTGACCTGAAGAACAATCCTACTAAAATAATTACCACAACTAGGGTGAGTACCCACCAGCCAAGGTGCATTCCCATATATCCATAATCTCCATTGTACATCATAGCTATTGATATTTTATTTAATGAAATCACTATTGATGGTATCAGTTTAATTATGATCCATTTCATTAATCTTCAGACTCTTATCCTTTTCTTTCATCTTATGCATCATCTTTGCTTTCATTTCAGGATTCTCCATCATTTTTTCCATCATCTCTTCCATCATCGCAGGGTTTTCTTTCATTTTTTGCATCATTTTTTCTTTCATTTCCCCTTGCATCTCTTTGTTTTCATGCATTGTGTGCATTAGCATCTTTCTTCCTTCGGAACTTCCCAACATTTTATCGAGCATCATCGTTTGCATTTTTTCTTTCATTTCAGGATTCTCCATCATTTTCTGCATATTCGATTCCATCTTCTGTTTCATTTCAGGATTTTTCTCCATCATCGTTTTCATCTTTCCAGATTCCATCATTTGCATATGATTCTGCATCATTATCTTTTGTGCACCTTCATTCTGTTGTGCCAAATCGATAAGTTCGCTGAATTGGCTCTGGTTTGAAATGATCTCTTGATAAAGGGCATTTCTGTTTTCCATATTTTCCATAGTTTCGTAAGCATTAAAGGTAGATTTACAGCTCATTAATGAGCCAATCACACTAAAAAGGAGTAATGTTTTTACTATAGTTTTCATTTTACTTTGATTTAGATTTAATAATATTTTGTTGACAGTTTTAATTTATCAATGATTGCTATTTTATATTATGATTATTCGCATCCAATAGCTATCGGATGATGCCAGTACCATTGTTTTCTTTGGTTGAGAGGCTAGAGAACAGATGACCGCAGTGGCCTAGAAATCATTGTTTACCCTAGTTTCTATTACCTTTATCTCCTTACTGGTATAAAATCGGATATACATATTTTATATTTTTCTTTTATAGCAAAATCACAACTAGTACCATTATTATACAATTAGAAAGGGTCATTGAGCCCACTGATACGAATCAGTTTTTTGTTTACAAACTCCTGAATCCCTAACGCTGAAAGTTCACGACCGAAGCCTGAACGTTTTGTTCCACCAAAAGGAAGATCGGCTTGTGTCCAGGTGGGATGGTTAATAAATACCATTCCGGTATCAATCTGATCGGCTATCCTTTTACCGCGTTCGATGTCTTGTGTAAATACAGATGCGCCCAAACCAAAATCAGAATCATTGGCCAGTTCTATGGCAGCCTGTTCGTCTTTCACCACATAGAAAGTGGCAACCGGGCCGAATAATTCTTCATGATAAGCAGCAATGCCAGGCTTTAGGTCGGTGAGTATGGTGGGTTCCATAAAGGCGCCTTCACGATCGGCACGTTTACCACCCAATAAAACTTTTGCACCTTCATTAACCGAACGTTCCACCTGATCGGCTAAATGAACCGCCGCTTCTTCACTACTTAAAGGGCCTAATTCTGTTGTGGGATCCATCGGATCACCCACTTTCATTTTTGATAACTTGTCTTTGAACTTTTGAATAAATTCATCGGCTATTGCTTCCACGGCAATAAATCGCTTGGAGGCTACACAACATTGACCGTTGTTATTTATCCTGCCTACCACTGCCCACTCCACCGTTTTTTCCATGTCGGCATCTTCCAGTATAATGAACACGTCATTACCGCCAAGCTCCAGTACAACTTTTTTCAAATGTTTTCCGGCTTCCATGGCAATACTTGCACCTGCTTCTTCACTTCCTGTTAGAGAGACACCTTTTATTCTTTTATCAGAAACCAATGCTGATGCACGTTTTCCGGAGATGAATAGATTAGTATATAATCCTTCAGGAGCGTTTGCCTCTTCGAAGAGTTCTTCGATAGCAGCAGCGCATTGTGGAACGATAGAGGCATGTTTAAGCAATATCGTATTGCCCACCATAATATTGGGAGCTGCAAAGCGAGCTACTTGATAGTATGGAAAATTCCAGGGCATCACACCCAGCAATACACCAATGGGACTATTTCGAATTATGGCCTCTCCATACTCGGGATCTAGCACTTTATCTGCCAGAAATTCTTCACCATGATCTGCGTAATAATCAAGTATATCTGCGCTCAAGTCTATTTCTCCCTCAGCCTGAGCAATGACTTTACCCATTTCTAAAGTGATAGTTTTAGCCAATTCAGACTTCTTGATACGCATAAGCGTAGCTACCTTATGCAGCAAATCGGCTCGCTGTTGGTAGCTGGTTTCTTTCCAATCAGCAAAAGTTACTTTCGCTTTAGCTATTTTGGCTTCCACTTCCTTTTCTGTCATTTCTTCGAATGACTTCAGCACCTTATTTGTATTAGGATTGATTGTTTGGATGGACATTTTGTTGAAATTTTAAATGTATAGTAGTAAAGGATATTCCTTTATTACTTTGCAGGCTTTGCTAAAAACATGCTTCAGTTTCATAGTTTTAATTTGTGAATACAGAATTTAATGAGTAACCTTTTTGGTGAATATTACCAAGATATAGACATTCTAAATTAACTGCGTTACATAATCATTTATAATAGTTGCATAATTCACACATTTCTCTTTTTCGAAGATCTAATGGCTATTTCTCTCATTGTTCAGAGATATTCTAAGATGTAGCAAAACCGAAATAATAAATACGACTTAGATACTCCTATTTATGATGTGTAAGACCAATTTGTGTCTATATAATTAGTAATTAATAAAACTTATTTTACAAATTATCAATTAATCCACTATAATCGTATAAACAAAATTACTGGTTTGAAACTATTCAAAAGTAACTGTTTATTAAGGTCTATATGTTTGAAATTTTATCTTTATTGTATGATATTCCGTCTATTTTCATAGCTTAATTTTTCTTTCGAAGTATTGTTCACTTGGGCAGAAAGCTTTTTAAAAAAATCCTTTTTTTTAAGGTTGCTTTTCTCAATTAGAAGACCCTTCAAGCCATCCTTTGTTTCAATGCCGTAGATCACCGACTTACCTGCTGCATTTTCATTTTCATCAAAACGGTAGAACTCAGAAATATTTAAATCCTTTATCATAAAGCTGGCGCAGAGATCTTTACATTCCAGACAATCATTTTTCTTGTTAAAATTATAGGAGTAGCCTTTTTCTCTGAAATCGTCAATTGCTTCAGATAAATTTTTGTAGTAACTGTTCTCGTTTCGCATAACTTCCTTATAATCAGATACTGAAATGCCGGTAACTCGTTTAAACTGACTTGATAGGTAATGTACCGAACTGTACCTTAGCGTGACAGCAATCTCACTTAGATTGAGCTCGTCATACTTTAGGAGTTCTTTTACCCGATCTACTCTTTTGTTTATGTAGTAGGTCTCTACGGTGATTCCTTGGCTTTTTGAAAAGTGTTTGCTGATAAAATTGTAGTTTTTACCTATTTCGTGAGCTAGAAAATCAGAAAACTTAATCTCTTGAGAGGAACTTTCCAACTTTTTTAAGTACTGCTGGACACAAAGTTTTATTTCTTCCATAAGGATCTGCTCTTTGTCTTCAAGTATCCCAAGCCCATAAGAAATGAACCTTTCTGCTATTATGTTCTTGGTTAAGGATTCAGGGGCATGTATAGTCACATGGCCAAGCCGAATGGTAGACACGAATGCTCCCAATGACTGTAATTCATTCCGAACTACCAGAATACAACTCTGGCAAACCATATTTTTGATATTTAAATTAATAGTTTTCATCTGTTGAAAAGTTTAACTTTTCTGATACTGAATCATTTCAGTCTTGCGAAGGAGATACTTGCCGATCAAAACTTACCGACCAAGAGTAACTCCCCTCAGAAAAATGAGATTAATAAAATCGAGAAAAAAGGGGGGATAAGGCTGAATAGCTTGCAGTCTGGGAAAAAGCAAATAGAAATATCAGCCTAACAGATGAAATCTAAATTAGGAAGGATTGAATAAAAATGCGAATACGGTAGCCACTAACGGGTGGTGGCAGATTTGCATATAAAAATGGAAGTATTTTTTGATGGAAGATTTCTGCTTGAAAGTCTAGAGCAAATACATGATACAATAAGTGAAATATGGGTGTTTCTACAGGAATTTGTTTTAAGTCATATTTAATTAATGATGCATAGAGATTTTTTACAATTTCGTCACAGCATTCTTCTTCATCGTTTTCTTGATGTTCACTTGGGCCATTGTGTTTGTGGGCCAAGATTTCATCAGAATGATGACCATACCCTTCATTTTGATGCTGATCAACCGTCTCTACGATAGCTGTAGGGTGGCTTACCCAGGAAATTAAACCCATATCACAAAGTGCATCGCACACGAAAACACTCACAAACCCTGTCAGGAGCAGAGTAACAATGAATTGTTTCTTAAAATGCAATTTTCTTATTCTGATCATCGGTGCTCAAAAGATATTACACTAATATTAGCGAATATTAGGGACATATTTTAGGAAAAATTATTAATAAAAACATGATATAAGTCATTAATTTAAATTAATCTGATATCTAATTATATTATTGGGTGTCTACCCGCGGATTCAAACTATTTTTAGTCTAACCCTGCCTCCTTAAACACTATTATATCTATACCTGCTCAGCTATTGATTTTACCGAACGCGTTCTGCTAAGCAATATCCCCATGCCGGCAACTGATCATTCCCCCTTTAACCAGAGCATCTTGATCTATTTCAACGTTTGCTTTGAAATGTCTTTTCATGTTGTCTTACTTGACCAGCCATACGACATCCTTTCATGATACCTTTATATCTTGGAAGAAGTGCCGTTTAATCAGACTGGAATGATTGCGTCAGTTCTTGTTGGTATTACTTTTTTAAAGGAGTTACATGGTGTTTCTCCACGGAAGAAACGTAAATAGCTAGCTTCAGAACAACAAAGGGAATTTAATGCCTATCAATTATCAATTTTTCAGCTTGCGGACTGCGTACTATTTTCCTATTACAATTTATCTGGACAGAGCAAGTGTTGCACGGTAGGGTAAAATGTGTGCAATGTTTCTATGAGTGTAGAAGGCCAAAACCAGCTTTTCCATGTAAGCACCTTGGGGTGAGGAGCTTTATTCTACTCCTGTGAAATTACTTTTTCTACCACAGTCCATTTTTCTAACCGAATTATCTCTTACACCCTTTATCTTAGTAACTAATCAGAACAAACCTTTCCTATGAACTTCTTATACTTCATCTTCGGAACGATAATATTTCTAATGATCGTAGCGGATATTATTAAAACTGCTTTTTCATCAAATGGAGGAGGAAAGTTAACCGAATGGGTATCCTTAGGTATCTGGCATGTTTTCTTTACAGCTGCTGGAAAAAAAGCAAACAGCAAGCTATTGGAATATGCAGGACCGACGGTGTTGGTTTCAATCCTATTGGTATGGGTAATCGGAATGTGGTTTGGCTTTTTTATTATGCTGCTGTCTGATATCGATTCTGTTATAAATAGTACTACAAAAGCGAACACTGACACGTGGGAGAAGTTATATTACGCGGGATTTACGCTTTCTACCTTGGGGGTTGGCGATTATATCCCCTCAAATAACTTTTGGAGGGTTTTTACCAATATTGCAGCCTATTCTGGCCTCGTTTTCATCACAACGTCTATCACTTATTTTGTTCCAGTGCTTTCAGCAGTTGCATTGAAGTCCAAGCTGAGTCTATATATCAACAGTATGGGCAAATCTCCTCAGCAAATTCTGTTAAATAGCTGGAATGGAAAGGATTTCAATTCATTTATTGACAATGTATCAGACCTATGCCAAATGCTGATCCATCATACCATGAACCACCATTCCTATCCCGTCATTCACTACTTCCATAAGAGTACGATAGACTTGGCTTTCGCTCCCGCCTTTGTGATGCTAGATGAAGTTCATCATTTGCTCTCCAATGTCATTAAAGATGACATATCAATAGATACTCTAAAAATGAAAATGCTCAAGACAACTTTGGACCAACATTTGGAAATGCTTCAGAAAAGTTATTTGAACGACGAGTCTGCGATTGAGGTAACACCTCACTTAACACAATTATTAAAAGAAAAGGAAGATTATTTTAAAAAAGCGGAGGATTACAAATATTGTGATAATAAGCTGGAGAAACGTCGGAAGTTACTTACTCTTATGCTGGAAAAAACTGGATGGAGCTGGGAGGCCATTCATAATAATATAGACTAGATAGTGATGAGTAACCTAGTACTGAATTTTTTCGATGCACTTTACCAATTTGAATTACAATCCTAATTAGGCATGAGGGTGATTAACCTGTACACGGTATAAGATTTAAATTTTCCGCAAAGGCCGAAATAATTGTTCAATTTATATCCTAAGAATATATCTTTTTTGAAAAATAAAATAACCCTGCATCTTTGAGACACAGGGCTATTTAATTATAATATTTCATCCAAGTATTCGTACGTTTTGGAGATAAAGCGAAACTTTACAGAATATAAATGCTACATAATACATTTTCAGAAATCATAACACGTTTTCAAAGAATTACTCTTGGCTCAATCTTTTTATCATCGCTTTCATCTCACCAATTTCTCTTCTTTGAGCTTCAATTATATCATTAGCCAGCTTTTTAACTTCGGGGTCTTTTATATCTGCACGTTCGCTTGTTAAAATTGCAATAGAGTGGTGTGGAATCATGGCTTTCATCCAAAGAACATCACCGATGGGTTCTTGTGACCGTACAAGAAATAGAGCGCTAGCAAATAACACAAAACTTCCAAACAGAATTGCTATATTTTTTTGTTTATTTTTATACATTTTTTTCATGAATAGAAACATAATAACAGCCATGGCTGAAATACCCAAACAGGACATGTAAAATCTGGTTAAACTAAAATACACATGGTCAAATTGATATGTATTTAGATACATTGTAATATACATTGCTACAAACGACCAGATCAACATAGAAACAAATGTTGTATATTGCCCTTTCATTTCATTATTTTTTTTAGCGTGTTTCATTTGAATGATTTTAGAATAAATTTATTATAAATAAGCTATAAATTCATCATTATATGTACTTGAATAATTATTATTTCAACAATTTAATTTTGTTGGCTTACTGCGAACTATTCACCCCGAAAATAGTAATTATAAGATTATAATTAATATCGTTATGTCTCAATAAACACATCATATTAGTGGTTTAAGTAAAACCTATAAGAGTGATTCTCATGTATTTTAAGCGAAATATAATACAATCATCTAGCAGCAGAATGGAATAGATTATTGATCATTATAGTTATTAAACTATAAATAAATTATTTAATTAATAATAATCAACACTTCAAGTTTCACTTTTTTTAAGCATTTCCGTCCTCCATTATAACCTTAGCAAGGAGAAAAGTTTATCGAATTTTTACCATATATTCTTAACACTTGTCCCTCAAGCCTGTGAATAAATTTGTTAGACACATCTTCTACTGTAATATAATTCAATTAGCATCTATGCAAAATTGACAATTACATTTACATTAATAGTCAGACAAAGGTTATCTATACAAACCTTAACATGGGCCGGGATTTAACAACACTTCAATTACTATTCCATCCCTTCTTTTTACTATAAAAAGTTATTTTTAAAATTTTTGGGAATTATTTTCCCCAAGAATGAGGCTAACTTTTCCATATTAATTACAATATTAAATTATCCCAGTCTACTCTATTTTCAAGATTTCCAAATCTGCGCTTCTCATGTTAGAATATATTTTGTATATAAAAACTTCTAGGAGTGTTCATTCACTCAAACAATTTACTTATTGCATTAAAAGATTATGATTACCCCATATTATAATCTCAAAATATTATAGATAATAAAGCTAATATTCATTAAAATAGATACAGGGGAAAACTCTCTAATGACAATCATTTAGGAATCCTAAAACATAAGTTGAATCTTGCGGCCGTTCAAACACTTCCAAATGGAAGGTTATGAATTTTATATCCATAATTAAAAAAAGGAGCCTAAAGCTCTCCTTCATCTGCAAAGGAATAATATCCTTCTGCGGTCATTATCACATGATCCAGCACCGGGATATCCAGAATAACACCGGCTTGCTTAATCCGCTGGGTTAATCTTTTATCCTGTTCTGAAGGCATTAGATTCCCACTCGGATGATTATGTGCCAGGATGACAGAACTAGAATTTGATTTGATTGCAGCGGCATACACCAGCTTCACATCCACTATTGTTCCTGCTGTCCCTCCAGAACTGATAGTTACAATTCCAAGAACTTTATTGGCTCTAGATAGCAGCATCACTTTGAAATCCTCTACAAACTCAATTCGGTCATTATCCCAAGCCTGGGCAAACACTTCATATACCTGTCTTGAACTTTCAACTCTTGGTCTTAGGGAGTTTTTTACTTTAGCACTATAGCTTAGCTTGATTTCAGCTACTTCATAAAAATCATTTTTTCTTTCTAGCGTATCCATAATTTCTTTTCGTTTTGGTGAACAATGAATTAGGACAGCTACACAGGTCTTGGGGGAGATAAGGCCATGAGGAAAAGGAATAAATAATGAGCCGCAGGCGAATGGCTTTATGCCGGAAGCTCATGGACGCATCGCAGCCAAGGACTAATTTTGGAAGAATTCAGGGACAAAAAACTTCAGCTCATTACCAATTATCTATAAAATATTTTAAAAAACTATTTTTTGGTAGCTACCACAAAGGTGTAAAAAACAGGGATTTACCATCCCCACATTTGCTTCTGTCAGCGAGACAAAATAAGTAAGCTGACCCAAAACAGTAGCACTATGTTGGAAGCAATTACCTGGAACACCTACTTCAGCACTTTGGCAATAGGTCTGGCAGCCTACTACCTCATCATCATAGGATTATACTATAAACAAGAATTTCGCAACCTGATTTCGGGAAAATTCAAGCTGGTTAATCAGATTCGTCAGCAGGAAAAAGGGCGGCATCTGAGAAGGACTGACGAAAACTCAACTGATCACTTTGAAGAGTTGGAAGCTACTGTTGCGGAATTAAACGGCATCCTCGGGAAGGCGGGGCAAAATAGGACAAGCAAGGATATTCTGCTTTCGCAGCTACTCCGAACGCTGTCAAACCACACCGGGCTTCGGGAGCCCGCCTACCGGGTTGCCGTTATCAATTTCATTTTAGAAAACGCTTCTAAGTATTGCCGAATCGTCTTCAGTGAATCTGAACTGGAAGAGGCATGGAGCGCTCAGTCTCCTTAGCCTTAATCAAGGCTATCCTACTTCATTTTACCAAATCCAACACAACCACTAAAACGATAACAATATGAAAGAGCACCATAAACCACAAAAGACAGCCATTAAAAAAACAGTCTTGGTAGCTGTTTTCCTTGGCATAACCACATTGCAGGCACATTCCCAAGATGGTCTTGCGGGAATCGAAGAAGCCAACCGTCAGGTGCGCAGCTACTTTGATGCAGGCACCAGTCTGATGTATGCTATCGGTGCCATTCTCGGATTGATCGGTGCAGTAAAAGTCTATCAAAAATGGAATGCAGGTGATCCCGATACAGGCAAAGTGGCAGCTGCCTGGTTTGGAAGCTGTGTCTTTCTAGTCGTGGTGGCCACGGTCATCAAATCCTTCTTTGGAGTCTAATAGTAACACACATAATCTCATGGGAAACAGCGTCTATCGGATCAATAAAGGCATCAACAAGCCCATTGAATTTAAAGGATTAAAAGCCCAGTACATCTGGTACCTCGGGGCAGGTGTGCTGGCACTACTTGTCGCCTTCGCTATTCTCTTTATTCTGGGAGTAAACCCTTTTATCTGTCTATTCATCATTGCTATTTCAGGAACTGCACTGGTCATCAAGGTATATAGACTAAGCCATACTTACGGGGAACACGGCATGATGAAAAAGCTAGCCCACCGTCAAATCCCTTGTAACATCCGCATCAAATCAAGAGGGGTTTACCGAAAACTTAAAACCAAAAAGTAACTATCAAATCTGAGTCAACTACTTCCCAACTATCAAACGATACCAGAGATCAAAATATAATAATGGAAAGACACTTCGAAAATAGCATCCCCATTCTATGCATCGAGCAGGATTGCATTCTTTCCAAGCAGGGAGATATTACTGTGGCCTATAAAGCAGAGCTACCTGAGATTTTCACTTTAAGTGATCGGGAGTATGAATCCTTCCATCAAGTCTGGATAAAAGCCATCAAATCACTTCCTCAACATAGTATCTTCCACAAACAGGATTGGTTTATAAACAGTCAGCATCAGGCTGATTTTACCAAACCTAACCAAAGTTTCCTGCACCATAGCAGTGAACTGTTTTTCCATGAGCGTCCCTTTTTGGATCATAGCTGCTATTTATTCTTAACATTAAAACCAAAGAACAGGAAGGTATCCAGCAGCTTGTTTTCAACCCTGCTACGCTCCCATCTTATTCCAGAAGAATTACTACTGGCTGACACCCTGCTAAACTTTATGGATGCATGCGGACAATTCGAGAGGATCCTCACAGATAGCGGATTTGTGCAACTGGAGAGGCTAAAAGAAGAATCCATACTCAGCAGCGAAACCCAAAAAGGAATCATTGAAAAATACTGCAGCCTTTCGGAAACCAAGGAGCCTATTTGGCTTCAGGACATCAGCTTCAAGCCCAACCTCAGCATCGGCAACAAGCATTGCAGACTCTTCACCCTTTCCAATTCAGACGAGCTTCCAGCCCTTTGCGGAAGCCGAATCAACTACGACAAATTCAGCACCGACACCACCAAATTTAGTGTGGGATTTGCTTCGTCTCTGGGGCAATTGCTTAACTGCAATCACCTTTACAACCAGTATATCTTTTTAGATGATGCGCAACAATCCCTAAAAAAACTGGAATCCAAGCGACTTCGTCTCCAGTCGCTTGCTAATTACAGTAGGGAAAATGCCATTTCGAGGGATGCCACAAATGACTTCTTAAACGAAGCCATATCCGAACAACGTCTTCCTGTAAAGTCACATTTCAATATTCTGGCTTGGACAGAGGACCTTACACAGCTTCCAGAAATCAAGAAGCAAATAGGGGCTGCACTTTCTCAGCTTGAAGCTACCGCAAAGGAAGAAACTGTGGGAGCTCCACAAATCTTCTGGGCAGGAATCCCAGGGAACAGCGCTGACTTCCCCATGAATGACACTTTCGACACCTTTGTTGAACAAGCCACTTGCTTCCTGAATTTAGAGACGAGCTACCGAAGCTCCCTTAGTCCTTTCGGAATAAGATTGGGTGACAGGCTCACAGGTAAGCCTATACATGTAGATCTCTCCGATGAACCAGTAAAACGAGGCATCTGTACCAACCGCAACAAGTTTATACTCGGGCCCAGTGGTAGTGGTAAATCCTTTTTCACCAACCATCTAATTCGTAGCTATTACGAGCAAGGAACTCATGTGGTATTGGTAGATGTGGGGCATTCCTACAAAGGTCTCTGCGATATGGTCGGCGGATATTATTTCACCTACGATGAGCAAAACCCCATCCGCTTCAACCCTTTTTACATCGCTGAAGGAGATCAGCTGGATACTGAAAAGAAAGAAAGCATTAAAACTATGTTGCTTGCTCTCTGGAAAAAAGATAATGAAACCTTCACACGAAGTGAGTATGTAGCCCTTTCCAATGCGCTAAAAGGCTACTATGAAAAACTGGCTTCCGACCCTTCCCTATTCGCAAGCTTCAACACTTTTTATGATTACGTAAAAACAGACTTTCTACCCCTACTCAAGACTGACAAAGTCAAGGTAAAAGATTTCGATATCAGTAATTTCCTATACGTGCTCCGTCCCTATTATAAAGGTGGAGAATTTGATTACCTCTTGAATGCCACTGAAAATCTGGACTTGCTTCAGGAGCGCTTTATCGTCTTTGAACTGGACAACATCAAAGACCATCCCATCCTATTCCCAGTGGTGACTATTATCATCATGGAAGTCTTCATCAACAAAATGCGTAAGCTGAAAGGCATCCGCAAATTGATCTTGATCGAGGAAGCATGGAAAGCCATCGCCAAGGAAGGCATGGCAGAATACATCAAATACCTTTTTAAGACGGTACGGAAATTCTTCGGGGAGGCCATCGTGGTTACCCAGGAAGTCGAGGACATCATCAGTTCCCCGGTAGTCAAGCAGGCCATCATCAACAACAGTGACTGTAAGATCCTACTGGACCAGTCCAAATACCAAAACAAATTTGACCAGATCCAAGAACTCTTGGGACTGACCGATAAGGAACGAGCTATGGTGCTTTCTGTCAACAAAGCAAATGACCCGAAACGCAAGTATAAAGAAGTCTTTATCAGTTTGGGAGGCATGCTTTCCAAAGTTTATCGCACCGAAGTTTCGCAGGAGGAGTATTTGGCTTATACCACCGAAGAGACGGAGAAAATTAAGGTAATGGATTATGCCCAGCGTTTTGGCTCCATCCAAAAAGGAATAGCGGCACTTACAGCAGAACAATTTTAATCCAACACACCATGAAAAACGCTCTCAAAAAAACCCAGCGAACCATCCTCCTTACCCTGCTTTGTGTTGCATTCACCTTACCGCCGCAGCGAACAGAGGCAGAAGTACCATTAGCCATTTTAGAAATTATAAAAGCCGGCGTAACAAAGGTAATTGTCGCCATGGATCTAAAAATCCAACGCCAGCAGAATAAAGTTATTTGGCTTCAAAATGCTCAAAAGGTATTAGAGAATACGATGTCCAAGCTCAAGTTAGATGAAATCTCCAACTGGACAGAAAAGCAGCGAACTCTTTATCAAACCTATTTCGACGAACTCCATCAGGTTAAATCAGCGATTTCTACTTTCCAGCGTGTTCGGGACATTACCCAAACGCAGACTCGGATTGTGTCTGAGTACAAAAAAGTCTGGGCAGTTATACAGCAAGACTCCCACTTCACCACAATTGAAAAAGAATACATGGCCAAGGTTTATTCCGGACTGTTGGGAGCAACAGTGGAAAACCTCGATCAGCTTACACTTTTGGTCAAATCCTTCACACTGAAAATGACTGATGGAGAACGTTTGGAATTGTTGAATGAGACAGCTAAGCGGGTGGATCAAAACTATCAGGATCTACTCTCCTTCAATCGAAGTAATGGCTTACTCAGCATGCAACGATCCAAGAATTCACAGGAGTTGATACTTCTCAAAAATCTTTACGGAATCACGAACTAAGCTCCCTCCTGCTATGAAAAAGCTCATTATCCTCTTATACCTCATCACCACAGCTTTGCCACTTTCTGCCCAAAACTTCGAAGAATGGTTTAATCAGAAAGAAACCAAGAAGAGGTATCTAACCGAACAGATTGCTGCCCTGCAAGCATACGGCACTGTGATTAAAAAAGGCTATGAAGTTACTCAGCAGGGATTAGGAATGATACAGATGATCAAAACTGGAGATTTCTCCCAGCATGAAGACCATTTCCTATCCTTTCTCACTATAAACCCACAAGTAAAGAGCCATTCAGATACCCGGCAAATCATTGCACTCGCTTCACGTATTCAACAGCTTTCAACACAAACCCAACAGCAACTTAAATCAAGCAAACAGCTCAGCCAATCCGAAGAAGCGGTGGTCGCACACATCTTTTCAAACATCAAGATAAACTCTGCCGCATTACTCCATGAGGCACAGTTGCTTTTGCAAAATGACGCACTGAGTTTCTCCGATTCCCAGCGCATCCAACGATTGAAACAACTGCAAATTCAGATGCAGGAAATCCATGGATTTACAGTTCGGATGGGACAGGAGTTTCTGCAGCTGGCAATGCAACGAGAACAGGAATTTCTTGAAATCACCCAATCTAGACGCTACCATAACCTAGACTAAATCAAACTTTAAAAGCTTATGAAAAAGTTACGATTCATATTACTCCCCATCTTCTTCGCCATGAGTCTCCATACTGCATCGGCACAGGCAGACGAATCGGCTCAGCTACTGCTTAACGTAACCAAGCTTTCCCAGCTAAAGCAGATCTTGACACATCTTGAAAAAGGCTATACTACCCTCAGATCAGGCTATACTCAGATTTCTACTATCGCTTCGGGAAATTTCACCCTGCATGAAGCATTTTTAGATGGTTTACTGCAAATCAACCCAACAGTAAAGAATTACCACAAAGTTGCTGAAATAATCTCCTTCCAGATGAAGCTGGTCAAAGATTATAAATCAGCCTTTACTAAGTTTAAAACCTCGGGTCAGTTTACTGCAAATGAAATATCCTACCTGTCAAAAGTATATGGAAACCTCTTTCAAAGTAGTCTGCAACAGCTTGATGAATTGACACTTGTTTTAGCAACAGGAACATTAAGAATGACTGATGAAGAGCGACTAACAGCCATCGATCAAATACATATCGACATACAAGAAAAACTCCATTTTCTGACTGCATTCAATCAGGAGACGACAGTAATGGCTATTCAACGCTCCCTTGAAGCACAAGAAGTCACCGAAATGCAAATGCTTTATAACCTCATAAGGTAACTATCAGCACTATGAAATCTCGCATAAAAATTATTGTTTTTACATTCCTTTCCCTACTACTCCCAATTGCAAGTCAGGCTCAGGACAACAGTATCAGAGGATTGCATGGTGTATTGGATGAGCTCTATCAAGAAATGATGCCATTATGCAGTCAACTGATCAGCGTAGCGCAAGGCTTGGCTGCATTCGGGGCTATCTGGTACATCGCCATTCGAGTTTGGCGATCCATTGCAAATGCAGAACCCATCGATTTTTATCCATTGTTCAGACCATTTGTGATCGGCTTCTGTATTATGATTTTTCCCTCAGTTTTAGCGATGATCAACGGAATCATGCAGCCTACTGTTTCTGCCACTACTGCCATGGTGGACAATTCCAATGTTGCCATTGAGCGATTACTTGAACGAAAAGCTCAGGCAATCAAAGCTGGAAACCTAGGTCAAATGTTCGGCGGTGCTCAAGAAAGTGGTGATTTCGATAAATGGCTGAAATATACCCAAGGCTTACCCGAGGAAAGTGTAACTCCAGAATTAGGGTTTTGGGAGAATATTAGCGAAGGATTTGCATTTGCAGGAGCCAAACTATCCTTTGTATTTAAAAATCACGTTAAGGAAATACTGGCGAATGTCCTAGAGATCCTCTTTGAAGCAGCGGCACTCTGCATCAATACACTGCGAACTTTTCAGCTGATTGTACTTTCCATTCTTGGCCCTTTAGTTTTCGGCCTTTCAGTATTTGACGGATTTCAACATACCCTCACCGTCTGGCTCGCCAGATACATAAATATCTACTTGTGGCTTCCTGTAGCAAATATTTTCGGCGCAATCATCGGAACCATTCAGGAAAAAATGCTTCTACTCGACATCGGTCAGATCGACAGCACTGGAGATACCATGTTTACTTCTACCGATACTGGATACTTAATATTTCTGATCATCGGGATCATCGGCTATTTCTCGGTCCCTTCCGTGGCAAACTACATTGTCCATGCTGCTTCAGGTGGAGCACTTCCGCATAAAGCCTCTGCCTTCTTTACCCAAGCTGCTATGGGCACAGCCTCTATGGCAGGAAGTGCAGCAGGAATGGCAACAAAAGGATCGAGTATGTCTGCAGATTCCTATGGAGATAAAGCCGGAGGAATGAGACAGTCCATGGCCAACCATGGCACTTCTTCTGGATATTTTAAAGACGGTGTTGATTATCAGTCAGGTAAACTCAAAGGCAACTCCTAATTCAATAGCATATGTTCACGAAACCAAAAAATATCGATACCGCTTTCCGACAAATTCGACTTTTTACCCTAGTGGTGATTATCGGCTGTCTATTCTTTTCTGGGTTGACCTTATACAAAAGCCAACAGCTGGCAGCATCCCTTCAGCAAAAGATATATATCCTTTCGAATGGAAAAGTGCTCGAAGCTTTAGCTACAGACAGACGGGATAATATCATCGTCGAAGCAAAAGACCACATTGCGACCTTCCATCGATATTTCTTTACCCTTGATCCTGATGAAAAAGCCATCACCTCAACAACGACCAAAGCACTCTACCTGGCGGATGCTTCTGCCAAGCGCCAGTACGATAATCTAACCGAAAGCAATTACTACTCAAACATCATTGCTGGAAATATAAGTCAAGAGATCAGCATGGACAGTGTGTCCATTGATGTGCAGCAAAACCCATTTTATTTTCGATACTACGGCAGACAGCAATTGACCCGCACAGGATCCATTGTCACCCGAAAACTGATCACCGAAGGATATCTCCGTCAGGTCTCCCGCAGTGAAAACAATCCCCACGGTTTTTTGATCGAAAGTTGGAAGACCATGGAAAATACTGACATCAACGTCCAAAACCGGTAGACATGAACTCAAAGCCTGTAAACCATACTAATCCATTTCGAGCAGTCCGTGAATTTGGGGTATCCAAAGCCCTAAAATTTGCGACACTGCTTCAGCACAAATCTGAACAGCTTAGCAAATCCGCTAAATACGGAGGACTCCTAGTATTTCTGATAATCGCACTGAGTGCAAATACTACTCAAATGTTCTACTCAACTGCTCCAACAAAACTGCATCAGAAGCCAGCAGATATTCTTTTACCATACATCTCCGATCAAGACACTCTGGCCGACAGCCTTATTCTCAATCAATCTAACATTCAAACCAATAACAGACATGACTAATACAATAAGCCAAAAAACACAGCAAAAGAGAAAATTACTCATGATGCTTCCAGTACTTACCCTTCCCTTTTTAACGCTCTCCTTTTGGGCTATGGGAGGTGGATCTGGAATAAGCAGTGATCCAACGCAAACCCAGCAACTCGGAATCAATTTAGAATTGCCAGGCGTGGTAGAAAGTAAGAACAAAGAGCTGGACAAACTGGGACATTATCAAAAGTCGCAATCTGACTCTGCCAGATTCCTACAGCAGGTGAAAAATGATCCCTATTATCGGATGGCATTCAATCCTGATCCTATTCTAGGCGACAAAGACCCAATTCCTGATTCCGAAATAGCAATCTATGGCAATACGCCCATACTGGATTTCCAGGATCCCAATGAGCAGCTGGTCATGGAAAAACTGGAAGCACTTAACAGAACGCTTTCCGAAGAGCCTAAATCTGAAGTTCAGCTTTCAAAAGTGGACAGTTACTCCCTAAATCAAACAGCGACATCGCCTGATTTAAGTTCTGACTTGGACAGGCTAGATCTCATGATGCAACAAATGCAAGCAGGCAATGAACAAGCAGATCCCGAAATGGAACAAATGAGCGAGCTGCTTGAACAGATCCTTGATATTCAACATCCCGAGCGGGTGCAGGCAAGAATCTGGGAAGCACAAAATATAAAGCAATCCCAAGCTTTCCCTGTATCTAAAGCAAGTGACAATCGCGCAATTTCCAGTTTGGAAACAACTGATGAAATGGCTCCGACATCTGTAAATACTGCTTCCTCCAATGGGTTTTATGGATTGGAGAATAGTGACTTTCCAAACAGCTCCGCAAATACCATCAAAGCTGTAGTCCATGAAACACAAACGCTCATGTCGGGGGCAACTGTCAAACTCAGGCTCACCGAAGACGCAAGTATAAATGGGTTGATTCTCCCAAAAGATCTGCTGATTTTTGGAACAGCATCACTGAATGGAGAACGCCTGATTATAGACATCACCCACATACGAGTTAATGATCAGCTATTGCCCGTTGCTTTGGCTGTTCACGATGCAGATGGCATGGCAGGAATTTACATTCCTGGTTCTATTTCGAGAGAAGTTGCTACTCAATCAGGTGATCGAGCAATTCAGGGGTTTGGGATCAGCACATTTGATACTTCTTTGGAAGCACAGGCGGCCAGTGCGGGAATTGAAACCGCTAAAAGCTTTTTGGGAAAAAAGATAAAACAGGTCAGCGTGACAGTCAAAGCGGGCTACCAGGTATGGCTAAACGATGAAAATCAAAAAAATTCTTTTTAACTAAAATTATTGATCCTATGAATAGTATTCAAATAAAACCTTGGGGATTTGTACTTGGAATAACAATCATGCTTTCAATGGTAAGTTCTATCTCTGTGCTCGCGCAAGTAAAGTTGCATTTCACAACCGAATCTATCGCTTCTACTCCAATAGAAATTAGCGAAAGGTTGACCACTAATTTGATCTTTCCACAGCCCATAAAAAGCGTGGATAGAGGTTCTAGAAGCATTTTAGTCCAGCGAGCAAGCGAAGCAGAAAACATCCTTCAGGTCAAATCAGAAAACACAGAATTGCAAATTAGTAACCTGACTGTAATTACTGATGATGGACAGTTTTACTCCTTTGCAGTGAGCTACGCCAAGGCACCTGAACAACTTAACCTGAATATTCTACCAAAAACAACTAGCCAATTAGCGGAATTTCCAGTGGGCCAAATTAGCGAAGCTGAGGTACGAGAAATAGCTAAAAAGGTATCAGTCAAAAACAGGAGAATCAAGCCAATCAGACAAAGAAAATATATGACTGGCGTCAGTTTGATAGGTATCTACATCGCACAAGATCTACTCTTCTTTCAGATCAAACTGGAAAATCAAACTAACATCAATTACGACATAGAACAGTTTAGATTTTTCATTCGGGACAATCAAAAAAGCAAGAGAACAGCTTCACAGGAACTGGAACAAATCCCTATTAAGATTCTTGGAAATATCGATCAAATTCCTGCTCAATCAACCGAGACTTTGGTAGTGGCTCTACACAAATTCACTATTCCAGATCAAAAGCATCTGGGAATTGAATTGATGGAGCATAATGGAGGTAGGCATCTCAATATCAAAGTAAAAAATCACAACATCATCAATGCTGTTATGGTGGATTAATATCCATGACCCAGCTTTTAAAACACAATACTATCAGTTAACCTCAAACAACAACGATCATGAATGAGCAAAATTTTGATTATCTAAAAAACCAGGTAAAATATACTGGATTTGGGGAGGCATTGGAGCCTCAATTAAAAGAGCAAATCAGCAAAAGAGAACCCAATTTCACGCTAGACCATCAGGCAAATTTCGGAGACGATAAAGTCGATGCAAAGCTGCATTTCAGGAAATCTGAGATGACCGATATGTACTTCTTTAATAAGTATGATCTAAGTCTGACAAAATCTGGGCAAGAAGACCCTGCAATCAAGCAGACCTTTTATATCGGTAAAGACAATAACCTCACCCTGAAAGAAGGTTACAATCTCTTGGATGGGCGTGCTGTAAACAAAGACTTGGTCAACAAAGAGCAGGAAAAGTACAATGCCTGGGTACAGCTGGACTTTAAAGAAACCGACAATCAGGGAAATTTTAAGCTCAAGCAATTCCATGAGAATTACGGCTTTGATTTGAAAGAGGCAGTACAAAAGCATCAGATTAAAGAACTGAAGGATCCAGATGATCAAAGCAGACTCATGGTTTCGTTAAAAAAAGGAAATCGTCAATCCGTCACTTTTATCAGTGAAGGAAATGAGCAGAAGCGGTTCGTTGAAGCTAACCCTCAGTTCAAAAATGTGAACATATACGATTCAAATCAGATGCGGACCTCAGAAACTCAGCGAGAGGGAAAAAGTGAATCTCAAAGCAATTCCCAAAAGAAGGAAGTAAAAGAAGAAGCTGAAAACAGTCCCGCTAAAAAGCCAAGAAAACGTAAAAGTGCAGGAATAGCAGGTTGATTAACACCCAAAAACAATGGAGCGCCTAAAACAAGCACTGGAGGAATTTATGGCAGGGATAGAGCAAGATCCCAGAATATGCCTGTCCCATATTGGGGTTTTCTCCGTGCTGCTTCATTCACGAGAAGAACATGGAGGAGTAGAGCCTTTTCCCATTCACAGGGAACAAATCATGAAGACAGCCAAGATTTCAAGCACTGCAACCTACTTCAAGATTATCCGACAACTTCATGAATACGGCTACATTTTCTACCAACCCACCTTCAACCGAATGAGTCAGAGTAAGGTTGGGATTAGCCGAAATGTACAAACAGATAATCACAAAGTGAATTAACTAACAGCCCATGGAAACTATCACAAAAGAAGACTTGGATACTTTACGGTTTCAACTGTTTGCAGACCTTAAGAATTTACTGGAACAATCTAAAAAAACAAAAACCGAAGAAAAGGAATGGCTGCGAAGTAAAGATGTGAAAAAATTGCTGAGCATATCTGATGCCGCCTTACAGAATCTACGAATTCGCGGGCTGGTACATCCAGTTAAAATCTCAGGGCTCTATTACTATAAATCAGAAGAATTGAAATCACTCTTCAAGCAATAAATTAACTTATCATGACAACTCCTGGAATGGAATATTATGTGGAAAGAATAGTGAAAGAAAAAGGCCTTCCACCAAGCCGGGTATCTGTATTTTTAGCTATGCTGCAACTCTGGAAAGAACAAAAACGCTGCAATCCCTTCCAAGTATCCCGACGCAGAATCATGAAACTTTCAGGCATCAAAAGCATAGTAACCTATCACACTTGCATCTGTGAGCTTCGGAATCGGGGTTTTGTTGAGTATAAGCCGTCTTATCATCCTAAGCTGGGGAGTCAAGTGAGGTTGACTTGAATTTGACATAGCATTTTAAAGCTAGAATTAATTAGAAATTTTACAATCCTACATTCAAAACTCTTGCTGGATAATGCATTTTCAACATGTAGCATTTCAATACTGAAAAACTGTTATTTAGAAAGTATAGCGGCAGCACCCTAATCCCCAACACCCTCCAAATAACTCTCCACTTGCTCATTCCCTTTTTCTTTCAAATCATCCATAGGAATGAGTT
The DNA here is from genome assembly GCF_002150505.1 of Algoriphagus ratkowskyi. Taxonomy (GTDB): domain Bacteria; phylum Bacteroidota; class Bacteroidia; order Cytophagales; family Cyclobacteriaceae; genus Algoriphagus; species Algoriphagus ratkowskyi. The sequence continues at coordinate 410,206 of NZ_MSSV01000002.1, forward strand.
CTTTGATCTCTTTTTTGATTTTCTTGAAGGAACCGATCTCAAAGTCGATTTTCAGCTGAACCCTGCTTTTGTGCAAACTGGATTTTTTATCAAAAAATGGATCAACGGAGCCTATCACCACCGAGCGGATGGTCTTGCCCATCGGGATGGTTCTGCCGATAGCAAAGTTGGAAGCCCAAGCTTTTCCTGTAAAATCCCTGGACTCATATCCAGCCGGGTTGGTGATGGTCACCTGATTGCGGTTTACAATACCCTGTGCAAACCAATTCCCTTTGCTGAAGCGCAAACCGGAATACATGCCCATACCTTCTCTTCTCAGTTTTTCCTGATCGTCAAACTGCTTTTTCCAGGTAACTCCTCCCATCAGGGAGAACTGCTGGGAGAAGGAATAAAATAGTCCTGCGTCCAATAAGAGTCCTTCGCCGAAGGAAGTCAGTGGATCATACCATAGATTCATTCCTATTCGGTGAAAAAAAAGCTCTCCTTTAAGTTGGTTGGTTTCAAAAAAGGCTTCCTTTTTCTTTTTTAGGTCAGAAGAAATACTCTTCACATTACCCAACGAATCAATTTTCAGTTTGGAGAAAACCTTACCTGCCTTTTGAAGGTATTCTTCACTGATATGTCCAGCCTTCTCGGTTGCAAGTTCTTTGGCTTGATCAAAAGGCACTTCAGAGGGCAATCCATTTTTGGTCAGTTCTGCCAGGGCATCCTTACCATAAAAGTCCGGGAGTTCCGCACTTCTGGGGTCAAACCCTTCTTTCACCACTCCTGTAAGCTGTTCTTCAACTTTTGGCATCAACCATTCATTGGTCAGTGCCTTGAGGTTTTCATTGTTCTCGTCCACCAGGGATTCCAGTTCTCCAATTTGGTTGATTTTCTCCAGTCTTGCTTTGGAATCATTCACCCGCTCCAGTGTGTTTTTTGCGGCATTTTTGATTTCTTCCCCGGGGATATCATCACTCTGGATCAAGCTTTCCAGCGTTTTACTTTCCTGTTCCAGCACTGCTTTGCTCCTTTCCTTCGCCAGGGTAAAGAGGCTGTCACGCTGGGTGCTGTCAGCTGTAAGTTCCTTGAGGTCTTCCAGTTCTTTCCGAAGCGAATCATAGGATTTCTTCAGTGACTGGATCTGCTTGAGTTCTTCCAGGTAAGGGATTTCTGGTTTGATGGATAGAGCATAAAGAGAATTTGAAATCGAAGGCTTAGGAAGCTTTGAATTCAAGCTGCTAGGCAAGTTTTGAGCTTTCAAAAAATAGGATGATAGCATCAAACAACTAATAAAAATGAACTCTTTTTTCATAACAGATTTGTCAAACCAAATACATTTACACACTTCATTTAAAAGTTATTTACCTGATAGTTTATATCCTCTTTTCACTTTTTGAATTTTAAATTCTACTATATAGAAAGGTGTAGATACAATCTACACTTAGTCCAAACCATGTTTTATCTACACACAGAGTGGATTTCTTCGCGAATAACTATTTTATTAAATCTAATATTACTACCCTTTCCATAAAAGTCAACTTGATATATATTTTATTATAATCAACTCCTGTTCTCTTAGATATTCATAAATACCTTACTTTCTAGTACTTATAGCTTTCGGTAACGAGTTCTTAATTGTATTCTCTCTACTAATATAGTCCCTCTATAAGCTCCCATGTGTCCAAATTGATCTTTATCGAATATACCGTATACTGAGACATATTTACCATCTAGTTTTTTGAGTTCTTGATCACTTTCATAACCTTTTGCAAACCTCACCCAAAATGCTTCTGTAGAGACTGCATATTCTGCACTTTGTTTTGATAGGTATATAGCACTATTTTCATGCTCATAAATAAGAATTCCAGAAAAAAGAATTTTCTTACTATTAAATTCATCCGGCTTTACTAAAACTTCAATCATCGATACGTTTCCAGCATCTCGAAGTCTTTTAGCTTGGGAGAAGCAGTCTTTTGGAAAGAAAATAAAGAAAAGAATTACATATATATATTTCTGCATGATCATTATTTTATGTTTATAAACTTGCTCAACGGAAAAGTGGCAAGAACTTTTACCCCATTATAAATGGATACCCTTTGTCCGCCGCTTGATGCTGGACCAGTTCCCAGCACATAGTTATTTCCAATGACAGCACCAGAACCTGAGTTTGTACTAGCTGCGTTAAAATCGTCAGGTGATGGTGATTGACCAAATCCCCTAGAAGCACCTCCAATTGAGTTTGCTCCAGGTGTAGAATTTATAGCAGGGTGAGTATGAAAATTGCCCTCAACATCTACAATCGTACCATTGTCACCACTAAATACGTTAACCATTGCTTTATTATCATCTAATGTAACCGCACTTCCAGGCTCAGCGTGATTTACAACATATGTGCCGTCTGATTTTTTTCCAAAAATTCCGCCTTCTTCGTGAGCACCTCCTTTTGAATCTGCAATAAATCCTGCTTCACCCGACATAGAAGCATTTGTCGGTTGCAAGGATCTAGAAACCGCTTTCCCCATTTCGCTTCTCACTGAGAAATTAGGTAGTTCAACACCAGAGTTCACCTGGCTTAAAGAAGTGGTTCCTCCTGCCTTATCTGTAGCACTGATTTGCTTAGCTTCTTTTTTACACACTACTACTACCAAACGACCATCATTATTACCATCTGTTCCTAAACGTTTCCCACTCTCATTATAATAGTCTATAGGTGCCATCCCATCCGGGTCAACAAACCTTATCGGATTATCAAATGCATAATTGTATGGAGAATGACTTCGCATCTGCTCTGCCAAGGGATCCACAACACTCCACCTCCCTATCACCGGATCATACATCCTCGCACCGTAGTCATACAGTTCTATTCCAAGGTGGTCGATTGCTTCCTTACCGTTATAAAGATAAGGATTCACCATGATGCCGCCGTATTGATAGCCCAATTCTTTGATCTCCATGCCCCATGGATCATAATGGGTTTCCTGTACAATAATGGGTCCTGTGCTCATCACTCGGAACTGATCAAACCAGACGTTTTCAGCCGTTTCATTGACAAGGTAAGTTTCGATGTACCCATCTTTTTTTATGGCTATCTTCTCAATTAGTTCTTCGTGCTTGTTGCGGGCTTTTTTGGAGAGGATTACCTGCCCGCAGCCTGGCTCCTCGCTAAAACAGTCTACTGGACTGTTTCTTTTCGCTCAGCCCTCTTGTCCATATTAGGTGGAATCTGAATCATACAGAGCATACCCCATGTAGGCTTCGGGCACCGGTTTCTGTTGGAGCTCTGTAATCACCAAAGCAATCACATTCGCGATGGCAATTTCATTAGGAGCGGCGGCAAGATTTTGAAAGTACTGGCCCAAGGTGCGGATGAGCATGCGATCCATTCCAGTTCGGGCAAAGGTGGCGGGGACCCCTCAGAAGTCGTCATCGAGGACAAGACAGCGGTAGAACAGCTCAGGCTTATCCAGCAGCTCGAAGACGAGGACAGACAGACTATCTTCAAGCTGATCGACAAGATGCTGACCAACAAAAAATTCAAAGACTTCTTCTAGAAAAATGTCGCTGCGCTGTAAAGTAAAAAGCCCGGCACTGCCGGGCTTAAACTTTGTTATTTAAATTACTTACTTCGACTATTGAAAATATTCGATTTCAATAAATTTTTTTCCGCTTTCTTCGTAAAAATCAAAGAGAATCCTTTCTTTTAAGTCATTACTTACTAGGCTAAAAATACCTCCTGAATCATCGTCAAAATTGAAATTGAAATTGAAATAGGCAATGGAATTAATGACTATACCACCACAATCACGAGATAAGGAGGTTAGTAGATAAATACTGTCTTCCGATTTGAACTTTTCATTTACTGTATTTATTAGCCCCGCTTTATCTTCAAATGGAAGAACAGTCTTAAATACTTCTTTAAGGGTAGAAATTTTTTCAAGTATTCTATCCGTCTCAACTATAGACAATAAACACCTTTCACTATCAGTAGTGAACTTTTCAATCGTGTTTAAATAGCTTTGAAGAGATTGCTTTCCAAACAATCTTCGTTTTTTTTGATCAAGCGTCTCCTCTAACATCTTAATTATTATAGTTTACTTTTGATTTATTATTATCCAGTTTTGGTCTGCCATAATTGTTCATCCTTACCTTACTATTGTCTGTTTTTACCTGTCCGGCTTCCCAGTGAGGCTGTCCTTGGTGACTTCTATCCAATGTTTGTTGTTGAACAGATTTTGTCTGAGTTCCACCTCCTTTTCCTGGTACTTCATATGTATATTCTCTTCCTGAACTATTTCTAGATTGGGATTTTGGTTGCTGACTAGTAGGAATTCCAGCATCTCGCATTGCTTCTCTTCTGGCAGCTCTTGAAGTGGATGATACTTTATCACCTGATCTGACAGCATCAATCGCATTATTGATGATCTTGAGGTCTTTTCCGATTTTCCCTACTTTGGCGACATCACCTATATATGGTATTATTCCAGCAGTGCTGATTGCAGCACCCAGCCAATCGCCGTTCTTTGCCTGCAGTCCAGCATTTAGTCCATCAGCAACACCTGTTGGATCAAGCACCCCAACGAGATCCAATCCCGCGCTGAGGATGTCATCACCCTGTAATGAATAATTGCCTCCCAGATCTCCGACAAGTCCACCCGCATTGACGTCTATATCTATCAGATCAGTTATGATGGTAACGCTGGAATTATTCTCTCCATGGATACGGATATCCAACATCCCATCAGGATCTATCCTTGACAAGGGATTATTCTGCACAAAATTGTAAGGTGACATCCAAGAACGTTCCTCTGCCAACGGATCGACAACACTCCACCTCCCTATCACCGGATCATACATCCTCGCACCGTAGTCATACAGTTCTATTCCAAGGTGGTCGATTGCTTCCTTACCGTTATAAAGATAGGGATTCACTTTTATGTCTCCGTACTGATAGCCCAATTCTTTGATCTCCATGCCCCATGGATCATAATGAGTCTCTTGGACAATTATGGGTCCTGTGCTCATCACT
>NZ_MSSV01000020.1 GCF_002150505.1 Algoriphagus ratkowskyi
TCCGCTTTATTAACAATATATACTTTCAAAGCTCCATATCTGAAGGTCTCAACCGCTTCGGTCACCTGTCACTTCTACTGAGCGTAGGCGAAGTACCGGTCTTCCGTCTATCAGGTATATAATGTTAGCTTATTTATTCAGAGGGATAAAAATGATAAATGATTCGTCCCCTTGCTTGGCTGCTAGTCCCAGCGTGATCAGTTCCCCATTTTCTTTGTAAATAAATGGTCGCTCTAATCGATCAGGCTTGAGCGTAGTGCCATCTTTCATCTTAATTTCTTTTGGCATGATTTGGTATTCGGAAGCTTTTTGCCATTTGATCCCGTCTGTAGAGCTTACCAGTCCAATAAATCCCTCTGGAGTATGAAAGATCCCATAATAAATTTCACGCTTTTCGTCATACCAAAGGGACATGTCTTCCGTGTCCAAGTAATCGATTACAGGGTCAGGTTGGATCTCAAAGGGTCCGTCAGGATTATCACTTATGGCAATAGCTTGATTTCTTATAAATCTTGTTTCATTGGGTTTATCACCTTTGACTATCATATAATAACGACCATCCTTACCCTGGTCCACAGCCGGGTTCACGGTCAAAGTCGAAATAGGGCCTGAAGGTTCTATTAAAGGTTGGTCTTGTCTTTGCCAAGGACCATCTAAAGAATTAGCTACTGCAACTCCGGTTCGCTGATTGGGTCTTAGAATTTTCCATTTTGGATGATTGTATCCAGTCAAACTGATGTCCATCAAGTCATTTTCTGAATAGTCCTGATTTTCTCCCATATTGGTGGAGATATAGTAGAGGTAATACTTACTCTCAAAATATTTAATCTTGGGATTGTGCGCTGTTATAGCATCCCAATTACCTTTTCCGCTACCTTCTAAAACAGTCTTTTTGAATTCCCAAGGTCCTGTAGGGTTTTCTGAAACTGCGTGGGCAATTTCAGAAAATAATAGCCATCCAGTAAAATTGGTGGATTTGGGCCACCGAGAATAAAAGAGGTGATACATTCCGTCATTTCCTTTGACTATTGATCCTCCCCAGTTATAATAGCCCTCTGTGCGAAAAATATTTACCTCACTAACAGGTTGAATAAATTTAGAGATTTGCAGATTATCCTGTGCGATACAAGGGATCAGAAAGATAATTTGAACCAACAGTATTAGACTATATTTTTTCATACTCATTTATTTTTTATTGCTGAACATCTACTCGGTAAACGAAATGTGAATTTCACAAATTCAAGGTCTTTATGAATTTGCTTAATATTTAGTAAAGTAAAGAACTATAATTTAAGAGAGTCTATTGTTTGACAGTTATTCTTTTGGTTCGCTTTTAAGTGGCCTTACCATGTTGAAGATATTTCATTCAGGATTTCTGGCCGCGAAATAGACATGTGTAGGATGACCATTTTGAACCAGTACTTGAGGGCGTTCCAGTTTAGGGAATTCTACAGTTTCTCCATTGCTGAGCGTAAGAGTTCTGCTGTATGAAGCTTGGTTTTCCGGCGTAGCCCAAACTAAACCGTGTTCAGAACTTGTATAAAATCCTGCCCCACTTTCACCAGTAATGGCTGCATTCATGCATTTTGCAATCATATGATAACCAAGTGAACAGTGGAAATATTGGAGGCAAAAGTGACGCGCCGATTACTGACCAAGTAAGAGATTTGCCTGCTAAAAATAGCCCTTACTGGTTTTCTTCTTTTTGGCAGTAAATCATAGTCCCATCATGACTATTGCCAAAAGGTAAGCTACTATAATGATCAGGTCTAGTGTGCTGATTGATTTCATTTCAAGGTCTATTGACCTAAAATTAAATATGATTGATAAATTTAGGGTATAAAGAGTATTTTGTTTTATGAGTCAGAGCTAGAATCATAATCACAGTACAGTGTTTTGTTTAAATAGCATTAATTTCAAATTTCAATAAATTAATAAAAATATGTCCTTGAAAAAGATCAGTTTTCTATTCTTAGTGGTTGGAATGGCGGTTGCCGGCAGTGCCAAAGCAGACCAAATGCCGACTGAAAGACCAAATATAATTTTTATCATGGCCGATGATCATGCCTATCAAGCGATCAGTGCCTATGGAGAAGGACTCAATGAAACGCCAAATATTGACAGAATAGCAAAGGAGGGAGCGATTTTTACCCGAGCTACAGTGACTAATTCTATTTGTGCGCCAAGTAGGGCAGTATTGCTGACAGGCAAGCATAGCTTCATGAATGGCAAAGTTGATAATATTCAACCCTTTGACTGGGAGCAAGACAATTTCCCTAAACTGATGCAGGCAAATGGCTACGCTACTGCGCTGATAGGTAAGATCCATTTGGATGGACAGCCTAAGGGTTTCGACTATTCTATCGTATTGCCTGGTCAGGGAGAATACTACAATCCTGATTTTTTGATCAATGGAAAAACCAAGAGGATTGAGGGATATGTCACCGACATCACGACTGATTTGGCTTTGGACTGGTTGGAAAATGGTAGAGATAAAGAAAAGCCTTTTGTGATGCTTTACCACCAAAAAGCGCCCCATAGAAACTGGAAACCAGCCCCCGAGTATTTGACATTGTATGACGACAAAGAATTTTCTCCTCCTGCTAATTTCTTTGACGAAGAGACAAATTACCAAGGAAGAGGTACTGCTGCTAAGGAGCAGGCAATGGAGATCGACGAGATCATGCGTTGGGGTAGAGATTTAATGCTTGAGGTGAATCCAAATGGAGATAGCACTGGCTTAAAAGGTGAGCTTAGACGTTTTAATCCTGAGCAGTTGAAAGCTTGGCGGGATGCCTATGATCCAAAAAATGCAGCTTTTCTGAAAGCGTATGGAAAATTGGATGAGAATACACTTACTCTTGAGAAAAAGCGAGAGATCGCCATCTGGAAATACAATAGATATATTAAAAATTACCTCCGTACGATCAAGTCTGTAGATGATGGAGTAGGTGAAGTTTTGGATTATTTGGAAGCAAATGGTTTGGCAGAAAACACAATTGTAGTTTATACATCAGATCAAGGTTTCTACCTAGGTGAGCATGGTTGGTTTGATAAGCGTTTTATGTATGAAGAATCTTTCCGCACACCTCTTTTGGTGAAATATCCTAAGGAGATCAAGCCGGGAACAACCATCAAAAGCTTGGTTCAGAACCTTGATTTTGCTCCAACTTTCCTTGATTATGCCGGGATTGAAGTTCCTAAAGAAATGCAGGGAGATTCATTCCGGAAACTTGTCAGCGGAGAAAGTAACGAATGGAGAGATGCTGTTTATTATACCTATTATGAATACCCAGCTGAGCATAGTGTGAAGCGACACAATGGAGTTTCTACAGATCGCTACAAGTTGATTCATTTCTACTATGATGTGGACGAATGGGAGTTGTACGATTTGGAAAAAGATCCTCGTGAAATGAATAGTGTGTATGATGATCCTTCCTATGCTGAAGTGAAAGAGATGATGCACAAGAAATTTGAAGAAGTGCGTACGAAATATGGAGATAGCGATGCCAATGATAAGCGATTCTTAGACGAGTATATGGAGGTTTATAACAGAAGGAATGGGAAGTAATCTTGGTATCTGGCATGATGCCAATTTCCTTGTTTTCCTTGGTGAATAGGCTGGAAGACCGAAGACGGAAGACAGCTGTGGCTTTCGGTATCAGCGCGAGCGACAGGGAGCCTGTCCCGATTTCTCGGGAAGTGAAAGGATTTGTTTGTAAGTGGTAAGAAGTAAAAGTTGTCAAGTAAATTCAGGGCCTGACAGTTTCTATCCCTATCTTAAAAGATGAGTAGTTCAGTTTTAGAGGATATAAGAAGAATACCTTTGGGTTATTCCTTTGTACTCTACGAGTCAAAAAAGTACGGCATTACCAAGTCTATATTTAATGGAGGAAATTCTTACAAGATTTTCGCTGAAGAACTGGGAGGGAAGGATTTCTATAGTTTGAACTATTACATTACTAAACGTAAAGATTTATTAAAACCATGTGAGATGTCTGAGCAAAGAGTACTTCACTTTTTGCAACACCTGACTTTATTGACTATCAATGAATCGTTATCTCGAAAGTGAATGAAACTATTTTGCTGAAAAATCGCATTGAATATTTCAAAGACGCTAAACCAAAACACAATGAGTAATTATAAAAAAGCATACATCGCAGGAGGCTGCTTCTGGGGCATGGAAGATCTCTTCAGAACACGGCCTGGCATAGTGGATACTGAAGTGGGATACCAAGGTGGACAAAATGAAAATCCTACCTACAAAAATCATCCACGTCACGCTGAAGGAATTGAACTGACCTATGATCCGAATGAAACTTCCTTCAAGGAAATACTGGATTACTTCTTCAGAATGCATAATCCTACTACAGTAGATCAGCAGGGAAATGACATGGGATCTAGCTATCGTTCAGCTATTTTCTTCCAAAATGAGGAGGAAAAGAAGGAAGCTGAAGAGATGATCGCTATAGTGAATGAGTCCGGCAAATGGACGAGCAATGTAGTGACTACCTTAGAGCCTTTCGTGCCATTTTGGGTTGCTGAGGAATATCATCAGGATTATTTGGTAAAAAACCCAAATGGATATACCTGTCACTTCTTGAGATTTGAAGACTCCTATATTAAGGACTGAGGAAGATCGGAAACGGGAAACTGAAGACCGAAGTGGCCTGAAGTCTAGAGTATAGCATATTTTATTGTTAGTCTCTATACTTTTAGAAAAGGTGATATATATCAAGAATAACTTGCGCTTTTTATCTAAAACAAATTAGTATCGAATGAAACATACGTTAAAATCAATTTTTCTCGGGTCCGTAGTGGTACTCGCTTTTTCATGCAAAACCGAGGAGGCAGCAAAGGTCAGTGAGCGGCCAAATATTATTTTCATCATGTCGGATGATCATGCCTACCAGGCGATCTCGGCTTATGACAATACCTTGATCGAAACACCGAATATTGATAGGATTGCAAAGATGGGAATGTTGTTTACTAATGCTTCGGTGACCAATTCGATCTGTGCGCCATCTAGAGCTACGATTCTGACCGGAAAACATTCGCATATCAACGGCAAGGTGGACAACCATTTTCCATTCGACACGACTAATGTGACTTTCCCGCAAATTCTTCAGGATGCAGGATATCAAACGGCCATGTTTGGAAAACTTCACTTTGGCAACAGTCCAAAAGGATTTGATCAATACAAAATTCTTCCCGGACAAGGGAAATACTATAATCCTGATTTTATCACCAAGGATGAAGGAAATATCAAAGTGGAAGGGTACGTGACCGATATTATCACAGATATGACTTTGGATTGGTTGCAGAATGAACGCAAGGCTGATCAGCCTTTTATGCTGATGTACCTACACAAGGCACCTCACAGAGAGTGGTTGCCGGCTGAGCGTCACGTAGAGGAATTCACCAATCGCTCATTCAAAGAGCCAGCTACGCTATTCGATGATTACTCAGGAAGAGGCAGAGCTGCGCATGAGGCAGAGATGAACTTGCTGACAGATATGCACTGGGGAGGAGATTCCAAAGTGTATCCTGAGGTAATGGATGAGTTGGGTATTCCAGAGAACTCAAGTTGGGATAAGGCGGCACTCACAGGAGAATTGAACAGAATGACAGAATCTCAGCGTGCAAACTGGGATAAGGCTTATATGAAAGTCAATGAGGACTTCAAGAAAGCTTATCCTACCATGACTGAAAAGGATAAAATGAAGTGGAGATATCAGCGCTACATGCAGGATTATCTCGGCACGATCAAAGCTGTAGATGAGAATGTAGGCCGTGTGTTGGACTATTTGGAAGCAAATGATTTGATGGAAAATACGATCATCGTCTATACTTCTGATCAGGGTTTTTACCTGGGCGAGCATGGCTGGTTTGACAAGCGTTTTGTGTACAATGAGTCTTTCAAAACACCTTTGTTGATGGCTTGGCCAAACAGAGTAAAAGGTGGAACGAAGTCAGATGAGATGGTTCAAAATCTTGATTTTGCGCAGACCTTTTTAGAAGCAGCAGGAATCGATGCTCCTTCAGATATGCAAGGAGAAAGTTTGTTGCCTTTGCTTACTGGAGATACGGATAAGTGGACGCGTGAAGCTGTTTACTATCACTACTATGAGTATCCATCTATTCACATGGTGAAGCGTCATTATGCGATCATCACTCAGGAATATAAGTTAGTTCATTATTATTTCGATACTGACGAATGGGAGTTGATCGATAGAAAAAAGGATCCTAATGAGATGACCAATGTATATGATGATCCAGCATATGCCGAAATCAAAGCAGAGCTTCATCAGCAGCTGGATGACATGCGCGTAAAGTATGGCGATAGCTCAGAGTTAAGTCAAGAGTATATTGATAAGTACTTAGATTTTCTTGAAAAGAACAAATACAGCACTGGTGGAAAAGAAACCGATTTGATCGATAAGATCTTTGAAGACAGAAAGAAGAAGTAATCACTGTATGATAGTCGGTAATTATGCAAGTGGCCTTGTTTTCTTTGCTCACCCTGTCAGAAGACCGAAGACGGGTGACCGAAGCGGCCTAAATGCTAGTGTTTAACTGTATAAAAGTCGCTTTTGGTGTTTTATATGAACGCTTTTTGAGAAAAAGAAAATAAATTTTACAATGATAGAGGCCTCAGTGGATGATTTCGCTGGGGCTTTTTTTTAACCGAAAAGTTAACAGAGACTAACGCAGGGAGCTCAATTTAAGATTATGGATTTGATGTATGAATAGGGCTGAAGGCCCTTGATATCAAAGCCCAGTCCGATTAGGGCTGGGTTAAAAATTTGGTCAAAAGGTACGAGCTCTAAAAGAGCGAAATATTGCACTTTTGAGTATGTCACTGCAAAGTGATTTTCTGGTTTTTTTTTAACCGCAAAATTGCGGAGATCGCAAAGAAAAACGCAAAGGCTTAAATTCCTTTATAAACAATAAGACTCTGCGATAAAAACTCTGTATCCTTGGCGTCTCTGCGGTAGAAATCATTTTTTTTTGTATTCCAGTCTTTCTGCCAGTAGGGAAATAAAAGCATTTTCGGAAGTAGTTTACGAAGAATTGAGGCTACTTCGGTCTTAGGTCACTTGTACTGAGCGTAGCCGAAGTATCGGTCTTTCGTCCTGCTGCAAAGTGATTTTCTACATTTTTTAACCGCAGTGTACGCAAAGTTCACGCAAAGGGCGCAAGGGAATAAATGCCTTCCGAAAAGGCGCCAGGTGTTAATTCTCTAAAAAAACAAAAAGTTGTACTAAGAGAAGGATTCGTTTGTAGAATCTGAAATCGTGCGTGAAAAACGAACGATGGCGGTGTGGGACGATTCGACTGTAGCATCAATAATCGTTGGTGAGACACGAAGGTAGGCGCTAAACGTCCGAAAAAGATCCGAAGGATTGAAACGATTCATAACCCTCGGCAAAGCCGGGGGTGTAGGAATAGTAAATGACTATAGCCCTGAAAGGGTGAAACTCTATGTTCCGCCCTTTCAGGGCTATAGCATATACTTACATCAACTTCCCTGCACTTACGTACAGGGTTATGAATGGTTTGGCACCTTCGGCGCCAGGTGTAACTGCAATTTCAGAATTATAAAGAAATTATCATTTTGCTAAATTTCATACTGATTACTTTCCTGTACTGGCAAGATTGCGGATAATCATGTTGCCTTTTTATAAAAAAAGCGCTTGCGAAAACTCTGCGTCTCTGCGGTAGAAATCATTTTTTTTTGTATTCCCGTCTTTCTGCCAGTAGGGAGATAAAATCATTTGCGGAAGTACTTTAATTAAAGATTGTGGCTACTTCAGTCATCGTTCTTCCGTCCTGGAGCAAAGTGATTTTCTACATTTTTTTAACCGCAGAGTCGCGGAGATCGCAAAGAAAAACGCAAAGGCTTAAATTCCTTTATAGACAATAAGACTCTGCGATAAAAAACTCTGCGTCCTTGGCGTCTCTGCGGTTAGAATCACTTTTTATTTAAATCTGTTTTATTAGCCATTTAAGCTTCCTAATTTGAGTACAAATAACCCAACCCATGAATAACCTAGCTCAACCCTACCCAATCTCTCCTGAAGCCAAAGCTTTTTATCAGGAAAATAACTACATCAAACTCAAGCAGGTGCTAAGTCCTGAGGAGGTCGCACATTTCTCTGAAGTGATTTCAGCTGAAGTTCAGCGGAAGAACACACAGGAAAAACTTATTGAGGAGCGGGATACCTACAGCAAGGCATTCTTGCAGATTTTCAATTTATGGACGGAGAGCGAAGAGGTCAAGAAATTTGTGATGAGCAAGCGCTTGGCTCAGATAGCTTCAGATTTGATGGGTTGCGAGCAGGTCAGGATTTACCATGATCAGGCTTTATTCAAAGAGGCTGGTGGAGGAATTACACCATGGCATGCCGATCAGTATTACTGGCCAATAGATACAAATAACACGATTACGGCCTGGATTCCGCTTCAGGCAACTCCGCTAGAAATGGGGCCGCTGGAGTTTTCTGCCAAAAGTCAGCAGATTGTTTTCGGTAGAGATCTGCAGATAGGAGATGACTCTGAAGTTCAAATCAAGCAGAATCTTCGTGTCAACAATTTTGAGCATGTGATCGAAGCATTTGATTTGGGCGAAGTAAGCTTCCACTCAGGATGGGTTTTCCATCGTGCCGGAGCCAACCAAACTGATCAAATGAGAAAAGTGATGACAATCATCTACATGGATGCTAAAGCCAAATTGATGAATCCCAAGAATGATAACCAGATCCATGATTGGAATACCTGGTGTCCGGGAGCAAAGATCGGAGAGGTGATCGATACGGAATTGAATCCTATTGCAGGGTGATTTTTACTAATGATTAGCAGATTTGCGATGGGCTTTTTTTCCGCCAAAATGCCCATGCAGAGAACCATACTTTCTACAACTACACTATAGTTTATTGAGAAAGAAACCCTTTCTATTGATAATGTGCTTTTAAAAAATGGCCTTTAATCAATTTGGAATAGCATTAAAAGTAACAGTAAAAGTGGTCCCAACATTTTCTTTGCTTTCTACTTCAATTTGTCCACCCATTTCTTCAATTTGATTTTTGGTGATAAATAAGCCTATGCCTTGAGCGTCCGAATTACCGTGAAAGGTTTTATACATTCCGAATAAATCTGCTCCGTGTTTTTCTAAATCTATTCCTTTACCATTATCCTTTACTTTTAGAATTGTTTTGCCCAACTCCTGGGTACAGGATACTTCAACTATTGGAGGCTTGGTCTGCTGTCTATATTTGATTGCATTTGTCAACAAATTCAAAATAATACTTTCCATATACACAGGATTTGCCAGTACGTTAATTATAATGTCTATCGTGTTAGTAATAATTGCATTGGAGGTGTGAATTTGAACGAGCAAAGTCATTTTAGTTTTTTCGACAAGTTCATTCAGATTAATTAGTTCCGGATTTAATTTAGCGAGGTTTTGTGATCTTGTAATTTCATTTAAATGGTTAACCGTTCTACTAAATTCTTTTGAAATAACTTTAAGTAATTCAAACATCTCACTTTTTTCATCTTCTGATGAAGCCTGGTTGATTAAATCGAGAATAGATGAGATGTTATTGGCGTAAGATTTTAAATCGTGAGAAACGATATTGGAAAAATTTAAAAGCCGTTTATTTTGCTCATTCACTCTATGATTTGATTTGAGCAATTCTATTTCCAATAATTTCAATGATGATACATCGGCAACATGGACATAAAAACCCACTACCTCTCCATTTACAATATCTGGGTAATAATTTGCTAAAGAATGTCGGGTACCGCCTGTGGGTGTGGGGATTTCTCTTTCAAAAGTTTGAACTTCTCCTTTCAAAACAGCAGAAATAAAAGGTAGATTCATTTCGTATAAAGTCCCCAACAGTTCTTTAACAGTGATTTTGTCTATCATCTCCTCCTGCGTTTTCCCGAACCAATCTATATAGGCAGAGTTTGCAAAACGACAAACTAGATTTTTGTCCCAATAGGCCAACATCGCAGTAATATGGTCTGCCACCTTTAATTCAAAAATTTTTGTTCTTAGTTTTTTAGTGTCCATGCTTGTCTTTTAGACCTGCCTATAAAATCTGTACGTCCACAACAAGTTGAGTATATTTTCTATATATCTATTATTTTAATCTCTCCAAAACCTCAGCTTTTATCAACCGAAGATTCAATCCTTGTAGAAATAAAGTTTTAAGTTGTCATTCAGACCTTATTTAGCTTTTTCGTAGTAAAGGTGGCTTACACCAAGTTAGAGATAACCAGATCCATGATTGGAATACCTGGTGCCCAGGAGCGAAAATCGGCGAGGTGATCAATACGGAATTGAATCCTATTGCGGGGGATTTTTAACGGTTCTCTGTTATACCCATGCAGAGATTTTCACCATTAACCTTCCCACGAGGAACTGATCTTTAAAATTACCACTATATCTTCGCCCTTCTTTTACTGTCGTCTGTTGTGTCGGTTTTGTTGCTTTGGCTTGGAGGCTCTTTTGCAAAACTTGGGTTGTGAGTAGGCTTGAGCTCTTTTGCAATTGTGGCACCAATAGCGTTGGCTTATTTTACTTTTAATTCATACTTATCCTCAAAAAATTCATTCAATAAATTTTGATCACCCTCTTCAATTAAGAATTTCTTTTCCTTATCACTAAGCTCACAAATCCCAAAATTATTAATGTAATTTCCGTTCAAAGAATAATAGTCAGATGAGTAAGGCTTACTAGTTGTCTTTATGTAGTACCAAAAAATATTAGACTCCATTATTTTCTTAATTATTTCCATTTCTGTCTCCGAACTACCTACAACTGCTAATCCGTTGTAAAAAAGCAAGTCGTCATCAGAGTTAATAATATAATTTGGAGTTCTGTCTGAGTACTTTGGGAAGAACATTTTGTTTTTAATTTTCTCTAATGATTGTGTTCGTCCAAAAGCAAACCAGTTTTCATAGTTTCCTTTTCCTTTGTCTCTTTCTCCTAAAATCTTTCTTTTGTTTTGAAAATATTTATAAGCTTCTGGATAATTTTCCTTCATTAATTTCTCATCAAGAAGTTTGGGTTTTTCTTCATGGTCGTATGGGAAGATAACTTTCTCTTTGAGCCTGTTCAAGCTTATCTCTCGACTTAACTTATTTGAATTGACAATGTCCTTACAGATATCTTTTTCAATTCTATACAGACTACCATTTTGCAGATAGAAATAGTTTTCGTCTTCGTCCACTGGTCTAAAAATGTAAATGTCATTTTTTAGGGTTGCAATACCATGTCTCGTTTGGTAAATTTCACCAAATGGAATTCCTGTTGATTCAATTTTGGAAATGGTTTTATTATCTTTTAAATTCCAACCTTTTTTTGAATCGAGAATTCCATAGTTTATCCTTTTAAAGGACTGTTTTCCTTTTAAATATTTGCTTTCAGACTGCTTATATAAAATAAAATTTTGCTTTCTATTTTCAATGAAACAAATACAAGTATAGGTGTTTTTCGATTTAAAAACCTGTTCAGAACCGAAGTCTATAATTGAAATAGCAAGTTCTTTTCTTTGAAAATATTCTCTTAATGCTCTTCCGTTCAGACTTTTGAAAAATGAATTCATTGTAATGAATCCTAGAACGCCATTATTAGCTAAATTTTCAATTGCAATTTGGAAGAATGGTATGTAAAGGTCTGAATTACCTGATTGACAAACTTCCCAGTTTTTTAATTTCTCCTTAGTTTCTATGTCAAGATTCCTTGCACAAACATAAGGTGGGTTTCCAAGTATGATTGAAAACCCGTTGAAGTCGCTAATTTTATTCGTCCAATGAAAATCTAGAGAGTCTCCTTGAAACAATTTGAACTCAAATTTTTCTATATCTTCTCCTGATTGCAGAGCCAATAAAGAGAGAAGCAACTTAGTTCGGTTAACGGAATATTCTTGGATGTCTAAACCGAAGATATGATTTCGATATATTTCTGAGTAGGTTTTATCGGTTCTCTTTTTTAATTCAATGGATGCATTGAACAAAAAGCCACCGCAACCCATTGCGATGTCAGATATTTTAAGAGAATCATCTATGGAGTTGATTTTCTTAAACGCTTCTGAAACAATAAATGTCCTGATTTTTTGAGGTGTATAAATAGCACCGTTTATAATTCTATCAGCAGGTGAGATAACAAATTCAAATAGTTCGATGAGTTCTTCGAATCCAAATGCTTTTGTATCTGCATAAATCGCTGATACAAATTCAAGAAGTGATGAGTGTTCGTCCTTACTTTCGCTGTTAATAGAATATTCTTTGAGAAGCTTATTTTTCTTTGTCTTTAATTTGTTGATTTCAAGAAATGCAGAAATAATAAGACTGTCCACATCTTTTGGGGTTGTAGAATATTTACTTAAATATTTGAATGCGTTTCTCATTGAATAGCTCTTAAATGCTTCTTATAATCATTATATTTAAACGATACGGCCAAATACAACTCTTTTGCTACTGGGTTATCTAATTCCTCAATTAATTTTTGAAGTAAGAACATTTTCTGTTCAAGTTGGTCTAGCATCCAAATTATACTATGTCTTTTTAGGTATAATTTTAATTTTATGTACATATACCTAGCTACTTCGGATTCTTCTCTTGGGTAAATATTACCTAACTCATCTCTATAGAAATGAGCGTTATAATCTTCATCTACTGGGTCAAGGTATGAGCCTACATCATCACTTTTAGCTCTGTTAACATAAGAACACGAATAAACCAGATTCTTGTATTCTGTTTCTAAATCTGGGAATTTAGATTTAGGTTTAAAATGATCGATTTGAAAATTTGTTTTGCCGCCAAACCAAAAATCCAGACAATATGTATATCCACATCTATTTTTAAAATCTTGAGCAAGGGAGTCTTTGTATCGTCTGTAGTCTGACAATTTCTTTCCTGAATATGATCTTACAGGTGATTCATTTCTAAAAATTATTTCATTCATCTTTTTTACCCAATGATTTTGCTAGTTCATCAACTTTTTTAAGAAGTTCAGAAAGTTCGGATGCTTCCTTATCATCTCTAAGAATATTTGATATTCTACTTTCTTTATCAAGTGTATTCTCTATTTTAGAGTCCAGATCAGCCAGTTCGTCTCGTTCTACAGCATCAAGTTTTCGTTTTTTACTTTCAGCAATTAATTCTAAAAGTCTTTTTTCGTCTGTTTCTAATTTATGCTTGTGTTTTTCAATTTGTGCCTTAACTCTTTCTAAGAATTGCTCCCCTTCGTCCATCTCTTTTTTTTCATAAATTATATTCACATCTTCTCCTTTTGAGATGGCATCATCTTCGTATGAGGTCAGAATGAATACAGGGAACCCTTCTCTCTTTTTTAAAAACAGGCTAACTAAATCTGTTCCGTCATAATGAACAGTTGAGAGCTGCTCTGCAAAGTCAAAATCTGAAACTATTGCATCTACGTGATTCTCAAGTATTTCAGTGCAAGTATCTTCAATAGAATCTTTTGGAATAATTGGAACAACATCAAAAAAGTTGTACGAAAATCGCTGAAATCTTCTTGTGTCAGATTGATCTTCGTCTATATATGCTATCTTGTATTTCATTTTCTTAAAGATTATGAGGTAATGTTATCTTTATTTTGAAGCTTGGTCTTGCTTGTAAAATCTCAACATCACCATTGTATTCATCAATTGTGGATTTAACAATCCACATTCCTAAACCTGTTCCAATTTTTTCTCCTGTCTTGTCATCTCTTTTTGTAGTAAAAAAGGGCTGAAATATTTTGTTTGGTTCAGTTATTTCCTCTAAAAGGCCAGGCCCACAATCCTGATAAACAACATTAATTCCATTAGTTTCTAATGGATTAAAAGCAAAACTTAGTTTTAGTTCTCTTAAATCGCCAGAATCTTTCCTTTTATATGCATCTACTGAATTGGTGATTAGATTATTAAAGATTCCATCTAAGTCAATTTCGTGTCCTCTAAAATTTACTTCAGTAAACTTCCACTTATCTATTGTTAATTTGATATTTCTTCTCGATAAGAGAGGACTCCATATTTTTTCCAAACCTTCAATGTAAGTGACCATATTTATTATTCTACGAGTCCTCTTATCCTTTCTTACTGATGAAATTGAAAAATCAAGCCAAGATTTTAATCTTTCGTCCTGTTTACGCATATCCGAAAGCATTACATATGGGTCAAAAAAGTCAGGAAGCTCTTTTAGCTTATTAATATCAATTACTTGCAGTAAGACACTTTTAAGTTCCTCTGTTCTTGGAAGGATACTGTCAGTATGGTTTCTGAATTCGTGAGCAAATGATGTAACGATTAAACCTGCGCTAGCCAGTACCCTTAAAATTTTTTGTTCATCCTGTAGCTCCTCAATATCCTCTTTATATGCTTCAATTGCATTTATTAAAGTGTCTTTATCTACACTAGGGTCTGAAGAGTCAGAATTATTTTTTTTGTCTTTTTTATTTTTGATTATTCTATCTGCTTCCTCTTTTGCTTTGGCCTTTTTGTTATTCTCGTCATAAATCTTTTTAAGAGTCATCATTATTTGATTTCTATCTTGCTCAAAGATTTCAATTACTGATTTTAATATCTCCTTAAAAAGTGTAAAAGTGTCGTTCTCTTGAAGTCCTTCACGGCTCGATTTATCTTCAAAATTGATATTATCAATTCTTGAGATATTTACAATTCCATAAACTTGTTGTGGTCTAACTCGATATCCAGGTCTTGTAACTGTTGGATTACTTAAAGCTCTTTTACCCAAGTCTAACCAGTCAAAAGAACTACTTTTTGTTTCACCGTATGGGCGAACTCTGAAATTATCTCTAAAAATTTTGATGCCGCCAAATTTGTCTAACCAATTTGTTCGAATACTATAATTTACGGACTTATAAGGGTATTTACCAACCTCTTCATCCTTTTCCTGACCTCCACCTCTTTTCATAAAATAAAATGAAAATGTAAAAGCTCCAATTTTACGTAGATTGTTATTCTTATCAATTCCTTTATATCCTGCTATTAGTGTTTCTAGCTTAGTGTTTATCTCAAATTCGCCTTTTTCAAATGCACTAAATTGGTATTGAGGTTCATTGAGTTTTGATTTTTCAAAAAATCCAATTCTTTTTAAGTCGCCAAAATTTAATTCATTTCGTGAAACGCTAATTGTTACGGACTGACTATCGTTTACTGTTGCAGAAACTTTGTAATCATAGTCGTCACATAATGTTGGTAAAACCTTTCCGTACTTATCAGGCTCTAAGGTACTGTAAAGGAATAATTGAAAAATATTTGTTTCTAAAGGAGGTACTAAAATCTCTAAATTAGAATACAGTGATTGAGTAGCTCTTTCCTCCCAAGTGTCTTTAAGTTTTTCAATTGAAATTAGAGTCCCCTTTTCTTCTTTCCAATGGTCAATAATAGGCTCTTTGAGTCCAGTAAAATTTTGCATTTCAATAATTTCACCCCAAAAATCACTATTTCCGATTTGAAGAGTTGCTTTAATATCTGATATTACTGCTCCTGAGTTTTCAAATTGATTCCAATCTACATCCCAAACTAAACTTTCAGAATCTAACGTTTTGGTTAGCATAACACTGGATTTGCCGAGTCGGTCTAATGCGAATCTTCCTATGCCTTTAGCTCCTGTTTTTATTCTCGACTTAGTTTTGAAATTAACTTTCTTATCATCAGTTCCAATAGTCATCCATTGGTTTCGAATGATTTTTTCTGTCATTCCATCACCATTATCTAATATTCGAATACTGTCATTTACTGGGTCTATAATTATAATACAAATTGATGCGTCTGCATCATAGCTGTTTTTTACTAATTCTATTATGGCACCTTCTGCATTTGCAAAGTTTTCTTGTCCAATGAGACGAGCTGTTCTCGCAGAAACCGTAAACGGTATTTGAGTAATTTCTAACTTTTCGATTTCCCCTTTAATGGATGCAATCAAAACACTATCAGGCTGTGGCTTCTGAATTTCTTCGGAAAGCTTTTTCTTAAGTTCTAAGATTTGAGTAGCGTTATCCATTAATCTATTTCTGTTCGTTATTTATCAAGTCAGTAATCTGGACACCAAGTAATTCAGCTATTGAAGACAATGTATTCAAAGTGGGTTGTACATCATTAGTACACCATCTTGAAATTGTTGCTTCATTCTTTCCAAGTTGTTCAGCAAGCCATTTACTGCTAAGGTTCTTCTCAACCAGCACTACCTTGATTCTATTTATTGCTTTTCGGCTCATGTAAATTGCATTCGGTACAAAGATATTGATTTTATATGAAACTGATTCGTTTTTCAGTATGTGCGTTGGAGCAAAAGAAAATGTGCTGCATTGGGTCGCCTTGAAGCTCTTTTAATTTTACGAAGCGTTGGCATTTTGTCCACGGTTTTTTGTCGGTTTATGTTTGTTCTGCCAGTCGTCTTACGCTTGCACCTAACATCTGTGTATACCCAACTAGTCGCCTATATTTCGGGTATATCTTATATTTTATTCTCTCCTAAATATCAGCTTTCATTCCCTGAAGATTCCGTCCTCCAATAAAGGAAGTTTTAGGTTATAATTTATACCCTGTATAGGGTATTTTATACTTTTTTGTAGTACGAGGCTTGTCGTTATAATCTAATAGAAGTTATTGAGTCCAGTTTAATTGTGAACGCAGTGCGTTCATTATTGGGAAGGTGAGGTAAAACTGCCGGCAAAAATTAAGTTGTCTAAAAGAATAACCGCTACCGAAGTCATTTTCTAGGACTTCAGCCAAGTTTTTTAGTAGGAAAGTCCCGTAATCTGCACGTTCTTTTCCGTTTTGCTCTTCTTCCACGATGTGCCTACCGATTTCCTAATACATTAGCACTCGTTCATGATTTACCGCGCGAATCGCATTTGTTTGCGCTTGCGAAATGATTTGCCGGATGTTATCTATAAATGATTTAGAGATTTGATTCATAGTCTGTTGCAGTCGAATAATAGACTAATATAAATGCTAATCTTTAGTATAACTCCAAGCCAAAGTCTATTTCAACTAGGATAATCCTGTTTTCCAGATTTGTTTCCACAAAGCATTCTATATTTCTGTGTGTAGAAGCAGTTAGTGGATAAATGCCTGAGTGAGGGAACTAACCAGCAGCATCCACAGGATTGCTAAAATCCTAAAAAGCCCTATTTTATCGCTTCGATTTTATGCTTTTCCCAAAACCCTAATCTGATCCCATGAAGCCTACCTATACTTACAACCAAACTTACCTTTGGCTGATTAGCCTCACTGCAGCTCTGGGAGGGTTTTTGTTTGGGTACGATTGGGTAGTGATAGGAGGAGCCAAGCCATTTTACGAACCGTTTTTTAATATCACTTCCGCAGCAGATCAAGGGTGGGGAACAAGCTCAGCTTTGATTGGTTGCATGATCGGTGCGGGGATTTGCATTTTGATTTCGGATAAGCTGGGGAGGAAAAGATTACTTATTGCCTCTGGCTTATTGTTTTCCATATCGGCTATAGGAACTGCCATGGCGGGTACTTTCTGGGAATTCAATTTTTATAGAATCATCGGTGGCGTAGCAATGGGAGTAGCGCTAAACCTCTCACCGCTTTATATCGCAGAACTTTCACCTCCAGAGAAACGGGGCAAAATGGTGACTATCAATCAGCTGTTGATTATGATTGGAGTTTTGCTGGCTCAGATAATCAATTGGCAGATCTCGCTTGCCGATACCCAATTGGCAGATGATGCTACTTTCGAGATGATTGCCGCGAGTTGGTCTGGGCAAAATGGCTGGAGATGGATGTTTGCTGCGGAAGCTGTTCCTGCGCTACTGTTCTTTGGCCTGATGTTTTTTGTGCCTGAGTCCGTGCCTTGGCTGATCAAGAATAAGGAGGAAGATAAAGCTCGAAAGATTCTTGTGAGAATCGGTGGAGAGAACTATGCTCAGGATTCTATCACTGAAGTGAAATCAACCTTAAAAGATGGCGACTTCGGCCAAGTAAATCTCAAAGAATTGTTCCAGAAGCGAATTATGAAACTACTTGGGATCGGTGTGTTTTTAGCTTTTCTCCAGCAATGGAGCGGGATCAATGTGGTGATCTATTATGCAGCTGATATCTTCCAAGCGGCTGGTTACAATCTGAAGCAGATGATGCTAAATATCGTGGTAATAGGAGGAGTGATGGTACTTTCTGTGTTTATCACAATTTTCACAGTGGATAGATTTGGCAGGAAGAAACTCCTGCTGATCGGTACTTCTGCGATGGCAATTTTATATGGTCTGATCGGTTATTTTTTCTACATCGATCTAGGAGGCAATGCAATAGTATTTGCTGTATTGATCAATGTGATGTTCTATTCCTTCACCTTGGCACCGCTGCTTTGGGTGGTTCTGTCAGAGATTTTTCCTACTAGAATTCGTGGAGCAGCTATTTCTATCGGTGCTTTGGCTCACTGGATAGGCAATTTCACTTTGACTTATTTCTTCCCTGCGATCCAGGAGAACCTAGGCTGGGCGAATAACTTCTGGCTTTATGGCGCAATCTGTGCGGTTGGTTTTGTGGTGATTTACTATGTTTTACCAGAGACTAAAGGGAAGTCCTTGGAAGAGATAGAAAAGGAATTGACGGGGTGAAATGATTTCTTTTAAGCTTGACTTTACCTAGCTTGATAGGGACCAAAAATTGCCTTTACCTTTCGTTCTGCATCAGAATCTTCGAGAATAATTACCTGATAAGATTTTCCACCTGGTGCAACTCGTATTAGAATATGACCCTGCGTAGATCCATATACTTGGTCAATTCTGTCTCCTATCACCAGTTTGTTTGCTTCAAGCATGCTGGTGGTAAACAAGTCCCGCTTTCCTGGATAGAGCTCAGTTGAGGTAATTCTTCTTAGCACATCATCTCCAGGATGATCTGATGACCAGGATTGCTGTACCCACACGCGAGGTCTAAGCGTCCTTACATAAAAGTGATTTTGGGAATCGCGATTGCCATGATGATTTAAAGTAGCTACATCTACCGGCCCAATTACCGGTGCAATATTGCTTTCCACACTGTTGAAATCAGCTTCACCAAACGAGCCAACTCCTCGGATATCTCCGCCTGTGAAGTAGTCGAAATCTCCATAAGAGATCTTGAAACCTAGACTGAGATCATTTTCATTGTTGGATTTAAGATCAAATACTTCTTCATCAACTCCAGTCCAAGCCCAACCGTTTCCCTGAATATTTCGAATAGCAAAAGTTGGGTAGCTAGCAGGATTTTGCAGGTGGATTTGATTCAATTTTCCAGCAGAGAATTTCTCGACTTCCATCTGATTTTCAGCTTTCTGAAACTCCAGAAACTTCCAATAATTTAAGATAGAATTGAGGTAGGCAGTAGTGCTTGAGTTCGCAGAGGCTACCAGTTTTTGAAGATTTTCTTTATTGCCAAAGTTGATAGCACTGCTGCTATAATCAGGATAATCCCGATCCAGCATTTTTCTAATCTTTAGTTTGTCTCCGACTCCAACCAAACCGGATAATTGATAGCCTCCTTTTTCTGAAGTAGGTCCGTAACTGTTGGTTTGCCCGAAGTGATCCGAATGAAAATGAGTTATCAATGCATAGTCAATCTCACTTTTCTTGGAAGCTGGACTGAACTGCTGGATAAAATCCACGATCCATTCGTAAGCGAACTTTGAAGTGTTGGGTAATCTTGGAGTGTTTCTCTCGGAAAGTGTACGAGGGTCATCCTCCGTTGATTCCCCTGCATCCACCAGCATAGTCGTGCCGTCTGGAAGCACGAAAAACGCGGCATCACCTCTTCCTGTATTGATGTGATGAAGGTCTAGATATCCTTCTTCCCAAGCTGGTAATGGTTGACCGATTTCTTGTGCAAATGCATGAAATGTTAAACCTATTAAGGAGAAAAGAAGGAGTAGAGTTTTCATGTTATTTAATCAAATCAATCACTTTAAGAATATCATTTTTGGTTCTACCCTCAATTTAATGAAGTAGCAAGTTTGGCTTTAGACTTATCTTATACAGAATAATGTAGGATATCTATTTTACTAAAGTTTAATTAAAAATGCCTAAGGGGCATTTTCTTTACGATTTGTCCGCTCGTACCTCGGGAGCAAAGTCATTTTCTTAAAGGCGTGCAAAGCATCCCAAAACTGAAAATCCCATAAGGCTCACCCATCCGGATGCTATCTTCCAGAGGTTATTATTATCAAATAATTATGTGTCGATTCCATGAAATTTATGGTAGTACCTCATTTATATAGACATACTACATTAAGTCATGAATATTTCTTCCAAATCATTGGGGAAATATGGATACAAAAATCAGTTAGTTTGTAAGTAATGATCCGCCTCAATTCCCCACTGTTTCCAGAACGCGCTTTGGCTCGTACTCTGGGAAAGGATAAGATCTTGGCATCACTTCAATTCCGCTAGTGATTTTCAGAGGAGTTTTTCCGGCGAAAGTTACTTCGATGAAGTAAGCTTTGTAGCCTTTCTCAGGATCTTCCAAAGCCAACTCATAAGTTCCTGATTCACTAATTTTCATTTCTTCAGCTTTCCAGTTTGGGCCAAATTCATCCACTCTGAAATCACGAGTTTCTGAGTTATAAGCAGTCCATGCCTTAACTGTGCTAGGCTTGTCCGCTGGATCCAGCGTCAAGGTTATCTTCTCATCTTCCACTTTCCAATCGTATTTTGGTCTAGGGCTCTCATTTAAAACAGAAGCATAAAAAGCAATCATATTTGATAGCGCACCTGACTCAGATATATTATGTCCAGAATTTGGGACGTATTGCATATGCTTTTCTCCGATCAGTTCATTCCAGTAAAACTCCCAGCTATCCGGTTGGAAAAACTGATCACTGGCAGCGTTAATCAGGAGCTTTGGCATGTCAAAATCTGCGTTAAATGAATAAGGATCGGTGATCTCAAGCAGTCGGTCAAACTCCGGAGTTCCCATCCAATCCATAATTCCTTCACTCACATAATCATCCACCGCCGGAGCCCAAAAACCGTAGTTTTTCCAATGATGGGCAAATGATTCATCGAGATTGAGCATGTCGATCACGACAGGGATAATGGCCACAACTCTGTCATCTGTAGCCGCAGTAGTCCAGGTAGTCCAGCCTCGCTTGGAAGCACCACCTACAACGAAAGAATCAAGTTTCTTTTGGTAATTTTTCTCCACCGCATCTGTCACAGCATCCATACCTAGTTTCACAGCTTTTGTCATTGGGAATCTCGCTAGCCAGATTGCATCTTCATCTTTAGCTCCACCTTCGAGAAATTTGCGCCAGCCATAGGCGATAATTCCATCTTCAGTACGTTTTCCCACTGGATCATTTACAAAAGTTACCGGTTGGAAAGGGATGTTATGAATCTCTGCCACGATAGAATTGGTTTGCATCGCAGCGGCTAGGATCAGTTCATTAGGTTTCTCAGGCATTTTCGTAGTAGTACTTCCGCCACCTATCCACATCAAGCTTGTGGTGAATGGCGTATTTTTTGGCACCACTACAGAGATCCAATGCCACCATTCTGTTTCGTTGACTTCAGCAGTGCTTAGCCAGTTTTGTGAAACCATCCGGAGCACATGAAAGTCATACTTTTCCCCAGGCACTGAGTGAACTATTTCGTAAGAAAAGTCTGGACTTGGACCGTTTACATAGTCTTTCAATAAGGTTTCAGATCTAGTTGGTGCCTCTTGTGTTTCTTTTTCCGCAGGAGCAGAACAGGCCACAAAAAATAAAATGCCATAACAGGCAAGAAGGATTCGGAGGGAAAGTGATTTCATGGATTGATGGAGTTTAATCTCAAAAGATAAAGAATATGTCTAAATCAATTGATAGGAAGAAAAATAATAAGCTTAGTTTTTGAATTTTTCAGAACAATCTCCTTGTAGTCATCTTATTGGTAGGGATTCCCTAATTCCTTTCCCCCAAGCCAAACCAAGTCGCTCTCAGCTGTCCAACTGCATGAGCTACCGTTCCACTGTCAAAGACTAGGTTTTCTTAAGCAAAAAGAATGGTGGTAGAATATAGAATACTAAGAGTTAAATAGAATCGAATAAATATGTGAGGGTTTTTATTAAAAATGGGAATTTCAAATTTTGGAAGCAAAGTTAATTGACCACAATGCTGATAAAGAAAATATAGCTGGTGAGCAAGAATAAAATGCAAAGGGGTAAAACGAGTGCTTTAATCTGACAAGTAAACTTAAATTTTCCTTAACAGGGATTTTTAGAATTTATGAAAGACTCCATCCAACTTTGCGTAAAGCAATTTTAGATATGAAAAACTTATCAGATAGCCAATTATATGTCTTGATCCAGAAGAGGGATTATGTTGCTTTTGATAAGCTGTTTGATCGATACTGGGATAAACTTTTCAAGTATGCCTATAATATTTTAGCTGACCAACAACAGTGTGAGGATGTGCTGCAAGAAGTTTTTACTAGTATTTGGGAAAAAGCGCCATCGAAAAATGTAGAATATATTCCTGCTTATTTGTACAATTCGGTAAAGTATAAAGCGTCCAACAGCATCAGATCAAAGAAGTGGCATCTTGATTTGGATACTATAGATTTATCTGATGTGACTGATGATGAGTCATTAGAGATTCCCTCTGAAGATTGTCGACTAGTTTTACTGGAAGAGTCCATGTCACAATTGCCACCAAAATGTCAAGAAGTAATGGTTCTGAAAAGCAAGAGAGGTCTGAGTGCGCATGAAATAGCAGCGCATCTGGGGATTTCCACTCGCACTGTTGAGGGGCATATGCAAAAAGGCATGAAGTTATTGAAGGCCTCCTTGACTCAGGTAGCACTTTTTCACCTATTGAAACAGTCATATTTTTTTTACTTGCTATAGGTCTTTTAGACAAAAAAAGAAAGCGCAAATATTAATTCTGTAACCCCAACGTGTGATCCTTTTGTTACTCAGATTACCAAATCATTAACTGTGGAAATTGAGCGCGTATTTTTTAAAGCGCATGTTACTACTCTGCAAAAGTGGTACAATGATCAAAGAACAATTTGTAAATCTTCTTCATAAAAAAGCGGCAGGAACTGCCAGCATCGGGGAGATGAAGCAAATCGAAGAAACATTCAAGCGATTAGAGAAATCAGGTCAAAATCTACCTTGGACCCTAGCTGAACAGGCTGAAATAAAGCAGCGAATCCAAAGTAAGCTGCCAATTAAAGGGGCTCGTCAGGTAGTAATTGATTGGAAAAGGTACCTGATAGCTGTAGCTGCTTCACTGCTGATTTTTATCGCGACTTACGGAGCCTATCAGGAATATAGTTTTGTGCCTCAGATTCCCATGATTCAGCGTAGTACAAATTCTTCTCAACGTGCTCAAGTAATACTTCCTGATGGATCTCTGGTTCATTTAAATGTTAACACCACCCTTACTTTTCCTGAGGTTTTTGATGTAGGGCAGCGCATTGTGAAGTTGGAAGGAGAAGCATTCTTTGAAGTTAAGAAAAATCCAGATAAGCCATTCTTAGTTCAGACGGAGCGTTTGATTACTACAGTACTAGGTACAAGTTTTAATATAAATGCTGCAACTGGTGCGGCTTCAATCGTCTCGGTTAACACTGGGAAAGTGGAAGTGTCAGTAGTCCATCATGCTGGTGATGGGTTGATTTTGCATCCCGATCAACAAGTTGAGCTGACGGATTCCGGAGCATTGGAATTTAGCGAGGTGAATAGCGCTGGAATTTCCAGCTGGAAGTCCAATGAAATGCGATTTGAGTTGTTGCCTTTTGAAGAAGTGATTAGTATGTTGTCTCGCAATTATCATGTAAAGATAACGCTGAGGGAAAATTCTGCTAAGGGATGTTTGATCAAGGCATCCTACACGAATAATGGCGTAAAATCAATTTTGGAAGGACTCCAGCATTTGGCTAATTTTGATTTCCTCATACTTGAAAATGGAGATGTAATAATTGATTATAAAAACTGTAAAAATTAGTTGATCCGATGAAAAACACCAATTAGCTTGAGTAAAAGCGAGAGTTGAACTGTCTTGATAGCCAAGAACCTCTCGCCAAAAAACACACCAGTTTATTTGAAATTCAAACCTTTAAAATTATGAAACACAATTTACCTAACAGTGCCGTTCGGCTAAGTAAGGGCTTTCTGAAGATAGTCTTACTTCAATTAATTTTTGTCCAAAGTTTATTCGCAAATCCTGCGAGCGAGCAGGATTTGGCAAGCTACCATGTGAAATTATCTGTGGTGGAAGCAAAGCTTCAGGATGTTTTCAATCTCTTGGAGAAGCAAACAGACTTTGAGTTTGCTTACAACCAGAACCTAGTTCAATCTAATTCTAGAATCACATTAAACTTAGAATCTGATCTGCGAAGCACGCTTCAAAAAATCACTGAGCAGAGTGAGTTCAATTTTAATCGAATAGATCAGAAGATTTACGTTGAGAATCACAAATCTGGGTCTAGTGTTGTGAAAGAAGAGCGAACAATTACTGGAATTGTGATAAGCGTAACTGATCAGGAGCCTATAATTGGAGCTTCTATACTAGTGAAAGGGACCACTTCAGGAGTGATTTCTGATATAGACGGTAAGTTTACCTTGACAGTAGCAGATGATGCTACGGAGTTAGTGGTTTCTTATTTGGGTTACAAGAATCAAACAATCGCTTTGACGAATGCAAATGAGCTTACGATCAGCATGGAAGTAGAGGATTCTGTTTTGGAAGAAGTGGTGGTGATGGGTTATGATTCACAGAAGAAGAAAGATCTAACAGGTTCGGTCGCTGTAGTAAACGTAGAAGAAATGAAATCAATGCCTGTAGCAAGTGTAGAAACTATGCTTGCTGGGCGTGCTGCTGGTGTGCAGGTGCTTTCTGATAACGGTCCAGGTGGAAATGTAACGGTAAGAATCAGAGGTTTTGGGACTGTGAATAACAATGATCCTCTGTACATCATCGATGGAACTCCCGTGACTAATGGTTTGAACACGATCAATCCTCAGGATATCGAATCTATGCAGATACTGAAAGATGCTGCTGCGTCTTCTATCTATGGCTCCAGAGCAGCCAATGGCGTGGTGATTATCACCACTAAGAAAGGTGGCCGATCTGAAGAAGCTACCATTACATTGGATGCTTATGTGGGTTTACAAAATGCTTTCAATTTGCCTACTATGCTTTCAGCTCAAGGCTATGGCGATATGCTGTGGCAAGCGTTTGAGAACGATGGCAAAACTCCAGCGAGTGATGTATATGGTTCTGATCCAAACAATCCAATGATCCCTGAATTTTTAGATGCTGCGCAAAGAATTCCTTCAGCTGATGTGAATTGGGTAGATGAGATTTTCAAAACAGCACCAGTTCAGTCATACAATGTAAGTGTGGCCAAAGGTGGAAATAACGGGAGTCATGTGATGACGTTAGGTTATTTCAATCAAGAAGGAATTGTCAAATACACTGGTTTCGATCGTTTCTCAGCTCGATTCAATTCAAATTATAAGATCAAGAAGTTTTTGAACGTCGGTGAAAACTTCACTGCTTCTTTCACGAGAACGAACGATGTATCTACCAATTCCTCACTAGGAAGTATTGTATATGATGCCTTTCAGTTTCCAAGTATTTCTCCTGTGAAAGATTTGGATGGTAATTTTGGTGGAAATCCTTTGAATGATATCTCAAATCCATTGGGAAATCTATATCGTCAGAAAGACAATACGAAGAATCGTGTCAAAGTGCTGGGCAATTTCTTTGCAGAAGCTACCTTAGCGGAAGGTCTGACATTCAAAACGAATTTAGGTATTGACTATGAAAATCAAAATGCACGCTCTTTTTCTCCAGAATACAATGAGATTCTTTCTCTTAGAGCTGTAAATAGTTTGTCTGACAATAGCTCTTTCTACTATCAATTAGCGTGGACAAATACGCTTACTTATAATAGAGTAATTGGCAATGGTAATTTGGATGTGTTGCTAGGGCAGGAAGCGATTGAAAACTATTCGGAGTACAAAAGTGCTTCGAGACAGAGCTACTTATACGAAGATCAGAATTTTCAGTACTTGAGTTTTGGCACAAAGAACCAGCAGAATTCCGGTAGTGCGAGCAAGTGGAACTTGAATTCGTATTTCGGAAAAGTGAATTACAATTGGTCAGACAAGTATTTAGTATCTGCGACCGTACGTTACGATGGTACCTCAAGACTGTCTCAGAATAAGTGGGATGTTTTCCCGGCCTTTTCTGCAGGATGGAGAATCAGCAATGAAGATTTCCTAAACTTAGGTGATAATGTAGATGAATTAAAGATCCGCGCTAGTTGGGGACAAACCGGGAACCAGCAAATTCCGACATATTCTACCTTGGCTAGTTTTCAGAACAATATCACGTATTCTAACTATCCAATAGATGGAAAGCAAGAGTCCGTAGCAATCGGTCTGGTACAGACTAGAGTTGCCAATGAGAATCTGAATTGGGAAATAACCACTCAGAGTGGTGTGGGTGTGGATTTGACTATGTTTGGCGAGCGTCTTTCTGTGACTGCTGACTATTACAGCAAAGTGACTAAAGATGTTTTGATCTATGCTCCGATTCCATTGACATATGGCGGTACAAACGATGGCGTCTGGATCAATGGTGGAGAAATGAGAAATCGTGGTTTTGAGTTAGGTACAAAATTCAATGGTACTGCGGGAGATGTTTACTACAACTTTGGCTTCAACTATACCTATTACAAAAATGAGTTACTCTCTCTCAGTAATGGAGTTAAATACTTGGGTATTCCAGGTTCTTCCTTACACAGTGTAAATTTTGGGCAAGAAATATCTAGAACACAAGTGGGTCAGCCCATCGGTACATTCTACGGTTATGAGTCTTTAGGCATATTCCAAACACAAGCTGAAGCGGATGCATATACTGCGCAACCACTAGCTCAGGCAGGTGACTTGAAGTTCAAAGATATCAACGAAGATGGTATCATTAATGACCAAGATCGTGCAGCTATTGGTTCTCCACATCCAAAAGCGATTATTGGTTTTAGTGCAAATTTCCTTTACAAAGGTTTTGATCTAGGCTTGTTCTTCAATGGTTCTTTTGGTCACCAGATTTACAACTTGACCAAATACAAAACTGAATTCTTCAATCAATCAGCTTACAATAAATCAGAGGATGTACTTGGCGCTTGGACCCCTGAAAATCCAGGTTCAAATATTCCAAGATTGTCCCTAGATGATCAAAATAGTAACATCAGACCATCTTCTTATTATCTAGAAGACGCGAGTTATTTCAAGCTAAATAATCTACAGTTAGGTTACACCTTTCCTAGCACATCTATCAAGAATATGGAGCTGAGACTTTACGGACAAGCTTCCAACCTATTTACAATCACGAGCTATTCTGGGATGACTCCTGAGATCGGTTTACAGAGTTATTCCTCTAGCAGCAGAAATCTGGATATCGGTGTAGATAGAGGGATTTATCCTCCTTCCAGAACTTTTATTATTGGTGTAAACGTGAAATTTTAATTCTAAGAACATGAAAATTCTAACACATAAATTCCGAACCTTCTGCTGTACTGCGGCCATTGTAGCTATAGCGGCATCCTGCTCCTCAGATTACCTAGAGGAAGTTCCTTACGGGGAAGTAGCTCCTTCTGAAATGAATACACCTACTAATGTGGAGCGGGCGATTATAGCTGCTTACAGTGTTCTCAATGGGCAATTTGATGGGGCCTCAAGTGCCTTCAATTCTCCTGCATCCAACTGGAGTTTTGGTGACGTCGTTTCAGATGATGCATACAAAGGAGGTGGAGGTACAGGTGATCAAAGTCAAATCCATCAGATGGAAATTTTCGGTACTCTGCCTACTACTACAGATGTGCAGAGAAAATGGTTAGCACTCTATGAAGGGATTAAGCGAGTGAATTATGCGCTCAATCTTCTAGAAGGAAGCAAAACATTTGATGGAAGCCTAAGAACTCAGCGAGAAGGTGAGTTGAGATTTTTGAGAGGTCATTATTACTTTGAATTGAAGAAAATCTACAATCGTATCCCATACATCGATGAGACTGCAAAAGCTATTGATGATTTCTACGTATCAAATACTGTCTTATCGGATGAAGAACTTTGGGGGAAAATCGAAGCTGATTTTGAAGCTGCCTATGACGTATTACCAGCAGACCAAACTGCTTCTGGTCGCCCTGCGAAACTAGCTGCTAAAGCTTATTTAGCAAAGACCTATGTGTTTCAGCAGAAGTGGGCAGAAGCTCTTGCTGCATCAAATGAAGTGATTAATTCAGGGAAATATTCCTTGCTGCCAAATTTCAGAGATGTATTTCTTCCTGATTTTGACAACAGCAGTGAGATTATTTTTGCTGTGCAGCACTCTGTAAATGATGGTGAGCCAAGCAACTTTAATGGTTCTATCGGTGATAGACTGTCAGCTCCAGGGGGACCATTTTATAACCAATATGGATTTCATAGACCGAGCCAAAACTTGATCGATAGCTATCAGACTTTGTCTGATGGCACACCAAATTTTAATCCATCCGCTAACCCATCAACGTTAATGGATCCTAGGGTAGATCACACAGTAGGTCGTCCAGGTATTCCATACTTGGATTTGAAAATAAATTACGAAAGTACTTGGGCAAGAGACTTAGCTACGTATGGCCCATATGCTCCTAAGAAAAGAATGGTATCTGCCTTATCTAGTTTACAGATCAAGACTTGGCCTTATATTTCTGCATTGAATTACTACGTAATTCGCTATGCTGATTTGTTGCTTTGGAAAGCTGAAGCTCAAGTGGAGTTAGGAGATTTGGAAGGAGCTAGAGCTACGGTGAATATAGTTCGCGAAAGAGCTGCGACAAGCGCTACTGTATTGGCACTAGGTTCAGATGCTCCTGCCTCAGATTATGCTATAGCATCATATAGCTCGGCCTGGACAGATGTAGCTGCTGCTAGAACTGCTGTCAGGTTAGAAAGACGAGTAGAGTTGGCGATGGAAGGTCATCGTTTCTTTGACTTGGTACGTTGGGGAGTAGCAGCTGAGGTGATGAATAGCTATTTCAATAATGAGAAAAAGTTTAGATCGCATCTAACCAACGCTAGTTTCAAAGTGGGTGTGAATGAATATTTCCCAATTCCTCAAGCATACATTGACCTAGTGGGTAATGAGCTAGTTAAGCAGAACTCAGGTTATTAAGGAGAAAATATTATATCTATAGAAAAGCATGGGGGAGACTCCGTGCTTTTTTTGTTTTTAGATCTCTTGATAAATTACTGCTTACACTGAATAACTAGAACGAATAGAAATGAAAAAAGGAATTAAGCTAATCATTGAAATCATAATAGGATGGACTCCGAAAATAACCAAAATGAATAGAATGAAAAACACCAAATATGCAGCTGAGAGAGAGTTGCTATAGTTTTTTCTAATTTTTATCAATCCAAAAATCCCCATATTTAAGGCGAGGAAAAGAAGCAGCAAGAACGCCAGATTAAGTAAGGTTTCACGATTGCCATATTTATAAATCAATAAGATAAGCTCGGGCAAAAGAATTATAATTATTGTAGTACTATGTTGTCGCAACTTCAGTGCAACGCGCACAGGCATGTTTTGGAAGTAAGTCAATTGCTCAGATTCGAACTCATTTTTCTCCAACCAGATAGGGAAATGAGCATAACACGCACAGAGCAACCCAAACTCCAACCATCTCAGATCATAGTCTCCAGAGTGAAATGAGTAGAAAAAACCATTGAGCAGTATGATGCTTATGAGTTTAACAGCGAGGATCAGCATCGTTCTGTTTTCTCGCAAATGCATCAAAAACCAATATTCAAAGTTCAGTTTTTTGAACCACCGGGATCTGACTCGAACATGATCTGGAAATGGCTTTTTGACCTTAGAATAGAGGAGGCTGATATCTATTAAGAAAACAACAACCAGAAAACCCCAAAGTATAGGAAGCTTTGCTAAATCACCGATCTCAAAACCCACGTAAGTCAGTAGGCTAGCGTAGAGTAAAAGTATGGCGTGATTTGCAAGCCAAACAGGAAGGAAGTTCCAGTTCAGTTGACGGAAAGATAGGAATGCAAGCTGATGAAAAATTCGAAATCGGGTGCCATTCATTAGACGACGTTGAAATTGCTGCTGAGCAACGGCATACAATAGAAAAACCAGAAGGAAACTATAGAAACCTGCGGTATTCTCTAGCAGACGTTCAGCAATCATGAGATGCTGCTTCAGCTCCATGAAGACTCCGAAAACAAGGATGACTAAAATGAAAAATCCCAGAAAAGCCTTGTGAAATGGAATTACAAAAGACTTGAAAAACAGTTCATTCATGACAATGTACTAGAGTTCCATCAGCGATATTCAATATAGAATCATAGGTAAAAAACTCCTCGAAATCTGCGATATGGGAAGTGAGCAGGAAGTTGACACCATTTTTCAATTCACGATTTACCAGTTCGGTGAGACGTTTCTGTGAACCGACGTCAATGGTCGTATAGGGTTCGTCAAGGATGATCAGGCTTGGATTGCCCAAAAAAGCCAAAATCAATCCTGTCTTTTTCAGCATTCCTGAGCTATAAGTAGAAATCGAATTTTGTGAAAAGTCCCCGATACCCAAGATTTCTTTGAGTGAGTTGATCTGAGAAATATCCGCTTTTTTGGTTTTGGCGACAAAAGCGATGAGCTCATCCATAGTCAGGAACTCTGGAAATAGAGGCTCGGCTTCGGAGTAATTGACGAGTTTGCGAAAGGCTATCGGCTCCTTTTTTAGAGATAAACCATTGAGAACAACGTCACCCTCAAAACCATGAATACCGGCAATAGCTTTCAGAAGCGTAGATTTCCCTGAGCCATTTTCACCCTTGATCAGATGTATTCCTTTGCTCAAATGCAGTGAATTGAACTCTAGTTGAAAGCCAGTAAGGTAGGTTTTACGGAAGTGCTGGATTTCTAACATAGACTTATTGGTGTGCCAAATTTAACCGCAAAGTGCGCAAAGATTTCGCAAAGGGCGCGGAGATAGTTGTTCTGCTTCTCCAGTAGCAGGACTTGGTTTATTACATTGTTAAGATCAGAATTTTTGAATTATTCAGGGTTTGGTTTAGGAAGTTTAACCTAAATTTCAATCCTTTTCTTTTCATATATAAGTAAAATACCCTGTGCAGGGTATGTTTTTCATTAAAAAAATCACTTTGTTGCATAGTTCTTTATAAATAGGAAACATAGCCAACTTTTGTTATTTCTGGGCTTAAATCCAGAGGCATATAATTCAGTTCATCAGGTATCTATATTAGTTGAGCATTTTCCGCTTTCTAGGAAGATTTTTCTCTAGGAATCTATCCACTAATTTGACTACTTTTTTACCCCAATAGAATATGAAGTTGGAAAAAATTCTAGATAGGCTTAGCTCGATCGAAAAAAACTCCTTTATTAAAGTTATTGATACGTTAATCTCCAAAAGTAAGGATAAGAGCAAGGAAGTAGAGAAGATTCTTGTACCAGTAAACAAGGGTTTGAAGTCTGTAGATAGCCTAAATATTTCCAAAATATTCGAGTTAATGTCGGATGAGTTTATGGAGTATGTTCAATGTGAATTTCAGGAAGTTAATTCCCAGCTTGACATCTTTCTAGATATTATAATACGTGATGGAAATTGCATTATGAGACAAGATTGGTTTTCTAGGCTTTACGAATCTGAGATTAAAAATTTGAAATCAAAGATAAAGTCTTTAGAAGGTGATTTTGAGAATGAGAAATCAGAACTTTCCCAAGATAGAAAACGAGACTACAGGATTTACAAAGCATGTCTTTCCACTGCCTTTTTTAATGATGTTGCCAATAACCGCGAGGCGAAAATCACGTCTGACGAACTTTCTATCGTGCTGACTTTAGTTAAAGAATTAGGCTTGTCTCAGGAGGAAGTCAAATTGATCAACTATTCAATTCTGCCAGTGAAGAAAATGGAAATATTAGATGTGATCAATAACCTAAAAAACATTGGAATCATATTCTATTCAAAAAAAGAAAACACACTTTTCATCGCAGATGAGATGGTTAGGCTTTTACGTAAAGTCAGGAAAAAGGAAGTCGCTGATAAGTTTTATCGACGTACACTCAAACTTTTAAGAGAACCTGAGATTAATACTATTGCCAAAAAACATAATATTGATCGAAAACTTACACATTTCAAAAAAATAGAAGGCGTTATTAATGCAGGTATTTCTTTCTCAGATTTACTTCAATTTGATCTTTATAAGGAAGGTATAACCCTTACTGAAAAGAAAAAAGCGCTTAACGAACTCTGTGAAAAAGGCCTGCAAATTCCTAATCTTCGCGGAAGCACTCTTCAAGAGAAAATTGAAAGTCTAATTCACTACTTTGAAGCAGTAGAAAAGGATGAAAAAGTAGGGATATCAATCGATGGCTATGATAAGCTTCTCACTGAGTTACATCAGTCCTTACCTGCTCTAAATAAGAAATTAAAAGAGCACTTTGAACTTCAAGATGAGTTTGTACTCGAGGCGGAGTTCTTACTTGATTATAATATCAAGCCAAGAGATATTCTAGACCTTTTAGAAAAATCGGATATAGAAAAATTTAAGAAAGATAATGGGGTAAAATTACGTGGCGATGATATTTTGAATATTCTTGAGCATTATAAGGATGTTGAAAATATTTATTTAGAGAACTATGAACACGTCGGATATAGGAATTATAATCAATTGAAAGAGAACGGAATCCAAATACGCGAAAGTGAGCTGGGTGTCAAATTTGAGGAGCTCACAAAAATTATTTTTCAAGGGCTAGGATTCAATGTTGATGAGAAATTCCGACAAGAACTCAATACTCAAAAAGATCTCATGGACATTTTAATTAACCTTGGAAATGGAGAAGTTATTATCGTAGAATGTAAAACCAGCAAAGAAAGTGGCTACAACAAATTCAGCACTGTTTCCCGTCAATTGAAGTCCTATCAGAATGTAGCATTAAAGAATAATTTACGGATTGTGAAAATTCTGCTGGTTGCTCCGGAATTTAGCGATGATTTTGTTACAGATTGTGAGATGGATGTTGACATGAATTTGTCATTACTTACAGCTTCAACATTACGGGTAATCTATGAAACTTTTAAAAACTCAAAATATCAAATGTTCCCTCATGTTCTTTTTAGAGATGTAGTGATCAATCAAGAGAGAATTGTGAAAGCTTTGAGTAAGTAATGAGTAGTTGTAAGAAAGATGAGATTTAAAGAAAACTTGGTTTAAAAAGCAACAAAAATTTTAAGCGCATTAAAAACCCTCCTAAATATTTATAGAAGGGTTTTTGAGTAACTATTAAATACATCTAGAAGATATTACGGGATTTTAATTCTGAAAGGAGAAATCTTCCTGAAAAGGAAGCTTTAGGTTATTAGATTTGAGAGTCTTTAGGGTTGAAGTTTTTTCAGTGCATCTTTGATTTTATCCTCACCTTCCAATATTTCAAAAGAAATCACAGAAGCAATTTTGGAATCCAAAACGTCCACCAATGTTTGAGCTACATCCGCTCGGGCAATTTTTCCGCGTTTGCTAAGTTTTACGGCCGCTTCGATTTTACCAGTGGCTTCATCATTGGTTAAACTTCCTGGGCGTACGATTGCATAATTCAGATCACTTTTGATTAGGTGATCGTCTGCATTATGTTTTGCCAGCAGATAATCATACATGTCTGAGTCTTTAAAATCCTCAGGTTCTCCGGCACCCATAGAACTGAGAAGGACGAATTTTTCAATTTTATGTTTTTTGGCTAGATCCACACTTTTAATAGCGCCATCCTGATCTACAGCTAGAGTTTTTTCTGGACCTGTAGATCCGCCTGATCCAGCTGCAAAAATTACTTTTGAAATTCCTTTGAATGCAGGTTCAAAATCTTCCTGCAGATCACCAAGCACAGTTTCTATCCCTTTCTTTTCAAAGTACTTCGCTTGAGAATCTTTTCTGATCATAGCAACAGGATGGTAGGTAGAAGAGCTATGAAGCATCTTGCTAATATATTTTCCAGTGCTTCCATTCGCACCGATGACTAATACTTTTTGCTTTTCGGTATTCATGATTTCTTTTTTGCTTTCAAAAAGTCAATAAGCTAGCCAACTGAATTTATTGGATTTGAAAAGTTAAGAGCACCTGTTATAATCGAAGAGATTTATCCACTGCCGTTACTTTGTAAGGGAAAAAAAAGAATTTTCTACCAGCGTTTCTGAGTTAAAAAATCGTAGCATTTGAATTATGAAAAGAGCCAGCCTATAAGGGGGTAATTATATTGCAGTATTATCTAGACGATGATATTAACCTGCTCACTATAATTCCAGAATGAGATTTGTTGCCAGCCAGATATTCGCTAAGAGGTTTTTCCGAGATTTCTACCAGCATATTTTTTGAAGATGCATGCATTAAATGAATTCTGCCATTTTTCTCAATTGCGAACCCAGTATGCACAATATCTAAATTGGACATGCTTGTAGTAATGGCAATAATATCCCCAGATCGAATATTCTTTTCCAAACTCTTGATTTCAGTTTTTGGAATAAAGAAATAGGTTCTCTCTTTGATGGTAGCTTCAGCGGTTTTGATTTCGGCGAGGTTTGCTGGATTAGCTAGCTGCTCATAGAATTTTGGATTTTCTGACATAAAAGAAGGAGCATTTGGATAAGGTGATCCCCCAATTTTTGCCGTGATATCAGTCAAAATTCCTTTCTCTTGATTTTCAGCAATCCAGTCAGAAAAGTAGTGGAGGCGGGAAGGGTAGCCTTCATTGACTCCATCTCTGTATCGAAGATTTTTCAGTTCCTTTTCGAATGCTTCAAAAGTAAATTCACCTTCTTCTGCAAGTCTTGTCAACGTAATCACCGTTTCCACAAAAGTCGTGCAGTCCAAACCCATCAAGTTGATCACCAGCTTCTCTTCACCAGGAAGCTCCAAGGTTTTCTCTACGTAGGGAGTTTTCAGGAATTCCTTTCCGATCTCGATCACTAACTCATTTGTGGTTTTGCTACTTAGATCTTCCTGTGAAAGATGGCTTAGCATTTCTTCCAGCTTTTGTCTGCTTTCTAAGGTGCAGGTGGTTTGGGAGAAGGAGAAAAGAGGGAGGAGGTAAAAGAGGAGGAGGGTTAAGTGTTTCAAAATGATAAAGAGTTATGGTTTGGAGGAGGGAATTTAGGGATCTTGACACAGAAATATAACATTATTGAATTCATTTTTATTTGAAATGGTATGTGAAATTGTTGTTTCAAGACGATTTTTTTAACCATCTGTTTCAGCGGTTTTTAAAAAGATTTTTGTAATACGATAGTAGTAAGGAACCAGATTTTGATTGTGTTCAGGTCCTTATTGAGTGGCAATTGCTCTTAAAATAATTTATTTATCTAAATATGTGATTGTAATAGCTTCAGTGTTAGAGGATTAAATAGACCTGTTAAAATATACCCTATATAGGGTATTTTTAGTTATGCCAAAAATTCTTTTCTTGGAGGTCTTTACAAAATAAAGCCATCTTTACTTCAAATATCACATGCGTTTATTTTGCCTGATTTTCTTAATACAACTTTTTCTTTTCTCATGCGAATCACCTGGAGATAAGGAAAATAGGTTAAAACTTGAGCAGCAAGCTATTAGGGAGTCAGATGCTGAGAGCAAAGAAGCCGAGGAAGAAAGAAAATTGGCTTTAGAGATTGAAAGAAAAACACAAGAACTATACAACCGATACATCAATAATTCTTTAAACCAAGGTGCGACGCCATACTCTTCCTGCTTTGGTGGAAACCAAATCTGCTCGTCCAATGGCTGCTCTGAAATAAAAGTAAATGGTCCAAAGGATTCGGATGTTTTGGTGACCATTAAAAGTGGGAATCGCGTAATTAGGCACGCTTATATTAAATCTGGCAACAGTTATACATTTCAGTTGCCGAATGGAAAATATCAGCCTTTCTTTTACTTCGGCAAAGGCAGGAATCCAGAAAAAGAGATGGGTTCTCAAAGCTGTACTGAATTGAAAGGTGGGTTTATTTCGGAAGATGTCTTTGGGAAAGATGATCCTCAAGAGTTAGGGGATACAGTTCTCACCTATTCCTTAGTATTACAAAAATCAGGGAATTTCTCGACTAGACCGAGTAATGAATTAGAAGCTTTTTGATCAATTTTAAATGGGAATTAAATTATACTTAAATGTTCTGTTCCTTTTCCTAATTGTAGGACTATCTGCCGAGGCACAGGTTAAAGAAAGAAGAATATACATCTTAGATGGCACGAAATCTATGATGGGATATAATGGAGCTGAAGATGTTTGG
Organism: Algoriphagus ratkowskyi; assembly: GCF_002150505.1. Taxonomy (GTDB): domain Bacteria; phylum Bacteroidota; class Bacteroidia; order Cytophagales; family Cyclobacteriaceae; genus Algoriphagus; species Algoriphagus ratkowskyi. The sequence goes on from NZ_MSSV01000020.1 coordinate 36,320, forward strand.
GAGAGGGTTAAAAGCTTGCTAAATCAAAACATTACAAATATTGATGAGGGAAAGAGTGACATTATATTGGTGGTTTTTGCAGACAAAATATATGAAAAGGTTAAAGGGAAACAAGAAATTTTGAAGTTCTTAAAATCATTTAAACCAGAGTATGTAACTCCAACTAATATCACAATTGGATGGAAAGAGATTGAAAATCTTGTTGATCCATCTAAATTTAATTTCATTACTTTTTTAACTGATGGAGAGCATAATGACAATTCAGCTTTAGACTTACCTTCGGTAATTAATGATGCCGATCGATATCTAGGTGAAAATAATGCTTTTGCCTGCTTTGTAAGATTAACGCCAAAGGCAATTGATCCTAAATCATCTAAAATACTTGAGAGTGCTAAAAATATTAGTTTCATTGATGGAATTAAATTTCCTTCTTTAATTCGACCGTCAATTTCAAAACTCACCGTCAATCTTAGAGAACCAATAAGTTTTAATCAAAAGCTGTTTTTTGAAAAATTCAATGATTTAGATTTTCCTGAAAATTTTTCAATTGGGATTGATTTCATCAATAATTCAGATAGCTTCAAAGTCAATAATCCAACCGTATTATTGACAAAGGCAGATGGTATTATTCCAATTGATTTGGAGTTTTCAGGAAGTATTTCTCCAGTAGCTTCTACAGAAATTATAAATTCTAAAATCGAGTTAAGAAGTCTGACCCCAAACGTAATTCTAATCAGTAATGAAGTAGAAATTGAGTTCATCAATAAACCAGAGAAATTAGCCCAAATTACTATAAATCCTGATTTTGGAATACTTAGCAATTATCCTAGTTTTTTGTTTTGGTCAAATAAGACTGATACTGTATTTCAGACAGTGAGTGTTGATTGGAGTGAGGATGCTAAGTTGTCAAATTCATCTCTGAATTTAAATCTTAAATTGGATGGACTTAAAGATTCTGAATACGGATTGGTAGTAGATGGCTATCCACAAACATCTAAAGAAATTGAATTCCTAAGTTCTGAGAACGCTAAAGAAATTGGTTTTTTTATCAATGAAAGAATGCAGTCAGGTATAATGTCTGGTATAATTCAAGTATCTAAAATTGATCTTGACCGGACCAATGTTGATGAGCCTTTAACTTTTGAGATTAAGCTTAATACTAATTTCAATCCTTTGAAAGTAACTATGTTTTGGGTGGGAGTCATCATCTTGGGCTTTTTGTTATTTTGGTTTTTAATTCTTAGAAATCAGATTTACAAAAAATTCCACAAGGCGTCTATTCAAATCACTGATCCTTATTTTAAAAGTTTTAGGGTAGGAGGATGTCGAAAAATGATCTTTTCTTCATATCCGATTAAACAAAATTCACTGTCAACTATTTTCAAAGGGAGGCTGCATAATGAAGTAAACCCAATCTGGGTTACTCCTTTAACTTTTTTGCCAGGCAAGAATAAAACTGATTTAATTAAAGTTGTACGTAACCAGGAATTTACACTGGATCCATATTCTATTTTCTTGAAAAGATATGGCGAATACAATATCAAGGATAAATCTCGAAAAATAATCAAAATAAAAATATCTTAAAAGATACTCATTATGGCAACCAAACTCAGAAGGACATTATTTATAGGATTGGGGGGTACTGGACTTCAAGCAGTTCTTCATACCAAAAAGAGATTGCAGGAAACTTATGGTGAGGTTCCACCTATGATGGGGTTCTTATCTATCGATACAGATTCCAATTCTATAAACAAAACGCTTAAAACGAAAACAGGCGAAATTGTTAAACTTGATGCAAGCGAGTTTCATTCGATGACTGTTCAGAACCCAAAAGATATATATCAGCAACAAACCGCCTTATTCTCTTGGATGCCAGAAGAAAATTTACCAGCAATGTCAACCATTCAATTTGGTGCTGGCCAGGTACGAACTACTGGTAGATTTGCAGCTTTTTGTCATTATTTGGATTTGCAAACACTTATCTCCAATAAGATTACAAAAATCGCAAATGTAGATAATGTAGGTGCAAAATATTCTTTAGCAAACGAAGTAGTCGAGATTCACATGGTGTTTTCCCTTGGCGGAGGTACTGGCAGTGGGACATTTATTGATGCGGCATATATTTTACGAGATGTTGTTAATAAGCAATTTGTATTAAATACCAAGGTATTTGGATATGCTGTCCTACCCGATGTTTTTGCACAAATGGATCCAGGAGGGCCTTCTATGGCTAGAGTTCGACCAAATGGCTTTGCTGCATTGAAGGAATTAGATTACTTGATGCACTTGAAAGCTAATTCTCCGCCTTTTGTAATTGATTATGGACAGGGGAATAGAATTTCAACCAACCAGACACCGTTTGATTCTGTAATGCTAATTAATAATAGCAATCAGGCGGGTCACATTTATACTAAAATCGAAGACCTAGCAGAATTGATCAGTTTAGGATTAACGATTGGAGGTAGTGAACTTGGAGAAAATGTCCAAAGTGTCATGGATAATGTTGTCACCATGGTAAATGGTGGAGTATTGGATGTGGAGAATAAAAAGGCTTGGGCAAGTGGAATGGGCATTTGTGAGATTTATTTTGATGGAAATAAATTGGGGAATATTTATGCTGAAAAAGTGATAAATCAATTGATTCATAATATTAATAATGCTTGTAGTGATAATAATAATATTGCTAATACTTGGATAGATTCGCCTGAGGTAATGATCAGAGAGAATAATGGACAGGATAATGTGATAGATCGATTATTAGATGCTGCGCCAAATGTTGCGTTCTTTGATATCAATGATGCGAAAAATGCAAAGCCTGAGCTAGATCAATATTTGGAAAGTGTGAAGCCAAATCTTGATTCTATTCAAGATAATGTAATTGAATTCGTGTCGGAAGTAGATGTGCAGTTGGCAAAGCTTATAAAAACAGAGCTTAATAAATTATGCGGAGTAGGTAATAGCATAGAAATACTAAAAGAAATTAGTAACCAAATTAAGATATTTAAAGCTGAGATGACTGAAGAAATTTCTCAATTTTCAGTTAAAATCGATAATTTAAATCCTCAATTACAATCGGCCGTAAATTCTTTAAATGATGCGAATAGTTTATTTTTCAATAAGAGAAATGCAGTCTCTAATGCCAAAGAAGATCTAGTTGGATTGGTTAATGAAATGGCTAAATCTAACCGAGAAAAGGTGCGAAGAGAATATGCCAACAGATTTTTCAACTCATTGCAAACGAAAGTTGAAGCTTATCTTGAAAAGGCGAATAGTCTTAAGGTTACGTTGAAAAGTATTTCTGAGAAAGCTAGTAATCAAGTTAATTTTCTACAGAACAATGTAAATGAAGATCATAAAACATTTGTTATTGAACTACAAGGTCATTATGCAAATCAAATTTCGATAACCGATCAAGATATAGCAGTTAATCAGTTTGTAAAAACTCTTGATGGAAACCAATTATTTGATTTCATGGAGATGAATGAAGTTCTTATCCGTGAAAAAATGTGGAATTATGCTAGAAATCTCGAAGGTGCACTTGGGTGGAGGAATAAGAATATTGAGGAAGTAATAGAAGATTTACCTGAAGAGAAAATTGAAGCGATTATTCAACAAGCGATATTGAGATCCACACCCCTGTTTGGATATAATTACAGAGGACTAGTAATAGGAAAACAACTTCATCATTCCTTCTTTGTTGGATTGCCACAAAGTGGGAATAATAGTCGATTTGAAAGAGATAAGTATTTTAAATCTTTCGTTTCTGGGACTACGAATGTTGACTTTACAACTACTGGAATAAAAGATAAGATTATCATCTATCGGCAAATTGTCTCAGTACCAGGTTATTCTTTAGCAGGAGTTGAGGGATATGAAAATGTGTATAAGAATATGAGTTCTCATCATAATTTTCATGTAGATAAAACTTGGGAACAAAGAATGGCTAGAGAGAATTTTAGTATTCATCCAGATAGAGGACAGGATAATTCTATAGAGTTATGGGTGAAAGGCATAATCTTCGGTTTTATAAAGAATGAGGGTGATAAATACTATATTAAATCACAAAGTAATGGTGATCCGTTAGAAAATTTTTGGCATCAATTATCGCAAACCTCTTATAGAGATGACGCCTTTGATGTTTTCAAAAATAGTATTGGCGTATTTGAAGGAGAATTGAAGCAGAGTATTCAAAAGCTAAGGAATGAATTAGGTGATACAAAAATAAATGACAAGATTCAAAATGTCTCTTCGGAAAATTATGTGAATGATTATTCTCAAGTTAATATAAGTATACGAGAGCTTAAGGATGATACTAGGACTTATCAAGGAGTTCTTGATTTATTATCGAAAGAGGTTCGATTTGTAGAAACTGAACTAAAAAAATGAGAGTCCCCTTATTAAATCTTTTTATTAGTAAAGAATTAGTAACACTTTTTAAGAGTGTTGATTCGTATTTTATAAGCAGGGTGTCTCAGAGTTTTTATTTTGAGAATAAGATATTTGTAAAAAGTGGAGAGGATTTTCATTTTGGTAATAGTAATACACAAGATGGAATTTCAAAGGATGAGTTCTATGAGAAATTCATGGAATTTTATGCGTCTAAGGTTAATATAGATTCAAATGTCAACTTTCTACATATAAATGTCTTTTTGAGCCTTGTAGATAGGGAAGCATCCAAAAGTCTGAAGGTTCTTCTCGATTGCATTTCTGATTTTAGGGAAACATATCATTTAGATGTAAGACTTTTAGTTTATTCACTTGGTGAGAATTTTAATTCTATTCGGAATACTGATCGAGTTTCGATTGAAGAGCAGTTAAAGATTCAAAGCCTTAACAGTGAAAAGATAATTAGTCTAAAAGAAAATACTAGTTTTATTTCAGTTTTCATAGAAAATAAGAATTTATCAGGGTTAAATATTGAGTTTTCTAGTGATGATTTAGTGCGGTTGGTCTATGAAACTTCATGTAGACTAGCCTATAATTATTCAGACATAGTTAATTTATTGTCGACTGAGAAAATTTTTAGTTTTGGTTGCTCTTCCTATTATTACGAAGTAGAAGAATTACGTGAGCACCTAGAAAAACTTGCCTGTTTATATGTTTTTGAAAGCGCCGGCGTTCAGACAGATGAGAAAGCTGATAATGTAAAGGTTGGTAGAATTGTTGAGCAGATTTGCACTGAAAATGCAGATTTATACCCCGCATTTCTATCATGGGCAAAAAGTAATAACTTAGATGCTACCCAAAATCAAACTACAAATGTTTCCAAATTTATAAAGTATAAGAAATCTATCTTATTAGAGTTTTTAAAGACGCCCCAGCTTTCTATTATTGAAAAGAAGGCAATCTTCATTCAATTGTTAGGGGAAGATAATGAATCGATTGTTGGTTATAATTTTGACAATTACGAGCGATTCACTATTCTAGATATTGAATATCTGACAGCGAAATTTTTTATAAATGAACTGAATGAGCCTATTTCTATTGAAGAAATAAAAGTAGTAAGACAAGAGATTCAGAATAATAAGAGTTACAAAGCACAAAAGGAAAGTGAGTTAAAAGAATTAGTAAGGCATATTTCCAAAAACTCCACCTCTCTAGATAATCAATTTGGATTGAAAAAAATTATATTTAAGAGCAAGAAATTTGGTTTGTCATCAAAGGCGGTTCCATTGATTGATGATTCTTTATTTTTGGAGTTTGGGGCTAGAGATGGGATTTCAATTAGGAATAATCTTGATTTCAGTTCCTATATCGATGATTTTTCTGAGGATTCGATTTCCTCAAATGAGGTAATCTGTTTCGGCTATTTATACAGCTATTACCTTAAAAGAATAGGTGATAGCCAAAAATTGAGTTTACCATATTTGCATTTTCATCTCGAAAGTCAATATGGTAGAAAGGAAGAATATTCCCTTATAGAAATCATTAATGTCTTAATAACAGCTGGTTTTTCAAAATCTCAATATTATTTAGATGTTGAGGAAGATCCTTCTGCTGAGGCAACTGAAGATGCTCTGAGTAGAAAATTGGATAATATCAAGGTTCTCAAGCCCGAGCAACATTTATTTTTGAATGCTTTAAATCAAGGGCATCCTATTTATTCTAAAATTCGTGTTTTCGATAGTTTTAGCTCACACTTTGAACATTCTCACGGTGTTGTTCAGTTTCCTTCTCAAAGTGATATTGAATCTAGTAATGAACATTTTCATCCAATTATACTATGTGGTTATACCAAATATGATGAGAAGTATATCTATATAGCAAAAAGTCCTTGGGGTAAAGAGTTTGGGTCTAAGGGTTTCATTTTTTTAAGCGAAGATTATTTGTTTTCTGGATCTTTCTTAGATGAATCATTCATTATTGGTAATATAATAGGGATGGATACAAGCCTGAAACATTCCGTGGATTTTGAATCTCTGAGTTTCAATTTGCAGGATGATACTTCTATGGCAAGTCTTGTGACAAGTGCCATAAACTTTTCTCAATTTCAAATTTTAAAGCTTGAAATTGTCTACCGTGTAAAGATGGATAAGTATTCGCAAGAAATACAACGGCTTCTAATTCCAGCTAATAGGTATAGTATTACTCAACAAATAGCCCGGAAATTGTCTGATAAAATTTCTCATTTAGAAAATCAACTATCATCAGTAAAAAAGGAATACGAGGATGCTAAGTTAAGGAATCAGGAAAGGTTAAGAAAAAAATCGCTATATACTTGGTTGGCTGTTGGTTTAGGTGTTTTGGCACTAATTTTTGTTACTCTTTTTATAGTAATGGCCTTCACATTCATTCCTGGTATAGTGTCTGGTGTTTCAGCTTTAATTTTCTTGTATTATCTGATTAATTTGGATCCTGCTGAAGAGCTCCAAGAGTTACTCAATAGAATCAGAACCATTGAAGAAGAGGTAGCTTCTTTAAGAATTAAATTAGCAGATATATTTATTGAGGGTGAGTTAAGGGGATATTTGCTGGATGGTTTCCACACTCTTAAATCAAATTTGAAAGATAAATTCCACCTATTATCAGATTTAATTGACCATATTGATCAGGATTTTTTAGATCTGAAACTTTATGAAGATAAGATTTTGAACCAGAGCGGCCCATATCAATCATTAATTGATTTCAGTTTTCTGAGAAACTCAATTTCTCCTAGAATTGCCGATTCTTATACTAATGTTAAGCTATTCGATTTATTAGATTTGCATTTGGTTGAAAGTGTCCTTGAAGCTAGAAGTAATATGGTTGCGAATATTGTTAAGAAAAATGAATCTGATTTTCAGAATATATTATCTGGATTTAAATTGAATGAATATTTATTTGGAACTAAAAACTACACTCATTTGCCTAATCCTAAATCTCTTGATTTCTATGCAAATCGATTACAAAGGTATTCTAAACCTTTTATCTTTATGAATAGCTCAGTAGGCTCTAACAATAATTTGGTATCTAGATTGTGCTTCCTTCCTCAAAAGGTTGATAATGATAATGATTTAAATCGAGATATAAGGAATCATTTTGATTTCCCACCTCTCTTCATGGAATTTGGAAATAATTTTCAATCAATAGCTCATTTTCAACTTATAGAAATACCATTATTGTCAAATCTTGTTATAGCTTCTCAAACCAAAAGACTATTTGGTGACGACATAAGTATATAAATAAGTTTAATTTGTCTCTATAAGTGATTCTTCATTTTTATGAAGGTATACTTAACTATATGAAATTAGAGGATGGCGTATTTGTAAATGCTGAACTTGTAAAAAATGGATATGCTATGATCATGACGGTTCCACCAAATGTAATACAAGCTGAATTATTCTTGGAGCTTCAAATTGAATCAAGAGAAAACCAAAGAGGTCTATGGAAAGAATTTAAAAAATCTCTTTAGCTATCCTCCTTTTCCTTTTAGACATGCCTTATGGTTTTTTCAATTTGTCAGATTTGTAGCTATGGTAGGATTTGGGTTTTTGGCTGTTCAGGCTAAAAACGAAAACAACGAACAAGCTTTCTGGATTTATGTAGTCTTTGCCCTGCTATTTCAGCCTTTTTTCAAAATAGCGCTTGGAAAAGAAGTTTGGAATATAGTGGACGTGATAGTTGGAGTAGGATTGTTAGTTAGTCTAAAAAAAAATGAATAGAAGATTGTAAGGCGGATCTTTCTTGATCAGTCTTCTTTAATATTTATTCACCCGAACAAGTAAATATTTCCTTTGCTAATTTGATTTAATTTTGGTACTACCACGAATTTAATGGAAACGTTACTTGATTATTTGATGGTAAGAATCTCTGGAGGAAAGTATCCGGAAGGGTGAGCCTTGCGTGATTTTCGGTTTTGGGCTGCTTTGCTCGCCGTTAAGAAAATGGCTTAGCTCCCGAGGTACGAGGGAGATCCAGTCATTTTTAGGTGGGCAAGGCAGAACAAAATTCCGCTATCTCCTCATCTCAAATCAATGACAAAAGCTTCCAGCGGAAAGATAAGACCGAGGCTCAGGGTTTTTTGGTTACTTTTTGGCCGCCAAAAAGTGACAAGGATAAATAGATAGAAAATGGATTGAAGTGCTCAGAACGTTGAATCTTCGCCGTATTAATGAAACTTTAGTAAAATAGATATCCTACATTATTCTGCATAAGATAAGTAAAATGCTAAACTTGCTATTTCATTAAATTCAGGGTAGAGCCTTAATTTTTATTTGAACTTAAACCTCCCAAATACAGGCAAGTGATCAGAAATTCCGCGTGCTGCTTCAAGATTTTCACACGTTCCTACGAAATCAAGAGCGCCAGATTGAGCTAGTTGAGCGCTGTTGGTTGAATAGTAGATGTTATCAATGGAATGATTCAGATAATTATGTTCTACACATTTGGTTTTTAATGTAGTTGCTGTTCCTTTCAGAGCCGAATTATAGCCTAGCCTGTATAGATTGTCCCAAACTTGATGATTCTCATCTATGTTGAAATCACCAACAATAAAAACTCTATCTGTTTTTAGTCTTTCTGGGTAGTTTTTGAAATGAATGATTTCCTCTTCAGGCTGCTGGTTGAATCTACGAGAGTGGAAATTGATCACATAAAACGGCTCCTTACCCTTCGTCAATTGAAATTTGCCTATAAAGGGCTCTCTGTCGCAAACTTCTTCTAATTCAGAATCTAAGTAGGCACTTGTGAGCAATTTTACTTTTGAAGTTTTCCAGAGAAAAGCATAGCGCTCACTTATGTATGGAGAAGGGCTATTTGTCGGATCACTTATTCTATAGTCCCATTGAGCGCCCATTCTATTTAACTCATCCACAATTTTTGCGACAGCTTGAGCTCCTGCAGGATCTTTAGCCACTACTTCCTGTATCGCCACAAGGTCAATATGTCGAATGATCTGAGCTATTTTAGTTATTTCTTCTGCATCTTTTGTCCTACCTAAGTCTTGAATATTCCAAGTTGCTATTGTTAATTCCTCAGACATTGAATCATCGTATTCAACGTTTCTAGTAATTAGCTCTTTATGAACAGTAACTATAGCGGAGCTAAGCTGATTGACTTGAGTTTCAGTTTTGTCACTGGTTGAAGTACATGAGCTTATTGCTAAAAAAATAGTAATCAGTAATACTCTAAGAAAATTGTGCTTCATTTCTGTCCTAAATGTTTTTATAAAAGTAGAGATCTTGTATTAATCGTTCATACACCTTTACTTTTTGCTAATGCAAATATCCTTTTCAGAGGACTTTTAGCTTTTACCTCTTCGGAAACTTGGCTGTAATCAGTCGATCTCAAAACTGAATTGGTCGTAGTCCGCTGTCCTCCAAGCATGTTCCTGCGTAGTAGGGGAAATAGCGAAAAAGGGTGAAAAGGTCTTCACCTTTACTGTCTTATTATCAGGCATAAATTCTAAAATCCGAAGCCAGCCATCTCCACCATTGCCCATCCATCCTCCGCCTAATGCCTGCGCATTGAAGACCATTTGCTGTACTTTTTTATCAGCAGAATTTATGTCAGTACGGAAACCAACATGAGCCCTGAAATCATCGGGAGCACCGATATGCCCAGAGAAAACTAGTTGAATATTAGTGGATGGTTTCACCAGTTTGTCAAATATTGCTTGTCCATAATTCCCATTTTCAATCGGGTAATTTTCTTTTACTATATGCTCATTTTTCGCATTGAGATAGGAATGTGTAAGTAGCACCACGGTGTGATCCTTGTATTTTGGCAGATCTGCTACACTTTTCACCCAAGCGATCACTGTATCTCTTGGCGCAAATTCCATGGAGATAAATAGCATCTTTCTGCCTTGAGGCGAGGTGAATTCGAAAGCAGCGTTTTCTAGCGTAGGAGTTCCCTCAGCATTCAATGCCACTTCGCGCAAAAGTTTCTGGTTTTGGAGGTTCTTATCCACTGGGAAATACGCATTGAAGTTCGTTTTTCGAGTTTCAATATTCTTCAATCCATAATCATGGTTTCCAGCAACGGTGATATAGGGAACCCTTCCGTCTAGTTGGGAAAAAGAATTGGATACCGACTCCCACTGTTGTTTACTTGTTTGGTTAGCAGCTTTACCATCAGGATTGATCATCTCATTTTGCTCCACCAAATCACCCGTACAGATCACCATTTTGATATTGAGGTGATCAATGTTTTCACTAATCCAGGTGGTCATCAGTTCAAAGATGGGTTGGTTCCTCCCGAACTTGACATAGGTCTGCGGGTCGGGAAGCATGATCATCGTCCAAGAATCCGGAGAGCTTAATTGAGGCGCTTGATACTTTTCTTGCGCTGAAACCGTCGTGCTCCATAGGAAAAGTAATAGAGCCAAAATCTTCAGCGAACTAGCTGTTATTGCTTGATAGTTTTTGTTCTTTTTCATGTCATGGGAAAGTTGAGATGAATTGTCGGTTGAAGTTTCTAGTTTAGTTTGTTGTCGTGTAAATACTCAAAGTTCATTTGATCAAGTTAGCGACTAGCTTGCTTGATTATCTATAGAATTACAAATGCTTTAAGCTTCAGGAGTCTTTCTCAGTAGTGATAGGTTCTTGAAATTGGTTTTTACCATCTATGTTCATTATCCCTGAGCACCTTTACAATAATAGCATAAAATGAATGGAGAGATGATGTTGAAGTTGTTTGAGTAGCTAGTGTTCGTAACATTTGAGGTTTTCAGAACCTCGAATGTTTTGAAAAATTGAACTTTACTTTTTGTTCTAAAAGGTTATAAAACTTTGGATAGAAGTTCGCGATTGCAAATCACGAATGGTGGAATAACCGCAATGAAACTATATCAACAGTGCATTAAGATGCACTTATAGGCATTGTACTACTGTCTAACTAGTGAATTTCTTCGAAAAGTGCATTTTATTGCTCTTTTTAATAATTTTCTCTAAATTAACTATACATTTGTATAAAATTAGGCCATATAATGCACTATTCTGATTTAATTAAAACTATAAAAGAACGGAGGGAAGTTCTGAATGTAACGCAGAAAACGCTTGCGGAACTTGCTGGTGTTGGCTTAAGGACGCTTAAACAATTTGAAAGTGGAAAGGGAAATCCTACGCTACACACACTCCAAAAAATATCTGGAGTACTCGGAATGGAAGTATGCTTGAAAATTAGAAACCTCGAAGCTAAATGAGAAAGGCGAAAATATTATTTAAGAATATTGAAGCTGGGATTTTGACCCAAGAAGATGATGGTTCATTTCTGTATCGCTATCATGATAATTGGCTTGCAGATCAAAGTAAGCCAAGCATAAGTCTCACTTTCCCAAAGTCCGATCAGGAATTCAAATCAGAATTTTTGTTCCCATTTTTTTTCAATATGCTTCCTGAAGGCTCTAATAAGCAGGTGGTCTGTAAACTTAATAGAATCGACAGAGACGACTATTTTGGTCTGCTGATGACCACTGCAATGAATGATACAATTGGTGCTATTAGGGTTGTTAAAATTGAAGAGTAATGAGTCAGCCAGTAATAAAATATTGCCCAGGTACTTTGTCAGAAGGCTTTGATACCTACAGTAGAACAGCCTTAACACGACTGTTTCGTGGTAAGAAAGTGTATCATGTTTTGCCTTATGACTCACCGGCTTCCAACTTGGAAATGGACGAGCTATTTGACGAGAATAGAAAACGCATTTCGATATCTGGAGTGCAAGAAAAGTTTTCTGTAGTTCTTGATAAAAACAAACTTAGACTTACACAGGAAGATGAACGTGGTACCTATATTTTGAAACCAATTCCCTCTGTCGGAAAAAGAGCTGATCAAATTCCGGCCAATGAGCATCTGACAATGCAAATAGCAAGACAAGTCTTTGGAATAGAGACAGCGGAAAATGGGTTGATTTTCTTTAAGAATGGAGCTCCCGCGTACATTACAAAGCGTTTTGATGTCCTAGAGGACAACTCCAGCCCGGGCGGACATGGCGGTAAACTAGCCCAAGATGATTTTGCTTCTTTAGCAGGCAGAACATCACAAACTCATGGAGAACATTATAAGTATTTAGGTAATTACTTAGAGCTATTTGAGTTGATGCAAAGCCATTTAGCTACTTACAAGATAGAGGCACCTAAGCTCATTAGGTTGCTTGTCTTTAATTATCTCTTTTCAAACGGAGATGCACATTTGAAGAACTTCTCACTTTTGGAAACGTCTATGGGGGATTATCGGCTAAGCCCTGCTTATGACTTGTTAAATAGTCGTATTCATATTAATGGTAAAGACTTCGCTTTGGATGATGGTCTGTTGCCTAGAAACCTGTCTCAAAGTAAAATTGGTGTTCAGTTTGCCAATTTGGCAATGAATGCAGGAATCAGTGACAAGATTTTTCAGGCTATAGTTGATGTGATGACTACGAAGTCCGGTGCTGTTGAGAAGTTAATATTAGCTTCATTTCTCGACGAAAGTACCAAAAGGAATTATTGGCAGTCCTATCAGGGTCGCTTAAAGCAATTCATGAAAGTCTAGGTATAAAAGAATCTCACTAACCCTTTAAAATCATATCAATATTCTCCACCACGGTCAAGGCATTTTCCTTAGTAAAACAAAGTGGAGGTTTGGTCTTCAATACACTGTCATGAGGTCCGTCGGTGCTGATCAGGATATTACGATTTCGCATTTCATTTTTAATGTGAGAAGCCAATGCCGTGTCAGGCTCGGTAGTTCCAGGTTTCACGATTTCCACTCCGATGAATAGCCCTGATCCTCGTACATCGCCGATACAGGCATGTTTTTTCTTCAATTCTCTGAAAAGTCCTAGATAGTAATTTCCAACTTCTTTTGCATTTTCCTGCAAACTCTCCTCTGCAATGACATCCAAAACAGCAATCCCAATGGCACAGGAAACAGGATTTCCGCCAAAGGAACTGAAGAATTCCACTCCTTTGCTAAAAGATTCTGCAATTTCTTCGGTACAAACTACTGCACCCATTGGATGTCCATTTCCCATCGGTTTGCCGAGAATGACCATGTCGGGAACGACTCCTTGAGCCTCGTACCCCCAGAAGAAATCACCCATTCTTCCAAAGCCCGTTTGTACCTCATCGCTGATACAGATACCGCCTTGAGCTCTGATGGCTGGATAGAGATTTTTGAGATAGCCTTCGGCCAAAGGAACCTGACCTCCGCAACCTACAATGGGTTCGGTGATGAATGCACCAACAGTTTTGCCAGCATCATGAATGATTTGCATGGCTTCTTGGGCATACAGCTTTCCAGCAGTTCCATCATTTACTTTGTGCTTACCTAAGTAGGTATCCGGAATTGGGGCTTTGAGGATATTACTTTTCTGCCCAAAACCTTTTTTGTTATTGAATTTGTAATCGCTGATATCTATAGAAATCTGTGTATTCCCATGATAACCATGCTCCATCACCAGCACATTATGATTTTTGGTGTGAGCAAAAGCCATCCGCATCGCCAAGTCACTGGCTGCACTTCCCGAATTTACAAAATATACCTTGCTGAGTGAAGCTGGGAATTTAGCCAACAGTTTTTCCGCATATTCTGCCAGTTCATCATAGAGATAGCGAGTATTTGTATTAAGTTTTGCCATTTGCCGCTGTGCAGCTTCCACGACTATCGGATGGGAGTGACCTACGTGCGGGATATTGTTATATGCATCCAAAATCGCATTACCAGCCGAATCATACATGTATTGAAAAGCCGCTCCAGTGACAGAAAGCGGAGTTGCGTAGCTAATAGATAGGAGAGGGCTGATCGATTGATGTCTTCTTGTCAATTGAGATTGCAAACTTGGAACTTCAGCAATCGGTTTATTCAAGGCTTTCTTAAAGCTGTTTGCCGCACCTAGCGGCGAGATGGCAACCCATTTCCTAAGCATCTGCCAAGCTGAAATTTCGCTGATTGAAGCGTAAGTATTTTCTGGATCCACCTTCCTAGCATGAGCTGATTGACAGACTGAGATACATAGTCGAGCTGCAATGAGGTAGTATAAAATCTCTAATTCCTTAGACTCCAGGGGAATGATCTGATGGTAGGCTTTAAGGAAATCACCTGTCCAATCCAAGGGATTTCCCTTATCGTAGCAGATATATGTCAGTGCTACAGATACCTCATTGATCAGTGGGGAATAGGTGAGATCTCCGAAATCAATCATACCGGAGATGCTTTCATTTTGGACTAAAACATTCCATTCATTTGCATCAGCATGGATTACTTGATGCCGAAGTGTCGGCAATACTGGAATGACATGCTCTTGGAATTGAAGGAAGAAATACTGGACTAAACTTCTGTCTTGTGGGTTTTCGATATCCTCGATTAGTCGTTTGTTAAGATGCAGGAATTGAATATCCCAATCAAGTTTTCTAGCTCTTAGTGTGTAGCTGTTGAATGATTGAAGTGAGCGATCAAGCTTTCCCAAAAATGTACCTAAGGACTCATAAAGCTTCGGAGATGGATCTACACCTCCAAGAAATCTTCCATCTAGAAAAGTGAGAAGTCTACAGATCGTTTGATGACCAGCTATTTCAGCCAAGAAAAGAGTTTCATTTTGAATAGTAGGTATAGGATTGGGGTATTTCCCAGCTTCTAAATTAGTAAGATGTAGGAGTGCTTCGTTTTCTGCTTCCAAGATGTCAAACAGTTCTTGATCAAATCGATAGGTTTTAAAAATGTATTTGGTTACCCGATCCTCTATTGAGTAATTGATATTAAAATAGCCGATTAGTTTTTCAATAGTTGGATTTTCGAACTCAAATTTTTCCTGAAGAAGTCGCTGTAATTCTCTCATAAAATGCTGCTAAGGGCATTTAACCCCATTTTTTGTTTTCTCTATTATTTCACAAGATGTTAAATTCTCACTCGATAAAAAAAACAAAAAACCAAATTCCCTGCTGAGAGCTGTTTCCCAATTACTGGAAACAAATTTTGAGCTCAGTTACTGTGTCCGTGATAGGATAATTTCAAAAGCTATTTCTTTTATAATTGATTTTTTAGCAGACGCTAATTCATAAATAGGATTATCCTCAATGCTGGTAATGCCATTGTTTTCTTTGCTCAAAAGGCTGGGAAACCTTCCAGTAGCTATCAGAAGACGGCTGACCAAAGGAGCCTCAATTCTAGTGTTTACCATCTAATTAAGCCACATTTAACTTCAGCTCGTTCAAATGATGATTTATATAATACCTATTTTAGGTGTTATATATAAATACTAGTAACGTGTATTTAAAGTGACTCTTTATTTCTGGTTCTATTGATTCTTAAACAGTATATGTTGAGTGAGTGATAGCTGTTTTTATTAGCTGACTAACTTTAGAATAGATCGTAGAATTATCTTCTGTTGCGTAGATGTCCTACAGACTTTATACTCTTAAAATGTAAAGTTGATAAGTAAATAGTTGACTTTTTCAGCTGGATTCAATTTCTCCTATTTGCTAATTTTCTCTAGGTTTTACATCTGTCAGAAAAGAAGATCGAATTTGAGAATCTCTGCTAATTGTCTTGCAAATAACTGACATCATATCTCTTACGGATGATTGGTGTCCTTTTTTTGGACTATTGTCCTCCTTATTTCGCTAGTAAATCCGTCTTTTTGTGAAGCTCTTTGATGAAGTCTGTGCAGAGTATCTAGTTACGATTGGCGAATCCAGATTCTGTGTCGCAGGAAGTTTAAATTTTAATGGTACTTACGCGCTATGCAAGCTAGTATATAAGAGTGTTAAAGTGTGAGTGATATGATTAGTAGTATTTATATAATAAAAATTTTGATTGAAAATTAAACAAAAAACCCTTTTACGTATGACAAAATTATTACATCATTTAGGTGATTTGGGAAGGAGTAAGGTAAGCTATTTAGTAGCATTGCTTTTCTTGTCAAATACACTTTTCGCAAATTCCTCTGGAGAAATGACCAGATTGAATAGTGCAGCGGATTTATCTTTCGAGAAGGCTTTCATAGAGAAAGTTGTAAGTGGTACTGTAGTGGATGAGTATAACTTAGCCATGCCAGGAGTTTCCATTTTAATTAAAGGAAGTACTACAGGTACTGTCACTGATGTGGATGGAAAATTTTCCATCAGCGTAAATGACGACGACATCTTAGTTTTCTCTTTTATAGGTTATGAAGCTCAAGAAGTTGCAATTACTTCTAGCTCAACTGTAAATGTGACCCTTACGGAGGATACTCAGAGTCTTGACGAGATCGTAGTGGTAGGTTTTGGTGAGCAGAAGAAGGCAAACTTAACCGGTGCTGTTGCAACAATCGATTCAAAGATTTTGGAAGCTAGACCTGTTCAGAACGTAGGCCAGATGCTTCAGGGAGTAATCCCAGGTTTGAACCTTCAGACAGCAGGTTTGGGTGGAGAGCTTAATCAAAATCTAAGCTTCAACATCCGAGGTGCAGGTACTATTGGTTCAGGTTCTAATTCATCTGCGCTAGTCCTTATAGATGGCATGGAAGGTAATATGAATGGAATCAACCCTCAGGACATCGAGTCTGTGACTGTATTGAAAGATGCAGCTGCTGCCTCTGTATATGGATCTAGAGCGGCTTTTGGAGTTGTCTTGATCACTACGAAGAGTGGTAGAAAAGGAAAAGCGAAAGTTAATTATAACAACAACTTCCGCTGGGCAACGCCGATGGGCTTACCTACTATGATGGATTCGTACACCTTTGCTAATTATTACAATGAAGCTGCTATTAATGCAGGACGTTCAGGTGTATTCAGCGACGAGGTACTTGGCAACATTAAAGATTTTCAGGAAGGAAAAATCGACTACTCTACTATTCCTAACGGAAATGGAGATAGATGGCAATACTACGGAGGATCGAATGGTAATACGGATTGGTTTAGCGAGCAATACAAATCATCTTCATTTTCTCAAGAGCACAACTTGAGCGTAAATGGGGGCAATGAAAATGTAGATTATTACCTATCTGCTAACTACCTAGATCAGGGCGGATTGACTCGTCACGGTGGTGATAACTTCAATCGTTACGCATTTGCTGCTAAAATGAACTTGCATCTAAATGAAAAAGTGAGCTTCAATTACAACTCTAGATTTGTAAGACAATACTTCACTAAGGCAACTCATCTAAACGAACTTTTTTACCATAATGTAGCAAGAAGATGGCCTACTGTACCAGTTTTGGATCCAAATGGCTTTTATTCTGACCCAAGTGAAATTGCTCAATTGAGAGACGGTGGACGAGTAGATAACTATACGGACACCTACTACACTCAGGGTCAACTGACTTATACTCCTTTGAAGAACTGGAATATCTACGCGAGTGGTAACTATAGAATCACTAGTATCAACAACTCTTCAAACATACTTCCTGTTTACGCCAATGATGTTGCTGGAGAGCCATTTGCTATTCCAGTATCCTATTCATCTCCAGGCCATACGGCAGTAAATGAATTTAGTCAAGCCGAAAATTATTTTACTTCCAACATCTATTCTGATTATTCTCTTGATTTGGCCACTAATCATCATTTCAAGGTAATGGTTGGATTCAACTCAGAGGTGAATAAGTATAAGAATATTGGCGCAGGTCGTACCAACTTGATTACACCTAATGTGATCTCTATCAACACTGCGACTGACAACTTCACTAACTCAGGACAATACAATCACTGGGCTACTGCTGGTTTCTTTGGTAGATTAAATTACAACTACAAAGAGAAATACTTCTTTGAGGCCAACACACGATATGATGGTTCAAGTAGATTCATTGATGATAAAAGATGGAACTGGTTCAACTCATTCTCAGCAGGTTGGAATATTGCTGGTGAGGATTTCTGGAATATGGATTCATTCTCTATGTTCAAGATTAGAGGTTCATATGGTGAGCTAGGAAACCAGAACACAAGTAGCTGGTATCCATTCTACTTATCACAGCCATTCTCAGTGAATAACGGAGCTTGGTTAGTGAATGGAGAACGTCCAAATACTGCATCTGCTCCAGGTATTGTAAGTACTACTATGACTTGGGAGCGAGTGAAGAGTTATAACATCGGTTTGGATTTGGGTCTTTTGGACAATAGGCTAGGTCTTAATTTCGATTACTACAACCGCTACACATTAGATATGGTAGGTCCTGCGAAGGAGTTGCCTGTGATTCTTGGTACAGCAGTTCCTAATGTGAATAACTCCGATTTGAAATCTTATGGATTTGAACTTGAAATAAACTGGAGAGATCAGATAGGTAATTTCACTTACAATGTAAGAGGTGTACTTTCTGATGATCAGATGCAGGTAACGAAGTATCCAAACGATACAGGAAATTTATCTCAGTGGTACAACGGTAGAAATAACGGAGAAATCTGGGGTTATACTACTAAAGGTATTGCCAAGACTAACGACGAAATGGCAACTCACCTAGAGACCGTAAGTCAGAATCAGATGGGTAACAACTGGCAAGCTGGTGATATCATGTACATGGATATCAACGGTGACGGTACTGTAAATGGTGGAAGCAATACTCTAGCCGATCCAGGTGACAGAAGTATTATTGGTAACAGTACGCCAAGATTCAGATATGGTCTTGATATCAACATGAACTACAAGGATTTCGATTTTAGAATCTTCTTCCAGGGTGTAGCTAAAAGAGATTGGATGCCAAATGGATCTTATTTCTGGGGTGCAGGCGGACAGAATCAGTGGCAAGCTGCTGGCTTTGATGAGCACATGGATTTCTTCCGTGATGAGAACTCTCCTATGGTGAAGGCTGGTATTGCTGGTATCAACTTGGATTCTTATTTCCCTAGACCAGCATTTGATCAGGGTAGGAATACTGCGACGCAGTCTAGATACCTTCAAAATGCAGCTTACTTAAGATTGAAAAATGCACAGATCGGATATTCTATTCCTAAAAATGCATTAAGTAAAATCGGTGTAGCAAGTGCGAGAGTATTTGTCTCTGGCGAAAACCTATTGACTTTCACCAAAATGTCTAAAATATTCGATCCTGAGACAGTTGGATTGAATGGATGGAATGATGGTAAGACCTATCCGTTTGCTACCACTTATGCTGTTGGTATAAACGTTAACTTCTAATTAGAAATCAAGATGATAAAATATAAATCAATACTTAAAAACAGTCTAGTTGCTGCAGCAGTAGCTTTTGGATTGACTTCTTGTGACGATTTTCTAGATAGAGCTCCTTTGTCGCAAGTGACTCCGGACGCATTTCTGAAAACTGAAGCAGACCTTGCTGCCTTCACTATTGCAGCGTATAGCTTTCCTACTCACGGTGGATTCAATGTAGGTACTTTTGGTATAGACAATGGCACAGACAATCAAGCTACAAGTGGAGCTAGTAATATCTGGATCCCAGGAGAATATAGAGTAGGTCAGACAGGTGGCGCATGGAATTTTGGCGCCATCAGAAACATTAATTATTTCCTAGAAACGGCTGTACCAAGCTGGAAAAATGGAGAAATTAATGGTAACGGTACTAATGTGCAGCATTACATCGGTGAAGCTTACTTCTTGAGAGCTTACCAATATTTCGACAAGGTGCAGGCTCTGGGAGATTTTCCTATTGTGAAGAACAGTCTTCCAGATAATCAGGATATCTTAACTGAGTCTTCTAAAAGAAGACCAAGAAATGAAGTTGCAAGATTTATTCTTGCAGATCTTGACTCTGCCATCATGCTAATGAAAGAGGTAGCTCCAGGTGGGAAAAATAGACTTTCTAAGGGTGCAGCTTTGCTTTTCAAATCCAGAGTAGCTCTTCATGAGGGGTCTTGGTTGACTTATCACAAAGGAACTGCACGTGTACCAGGTGGTCCAGGCTGGCCAGGTCAGGGTAAGGTTGATAACTTCAGCATTGACATAGATTCCGAAATCGACTATTTCTTAACTCAGGCGATGGCTGCAGCTGAGCAAGTAGCAGATATTATTCCTCTTACAGTGAATAAAAAGGATAATGGATACGATTCTTCCTCTAATCCTTACTTCACCATGTTTGCATCTGAGAGCTTAGGAGGTTATCCAGAAGTATTATTTTGGAGAGATTATGACCCTAGCTTAGGAATTAACCACAATGCTAATCACTACATTGGTAGAAATGGTGGAAATACCGGTTTCACTAGAGAGTTTGTAGATAACGTATTGATGGCTAACGGTCTTCCGATCTATGCAGCAGGTTCTGGATATAAAGGAGATGACTTTATACAAGATGTGAAAGTAGGCAGAGACAACAGATTGCAGCTGTTTATGAAAGCTCCAGGAGAACTGAGAGTGAATACAATCAAAAATGCAGATGGCTCGGCAGTACTGATAGAGCAGCCAGATATCTTAGGTCTTCAGGAGACAAAATATGTGACAGGTTACGGCATTAAGAAGGGTCTTAGCTACGACAATGCACAAGGAGAAGGAAACTTAGGTAGCACTGGTGCTATCGTATTTAGAGCTACTGAAGCGTACTTGAATTACATCGAAGCTTCTTATTTGAAAGAAGGATCTTTAAGCGGAAAAGCTGCATCTTATTGGAAAAGCATCAGAGAAAGAGCTGGCGTTAATCCTGACTACATGGTGACAGTAGCTGCTACTGATATGAGTATTGAAGCTAAAAATGATTTTGGCGCTTACTCTGGAGGTTCTGTATTGTCAGATCAGATATTGTACAATATCCGTAGAGAGAGAAGAGTAGAATTGATGGAAGAAGGAATGAGAATGTACGATCTGAAAAGATGGGCAGCGCTGGATCAGTTGAAAGTTACTCCACATATCATCGAAGGCTTCAAGCTTTGGGGACCAATGAAAGAATGGTACAAAGATGAGGATGGCGATTCTCAATTAGTAGAGCCCGGTACAGGTGGAACTCCAAATGTGTCAGCTGAAAGTGATGGAGAATATCTACAGCCATATAGAATTGTAACAAAATCTACGAACTTGGTAAAAGAGGGTTATCGTTGGGCTTATGCTCATTACCTAGAGCCTATCGCGATTCAACATTTCCTTATCACTACGCCTGATGGTTCTGGTGTAGCAGAAAATTCAGTAATCTATCAAAACCCTGATTGGCCACTTACGGCAAACAGCGGAGCTTTGAAATAAGTAGTTACTATTCATTGTAAACGTAATTCCGGGTAGAGGTATATTCTTCTATTCTGGAGTTACGTTTTTTTTTTAGTACTGATTGCTACGTGCTTCGGCCAATTCAAACTAAGACCTAATTCCCTATGAGACAACTATCGATTCAAAAAATCCTGCCCATTCTTTCGATTTTAGCTATTCCTTTATTTGCAGCGGATTGTGATAAAAAAGAATCTGCTCCAAGTACAATAAACAAAGATCAGGAGATCAAATGGAAACTGGTTTTCGAAGATGAATTTGAAGGCACAGAGACAGATCCTCAACTATGGGCTAGCTATCAGCCTCAGACTCATTCTTCTGCCTGGAACAAATACGTCAATCCTGCCGATAAATCGCTGGCAGAGGTGAAGGATGGCAACTTATACCTACGTGCTAAGTGGAATACAGCAACCGATTTGCCTGAAACTGGCGCTATTCAGACAAAAGACAAGTTTAGCTTCACCTATGGTAAGCTTGAAGTGAAAGCCAAATTCAATAGAACAGGACAGGGTGCCTGGCCAGCAATCTGGCTGATGCCACAAACTCCAGTTTTTCAAAACTGGCCTGATGGAGGCGAGATAGATGTGATGGAGCATTTGAATAAAGACAACTTTGTCTATCAAGTAATGCATCAGTCCAAAACTGAAGGTGTGGAAATGAAACCAGCACCCTTTGTCACGCCTGACATTAATCAGGATAAGTACAATACTTATGGAATCATCAAGACTGCGAACAAAATAGAGTTTTACGTCAATGACAAGAAAACCATGACCTATACCAAAGGCGGAGAAAATGCTGACAGATGGCCTTTTGAAACAGATTTTTACTTAATTCTCAATCATGCCAGCGCAGATAAAGGACAGTCGGGTACCTATTACTGGTCAGGTCTCGTGGTGTCCACGGATGATTTTCCCTACGAAATGGCAATAGACTATGTGAAATTATGGGAAGAGGTGGAGTAATAAAGCCGCTTCTTACTTTAGTAATTCTCATTGAATCAAATACAAGAACTCTATGAAAAACCTTAGCTATCAAATCAGCCTTATCGGAGCACTATTCATTTCCGCTTTTTTTCCTAAAGTCACTTATGCGCAGCATGTGCCCATCATCCCTATCCCTCAGGAAGTTGTTTTTCAGGAAGGTGTATTTCTCCTAACTAAAGACATCAGCTTACAAGCAGACGAGGAATTGGGCAAACTATCCAACTACCTCAATGATAGATTACAACAAATAGTGGGTTTTCGTATAGCACGCAACGCTAATTCATCCACTCAATTTCACATAGGGTTAACTGACGATTTAGAAAATGAGGAAGCATACAAGCTCACAATTGATGAGAAGGGAATAGAGCTAAGCGCAAAGTCTGTGAAAGGCTTGTTTTACGGAATTCAATCCTTCATGCAGCTGCTTCCCCCTTATCAGAATAATGAAGTACTAAACCTGCCCAAATTGACCATCAATGATTCACCTGCTATGAATTGGAGAGGTCTTTTACTTGATGTAAGCAGCATTTTTTCACCGCTCAGGAAGTGAAAAATCTCATTGATTTAATGGCCTCTTATAAGTTAAATGTGTTGCATTGGCATCTCGTAGATAATGAGGGCTGGAGAATAGAGATCAAACAATACCCGAAACTCATCGAAGTAGGAGCTTGGCGAGAAGAGATCAGGAATGGCAAATTTTATGACAAGGACACCACTTGGACACCAGAGGGCGAGCCTTATCGCTATGGTGGTTATTATACACAGAAGCAGATAAAAGAGGTAATCGAATATGCTGCAAGTCGTCAGATTACAGTGATTCCAGAAATAGAACTTCCAGGTCATAGTGGAGCGGCTTTGGCAGCTTATCCAGAATTGTCTTGCAATGCATCACCTCAGACAGTTCCTTACTCTCGAACTCACTCAAGCCTTGCCTATTCAGCGCAATGGAACTTCAACTACTGTGCTGGTAAGGAAGTAAGTTTTGAGTTTTTGGAAAATGTATTGGATGAGGTAATTGCTCTTTTCCCATCTGAATACATCCATATTGGGGGAGATGAAGTAGATATGAGTTACTGGGAAGCATGTCCGCATTGCCAGAAGCGGATGGCCGATGAACACCTGGATTCGGAGCACGAGCTTCAGGCATATTTTGTCCAAAGGATCGAAAAATACCTGTCTGCTCATGGTCGTAAAATGATCGGTTGGGACGAAATATTGGAAGGTGGCGTCACTAGTTCTGCTACCGTAATGAGCTGGAGGGGAGAAAAAGGTGGAATCGAAGCTGCTAAAAAAGGCAATAACGTAATTATGAGTTCAAATAACCCGCTTTACCTGAACATCGCCCAAACGGATTCTCCCAATGATCCTTTTGCACCTACTTGGTCTATGAACACGCTGGAGCGGGTATATGCTTTCAATCCTGTTCCCGATGCGCTGACTGCGGAGCAAAAGATAAAAATCATCGGAACTCAGGCTTCTATATGGACAGAATTTATATCCTCTGTAGAGCATTTGGAATTCATGCTTTTGCCTAGACTTCCTGCTTTCTCTGAGTCGGCTTGGAGCGGTGAAAAGAAGAAAGATTTCGAGGATTTCATCGTTAGGTTAAACTCATGGCATTACTTAAATTGGAAGTTTAGCGGAACGCGATTCCATCCTAAGCATTTCGAACGATCAGTTTATTAATACAAATGTTCATATGAAAATATATTTAACACTGAGTTTAGCATGGTTTACTTTCTTAAGTATTCATCAGGTGAATGCTCAAACGAGTCAACCTGAATCAATTCAATTTAGAACCGTTCATACGATAGAAGAACTTCATAATGCCCCAGTGAAATTAATTCCATATCCATCTAAAGTGGAATGGGCGAAAGGATTTGTGGAGTTAAAGGGTTTGGGTGTTTTAAAAACGCAGGAGCTAAGTCCGGTTTTAAGTGCTGAAATGAAGGAGATAGCCTCAGATTTTGGACTTGATGCAAAGTCTGGTATGTCCGTTTCTTTTTCCCTAGATCAGAATATCTCAGAGGAAGGATACCAATTGAAGGTGAGCTCAAGTGAGGTAAAAATAGTTGCCTCTACTATCGCAGGACAATTCTATGGTCTGAAAACCTTAAGGCAGCTGCTAATAAGAACTGGTGAAGGAATTCAGCTACCACTTGTGACTATTACAGATGAGCCAGCATTCCCAATGCGGGGATTGATGATCGATGTAGGACGGAACTATCAGTCCATGGAGAAGTTGAAAGAGCAGCTGGACATTATGGCGGATTACAAGATGAATGTATTCCAGTGGCATCTGACTGATCGCCCTTCTTGGAGGATTGAGAGTAAAGCATTTCCACAATTGAATGATGCAGCCTATCAGCGGCCTACCCGAGAACCAGGTAAGTTTTATACCTACGACGAGATTCGAGAGCTTTTTGAATATGCCAAGAGCAAGCAAATTCTTATTATTCCAGAACTCGATATGCCAGGGCACAGCGACTCATTCATTGCTGCAATGAAATTCCGTATGGAATCCCAGGAGGGGATGGCAGCACTTGAGGTCATTTTGGAAGAATTTTTCAAAGAAATCCCAAAAGAAATGGCCCCGATTATTCACATAGGTTCGGATGAAGTCCACGTACCAAATCCAGAAGAATTCATTGAGCGAATGGTGGCAAAGGTGGAGTCTGACGGGAGAAAGGTGATGGTCTGGAGTCCAGGACTTCCTGCTCATGATGCCGCTATTCGTCAATCCTGGGGTGAGATGGATACCTTGAAAATGAAGGAAACTTCCTATGCCGAGCTAGATTCAAGAAATAGCTACGTCAATAATGCAGAGCCGATGACTTTCGTCAATAAGCTACTTTTCAAACCAATCAGTGCTACTTGGAAGAATAACGAATGCTTGGGTGGAATTCTTTGTCTTTGGCACGACGTGAAGGTGGATGATTCTGATGATGTATTTCGAAATAACCCTATATATCCAGGAATGCTTACCTACGCATGGGCTACTTGGACTGCGGATGTGATTGATGTTTCCAAAAAGTATATGATTACCCTACCTGAAATTGGGAGTGTAGAGCAGGAGTATTTTGCAGTTTTTGAAGATTACCTGCTAGCTCATAAAGAGCGCTATTTTACAGATTCCACGTTCCCATACTTGAAGCAAAGCGATAAGAAATGGGAATTGTACGGGCCAGTAATTGGTAGTGAAGAAGCTAGTAAAATGCCAGATTTGACAAATCTGCCTGTGCAGGATGCTGTTGGGAATACCTTGATCATTAGAGACAGATTCAAGCAAGGAGGATTCTATCCTGAGATTCAACTTGGGGAGACTGTTTACGCGAGAACTTTCATTCATAGTGACGAAAAGAAATCAGTGGAGGCATGGGTCAATTTTGAGACACCACTGCGAGCAAACAGAACCTATGGAGGAATTCCTGAGGAAGGAAAATGGGATTCCTATGGAGGTGAAATATGGATTAATGGGGCTGCACTGTCTGCTCCAAACTGGGAGAATCCAGGTTGGAAGCCTTCCAAATCTCAGGGTTGGGGAACGCCTGTGGATCAAGAGATTCCTTGGAGAGCTGAAGAACTTTATTGGAATAGAAAACCAACGCAGCTTCATTTAAATAAAGGCTGGAATGAAGTGTTGATAGCCATCCCATATCAAAATGACTATCAGAATTGTATGGTTACTTTTGCGCCTTTTGACATGGAAGGATTAGTCTTTTCCCCTAATAAAGTAAAGTAGAAAACAGTATCTGCTTGCCTATACCAATTTTATAATCAGCGTGCTGAATCCTTAAGATTCAGCACGCTGATTATTTTCTGCATGCTTATTTCACCTCTTTTTTGTATGCTGAAGGTGTTTTACCAAACTGCTTGAGGAAACATTTGCTGAAGTACTTGGGATTGGAAAAACCTACCGAATAGCTAATCTCTGCAACTTTTAGATCTGAATCTATCATCAATTGAGCAGCTCTTTTGAGTCGCACAGTTTGTATGAAATCATTAGGAGTGAGGCCAGAGAGTGCTTTGAATTTTTCAAAAATCAGCGTGCGACTTAATCCCAGTTCTTTTACAAAATCATTGACAGAGAAGTCTGTATTATCAATATTCTTTTCTACGGTCTGCATCGCAGCTTCCAGAAATTTCTGGTCTGAGGAAGTATAACTCGCGCGACTAGGCTCAAGATTGGGTGTTTGGACAAATTGTGACTGAAATTTAGATCGAGTGAAAAGAAGATTTTTCACCTTTAAAGACAAAAGATCCAGCTGGAAAGGCTTCACCAAGTAGTCATCAGCACCGGATTCATATCCCTCCAATTGATGTATATGAGAGCTCTTTGCAGTAAGAAGTATTACTAGCAGGTGACTAGTATTTATATTCTCTTTGATTTTGGAACAAAGTTCGATTCCATCCATCTCAGGCATCATGACATCAGAAATCACCAAGTCTGGATTTTCTTCTGCGATAAGCAGTAGAGCTTCCTTGCCGTTGGTAGCAGTAATAACTGTGAATGTCTCCTCAAGATTACTCATAATCAATTCCAGAAGTTCAGGATTGTCTTCTACCACCAAAATCTTTCGATCAGACATTTCAGGTCTGTTGATAGGATAAACCTTACTTTGGATAGGTTGAGAGCTAGGATTTTTTAAATCTTCTAGCGATAAGTCTAACTCTTTGACTTGCTCTACCTGCGGTGAAGTGTGGATATTTTTTTCATCGAAATGGCTGCTTCCTAACTGTAGATATACATTGAAGGTAGTCAGACCATTTTCACTAGAGACATCCAATACCCCAAAATGAAGATCTACGAGGCTCTTGGAAAGTGCCAATCCAATGCCTGTTCCCGCTTCATACACTTGGCCTTCTCTTTTGATCTGATAAAAGCTCTCATACACATGAGCCAAATTCTCCTTTGGAATCCCAATTCCATTGTCTATCACATTGATCAAGATTCCTGGTTTCGATTCCTTTTTTCCGGGGGGAATAAAATCGCTGCTCTCCAGCAATACAGTGATAGTCCCATCTTCGGGAGTGAATTTGAAGGCATTATAGATCAGATTGAACATTACTTTCTGAATCTGTTCTCGATCAATCCACACTTTTTCAGGAGTATTCTTGTCAAATTTCATCTGAAATTTAATCTTTTTATCCATTGCCAACGCTTCGAATGCTTCGAAGATTTGTTGGAGAAAAGGTTGGATTGTTACTTCTTCCACTTGTAGCTCCAGATTTCCTGTTTCCTGCTTTCTGAAGTCGAGGAGTTGATTAATCAATCGTAAAAGTCTTTTCGCATTTGAGTGAATGGAATGCAGTTGTTTTTGTACAGTATCTGGCAAGTCCTGACGTAAGCTGAGCTTTTCCAGAGGGGAGTTGAGGAGCATGAGCGGAGTTCGAAGTTCATGCGAAATGTTTGTGAAAAAACTCAACTTGAGTTGATTTATTTCCTCTTGTTTTCCTTTTTCCAGTCGTTCAAACCGGAGATCATTCCTCAATTTTATTCTCCAGATGATAAACTTCTGGTAAACATAGACTACGATCAATAGAAGAACAGCATAGAGAAGAAATGCCCAATTGGTGAGATGCCAAGGTGCTAGGATGGTGATATGTAATTCTGCAATAGGTGAGGAGTCTAAGCTGTTTTCATGTAATGCTTTGACCTTGAAGAGATATTTCCCATGAGGCAGATTTGTGTAGGTAGCAAATCTACGAGCTGAGGTAGTGTTGATCCAATCGGTATCATAGCCTTCTAATTGATAGCTGAAGTCAATCTGATTTTGTCCAAGGAATTCCAAAGAACTGAACTCAATTTCAAAATTGTTTTGACTGTATTCAAATTCTATTTCTTTAGTGTAAGAGATATTTTTGTTTAGAATAACCTTATTATCCAGCCTAGCTCCAGGATGAATTTCTTGGTTGAAAACTCTTAATTTTGTGAATACCGGCTGTGTTGGGATGGGGTCTGGCGTGATTTTGTCAGGATAAAAGGCATTGAATCCATTGGTTCCGCCAAAATACAGTTTACCGTGTTCGTCTTTGAATGCAGACCCTAAGTTGAACTCATTGGATTGTAAGCCGTCCTCTTCTGTGTAGTTTCTAAATGTGCCAGATGCTATATCCAGTGATGAAAGCCCATTGATGGTACTGATCCATAGTTGGCCAGAATTGTCCTCAAGAATTGCTTTTATATTATCACTTGAAAGCCCGTCCTTGACGGTCATACTATTGATTTCACTGGTTCTGGGATTTAAACGATTAAGTCCGCCGCCAGAAGTTCCAATCCAGATATTACCGTTTTTGTCTTCCAATAGCGAAGTGATGATGTCGTTGCTGAGCGTGTTTGGATTAGTTGGGTCATTTCTAAAAATTTCAAAATCCTCTGTGGAGATATTCATCTTATTAAGTCCTCCTCCATAGGTTCCAATCCATAAATTATCCTTTGAATCGATTAATAGAGTTCTTATATCATCGAAGCTGGGAGCATTGGGATAGGAGTCATAGCGCTTCACCTTTCCGCTAGAACGATCGAGTCTGTTCAGTCCACCACCATTTGCCATGCCGACCCAGATCATACCTTTTGAGTCTTCTGCTAAGGCCCATACTTCGTTTTTGCTAAGTGATTCGGAATTACCCGGCTCGGTTTTAATGTAGTTTACCTCCTCAGTCTCTATAGTCACCACATTTATTCCTCCACCGTCTGTGCCAACCCAAATTTTTTCATCCCTAGTTTGAATGATGGTTTGTACATGGATGTAGCTGAGCTTGCCAAACGGAGCGGTATAAAAATATTCAAATTTCTCAGATCCAGCGGGTAGGATGTTCACTCCTCCGTTAAATAGACCAACCCAAAGATTTCCTTTAATGTCTTTTAAAATGGTTTTGACCATCTTACTAGCTAAGCCAACGTTTTGAATTGGATCGTAGCGGTAGTGCTCAAATTGCTGTTGGGTAGGATTGACTTTGTTTAATCCTTCTCCAGAATACATCCCTAGCCAGATATTGTTATTTCTATCTTGGAAAGTGGTATAAACAGAGTTTCCCGTGAGACTATAAGGATCAGAAGGATTGTCCTCAAAATGACTGAGAACTTTGCCGTCTGTAGAAAGAACGTAAAGACCGCTTCCCAGCGTCCCAACCCAGATTTGGTTATTACCTACCGCACGGATACTGGTAATATTAAGGTTAAATTGACCGTGAGGAGTGGTAGAGGTTGCGAGATCAATATATCTGAAATTATTCTCTTTGGTAGGACTTACCCATAGCCCGTTTTTTTCTGTTCCTAACCATAATTTCCCACTAGTATCTTCATAAAATGATTTCACTGATGTAATGTTTTGAGCGGTGGAGCCCAATTGAATAGGAAGAAATTTATTGTTTTCTGAATTGAAATAATATCCTCCACCATCTAAGGTGCCTACATATAGCTGCCCGCTTTTCCCCTGATAGACAGTCCATATTTTATCGTCTTTCAGGCTGGAATTTCCTTTATCAAAATGCTCAATTGTTAGGTTGTCGATGTAATTTGGAAGCGTTTTAAAATCCAACTTCGGAGAAGATACCTTATAAAGCCCTTCGCCAAGTGTGCCAATCCAGATGTTTCCAGATTGATCTAGAATTATAGAAGAAATTTTGGTCGAGGTGATTTTTGTTCCAGCGCCTTTCGCTCCACTGTAGGAATAAAACTTATCAGTTTGAGGATCGAAAATACTTACTCCTCCTCCTTCAGTTCCTACCCATAAATGCCCGTGTCTGTCAGCTATAATTGCTCGAATTACATTGCTGGAAATGCTGTTAGAATCTGAGGGATTATGCAGAAAGGTTTGAAACTGAAATCCATCAAACTTTGCCAAGCCATTATCGGTACCCATCCATAAATATCCTTTTTCATCTTGAAAAATAGCCAGCACTGAGTTTTGAGGAAGTCCATTTTTACTTGAAAAATGGGAGAATTTATAGTTGACAGAGATAGAGTCATTCTGACGTGCATAGCTTTCCGTCGGGCATAGGAAAAAAGCCTTGAGTACAAGTAAAAATATAAGGGGAAGGAATTTTCTACAGGTCTTAGTTAACCCCATTTAATTAATTTGATACAACTGTTTTGAAAGACGACTTGCTTTCTAGGGAACGCTACACTTTGATAATTAATAGTCTTTTTTTCTGCTGAAATAGCGCATGTGGATGATTGATGCCCAAAAATCGGACTTTTGAAACCTATTTCTGAAAGGCAAGAAGCATAGATTTGAACATTGGTAATATTGAATTATAGAGATGAAATAGATACGTTCCAAAAAGCCAAGTTGTTATCAAAATGGCTGAGGTATAGCTGAAGTCTATTTCAAATTTGAGTAAATATGCCGAATAGTAAAGGTTAGATAATTGGGTTTAAGACGAAAAAGAGTCGGGAATTACCGACTCCTTTTTTTTTTGATCATGAAATTACAATGATTTTCTTTCAGTCATATAGAAAAGGTGGAATGATCAAAACACAAAGTATTTTCAAGCCTTCAATTAGCTACATTGACACAGGGGATTTAGCTGGAAGTCTGTTAGTGGGTCATGACTGGTTTAGGTCTCATTAAATTCCTTCTTTTACTCGGCTAGTACCTGCTGAATGTGCTAATTATGTTCCTTGGGCATAATTTTGTATGAAATTTATCCTCCACCAGTTCATGTATATATAAGTGAAGCTTTATCTCCCCTTAGTATATTTCTTACTACTCATTTTTACCCAGAGCCTCTGTGCCCAAGATCATTTCGAGCTGAAATGGGATCAGATTGCAACACTTCCAGCGATAGACGGGAAGGAGTCTCTTGGATTTGCTGGTATGTATGCAGGTGAGCATAAGGGCGTAATCATTATGGCGGGCGGAGCAAATTTTCCTGATGGATTGCCTTGGGAAGGAGGAGTAAAACGCTGGTGGGACAAAATTTATGTACTGCAAACAAAAGGAGATGGGTTCGAATGGAATTCTAAAGTAAGAGGTCTCTTGCCTGAGAACCTTGGTTATGGAGCTGCTGTTTCTACGCCTGATGGTCTGTTACTTATTGGTGGAGAAAATGCTTCAGGCCCCAAAAAATCAGTTTATCTCTTGTCTTGGAATTCTTCGAGTGAGGAGGTAGAAGTGACTAATTTCCCGGATTTACCCATTCCTTTATCACATAGCAGTGCAGCTATAATAGGAAGTAAAGTATATCTAGCTGGTGGTGAATCAAGCCACACGAGCGGAGACTTTTGGGCACTAGAATTGAAAGATTCTCCGCCTATCTGGGAGCCGCTTCCATCTTGGCCAGGTCCAGCCCGCTCCAATGCTGCCTTGATAGCCCAAAGCAATGGATCCGAGGAAAAATTGTATTTGATAGGTGGTAGAAAGAAAACAGACTCAGGTGTAAGTGATTTATTTTCTGATGTGTATTCCTATGACCCATACGGAAGTAGCTGGAGCATTGAAGAAAATATTTTAGATTCAGCTGGACATAAGATCACTTTATCAGCATTTGCAGCGGCTGCAGTTGGTTCTTCCCATATTTTGGTCTTTGGAGGCGTGAAGGGTGAAAATTTTAGCTGGTTGGAAGAAACTGCCGGTAAACTTTCCAGTAGCAGTCTAGACTCGTTGCTGCGAGAAGAACTAATTTCAGAGCGAAATCAACTCTTGAATAATCATCCTGGTTTTAGCAAACAGGTGTTAGCTTATCATACAATCACGAAGACTTGGACCACTCTCGAACAGCTACCATTTAATTCACCCGTTAATACGATGGCTGTTGCGTTTGGAGACGCTATTTTGCTCCCTTCTGGAGAAATCTTTCCAGGTGTCAGATCTCCACAGATCCAAAGATTAACCATAGCCAATATTCAAGGTTTTGGGACTTTGAACTACCTTGTATTAATAGGCGCGCTTAGCATTGTGATTGTGATAGGAGTTATTATTTCCAAAAAGTATTTCAATGCCAGTACATCTTAAGGATAAGAAGAAATAGAAGAATATATACCCTCATGAAAAAGTTAAATACTAGAATTTTGAGCAAGTCCTTGCTTACACTCGTGTTCCTCTTCGGTTTGATTGTCAATGTGATGTCGGCTGAAGTTACGCCTCTGTTTGTCTCCAAGAACATCCCCTTGCTTCAAGGGAAATATACTAAGGTAGGGGAGATCCAACTGGATTCTTCGATGTACAGTCAGGTAACCAAGATTCAGATTTCTCTTCTGTCCACCTATCCTTTGGCAGGACTTCGGGTGATGGGACAAGTAGCCGAGTCAGACCCAATGATTTTGGCTGAAAAGCATTCTCCGTCAAGTGCTGAGAACCTTACTTTGAAAAGTAATTTGCCTGATCTAGACAAAATGTGGTTGGAAATTCAGCCTCAAGCAGCGCATGAACTATTGGACAAAATCCAAGTGAAAGTACCAGAGCTTTCGTTGGGGAAAAAGAAAGTAGTGCTATCCCAAGGTGCCGGAAATCCCACGTTTAGAATTGCACATGAGCTCAGAAATTATGGGATGGATGGAGTGAATTCTTACCGTATTCCTGGATTAGTCACTACGCCAAAAGGCACGTTGCTGGCGGTGTACGACATTCGGCACAATAGCTCTGTGGACATGCAAGGTGATATAGATGTGGGTCTAAGCAGATCTACCGATCAAGGTAAAACTTGGAGTAAGATGAGCACCATCATTGATATGGGGACCTATGGCGGATTACCAGAAGATCAGAATGGGGTAGGCGACCCGGCAGTTTTGGTGGATCCAGAAACTGGCCATATTTGGGTCATAGCTCTTTGGGCACATGGCAAACCAGGTGAGATGATCTGGAATAGCTCCCGGCCTGGGCTTACTCCAGCCGAGACGGGTCAGTTGGTGCTAGTCAAATCAGAAGATGATGGCCTGACTTGGTCTGAACCCGTGAATATAACTTCCCAGATGAAGGAGCCGAAGTGGAATTTATTTTTCAATGGCCCAGGGAAAGGCATAGTGATGGAAGACGGTACGCTCGTATTTCCTGCTCAATACAAAGATGAAGAGGGTATGCCGTACAGTACGATCATTTCCAGTACCGACAAAGGCAAGACTTGGAAAGTAGGAACAGGAGCCAAAAGCAATACCACCGAAGCCCAAGTTGTGGAGCTATCTGATCACTCGCTGATGCTGAATATGCGTGACAACCGTGGAGGTTCGCGTTCTGTATCCGTCAGCAACGATCTAGGTCAAACTTGGACTGAGCATTCTAGCTCTCGTTCTGCATTGATAGAGCCAGTTTGCATGGCAAGTATCATCACCCATCCCAGTAAGGATTTGCTTCTTTTCTCCAATCCTGCAGCTACAGACGGTCGCTATAATATGACTATCAAAATAAGTGAGGACGAGGGAAAAAGCTGGAGCGACACAAACCAAGTATTGCTAGATCAAGGGCAGGGATGGGGATATTCCTGTCTTACTATGGTAGATGAGGAATTGGTAGGGATTCTCTATGAAAGCTCTGTAGCCAATATGACTTTCCAGTTGGTGAAGCTGGAGGATTTGATAGGGAAATAGTGAAGGCAACTTCATGAATATTTAGTAAACGCTTAATCAGTTAGGAGATAAAGCGAAGAGATTATAAACATAACTGATATAATGAATAACATAATTAAAAAATCGGGGCTAGGTCTTATTTGCTTAGGAGCTATGCTTTTGGGAGGAAATGCTTTTGCGCAGCGACCTCAGACGCCAATTATGGGTTGGGCAAGTTGGAATGCCTATCGTGCGGAGATCAGTGAGGATATCATCAAATCCCAAGCAGATGCCTTGGTCGAACTTGGCCTCGACAAAGTTGGCTACACATATCTCAATATAGACGATGGGTACTTTGGAGGTCGTGATGCAGAAGGGAATTTGATTTCACACCCTACAAAATTTCCGTCCGGCATGAAAAGCATCGTTGATTACATCCATCAGAAAGGTCTGAAGGCAGGCACATATACTGATGCAGGTCTGAATTCCTGCGCTTCCTACTGGGATCGGGATTTTATAGGAGTTGGTATCGGGCTTTATGGAAACGAGCGACGTGATCTTACCTTGATGCTTCAAGACTGGGGTTTTGACTTTATCAAAGTGGACTGGTGTGGAGGAGATTGGATGGGATTGGATGAGCAAATTCGCTATACGGAAATTGGTTCTATTATCCGGGAATTGAATCCAAGTGTAGTATATAATGTCTGCAGATGGCAGTTCCCAGGCAAGTGGGTACTTGGAGTAGCAGACTCTTGGCGCGTGTCACCAGACATTGCAGAGAGTTTTGGTTCTGTCATGTCTATAGTTGATAGTAATGTGGATTTGTGGAAATATTCCGGGCCAGGCCATGTAAATGATATGGATATTCTTCAGGTAGGCAGAGGAATGAGTTTCGAGGAGGACAAGACCCATTTCTCCATGTGGTGCAAGCTGAATTCTCCTCTGATCGCTGGAAATGACCTATTAACCATGACTGAGGAGACGCTTTTCATTCTGAAAAATGAAGAATTGATCGCACTAAACCAAGATCCTATGGTCTATCAAGCTAGAAAACTAGCGGATGATGGTGATCTTGAACTTTGGGCGAAGCCCCTTAAATCCACCATTAGCGGAGAGGTTGCAATTGTCTTATTAAATAGATCCGATAAGGAAGCTTCAATGTCCTTTGATTTAAAAGAGGTTGGTATCTCAGCCACTGATGGCTATACTTTCCGAGATCTTTGGTCCAAGCAAGACCACCCTAGTTCTACTGACGAAACTCGCTCATTCGACATTCCTGCACATGGAGTTGTCGTGCTGAAGGCCACAGGTAAAAATCTAATTAACAACGTCTTTCAATTTGAGAAAGATCATAAGATGGTCAATAACCCAAGGAAATGAGTGGGGGCTTATTTAATCAGTTTTGACAGCTCTTTTGTTGAGACACTAAAACCTAAGCAGTACAGAAGCCTTGATTCGAAAGAGTTGAGGCTTTTCTATGTCTCATTTTAAAGGCTAATAAATCTGAGTTGGAGTAGACCAATATTTTTTTTGAGGAATGAGGGGTGGAAAGACTGGGATAAAAGTTGAAATATAAAGCGGTAGGTGCCGAATGAGAACTTGAAACATCTCGATAGCCATCAAGGACTACTGCGCTTTAATTTATTCCTTTTTACTAAGCTTGAATCTGATTTCACTGTGCCCTCCTTTGAGCCTCTTCGGCCTTAGCTGTTACCCTTAAAACAAAAAAAACCTGACACTTTCGAGTTAAGGCTCAGTTTGCTCCTCCTCTAGGACTTGTCCTGATAACTATCGCGGACTAGAACCCTCTGAATGTTTCTGGAATTTTAGGACTGGACATAAAAAAACCTGACACTTTCGTATCAGGTTTTGCTCCTCCTCTAGGACTTGAACCTAGGACCCTCTGATTAACAGTCAGATGCTCTAACCAACTGAGCTAAGGAGGAATTTTGTTCTTCTTTCGGAGCTTGTTCCGAATTGGTGATGCAAATGTAGGAGGCTATTCCATTTATTCCAAACTGTATTCAGTAAAAAACTGTGATATTATTGAGTTGTGATCGGTTTTGCTTCACTTTCAGAGACTTAATTTTTATCTTTTTTACTAAAAAAACTATTCTACTTACTAATGAATACCAGTTTTTCAAAACCCAGTAAGATTTGTACCTTGAAACACTGACAAGATTTTCCCCACTAACTCACTATTCATGCGAAACCCAATTAACAGACGCGACTTTGTTCGTTATTCTGCACTCTCAGCTTTAGGATTACAGTTTCTTCCGTTCCAAGGCCTCAGAGCCGCTCCTTCAGATCGTATTCGTGTGGCACATATTGGCTTGGGAGGAATGGGGCTGAACCACATGAATTGGTTTGCCAATCTGCCGGATGTGGAGATAGTAGCACTTTGTGATGTGGATGATGATCATGCCAAAGAAGCTTTAGCGAAACTAAAAAAAATCCATCCAGATACAAAAGCAGAGCTTTATTCTGATTTCCGTCATGTGCTGGATAGGCAAGATGTGGATGCAATTACGATTGCCACGCCGGATCATTGGCATGCACAGATTACTATTCTCGCTTTTCAGGCTGGTAAGGATGTTTACAGTGAAAAGCCACTTTCTTATTCACAGCACGAAGGCAAACTGATGCTGGATGCGCAAAAGGAAACTTCTCAGGTTTTTCAGTTAGGGAATCAAATTCATGCTGGGGATAATTACCATCGAGTAGCCGAAATCATCCAGTCTGGCGTGCTAGGAAAGATCAAAACTGTTCG
This sequence comes from Algoriphagus ratkowskyi, assembly GCF_002150505.1. Classification (GTDB taxonomy): domain Bacteria; phylum Bacteroidota; class Bacteroidia; order Cytophagales; family Cyclobacteriaceae; genus Algoriphagus; species Algoriphagus ratkowskyi. Next base: position 73,088 of record NZ_MSSV01000020.1, read on the forward strand.
ACTGTGGAGAACTGGAGAGCCGCCTGTAATTCCTTCTTTAACGTATCAGGCGCCTCATTCCAATCTGAATTGGGATATGTGGCTTGGCCCAGCGCCATTTTCAGAATATGCTCCAGAGAAGTGTCATTTCAATTACCGTTATTTTATGGAATATTCCGGAGGAGTGTTTCAGGATTTCTGGTGCCATATCGCAGATATCGTCTGGTGGTCAATAAACCCTTCTGGCTTAAAGAGTATAAGTGCAAATGGAGAGCGATCGGAAGGAGTAGGGGATACTCCAAAGTGGATTGATGTAGATTTCAAATTCAAAAAACTCGATCTTCATTGGACATCCACACCTCCAGATGTTCCTGGCGCATCTGGGATGGGTATTGGAGCCTATTTTGAAGGTAGTAAGGGCACATTGATTTGTGATTATTCTCGGCGAGAAATTAGAATAGATGGTAAGGTCATGGAGGATATTCCTGAAATACTAAAGTCTATCATTCGCTCTCCTGGCCATCAGCAAAACTTCATCGATGCCGTAAAAGCCAGAACACAGCCAGAATCATATTTAGAATATGCACGCAATATGACCATGCCAATGCATTTGGCACTTATCTCTTTCCAGCTAGAAGAGAAACTAAAGTGGAACGCTAAGACTGAGCAGTTCAAAAACAATGATGCAGCAAATGAACTGTTATTCAGACCATATCGCGATAAATGGAATTTGATCGGCGCTTGATGTTAGATATAATGATATATATGCTTTTCTTCCAGTACCGATAAAAGCGATTTAAAATAAGATCAAATCTAGTATTGAGGACGCTTCGGTCTTCCAGCCAGTTGAAAAAAGGGAATATTGCAACTGACATGATGGTTCTTAATCAGATAAAATTGATACATAATCAAGAAAATAAACCTACTACTAATGCCTAAATATACACTGACCGTCAACGGCGGAAATAAAGAAGTAGAAGCAATGGAGGATATGCCGCTTTTGTGGGTGATCCGAGATTTGCTAGGGATGAAAGGAACCAAATTTGGCTGTGGACAAGCTCTTTGTGGCGCTTGCACCGTTCATCTGGATGGGGTGGCCATTCGTTCATGTTCACTTCCAATCTCTGAAGTAGGAGATGGTAAAATCACCACTATAGAAGGTCTTTCTGCGGATGGCGATCATCCTGTTCAGAAAGCTTGGGTGCAGCATATCGTACCTCAGTGCGGTTACTGCCAATCCGGACAGATCATGAATGCTGCCTCACTTCTCAGCTCCAATCCAACTCCTTCAGAAGAGGAAATAGAACAAGGAATGGCGGGTAACTTATGTCGCTGTGGGACCTACAACCGTATCAAAGAGGCAATCATGACCGCTTCAACTTCTATTTAATTTTTTTTTTTAACACCATACCCATGCTTCCAAATATTCCATTTCTCAAAAAAGGCAAAAGAGAAGATCAGAGTAAGATTTTCGTAGCCTCACGAAGAGACTTTTTAAAACTAGGTTCTCTTACTGCTGGAGGACTTATTCTTGGAGTTAGTTTTCAATGCTCTGGCCCCAAAGGAGAAACCATCACTTTTGCCCCAAATGTCTATATCAGTATCAATTCAGCCAATGAGGTAACGTTGGTTGCTCATCGATCTGAGATGGGGACAGGCATTCGGACTTCCCTACCACAGATCGTAGCAGATGAATTAGGGGCAGATTGGTCCAAGATTAAGATCATTCAGGCTGAAGGTGATGAGGAAAAATATGGCAATCAGAATACAGACGGCTCTTTTTCTATCCGAATGTTCTATGAGCCCATGCGCAAGGCAGGAGCTACTGCTAGGTATATGCTGATTCAAGCAGCTGCTTCTGACTGGGATTTAGAAGCGTCTGAATGCGATACCCAAGATGGTATGGTCGTTCATGCCGGAAAGGGGAAGAAAGTCAATTTTGGTGATTTGGTAGGGCGACTTGAAGGTGCTCCTATACCAGCTCCTGAAGAAGTAAAGCTTAGAGACTTTGCCAACTACAAGTTGATTGGTACTGATTTGCCGATTTATGATCTCCAAGATATAGTTTATGGCAAAGCAGTATTTGGAGCAGATGTAGATTTGCCAAATATGAAGATTGCAGTGATCAAAAGAACACCGGTGATAGGAGCAACTTTGATTTCCTACGATGATACTAAGGCCTTAGCTGTGCCAGGTGTAGTTCAAGTTGTAAAAATCGAAGGCTCTGGATTTCCTCCAGGATTGGATAAGGCTTTGGAAGGAGTTGCTGTGATTGCGGAAAATACCTGGGCTGCGATGAAAGGCAGAGAAGCTCTGGAAATCGAGTGGAATTTGGGAGAAAATCAGAATTACAACTCTGACCAACAACAAGCAGAAATGCTGGAGAGCACCAAAGGCAAAGGGAAAGTAAGAAGACAACGTGGAGACTTCGATAAGGCAAGTAAAGCTGCTGATAAATCCTTGGAGAGAACTTATGAAGTGCCATTTTATGCACATGCGACCATTGAGCCACCGGTTGCAATTGCGCACGTAAAGGAGGATGGTTCCTGTGAAGTATGGGCACCGAACCAGCACCCACAATGGGCTAGAGGAGCAGTAGCAGCAGCGATTGGTACCGATGTCGCAAATGTAAAGGTTAATGTGACCTTACTTGGTGGTGGTTTTGGCAGGAAGTCCAAGCCTGACTTTGTAGTAGAAGCAGCATTGCTTTCTAAGGCTGCAAAAGCTCCTGTTCGCGTTCAATGGACCAGAGAAGATGACCTTCATTTTGACTTTTTTCACTCCCATAGCGCGCAGCGTATCAAGGCGAGTTTGGATGCTTCTGGAAATCTAACTGGCTGGAATCATCATACTGTTTTTCCTGCGATCGGGTCCACGGGTAGTAAAGAAGAATTACATCCTTCTGATGGAGAATTGGGTTTAGGATGCGTAGATTTTCCTTTTGATGTGCCAAATATCCGGATTGAGTCTCATGAATCGACTGGAAATACCAGAGTTGGATGGCTTCGTTCAGTGAGTAATATTCACCATGCTTTTGCCATACATTCCATGATGGATGAAATCGCCGAAGCTAGGGGTAAAGATCCTTTAGAGAATGCCATTGAACTCTTAGGAGAGGATAGAGATATTACGTTCCAATCGGAAATGGTAGATGGCGAATTTGGAAACTATGGAGAGAAAATAGAGGACTATCCTTGGAATACGGGTAGGATGAAAAACGTGATCCGAACAGTCGCTGAGAAGTCAAATTGGAGCGCCAATAAAGCCGCTGGGAAAATCATGGGTTTTGCAGCTCACAAAAGCTTTTTGACCTATGTAGCCTGTGTAGTCACCTTGGAAAAAGGAGCTGATGGTAAAAATGTGATTTCAGATGTGCACTATGCACTAGATTGTGGAGTGGCAGTGAATACCGACCGAATTAGATCTCAGTTTGAGGGAGGAGCGCAATTTGCGACTAGTTTAGCTACGACTTCGAAAATTACTTTTGACAAGGGACAGGTGCAGCAAAACAACTTTGATACCTATCAGATATTAAGAATGCCCGCTTCGCCAAAAAACATCCATGTGCATATCATAGAAAGTCAGATCAAACCGACTGGAGTGGGAGAGCCACCTGTGCCGCCATTTATCCCGGCTTTGGCAAATGCTATGTACCAAATGACTGGAAAGAGAATCTATAAATTACCTTTTAAGGTTTAACTCATATGAAGACTCAGCTCTAATTCATTGAATAGAGTTGAGTCTTATTTTTTCTGATCAATTACGCTGAATTGCCGCGTCATAGTTTTGATATATTTTTTACTGCGAAAGCGAAGTGCAGACCAGTCTTCATCAATGGCAATCTGTCGTACCCCTTCGTAACCAAATTCTCCCAAATATGCCCAGCCAGAATCCCTGTTAATCTCAGCTTTGTAACGCTTAGAGCTTCCTTTTGGATAAGCCATCCAGAGCTGCTGGTCCTCAGAGGCGAGTTGCTGCAACTCATAAAAATAGGTGTTCACTTCAGCTTCTGTTTGTACAAACGCAATCATAAAATCTGGAGCTGAGGAAGGATTGATCAAGCCAGCTTTTTCCCATCCTGAAATTAAATCTTGTAGTTCGGAAGGGGCATTCCAGATTTGAATGTTCATTCCTTCTTTCCAGGTCATTTTCTTAAGTATTGGATTCATAGCTATAATTTCTGGAAGTTCACTAATATATAAATTACCCATCAAGAGTCACTGAGATAGTAAGGCACTACCACATTTTATTTACTTTTGACATGTATAAAATACGATCCCATGAAAATACCTATAGGAGTAATCTTCATAATTTTTTCATTTTCTTGTGCTAATGCTCAGGTAGAACCAGCAACCACTACCTTCGGTGAAGGTGTTGCCGTTGGTATCTTAACAGATAAAGTTCTTGACGAGATTTCGGGCATGTCCACAAGTAGAACTGTACCAGGTTTGATATATGTCCATAACGATAGCGGCGGTGAGGCTGCGGTTTATTTGCTAGACTCTCTGGGGAAAAGTGTAGGGAAAATTGAATTCCTCGGCGTAAAAAACAGAGATTGGGAAGACATAGCCGTTGGGCCAGGAGCAGATGGTAAATCATATATTTACGTTGGTGAAATCGGTGACAATAATGCTGTCCATGACGAAATAGCTCTCTACCGAATTCCCGAGCCTGTCACTTTTTCTTCAAACAGTCGGGTAACGCCGCAAAAAATCACTCTTAAGTATCCTGGTGGTCCAAGAGATGCTGAATCATTAATGGTTGATCCTATTTCAGGCGATATATTTATAATTTCCAAACGAGACAGTCTTAATACCTTATACCGACTTCCTGCTAATAAATTTGGGGCTGGAGATCTGCAATTGGAAGAATTGATCAAGCTTCCGATTACCAGTGCCGTTGGAGCAGATATTTCGGCTGATGGTAGCCAGATTTTAGTAAAAAATTACTTTTCTATTTACTACTGGAAGAGAACAATTGGCGAATCGATTGAACAAGCTATGACGAGAACACCCATTGAATTGCCGTACTCTCCAGAACCTCAAGGAGAGGCAATTGGTTTTTTGCCTAGCGGAAAAGCGTATTATACCTTAAGCGAAAAACGTTTCGATATCGAGCCTGTACTTTATAAATACACTGCAAAATAGCACCTATGCAGACCTCCTCCACAATTTTGATGGTTCGCCCAGTGAATTTTGGTTTTAATCCAGAAACCGCTGCCAACAATTTCTACCAACAAACCGATGCTCGCTCTGCCGAAGAGATTAATTCGCTAGCGCAAAATGAGTTCGATAGCTTTGTAGCACTTCTAAGAGATCAGGGTGTCAATGTGATCGTCATTGAAGACACAGTAGACCCTGTCAAAACAGATGCAGTGTTCCCTAATAACTGGTTCAGCACACATCCTGATGGAAGGCTTATTTTATATCCCATGTATTCTCCAAATAGAAGACTGGAGCGGAGAAAGGACTTAATCGAAGACCTGATGAAACGTAAGTTTAGAGTGGATGAGATTATTGACTTAAGCTTTTTCGAGGAAGACGGGCAGTATTTAGAAGGCACAGGAAGTATGGTCATGGACCATCAGTCCAAAACTATTTTTGCCTGCTACTCAGAGCGGACGCATAAAATCCCGCTAGATTATTTGCGAAAGCTTCTGGGCTATGAAGTAGTAGGTTTCCACGCAATTCAGGAGATTAATGGTGTCTCGTCGCCTATCTACCACACCAATGTAATGATGCATGTAGGCTCTGACTTGGCGGTGGTTTGCTTAGATAGTATTCCGAAAGCATCTGAAAAACAAGCGGTGCAAAAAAGTCTAACTCAAGTAGGTAAGAAAGTAGTACCTATAACTTCTAAGCAGAAGTTTTCCTTTGCGGGTAATATGCTGGAAGTGGGAAATGAGGGCGGGGAGAAGTTTACTGTGATGTCAGAAACTGCGCTAGATTCGCTGAATATTGGCCAGATCCAATTAATAGAAAAATACTCAACTATTATAAGTCCGAGAATTCCAACAATAGAAAAATTAGGTGGAGGAAGTGCTAGATGTATGATGGCTGAGGTCTTTTTACCTGTAGCGAAAGGTTGATTTTACTTCTATTAAAATGAAAAGAACTAAGGGTTAAAAGATTTATTAAAACTCTTTTAACCCTTAGTTCAATTGCATTCAGAACTAACCGACATTCGAATACCGACTAAATTCCAGTATAGTTAAATGGAGTAATCACGCTGAGCTCAGCTACCGCCTCCGTGAGTGTCTTCACTCACGGATTATTTCCTGTTTTGGAGTTACGAACGGTAGTTCTGCTTTTATTCAATCTCTTTTGCCTCGGCGTGTGGCTTAGATCGCAGACCCTGCCATTTAATTCAATCAAATTTTCTGTAAGTTAGTGTTTGATTTTTAACGGTTTCAATCTCTGATTTTTATGGAACTAAACACCTTATATTTTTTCACAGGGACGATTCACAAATGGATTCCTTTATTAGATAAAAATGGTTTTAAAGAAATCATTTTATCTAGTCTTAGTTACCTTTTTGAACAAAAATGTATGAAGATTTATGGGTTTGTAATTATGCCAAATCATATTCATTTGATAATAGAAAATATTAAGATGAATGGCAAAGAGTTACCACATGCTAGTTTTTTGAAATACACCAGCCACAGTTTTCTAAAAAGGTTAAAAAATGAATCTCCAGAATTATTAAGCAAATTCAGAGTTGAATTGATAAACAAAACTTATCAATTTTGGCAACGTGATTCATTGGCGATTGAACTTTACACCCCTGAAGTTGTCTATCAAAAGCTTGATTATGTTCACAATAATCCATGTCAAAAGAAATGGATGCTAGCAGAAGATCCAGTAAAATATCCGTACTCATCCTTTAACTTTTATGAGCTTAATACAGATGATTTTGGTTTTTTGACTCACATAGGGGAAAGACTCTGAAAACATTCGCGAGAAAAGAAGGATGATTGGGTTTTTTGAGGAACCATTCGTGGAGACGGGAACAGTGGCGAGTATAAAGTCTATGCGTGGTCTACGTGAGAGCCTCCACTCACGTGCTAAATTCTTTAAATCCCACCGTTTGTGGTTTTATTACATACGGCGTCGGTTGAAATGGCTAATAAACCGTTCGTGAGGACATGAACAGTGGCGAAATTGATAGAAAAATACTCAACTATTATAAGTCCGAGAATTCCAACAATAGAAAAATTAGGTGGAGGAAGTGCTAGATGTATGATGGCTGAGGTTTTTTTGCCTGTAGCGAAAGGTTGATTTTAATTCTATTAAAATGAAAAGAACTAAGGGTTAAAAGATTTATTAAAACTCTTTTAACCCTTAGTACAATTGCATTCAGAACTAACCGACATTCGAATACCGACTAAATTCCAGTATAGTTAAATGGAGTAATCACGCTGAGCTCAGCTTTCAACTCATCAGAAATAGGAAGATTTGAAATGAATTCAGAAATGGATTTTTCTGTGATTTTTGTATTGGTTCTGGTAAGGTCTTTTAGTGCTTCGTATGGTTTTGGGAATCCTTCTCTTCTCAACACAGTTTGGATGGCTTCGGCTACAACAGCCCAGTTTTCTTCCAAATCAGCGCGAATTGCAGCTTCATTCAATTCAAGTTTACCCAAGCCTTTTAGTAATGACTCAAAGGAAATCATCATATGGCCAAGCGGTACACCAATAGTTCTCAATACTGTACTATCAGTCAAGTCTCGCTGTAATCTCGACACAGGAAGTTTAGCTGCCAAGTGCTCCAAAAGCGCATTTGCAATCCCCAAGTTTCCCTCTGCATTCTCAAAATCAATTGGGTTGACTTTATGTGGCATAGCGGAAGAACCAATCTCCCCAGCTTTTATTTTCTGCTTGAAGTAATTCATTGCCACATACTGCCATATGTCCTTAGAAAGATCCAACAGGATCGTATTAATTCTTTTTAATCCATCAAAAATAGCAGCAAGATTGTCATAATGCTCAATCTGAGTAGTAGGGTAGCTTCGCTCTAGACCTAGGTATTCTCCCACAAAAGTGAATGCAAATTCATTCCACTTGAAGTCTGGATATGCTACATGATGCGCATTCATATTGCCTGTAGCTCCTCCAAATTTTGCGGAGTAAGGAATGTGATTAAGTAGGATAAGTTGGTTTTTTAGGCGGACCACAAACACTTCAATTTCCTTGCCTAGGCGGGTTGGAGAAGCTGGTTGACCGTGGGTTTTTGCCAGCATAGGAATGTCTTTCCAGTTTTTGGCTAATTCATGAAGCCTTGCCATCACTGCGTTCAATTGAGGTAATATTACCTCATTTAAACCTTCCTTAAGCATTAATGGTGTTGCCGTGTTGTTGATATCTTGAGAAGTGAGGCCAAAATGTATAAATTCTTTAAAAGCTTCTAATTCAAGTGAGTCAAATTTTTCTTTTAGGAAATATTCTACTGCCTTCACGTCATGATTGGTGATTTTTTCTGTGGCTTTGATGGTTTCTGCATCAGCAAGAGAGAAATCAGTCACGATAGCTCTCAGTTTGTCAAACAAGCTTTGATCAAAATCCTTCAATTGCGGCAATGGAAGTTCGCAAAGTGCGATAAAGTACTCTACCTCTACGTGAACACGGTATTTGATCAGGGCAAATTCAGAAAAATAAGCTCTCAAAGGAGCAGTTTTGCCAGCATAGCGCCCGTCTATAGAGGTCACTGCGGTCAATGCGTTTAATTCCATCACTTTATTTCAATTTGGTTTTAGGAAGCTGCAAAGTTAATTTTTTTGAAGCCATAAGTGGGGCTTTATACTGCCTTATTCCGGAAATATCCTTCAATTAATCCGAACTAGCGAGGCATTATCGTGGTTAAGATTTTGAAATATTTAGCTAGATGTCATAATATTTGGCTTTGAAGCTTAATTTTGCAACCGTTTAAACAGATAAAAGCTCAGATCAGTAATGTTCAATATATTTAAGAAAAAGCAGGAAGAGGTCAAGACTCCTCAGTATTTGCCTCTGAAAGTTAGAGAAGTAGTTAAAGAAACTGAAGATACAGTTACTTTGTATTTTGAGCAGCCAGAGCCGTTTTTGGATTATAAGCCTGGGCAGTTTCTGACGCTTGTAATGGAGTTTGAGGGTAAAGAAGAGCGTAGATCTTACAGCTTATGCACCTCACCTTTTGTTGATCCATTTCCTGGGATTTCTGTAAAACGTGTCCCTAAAGGCAGATTCTCCAATTTTTTGAATGAACGTGTTTTTCCAGGTAAGACAATCAATGTGATGAAACCTTTGGGGAATTTTACGACTGAATTTCATTCCAAAAACAAGAAGCATTTCGTCTTAGTGGCTGCAGGAAGTGGGATAACGCCAATTATGGGTATTTTGAAATCTGTGTTGGTCAATGAACCCAACTCCAAGATTTCCCTGATGTACTGTAGCCGTAATGAATCCAAAATTATCTTCAGAAAAGAGCTTGCTGCGTTGGTTGAGAATAATCCTGGTAGGTTGGAAATTATTCATAATTTGAGTCAGCCGAGTGCTGATTGGACTGGCATGAAAGGTCGTTTGACAAAGGAGATCATTAAAGAATTTGTTAAAAAATCAGAATCGGAGCCAGATTTTGAAAAGGAATACTTTGCCTGTGGTCCTGAAGAAATCATGGATAACGTGGTTGATGTATTAGCAGATTTAGGTGTTCCTAGCGAAAAAGTACATCGGGAGAGTTTTTACTCTGCAGCTGCAGATAAAGCACATGAAGATGCCGCTCACGGAATTACTGGTGGCTTATTGACCAGAGATGTGCAGGTGATTTTGGAAGGTGAGGAAAGTTCAGTGACAGTTGCGCCGGATAAAACAATCCTTGAAGCTGGTCTTGCACAAAATTTGAATATGCCATATAGCTGCCAAAGTGGGCTTTGTACTGCGTGTAGAGGACGACTGATTAGCGGTAAAGTAAAGATGGACGAGGATGCAGGTTTAAGTCCACATGAAATAGAAGCTGGCTATGTGCTTTGCTGCGTGTCACATCCATTGACAGATGATGTGAAGATCAACATTGAATAATTCAGCCAATCTTACTCAAACGCCAATTGTGGATATTCGGGAGTTCAGGAAGGTTTACAAAAACCTAGATAGATTCATAATGATCCTATTAGTGTTGGTGCTTCCTGTTTTTGGTATGGTTTATTTGTATCAATCATCAGGGGAATTAACATGGAATCTTCCTGAATTACCACTTCTGGTAGGTCAAATTTTGACTGGATTAGGAGTAGGTTTGGTATTGGTGCAACACATACTTTTTCGTAAAAGAGTTAAACTCGTTTTTCAGACAGATGAATTGCTTGCTAAGCTTAAGATTTATGCAAATGCTACTCGTGAGCGATACTTAATACTCTTTTTAGTTGCTTTATTATGCTCAGCCGGTTTACTTTTTTTCGGATCTGCTATTTATAACGTGATTTTTGCAACAGCACTTTTCTTTTTCTCAGTTGGCAAACCTACTCCCGACCGGATTAAAAGCTTGATGAAATTGAATAAAGAAGATGCTGAGGTGATTCGATTGGCATCAAGACCGGATTAGGAGCTGAGTGAGTAGATATTTGAAGTAAAAAAAAGAGGCTTCTTTCAAAGCCTCTCCACGTAAGTTTCTACCGGACTATCGAACTACGTTTTCTAATGTTGCTAAGTATACCCATTTTTGATCTCTACTGTTTAGCCCTTCATTGACGGCTTCTCGTTGAGCATCAGTTTGATTCATGTCTTCATAAGATTGTGCATTGAAAAACTGCATATAATCTTTATAAATGTTCATCGTCAAGTGAGTCGATGTAGCCTCAGAACCTAGCGGCAAAGCAGTTCTTAATAAACTCCAATGTCCCATCAAACCCTGCTCTATGCGCTTTTGATGAATAGGCTTGAATGTTTGAGCTTCAGCTTGTTCATAGGCTTCGAAGTTGCCCTCTCTTGCTTTCATCAAATCAAATGATGCCAGTACGCCAGGTTTCATCTGGAAATTATCCTTCGTTTCAGTGATTTCCCTCATGTAAAGTCTCATAGGCATGTCGCGCATCGCAAGTGACTCTTGAAACAATTTACTTACCTGAGCACTGTTCAAGTGAGGGTAGGCTATTTTCGTGTATTCGATCATTGATTGTTCATCGAGTCCATTCATCATTTGCACAGGGTCATTGTAATAAGTAACCATGATGTATTGAAAGTCGGCTTGATTAGCTCCTGATTGTAGCGCCCAAAAGTCCCAGCCTTTAATTCTCTTGTCATTTAGAGCTTGCCTGTAGACTTTTTCCATTAGATCTTTAAACTCGATATAATCAAAAAGTTGATCCTTTTCAACTTTGACAAATTCGAATACCATGTATTGTGTTTGCTGAGCCTTGAGACTACTTACCCAAAGCATCCCACAAACCAAGAAAAGTAATAGCTTTTTCATGAATATTAGGGTTTAGGGTTAATTTCGCTTTCGTATAATTTATATAAATATTTCGTGGTTAACCATATTTAAGAGAGATAATTTTATATTAACCTAATATCGCCAAACAAGATCATATTCAATTAATTGGTTGAATAATGAAAATATCTCAAAATCTGTGGTGAAACATTGTTATTTTAACAATCAAAACGAAAAATTATGTTAAGTATTTCAAGAAGGTCATGGATAAAAAAAGCTTCTCTAGGTAGTGGTTTAGCTGCTATGGGTACTTCAGGCATAATTTCCTCTCTCTCCGCAGAAGAGATTAAGAAGTTTAACCCTCGATCAAGCGTGGGTCCAATTCGGCTAGGATCCAATGAGAATCCCTATGGCCCTTCCGAATCGATGCGAAATGCGATGATCAAAGGTTTTGATAATGGATGCAGGTATCCTTGGGGTTATAATGCAGATTTGGTCAAAATGATCGCTGAAAAGGAAGGCGTGCCCGCCGATCATATCGTACTAGTGGCAGGATCTACAGAAGGGTTGAAAATAGCCGGGATTACCTTTGGAGGCGGAGGAGAAATCATTTCCTGTTCGCCGACATTCTTGTCTATGATGAGCTATGCTGAGCTTTGGGGTACGGAGATCAATTGGGTTCCTCTCAATAAAGAGTTGGACTTCGATCTAGAAGAGATAGAAAAGCGTGTTTCTTATAAAACTAAAATGGTTTTTCTATGTAATCCCAATAATCCGACGGGCAAATTACTGCCTGCAGATCAAGTGGTGGATTTTTGTAAAATAGTAAGTAAGCAAGCCGTAGTTTTTTCTGATGAAGCTTATTATGATTACATCAAGGAACCAAATTATCCATCCATGGTGGAGCTTGTCAAGCAAGGTTACGACGTGATAGTGTCACGTACCTTCTCTAAAGTATATGGTCTTGCAGGAATCAGAATGGGTTATTTGATCGCAAAACCTGAATTAGCGAAATTACTGTCAGATCGGGTGGTAGCTAATACCAATATTATGGCGATTGAAGCAAGCAAGGCTGCGTTGCTGGATACTGAGTTCTATCAATTTTCTCTGGATAAAACCAAGGAGGCGATGGGAATGCTAACTAAAACGCTCGATGACTTGAAATTACCCTACCTGGATTCCCATGCTAATTTCATCTTTTTCCAGTCAGGTAGAGATATCGCCGAGTTGAATAAAACTATGTTAGCGAAAGGCTTCATAATAGGACGACCCTTTGAGCCACTCAATGATTGGTGTAGAGTTTCTACAGGTACAATTGAGGAAATAGCTTTATACAATCAGGCCATTCAAGAGGTTTTAGGATGATGCTAGAGTCGAACCTAATTTTAGAAAATGAGCAAATTCTACTCAGGCCAATTACTAAGCGGGATTTCTCAAGTTTGATGCTTTTGGCAAAGGACTCAGATCTTTGGAGGTATTTCACCTTTGATCTAAGTGTTGATTCTGAATTTGAGGAATGGGCAAATCCGGCACTAGATGGACAGCGCTTGCAATTTCTGATTTGGGACAAGAAATTAAATCAGGCTGTAGGAAGCACTGCTTTAGGGAATTATGCACCGAGAGATGAACGCATAGAAATAGGTTGGACTTGGCTTGGACGACAATTTCATGGATTAGGTATCAATCAAGCGATGAAGTTATTGATGCTTGAATATTGTTTCGAGACACTAAAGCTAAAGCGCGTGGAGTTTAAAACAGACGTACTCAATATACCTGCACGTAGAGCTTTATTGAGACTTGGTGCGTTGGAGGAAGGCGTGTTGCGAAGTCATACGTTGCTTACTCATGGCAGACGTAGAGATACTATTTATTATAGTGTGCTGGAAAGTGAGTGGAAGGGGATTTCTGCTGAGATATAAGCGCTAAGTATAACTAGTAAGTTACTTCATGAAAGTAAAGGATGTAGTACTTTTTGATCGCTATGATTTTTCGAATAAAAAAAGAGGATTCTACCTAATTCACGGCATACGATAGGCATTAGATTTATCATAAGTCTCAGATTATTTGGACATAATGGGTATTTCTAGTCAATAAATTTTAATTTGTAAAGAGTTTTCATATTGAATTGATTTCTTCACTGGCACTGATTGACATTCGGTTGTCGAAAACTCCGAGACGATTTTTTCTCGCTTGTATCGTACAAATCAGGCATTGTTGTAGGTGTTTTTAGAATTTTTCCTTCCTCTGCTGAAAGTATATTTTACTGTCAATCTAATAATTTTTACCTATGGCTATTTTAAAAATAAAGCTTAAAGGATTCGATCATTCTTTGTTTCATACGGGAGATGATAGCGGTTTTGACCTTTACCAATTTGACCAGGCATATACTGTGGAAAGTCCCACTAGAGGCGACGTGCCTGAGCAGCTACTCGAACTAGGCGATGACAAAATTGTAGAGTTTCAATTTGAAGATGAAACGGTCTGGCTGGGTGATAATGAATCGATTACCATGCTGTTTCCGAAGGAAGTTAAGCGCTCTGCGGATGGAGATGAGCTATTTCTTCCAGATGAATTAGAGTCAGAGGAGCAGGATAGGGGTGTCTTTTCAAAAGTAGCGATCAAACTAATTAAGATTTTTGTGAAAAAGACAATCATTAAGCCTAAGATGGTTGTCATGGCACATAATCTTGAGAATAAGCAGTTGGCTTTTTCTGGGGTGGATTTTAAGGAGGTGCAATATGGGGTGTTAACAGCCTGTAGTCCAGAAATAGAACTTAGTAGTCTCAAATTCAAAACTTCAGGAGAAGCAGATTTAGAAGTCAAAAATAGATATTTACTTTTTCTTCACGGTACAGGTTCGTCCACTTTAGGATCATTTGGTGAGTTGAAGGATTCTGAGGATTGGAAGAAGTTTATTATAGAATATGGAGCAGATCACCTGCTTTCCTATCAGCATAGAACACTTACTACAAGTCCAATTCAGAATATTCTACAATTAGTAAATCAACTGCCAGCTGGGATAGAATTAGACCTTTTGAGTCACTCAAGAGGAGGCTTATTAGCTGATTTGCTGGCTAGGTTTTCTACTGACTCCAAAGGATTTGATGCAATTGAAAAGTCACTTCTTGATAAAAATAATCGAGAAATGGATCTCAGAGTCATTAAGGAAATAGAAGGGATTCTCACTGCCAAAGAAATTACTATTAGGTCAATGGTACGTGTGGCATGTCCTGCAAATGGAACAACACTAGCATCTAATCGCTTGAATATTTTTCTAAATGTCACCTTCAATTTAGCTGGTTTGGCAGTAGGTCAGATTGGCAATCCTATTTTCGTGGCTTTCAAGGAGTTTATTATGGAGGCTGTCGCATCTAAGGACGATGTGGATGTGTTGCCTGGACTAGAGGCCATGGGGCCTCAATCACCTTTCATCAAAGCGCTGAACTATCAAGCTTCGGATATTGAAGTTGATTTCCCGCTTTATGTCGTAGGTGGCAGTAGTGAATTGAGTGTAAGTTTCAAGTCCCTTGTGGTGATTCTAGGAAAGTTATTTTTTATGAGAAAAAATGACTTAGTAGTGGATACCGAAAGTATGACCTGGGGAGCGCGGCGTAAGCCTGGAAAAGTGTTTGTGTGTATCGAGAAAAGCGACGCGATTAACCATTTCAAATATTTCTCCAATCCTGAAACTTTAAAAGCTGTGTTAGCTGGACTATCGGCAGAGGTTGGAGATGTAATTGAAGACTTTGAACTCAAACTAATTGCCAGCGATAGAGGATTCGCTGGATTAGATTATGGTGCATATAAGCGTGACAAAGTTTCTGGTCAGCGACCTATTGCCCTAGTGATACCAGGAATTATGGGGTCTAACTTGGGAGATTCGAAAAAAATAGGCAAAAGGGACGAATTGCTGTGGATCAATTATTGGAGTTTTCTTACTGGTAACTTGATAGGAATGTCTTTGGATCCTACGAATGAGACCAAACTTACCCCACATTCATTGATCAAAACTTCCTATGGAGAACTTGGTGAAAAGCTTGAAGAGACTTATGATGTAGTCACTTTTGAGTTTGATTGGAGAATCCCTCTTAAAGTGAGCGCAGCTCGTTTTGAAAGAAAAATTCAAGACTTACTCACTAAAAACCAGCCTATCAAAATTGTCGCGCACAGCATGGGAGGTGTATTGGTGCGAGATTTTATTGTTTATCATCAGGAGACATGGGAAAAACTCAACACCTCCTTAGGTTTCAGAGCAGTGCTCTTGGGTTCTCCTCTGGGTGGGTCTTACCGAATTCCGTATGTGCTTTTTGGTAAGGATAGCATGATTAAGTTGCTGGGTAAGATAGATATCAAGCATTCTACTAAGGAGCTGTTGTCTGTTTTCTGCAATTTCCACGGGATTCTAAATCTCCTTCCGATGAGTAACAACACGAGTTTGCATGATTTCTCAGATAGGAGATTATGGGAAAGAATGCGTGCTGCTTCAGGAGACGATTCCTGGCCAATACCCTCTGTGGAGGTGCTGAAAGAATTCGCAGCACATCAAAAAATGGTATTGAGTAATGTTGATAAAATTGACTATTCAAATATCACTTATATCGCAGGGCAAAGTGGTAAGAAAAGCTTTACGATTTCAAATCTGGATATTGTTAATGGGGAATTAGTGTTCTATGCCACCAATGCAGGAGATGAAAGTGTTACCTGGATGTCGGGAATTCCTAAAAGTCTGCACGATAGAAACCAAGTTTATTATGTGAATGTCACACATGGAGGCCTTTCAAAAGAAAGAAATCTCTTTGCTGCCATTGAAGAGTTGATGGTTTATGGTAGTACAAAAAGGCTGCAAAATAGTCTTCCAAAAACGCGTGGTGAAGAGAAGGATTTTGCACCTACGGAGACTGAGATTTTTGATATAAGTGAAGAGAATGTCTTGGATACCATTTTGGGAATAGTAGAACAGGAAGCAAAATGGCAAGAAGAAAAGCCTGTACTCATCTCTGTAAGTCATGGAGATTTGAAATATGCGAAATTTCCTGTGCTTGCTGGCCATTTCAAATTTGATGCGATTCTCACGACCGAGCTCGCGATAGATCGTCAGCTAAGTGGAGAATTGGCAAGGTTGCATGGCTTGGGTTTATATCCAGGTGATATAGGATCCAATCAGGTTGTGTTAAATGAAGATTATTCCAAAACAACGTTTAAAGGTGGTGTAATAGTAGGCTTGGGAGTTCCTGGTGAATTGTCGGGTTTTGCTTTGATGAAATCTGTCGAGAAGGGAGTGGCAAGATACCTGACTATTAGAAAGGAGAATGCCAATTCACAAAGGGATGGTACTACTTCGGCTACCACCGGTATTTCGGTGATTGCCATCGCCAATGCCTATGGCGGTTTAACTACAGAAAGCTCAGTCCGAGCAATTATTTTGGGGATTCAGCATGCCAATAGAAGTATTCACTCGGCTTACAAAGGTAAAATCAAAGGCATAGAGGAAATAGAAGTCATTGAGATTTTCAATGATAAGGCCTTGGCTATTTTAAAAACTATTCAGCGATTGGAAGTCGATGATAGTAAAGAGTTTAATGTGGTGTTCAGCGAAAAGAGACTCAACTACAAATTGGGCAGGCTTTGGAGAATTCCATATGACAATGCCAATGACTGGTGGACCCGAGTAAGTGTTTGTCATGAAATGAAATTGAGAGATACAAATGAGTTTGAGGAGGTGATCAGAATGTCAATCGCTTCCAATGGCGCAAGTGAAAAAGTGGAACACATGCCCGCAAATGACAAGACGCTTCAAGTCTTACTGAAAAGAATGACACAGGAAAATCAATATTCTCCTGAGATCGCCAAGACAATGTTTGAATTATTGATACCCTATCAGTTTAAGGAAGAAGTAAAACGCTTGAGTAATGTCTCCTGGATATTGGATGTTGCATCGGCGGAATATCCTTGGGAGATGATTCAAGAGGATGTAGATGCGGTGCCACTATGTGTTCATACAGGGATGATTCGTCAGTTGGCGACCATGCAATTTCGTCAAAAGATAGCTCGTGTGACGGCCAAAACAGCACTAGTGGTGGGAGATCCAATATTAGAAAAGTATATGCCTCAGCTTCTTGGAGCTAAGCGAGAAGCAGAGACTGTTGTAAGTATTTTGCGTAAAAATGACTATCAAATTCAGAGTTTGATAAGTAGTACAGCGGCGGATATTATCCTCAAGCTTTTTTCCAGAAATCATAAAATAATTCACCTTGCAGGTCATGGAGTGTTCAACTATGGGCCAAATCGCTCCACTGGAATGGTTATCGGCTACGATACATTCCTGACGCCGGCACAGATAGCAGGGATGAGCTCTTCGGCCGAAATGGTATTCGTGAACTGTTGTTATTTGGGTGCAATAGATAAGGATTCTGAGGAGAGAAGTCAGTATAGGAATAAATTTGCGGCAAATATTGGTACACAACTGATCAATAACGGCGCAAGGGCTGTGATCGTGGCTGGCTGGGCGGTAGATGATGCTGCAGCGCTGGAGTTTGCCAGGCAGTTCTACGAAAATATGTTTGATGGATTGGGATTTGGAGAATCAGTGAAGCGGGCAAGAAAGGGGATCTATAAAAATTTCGGACGTAGGACGAACACGTGGGGAGCTTTCCAGTGCTATGGAGATCCTTTCTATAAATTGACGGAAGAGGGTGTTTGGAGAGGACATGAGGATGAATTGTTGGTGTGTGAGGAAGTCGAAATTGAATTACAGAATATCTATGAATCCATGTTTGCAAATGAATATAATCAGGAGAAAATAGTTGGTAGAATAGATGAAATCATGGATAAGTTGCATGTTAGAAATATGCTCAATGATAAGATTCAAGAATTATCAGCTGGTATTTATGCAGGTTTGCAGGAGTACGAAAAATCCTGTGCCTGCTATGAGAAATTACTGAAATCGAAAAAATCAGAATTTACCATCAGAAGTTTCGAACGTTATTGTAATACACAGGCCAAATTTACCTTGCAGCAATTTGCTTCCGGAAAAATTGAAATGAAGGATGCAATAAAAATGCTCGATAAGGTGATTGACGATCTACAAGGGCTTTCAAGACATTTCGGAGAAAGCGCTGAAAGATGGAGCCTTCTGGGGAGTACCTATAAGCGTAAATTGCATTTACTAAATAGTTCTTCACCTAAAGCAATGTCGGAAGCACTCTCCTTATCCATTCATGCCTATAAAGAAGCAAGTAGATTATCTGACCATACAGATGCTTACCCTTTGACTAATTGGTTGACAATGGCGCAAATTCAGCTTTTACTAGAAGGTAAAAAGGGTGTCAAACATATTGATTTGGATGCTAGAAAGGCAATGCAAAAGATTTTTGATGAAAATAGTTCTAACTCCAAGGCAGTAGGTGACTTCTGGAAGATGGCTCATCAAGCAAATATACTTTTGACACAATTCCTCATGGATACAACCAAACCTTCCGAAGTCAATGCCAAAGTAGAAGCAATCACAGCAGCCTACTTAAAGCTTTGGAAGTTGGCTGGAAATAAGGGTCAAAAGATAGGTGAACTTGAGCACTTTGAGATTATTGCTGCTGTATTAGGGAACATAGAAAATGAAAAAGCAAAGGCTTTAAGTCCACTAATTTCCCGTATAAAAAAAGAACTGAAGGAGGGACTATAATTTACTTACCAATGTGTTTTCAACAAGTAATATAACCCGTCTCTCTATGTAGGACCAAAATAGCTCACACTTCTCATCCGTTTCCTTCTGAGAACAAATGGTTAAAAGAAATAGGGTAAACGTGGCTAACTTCAAAGCAAAAGCATGTCACTTCAAAGTTTTTCTCAAAATCTGTATGCCGCGATACTTTGGAAGAAGCTTTTTAAAATCTAAATGATAGGTGAACAGCCATTCGAAGCCCATTTTTCTGTAAAAGCTTTGAGCTTGTAGCTGAGTGTCCATGACTTCTAGCCAAATGAAATTCAGGTTTCGTTCCCTAGCTATAGATTCGACTCTTTTCATGAGTTGTGCTGCGATTCCTTTGCCTTGATATTCCTTGCTGATATAAATGCGATGCAGTTTCAGAGAATTTGGAAAATCTACCAGCTCAGGTGATTCTGGATAGCTATACTTGAGAATTCCGATTTTCCATCCTTCATAAAGGACAAAATAATAGTGACTCTTAGGGTCATCCAAGTCATTCTGAAAGGCTTCAGGATTATACATTTGATCCAAATACCATTCCCCTGAATCAGACCAAATATGCTTGTAGGAGGGGATATAGATTTCCTTCATCAATTCGATAAGCTCTGGCTGATCTGCGGAGGTGAGTTTTTGAACACTTAAATCTTCCGAAAGTTTAGTCATTGAAATAGGCGAGAGTATATGGGTAGAATATTACGAGCGGTAAATGTGGGTGCATAATTTTAGATAATTCCTATTCAAAGAAATGTATTTCAATTGTTTTGCCAAAATAAAAGTGAACAGATTTCCGAGTCACATCAAAAGAAATCAAAAAGTGGCAATTATAGCTTAGGGAGATTTTTTTAGTATGTATGTCCTCAATTGCAAAGGTATATGCACTAAAAAGGACTTGTTACCTGCTACGGATTGGGATTGCTGGCACATCGCTCCCCGTCATCCCATCCTGCAGTTTGGCTAATGGTTTCCTAATCGTTTTTTTACATAAACTATTTTTACAGTCAAAAAAGTGGTTATGCATATTTTTAGATTATTGGCTGGCAAAAGTTCTTTGTTAATAGACTTTTATGTCATGATTGCTGTGAATCTAAGGAGGAAGTGTGTTTAGTTAAATTTTTTTAATTTTTTAAATAGGCCTTGTAATGGCCTATTGTTATGAAAAGCAATTAACATGGTATAAAAAACAAAAAAAATGTTAAAATATTTTTCTAACCTATTTTTTTTTTGAAAAATACTTCTCACTTTCGACGATCCAAAGCTCTGATTAATAGAGATGTGTCGGTGACAGGACTTCGGTAAATCCTTTTGCAATTATAAAAATTCAATATATATGGGAAAAATTTTACTTAAGTCACTTCAAGCCCTATTTATGGGGGCATTCCTAACACTAGCCTTCGCTAGTTGGAACACGGCACTGGGACAGGCCACGGTCACTACGGACAAGGATGATTACGCTCCTGGTGAATATGTCATTATCACAGGAACAGGCTGGGAGCCTGGAGAACGGGTGGACTTCACCTTTGTTGAAACACCTAAACCTGAATCCTGTGTTAACTCACATGATAATTTTGCTACCGCAGATGCGAGTGGTAATATCTATTATGATGGGTTTTTGATAAAGATTAATCACTTGGGAGTTCACTTTGTATTGACTGCTACAGGCCAGGTTTCTGGGAGAGTTGCTGTGACGGAGTTTACGGATGCGAATGTAAAATTTTCAACTACAGGACTTCCTCCAAATGTTAATGTAACAGTTTCATATTCTGGATTTTCACCTCCCTCTCCAGGATCTGCAATATCAAGTTCTGTTACTTTCTCCACTGGTGGAGGAGGTAATGGAGCTAGTGGAAACATTGCTTTGATTGGAAATTTGAATTTTCAATTCCCAAATACAATTACTGTTTTAACAACTGTTTATACTTTAGTTAGTACATCTCCTACTTCACCAGCAACAATTCCAGCAACTGGTACTTTTGGAATAGAAGCAACTTATATCGTGGGCAAAGGGGCATCGACGATATCTGTTAATGCCGTAGGGCCGTTTACTTATAATTCCAATCCTCAAGGACCGGATGCAGTTACAAAATCAGGATCTACCGGATCAGTGACCTTCAGTTATGTTGGTGTATCTCCAACTACTTATGCTGCAAGTGCAACAAAGCCAACAAATGCAGGAAGCTATCAAGTGACTGCAACGCTAGCTTCTGATGCTAATTATAATGGCGCAGTTTCAGCACCATTGGCGTTTAGTATTGGCAAAGCAGCTTCAGTTACAACGGTAACAATCACAGGTGCTCCGTTCACTTAT
>NZ_MSSV01000021.1 GCF_002150505.1 Algoriphagus ratkowskyi
CGAGAAACTGTTCTACATCATCCCGTTGAATACAAAATTCTTTCGGTTTTCAAGACCTTTTCCTGATCTAATCTTCACATGCTAGAGGTGCCACCGAAAGGAATAAAAAGCCTCCTTATTTATTTAAAGGGTTTTTGGGTACAAAAAGTTGGTAAGATCTTCCAATTCTATAAAACTCATATGATCACTATGAAGTAAAGGCCATTATTTATTTTAGCTAATACATTTCGCTTATTGTGTGATTTAGTCTATATGGGTTGTCTTTTATCTTACTATTTCTAATTCCATTTTTCATTTTTGGAATATTATTGCAGTTTTGCATCAAAGTAAATTTGAATGTCCATTCTATTTAAAGGTCTCCGTATTATTAATCCTGATGGTTCTGAAGAATCAACTGATTACGTTTTTGATAATCGAGAATTTTCCGAAAAATCTTCTAGTAATAGTTCGCATGTTAATCAAGAAATCAATGCTTCAGGCTGGATTTTATCACCTGGTTGGATTGATCTTAGATGCAGCATGGGTGAGCCAGGCCATGAATACAAAGAGTCCATTGAGAGCTTAGCTGAGTG
Source organism: Algoriphagus ratkowskyi (assembly GCF_002150505.1). Classification (GTDB taxonomy): domain Bacteria; phylum Bacteroidota; class Bacteroidia; order Cytophagales; family Cyclobacteriaceae; genus Algoriphagus; species Algoriphagus ratkowskyi. Next base: position 573 of record NZ_MSSV01000021.1, read on the forward strand.
TTTGGTAGTAAGTGGTTTTTCAACCGCTGTGATATTACCTAATACAGATCCTGTTATTCAATCTAAAGGTGATGTGGATTATGTGCTGAATAGATCTAAAAGATATACTCCAGAGTTTTTGATCCAAGGAGCAGCTACTAAAGACACGAATGGTGAGAATTTGACCGAGATTCTCGATATGCATCATCAATCTGGCGTTTCCATCTTTGGAGAAGGAATAAAGCCCTTAGCTAATGGAGATCGCTATATGAAAATCCTACAGTATCTCCAGAAATTCGACGGAGTGTTGTTTGATCATGCATATGATCCGTTATTAGCCATCTATGGTCAAATGCACGAGGGTGAGTGCTCTACGATGCTTGGCATGAAAGGATTTCCTAATCTTGCGGAAGATGTAGCTATCCAGAGAAATCTTGAAATAATTCGCTATGCTGGTGGCCGTGTTCATTTTCAGACACTCAATACTGCTAAAGGAGTAAATTTAATCCGGCAAGCTAAAGCAGAAGGGCTTAATGTGACTGCTGATGTTTCTATTTATCAATTATTATTTGATGATGGAGAACTGGTGGATTTTGATCCAAATCTTAAAGTATTACCTCCATTCAGGGGAAGTGCCGATAGAGCAGCATTGATTGAGGGTATCAAGGATGGAACTATTGACGCGCTAGTTAGTAATCATCAGCCTGAAGATAGAGACTCTAAGTTTATGGAATTTGACCTAGCGAATTTCGGGATGGTCGGCTTACAAACATTTCTTCCAGCGCTAGTTTTACTAGAAAAAGAATTAGGATGGTCTCTTTTGATAGAAAAAATCACTGCTGGTCCAACTAGGATATTGCCTCATGAACTGAATCAATCCTGGACTATATTTGATCCGGAAGGTGATTGGAGCTATAATGAGAAATCAAATAAATCACTTTCTTCGAATTCACCTTGGTATGGGAAAGAGCTCAAAGGGCTGGTAAAATATGTGATTCAAAAAGGGGAGTTAATAGAAGTGAATGTTTAAATACTTTAGTACGTCGTACAAGTTTGGTGGATTTGCGGGGGTGTTGAGTATACTGGCATTTATTACTCTTTCATTTTTGTACTCAGATCCCACTAACCTAAATCTGATTTTTGGTTATGCGATTACCCCGATTGCTATTTTTCTTGCAGTTAAATTTTACAGAGATTATAGTAATGAAGGCAATCTCTCATTTTCAGAAGGAATGTCTGTGGGATTTGTAGCTTATATGTTAGAAGCAATAGTTTCATTAGCTGGAATATGGTTGATACTAATAGTACACCCAGATTTATTTGATAGAATTAAGACTTCAAAGCTTAATGTTTTGGGGGCAAGCAAGGATACTATTATAGCTCAAGTTGGGGAAGGGTCATTCGATTTAACTCTAGTGAGCATCAATAATATGATCCCATGGGATATTGCTTTGAATGATGCACTTTGGAAAATCATCCCAGGTCTGTTTTTTACTATTATTATATCTATTATTTTAAGGAAAAATCCTAACTAACTAAATCATGGAAGAACAACAATCTCCTTTTCAGGCAGCTATCAAGCCTGGGTTAACAATTGGCTTAGTGTCTTTGGCGCTTACGTTTATTGCCTATTTTATTGATTCATCTCTCCTAGGATCTGCGTGGTTTGGGTTGGTGGCAATTGTCCTATTCTTCGTTTTAATGATGTATTTCGGTAAACAATATAGAACTGAATTAGGAGGTTTTATGACGTTTGGAACAGCTTTTAACTTTAGTTTCGTAGCTATAGTAATTTCAGGCTTAGTAGGCTTGATTGGTCAGATTCTTTTATTTCAAGTTATTGACCCATCTTTGGCTGGAGTGTTGGCAGATCAGGGATTCGAGACCCAATTATCCATTATGGAAAGTTTCGGTCAAAATCCTGATTCTATGGATCCTGCTTTATTGGAAGAAATGAGAAGTAGCGCTGCCAATAGTTTTACGCTATCTGGGCAACTGATGGCTTTTGGTTTTAGTTTGATAGTATATGCAATTATTGCGTTAATTTTGGGAGCAATCCTTAAGAAGAGGGACAAGTCTCTCGATTATTAAATTATGACCCAAATTTCAGTTGTAGTTCCTGTATTTAATGAGGAAGAGTCTCTGCCTGAATTAACTCAATGGATTAGCCGTGTCATGCATGATCACGGCTTTTCTTATGAATTGATTTATATAAATGATGGGAGCACAGACAATTCCTGGTCAATAATTCATTCGCTTTCCATAGTATCTAAGCAGGTGAAAGGAATCAATTTCACTAGAAATTATGGGAAATCAGCTGCTCTGGATGCAGGATTTAAAAAAGCGTGTGGTGATGTTGTCATCACGATGGATTCAGACCTTCAGGATAGTCCTGAAGAAATTCCTGGCTTGTATGCGATGGTCACTGGAGGATTTGATGTGGTTTCTGGCTGGAAAAAAAAGCGTCATGATCCTCTAGGGAAAACAATCCCTTCACGATTTTTTAATGGTGTAACGCGGTGGATCTCAGGGATTAATTTACATGATTTTAATTGTGGATTAAAGGCATACCGACTTAAAGTAGTTAAGAACATTAATGTCTATGGTGAAATGCATAGATACATTCCTTTATTGGCAAAATGGAATGGGTTTGGGAAAATAGGTGAGAAGGTAGTTCAACATCAAGCTAGAAAATATGGGTATTCTAAATTTGGCTTAGAGCGTTTCCTGAATGGTTTCCTAGATTTGATATCTGTCTCTTTTGTACATCGATACAAAAAAAAGCCAATGCACTTTTTCGGACTTCTCGGCAGTGCTTCATTTTTTACTGGATTTATAATCACATGTTGGTTGATTTTTGAAAAAGTATATGGCTTAAGTAAAGGACATAAAGTACGGGAAATTACCGATCAGCCTCTTTTCTTTTTGGCACTGGTGGCGTTGATTATAGGGGTGCAGTTATTTGTAACTGGATTTATAGCCGAGTTAATGACCTCTAACCAATCCAAAGAAGCGGAGTATAAAATTGACGAGGAGATTAACTTCGATTTCTGATGAAGTTCTCGGTAATCATACCGGTTTTCAATCGACCAGACGAATTACGTGAGTTACTTCATAGTCTCAGCAATCAGATTTTCACAGATTTCGAGGTTGTTGTGATCGAGGATGGCTCTTTAATTAATTCGAGTGATGTAATCTCCAATTTTGCCGATCTACTCCAGCTTCAATATTTAGTACAGGTGAATACAGGACAAGGATTTGCCAGAAATAATGGAATGAAAATCGCAAATGGTGACTTTTTTGTTATTCTAGATTCTGACGTGATTTTACCAAATGATTATTTGCAAGAATTAGCAAAAGCTATTGACAGCAGAAATCTTAATGCTTTTGGTGGACCAGATGCTGCCGATAAAGATTTTACGGCTTTGCAGAAAGCTATGGATTTTGCGATGACTTCCTTTTGGACTACAGGTGGGATTCGCGGGAAAATGAAAGATCCTGCCAAGTACCAAGCTCGTGGGTTCAATATGGGAGTATCGCGAAAAGTATTCGAAACGACTGCTGGTTTTGTAGATCCGAATCAGGGAGAAGATATAGAATGGAGTATTCGTATTAAGAAAGCAGGATTCAAGCTTGAATTGGTAAAGAATGCTTTCGTATATCACAAACGTAAAAACACACTTAAATCATTTGCCAAGCAAGCCTTTTCATTTGGGAGGAATCGAGTGAACGTTTCCAGATTTCATCCAGAAGCTATTAAGTTGGTTCACTGGTTGCCATCAGCTTTTTTGCTTTTTAGTCTATCAATCCCTATTTTCTTTATTGGTAGTAAACCTCTATTTCATCTCAGTATAGCTGTGTTTATTACCTGGAGTGTTGGCGTTGTTCTTTCTTCTGCAGTGCAAAATAAGTCAGCTAAAGTCGGGGTTTTAAGTTGGTTTACCTCAGTTTTGCAACTTTGGTCGTATGGACTTGGATTGCCTTTAGAGCTTTTAAGGAAATACGTAAAAGGTTAATTGCCCTTTCTACAAACAAAGATCACTTCTTCAGATGGGAGTGCGTTCTGCTTAACACTCGCTGAAGAGATTTCTTTTACAAAATGGTTTTCCTCTATTATTAACCCAGATTTTCTCAAACGTTCTGCATAATCTTTTCCAAACTTCCTCACGTGGTCTCTCTGCCCAAATATTCGTTCGCGTTCTGCCGGATCAATGATTTTATTGTCTTCTAAAGTCTTTTTGATGGGGTAAATAGGGGATTGTAGGATTCCCCAGCCATTCGGCTTCAATACACGATTAAACTCAGCACAAGCTCTTATGTCATCATCCACGTGTTCCAGTACATGATTGCAAAATACAACATCAAAACTATTTTCGGGAAATGGGATGTCATGAACATCCATTTTAACTTTTGCCAAAGGGGATTCTATATCGGCAGTGATGTAATCCAAGTTTTTCAAACTTTCAAATCTTTCAATAAAACAATGCTCAGGTGCTACATGTAGTACTCGAAGTGGTGCGGTAAAAAAGTCGGTCTTTTCTTTTAAGAAAAGCCACATCAGACGATGACGCTCGAGTGCTAAGCAATTTGGGCAAAGCGCATTTGCTCTCGCTATCCGACCATAAGGAAGAAATTTCTTATAGCTATGATCACATACAGGACAAGTCACTTCTTTACCCGAATTCATTTTAGCAAATACCTTCATTACTAATGGGCTAACGCGCTGTAATAACGGCCTAGGCACGTAACGAATAACAAAACTGATAATTGATTTCATGGTTGATTATGATCTGACTGCAAGTTACGCAAAGGCTGAAAAGGAGCGTAATGAAATGGAATGTTTTGCTATTTTACATTATTTATGAATTCAAGTACAATAACTATCTTGTTTGTGGGGAATCAATCAGTATTTTAGTTGAAGGGAATATTTCTTTCATTACCACTTAAAAATTGGCCTTTATGAAGATCAGGAGATTGCTTTTTTTACAATGGCTTTTTACACTAATTGTTCTGGAAGGAGCTTCCAATTTTGCACAAGCTCAAGAAATACGAACTTTTACTTTAGAGGAAATGGTGCAACATGCAAAGGATAATTCTGCCTATGCACTCCGTGTGAAGACTATAAAAGAGAATAGCTACTGGCAATACAGACTATTCAAGTCAAATTACAATCCGCAATTAAGACTGAACGGAACAATTCCTCAATACTCCCAATCATACAGTCCCATCACGCAACCTGATGGCTCTATCGAATTTATCGAGGTAAAGCAGAATTTTATGGATTTGGGTTTGGGGCTTCAGCAGGTGGTAGGTGCTACCGGAGGGACTATTTCAATTAACACTTCTACCAACAGGTTTGATAACTTCCGTCCATTTCCGGGTGAACCTCAAACCAGGTATTCAGGTGTGCCTGTGAGTGTGGCATTGCAACAACCAATTTTTGCTTATAACAGATTTAAATGGGATAAAAAGATCGAACCTTTATTGTATGAAGAGAGCAAGCGGGAATATGTAGCGGAGATGGAAGGGGTTTCTGTTTACGTTACCCAATTGTATTTTGATTATTTAATCGCGCAGGTTAATGCAGAGATTGCTACTATGAATCTAAAGAATACGGAAGATATTTTCTACATAGAAAAAAAACGGAATGAAATGGGAGTCACTCCTGAAGATGAGCTTTTGCAAATAGAATTACAGGTGCTAAATGCTCAGCAAGCAAGGGCAGAGGCTCAACTATCTTTAGAAAAGACAGCATTTGCAATGAATTCATTCATTGGGTTGAATCAATCCTCTAAGTTAAAACTAGTTTCTCCTGTTGATATTCCGGATTTTGAAGTAGATGTGGATAGGGCAATTGAGCTTGCTTTTCAAAACAGAGCTGAGGCAATTGGATTTGATCGACAGAAAACCGTAGCTGAATCTCAGGTGGCTCAGGCAAAAGGAGATCGTTTCCAAGTGCTACTAAATGCAAGGTATGGGTATAATAACGCAGCGCTTAATTTCCCTGACCTCTATCAGAATCCCAATACTCAAGCGCTGGTAAGTTTGGGACTGTCTGTTCCAATTTTAGACTGGGGTAGGAATAAGGCCAGAATGTCTATGGCAATGGCTAACCAAGAGCTAGTAGAATATACTGTAGACCAGGAGTTGATTAATTTTCAACAGGAAGTTTTTACTCAGGTGAAAACTTTCATGATGATCAAGGATAGACTAAAAGTGAGTAAAGTGTCGGATGACGTCGCTCAACGTAGATACGACATAGCTCTGAAAAGATATCAAACAGGGAACGTGACTATTACCAATCTCAACATTGCGCAAAATGAAAAAGACTCTAATAAAAGAGCCTTTTACACTTCCTTGAAGGACTTTTGGGAGGCATATTATGAGCTGAGATCCCTCACTTTATATGATTTCGAAAAAGAGGAGTTACTCTATCGTCCTGATTTAGATTAGTTTGAGTATTTAGGAATTTTTTCTTATGTATTCTTCAAGCTTTCGGATCTTCTTATCAAGCTTCTCAATTGACTTAGATTGTTTACCCAATTTCTTGGTAATTTTCTCTACATCATTTGGAGAGAGCTTTCCTGCGCCATTCTTTTTATCATAGTCTTCTCTTGTTTTCGCAAGTTTTTCGACAGCTTTCCTGTGACTTTCTGTGTACTTTTCGAGCTGAATTTTTGATTTTTCTAATTTCTCTTGAGTTTTCGAATCTACAGTTGAAGTACTTACAGATTGGGCAATTACTTCAGCTGGTGATAAGTAAATCAAGCCACCTAAAAGTATACATGTAAAGATTAGTTTTTTCATAATTATAGTGATTTATGTTATAAAGATACAACAGATAAATACTCGAACTGGTTTATTCTATATTTGAATAACCTGATTCTCCCTTCGGTAAGCGTGCAGCTTTTTTAAGGGATTCACGGATGATCCATTCGAGTTGGCCATTAGTACTACGAAATTCATCGGCCGCCCATTTTTCGAGCGCTTTCATCATATTTTCATCCAACCGAAGTGCAAATGCTTTCTTTCTAGACATAATTTATTTCTCAATCCAATCTTTCATGAAATCTGTTAACTCTTTAGATTTCATCGTACCAATCATTATTTTTTTCTTTTCCCCCACATCCAAAAGGAGACCCTCATCACCTAGAACCGAATACGCTTTCGTAGTTTTATTGCCTTTTAAACCCCATCCACCATAATCAGTCAGCGGGCTGTATTCAATCACTTCAGCTGAAAGTATTTCTGCTCTGGAATAGTTTCTCCAATTCCTGATGATGGGTTTATATCTAAAGGATATATTTTGTCTGTCAATTCTAGTCTCTAATCTTAGACTTAAAATAAGTAGAATTAACAGACCCATGGTGCCTATAACTACGGCCATAGCAATTATCATTTCTTGCTTGTCCTCGGAGGTAGCATATAGTATGGCCAGTAGAATAAGTGTTGGTAGCTCTATTAGTATAATTAAATACATAACCCAGGTGCCAACATAAGATTGACTTTCTTTAAAAATTCGATTAACCACGGCTATTGATTTAATGTTCCGACGTTCAAGACTGGTGTGGCACTTTTATCAGAGCATAGTACTACCATTAAATTGGAGACCATCACTGCTTTTTTTTCATTGTCAAAATCTACTATTCCTTTCATTTTGAGGTCAGCTAAAGCCATTTCCACCATTCCAACTGCGCCTTCTACTATCTTTTGGCGTGCAGCCACATTGCAGTTGCCTGTTGTCTTTGAAGCATAGCCGATGCGATCTCCGAAGAATAGGCGAGATGCGAAATTCTAGCTTCTATCACTTTTATGCCAGCATGGTGAAGTCGTTCACCAATTTCTTTTTCCAAAGAATGATTCACATCTTCTACTCCCGATCTCAGAGTGACCTCCGCTTCTTCTGCTTCAAAATTATCGTAAGGGTATAATCCAGCCATTTTTCTAATGGCGGCATCTGATTGAAGATGTACAAAGTTTTCATAATCATCGACATCGAAAGAAGTTTTGAACGTGTCTTCCACTTGCCATACTACAATAGTCCCAATCATCACAGGATTACCGATTTTGTCATTCACTTTTACTGGCTTGTTTTCAAAGTTTCTTACACGAAGTGAAATTTTCTTTTTGGTGATGAATGGAATGACCCAATAAAACCCATTGGCTTTGACAGTTCCCTCATATTTACCAAATAGAAGGAGTACAGCTGCTTTGTTAGGCTCAACAATGAAGAAGCCTGGAAAACACAGAATATAAAGAAAAAGAGTTACTCCGCCGATGGGAGAACTATTGGATAATAAAACTACTGAAATAGCTATTCCAATTAACACAAGGAAAACCATGATGTATCCGGAGCTGGGTTTGGTTATTTTTTACATGTTAATATGATGTTAAAATGATATCATATTAAAATACAAAAAAAAACTCTCAGGATTGATTAATAGTTGATAAAAAAAATACCCCGAAGTAGTTCGGGGTATTTGAATATGGTGAGCTTTCTTTACTTTTTAGTGAAGAGTGAATCGACAAATTCCTTACGATTGAAAATCTGTAGATCAGTCATTTTCTCACCTACACCTATGTATTTGACGGGAATTTTAAATTGGTCCGAAATACCGATAACTACTCCGCCTTTGGCAGTGCCGTCAAGTTTGGTAATGGCGAGAGCAGTGATTTCTGTCACTTTCGTAAATTCTTTGGCTTGAATAAATGCATTCTGTCCTGTAGAGCCATCCAATACAAGTAGGATTTCGTGGGGAGCATCAGGGATGAACTTCTGCATTACGCGTTTTATCTTGCCTAGCTCATTCATCAGATTGACTTTGGTGTGAAGACGTCCGGCCGTATCGATTATTACCACATCGGCATTAGTATCTACGCCTTGCTTTACGGCATCGAATGCTACGGAAGCCGGGTCAGTGTTCATTCCATGTGAGACTACGGGCACCCCAACTCTTTCTCCCCAGAGAATCAATTGATCCACAGCTGCTGCTCTAAACGTATCTGCAGCGCCTAAGATTACTGACTTCCCTGCCGATTGGAAAAGGTTTGCAAGTTTGCCTATGGTAGTAGTTTTACCCACACCATTCACTCCTACCACCATGATAACATATGGTTTTTTGCCTTCGGGCAGATCAATGTCAAGCAGGTCTTGGGAGTTATTTTCTTTGAGAAGGTTCTCAATTTCTTCCTTAAGAATGACGTCTAACTCAGTTGTGTTGACATATTTGTCTCTGGCTACTCGTTCTTCTATGCGTTTGATTACTTTGATAGTCGTATCAACTCCTACGTCGGAAGTGATAAGAATTTCCTCCAATTCATCCAAAACCTCGTCGTCCACTTTAGACTTACCGACTACGGCTTTACTTAGTTTTGAAAAAATATTTTCGCTTGATTTCTGAAGGCCCTTATCAAGGCTTTCTTTCTTGTCTTTTGAAAAGAAACCAAAGATTCCCATGCTTATGCTTTTTAAAAGTGGAATATAACGAAAAAGTCCCTGCTGACCGATGGACAGAGGGACTCGAATGCCTTATGTTGCGAATTGCAACTTATTTTTTCAAAGTGTCCTGTACCAAAGGGGAAGGGACCATTTCTTCTCTGAAGGTATAAGCGCCAGTCTTTGGAGATCTTACCGCTTTGATTACTTTGGCGTAAGACACGCCACCTTCTTTTTTAAGGGTTGCTACTACTTTCTTAGCCATAGTCTTTTTGTTTTAACGGAATTGCTTCCGAGCTAGATTACTTAATTTCTTTATGAACAGTTACTTTCTTCATTATTGGGTTGAATTTCTTCAATTCCAATCTTTCGGTCGTGTTTTTTCTATTCTTGGTTGTGATGTATCTTGAAGTACCTGGCAAGCCAGAAGCTTTATGCTCCGTGCATTCCATAATCACTTGTACTCTATTGCCTTTCTTAGCCATCTTTGTATTGATTTAAGGTCGCGACCTTGATTATCTGATTACAATCATCCCGTTATCCTGCGCTTCTTTCAAAACTGCAGTGATACCTTTTTTATTGATTGTCTTCAATGCCTTAGTACAAACTTTCAATGTGATCCATGCATCTTCTTCTGGAACGTAGAACGTCTTCTTATGAAGATTAGGGTAGAACCTACGCTTAGTTTTGTTGTTTGCATGGGAGACGTTGTTACCTACTCGAGGTCTTTTTCCGGTAATGTCACAAACTTTTGCCATGGTAATGTATAGTAAATTGTATCCGTTTCTGTATTGAGTTTGCAAATATCGGAACTTTTCGGTGATTTGCAACAACACATTTCAAAAATATCCTCTTTTATCTCAGGGTCTTGGAAAGGGACAGTGTTTACAGCCGTTTCCGCAGCAATAACCGCGTTTTAAGTGATATTTTTCTGTGAAAACCATCATTCCTTGCGGGTTAAAATAAAAGTCTTCCGAACTAATCGCTGGTGTTGGGAGCGGCTTCTTGCTGTCTTTCATGGTTAGAGTAATGGCAATTGCTATATTTGAGCTTGACCAGTCCTTATTTATAGAGTACACAAAATTACGAAAAACATGCAGACTATCAGTTCCAGTAAGCAAGCAATTGAATTAGAAGATAAATACGGTGCACATAATTATCATCCATTACCTGTCGTACTGGCCAGGGGCGAGGGTGTGTTCCTCTGGGACGTAGAAGGAAAGCGGTATTATGATTTCTTATCTGCCTATTCTGCGGTGAATCAAGGTCATTGTCATCCCCGTATTAAAGAGGCGCTAATTGAGCAAGCGAGCACATTGACTTTGACTTCTAGGGCCTTCCATAACGATGTGCTAGGGCCTTTCGAGAAATACATCTCTGATTACTTCGGTTTTGATAAAGTGCTCCCGATGAATACAGGTGCAGAAGGTGTAGAGACGGCTATAAAAATCGCAAGAAAATGGGGTTATGAGAAAAAGGGAGTGGATGAGAATCGTGCAAAGATTGTCGTGGCAGAGAATAACTTCCATGGTAGAACCACTACAATCATCTCTTTCTCTAATGATGAAAATGCGCGTAAGAATTTTGGGCCTTACACTGCTGGATTTGTAAAGATTCCATACGATGATATCTCTGCATTAAAGGCAGTTTTGAATGATCCTGATGTTGTTGGATTCCTTGTTGAGCCTATTCAGGGAGAAGCTGGAGTATATGTGCCGGGACCTGATTATTTGAAGGAAGCAAAGGCTGCTTGTGAAGAAAAAAATGTGCTTTTTATTGCGGATGAAATCCAGACTGGAATAGCTAGAACTGGAAAATTACTCGCAGTAGATCATGAAAATGTTAGGCCGGATATTTTGATTCTCGGTAAAGCTGTTTCTGGTGGATTTTATCCCGTGTCCCTAGTTTTGGCAGATGATGCGGTGATGGATGTGATCAAACCTGGTCAGCATGGGTCAACTTTCGGAGGGAATCCACTTGGAGCACGCGTAGCTATGACAGCACTGGAAGTGGTGAAAGATGAGAAACTGGCAGAGAACGCTGAGAAGCTAGGGCAGGTTTTCAGAGCTAGAATGCAGAATCTGGTAGAAAAGTCAGATCTCGTTCAGTTGGTTAGGGGAAAAGGTTTGCTCAACGCAGTTGTGATCAATGATACTGAAGAAAGTAGTACTGCTTGGAATATTTGTATTGCCTTGAAAAACAATGGTCTTTTGGCGAAGCCCACGCATGGAAATATAATCCGATTTGCTCCACCATTGGTGATGACTGAAGAACAGATTCATGAATGTTGTGATATTATAGAGAAATCGATCCTTGCATTCGAAAAGTAAGTTATAGCTATTGCTTACATTTCAAATAGACCCTCCTTGTTTTTGGAACTTGGGAGGGTTTTTTAGTGTCTTATGCTTAATTTTGCAACTCTAAAAAATGAACCAACACATGTTAAAAGCTATCATTTTTGATATGGATGGAGTGATTTGTCATACCAATCCATTTCATTCCATTGCCTTTCAGAAATTTTTTGCGAAGCGTGATCTGAATCCTACTCAAGCTGAATATGCTGAGCATATGTACGGGAAAAATAACGGATATATTCTGAGTCATTTCTTAGGCAGAAAGATAGAGGGGGAAGAATTGGCTTTGCTTGAAGATGAGAAAGAAGGGTTGTTCAGGGAGATATATATGTCAGAAGTAAATCCAATTTCAGGTTTTATCGAGTTTTTTGATCAGCTGAAATCTGCCGATATGCTCACAGCTGTAGCTACATCTGCTCCAAGGGCGAATTTGGATTTAATTATTGGTACACTTGGAATTGGGGGGCTAATGCAATCTCAGCTTGCTTCAGAAGATGTGTCAAATCATAAGCCCGATCCTGAAGTTTATTTAAAAAGTGCTGCCAAACTTGGAGTGAGGCCTGATAACTGTTTGGTGTTTGAAGATTCCTTTTCAGGTGCCAGTGCAGGGTTGAATGCAGGAATGAAAGTAGTTGGCGTGCTTTCTAGTCATACAATTGATGAATTGCCAAAATGTGACCTATATATAGAAGATTACAATAAATTAGATCTTAATCAGATTCAACAACTTTTCAAATAAATCATGCTAAGAAGACCTAGAAGAAATCGAAAATCTGAAGCTGTAAGGAATCTTGTGGAAGAAACGAGCCTTTCTGTCAAGGATCTTATCTTTCCAATGTTCTTGGTAGACGGAGCAAAAAAGAAAATAGCTATCGATTCCATGCCTGGAATTTATAGATTTTCTATTGATAACATGCTTGGCGAAATCGAAACCTGTATGAAGTTAGGCATTCAGGCTTTTGATGTATTTCCAGCTTATTCTGATAGTTTGAAAGATCCGGTGGCTTCTGAGAGTTATAATCCAGAGACGTTTTATTTGAAGGCGCTTCGCGAAATCAAGAAGGAATTCCCGGAAGTTTGTTTAATGTCGGATGTGGCGATGGATCCCTACAGTAGTGATGGTCATGATGGTTTGGTAAAAAATGGCAAAATTTTGAATGATGAGACACTTGAGATTTTGGCAAGAATGTCATTAGCCCAAGCGGACGCTGGGGTAGATATCATTGGGCCTTCCGATATGATGGATGGGAGAGTGGGGTATATTCGCGAGTTGTTGGATGAAAGTGGATTTACAGACACTTCTATCATGTCTTACACAGCCAAATACGCGAGCGCTTTTTATGGTCCATTTAGAGATGCGTTAGATTCTGCACCGAAATTTGGAGATAAAAAGACCTATCAAATGAATCCTTCTAATTCTCAGGAGGCGCTTATCGAAGGGGACTTAGATACAGAAGAGGGTGCAGATTTTCTCATGGTGAAGCCGGCGCTTTCTTATTTGGATATAATCAAACTGCTAGACGATAACTTTCCATTGCCAATAGCTGCTTATAATGTGTCTGGAGAGTATAGCATGGTGAAAGCTTCAGCAGAAAGAGGATGGATTGATAATGATCGGGCTATGCTTGAGATCTTAGTAAGTATTAAGCGGGCGGGAGCAAAGGTCATTCTTACATATTTTGCCAAAGAATATGCAAGTTTGGTGAAGTAATATCTTCTGTGATTATTTTTTGAAATTAAAACCGGTTAGGCCGGTTTTTTTTATGTCTAAGTGTTTTTAGACGTCTCTTTTTTTGAAAAACATGAAAATATTTTATGATTAGGTTGAATTGGGGACTTAAGTAAGTAGAGTTTTTATTTTTCGTAAAATCAGCTGGTTCACTGAAAACAAAGCCTTATGTCTTTAAAAGGAAGATCCTCTATGGTATAAGCTCCTTAATTTAAATATTCTGGATGGCGTGTGTTGTTGACGTTTTAATCAATACCTCTCTACTTTTACCGAATATTATTATTTTTTCCACTAGGGTTTATTTTTATCCTATAAATGTTAAAAATTCTTCATTTAAGTAAAAAATGGATAATTATTAACCGTCAATAATATTTTAATTTGATAATATTTCAAATACACGTTTGTTTTTATGCTAAAATTGTATTTAAATTGGAATCATAATTTCTGTGTTAGACCTATTGAAAATTTTGTTTTATGTCAAATAACTTCTTATGACTTATAAGATATTTAGCCGCTATTCTTAGTCAATGCACTAACCGGTCAAATTGTCGATTCGATAGAAATGGCTAAAAGATCTACTTAGGACCCGTGTTGACACTAGTGTCCGCCCCTTTCTACACACGGGTAATAGGGTGTTCTTACTCATGTACAAAAACGGCCATGAAAGGATGAACTTAGAATAGGCGTTGAATCCGCATTTATGTAATGCTCCGAATTCCTGAATCTTAAGACAAAGGATCTGTGCTCCGATTAATTGGGAATTTCATCTCTCTCTCTCTCTCTCTCTCTCTCTCTCTCTCTTGAAACCATATTTAAAACCTATACCTATTCAAATCATGAAAAAAAATCAATTACTAGTTTTGGCACTCTTACTTCTCGTTGTGGCCAATACTTATGCACAAGAGATGATTATACAGGAAGAAAAAGAGTCATCTGGATTAACGTTCTCAGGTTCTGTTGATTCTTACTTCCGTACCAACTTCAATGGCCCAAACAGGGGCGAAAATTTTCAGGCCCCAGCTACATCTTTTGGAAATCTTCCTGGCTTCTCTTTAGGTATGGCAAACATTATTGCTACTTATCAAGGTGAAAAAGTAGGCGCTGTCGCTGACTTGGTTTTTGGTCCAAGAGGTGAACAGGCTGTTTTTGGTTCTCCGATGTTTGCTGGAGGAATGGCTGGAAGCTCTCAAATTGTAAATCAATTGTATGTGTACTGGAATGTGAACGATGTGGTGACCTTGACCATGGGTAACTTCAATACCTTCCTCGGGTATGAGGTAATTTCTCCAACGGGAAATTTTAACTACTCTACCTCTTATATGTTCTCCAATGGACCTTTTTCTCATACAGGTTTGAAGGCAGATTTTGCACTTTCTGACAAGTGGTCATTGATGGCTGCGGTGATGAATCCTACGGATATGACTGAATTCAACATAGCTGGTACCTATACCCTTGGAGCTCAGTTAGGCTATTCGACTGATGCCGGAAGTACATACTTAAACTTCGTTTACGGGGATCAAGATGGAAAACTAGAAAATGACGGCACACTAATTACCGATCAATATTCTAATGGGACAACATTCCAAGTTGATTTAACTACAGGATTCAATGCTTCTGAGGCTATCTATCTTGGCTTAAACACTACATACAATACCACTGCTACGGGTGAAACGTTTACTGGATCTTCTGTTAGTGATACAGATGGCGATGGCGCTGGATTCTTTGGTTTTGCTGGTTATGTTCAGGCCACTACTTCTGAGAAATTTTCAATTGGTCTTCGTGGAGAATATTTTAATGTATTTAATGGTGGACTTGGTGGAGTAGTTGGTGTTAATTCTGATGGAGACGGTAGTGTCTTTGCAGCTACTCTTTCTGGGAATTTGAGAGTTCATAAAAACCTGACGTTGATTCCTGAATTGAGAATGGATGCAATGAGTGATAATTTCTTTAAGGATAATGATTTGAATGATTCAAAGAATTTGTCATCATTCATGTTGGCGGCAGTATTTGCATTCTAAAAATATAAACAGGGTCTATTTTCAATTTTAAGCCGGGATGAATTTCATCCCGGTTTTTTTATAATACAAGGTGAAGATCTAATTTCTAGGGTATGATTATGCCCAGTCCTAATAACAACGTTCTAGTGATTGTAATTACGAGTTAATTTATAGACTCATTATTGGACGTTTGTTAAAAACATTGAAAAAGATAATTTTATGAATTGTCAAAAAGCATCTATTAAATAGCGAAAACGCGTAACCTTTTTGCCTTTCATAAGTATAGTTAAGTAAGTTTAACTTAAAACTATTCTTACTATGAAACGATCGGTGTTAGTGATCGCACTTATGATGTTATCGGTGATTGGATATTCCCAATCAACTTTGAAAGGTCCAAAAGCAAAAAATGCAACAGCATCTGAACTCGCTGTCAATGCTTCCCCGATTACATTCAATACTGTTCCAAATGATCTAAAAGGGCCAAAGCGAAAGAATCAAAAAGTGTGGAAAAAGTCTGAAGGCTCTACCCAATCGGCTTACGTCCGTAGAGAGGATAAAATGCAACAAGGCCCTAAGGCAAAAAATAGAAAAGTTTGGAAAGATTGAAAATCAAGGATTACATCTTGATTTTTTATAAATGCAAAAAGCTCGGATTTTTCCGGGCTTTTTGCATTTATAAATCTTCTTCTCTTTCGAGCATAAGGATAGCAGCTTGGGAAACGATGTAATACTTTTCTCCCTCATAAACTACTTCATGTGCTCCAGAAAGTAAAAAGATAGCTAAGTCTCCTTCTTTTGCTTGAAGGGGGACATACTTCACTTTTTCTTCCTTATCCATCCATGGCTCTGGGTCATCTGAAGCTACCGGAATAGGATATCCTGGGCCAGCTTTAATTATATAGCCTTGCTGTACTTTCTCTTTTTCCTGAACCCCCGGAGGTAAATATAGCCCTGAACCAGTCTTGGCATTCGGCTTCTTTAATCGGATCAGAACTCGGTCGCCTACTACGATGAGTTTCCTTAGTTTGTTATCAGCTGTTAATTGCATGGCTATTTATCTAGAATCGAATATCAAGAGTTTATACGAGGTGTTCTTGATTCATGGATTGGTAACTAAAAAGGCATCTGCTTTTACACAGATGCCTTTCTCAGTTGGTTTAGCTTATGAGCTATTATTTTTTCTCTTCTTCGCTTACTTCTTCGTAATCGACATCAGATACTCCGTCACCAGCATCAGCAGAACCTGCGCTTGCATTTGGATCAGAACCAGGAGCGGCTGCTCCATCTGCTCCGGCAGCATTGTACATCTCTGTAGAAGCAGCTTCCCAAGCTTTGTTCAATCCTTCCATAGCTAAATCAATTCCTTCTATGTTTTGGGATTGATGAGCAACTTTAAGAGTTTCTAGAGCTGCAGCGATAGCAGTTTTGTTTCCTTCAGAAAGTTTGTCTCCGTATTCTTTCAACTGCTTCTCAGTTTGGAAAACTAAGCTGTCAGCCTGATTTAATTTGTCGATTTTTTCTTTTTCGATTTTATCAGATGCTGCATTAGCTTCCGCTTCAGATTTCATTCTGTCGATCTCTTCTTGAGAAAGTCCTGAAGAAGCTTCGATCTTAATCTTCTGCTCTTTTCCAGTTCCTTTATCTTTTGCAGATACATTTAGAATACCGTTAGCATCGATATCAAAAGTCACTTCGATCTGAGGAACGCCTCTTTGTGCTGGTGGAATGTCAGAAAGTTGGAATCTACCAATACTTCTGTTATCCTTTGCCATTGCGCGCTCACCTTGCAACACATGGATATCCACTGCTGGTTGATTGTCAGAAGCTGTAGAGAAAGTCTCAGACTTCTTAGTAGGAATAGTCGTGTTTGATTCGATCAATTTGGTCAAAACTCCGCCCATTGTTTCGATGCCTAGAGAAAGTGGAGTTACGTCTAAAAGAAGAACGTCTTTCACTTCACCTGTCAATACACCACCTTGAATCGCAGCACCAATTGCTACTACCTCATCAGGGTTAACACCTTTTGAAGGCTTCTTGCCGAAGAACTTCTCAACTTCTTCCTGTATTTTAGGTATTCTAGTAGAACCACCAACCAAAATTACTTCGTCAATGTCAGATGGCGTCATGCCTGCATCTGCCAACGCTTTCTTACAAGGCTCCATAGATCTTCTTACTAGATCTTCAGTAAGTTGTTCAAATTTCGAACGGCTCAAGGTTCTTACCAAGTGCTTAGGGCCTGTCTGAGTTGCAGTGATGTATGGCAAGTTAATTTCAGTAGAAGCAGAACTAGAAAGCTCAATTTTTGCTTTTTCTGAAGCTTCTTTCAATCTCTGAAGTGCCATTGGATCTTGTCTAAGATCAATTTGCTCCTCAGATTTAAACTCTTCAGCTAGCCAGTTCATAACTACCTGATCAAAGTCATCACCACCTAAGTGGACATCACCATTGGTAGATTTTACTTCGAAAATACCATCACCAAGCTCCAAGATTGAAATATCAAATGTACCACCACCAAGGTCATACACAGCGATCTTCATATCCATGTGCTTTTTGTCCATTCCGTATGCCAAAGCTGCAGCAGTTGGCTCGTTAATGATACGCTTCACTTCTAAGCCAGCAATCTGTCCAGCTTCTTTTGTCGCCTGACGCTCCGAATCATTGAAGTACGCAGGAACAGTAATAACAGCTTCAGTTACTGTTTGTCCCAAGAAATCCTCAGCTGTAGCCTTCATTTTCTGAAGGATCATAGCAGAAAGTTCTTGAGGAGTGTAAGTACGATCTCCGATTCTTACAACGACAGTATCGTTTGTTCCTTTTTCTACTTTATAAGGGGCATGTTTTTTCTCTTCTGTGATTTCAGAGAATTTCTTTCCCATAAATCTTTTAACAGAAGAAATAGTGTTCGTTGGATTGGTAATTGCCTGACGCTTAGCAGGATCTCCTACTTTACGCTCGCCGTTCCCGTTGTCAAGGAAAGCTACAATTGAAGGAGTGGTTCTTCTACCTTCACTGTTTTGAATGACTACAGGCTCATTACCTTCCATTACTGCTACGCAGGAGTTGGTTGTTCCTAAGTCAATGCCTATGATTTTTCCCATGATTATATGTTTTTAAGTTTTTTTCAAATTGATTCTACTCCCTTTCTTCAAGGCATGTGCCATCTCACAATTCGCAACATTTTGTGTCACATTGGCAGAAAACTTGACATAGTTTTGACGAAAAAGCTACTGAATTGTCATTTTTCTATTGAACCAGTATTTCTAACTGACATATTTTTCCAGTAAGTGACAAAGCTATTGCAACCAACTGACTGCCAATTGCATCTATTAGGTATAATGGAATCATTTTTTAGGAAAAACATGAACGAACGAAGCCGATGGTGCTTAGTGGTTATATTAGCACTGGGAGTTCTTGCCGGCACAAGAGAATTAGAAACATTAGAGAAAATGTGGGCTTATTTGAAAATATCAATTCCCATCGTCATAAAATTTGTCGGATGAATTAAGCATTTCCTTTTATAGAATCTTATTTTTAGGACATGTCAGAACCGCTAATTATTCAAGACTTATATACATACCCCATTAAATCTCTAGCAGGAATTCGGCTTTCTAAAGCAAAAGTGGAGGAAAGAGGATTTGAATTCGATCGTCGTTGGATGCTTATAGATGATGAGGGACAGTTTATTTCTCAGCGGGCTTTTCCACTTATGGCTTTATTGCGTGTTGAAATTGTGGGTGATTTGCTTTCTGTTTACCACCTTTCCAGGCCTGAAAAGATGATCCACATTCCAATTAATATGGAGGGAGAAGTAATATCATCAGTGACGGTTTGGGACGATGAGATGCCTGCCCGATTAGTTAATACTGACTTTGATTTGTGGTTTAGCGATATTTTAGAAATGAGTGTGCGCTTAGTGAAAATGCCCCTTACAACTCAAAGAAAAGTAGATCCAAAATACGCGGTGAATGATGAATCGGTAAGTTTTGCAGATGGAATGCCTTACTTACTAATTGGTCAAAACTCCCTTGCAGATCTGAATGTTCGATTAGATGAAACGGTATTCATGAATCGCTTTCGACCAAATATTGTCTTTTCGGGCGGGGAGCCATTTGCAGAAGATTCTTGGAAAAAAATACAGATTGGTCAATTAGATTTTCAAGTTGTTAAACCCTGTGCTCGATGTGTGATGATAACGGTGGATCAGGATACTGGTATCAAAGGAACTGAACCGTTGAAAACGTTGGCTACTTACAGGAAAGTGGGCCACAAAATTCTTTTTGGACAAAATATGGTAGCCTTGTCGAATGGGGTTCTTAATGTTGGCGATGAAATTAAGATGGTGTAAAAAAAGAAATCCTGCTTCTGGAGAAGCAGGAAATAGTATTACACTCTTTTGGAGTTTTATCACTAGGAATAAATGCTTTTTTACACGGTCCTATTGAACTGGGAATGATTATCTAGGGCTTTCACTCCTATTAAGCAATTTTCAGATTCGTTCTCTGTATAAATTTCTGCCTTTACTCTGTGGTTAAAAGCGCCTATTTAAAATCTTTAACGGTCTGGATAAACACTTTTACCAACTCTGGATTGATGTCTGGATATACGCCATGCCCTAGATTGGCAATATGTCTCGTTCCACGGAATTGCTCCATCATGGCTTTAGTGGCCTCACGTACTTGCTCTTCATTACCATAAAGAGCAGCTGGATCTAGATTTCCCTGTAATGTTTTTTCAGAACCTATTAAGTTTCTTGATTCAGCGATTCCCATATTCCAATCCAAACCTATCGTTTCGCAATTCAATTTGCCCATTTCTTCTCTGGCGAAAAATGCCCCTTTAGCAAAAACAGTTTTTGGAACTGAAGTAATTGCATCACATATCTGAGCGATGTAGGGCATAGAAAATTCGGCATATTGCTTAGGCCCCAAAATACCCGCCCAACTGTCGAATAGCTGCACTAATTGTGCACCTGCTTCGATTTGAGCATGTAGGTAATTGATCGTGCTATCCGTGATCATCTGCAGCAATTTATGTGAGAAGGCTGGCTGTGTGTAAAGCATTTTTCTGGCTTCTGAAAATGTTTTGCTGCCATGACCTTCTACCATATAGGAGAAAATAGTCCAAGGTGCACCGGCAAAGCCGATCAGTGGAACTCGACCATTTAAGGCTTTTCTAGTAATCTGAATAGCATCCGTTACATAGCGAAGTTCCGAACCATCTGAGATATGCAACTTCTTCAAATCAGCTTCTGACCGTACGGTAGTTGGGAATAAGGGACCTCTTTTCTCAACCATCTCATAAGGCAAACCCATAGCTTCTGGAATTACTAAAATATCTGAAAATATAATAGCTGCATCCACTCCTAACAAATCCACAGGCTGAATAGTCACTTCAGCAGCAAGTTCTGGAGTCTGCGCTAGCTCAATAAAGCCACTTACGCTTTCCCGAACTTTCCTATATTCTGGTAAAATTCTGCCTGCTTGGCGCATCAGCCAGACTGGTGTTCTTTCTGTGATTTCGCCTTTGGCAGCGCGAAGTAATAGGTCATTTTTCAAATGCATGGTACAAAGATAAGCGCCAAATTATTTATGGCAGGTAAAGTGACTACATAAAAAAGCTGGATCTATGTCTGACATAGATCCAGCTATTGGTTTAATAGATGATTTAACGTGCTTTTTATTTCTTAGATTCTATTCTTTCGAAGTCGTCTTCAGAGATGTTCAATAGCTTCATTGTTCCTTCATAGTCTGTATAATCTACGCGAGCTCCAATAAGATCTGATGGGACTACCACTACTCTGAATAGTACGCCCGTAGTATAATAACTGTCCAAGGTTGAGAATTCTATCGGGGAGTTGTCCAAAAAGATACTGAAGTCATCTACAGTATAATCGAAGTTATAAACAAGAATGCCACCATCTATATAGAAAGTCTGAGGCAAAAGCCTCCAAGCTACTCTGCCTTCTGTAGCAGGCGATTGCTCTAGCATATAGACTAGCAAAGCATCTCCATCTACTAGTGGCTCAGTGAAGTCAAAGTTGCCTGCGTAGTTGTTTGTGCTAGTGAAGTCAATTTCCACTTCAAATGTTTGACCTACTATATTTACTCCTGGCGTACCTTGATCGCCTTGAGCACCCGGTACACCTTGAGGACCTTCTGGACCTTCACATGCTTGGAATACAAATAGCCCAAAGAGAGCTAAAATAAGAGAGTTGATATTTTTCATAGAAGTAGTTTTTATGGTTGGTTAGGTTTCTTTCACGAATAATGCCATTAAATGGTTGGTGAGAAATCCTTAACGATTTTTCACTTGATAGGTGCAATCACTTGAACTTCGTTTTTCGAAATTATTTTATCGATATAAATTCCACTCAATTCCAGCTTATTTGCTTCCGCAAATTCAGCTAGTTTTTCCTTTACCATTTCTGGACTAGGCATCACCCAAGTGCTACTTTTAATTTGTGCAAGCAGGTAGCCTCTGTTTTCAAAAACCCGAAATTCCATATCTGAGATAGGATGCATTTGATTAATTCCTACAAAAACGAGCATGGTGTCAAGTTTTCCTGCTGGCTCCACTTCATAGATGGTATGGAGTTGACTTCCTGGGTGGAGTGCTTTTTGAGTCTCCATCTTTTCAAAAATCTTTCCTAATTCAACGTTACCTGGAGTTCCTCGGTAGGTTAATCCCGCAAGATTGTCAGGCTTATTTTCTACCAACTGTATTTCTACAGGGATATTTCCTCCTAGTTTACTAAATGCCCAGAATCCTAAAATCGTAAAGCCGGAAATTAGCGCGACAATAAGTATGGCAATCCTTTTCATGCTTAGAAAATATAGCGAACCCCAATACCACCTTGTCCTTTTATATGTCCAATGCGGTCAATTAGCTCTAGGAAGAGGCCAACTTCTCCGAAAACTGAAATAGGCACATCATCAAAGTAGTATTCCGTTCCAATGAATGTCTCTGGACCAAAATCAAAATTGGTCCGGCTGTCATTTTTCATAAGAGAGGAAGTCTGTCCATCAGCATAGGTATAGGTGACTTTGGTAGATCTAAGTTGGATTCCAATGCCACCATAGGCTAGAAGGTATCCATCTGTAATTCCAAAAACATCTGTGATGTCTTCATGATAAGCTGAACGCACATTAAAGGAAATTCCTTTTTGTGCGCTATGCGAGATATAGAAAGAGTTGGATTCAGGTGGATTGCTTTCGAAATCTTTCTGATAATAACTAGCTCCATTGATCCCCGCCACTCCGATCATTCCTTCGATGGATATAGATTCGGACAGAAAATCTTTATAAGTAATAGAAAGAGGTTCGCCAAGACGAATTCCGACTCCACGTTCTTGTGCAAAACTGATAAATGGTAATACTACCAAGAGGATGATTAAGCTGTATTTCACGATAATTATAGGTTTTATACTAGTTTTTAAAAATCAGGCTAGATAGCCATTGTCTTAAGTTGCATCTGATGCAGTTGGGTGTAATGACCGCCTAATTCCAATAAGGAATCATGGGTGCCAGTCTCTACAATTTCGCCTTTATTAAGGACAATAATTTTATCTGCTTTTTGGATGGTCGAAAGTCTGTGAGCTATAACAATAGACGTTCTTCCCGTCATCATTGTTTCTATAGATTCTTGGATCAATTCCTCTGTTTCGGTGTCCACCGATGAAGTTGCTTCATCCAGAATGATGATTTCAGGATTGTAAACCATCGCTCTCACAAAAGAAATTAATTGACGCTGGCCTACAGAAAGGGTAGCGCCGCGCTCCATTACATTGTAATCGAGCCCGCCTGGCAGCCTTTCAATGAATTTTTTTGCGCCAGCAAGCTCCGCAGCATACATTACTTGCTCACGCGAAATGTCTGGATTACCGAGCGTGATGTTGTAGAAAATTGTATTGGAGAAAAGAAATACATCTTGAAGTACTACTCCAATGTGCTTACGCAAGGTATTAAGTTCAAATTCCCGAATGTCATGGCCATCAATGGAAATATGACCTGTATTGATTTCATAAAATCTAGAAATCAAGTTGATGATGGAAGATTTACCTGCTCCGGTGGCGCCGACAAGTGCAACAGTTTGGCCTGATTCCACTTCGAAACTGATATTTTTTAGCACGTAGTTTTCATCTACATAGGCAAACCAAACCTGTTCTACTTTGATATTACCTCTGACTTTGGCAGGCTTGTAATCTCCTTCGTTTGCGATGTGCTCATCACTTTCCAATAGTTTGAAAATGCGGGATGAACTTACTACGCCCATTTGAAGAGTATTGAATCTGTCAGCGATCATGCGAATAGGACGGAAGAATAGCTGTAAATACATGATAAATGAAATTAGAACACCGATCTCTATCTCCATTCCCAACACACCAACTGCACCGTACCATACCACCAGTCCAATTCCAATAGCTTGGATAATCTCTGCTACTGGAAAATAAATAGAATAGTAAAGAACAGATCTAATATGTGCTCTTCTATGTTCCTTATTTATTGTTTTGAACTTCTCGAACTCCCGATCTTCGCGATTGAAAATCTGTACGATATTCATACCTGTGATATGTTCTTGCAGAAAGGAATTTAGGTTAGAAACAGCATTTCTGACATCATTAAAAGTCACTTTGATTTTTTCCTTAAAGACATAAGTAGAAATAATCATCAGCGGTAGTGTACATAAACTCACCAGCGTAAGCTTCCAGTCGATGTAAAACATAACACCAAGGATGGTTACCAGCTGTAATAGATCTCCAATAATTGCAGCCAAACCTTCGGAAAATACATCTGCAAGCGTTTCAACATCTGATATATTACGTGTTACTAATCTGCCTATAGGCGTGTTGTCAAAGAATTTTAGCCGAAGTTTTAAAAGATGCTTATACAGTCTCACGCGGATATCGCGGATAATTACCTGACCTATCCAGCCAGAATAATACGTGTGTGCCCACTGGACAAATGCCTGCACAATCATCAATCCTATGAGGAGGTAGATGATTTTCAAAAGCCCTGCCGCATCTCCCACAGCGATGTAATCATCTATGGCGACCTGAATGAAATATGGTCGCGTAGGTGCCAAAATGGCCAAAGCGATGGTAAGAAAGATCAGAAAATAGAACTGAGGTTTGTAAGGTTTTACAAAACCATAGAGCTGCTTGAGTACTTTCGAATCGACGATTTCGCCGGAGGATGATTTTTCTTGTTCTAAACTCAAGGTAAACTAGTCTAAATAAATGTCTTCTGAATATTCAATTCGGCTGAAAAACAAGCCACTGGCTGGAGCTGATTTTCCCGCTTTTATTCTATCACGTGATTCTATGATATGATGCATTTCCTCTGGCTCTATTTTGCCAAGGCCAATAGATACGAGCGTTCCGACGATTGCCCTTACCATTCCACGCAAAAAACGGTTAGCAGTTATATGAAATTGCAATTCCCCGTCTTTTTGTTCCCAATGAGCCGATTTTATTTCACAGCGAAAATGCTTAACGGCGGTATTCACTTTGCTGAAACACTCAAAATCATTGTATTCTAAAAGGATTTTAGCTCCCGCATTCATTCTATTTATATCTGGATTGAAGTAATGTCTCCAAACGTAATCTTCTATAAAAGGGCTTTTTTGTAAAATCAAACGATAAACATATGCTCTGCTTTTGGCGCTGAACCTAGCATGTGCATCTGCTTTGACTTCTCGGATAGAGTTGATTGCTATGTCTTTCGGTAAAATTCCATTTATTGCCCGTATAAACTTAGCTCTGTCTATTTCTTGATTCGT
The DNA here is from genome assembly GCF_002150505.1 of Algoriphagus ratkowskyi. GTDB lineage: Bacteria > Bacteroidota > Bacteroidia > Cytophagales > Cyclobacteriaceae > Algoriphagus > Algoriphagus ratkowskyi. The sequence goes on from NZ_MSSV01000021.1 coordinate 25,845, forward strand.
TTCGAAGTGGCAGATCTGCATTATAGCATGCACTCCCGTATCTGTACGCCCACTGCCCATCACAGAGATTGATTCTCTGAAGTAAGTAGAAAGTCCATTTTCCAAGGCTTCCTGAACTGTAAATGCATTTTTCTGGATTTGGAAGCCATGATAGCGGGTGCCTTTATAGCTAATGTCCAAGAAATATCTTTTGCTTTCACTCATACGGCTGCAAAGATACTATTCCCAATCAAATCATGGCGCAAAACCTGCTTTCCTTGGTAATGATCTCATAAGGCCTTTTATTTGCCAAAAAATTAGAAAGAAATGATCCAGCGCGTACAATCAATTTTCCTATTCCTAGTGGCTGTGTCCATGGGTTTGACTTTAGGCTTAGACCTTTGGATTCAAGATGTGCCAGATACAAGTGAAATCTGGAAATTCAATGCTTTATTTATGAATCAGCTAGATGCTTCAGGTGAAGTCATTCAGTCTTCTTCTAATTGGTATATCGCTGCCATGGCTGCATTTGCAGGTCTTTTAGCGATTATTTCGATTTTCCAATACAGAAACTTAAGCCGCCAGATGATGTTAAATATGCTCAATTCCCTGATAATGGTTGGCTTGGTAGCCATTGTATTTTTGACTACAAATGGAGTAAACAATGATATGGCAGCTCCTGATAATGGCGAATATCAGATTGGTTTTTGGGCTGTTCTGATAGGTATGGTTTGTAATATGCTTGCCAATCGTTTCATCCGAAAAGATGTGGCCTTGCTAAAATCTGTGGATAGAATACGATAAAATAGACGTTAGATAAAAGAATCAAGATATAAGATTTACGTCATTGGGAGCGATCTCCCAATCATTTAAAAAACGAGTAAAGCCAGCAACTCGCTGGCTTTACTCGTTTTTATCAGGTGTGGTTTTTTATGGACCACCTCTAGAGGCATAATCCATGCGTAATTTTTTCTGCCTGAAACTCATGCCCACAGTAGGATAGAAAGTTTTGAAGTACAGAGAGGCGGCTACTCCCAGCTGAATTCTGTAGTAGTAAACTAGTTACAGTTAATATTTAAGATGGATTGTTGACATTTTTTTCCAGACTTCTGGGCATTTTACAAATTCTTTTAGGGCTCAACGGAAATAATGGTAATTTCAAGCACTGCCTTTTGCAAGTATTAATAATTAACATTATGAAACTCGAAACACTCGCCATTCACGGAGGAAATATTGTCACTGATTCTGAGAAGCCAGTCATCCAGCCGATCACACTCAGCACAACTTTTATTCATCAACCTGAGTCGATGATTTATGCTAGGGCAAATAATCCTAATCGGCATTCGCTTGAGAAATTGCTTGCTGCTTTGGAGAAAGGTGGAGATGCTGCAGCTTTTTCCTCTGGCAATGCTGCCGGAGTTGCGGTATTTCAGGCCTTGGAGCCAGGTTCGCATATTATTGCTCCAGATGATATGTACCACGGGTTGAAAAATGCAATTCTTTCCATCTTCAAAGGAGTGTTAGAAGCCACTTTTGTAGATATGACGGATTTGGATAAGCTGGAAAATGCCTTCAGGCCAAATACTAAGTTGGTTTGGCTGGAAACTCCATCGAATCCACTCTTAAAGATTACAGATATTGCATCAGTTGCAAAATTGGCTAAAGAGAAAGGCGTGATGCTCGCCTGTGATAATACATTTGCTACACCAGTTTTTCAGAATCCTATTGATTTGGGTGCTGATATCGTCATGCATTCCAGTACCAAGTATTTTGGAGGACATTCGGATATTTTGGGAGGAGCTTTGATAACCAAAGAGGCAGATGAATTCTGGGAGAAAGTGAAAAATGTGCAAATCGGGGGAGGTGCAGTTCCGTCTCCTATGGATTGCTATTACCTGTGCAGAAGCATAAAGACCTTGCCTTATCGTGTGAAAGGCCATGCAGAGCATGCCATGGTTTTGGCTAATTTTCTTTCTCATCACGATGCAGTAGAAAGGGTTTACTACCCAGGTTTGAAAAGTCATGAAGGACATATGGTCGCCGCAAATCAGATGACTGGGTTTGGAGGAGTACTTTCTTTTCTTGTGAAAGGTGGAGCGGATGCCGCTGATCGAGTGATTTCTAAACTCAAGTACTTTACCAATGCGACTAGCCTTGGAGGAGTAGAAAGTTTGATCGAGCGCAGAGCAGCTTCCGAAGGCCCAGACACCTTGACCCCTCAGAATTTGATTAGGGTTTCAGTTGGATTAGAGCATTTATACGATCTTCTTGAAGATATGGAAGATGCGCTGAAATAATTAATTTTACAGCAGTGGACGCGGAGTGCCTCGCAGATAGCGCAATAAAAAGTACAGTTGTGATATAAGAGAATAGCCTTAAACAACAAAACCCAGCCATTCGGCTGGGTTTTGTTGTTTATTCTCAAGTATTAAATGCTTTGAGGAGGCAAAATTGAGAGATCTTATTGATACCAATTTCTTAATCTTACATCTACATTTGGAGCAGATGCATTTACCAAATTTTTAAATTTCTCTACATCACATAAGCCTTCTGTGCCTCTGTAATGGTAAGGATAAACTACTGCAGGTTTAAACTCCGAAACGGCACTTGCAGCTTGGTCCACATCCATTGTATAAGGCAGATTCATACAGACGAAAGCAACATCAATTCTCTTCAGCGAACGCATTTCTTTAATATCCTCAGTGTCTCCTGAGAGGTAAAGACGTTTGCCACCGAGGTTAACTATGTATCCGTTTCCTCGACCTTTTGGATGTCTGGATTCAGAGTTTTCAGGAAGATTATACATTGGTATAGCATCGATTTTGACACCATTAATAGTTTTGGACTGGTCGTTACTAAGTATCTCTATAGACTTTCCAGTGCCGACAGGCAACTTGTCTGCAACTTCTTGTGGCACCGCAAAAGTAGCCCCTGACAGATCCAGTCCATCCAAAGTTTCCTGATTGAGGTGATCTCCATGAATGTCTGTAATCAAAACTAGTGTAGGTTTTTTCTGTCCTGCAAAACCTGCTGCTCCGCCATAAGGATCCACGTAAATCACTTGGCCGTTATGCTCAAATACGAGAGTGCCGTGAGTGATTGGATTGATGGTGATCTCTCCGTTTTTGGCAGGTATTTTATCCTGTGCAAAAGAGCTAAAAGAGATGAGAATAAGGAGTAAAGAAAGATATTTCATGATGATGAAAATTTAGTTTTTTAATTTTATTAAACTAGGCAGTTAGAAAATTGTTTGGAGAGGATTCTTAACCGAAACACCCAATTCCTTTTGCCATCAAGCTTTCATTCAAGATTTTATTTTTCTACTATAAGTCCCTTTAGGGACAAATTATGGGTAGAATGTGTATTAATATAAAATTTCAAGCTGTGCCTTTAGGTATAGCTCTATTCTTCAATTGGTTTGAAAATGTAGCGTTTATCGTATTCAATTTGGTGGATTTTCAATAATCCTTCGTATTCATCAAGAAAGCACTGCTTCTTGTGATGTGCTTCCTGATTTTGGATGTAATTCATTACCCTTGGAACTTGATCTTTGCTGTAAGAAAAAGCGCCATAACCTCCTTGCCAAGTAAACTTTCCTTTTACGAAGCCTTTTTTATTTATCCATTTGGATGAATCTTGCTTAACCTCCTTCATAAGATCAGAAAGTGATTGCGTTGGTCGAAAACCTATTAATAAGTGGACGTGATCGGGCATTCCATTTATCTGCAGAAGCTTGTGATCATAACTTGAGACAATAGTTGAGATGTATTTATACAATTCATCTTTCCATGTTGGCTGAATTAATGAGATTCTATTTTGAACTGCAAAGACAGCCTGAATATGGATTTGTGTGTAAGTATTTGCCATGATTGAAAAATTAGGGCTGTACCTAAAGGCACGGCAGGGTTCACTATTCATTAAAATGCTACCCATAATAAGTCCCTAACGGGACAGGTTTGGGATAATTTCGAGAGTTACTATATATGAACTCTGCTTGAAATGTTGATTACACGATATTTATAGCGGTCACGATTAATTCACTTGCCTTGTCAGGTAGTCTATTGTTGTTAATCAAGATTTTGTTTTCTACAATAGGCCTTTTTGGGAGATATTATAGGTAGAAAATTAACCTGACGAAATTTCCAGCTTTGACTTTCAGCCATAATTTCAAACTTTTAATTCCTTCATTTTAAATTCTTTTCACCCCGCCCAGCCTTCTCTATCCAAACTTCTATACTGGATCGCTTCGGCCAAATGCTCCACTTTGATGTCCTCGCTTCCTGAGATATCTGCAATGGTTCGAGCTACTTTCAGAATTCTGTCGTAAGCTCTAGCGGACAATCCTAATCTCTCCATCGCAGTTTTTAGCAGCATCTTCCCGGCTTCGTTAATCTGGCAGATTTGCTTGGTCAAATGTGAAGGCATCATGGCATTGCAGAATACCTCTGGATTGTCTTTGAAACGCTTTTTCTGGCGCTCTCTACCCAAGATTACTCGTTCCCGAATTTCTTTACTTGTTTCATTTCTTCTGGTGGAGGTCATCTCGTCAAACTTCACCGGAGTGACTTCGACATGTAAATCAATTCGATCCAGAAGCGGTCCAGAAACTTTGTTCAGATAGCGCTGTACTATTCCTGGTCCACAGACACATTCCTTCTCAGGGTGATTGTAATAACCACAGGGACAAGGATTCATGCTTGCAATCAGCATAAAATTGGCAGGGAAATCCACCGAAATTTTTGCTCTGGAAATCGTCACTCTACGCTCTTCCAGCGGCTGACGCATCACTTCAAGTACGCTTCGCTTGAACTCTGGTAACTCGTCTAGAAACAGAACTCCATTATGTGCAAGGGATATTTCTCCGGGCTGAGGATTTCCGCCACCTCCAACTAAAGCCACATCACTAATCGTATGATGCGGCGAGCGAAATGGACGATTGGCTAGGAGAGATCCATTCTTTCCCAGTTTACCCGCTACCGAGTGAATCTTGGTAGTTTCCAGTGCTTCTATCAATGTCAGAGGAGGAAGGATCGAAGGAAGGCGTTTTGCAAGCATGGTTTTCCCTGCGCCGGGAGGGCCAATCATGATCACGTTATGTCCGCCCGCTGCGGCGATTTCCATAGCCCGCTTGATGTTTTCCTGCCCTTGCACATCTGCAAAGTCAAACTCAATATCATCTAGCGAATGATAAAAAATCTCACGAGTATCAGTCACCAGTGGCACTATATCCAATTCTCCTAACAAAAAGTCAGTGGCTTGCTGCATGGTTTCCACAGCGATAATATCCAAATTATTGACAATCGATGCCTCCTTGGCGTTTTCTATGGGAAGAATAAATCCTTTGAATCCTTTTTTCCGAGCTTCTATAGCTATCGGCAAAACGCCTTTAATTGGTCTGAGATTGCCATCTAATGAAAGCTCACCCATAATCACATAGTCTCCTAAAGTTGGGAATTCTACTTGTTCGGAAGCCTGCAGAATGCCCATCGCAATTGGTAAATCATAAGCAGAACCTTCCTTTCGGATGTCTGCGGGAGCCAAATTAATTACTACTTTTTGCCGGGGCATTCTATAGCCGTAGTATTTCAAGGCACTTTCCACCCGTTGCTGGGATTCTTTCACGGCAGAGTCGGGGAGACCTACCATAAAAAAGTTGGTTCCTTGCCCAACATTAACTTCTATGGTGATGATATTGGCATCAACGCCAGATACTGCGCTTCCAAAAGTTTTTGCTACCATATTTTCAAAAAAAGGAGACCTGATTGGTCTCCTCAATATACTAGTTTGACAAATTTAAAATCTTACTTATCTGTAATATTTTGTCTTGGAGGAAGATTACTTGGATCAGTATCTGATGGTAAGGTAGGTCTTGTAGGCTGGGTGGTAGGGATTCTTGGATGCTCGAAATCGTAGATTTTAGCTTTCAAAGAATTTGCATCTATTTCCATTTTCTTAATTGTAGAAGCTAGGCTGGCATATGCGGCATAACTACTTCCCCAAGCTGCAAGAAAAAGAATCAGACCAATCAAGATGATTGTTACCATGGAATCAGAGGTGATCTCATCCATTCCAAAAACACCACCAAGGGTATCAAAGGCAATGAAGAAAATGAGAAAAGCACCAAAATAGACCAAAAGAGCTATTTGAAGGATTTGGTGAAGTTTTTTCATATGATTATATTTTGATTTTTAGTGTTCACAACTTGACCAGATGTTTCGATATGATATCTCACAAAATAGATTACTATCCAAGTTTGTGTCATCTTAGACATGCCTGTCTGCCTCAGGCTGGCTCGATTTCACGAGTATTAATATTAAATTTAACGAATATACTAAACTGACTGAATAGTAGAAAGTTTCTGATACAAGCCATCAACTTGATTCAATTCTGAGTGAGTTCCTCTTTGCACGATTTCTCCTCGCTCTATCACCAATATCTCATCTGCATGTTGGATTGTGCTAAGTCGATGAGCGATCACTAAAGTGGTTCGATTGCTCATCAATTTAGTCAAAGCTTCCTGCACCAAATGCTCGGATTCAGAATCAAGAGCTGATGTAGCTTCATCAAGAATCAAAATTGGAGGGTTTTTCAAAACGGCTCTTGCAATACTTATTCTTTGTCTTTGTCCCCCAGAAAGCTTAGAACCCCGCTCTCCAATACTGGTTTGGTAACCATCTTCCATGTTTTGAATGAATTCATGGGCATTTGCAATTTTCGCTGCTTCGAGTACCTGCTCTTTGGTCGCGCCTTCCACTCCAAATGCGATATTATTGAAAACAGTGTCATTAAATAAAATGGACTCTTGCGTCACTATGCCCATTAGGCCTCGCAGATCTTTCAAATCAAATCTTTTAAGATTTTTACCGTCAAGTAAAATCTCACCTGCTGAAGGATCGTAAAAACGAGGAACCAAATCAGCTAAGGTGGATTTCCCACCACCTGAAGGTCCTACAAGCGCGATAGTTTTCCCTTTGGATAGGGTAAAATTGATATTCTTCAAAACATTTGCATCCTGATAAGCAAAGCTTACATTTTTAAATTCGACTGATTTCTCAAAAGAACTCAATGCAATTGGACTCACAGGCGAACTAATCTGCGTTGGCGTGTCAACTACTGAGAATATTCGCTCCGCTGAAGCAATTCCGCGCTGAATGCTGCTCATTGCGCGGGATATTTCCTTTGCAGGATTTAAGACTTGGGTGAAAATGATGATGTAAGTAATGAAGTCGGAGGCTCCCAGATCTGAGTTACCGCTGAGTACTAGGCCTCCTCCATAAACAAGAATTCCTGCTACTACGAACACACCGAGAAACTGGGAAATCGGCGAGGCTAGCTCATTCTTTCGAGCCATATTTACATTTACTCCGGCATAGTAATCAGTTTCTTGGTCAAATTTCCCCCACATAAAACGCTCCGCATTGAAGGCTTTTATTACTCGCATTCCTCCCAAAGTCTCGTCTAAAATATTAACGATTCTTCCCAGAGATTCCTGACTTTCCACCGCTTTTTTCTTCAATCTTTTTGTAATTCCTCCAATGATTGCGCCTGTGATAGGTATGATCAAAATGGTAAAAATCGTAAGCTTAGGAGACATAAAAAAGAGCACCGAGAAATACAAAATAATGGTCACTGGTTCTCGAAAGACAACTCGAAGGGATTGCACGATCGTATTTTCCACCTCCTGCACATCATTCGTCATTTTTGACATGAGATCGCCTTTTCGTTCAGTGGAGAAGTATCCTATGTGAAGCTTGCTGACCTGACCAAAAATATCCATTCGCATACGCTTGATCACAGTAGCTCGCACCTTTGCCAAAACTACACCTGATAGATAAGTGAATAAATTTGCGAGGAAAACAGAAACTACGATGATGGCACACACATAGTAAAGCGTCCCCATTTTACCGTATTCCTCCGCAATTTGGAGGAAGTTGTAATTGAATACGTGGGAAAAGTATGCTAGCGAAAAGCTGAATTCAGGCTTCGTGGCATATTGAGTTAGCGTTGCTGGATCTACTTGTTCGAAGATCACATCGAAAAGTGGTTTCAAAAGCGTGAAATTCAGTAATCCGAAAACTATGGACAGAAACGCATAAATGATATAGGTAGGTACGAACTTCCCATATGGCTTGGCATAGGAAAGAATTCGCAGGTAAGTTTTCATAAACTAATATTCATGGAATAATCTCGCAAGTTAAGCAAAATTGATAGTAGAGGTTCCTTATTAATAGTTGTAATCCGGCCGCGTAAAGTTCCATCGGAATGCCAGCTGAAGGTATTGGGAAGTCTCAGGACTGCCTAAATCTTGTGCTGTCCTTCTTCTGAAAGTATGTGAGGCATCTATGAAAAAGTTATGTTTAAGCATATAGCTCGCATTTAAATTGGATTGAATCACGGTATTTTCGATTCCCTGACCGATCACATTGTTAAACAATCCGGTAGGACTTCCTACAAGTCTGTTTTTCAATACATCTCCACCCCAGTTTGTTGCCTCGTCTGGATCTGCTCCATAGAGTTGATGCATTCCAGTGAAAGTCAAGTTTAATTTTGGAATAGGTTGGTAACGGAGGACGCCTATAAATTCCCTGAAATTCGCACCGCGTGGATGCGTCAAAGGAGTATTCCAATTCGAATAGGATTGGTAATCAAATTTTTCCTGGAATGTGTAAGGTCTCGCTTGATTCCATTCCAATTGAAAATCTAAATTAGAGACTCCTAATACATCCATGTATTTGTAGCCCATTTGCACCCCGTACTTATTGCGCTTGGAATTTTTGCCGTCTATTCCAAAAAACTCATTGAAAACAAATTCATCTAAAGCAAATTGGCCGTAAAGCTCCATCCCAGGTGTGAAAATCCACTTACCGTCCAATCCTAACATTACTTTATCTGGAGTGCCTTGTTGCTGCTCCACCCAGCGTAGAAAGATGATCGGATTGAAATAATTGAAATTCACCTCATTAGTCATGACCGATGAAAACCATCCCAGATTTAGATTCTTGCCTATATTCATTCCAAGTCTGCTATACGCAAAAAATTTCTGCGGGTATTTACCGTCTGTTGGTCTTCCTCTGTCATAAAAAACATCCGCTGTCATTTGACTCCAGATATTTGTTAGTTGAAACTTCCATACTTGCGTGTTTAACTTCACGAACATATAAGGATTGGAGAAGTCTGACAGCAAAAAAGAGCGGTAACCTTCTCCAATGAAGTTGCGATCATGACCGGCTTCCACCTGAATGTGTTTGGTGATATTAAAGCTTACATGGCCTAATGCTGAGAAGTAACTGTAGCCATCTCCATTATATTCCTTCCAGAATCCTTCGCCAGGCACTGCGCCGTTGTGTTCAGAATAGTCTTTTACCCAACTCGGAAAAAAGGCTTCGGAAGAAGTGAAGTAGGTGTAAAAACCGACTTTATTGTCAATCGATCCCCGTACAACCAATCCTCTAGAAAAGCGGTTTGGATTACGTTCATTGTCTGGCTCAACACCGCCATTCAAGTAAAAAACTGGGCTGACATGGATGTCAAATTCCTCGCTATTGTAATAAGCAAAGTCTCCTGGTCTCTTATAAATTGAGTTGAACAGAGGTTTTTCAGATAAAGGTGTCTCTCTACTGACAAACTCCCAATTGTCTTGGCTCAAATAAGCGAGATTAAAGCGATCTATGCTAGTTCGTATGACTGCGTCATTTGCGATACTATCTAAAAAATGCGCCACATGATCTCGGCGATAAGGTTTTGCTCCCGTGTGAAAAACCGGGTTGTTTTTTCCTCGAAGAATCTCATATCGTTCGATTTTATGATAATAATCCCGGTCATAAGGGATGTAGCTACCTTGTGCAAAAGCAAAAAGTGGGAATAGAACTATGCCTAATAAAATAAGCAAACGAATGTATGGAGGTCTTAGCATTGCTTAAATCTAAAAAACATTCCTGAAAATGGAACATGTCTAAGAAAGAGGTTCAAAATTATGGCTATTCACATACTATAATTAAGCTGAGCTGGCATTATTGAATGCCATAGATTCTGATTCAGATTTTATTTTCAAGGAAAAACACCTTGTTTTACATTCATAAATCGACTTTTTAATTCCTTTTGATCAATTGACTTAGAAATACTTGACAAAGATTTGGTGAGTTTTCTGAAAAAGGGTAGCTTTGTGCCTCATTTGAAAGACGTACATAATAACTAGCAATAAATATGAAAGCTGATATCCATCCAAACTACAGAGACGTCGTTTTCTACGACACTTCTAGCGAATTTAAATTTCTTACAAAGTCAACTATCGAGACAAGCGAAACAATCACTTGGGAAGATGGCAACGATTACCCATTGTTCAAAGTGGAAGTGAGCTCACAGTCTCACCCGTTCTATACTGGTAAGAAAATGATGCTTGATACTGCGGGTCGTGTTGAGAAATTCAACAGAAGATACGCTCAGAAGAAGTAATTCTTCTTTATCTCAGGCTAAAAAGTCTCCCGGAGCATGGATTCCGGGAGACTTTTTTATTTTTGCCTCATGGACTCAATTTTATTGTTTGATGATCCCGCAATTCGCGGCTCGTTGCTACCTTTTACTTTTACCAGGCCTGTGGCGGATATCCGCATTGGGATTCTGAAGATTTCTGAAAAATGGGAATTGATAACAGGTGCTTCAGTATCTTTTCTTACTCAAGACTACCTGCAAAAGAAATTTCCTCGCAAATCAGGAAATGCCTTAGCTGTAAATGGAGCTTGGTTGCCAGACAGTAAAAGTCACACTCTCTTGAAATCTCTTTCCTCCACTCAAGCACTCTATTTCGGCAAAACGCTGATCGCAACATATATTGGAGAAACTGAAAAAAACCTCGGAGCTGTCAAGAGCAAAGAAATTATTCAGCTTGACACTGAGACTACCTTGCTATTGAAAACTTGGAATATATTCCAATTCAATGGATCGGAGATCAGAAAGGATTTCATTTTACTTACAAAAGGGAGAAAATCAGCTGAAATCAGCGATCCCCACACCAAAGCGTATTCTCTCAAAAATATTTTCATAGAAGAAGGAGCTGTGATTCGTGCAGCAGTATTGAATGCGGATGCTGGACCTATTTACATAGGGAAAAATACCGAAATTCAAGAAGGAGCTTTGATCCGGGGCCCATTTGCGCTTTGCGAAAGTTCTACTGTAAATATGGGAGCAAAAATAAAGGGAGATACCACGGTTGGCCCTCATTCTAAGGTAGGTGGTGAGCTTTCCAACTCTGTGATCTTTGGCTTTAGTAACAAGGGTCATGAAGGATTCTTGGGTAATTCTGTGATCGGTGAATGGTGTAATATGGGAGCGGATACGAATACGAGCAACCTGAAAAACAATTATTCTCCAGTCAAACTCTGGGATTATACTGTCGGGAATTACTCCAACACAGGCTTACAGTTTTGTGGACTGATGATGGGAGATCACTCCAAATGCGGAATTAACACCATGTTCAATACGGGAACTGTTATTGGGGTTGGCTCAAATGTTTTTGGTCCCGGATTTCCGCGTAAATTTATTCCTTCCTTTGCTTGGGGTGGAGAAGAAGGATTCTCTACCTTCTTGTTTCCGAAATTTCTAGAGACAGCAAAAGCTGTAGTAGCGAGAAGAGGACTGGAGTTAGATGCGGAAGAACAAGAGATCTTACGCTTGATTTTCGAAATGTCAAAAAACTATAGAATTTGGGAAACTTCATCCTGATTAATTAATTCATGCAATTCGCAGCTATACCGGGACTTCCCGAAACCAAAGTAAATCTTATAAATGCCGTCAAAAACAATCATTTGGCGCATGCATTGTTATTCCATGGGCCTGAGGGCTCCGCAAATTTGACGATGGCCTTGGCGCTTTGCACCTATTTGTACTGCGAAAACCCTACGGATACCGATTCTTGTGGAGTATGTGCTTCTTGTCAGCGCATGAGCCGATTGGTTATCCCTGATTTGAATTTTGCCTTTCCCACGATTACTTCCTCCAAGGAGGATGATAAAGACGACGAGGATAAGACGGATGTGTTGACGAGCTGGAGAAAGTTTGCTACAGAGCAGCCATATGGCAATGTGCATGATTATATATACTTCAATAATTTTGAAAAGAAGCAATTAAACATTTCAAAAGGAGCTGCTCGCAAAATCATTCAGGCACTTTCGCTGATGTCTTTTGAAGGGGGCTACAAAATTATGATGATTTGGGCCCCGGAATATCTTCATCCTTCAGCGGCAAATGCCTTATTGAAGATTCTCGAAGAACCTCAGCCAAAGACCTTATTTATACTAGTAACTAGTGCCGCAGATCAGTTGCTGACTACTATACTTTCGAGGACGCAAAAAGTGACAATTCGTGGTTTCTCAGATGAGGAAGTGAAAAATCATCTTTTTGAAAAAGGGCTTTGCGACGAAGCTTCGGCGGATCAAATCTCCATGCTAGCGGATGGGAATTTGCGTGAGGCTTATCGATTAGTCGATCAAGTAGAAGATCTACAAGTAAAAAAAATCAGAGAGTGGTTTTTGTCTTGTTACAAAGCTGATTTCAAAAGTATTTTCGGAATGGCAGATGATTTTCACAAATCAGATAAAGAAGCTCAAAAATCATTATTACTGACGGGGCTGAATGTTCTTCGTGAAATTCTCCTGAAAAACGCCGGTTTGGATGAGCTCCTTCGCACCCATGACGAGGATCGGGATTTTGTGAATAAAATCAGCGGCAAAGTTTTGAAGGAAGAGCATGTAGGCAAGCTATATGGAGATTTCAATACAGCACATTATCATTTGGAACGAAATGGCAACGCCAAATTCATCTTCACAGACCTATCTATGAATGTGACAAAATTGATGGCGAAAATCAGTTAATATGGAGAGAAAAATAATTGGTAGAAAAGAAAAAGTGTCTCTCCCTGATTTGGGATTGCATTTGGTCTGGGCGAAAGTAGATACTGGTGCTTACACCAGTAGTATTCATGCAGAGAATTTAGAAGTAGTCGAAATTAATGGTAAACGTGTTCTCAAATTTCAACCACTTCTACCTGGGCACAAATCCTTCACAGGCGAGGCGGTTACAATTGATCATTTTAGAGAGAAAAAAGTAAAAAATTCATTCGGTCATGCTGAGGTTCGTTATTTGATCGAGACTACCTTTGAGCTTGCTGGTGAAAGTTATTCAGCAGAGTTTACATTATCGGATCGATCGAGTATGAGAAATGCTATTCTCCTCGGTCGAAAAATCTTAAGAAATCGTTTTCTTGTAAATGTATGTAAGGTCAATCTGGCTAGACCCTATCGAATAAATAAATAACTTACTGGTCTACTCTTAAGGTCATATAAATGACCAAATTTACCTTAATATTTTCTAATGAAATCGAGTATACCTGTAGCGGAACACAATAGTATAATCATCCGTAATATGAGATTTCTACCCTTAGCCTCGATAATTGTTGGGGGGATGACCATTGATAAAAATTTATAATCACATGAAAATTGCAATCCTCTCTAGGAACCCAAATTTATACTCTACTAAAAGGCTTTTAGAAGCAATTCAGAAAGCTGGTCATGAAGCAATAATTGTAAACCATGGCGTCTGTGACTTGATCATCGAGCAAGAAGGTCCTTCTATCATATATAAAGGTGAAAAAATCACAGATGTAGATGCGATTATCCCCAGAATTGGTGCATCAGTTACTTTCTACGGTACCGCGGTGGTTCGTCAGTTTGAGCTGATGGGAGCATTCTCGGCCGTAAATTCTCAGGCGATTGTCCGAAGCAGGGATAAGCTACGCAGCTTACAAATCTTATCTAGCGCTGGACTTGGGATGCCTAAAACAGCGTTTACCAATTTTTCTAAAGGTGGAGAAAAGCAGATTATAGATCACGTAGGTGGAGCGCCACTGATCATCAAATTACTCGAAGGAACCCAAGGGTTGGGAGTTGTTTTGGCAGAGACACGCAAAGCAAGCCAGTCTGTAATAGAAGCTTTTCATGGCTTAAAGGCAAGGATTATCATACAGGAATTCATCAAAGAAGCCAAAGGGGCTGACATTCGTGCATTCATCGTAAATGGGAAAGTAGTAGGAGCTATGAAACGTCAAGGGGCGGAGGGTGAGTTTCGCTCCAATCTTCACCGAGGCGGTAAAGCATCCATTATCAAACTTAGTCGTGCGGAGAAAGCTGCTGCTTTGGGTGCTGCGAAAGCACTTGGTCTAGACGTGGCTGGAGTAGATATGCTTCAATCTGCTAGAGGACCATTGATTCTAGAAGTAAATAGCTCGCCAGGATTAGAGGGGATTGAGAAAGCTACAGGGATTGATATCGCTGGTGCCATTATAAAATTTATAGAAGAAGGGGTTAATAAACGCCCGATGAAAATATCAAGTCAATGAGTCAATTAGTGAAAATAGGTACGCGCGGAAGCAAATTGGCGCTTTGGCAGGCATACCACGTAGAAGCACTTCTGAAGAAAGCAGGCTTAAGTACAGAGATTGTTATTATTGACACTAAGGGAGATCAAATTTTGGATGTTTCTATAGCTAAAATTGGGAGTAAAGGTGTTTTCACACAAGAATTGGAAGATCAGTTGCTTGATGGCCGTATTGATATTGCCGTTCACAGCGCAAAGGACATGCAGTCTAGTTTGCCAGATGGATTTGAGATTATTGCTTTTACTGAGCGGGAGAAGGAAAATGACGTGATTGTATCTCATGATAAATCTATTTCTTTGAAGAATGAAATTGTTTTGGGCACTTCAGCCACACGTCGAGTTTCAACTTTGAAACATTTTTATCCACATGTAAAAACGGTGGAGGTTCGTGGAAATCTACAAACTCGAATTCGCAAGATGGAAGAGGGACTATGCGATGCTTTATTGCTAGCCTATGCAGGAGCACATCGGATGGAATATGATCATATGATAATTCAGGTGTTGGATTTGGATGAATTTACTCCTGCCGTCGGGCAAGGGTCTGTGGCGGTAGAAGTGGCAATTAATCTAGATGCTGATTTGAAGTCTAAAATTGCCCAAGCATGTAATCATTTGGATACTTCATTGAGACTTCGTGCAGAGCGGGCTTATTTGAGAGTCTTGGAAGGCGGCTGTAGTATTCCTGTTTTTGCGCTAGCAACACTTGAAGAAAATCAGCTTAGTATCAAAGGTGGGATCGTGAGTTTGGACGGAAAAGAACGAATCTCAATTGTAGTGAAAGGAAGCGCTGATCAGCCCGAAAAACTAGGTAAAGAGCTTGCTGATCAGGTTTTTGCCGCAGGCGGAAAAGTCATATTGGATCAAATCAAAACAACATTGAATAAATGAGATTTTTAAGAGCCTTACTCTTTGTGTTTATTACAGTCAGCTCATTTTCCTGTGCCGCGAACAAAGATTACTTGATCACGATAGAGACTAGTCATGGGGATATTGTGGCAGTTCTGTTTGATGATACTCCTGCGCATAAGTCTAATTTCATTGAGTTGGCGGAAGCCGGAAGATTTGATTCTACCGAATTCCAGAGAATCATGAAAAATTTCATGATTCAGGGCGGAGACGTATTCACAAAAGAGAACCTTCCTCCACAAGACTGGCCAACCTTGCCAGCTGAAATCAGAGCAAGCTATTTCCACAAGAAAGGAATGATTGCGGCGGCGCGTCAACCTGATGGTGTCAATCCAGATCGCCGTTCCAACGGATCTCAATTTTATATCACTATCGGCAAAGTTTATAACGAGCTTGAACTCACCACAAATATGGCAGAGCTTCAAAAGTCGCTGATGAAATACATGGAGTTGGGAAGTCAGGAAGACTTGAAGATCGAATATATACGACTGTATAACGAGCAGAAATACGATAGTTTGACTTCGTTAATTCTTTCAAAAAGAGATGAGCTAGAAAAGTCGCTTAATGTAAACTTGACCAAGGATTTCACATCTGAGCAGATCGAAGCTTATACGACTATTGGTGGAGTGCCGCATTTGGATAAGGAGTACACAGTATTTGGGGAAGTGATCCAAGGATTAGAAGTGGCGGAGGAAATATCAAATGTGCCTACAGGATACAGAGATGTGCCTAATGAGCCAGTATATATGAAAGTGACAGTGGAAAAAATGTCAAGAAATAAAATCGAAAAAGAATATGGCTACAGCTACCCTAATGACAAGTAGAAAGAAAGTATTTATTACAGGAGCAAATGGCCTACTTGGACAAAAGCTCGTTGCTCAATTGCTAGAAAAAGAAACCTTTCAGGTATTTGCCAGCGGAAAAGGCGAATGTAGACTGCCAGGTAAGGGATTCGAATATGTGAGTCTAGATATTATTGATCCTGCCGCAGTAGAGAAAACTTTGGGTGAAATAAGTCCAGATATCATTATCCATGGAGCTGCAATGACTAATGTAGATCAGTGCGAATTGAATCAGGAGGCGTGTTATGACGCGAACGTCAATGCTACTGCTTATCTAATAAAAGCTGCCGAGAAGGCACAAGCACATTTTATTTTTGTATCTACAGATTTTATTTTCTCAGGGGAAGAAGGTCCGTTGGATGAAAATGCAGTAGCTGCTCCAGTAAATTACTATGGAGAGACCAAGCTGGAAGGTGAGCAGCTAGTAATGGCGTGCAAAACAAAATGGTCTATTGCGAGAACTGTATTAGTTTTTGGGATAGCTCATGATATGAGTCGTACTAATATTATTCTTTGGGTTAAGTCTTCTCTGGAGGCTGGAAAAGAAATTCAGGTTGTGGATGATCAGTTCAGAACTCCAACACTTGCTGAAGACTTGGCGGCTGGTTGTATTTTGATAGCTGAGAAGGAAGCAGAGGGGATTTTCAATATCTGTGGTCCTGATTACTTAAGTGCTTATGAAATGGCGAATATTACAGCGGACTATTTTGGGCTAAATAAGGATCTAATTAAAAGAGCAGATTCTAGCACTTTTAGTCAGCCAGCAAAAAGACCTTTAAAAACAGGGTTCATTATCACTAAAGCTCAAAAGGAGTTAGGATTTGAACCTAAAACTTTCCGAATGGCAATTGGTATTTTGGCAAAACAAATTATCTTAGCCCGCGCTTAAAAAGCAGTTTATATACCCCGATTAACTTTTAAACAATATATGGCAGTTAACAACGAAACCGAAGAAAGAGGTGAATTTGGATCTAGTCTAGGATTTATCATGGCCGCAGCTGGTTCTGCCGTAGGTCTTGGAAATATATGGAGATTCCCCTATTTAGTTGGTGAAAATGGTGGAGGAGCTTTCGTGTTTGTTTATGTCCTATGTGTTCTATTCATAGCCTTACCCTTACTTTTGAATGAAATAGCTCTAGGTAGGAAATCTGGTAAAAACCCAATAGGGGCTATCCGTGATACAGGTGGAAATAAGTTTTGGCAGACTGCTGGGGTACTTTGCGTTTTAGTTTGTTTCTTCGTTTTCAGCTATTATTCAGTTATTGCAGGATGGACAGTAGGCTATATTATCACGGAAATAATCAATGTACCGGTCGATTTTGCTGAATTTGTGCAGACGCCTTTGTATGTGATTCCATTGACGTTTTTGTTTATATTAATGACGATTTTAATCGTTTTGGGTGGTGTTTCAGGCGGAATCGAGAAAGCCTCTAAGTTTTTAATGCCTGTCTTGTTCATCATCATTATCTTCATTGCCAGTAGAGCAGTAACCTTAGAAGGCGCAGGCGCTGGTATTGAGTATTACTTGAAGCCGGATTTTAGTAAAATTAATCCTGCAGTAGTACTACAGGCACTTGGTCAAGCTTTCTTTTCCATGTCAGTAGGATGGGGTCTTATGATCACTTTCGGATCTTATTTGCCTAAGAAATCAAACATCGTACAGTCTGCAGGATGGATTGCAGGAATGGATACTTCAGTTGCTCTGTTAGGAGGTTTGATGGTGTTTCCAGCATTATTTGCATTACTTCCGGGTAAAGATCCTGCAGCAGGCCCAGCATTGGTTTTCGACGTATTGCCACAAGTATTTGCAGCTATGCCAGGTGGACATATCGTAGGAGCATTATTTTTCCTTTTATTGATGGTAGCTGCATTGACTTCTACTATTTCTATGCTTGAAGTGCCTGTAGCGTACATGATCGATGATAAAAAGTGGGGTAGAAAAAAGGCTACTTGGACAATAGGTATCGCAGCTATGGTGCTTTCTGTTCCTTCCGCTTTATCTCAGATCCCAGGTAATTTCTTTGCCAATCTTCATATCAACTTCTTTGGAAATAAGCTCGAAGGTTTCTTCGGGATTATGGACTTCGTATTTGGTACGTTTGCCGTGATTGTGATTTGTTTGATGCTTGCACTTTATACTGGTTGGGCATCGAAAATCTCCGATTATGCAGATGAATTGAAATTGGGAGCGCCAAATTTCAAAGGGCCTTATAGAGCAGCTTGGATGTTTTTTGTAAAATGGATTTGTCCAGTCGTGATTATATTATTGATTCTTAATTTAGTGGGTGTTTTCGGGACTGAGCAAGCCGCCTAAAAAACAACACTTAACTATAAGTGAAAGGAAGTCTTCGGGCTTCCTTTTTTTATTGGTTTTTTTTAACCGCAGAGAACTCGGAGTACACGCAGAGAGCGCGGTTTATTCAACAATAGCCCAGAAAATCTATTGAAATGTTATTCCTCATTGGGATTTAAAATCCCATGATAGGGGGTTTGGGATTACATCCGCGATAGTCATCGGTACTCGAACAGCTTATTCCTTTTTTTTTTAACCACAGAGGCCACGGAGGTCACGTGAAGAACACGGTGCTGCAATTGTAAGGTGGGAATCTTTTAACAGAGGGATTTCAAATCCACTGATAGGGGTTCGAAATTGCAACCGCGATAATCATCCGGACTCGAACAGCAACCGTTTTTTACCGCGAAGGCCAAAGAGTACGCACAGAGGGAGCAATTTTTACTTTTTTTAACTCAATTAAAACATGTATTTGGAGGATAAAAATGTCAGACTAGCTGCATAGGAGCGATATTTTTGTAGCCTGGGGTTTTAACCCTAGTTTTCATGGTTTATGCAAGATTCGTTGTTTTGGCAGAAGTAATCTCAAACAAAGGAAAGACGGTTCGCCAAAACCCGGTATGGCTGTTTTATCACAGAGGAATTTTTAATGGGTTAACATTTCAAATCCCATGAAAATGGTTCGAGATTATATCCGAGACAATTATCGAGATTTGAACAACATCACGTTTTTTCAACCTGAAACTGAACAGTGATCCATGAATATTTTTTACTTCAGACCTCCTACCTCACACAGTGATCTACCTATTGGCAAGACAATTGCTAATTTTTCTTAAAATCCGTCGTTAAAACTCATACTAAACAACTAACTACATAACCATGAAAAAACTCATTCTTTCTCTAGCACTGCTGGCATTTGCGCTGACGGGCTACTCGCAAGGCTTTTCTTTTGGCCCAAAATTAGGCCTAAGTCAAACCCAATTGGATCTTAAAAGTGATCAGTTCAAAAACGGCGAATCCAAGTTCGGTTATCATGTTGGCCTATTTGCTCGAATTGGTCTTGGGTCCCTTTATCTCCAACCTGAGGTGCTTTATACGCAGACACAAGGGCAATTTACATTTGATCCTGCTGATGCGCCGATCAAGGAATATGAAGCAGATTTCAATAGAGTAGATATTCCGGTAATGCTGGGCTTTAAGATGTTTAATTTTTTAAGAGTACAGGCGGGGCCGATCGCAAGTATAAATCTGAATTCGGAGTTGAAGGATGCTGGGAATACCGTACGGGATGTGAAGTTTGAGGATGCCACTGTAGGCTATCAAGCAGGTCTGGGACTGGATATTGGCAACATGATCATTGATGCTAAATATGAGAGCTCGCTTAATAAGATGAGTAGCAAAGTGGGGAATTTCAATACCGATCAGCGCGTTAATCAATGGATATTGTCTGTAGGATTTAGACTTTTCTAAAAGACTTGAATAGTAAAGAATAAGCCCGATTGAGAATTTCAGTCGGGCTTTTCTGCTTATATTTTTACCACTGAAGTAGAAAAATTTCACACGGAGGAGACAGCTTCATCAAGCAATTTTCCTGCTTCTTCAGAAGCTGGACTTTAGTTTCTAATTCCAATTCATCTGAGAGTCGGAATGGACGATCTGCAACTCCCATTCATTGGAGCCTTCAGTGGTTTTCTCTTTGTTGTTTTCCGAAGGTGAGCAGGCAAAAAAGCTTCCAATCGCTGCGAGGGACAGTAGAATTATGCATCTCATTTCCCTGTCAATTTCACCTTATAAATCCTTAAGAAATCCTCTTCTACTTCTTCACTTGGGTTTTTCTGCATCCACAAATATCCTCCTCCGGAAGCGAAAGACTCCAAATCCGCGTTTTTGGGAAGTGAGAGATTTCCTAAGTAAGCCAAGTTCTCCAAATCAAAAACTAATATTCCTCTGGATACCTGACTATCTAATCTGAAATACATTTCCTCTGCTTCTTCCATTTTATTTGTTTCATACAGCTTCGAGAGCTCGGCATTATCTTCAGTCGAGATACCACCATAGTAATTTATAATAAGCTTGTCGTCGACGATATGAATATTTTGGATGGTGGAAGTACTCCCGTTCAGCATCACTATTCCTTCTGCAAACTCTACTCTTGGTGTGCCATCAATCCCTGCAAAACCAGGAATTGTAAGGTTGACAAGAGTATCTAAGGCTGCTCCTTCAGGATTCAAACTGTAGCGATATAGCGTAGGCTCGCCTGCCAGTGCGACATAAAGTTTGTTATTCTTTGCTTCCAAGGCTGGCCAAAAATCACTTTCATAGTAACCCATTCCATCCAGAAAGCGGCTGTTCTGCTCAAAAGGGACGATTTCATTAGAGCTTCCCGTGGCAATATCCACCAGCTCGAAATGCCTGAACGTATCGTAGTATTTCTGCTCTCCGGGATAGGAGTCTCTTGTGCGCAGAGATCTTGTCACTAAGTAAGTTTTGCCATTTAAGACGATTGTTTCCACAGATTTACCAGGAAAAACCATAGAACCACCCCCGCCGAGCGACTCAGGATGATCAATTTTTTTGACCAAGTTTCCTTCTAAATCATAAATGAAAATACCAGTCGTCCCTACTATAACCAATTGATCATTCCCGATAAATCCGGGGGATTCTAACATAATTTGATAAGAATCTGGTATGTCCTCACTTTTATTGAATTGACTTTGAATTTCCCCCTCGCTATTGGTTATGATTATATCACTGAAGGCATAATTATAAAACAAAAATGAATCTCCCGACTCACTCACGGAGGTGATCAACGGGTCTCCAAGTACCTTCAAGTCAAGTGAGTCAATTATTTCTAAGGATAACTCAGGTATTTTAGAATCTTCGGAGGATTTCTCAGGAGCTGAACAAGCAAATCCAGCAAAAATTGAAGCAAAGCAGAAGAGAATACAGTTTTTCATGGGTATAATTTTCTATTAAGTTAAAAAGAAACCTGCCAGAAATTCAATCTTATGACTTCTTAAAAACTAAAATTTTGTTAAAAAAAAGTGCCTCCAAAATCATTTTTGGAGGCACTAACTAGCTGAATTTTCACGGTATTAGGTCAAATTCCCATCGGTATCCCATTCTGCTATTCTACCTCGATCTTCCATTTTGAGGTAGTGCTGAAGGTATTTTTCTTCGAGTTGTAGACCATGCTTGTCCATCACTTCTTGAGGAACACCATCCCAAGCATTAGGTTTGTTTCCTACATATCCCATGTAT
Source organism: Algoriphagus ratkowskyi (assembly GCF_002150505.1). Taxonomy (GTDB): domain Bacteria; phylum Bacteroidota; class Bacteroidia; order Cytophagales; family Cyclobacteriaceae; genus Algoriphagus; species Algoriphagus ratkowskyi. The sequence continues at coordinate 47,553 of NZ_MSSV01000021.1, forward strand.
TTCCAGCCTGCTTCTGTGGAGAAATAGCCTGAGCATGTCAAGTTTCTGAGCGCGTTGAACCACCGAACGCCACCTTCATACTCCGGTTTTGCGGTGTCGGGCCAAGCCACTTCATCCACGATTTGTATCACTTCAGATTGGCTTAGGTCATTGAAGGTTTTGCCAAACTTTTCATCTGCTTCAAAATCCAGCCACATAAGCCCTCCACGCATTCGTGTCTGATTTTCTGGCTGATCTTTCATCATAAACTCTATAAAATCCACCACGCCAATTTCAGTAGCGGCAGGCGAATCATCGTCTTTTGGCATGATGATATCCACCAAAGTGCTTAGCTTTTTTCGCTCTTCATCCGTAAAGAAAGTGTTAGAAAGCAAGGCTTGATCACGTTGTTTTTCTTCTTCGGTTCTACCGCCAATAGTGCCTCCAGATAAAAGTGCATTCTCAGGCAAGGCCTTCTCTTCAGGAGAACATCCGGTAAGGAATAAACCTGTACCGACTGTACCGGTAAAGAGTAGTTTGAGGTTTTCTCTTCTGTTCATGGCTTATATATTTTTCTTTTTCAGTTCTGATACTATGAAATCTGAGGTTCTCCAGCTCAAGGCAAGGATGGTCCAGGTAGGATTCTTGTCAGCTTGAGATACAAATGAGCCCGCATCCACCACAAAAAGATTTTTGCAGTCATGTGCTTGAGAATTAGAATTAAGCACGGAAGTTTTTGGGTCGTTGCCCATTCTGGCTGTGCCTACTTCATGAATGATCCTTCCAGGAGCGAGAAGGCCATACATCGTATCTGCACCAGGTTTTGTTCCCAGTAATTGTGCTCCAGCTCCAGTCAAAATTTCTTCGAAGGTATCTTGCATGTGCTTGGCTTGGTTGATTTCCTGATCTGTCCATTTGTAATTAAACCGTAGCACTGGAATACCAAATTTGTCCACCACCGTTGGGTCGATTTCACAGTAGTTGTCAAACCTCGGGACACTTTCCCCTCGGCCTGACATTCCTACAGTTGATCCGTAGATCTGGCGGATGTCCTTTTTCAGACCTACACCATAGCCGCCGTTTGGACTTGGCTGGCCAAATTCATCAGTAATGTATTTTCTCATGGAGTCCATATTTCCTCCAGCTCCATAGCTAGGTTGGCCCATTCCTCCGCCATACTCTATGTGATAGCCTCTGGCAAAATCCAGTTTCTTATTGTCCAGCCACCATGGTGTGTACACGTGCATTCCACCGGTACCGTCCTCATTGTATCGCTCTCGCCCCATCATATCTGGAATAATCCCTGATCTGCTGGCACCTGTAGAGTCATGTAAGTAATGACCCAGTACGCCGGAGCTATTGCCAATCCCGTTTGGATGCATCTTTGACTTAGAGTTCAGCATAATCCGTGAAGTCTCGCAGGCAGATGCTCCCAAGACTACCACGTTGGATTTGAGCTTGTATTCCTTCATGTCTTTCACGTTGACAAAGGAAACTCCAGTCGCTTTGCCCGAATCATCCGAGGTAACTTTTCTTACCATGCTGTGCGTATAAAGATCCACTTTGCCCTGCTTCATGGCGGGATGAACTAGGCATGTTCCTGCAGAGAAATCAGCATAAACCTGACAGGCACGATTACATTGGCGACAGAAAAAACATGCACCTCGTTCCTTATTAATTGGCCTGGTCAGAATTGATAGCCTTGAGGGAATCATCGGGATGCTTGCGGCAGTAGTACCTTTTTTCAGATAGATTTCATGAAGTCTCGGCTTAGGAGGAGGAAGGAAAAAACCATCGGGCTCATTGTAAATGCCTTCTTTAGTACCATAAACGCCTATCAGCTTATCAACCTTGTCATAGTATGGTTTGACATCGTCATAGCCGATTGGCCAGTCGTCACCTAAACCATCTATACTGGCTCTTTTGAAATCATTTGGACCAAAGCGTAGCGAGATTCTTCCCCAGTGATTAGTTCTGCCACCGACCATTCTAGATCGGAACCAATCAAATTCGGAATCTCCTTTCCGGGTGTATGGTTCACCATCAATTTCCCAGCCTCCGATTGCCGCATCAAAATCTCCAAATGGACGTATTTGAGTGCCGGCACCTCTTCGTGGAGATTCCCAAGGTGGTCTGAGTTGGGTACGATCTTCTTCCTTGGCGGGGTCAAAATCTCCGCCAGCTTCTATTACTGCTACTGAGAGTCCGGCCTCAGAAAGGATTTTGGAGGCCATACCGCCACCAGCTCCAGACCCTACGATAATTACATCATAAGTGTCCCCGGAAGATTTAATTTGAAAGCTCATTTATTAAAAATTTTTATGGAAGATAAAATATAGCGTAAAAAATAGAGCAATGAAACTGCTCCGCTACTTCCTTGGTTTTTAAGACAATATATTAACTTATTCTATTGAATTAGTTAATTGCGTTTTCTATGTAAGGCCAAATGGTTTCAAAGACGATTTGATGACCTTCCTCAGTAGGGTGAATGCCATCAGGCAGATTAAGTTCAGGAATTCCACCTACATTTTCTAGGAGAAAAGGTATTAATGTTACACCTTTTTCAGTGGCTACAGCTGGGTACATGGCTGTAAATTCACCAGTATAGTCCTGCCCCATATTCGGAGGGATCTGCATGCCAGCTAAAATTATTTTGGTATCAGGAAATTTAGATCTGACCTTATCTATAATTTTGAGGAGGTTACTTTTTGACTCTGTTACTTTGATGCCCCGCAAGCCATCATTTCCCCCAAGTTCCAATACAAAAACATCCGGCTTGTCTTCCAGAAACCAATCCAATCTGCTCAGACCGCCAGCGGTAGTTTCGCCCGAAAGGCCACCGTTGATTACCCTGTAATCCATACCAAGGCTGTCAATTCTTTTTTGTGTTAATCCAGTGAAGCCGTCCTCCTGATCGATTCCGTAGGCGGCAGTCAGGCTATTACCAAAGAAGAGGATGTTCTTCTGATCAGATTTTACTTCACTTGTTTTCTTAGTGGTGGTTTCTGTTTGAGATGTTTCGCTTTTTTTCTCAGCGCAAGAAATTACAGCAAGTCCTAGAAATAATAGAAGGGTAGGAAAGGATAGGCGCTTATAATTGAAAGTCATGATGATGGGAATGATGAGTAGTAAGACTATATACCCAAAAGGATATTCTATCTAAAAGGTTCGATAATGAATACAAACAAGCATGAAAATACCTTCACTGTAAAGTAATTTGTCGATTCGTAGTGGGATTGTTACCTTCCACCAACAATAGCAAGGGTTTGCCGTTAAGCTGTAACTCAACACGTTTCCCCACCCAAGTACATCACATGAATATTTTATCAGTAGCAAACCTGAGCAAGGTTTACCAAAGTGGCAGCAGAAAACTGACTGTCTTAGACGAGGTTACATTCGACATCAAAGCAGGAGAAATCATTTCTATCGTAGGTCCCTCGGGCAGTGGTAAGACGACGCTTCTTGGACTTTGCGCTGGTTTGGATTCAGGATCTACAGGAAGTGTAGTGCTGGATGGTAATTCCCTAGAGAAACTTACTGAAGATCAGCGGGCAGCGGTCAGAAATCAAAGTGTTGGCTTTATTTTTCAGAATTTCCAACTCTTGCCAACCTTGACAGCTTTGGAAAACGTGATGGTTCCCTTGGAGCTGAAGAAGAGGAAAAATGCACGTCAGAAAGCTCAAGAGCTTCTTGATAAAGTTGGCTTGGGAGATAGAGGAACACATTATCCTACTCAACTTTCGGGTGGAGAGCAGCAGCGAGTCTCTATCGCCAGAGCTTTTGCCAATGAACCAAAAATACTTTTCGCAGATGAGCCTACGGGTAATCTGGACACGGAAACAGGCGAAATGATCGAAAAATTGATTTTTGACCTCAACAAAGAAGAAGGAACTACGCTGGTTTTAGTGACGCACGATTTGGAACTGGCAGCCAAAACTCAGCGCATTATTTATATCAAAGGAGGAAAAGTACAGGAGGGAACTCATGCCTGATTTCGGATGGATTTTTAAGATGGCTTTTCGGGATTTCCGTAAAAATATCTCTAGACTTTTGCTTTTTGTTTCTTCGATTGTAGTCGGAATTGCTGCGTTAGTGGCGATTAGTTCCTTTGGAGAAAATCTTACGGCCGACATTAATAACCAAGCAAAAGAGCTTTTAGGAGCTGATTTGGTTTTAGAAAATAGCAAGCCAATTGGTAAGCAGGCTGTAGATAGTTTAGCTACACAGATGGCATCAGAAGTTAATTTCGCCAGTATGGTGGCTTTTCCTGAAACAGGTGCAAGTCGTCTGACACAGGTCCGTGCGCTAGAAGGTGATTTCCCATTCTATGGTTTTTTTGAGACCATACCAGTCTCTGGAGATGCAGATTTTCGTTCCGGTGGGAAAAAGGCTTTAGTAGAAAAAACACTAATGGCTCAGTTTGATGCTGTAGTAGGTGATCAGATCAAAATAGGAGAAGTGCTATTTACTGTAGTTGGTGAATTGCAAAGTGTCCCTGGACAAACAGGGATCACCGCTTCAGTAGCTCCGGCGGTGTATATTCCAATGGATTATTTGGAAGAAACTGGCTTAGTACAACTTGGAAGTAGGGTTAATTACAGTAGGTATTTTCAGTTTGCTGAAGGGACTGATGTAGACGCATTAATTAAGCCCTATGATGATTTATGGGAAGAAGAGCGGGTAGACGCAGACACGGTTGAGGATAAGAAAAATTCCACTGGCCGTTCATTTGCGAACCTCTCAAATTTTCTAAGTTTAGTAGCATTTATTGCTTTACTGCTAGGCTGTGTTGGAGTTGCCAGTGCCGTGAATGTTTTTGTGAAAGAGAAGTTGGCTTCTGTAGCTGTATTACGCTGTCTAGGTGTCTCGTCTAGAGATGTGTTGCTGATTTATCTGACGGAGATCATGATTATGGGCTTTGTTGGGGCGGTTCTTGGGTCTTTCTTAGGGACACTACTTCAGTTTGTGTTGCCAGCTGTGTTTGCTGATTTCCTTCCCGTAGAAGTATCCTTTGGGATTTCATGGCTTTCAGTGGGCTTTGGAGTTGTGACAGGCCTTTTTGTTTCCGTGTTATTTGCGCTATTGCCGCTGTTGAAAGTGAGAAATGTTTCTCCAATGGCAACGCTGAGACCAGAAACTGGAGATTCCACCTTGCTCAAAGATCCTTTGCGATGGTTGGTGATCGTTGCCATTCTTGCATTTATTTGGGGGTTTAGTTTTTACTTATTAAGAAGAACTGATTTTGCTTTTGGCTTTACAGGTTTTGTAGTCTTCGCATTTGGAATACTTTGGGCAGTTGCTCAAGCGATTATTTGGGCAGTAAGACGGTTCTTGCCTATTTCTTTCACTTATACCTTGCGTCAATCTCTGGCAAATTTATACCGACCAAATAATCAGACCGTTTCTTTGATTGCGACAATCGGCTTGGGTACAGCGATGATTTCAACACTCTTTTTCCTCCAAAATCAATTGCTGGAAGAAGCAAAGTTTGCAGACAAAGAAGATCAACCTAATATGTTGATGTTTGATATTCAAACTGCTCAGTTAGAGGATGTAAAAGCGGCAATTGAGTCTAAGGGTATACCTATTCTCCAAGAAGTTGCAATTGTGACAATGCAACTCAATGAGATCAATGGGGTAGACAAGAAGAAGAACGAGGAGATGTCGGACGAGGAGAACTTTTCTCGACGGCTTTATAATAGAGAGTTTCGTGTGACTTACCGGGACACACTTATTTCCTCAGAGACATTGGTCGAAGGTGAATTAATTCCACAAGGTGCCCGAGGAGATAGTATTTTTGTTTCTTTTGAAAAAGGTTTTGGTACTGGGAATGGTTTGAAAATCGGAGATGAAATTGAGTTTAATGTGCAGGGTAGGCCGATTAAAACTTACATAGGAAGTTTTCGAGAGGTAAAGTTTAATCAGGTATCGACCAATTTCTTGGTTCTTTTCCCAGAGGGAGTTTTAGATCAGGCTCCAAAATTTCACGTGCTTATCACCAAAACAAAAGATGACCGACAAGCCGCAGAGACGCAGTCGGAAATTGTACGAGATTTTCCAAACATTTCTATTATTAACCTAGGCACAATCGTAGCAACCTTGGAAGAGATTTTAGGGAAAATCAGCTTTGTTATTCAGTTTATGGCGTTTTTTAGTATCGCAACAGGAGTCTTGGTATTGATTAGTTCCTTGATCATAAGTAAATATCAACGCATGCGAGAGAGTATCTTGCTTCGAACATTGGGGGCTAGCTCGGCTATTGTAAGTAAGATCAATACGCTGGAATATTTCTTTTTAGGAAGTTTAGCATCGCTTTCCGGGATTATTTTATCCTTTGGAGCGACATGGTTGCTGAGTGAGTTTGTGTTTGAGATGTCCTTCCGCGGAGCATGGGCAGAGGCATTGATGCTTTACGTAGTGATCACGACGCTTACGATTGTATTGGGTTGGCTGAACGGTAGAAAAATCATTAATCAGCCACCGATGGAGATCTTGAGGGGGAACTAGCAGGGATAAAAATTAGATAGTTGAAATTTGAAATGGGCTCTCACAAGGAGCTCATTTTCTTTTTGCTTATGATTGATTAAATTCAAGTATCAAATATTTTTCATAAATCTCTAAATTTATCTTGATATGCAAGCTTACGTTAACTTTTTGCTGGAGGACATTACAGCAGCTCATCGCCCCGCAGATTATTTTAATAAGTCACGAAAAAACTCCGAAGAAGAAGATTTGGAAGAAGCATTACTAGAATCTGAAATGTTTGTGTCACAGGAGGTAAGATCTGGATTTGAAGGCTACTGTGGGTTGAAGCGGGAGAGCTTTCCTCCTGTAGATCAGCTTTCCAACGAGCAGCTTGCTCAATTGACGTCCTCCTTTGTAAAAATGATGGAGTCTTGGAATTTGTTGGTTCACTTTCCAGATGATCTTCCGCAGCCAATACGATATGAGCTATTGATGGAGATATTAGTAGGACCAGTAATGATTTTCAATCATGGCTACTGGGGTTTTGACTTTTGTACTGGTGAACCTGTAGGCTGTAAGTTAGGTGAGTATTGTCCCTGTTTGAATAGAGAATAATAAGATCCACAAAAAATCAAAATTCAAGCTGATATGTTAGCTTTTCCAAAGTGCCAAACTTTGGGAAATCTCTGAATTATAAGAGGGATTAGTGTTAACTAGAAATCATCCCCATAAATTCTACCAGTCCTACCACTTCAATGTCACCTCTCATCGGAAACCGATCAGATCCTGAGTAAACCATATATTTTTTGGTTGCTCCTATATCTGCGCATGCGCGATGAAAGCCGGAACTGATCGTCGGAGCACTGGACTTTTTGATTTCAATCCCCCAAACTTCCTTTGTTCCAAATTCTAGAACCAGGTCAATTTCGGCTTGGTTACTCGAACGATAATAGCTCGCTGTCCAGTCAGCCGGTAATTGATTTAAGATATTTTCCATCACAAAGCCCTCCCAACTTGCACCAACTGCCGGATGTCCTAAAAGCTGTTCGAAAGATGAAATGTTCCACAAACTATGTAACAAGCCTGTATCTCGAATATAAACCTTGGGAGTTTTAACCAATCGTTTTTTTGAGTTGCCCGACCAAGGCTGAACTTGCCTGACCATAAAGAAGTCCTGAAGAATATCTAAATAAGATCGGGCAGTGGTATGGCTGACTTCCAAACTCTTAGCGATTTCCGACAGTACGGCTTGTTGCCCATGATAGTGAGCTAACATAGACCAGAAACGCTTCATTCTCGTAGCCGGAATCGATGGTCCAAACAGCGGAATATCTTTTTCTACATAGGTAGAAACGAAGTCTCGTCTCCAATTTTGGCTTTCCGCTTCTGAATCTGCCAGGTAGCTATCTGGGAATCCTCCCCTGAACCACAATTTCTCCAGATTGAAACCCAATGGATCATTCTGATATAGTTCCTTTACAGAAAAAGGGGCTAATTCCAAGTATCGAATTCTTCCTGCCAGTGATTCTGAAGACTGTTGCAAAAGATCTCGTGAAGCTGACCCTAAAAGCAGAAAATGTCCAGCACGCTCTCCACTCCGTTTTCGGATGTCCACCAAAGCTCTAATTACAGGAAAAAGTTCTGGTTTGCGTTGTACTTCGTCTATGACCAAAAGCTGATTTTCGAAGCGTTTCAAATAGCTTTCCGCATCATCCAACTTGGCTAAGTCGGAATTGAGTTCCAAATCTAGGTAGTGAATAGGTTTGTCCACAGCAGACTTCACCAGCTCTAAAGCTAGTGTAGTTTTCCCCACTTGCCTTGGGCCGAGAATGACCACTACGGGCATGTTTTTCAGGCTTTGGAGGAGGCGATCTTCTATAAGTCTCGTGATCATGCTTTTGTGTAAACTTTCAATTTGCATGAAATGTAGTTTAAATTCATGCAATATGAAAGTTAAACTTTCAATTTGCATGAAATTAGATAGTTTTTTATGTAATCTGAAAGGTATATTAATTATAAGAGGCTTTTTTGTAATTCAAACAAGTCTGCTTTTAAGCGAGCTTTTGTACCCTGATATGCCTTTAGATTATATACCTGTTTACCGAAATTAGAGCGAAACTTCCCGATATCTACTTCGTGTCATACGGATAAACTTTTCTTCCTCCCCAGATATTCAGCCTGATCCAAAGCTTTTCCAAAGTTTAGAACTTTGGAAAAGTTGAATGCGGTCAGGAATAATTTTCTGACATAAAAAAAGCCCTTTCTTTTCAGAAAGAGCTTTAGCAATGTACCCAGAGCCGGAGTCGAACCGGCACGCCTTGCGGCATTGGTGTTTGAGACCAACGCGTCTACCGATTCCGCCACCTGGGCTTGTGGTGAGAGTGTGTCTCATTCCTGTCACTTGCGTAACGGGATGCAAATATGAGCAAAGAATCTTTTTTCTACAAACTCATATTGTTACTTCTTCTATTTTTCGCGAACTAAATGCAACTGGTCTCTCTGAGAAAAGAGCTTTGGTGAATGTCCATACACTTTTAAAAAGCTCAGAATCACGGTATTGATTCAGGTATTCTTCGCTTTCCCAGTGGCTGTGAGTTATGAAAATATTTTTCTCATTTTCATCTTGCCAAAGCTCTAAATGCAGACATCCAGGAAAATTGCGGATGGATTGCTTATTTACATGGAAATTTTCCAAGAAATCTTCCACAGCATCTGGCCTAAAAGTCAAGCGAACTATTCGAATCAGCATTAGGGATGAAAGATCACATAGACTACGCTGTCGTATTTCATGCCAAGTAAATCTCCTCCATGACCATGATTAATTCCGATTTCTAGTAAGTCCAAACTGTTAAAGAAAGCAAAACAATCTCCTGGTTCTACCTGATCGTAGCCATTGTTCAGTTTGCTGACAGATTCTCTTGCAAACTCGATAGTGAAATTACCCGGATTCAATTTGTCGAAGACAGTCTTATTGATGTTTGTAATCAGATTCCCATAGCGATCCACACGAAGGACATGTCCTACAATCTGCTCACGTGTGGCTTTTGGATGACGGGACATAAGCTTTCGGAAGTTTTTTAGTGGTCCTCCGAAGTCATGTATGGCAGCCCCACTGGCCACCTTAGCGGCAATTGGTGCCAAGATATCTTTGGTAGGAAAAGTAGAGTCCTTCAGGTGAATATCAGCAAATTGAACCATAATGCCAGGTTCATGATCGGCTAATAAGCTAATTATACCATTATTTGGGCCTATGAAAATATGGTCTTCCAGCTTAACACCAATATATCCATGTGTGATACTTCCCGTAGTATTCAAGGATATTAAATGTACAGTCCCTTTGGGGAAGTCTCTGAAGGTAGAGCGCAACACAAATGCCGCATGGGCAATGTCAAATGTGTCGATATTGTGCGAGATATCGATGATATTCAATTGGGGGTTTACAGCAAGCATTTTAGCTTTTACTGCCGGTACGTAATAATCTTTGTCCCCAAAATCTGAGAGGAATGTAACCAATGCCATAGAAGCAAGTCAATTAAAATTTTTGTACTTTTGTTTGGGAGGGTATCGAACAAAAGTAGATATTTTATTCTTCTACCTTCAATGAAAATCTAATCAATAGAAATAGTTTGGTCGAAAAAGTAATCACCTTAGAAAATGTCCCCTTGGCTGAGTTTTTAGGCGAAGCCAATGAGAATATCCGGCAAATTGCTGCTGCATTCCCCCAAAGTAAAATCATTTCTCGCGGTAATGAGATTCGAATTCAAGGAGGTGCTCCTGAGATTCTACGAATTAATGATGTTCTAAATCTTTTGCTAGAGCATATAGATCGCTTTGGTCACATCACTCCAGAGAACGTGAAGGACTACCTTGATGTGGAAGGCGTACCTTTCGAAGAAGCCAATCGTGATCAGGTCATCGTCTTTGGCAACAAAGGATTAGTCATCAAACCTAAATCAGCTAACCAGAGAAAATTGGTTGAGTCTGCCATGCAGAATGACTTGGTTTTCGCCTTAGGTCCTGCTGGAACCGGAAAAACCTATATAGCTGTAGCATTAGCTGTTCGTGCTTTAAAAAACAGGGAAGTAAAACGGATTATTATTACTAGACCAGCAGTGGAAGCTGGAGAAAACCTTGGGTTTTTGCCTGGTGACTTGCAGGAAAAGTTGGATCCTTACTTAAGACCAATTTACGATGCGCTCCAAGATATGGTGCCACCCGAAAAGCTCAAATATTATCAAGAAACGAGAGTCATCGAAATTGCGCCTTTAGCATATATGCGTGGAAGAACACTTCATGATGCTTTCGTATTGCTGGACGAAGCCCAGAACACGACTAATGAGCAGATAAAAATGTTCTTGACCCGAATGGGGCCCAATTCCAGAGTGATAATTACAGGTGATCAGACGCAAGTGGATCTGCCGATTAGACAAAAAAGTGGATTGACTGAAGCACTAAAAATCCTGAAAGACGTGAAAGGAATTGGGGTGGTACAACTGAGTGGAAAAGATGTAATCAGACACAGATTAGTGAAATCCATCATCGAAGCATACGAAAAAGATCATTATCACAAAGAGCAAGAGAGAAATGAGTCTGCAGGTAGAAAAAATAACTCGTAATGATCAGCTGAAAGCAGCATACTTTATTAGGAAAGAAGTTTTTGTAATTGAGCAGAAGGTAGATCCGAATAAAGAATATGATGAATTTGAAAGTGTTTCCAAACACTTTATAGCATGCATAAATGGTAAGCCAACTGGAACAGCACGCTGGAGAGTTACTCCATATGGGGTAAAATTAGAGCGGTTTGCAGTCCTGAAAGAGGCTCGAGGCAAAGGTGTAGGCCTAGCTTTGGTAGTGGCAGTTTTAGAAGATATTAAGGAGAATCCAGACGCAGCAAGTATGAATAAATACCTTCATGCACAGTTATCAGCAGTGCCACTATATCAAAAATTTGGTTTTGAGATAGTAGGAGATATATTCGAAGAGTGTAATATTATGCACTATAAAATGCAATTGGCGTAGGTTTTGACATTGAACAACCAACTAATTATTGAAATATGAAAAAATCCATTTTTACATTAACTCTTATTCTTGCAATGGCCGCAGCAAGTTTTGCTCAGGAGGTTATTTCAAGTAGTGGTGGAACAACACCAAAAACAGGTGGTTTTACAAATGAAATTCATGTGAATTTTGTGACATTGATCTGGTTTGGATCACTTGAAGTAGGCTATGAGCGTTATTTGAGTGATGACCATTCTTTAGAGTTCAAAGGGCTCATTAATGATCGATTTGGATTCAATAATGAAAATAATGGGAAAAAGTACAAGACTAATTCCTTGCAGGCGTCTATGAATTTTTATTTTGGAGACAATTCAAATGGTAGATTTTTTATCTTCCCTTTAGCTAAATATAGATTTGGCGATTTTGAAGAGCCTGTTAGTGGGGATGGAATACAAACTACTGATATGAATGCGTTCATCTTAGGTGCTGGGGCTGGATATAAGTGGGAAATGTCTAAAAATTTCGCTTTTGGTCCATTTGCTAGTGTGTCTAGGAACTTTAGCGATGCAGTATCTGATAGATTTACAGCGATCGAGTTTAACGCTGGATTCAACCTGGGTTACAGATTCTAAGATTTAATCAAAAATTGAGATTTAAGAGTCCTGCATTTGTGGGACTTTTTTTTATGCCTATCAATTATGTATATCCGCTATTTTACCAGTTAACAGTTATAAGCATTATAAAATCTGTTTAACTCTAAATTTTTAAGCCACTTCGGTCACTCGTCATCGTTCTTCCAGCCTTCAAAGCAAAATTGGGTTTACTGGCATCATTGCGGAAATTCATACTAATCAATATGTATATCCGCAATTCTACCAGTAAGGAGACTAAAGCAATACGAAATAAGCTCAACTCTAAATTTTAGGCCACTTCGGTCAACTGTCTTCAGTCTTCCAGCCTGATGAGCAAAGAATTAATGGCTACTGGCAAGATTGCGGATATTCATACTAATCAATAATAGGTAGAGTGGAAAAACAACTTGATCAGAATTACGGCAGATTTTATAGAAAAATAAAGTAAATTAAATCTCTAAGTTTTTTCGATATGAGATTTGCTGACTTTCCATTTTTACGGTATCTCCCTTTTGTATTGCTCGGGATCTTCTGGGCACAATCTCCCTTTTCGTTTAACTTTCTTTCGCTAGCCATAATCCTGTCACTACTTTGGGGTGCGTACTTGATTTTTGTATCACTTCTTGCCACACGTAAGTCAACCCATCAGCCAAGTTATCTGGGGTATTTAGCGTTGATAGCTTTAGGAGCACTTCTAGTTGCCAATAAGCAGAAGCAATCTGCCCGGCAGACCGATTTTTCTAATTCAGTCTCCTATCTGGCAGAAGTCACGATGTACGATCAACAAAAGCCTAATTCCTTCGAAAATCTTCTAGAAGTGAAATCAGTTTTTCAAGAAGGAAAATGGACGGATGCAGAAGGGAAAATTCTTGTTTATCATCAAAATAAGAAACCGCTTGAGCCAGGTCAAATACTTCTGGTGAACAAATTACCTGAGACTATCGCAAGCCCTCGAAATCCTAATGAATTTGACTATAAGGAATACTTGTCTAGGCAAGAGATCACCTATCGGCAGTTTCTTGGTAAAGATTTTCAAGTTGTTGATTCGGTATCCAAAAGTGGTCCTAAATACTTTTTGGTGCATTTACGACAGAATATTGCCGAGATGCTCAAGTCGAAAATACCTGATGACAAATCTGCTCAAATTGCTTTAGCCTTACTTTTGGGACAGAAAAAGGAGCTTGATCCTACCATTCGTGAAGCGTATACTCAGGCTGGCGTCATGCATATTCTAGCTGTTTCTGGCCTTCATGTTGGGATAATTTATGCGCTATTTATTCTGATTTTGAAGCCTCTCAAAATGAAAAAGGAAAAGTCAAGGCTTTACCTTTTATTCGTCATTTTGATTATTTGGCTCTACGCTTTTCTGACAGGATTATCTCCCTCTGTGGTTCGAGCAGCGACGATGTTTTCCTTATTGACACTGGGACAGATGCGTGAGCGTCGACCTTCAATTTATAATATTCTGGCATTTTCAGCCATACTTATGATCACCTTTAATCCCGATGTGATCTATGAGGTAGGATTTCAACTGTCCTATTTGGCAGTATTTGGCATAGTAATGATCCAGCCTTTAATATTGAATTGCTGGTTGCCTAGGAGCAAGGCGCTAGAATATATCTGGCAATTAATTTCGGTCAGTTTAGCAGCTCAATTGGTCACATTTCCACTTTCCATCTATTATTTCCATATTTTTCCTACCTACTTTTTGCTCGGTAATATGCTCATTTTACCGCTGGCATTTGTCATTATGCAAGTAGGTGTGCCGCTGATGATTTTTGGATGGGTTCCTCTGGTGGGAGATGTATTAGGCTGGGCTTTGAGTTGGCTGATTTGGTTCCAAAATTATATTGCAGAGCTCATAAGATTGATTCCTGGCGGAAAATTGGATCGATTGACAATGGATTTTTCTGGAATGATATTGGTGTGGGGAATTCTTTTGATTGCTACCTTTTGGGAATTTGGTTCCAAAAGAACACTTACTTGGATGGCATTGAGTCTAGCTTTTCTATGGACTGGAGTCCAGCTGTATTCCGTAGTGAATGTGCCGTCCAAGGAGCTGATAGTATATCAAGGAAAGAAATCTCACATGTTTGATTTCTCGGTTTTTAACGAGCTATATTCTTTTAATCAAGGACTAGAAGAAGGTGAAATCAGCTACTCTGTAGATCGAAATCGTATTCAACAACATGTGTCGCAGTTGCCAAAAACCTTATATGCTATACAAAAAGACTCAATACAACTGGCTTTTCTCAAGACTAATGTCACGCTACATCCGCAAGAAAATCAACTCCACTTTACTTCTCCGCCGACATCAATGTATTATTGGTCTGATGGAAAGTGGGTTAATATGGAATTGAGGCATTCTCTACCGTTAGATTCCTTGGCTTACAGAATACTTTTCTGAGTTTGGTTTTGCAAAGCCTGCTATTGAAACTAACTTGATCCCAAACCTAACTTATAATTCTAATGAACGCTGTACTTACAGAGATCAACGATAGAATAGGAACCATCACCCTGAATAGACCAGAGAAACGCAATGCCCTTGGTCCTGAGTTGATTGCTGGATTATATAACGCATTTGAGGCTATGAATGCAAACGAGGATGTGAAGGTAATCGTGTTAAAATCTACAGGAAAGGCATTTTGTGCAGGTGCAGATCTTGCTTATTTGCAGCAGCTTCAGGATTTTTCTTATGAGGAAAATCTAGCCGATAGTCGCCGATTGATGGAGTTATTTAATTTGATTTATTGTCTACCCAAAGTCGTGATAGCAGAGATTCAAGGCCATGCTTTGGCTGGAGGCTGTGGATTGGCTACAGTTTGCGATTTCGCTTTTTCAGTCCCTGATGCATTGTTTGGTTATACTGAAGTTAGAATTGGTTTTGTTCCAGCATTAGTTTCCGTCTTTTTAATGGAGCAGATTGGGGCTGCCAAAACACAGGAATTACTACTTTCTGGAGAGTTTATCTCTTCAACCAAAGCCGCCGAATTAGGGCTGATTACTGTCGTAGAGCCAGCTGAATTTCTTTCACAATCCGTGCAAGAATTTGCACTCAAGCTCATTTCCCAAAATTCAACTTTCTCCATGGCGAAGACGAAAGCACTTTTGCGTCAGCTAAATGAGACAGAAAGAAATAAGTCACTGCAACTCGCCGCGGAAATAAATGCCAAGGCTAGAGCTCATGCAGACTGTAAAAAGGGAATTGCGGCATTCTTGTCTAAAACTTCGCCCGATTGGTAAATGTTGAATCGCGCGACTGAGATCCTTCATCAGGTATTCGGGCATGCTGATTTTCGGCCAGTCCAAAAAGAAATTATCGAGTCAGTTTTGGCTGGGCAGGATACACTTGCACTTTTGCCGACAGGCGGAGGAAAATCACTTTGCTATCAGATTCCAGGCTTGACGCTAGATGGGATTTGTCTAGTGATCAGTCCGTTGATTGCTTTGATGAAAGATCAAGTAGATGCGCTAAAGTCTCAGGGAATCAAAGCTGCGGCCATTTATTCAGGGATGAGCTATCGGGAGATTGATCGCACGCTGGATAATTGCATTTTTGGGGATTATAAATTTCTCTACGTTTCTCCTGAGCGATTGAAAGCAGAGCTTTTTATAGAGCGTTTTCGACAGATGAAAGTTAATCTTATCGCAGTTGATGAAGCACATTGTATTTCTCAGTGGGGCTATGACTTTCGTCCTCCTTATTTGGAGATTGCTCTGATTCGGATATTCCACCCAAAAGTTTCTGTTTTGGCATTGACGGCTTCTGCCACTCCGCAAGTTTGTGCGGATATCATGGAGAAGTTAGAGATGAAAAAGGCGGCAGAGTTTCATCAGAGTTTCGCAAGAAAAAACTTGAGCTACAGTGTGCGACTAGTAGAGAATAAACTTGAAAAAGGACTGGAGATACTCAGTAGAATCGATGGTACAGCCATCTGGTATGTGAGGAGTCGACAAGGAACACATCAGATCGCCAAGGCGCTCGGTCAGCTCGGGATTTCTGCTTCCGCTTACCATGCGGGCCTTTCCATGCAGGACCGAGCCAAGCGGCAGGAGGCATGGATGAAAAATGAAGTGCGTGTGATGGTGAGTACCAATGCTTTTGGAATGGGGATCGACAAGCCAGATGTGCGGGTGGTGATTCATAGTGATTTGCCAGAAAACGTAGAGAATTACTATCAGGAAGCGGGTCGTGCTGGACGAGATACAGCAAAGGCCTATGGCGTTCTGTTAGCCAATAAGCAGGATTTCGAAACAATATTGGCGCGTGCGGAGCTGGTTTATCCACCGATAGATTTTGTGAGACGGGTGTACCAATGTCTTGCAAACTACTACAGAATTGCAGTGGGTAGCAACATGTTGAGTAGTTTTGATTTCGAGTGGAGTGAGTTTGCAAACACTTATCAATTAGGCGTTTTGGAAACCTTTTATGCGCTGAAGTTGCTAGAAGAAGAGGGTTTTATCGGACTGAGTGAAAGCTATTATTCGCCTTCCAAAATCCATTTCACTGTAGATCCCTCTAGGCTCTATGAGATTCAGATTGCCTATGTAAAGCTAGACCCTGTGGTCAAAATCATGATGCGAACTTACGGTGGGAATGTTTTTTCGGAGTATATAAAAATTCAAGAATCAAAATTAGCGAAGTCTCTTAATGTTTCTGAAAGTGAAGTGATCAAGTCACTCAAGCAGCTAGAGCAGCTGGAAGTAATGGTTTACGATCAGCGTAAGGACAAACCTCAAATTACTTTTTTGACTCCTCGATATGATGCTGGGAAAATGCCTCTCAACTTTAAACGCATAGAGCTGCGGAGAGCATTGACACTGGATAAGGCACAAAGTATGGCAAAGTATGGTCAGCAAACGAATCTTTGTCGCACGCAGTTTATTCAGGAGTATTTCGGAGAAAAGACGGATCAGCAATGCGGTGTGTGCGATATTTGCTTAGCACTACGCAAAGCAATTCAGCCTGAAGCGGCAGAAACGAAGCTTAGAAATAAGATTCTCGAAACTATAAGTGAGGCGGGAGAGTTAACAGAACGTCAACTATTCGAAAGCATCCGTTTGCCAATGGCTGAAAAAAACCTTCGTGTTTTGCGCATTTTGCAAGAACAGGGATATATTACACGACTCGCCTCTGGCAGCTACACCTTAACAATTCATGAGTAATTTCCTTGACGATTTATTCAATAAAGTTTTCAAGTCATCGGAGAAATCGCCGGTGACACATAAGGAAAACGTGGTAATTAAACTAGAGGAAATAGCAAATGCCACAAGTTGGATGAATTCGAAGGAAGGTGCAGAGACTTTCAAATTGATTTCCAAATCTTATCACTTCAAAACGATACAGATTGAGGACAAACCCCAAACCCATATTTTGGACTCAAAGTATGCTAGAGGATTTGCAATCACCTATGAAGAACCTCTAGATGAGCAAACTTTTTCGTTGCTTTTCTTGGCTTTTGCGCAGCGAGTTCTAGCTTTGGGATACAGAAAAGTGAGTTTGGATAGAAAAATGGAAGAAATAAATGAGCAAGTTAAAATCACCGATAAGTATTATTTCAAACCTCCAATCGTTGAACTTGCAGCAAATGAACTGATTTCCCAACTCTATGGCAATGTTGCTATAGAGAAGGTTAGCATGAATAACCAGCCAAACTACCTCAAGGTTTTAGTGACATTTTATTCGGACAGGCTATACCATGACCCTAAACCTTTCGATCATTTTCTTGATCATATATTAGAAGCAACCCATGATGGACAGATTTAACTTAAGAGAGCAACTAGGAAGATATCGTACTCCATATGAAGAAGAAGCCAACTTTATCCAGGATTTTTGGGATTTGACAGAGGTTCCTATTGCCTACGAAAGAGCTCGGCTGGAAGGTCATTTTACTGCTTCTGCTTGGGTCGTGAATAGAAAGCGTACTCATACGCTGCTCACGCTTCATCGCAAACTTGGAAGATGGCTTCAGCTCGGTGGACATGCCGATGGAAATGAGGATCTGCTAGAAGTAGCAATGAAAGAGGCAGAAGAAGAAAGTGGCTTGAAGAGTTTGGAGTTTGTGGATAAAACTATTTTTGATTTGGATAAGCACATCATCCCTGGGCGTCCACATGTTCCAGAGCACTTTCATTTTGATGTTCGATATATTCTGGAAGCTGATCTTTATGAACCCTTGGCCAAAAGCGATGAGAGTATTTCATTGGCTTGGGTAGCATTTGACTCGGTACAAGATGTGATTGGGTACAATCCTTCTATACTGAGAATGCTTGAAAAGACTAGTAAATCAGAAATTCTACTTTAATGCTCCAGATTGATCCTGCCGGAATTAAGTCAGAGATGACTTTCTGCATTCCTATTCAAGTGAAGTTCTCTGACATTGACGGCTACCTCCATGTAAACAATGGGATTTATTTCAATTATTTCGAGCATTCAAGAGGTGAGTTTTTACTGAGAAAATGCGATTGGGATATCATGGAGTTTGGTGCTGTGGTAGCTCGAGTTGAGATGGATTTCATCCGGCCTATTCATTTGGAAGATGAAGTAGAAGCTGTACTTAGCTGTTCTAGAATAGGGAATAGCTCTTTTGATCTCGAGCAATATCTTGTAGGTAAAACCAAAGAAGGAGAAGAGGTAGTGTATGCGAAATGTAAGTGTACGGTAGTTTCTGTAGATATCAATACAAAAAAGCCAAGTCCACTTTCAGAAATCTATCGGGCAAAACTTCAGCCTAAACTCTGATACAAATGGAGCAATCCTTATCTTTGCCCAAAATTTAAGCTGTGAAAAAACTTTGGATAATTGCCGTGATAGTAGCGGGACTGATGGGTTGTAGCCCAAGTGAAGAGGAATTGGTGAAGGCTGGAATACAGCAGATGGATTCCCAGAATTGGGGTGAGGCTATCAGCTTCTTTAATCGCGCGTTAGAGATAAACCCAAGCAATGGGACTGCACTGAATGCTAAGGGCGCTGCACTTTTCCAGGAAGAAAGATTCGAAGAAGCTATTCCTATTTTTACGGCGGCAATCGATGCAGATTCTGCCAGCTACAAAGCTTGGTTCAACAGAGGAAATGCAAACTTGAAGCTTGAAAATTTCAAAAATGCAGTTTCTGACTATAACATGGCAACAATACTAGACCCTAATCAAACCGATATTTATTACAATCGTGGACTGGCTTTGCTAGGGTTAGAGGAATACGAAGATGCCTTGTTGGATTTTGACAAAGCGCTGCAGGCTAATCCTAATCAAGCGCTTGTGTATTTCAATCGTGGCAAAGCCCAACTAGGCAACAACGATCCAGCAGGAGCAATGCAATCGCTTACAGAATCAATCAATTTGGATGGGCAGAACGGTGCTGCTTTTTACTTACTAGGAGTGACGAGAATGTCGGCATTAGGAGAAGCCGAAAAGGAAGAAGGTTGTGCAGATTTGAAGTTGGCTCTTCAGCTAGGTTTTACAGAAGCCAAAACTTGGATAGAAGATTTTTGTGAATAAGATGGCAGACATAGGCAAAGATATATCGCAGGCAAAGCATCTGTTGGATGCGGGTGAATTAGTCTCTATCCCAACAGAGACTGTATACGGATTAGCTGGGAATGCACTGAGTTCTGTGGCAGTTGCCTCAATTTTTGAGACAAAAGATCGCCCTAGTTTTGACCCACTGATTATTCATGTTGCTTCTCTTTTGGAAGCTAAAAACTATGTAACTGATATTCCAGTGTCTTTGAATGCTCTCGCAGAGCGTTTTTGGCCAGGGCCGCTTACACTTTTACTTCCAAAGAATAATAACATTCCAGATATCGTGACTGCAGGCTTAGAGCGTGTGGCTGTTCGCGTACCTGATCACCCACTTACATTAGAATTACTCTCTCAGCTAGCTTATCCCTTGGCAGCGCCTAGTGCAAATCCATTTGGATACATCAGCCCAACATCTCCGCAGCACGTGCAAGCGCAGCTTGGAGAAAAGATTTCTTACATTTTGGATGGAGGAAAGTGTAAGGTGGGACTGGAGAGTACTATAGTAGGAATGGAAGATGATGAGATAATCGTATATCGATTGGGTGGTTTGGACATCTCCGAGATCGAGGAGCTAGTTGGACCAGTGACTGTGAAAAGCTATAGCACCTCTAATCCCCAAGCACCAGGTTTGCTTGAGACCCATTATTCGCCTAGCAAACCATTCTTGATCGGGGATTTGGATGAATTGATTTCGAAATATCTTGGTCAAGGGGATGATTTCGCAGTTCTTTCTTTAGATAAATCCTTTTCAGTAGTTTCTGGAAGAAACCAAATAGCGTTAAGTCCAAACTCTGATTTGAAGGAAGCAGCTACACATCTTTTTGCTGCGATGAGAAAACTCGATGAATCAAATGCGACTATAATTTTGGCGGAATTGATGCCTGATACTGGACTTGGCAGAGCCATAAATGATCGTTTAAAACGAGCTGCAACAAAAGAATAAAACTGAGTTCAAGTCTTTTTCAATAAATTGATCCAAGTCGAAAGTCGATTTTTGCCGTAATCTTTGATAAATTCACACCTGACTTTTACCTATAAAAGTCATCAAAAGCTAATAACCATACTATGAACTCTAGAATCAAAAATGTAGATAACCTTAGTTTTGAAGGAAAAAAAGCACTCGTGAGAGTGGATTTCAATGTTCCTTTGGACAAGGATTTGAATGTAACAGACGACACAAGAATCCAAGCTGCTCTACCTACGATCAACAAAATATTGAACGATGGCGGCTCAGTGATTTTGATGTCACACCTCGGCAGACCTAAGTCTGGTCCAGAGGATAAATTTTCTTTAAAGCATATTGTAGTAGAATTAGAGAAAGCACTTGATAGAAAAGTGAAATTTGCTCCGGACTGCATTGGGAGAGAAGCTGAAATGCTTTCTGAAGGTTTGAAGTCAGGCGAAGTGTTGCTTTTGGAAAACCTTAGATTTCACAAAGAGGAAGAAAAAGGCGATGTTGACTTTGCTAAAAAACTATCCAAGCTTGGCGATATCTATGTGAATGATGCTTTCGGCACAGCACATAGAGCGCATGCTTCTACGGCTGTAATAGCGGAGTTCTTTAAAGAGAAAGTTTGTGGGTACTTGATGCTTTCTGAGTTGAAAAATGCAGATAAAGTTCTTGATAATGTAGAGAGACCATATATAGCAATCATGGGCGGTGCCAAAATTGCCGATAAGATTATGATCATCGAGCAATTGCTGAACAAAGTGGATACCTTGATAATTGGCGGAGGCATGTCGTACACATTTGCCAAAGCGCAAGGCGGAACTATCGGCGATTCTCTTTTGGAAGCAGACAAATTGGACTTCGTTTTGGAGCTTATGGAAACAGCTAAGGCAAAAGGAGTGAACCTGATACTTCCGGTGGACACGGTCATTTCCAAGGCTTTTGCAAATGATGCTGAGCAAGCTTTGGCAAATAAGGGGGAGATTCCTGACGGCTGGATGGGCTTGGATATCGGACCAAAAACAGCAGAGCTTTTTGCAGCTGAAATAATGAAATCAAAGACTATCCTTTGGAATGGACCAATGGGTGTTTTTGAAATGTCATCTTTCGACAAAGGAACAAAAGCAGTTGCTGAAGCAGTGGTGGCAGCAACTAAAGCTGGCGCATTCTCATTGATCGGTGGTGGAGATTCTGCTGCTGCAGTGAACAAGTTTGGTTTTGGAGAAGATGTTTCTTTTGTTTCGACAGGTGGAGGAGCATTGCTAGAGCATATGGAAGGCAAAGTGCTTCCAGGAGTTGCGGCTTTGGAGCCTTAAATCTTTCAGACCTTTGGGGTTTTCAAAACCCCAAAGGTCTTTTTTTAGATTTTTTTACTCTCGCTTACGAAGATTTTTTTAACCACAGAGCTCGCAAAGGAAGGCGCAAAGGGCACAGACATTTTCTTAAATAATTTGATCGTCTCCAATTGTAGCTAAAACTTGCCCCATCGGGGCAAACTATGGGTAGCTCATTGATTATTGCATCCTTTTGCTGTGCCTTTAGGTACAGCACTAGAAAAAAATGATCTAAATTTCTAAGTTGATTTTTAACCATTACATTGAAAAATGGACAAAATAAATCTAAATGAGATTTTGCAAATCGAGGATTTGTTGAATGTGAAGATCAGATTCAATTTGATGTTTAGAGATAATTGGAACCCAATAGACGATTTTAAAAATGGTAACCTTGAAGTGATGCTCGAAGGTCATTATCATAATTATCCTAATAAAAGATCTTACAAAGTAGGGCAAGTGACCATTGCATTTGTCAAGATACACCCCAAAGAAAATTATTGGTTGTTGTTCCATATTGGAAAAGTGACTAAAGACTTAAATGTCTACAATGGAATAGGCTACGAATATGAGGCATTGAAGGAATACGAAAAATACTTTGGGCGATTAATTATAAGATTTAAAAATAGATCTCAAATGATGATTCGGAATGCAGCATCTGTAATAGACGATTGCGAAGTATCACAATTATTGCCTGATACTTTTGACAATGATCTTTTTCCAGGCTATGATAAGGTGAATATTTCTTGGATTGAATTAAAAAGAGTAATCGAAAAGGACACTTGGAAAACTGCCTTAGAAAATCAAAAGGGCGTTTATTTACTTACAGACATATCTAATGGTAAACAATATGTAGGCTCAGCGTATGGGGAAAGCATGATTTTAGGTCGTTGGCGTTTTTATATTAGAAATGGGCATGGTGGAAATATAGGATTAACACCTATAAACTTCATTCACGTTCAGGAAAATTTTAGGTTTTCAATTTTGGATATCTATAAATCTACAACCGACGATTTAATTATTATAGCCCGGGAAAATTGGTGGAAACAGATATTACAATCTAGAAGATTTGGCTACAATGAGAATTGACGGTTGCTGAATATTTCAAAATTTCGAGGTCAAATGCCGGTAGCTCGGGAGACCTCTATTGTTAATTATGAATAATGAACATCGAATGATGAACTTCGAATCCTGAATATTAAAGGATTTGCGTAGTTAGAATTCCACTTCTACTAACACAGGGAAGTGATCAGAAGGGTGCTTTTTGCCATATCCGTTATTTAGGATTACTCTAGAGGTTTTTTACAGATAGATTTTTGGATGTCTTTTAGAGAGCTTCTTAAAATTATCTTCAGTTAGAATATAATTAAGTATTTGATATCTTTACGATATGGGAACTCATGATGATATCACAGCTTTTCTGAATGATTTGGATATAAAGCTCAAAAAAGAGATGCCAAGAATCCGTAGAGAAATCAAAGTTTATGAGGAAAAGTTGAAAGAAGGAAGGTTGACTTTGAATCCTAGACCATCACCGCAATTCGGTGGATAGGCCTTTTTTAACGGTGGTTGCAGGTTGCAATGGTTCAGGTAAATCCTCATTTTCCAATGCGATAGTTCCTAAAGGTGTCATACCCTTTGATTATGACAAAAACTTTTTAAAAACCTATGACAGGTTAATTGACACAGAATTTAGAGATGTAATGGCTCACAGTATTGTTACAGCCGAATTAGAAAGTGAGATTCAGGATTCTCTTTTAAAGCGCAAGAATTTCTGTTACGAAACCAATTTCAATTCAACTCCATTATTTTGGCCTGAAATGTTTAAAGAATCAGGGTTTGCTTTGAATTTGGTTTTTTTCTGCTTGGATTCAGTAGAAGAAGCAAAAAGGCGCGTGCAAATTAGAGTTGAAAATGGCGGTCACTTCGTTCCTGAAAGTGAAATAGTGAGTCGTTATTATGAGGGATACCGTAATTTGAACAAGCATTTCCAGTATTTCGATAACGTTCATTTACTCAATTCCAGTTATTACTATCAAGAGCCAAAACATATTTTAAGCATTGGAAAAGGGCAGGTTTTGGCTGTTGGTCACGTCCCTGAATTCTTAGATGAATTGATTCCAAGAATTATATGCTTGACATGATAGTGTGTCGCATTCAGATAGTATACACTAATCTCGCTATCCTCCGTAAAACAATACTTCCTCTTTTTTCTGGGTTTCTACTTTTAGCATGGTGCCATTTATGCTCTTTAAATAGAGTAAAAAGGAATGCTGCTTCTGGAGAAGCAGCATAACTAAGGTTAATTGGGAATGTAGAATGATGAACTTCGAATACTGAATTTAGATCAGTTTAATTATTAGAATTCAACTTCTACTAACACAGGGAAGTGATCAGAAGGGTACTTTTTGCCGTAGTTGTCCGTAAGAATTCCATGACGAATGACTTTGATGTCACCTTTGACAAAAACATGGTCGATTATGCCCTCAGGCATTCTTTCCCAGTCAAATCCTGTGAAAGTGCCAGCTGGTCCATAGGCTGGGATCTCTGAAATCAGTCTAGCGTCTTTCCAATCTGGGTCAGAGGTGATCGTGGTATATGCTGCATTATCGGGTTTTACATTGAAGTCTCCCATGAGTATAGCTGGAGCGTTTTCTTTGTTGATTTTAGCTACTTGAGCCATGACCAATTTGCTGCTTTCTTCCCGGGCTTGTTGACCTATGTGATCATAGTGAATGTTAAATACAAAAAAGGATTTTCCAGATTCATCTTTAAATTTCCCCCAGGTGCAAACTCTATTCAATGCGGCATCCCAACCTTTGCTCGGCTTCTCAGGAGTTGGAGATAGCCAAAAGGTGCCTTGATCTAGAATCTCAAACTTTTTCGGGTTATAGAGAATCGCGGCATACTCACCCTTTTCGGTTCCATCATCACGGCCAACGCCAATATATTTATATCCAAGTTCAGTACTCAAGTCAGTCAGTTGATTATGTAATGCTTCCTGTACACCGAATAACTCGATTTGATGAAACTGAATTAAACTTGAAACATGTGATAATCTATCTGCCCAAAGGTTTCCGACGTCATTTTGATTGGCATATCGGATGTTGAACGTAGCGAAATTGTGTGTTTGAGCTGAAGAATGAAAGGTGATTCCTACCACGAAAATGAGCAGAAATGCAAATGATTTTAACAGGTGACGCGCGATTGTAAGCATGATTTTAGAACTTATTCTTGAAAAATGGTTTATGTAATTGAATTTGAGTTTTAATTTTAGAAATACCAAGATGAAATGTAAAGACTTTATAATTCAAATTATAGATTTTGAAAAAACATCTGACATCCTGCATCGAACACCCAACAACACTATCTAATGAAAACCTTTTATCCCACTGACCTCTCCACTCCCGAATTTCATGCCTTGCTACAGGGAGCCGTAGCTCCTCGACCAATTGCTTTTGCCAGCACAGTAGATCTTGATGGAAATGTTAATTTGAGTCCTTTTAGTTTTTTTAATTTGTTCAGTACCAATCCTGCTATAATGATTTTCTCCCCTTCGAGAAGAGTGCGGGATAATACAACAAAGCATACCCTCGAAAACGTGTTGCAAGTGCCAGAGGTGGTAATTCATGTGGTTCATTTTGGAATGGTGGAGCAGATGTCACTTGCTAGTACAGAGTATGCAAAAGGGGTTAATGAGTTCGAGAAAGCTGGGTTTACTCAGGTGATGTCAAATGAAGTGAAACCCCCTCGAATCAAGGAAGCACATGTGGCTTTTGAGTGTAAAGTAAATGAGGTAAAGTCGCTTGGCGATAGTGGAGGAGCAGGGAATCTGGTGATTTGCGAGGTGCTTGTAGCGCATGTAAATGAATCGATCTTGGATGAAATGGGTGTAATTGATCCTAGGAAGTTAGATGCTGTGGCACGATTAGGCGGGAATTGGTACAGCCGAGCAAGTGGCGCATCTCTATTTCAAATTCCAAAGCCTTTACGTACGCTTGGTCTTGGAATAGATCAAATGCCTGAAGCAGTTAAAAACAGCACAATATTAAGTGGGAATAACCTCGGGAGATTGGGCAATGTGGAAGCATTCCCAAGTGAGGCTGAGGTGGCAGAATTTGGACAAAGCCCAGAGATCAAAGAGATGAAAGTTCGCTTTCAGTATGATCAAGACTCTATGGCTGATCACTTACATTTGTTGGCTAAAGAAGCGCTGGATGACGATGATGTCGAAAGAGCTTGGTTGATATTGATGCAGGAAGGATACAGTGAGCAGTCTCAGTGAGCAGTTTTCGGCGTTT
Source organism: Algoriphagus ratkowskyi (assembly GCF_002150505.1). Lineage (GTDB taxonomy): Bacteria > Bacteroidota > Bacteroidia > Cytophagales > Cyclobacteriaceae > Algoriphagus > Algoriphagus ratkowskyi. The sequence goes on from NZ_MSSV01000021.1 coordinate 73,729, forward strand.
TGCTGGTAGTAAAAGTAGGTTTTCTACTCCGATAGCTATTTTGTTATTGTTCCTGGCACATGTACCATTCTAATTCCCTGGTCTGCTGATAGTCGTGCCATAGTTACTTGCGATAAACTTGTATTGGGATTATTCCATAAAATTTGCGCCTTAGCGCCATTGCGTGAGCATTAATTGTAATAAGTTCAGCATCTGGAGAAGAAGAACAGATGGACTTCGACTTCGCTCAGTCTGACATTACCATTTGGCGTTAGTGCCGCAGCGATAGCTAGACTAATACTGTTTCAACTTCTAGGCAAGCTGGACAGCCGCAATCCAATTAAACCCCAACGTTCACGTCAAGAAAACGGATTTGAGAAAAAAATAGCGCTCTCTGCGAGAAACTCTGCGTTCACTGCGGTTAAGAAAAAATGACAAAAAAAAGCGGCCTGAGCCGCTTTCTTTATTTTATGATGATATCCTGTGGCATTCTTACTTGAACACCTTCGTAGGATTTCAGTTTTTCTACTTGCTGATAAAGCTTATAGTTTTCACCTAATTGACTTTTTAGAATTCTAACTTGAACGTTGTTTCCTAGGTCCTCCATGATCGTTTCGAACCAAGGTTTTTTGGTAGGATAATAAACTACTCGATAATCTTCGCCAGCGCCAATTCTTGCAGCGGCTATTTCGATAGTGGTATTTAGTCCACCTAAGACATCGACCAAGCCTCTTTCTTTAGCTTGATTTCCTGTCCAAACTCTACCTGATGCAACTTCTTTTACGGCTTCAGCAGACATACCTCTTCCTTCTGCTACTCTCGAAATGAATACATCGTAGCCATCTTCCACAGTGTTTTGTATGATATTTCTCTCCACATCTGTCATCGGTCGGGTTGGATTCATAAAGTCAGATAGCTCACCTGTTTTCACCACATCTACAGTGATTCCTAGTTTGTCGTTTAGCAATTCCTGAGCGTTAAACATCATTCCGAAGATACCAATTGAACCAGTGATAGTATTGGGCTGCGCAACGATCGTGTCAGCTGGAGCTGCGATGTAATAACCTCCGGAAGCTGCTACTTCGCCCATGGATACATAAAGAGGCTTAGCCTTTTTTGCTTCAGCCATCTCTCTCCAGATCACCTCTGAGGCAACTACTGAGCCTCCAGGAGAATTCACACGAAGGACGATTGCTTTGATATTATCATCTTTACGCGCATCTCGGATTTCTTTTGCAAACTTCTCTGAGCTGATCACGCCGTCTGCTTTTCCACCTACAATCTCACCTTCTGCGATAATTACTGCGATTCTATTCTTGGAAGTGATGTTCTTGGACTTAGCTGTTTTATTTAAGTCCGTTACGTTGATTGTTGTGATATCATCATCCTCATCTACGCCTAACTTTTCTTTCAGCTTGGATAGAACTTGATCAAAATAGAGTAAGTCAGTTGCCAAACCATAAGTTACTGCATCTTGAGGCTTGCGAACTAACATCAGATCATTGATTTTCTTCAGGCTGTCATATGCAATTCCTCTTGATTCAGAGACGCCATGTAGCGCAAATTGATTCATATCGTCCAGAAATGACTGGGTTTGAAGTCTTGCTTCAGGGCTGTTTTTTTCCAAGATAAATGGCTCAACTGCAGATTTGAATTCTCCCACACGGAAGATTTCAGGTTTCACGCCTACTTTTTCGAAAAGACCTTTGAAGAAAATCCCTTCGGAAGAAAAACCGTTGAAGTCGATTCCACCAAGTGGGTTCAAGTAGATTTCATCTGCTACTGAGGCTATGTAATAACCACCTTCTGTATAAGCTTCATCATAAGCAATGATAAATTTGCCCGAAGTTTTGAAGTCAACTAGAGCCTCTCGAAGCTCAAGCAAACTCGCTTGGCCGGCAAAAACAAGTCCAGTGTTTAGGTAAATACCCTTGATTTTATCATTGGTTTTGGCTTGTTCAATGGCTTTTTTAAGGTTGATCAAGCCAGCTGTCATGTCTTGTCCAAATGGATTTCCAAAAATGGAAAGGTCCAGATCATCATCGGAGGTCCGCTCCACGATAGTTCTGCCATTTAAGTCTAGATGCAAAACTGTATTTTCTTTTACAGTAACTTCATCTCCTCCACTTGATGAGGCTACAATGCCGATCAAGCCGAGCATAAGCAGCACACCAAGAATGCTGAAAACAAAAAGACCGACGATCACCGCCAGTACATTTCCTAAGAATTTCATAAGCTAAATTATTTGAGGTTCCAAAATAACCTAATTTGAAGCATGATTACAAAAGCAATTATATACTGACAATGTTTGAAAAAGTAGTTTTAATAGTTGGGGGGAATAAAGGAGATAGAATGAAACTCTTGAATGCGGCTGTCGAAGCTGTTTCGAAGTTCGGTAAATTGACGCTTAAGTCTACCGTGTATGAGACAGAAGCATGGGGTGGAGTGGCTAAGGGGGCGTTTATGAATCAGGTTATTGAAATAAGAACAGCTTATTCTCCTGTTGAACTTTTAGCATTTACCCAACAAATCGAAATAGATTTGGGGAGAAAACGAGAGGAGCATTGGGGTGATCGTACCATGGATATTGATATTATTTTTTATGGGGATCAAATAATAGATACTGCTACACTTCAGATTCCACATCCTTTCTTATCTGAGCGGCGATTTGTTCTGGTACCATTGGCAGAGATTCTTCCAGATTTTATTCATCCTGTTTTCGGGAAAAGTAGTTTGCAGATGCTGGAAGAATGTGATGATAAGAGTGAAGTGAGAGAGTTTAAAGTTTTGTAAGTGGTGAGAAGTGTATGTGGTGAAACGTGAAAGGTAAGATGTAGAAGATTTGTAAATTGTGAGAAGTGAAATGTGAAAAAAAAAGCTTGGCTAAAGTCTTCAGACTTTGAACCAAGCTTTTTCTATAAATTCTTTTATCCCTTCCACGAAACCTAAATGATCTCAGCTTTTAAAAGACACAAATCTTTAGTGTTAAAGACCTGAGACCTCAGCTTCAGGATGGATTTTTTTGACTAAGCCTTGGAGTACTTTTCCAGGTCCGCATTCTACAAACTCTATAGCTCCATCCGCCACCATGTTTTGGACAGATTGAGTCCATTTCACGGGAGCTGTAAGCTGCGCGATTAGATTTGCTTTGATCTCAGCTATGTCGGTAACAGCTGTAGTACTTACGTTTTGATAAATAGGGCAGCTAGGGGTGTGGAATGTAGTAGCTTCTATAGCCTTCTGCAATTTCTCGCGGGCCGGCTCCATCAAAGGTGAGTGGAATGCACCACCTACCGGAAGAGGCAAGGCACGCTTGGCGCCGGCTTCTTTCATCTTTTCGCAAGCTAGCTCGATTCCTTTATTTGATCCAGAGATCACCAACTGACCTGGGCAATTATAGTTTGCTGGCACTACCACTTCTTCAGTGAATGTCGCGCAGATTTCTTCTACTTTTTCATCTGAAAGACCTAAGATCGCAGCCATGGTAGATGGGTTGATTTCGCAGGCTTCCTGCATGGCAAGCGCTCGTTGATAGACTAGATCTAATCCATCTTCAAAAGATAGTGTACCATTGGCCACTAAAGCTGACAGTTCTCCTAAAGAATGACCTGATACCATATCTGGAGCGAAATCAGGAGTAGTTTTAGCTAAAATCACGGAATGAAGAAAGACCGCAGGCTGTGTCACATTCGTTTGTTTCAGTTCCTCTGCAGTTCCTCCAAACATAATGTCAGTGATACGGAAACCTAAGATCTCGTTTGCTCGCTCAAATAATTCTTTTGCGGCAGGATTCTCTTCATAAAGTGCTTTACCCATTCCTGGGAATTGGGCGCCTTGGCCCGGGAAAACAAATGCCTTCATTAAGTAGTGTTTTTTGTTCGAGGTAAATATACTGCTTTTCCTAAAGTAGGTCCGCAATTTTAAGTTCAAGACAAGAGGTTGATGCCTGTTTGAGCGATTGTTTCTGAAGAAAGAAATTTCTCTTTTTCGGCTGGACTGGGGAGTCTGCAGGTGCTTTTCTTGCCAAACCACCTATAGCGATTACTCCCGATCCAATTGTAAATGGAGTCTCTAAGGAATTTAGGAAGCAATATAAGTGGATATAAGGCAGGCCAAAATCCAGATAGTTTTCTGGCAATTTTGAGAGCAGCAGTGCTTTTGTAATAGATTTGTCCCTTTTCCAAAAGGACAAGGGAGTCTAAATAATCTTCTCGCACCTTATACTTGGCAAGAATTTCTATACTTAAATCCTCTTGTAAAGCTCCCACTAAGAAGTGATCCATCGTGTCTCGTTGGATGACGAAATCAATGGAAGCATTACAGAGGTTGCAAACCCCATCAAAGAAAATGATGGATTTGGTTAAAGTCATTTAAGGAGTTGAATTGTTCCTTTAAGTGGCTGATTCTGATTTGCTGTGTCGAGTACGTCAAACACTACATTTCCTGAGTAAAAGTAAGTGCCAGCGGGTAGCTCGTTGCCATTTTTGTCATTTCCATTCCATCTGATGAAAACGTCATTTTCGGAAGATTCTAAGCTATTGTAAGTGAAGACTTCCACTCCCCAACGATTTACAATCAAGATGTCAACTCCAACGACAAACCGAGGACACTGTGTGAAAGGATTGTCAAAAGCCATGAACGTATCATTCGTACCGTCACCATTTGGAGTAAAGGCATTTGGTAGGATGTAGCTCGGGCAATTCTCCACGCACACCACATTACTTGGTTCAGATTCGTTTCCAGATCTATCTACAGCCGTGATGTAATAGCAACCGCGGTAGATGGCTAGATTACGAATGGTAGTAGAAAGATTGAGAGAGGAGATAGTGGCAATCAATTCGAAAGGGCTGTCCTCGCCTTTGGAAGTGAAGTACAACTTATAGGAACTGAGTTCATCGTCACACTCTCCGGAAAAATCAGGAGTCCAACTAAGCTGATGCTCGTAAGTGGAATTATTACATGGAAGTTCTGCCAGATAGCTAGAACATTCAGGGCCATCAAAAGAGAGAACTGGAGGGCATGGTAGCCTGTTGTCATCCGGTTTGGCACAAATAATTTGAGATTTGTTTTCCAAAGGATAAACCAAGCCCACCACATTGTAAGATCCTTTTGTAATCACGTAGTAACAGTATTCTATCTCTTTTTCTAATGGAACGCCATTGAAACTTCCATCATCTAGGAATTTAAATCCTGCTGTGGTCACATCTACTTCGGCGATTTTTACAAATGTACCTTCGTCCAAAGCCGCGGCATCGGTTCTATTTCTATAAACTTCATGCTTGTATTGACTGACAGCGTTGTTCCAAGGCACTACAAATTCCCAATTCACCTCGATTGCCTGATTGATAATGGTAGGCTCTATCCACACAGAAGAAGCTTTAGAGGAGGTGTCAACCTTCGTATTTCTATCAAGCAACACAACTTCATAATTGTACACGGTAGTTTCTGTGTTTAAACCCTTGTCCGTAAAGAGCGTGTCTGAAGTGACACCTAGTGAGACTAATCCGGTATTGCCAGTAAATCCAGTACTTCTGAGCAATTCATAGGTATATGGCCCGGGGAATTGAACCTTGTCAATATCATAAGGAGGGGTCCATTTCACGAAAATCTCACCAGCAGCAGGATCTGTAGCTTCCACACTTACATTAGTGATGATAGGTACATCTACGTCTATAGTTATGCAAATCTCCTGAGAAACTATGCTTTCTCCTAGTCTAGGAACCGGGTAGGCGGCAACCAATCTGTAGCAATAGGTATTACCAGGAGCTAGTCCATCTCCACCATTCTGATCGAGGAAATTTATTGTTTGCATTGTTGTTGTTCCAATCAATTCATATCCTGCACGAATACCAGTTTCACAACTGTCTGGGAGATAAGGGTCAGAATTGATTCTTCTCCAGATTTGCATTTCGCTTGCGGAGTTGGCGCATACATAAGGATCCCAGTTGAGTTCCACCACTCGTCCAGGCATTTGTTCTATTTCATCGAAGACAGGCGGTGGGCCTACTACTTTTATACGCCAAGTCTTAATATCTACTAAGGAAGGTCCGGAGCTAGGTTGATCTGAAATTCTTACCCGAACTTCATATTCTCTTGCTCGCACATGATTACAGACTGTCTGCCAATCGAAGTTCACGATACCTGGAGTAGGCTGGTAAGTGCTTTTTGGTGAATAGTTAGCAGGAGAGGTGGTTATTTCTATAGGCTCTCCGAAGACTTCAATTTTGATAGGGTCACCATCTGGGTCTTGACCTTGGATGATTTCTTCTATTTTAGTGCCTGCTACCACACAAAGATCTGGGGGCAATATCAACTCGGGTCTTCTGTTATTCGAGTTTTCAATAATAATTTGCATATCTCGGACCACATAGCCTATGAGCACCCATTTCCCATCCAGCTTCCGATATTCATTGATTCTAAAGGCTACATTGAATTGCCCTGCGGTTCCGGGGGCATCCCAAATGAGATCCCCATTAATTGGATCCAAGGTCAAAAATGCTGGAGTGCTACCATCTTCTTGTTTGAAACTGAATTCTGGAGAAGCAGGGCTTCTAAAGTTATTAACTGGACGTTGGAACTGCTGCTTAGGGATGTCCATAGAATAAGCTAAACTATCGCCATCTGGATCATAAGCACCTGGATTATGAATGTATCTGACGTTTACTGCACCATTGTCTACTGGCGGGATTGTCAGAACAGGAGAGTTATTTACTCCTATAAAAGGGTCAATTGTAATAGTGGTTTCTACATAAAATGGCGTGTCCACTGAATTATCCATATTCAGTGTTCTATCATTTCGGTTAAATTCCTGAAATCTAATGGTGTAAGTTCCCGGTCCTTGGAAGGTGTGCTCAATGACAAAAATATTTTTCTCAATTTGGTTTCCCAAGTTTATAACAGTGCTAAACTCACTCTCTGTGTTCAGTCCATCGACAATTCTTCCATCTCCAAAATTAATTACTCCGGGACCAAAAATGACATTTGATCTCGTATCGGTATATCCTACAACTGTGATCTTATAAGTCAAATTCTGTACAGAAACCCGCTCAGCGATGATTTCTCCTGCTCTAATGTGTGTTGCCCAAGTTTCAGAAATCCCGGCTATCAGGAAGATAAGAAAAAGTCCAAGGGTGATTTTAAGCTTCATATTGGTCAAGTTCATTTTTGGAGAGAAATAGAATGTACGAATTTATCCTCTTTTAAGGTTTTAGCAATCATCCTTTTCCTATACGAATTAAATGGAAGTAAGTAGAAAAACACGTTATAATCAAACATTAAATCTGCTACTCAAGTTATTCATGCATCAAAAACTCTTGTTAATAAAGACTATTTAGAACTTATTAAAATAAGAGAAGTGTTTTTGAATGGATTGTTTGCTAGTTGTTCCAAATGTAAATTTGGCACTATTAATCAATGATTTCGTTTTAAATCTAATCGCAAAAATTGTATGAGCTGGGTTACAAAAACCTTGAGTAGCACAATAGGCAGGAAATTGATCATGGCGTTGACCGGGCTTTTCCTGATTCTATTTTTGACAGGTCACGTTGCAGGTAACTTGCAATTGTTTAACAATGATGGGGGAGAGGCATTTAATATCTATGCACATTTCATGACTACCAACCCTGCTGTAAAACTCCTTTCTTACCTGACTTACATTTCGATCATCGGGCACGTGATCTTTTCTATTTGGCTTACCAAAAGAAATAAAGCTGCTCGCCCTATCGGATATGGCGTATCTACTCCGCCTTCTACGACTGTATCTTCCCGCAACATGGGTATCTTAGGTACATTCATTTTGATCTTCATCGTGGTGCACATGCAGACTTTCTGGTATCAGATGCATTGGGGAGAGATTCCTTTCGTGACGTATGATGGCGTAGAATACAAGGATTTGTTCAGCGTTGTCGCATTTACTTTTCAAAATGTATTTATGGTGATAGGCTATGTGATAGCGATGGTTTTATTGGCATTTCACCTGTCCCATGGATTTGCAAGCGCATTCCAGACGCTAGGTTTGAATCACGCGAAATACTCTCCAGCCATTGTGTTAATCGGGAAAATCTATTGCATAGTAGTGTCGATTCTATTCGCAAGCATGCCAGTTTACATCTATTTCACACAGAGCTAATCAGTCCCTCATGATACTAGATTCAAAATCCCCAATTGGCCCCTTAGCCGAAAAGTGGACTAAACATAAATTCAACAGTAAGCTGGTAAACCCGGCGAACAAAAGAAAATACGAAGTGATCGTAGTGGGTACTGGCCTTGCCGGTGCATCTGCTGCTGCTTCACTTGCAGAGTTAGGCTACAAAGTGAAAGCATTTTGCTTCCAAGATAGCCCGCGTCGTGCGCACTCTATTGCTGCGCAAGGTGGGATCAACGCTGCGAAAAATTACCAAAATGACGGTGACTCGGTTTACAGACTTTTCTACGATACCATCAAAGGTGGAGATTATCGTTCCCGAGAATCCAATGTTTACCGTCTTGCAGAAGTTTCTGTAAATATCATTGATCAGTGCGTGGCGCAGGGTGTTCCTTTCGCCAGAGAATATGGTGGATTACTTGCCAACCGTTCATTCGGTGGAGCGCAAGTTTCCAGGACTTTCTACGCTAGGGGTCAAACAGGACAGCAGTTGCTTTTAGGAGCTTATTCAGCTTTGAGCCGTCAGGTAGCCAATGGTAAAGTGAAACTTTATCCACGTACTGAAATGATGGACGTCGTGACTATCGACGGTCATGCAAGAGGTATCGTGACCAGAAATCTTATTACTGGTAAAATTGAAACTCACGCTGCACACGCAGTATTATTGTGTACTGGTGGTTACGGAAACGTATTTTTCCTCTCTACCAATGCGATGGGATCGAATGTGACTGCAGCTTGGAGAGCGCATAAGAAAGGTGCTTACTTCTCCAATCCTTGCTACACGCAGATTCACCCAACTTGTATTCCGGTGTCAGGAGATCATCAGTCTAAGTTAACCTTGATGTCTGAGTCATTGAGAAATGACGGTAGAGTTTGGGTGCCAAAGACTGTGGAAATAGCGCAAAGACTTCGTAAAGGCGAAATCAAGGCAAAAGATATTAAGGATGAGGATAGAGATTATTACTTGGAGCGGAAGTATCCTTCTTTTGGTAACTTGGTTCCTCGTGACGTAGCTTCTAGAAATGCGAAAGACGTTTGTGACGAAGGTCGAGGCGTGAATGAAACTGGTCAAGCTGTTTTTCTTGATTTCCGCGATGCAATCAATCGCGACAGCGAAGATGCTATTCGTGCGAGATATGGCAACTTGTTTGACATGTATCAGCAGATCACAGGTGAGAATCCTTATCAATCTCCAATGAAAATATATCCAGCCGTTCACTACACAATGGGTGGACTTTGGGTAGATTACAATTTGATGACTACTGTTCCTGGACTTTATTCTCTTGGAGAGGCTAACTTCTCAGATCATGGAGCGAACAGGTTAGGAGCTTCTGCTTTGATGCAAGGTTTGGCCGATGGATACTTTGTAATCCCTTATACAATGGGAGATTATTTGGCTGAAATAGGACCTGCTCCTGTAGATCCAAATCATCCTGAATTTGCGAAAGCAGAAAAAGGAGTAAAAGATGCTATTCAAAAGCTGCTAAGCATCAATGGTACTAAAACGGTAGATCACTTCCATAAAGCTTTGGGACATATCATGTGGGAATACTGTGGTATGGCTAGAAATGCTGAGGGCTTAACCAAAGCTAAAGGCCTAATCCAGACGTTGAGAAAAGAATTCTGGAGTGATGTGAAGGTGCTTGGTGCAAACGAAGAATTAAATCAAACACTGGAGAAAGCAAGTAGAGTTGCCGATTTCTTGGAATTGGGAGAGTTGATGGTGGACGATGCGCTGAACAGATCTGAGTCATGCGGTGGACACTTTAGACTAGAGTCTCAGACTCCAGACGGAGAAGCGCTCAGAGATGATGAGAACTTCGCTTATGCTGCAGCGTGGGAGTTTATGGCAGAGAATGCGCCGGAGACATTGCACAAAGAGCCACTCGTATTTGAGAATGTGAAGCTGACTCAAAGATCTTACAAATAAATTCAAGACTTTAATTCATAACTATTTATGAAATCGAGCATGTCAAAAACGACACACAGAGTTAAGTTTGTTCACCGTGCGAGATTCCATGTGGCCATTGAAAAAAAAATATAAACACATGAAACTGACATTAAAAATTTGGAGACAGAAAAACGCCAGCGATAAAGGCGGTTTTGTTACCTATCCAATAGATGGTATTTCCGCTGACATGTCATTCCTAGAGATGATGGATGTCTTGAATGAGGAATTAGCTATAAAAGGACAAGATCCTGTGCACTTTGATCACGATTGCCGCGAAGGTATTTGTGGTATGTGCTCACTCTATATCAACGGCCATCCACATGGTCCACAGCAGACTACTACTTGTCAACTTCACATGCGTTCATTCTCTGATGGAGATACTATTACGATAGAGCCATGGAGAGCTAAGGCCTTTCCGGTGATGAAAGATTTGGTGGTGGATCGCGGTGCTTTTGACAGAATCATCCAAGCTGGCGGATACGTGAATGTGAATACAGGTGGCGTACCAGATGCAAATGAGATTCCTATACCTAAGAGAGTTGCTGATGAAGCATTTGATTCGGCTACTTGTATAGGTTGTGGAGCGTGTGTAGCAGCATGTAAAAATGCTTCCGCTATGCTATTCACCTCTGCGAAAATCTCTCAGCTGGCAATGCTTCCGCAGGGTCAGGTAGAAAGAATGTCCAGAGCAGAGAAAATGGTTGCCCAGATGGATGATGAAGGCTTCGGAGCATGTACCAACACCGGTGCTTGCGAAGCAGAATGTCCAAAAGGAATCAGCCTAACAAACATCGCTCGAATGAACAGAGAATATTACTCTGCTTCTCTAAAGAGCGAGAATGTTTAATTGAATTACGAATTTATAAAGAATGAAAAAGCCGACGAGAGTCGGCTTTTTTTGGTTTTAATTGACTTGAGTGGACATTTTTATTGCGTATATCTGCCCTATAAGAAGATATACGCAACTGTTGAGTTTGCGAATTGTAAACCAATATTCGGGAAGTATTCTGAAAAATTTTAGGGTAGTGCGGTTGAAATCCTATCAAATGGATAGGCGATTTAGTTATTCAGGGATTGAAAATGGATTTCTGAAAAAAAATTTCGCCTTATTTAGGAAATCGAAATGACAGTAGGCCTATTAAGTTTATTAGTTCCTGAGTCATGAGGATATATGAAAAGTATGCGCAACTGGTTGCGTATAGCGATACGTTAGCACCAATATTAAAAAGACGACACACTATGATAAGAAAAATTCTTACAACATTTTTAGTTTTTATCTCTTTGACAGTTTGGGCACAGAAAAAAATTGAAAACAAACTAACTGACGAACATCAAAACATTAAGGGGACGAAAGTTAGTATAATTCCACCGAAGGGATTTACGGGCGGACTTAATTTTCTTGGACTTCAGCAAACAGAAAGCGGTTCTAGTATTATGATTTTGGACATTCCTGGACCTTACTCTGAAACTTCCAAAGGAATTACCAAAGAAAATATGCTAAGTAAAGGAGTTGAAATGAAGAAAATTGAAACCTTGACAATAAATGGGCTTCCAGCTATTTTCGCAACAGGGATACAAAATGCTTATGGAAACATTTACACAAAATTCATCATAGTATTTGGGACAGACAATGAAACGATAATGATAAACGGAGTTTATCCCGAAAACTTGAAAAAAGTTGGCGATGAAATCAAAAAATCTATGTTGACAGTTTTTTATGAACCTGACAAAAAAATCAATCCATTTGAAGCTCTTGATTATTCAATAGACATTTCTGAAACTAAATTGAAATTTGGAAAAAGTATGTCAAACTCTTTAATCTTTTCTGTTGACGGACAAGTTCCAACAGCGTCAAGCGACAAAACAAACTTGATAGTTGCAAAGTCGTTTTCTCAAATCACGGCAGAAGACAAAAAACTGTTTTGCATTAACAGACTAAAACAAACACCTATTGAAATAGAGAATATAGAATATACAAACGAAATTACAATAGATGGAATTTCAGGTTACGAGATTTACGCAAAAGGAAAGAATAAAAAGTCGAGTGAAACAGAAAATATTTATCAAGCAATTTTATTCAGCGACAAGCTTTATTACATAATTTTCGCGACGACAAATGACGAAACTGATAAAAGCATTGATGAAATTAAAAAAGCTGTAATAACATTCAAACGAAAATAAATACTGGTGCT
>NZ_MSSV01000022.1 GCF_002150505.1 Algoriphagus ratkowskyi
CAACTGTGTCATCACCTGTAGTGATCAGTGTAATTGTGAAAGAAGAGCTACCTACTGAAAATCCTAATGAGGTGCTAATTCCAGAAATATTTCTTGTTACTCCTGTAAACAATCAAGAATTCGATAAGGGCCAAAGCATTGAACTAATAGTCATGTTTCAAGGGTCTGACAAATTCGTTAAAAATGTAGAATATTATAGTGGTGACCAACTCATAGGTTTTTCAAATGTTAGTCCATTTAGCTTTAAATGGCAAACACCAACTTCAACTAAACATAATATAACTGCAAAAGCAATTGGAGAAGACACAAGCAATTTTAAAATATCAGAATCTGTTTCAATACTAGTAAAAGAAAAAATTGAGAAAATCTTCGAAATTATAGATCCAATCAAAGACGCTGAATTCAATGCTGGGGAAAGCATCTTAATACAAGTGCAAATTCCAGAAAACGTCAATCCTATTAACAGAGTTGAGTATTACCGGGAGAGAATTTCAATTGGATCTTCAACATCTCCATATAGTGATTTTAAATGGAAAAATGCTCCTTGGGGAAATCACAACTTATCAGCTAAACTGGTTTTTGCAGATGGAACCGAAATCCTATCCGAGACAGTACCTATCAAAGTTTTAAAAAGAAATCAAGCGTCAGTAAAACTACTGTCATCCAGCAATCAAAAGGAAATTACATCAGGAGAAAACTTGGATCTTAATGTAGAACTTAACGAGTTCGAAGCAAAAGTTGAATTTGTAGAATATTTTCTAAATGGTGAAAAATTGGGAAGCTCAGTAATACAGCCCTATAGTTATGAATGGAAGAATATTCCTGACGGAGAACATCAGCTAGTTGCTAGAGCAGTTGACATCAAAGGCTCATCGATCTATTCGGCGCCTATGATTTTAAGTGCTCGGAAAGACATCAACACTCTTCAACTTGAATATGTAATTGGTCCAAATCCAACTACAGATGTTCTGAATGTAATCTTTACAAACTTAGATGGTTTTTATGATTTTGAATTTAAAGTCATATCCATGAATGGTATCGTGAAACGTTCATTCAAGGCAAAACCTGAAGAGTCAACGGTAACAATTAATGTTTCCAATCTAATCAATGGCGTTTATATATTGCAGGTATATGGAAATGGAAATAATATTTCAAGTAAAAAGTTTATAATCAAAAAATAAAAGTAGTGATAAAATAAATGAATTATATAATACATATTCTATACTGTGTTATGAACATAGATAGTATGCAAGTAATACAACTTTAGAGTGAAATTTAACACCTAGAACATTAAGAGCTTCCTTAAGAAAGGAGGCTCTTTTTATTCCAATAAATAGTATGATTTGAAACTAAAATTAAAAGATAAAATCATATATTACAAGGATTGAGGCAATCTAGCCTCGGAATGAGGAAAGAGAAAAAATAGTCAATTTATTTTAGATGATTTAATTTTCTTAGCGACGTTTATTGGTTGATTATCCCAAAGATCTTAATAAAGATGCATTTAGATAAAATACAAATTTATATAGCTGTAATGCGAATTTATATAGCTATAAAGCTAATCAAACATTCTCTTTGCCTATGTAGATGGTGTTCTGAATCCTTACAATTTCCAAAATAAATTTTCAAATTTAGGTTTGGCATAGTTTTAAATGATATTCATGGAACTTACACCAAGAACTAATAGAAATATTGATAGTCTCACAATCTGGGAGAAAAAAGATTGTTTTGAAAACTAAATTTCAATCTTTAAAATTAAAAAATAACTAAAAAGCATAAACTAAAAAAAACCATAGCCACCAAACCTATGGATTTCAATCAGTTAGCTTGCCAACATAGTAAAATCTATAGAAATGTATGATATCGGCGACAAAGCACTACAAAGCAGTTACATCCAAGCGCCCTATTAATTCCGTATTTAACTAAAGCAAATAAACTTACAGTGAATTATACATGACATGTAAGATGTAAATCAAATAATTCGGATTTAAAATTATCAATACATATATATCTAGAATTTAAGAGATTAAATCCTGCAGAAGTTAGTTAAGATCAAAGTTAGTCGTATGTAAAATATGTAACAGTATAAAAATTAAAGCTCAAATTTACAGGATTGATATCCTGCCCTTATCTCCAGCTTTAATGTCAAATTATCCTTTTGAATAAAAAAGTATAAAAAAAATATAATATCATACTAGTAATATTTGAAAATTTCAATTAAAAGATATTTAACAGAAAAAATACATCAAACACATGGCATATTTAAAGTCAAATTGATTTATTATTTTATTTTATATAACGTCACTTTCAACAAATCATATCTATAATCACCACTATATCCACATTTTATGGAAAAAAATAATTTCAAGAGCTTAGAATTACTAATATTACAATTTGGTAAAAATATCAAGTTTGTGATTTTCCCAATGTTAATATTTTCATTAAATTCGTGCATTGATGAAAGAATCACCGAATGTGATCCTTGCTCAAGCCCTATCTCATATGAGGGTTATAGTAATGTATTTACAGAGGAATTTAATTCAGCCAGTTTTGATGAAGATTGGAACTTTATACAAGGAAATGGATGCCCAGAGGCATGTGGATGGGGAAGTGGAGAACTTCAATCGCACAATAAAGATAATGTTGAAATATTAAATGGTAATTTGATAATCACCGCAAAGAAAGAAACAATAGGTGATTCACAGTATACATCTGGAAGAATTAGTACTCTTGATACTTTTTCACTTACTTTTGGAAGAATAGATGTCAGAGCTAAATTACCAAAGGGACAGGGATTATGGGCTGGAGTTTGGTTATTAGGAGATAAAATTAAAGAAGTAAGCTGGCCAACTCCCGGTCACATTAGTCTTTTGGAAATGAGAGGTGGAGAAATTGATGGAAGGAATAATACTCTTGTAGGTAAAATAATTTATGGAACACCTAAAAATGTTCAAACCTTTAGCAATTTTACTTCCTTAGAAAATGGAATTTTCAATGATAAATTTCATGTTTTTTCTATAATTTGGGAGCCTAATAAAATTCAGTGGCTACTGAATGATAAAGTTTACTTTGAAAAAATCATCGATGCTTCTATGATAGACACATTTACAAAGCCATTTCATTTGAATATTAATTTGGCAGTAGGTGGACAATTTCCAGGAAACCCTAATACCAGCACTGTATTTCCACAAGAATTGGTTATAGATTATATTAGGGTATTTCAAAAATAAGTTCTCAAATCTCAATTGTAATCTAAACAAAATTACAAGTTTAGATTACAATAGAGTCTCAAAAAATTATTCACGTCTAATACATAAATTTACTACACACCTAATACAAAAAAAATATATTTTCTTATATTTTAATTACTAATGACAATTATGAAAAAAATATCTTGCAAATGGAAAAAACAAAATTAGACTATTTTTTCGTATTTTTTTTCATATTGATTGCCGCAAAAACATCCTTTGTTTATGAATATGATGTATTTTGGTTTATATTTTCAATATCTTGTTTTAGCTATGGTCTTTATAAAAAAAGAATATATGAAAGTGATCTCTATACATTTGCAATATTTACTGCTATATTTATTTTATTTATAATATTTAGGAATTTATTTTTTAATAAGCTTGGAGTTATGTTTTTAGTAAGTGATGTATTTTTTTTATTAAAATACATCCTAATATCTTATATATTTTGCGTGGTATTTAAAAAAAATGCTACTATATTAATTTCAGAGGTAATTATATTTTTAGCTAAAATATCATTAGCACTTTATGTTTTTCAATTAGTAGGTGGAGGAGGAATTTTGTTTAAAATTGGGGAAACATTTCATAACAGTACTATACCATATTCTGGTATAAGTGCAACCTACTCCAATTTCATATTTTTCACTTATGATAAATTACATCATTTTAGAAACTCAGGATTTGTCTGGGAACCAGGAGCTTATGGTTGCTTTTTAGTTATTGCTCTTTTGTTTCATTTTATGAACAATTACTTTGTGATGGATAGGAATGCAATAATCTTAATTATTGCTACGATTACAACCATATCAACTACAGCTTATTTAGCTCTTGGCATCCTAATGGTGCTCTATTATAGATTCAATGAAGGGATAATAAGTTGGAAAATGATACTTCTATCTATTGTAGGTTTAATATTATTTTTCAACTTACCTTTCTTAGGAGAAAAAATAACAAATATTTATGAAGAAGATATAAAGATTTTACAAAATTATGAAGAAATAACTAACCAATTAGCATTCTACGAAGAATTTGGGGGTGAAGTAAAATTAAATAGATTCTCTAGTATAATTTTTTTATATCAAAATTTTGGTTATCAGTTAATATTTGGTGTTAGTAACGCGTATATTAATCTTAATAGTCCAATATTTGGTGTAGAAATAAGTAAATTCAATATCTCCAATGGAACTATTGATTTTATAGCTAAATTTGGGCTTGTAGGATTTGCCTTTTTACTTTTCCGAATGGGTAAATTTATTTATCTCCATTATCAAAAGTTCGAATATTCTTTATATATGATCTTGATGATTTTGGTGATGAATTTTGGAGAACCTCTTCTCATATTACCGATTACATTAATCTTTCTTTTTCTTCCAAAATTTTCATTAATCGACTATGATTTTGAGGAAGAAAATGACGAAATTCACGAGTTAAGTGAAGTTAATTAATTAAATTAAATAAATTTTAATGTTTAAAATCAAGGGATCAACGAAGTAGATCTAATCTTTATACTTGAATTTTTTAAAAAGCTAAAAAGTAAAATAAATAATCATGAAAATTTTAATGGTAAATGACTACCCCCTGGATCGTTATTATAACCAGTGGCAAGCCGGATTAACTCCAAGTCAACAGCTATGGGGAAAAATTGAGTTGGATAAAGAAGATGGGATTGAAATCATTATTCTACCTCACCAGAAATATAAGTTTCTGGATAAAATTGGAAATAAAATTCGAATAGAACATTTAGACCAGCAAATAAGGGCACTGTTTATTAAAAATGATATCGATATAATTTATGCTCCCTTCGCTGCCGCAACGACTAAATTATTGTTGATATTAAAGCTTTTCGGAATAATCAAGACTCCTATAGTAGCTATGATTCATTACCCCCTTTTAGGAAGTAGCTCTAAAAATAGATTAGTGAAATCTTTAGGTAAAAAACTAATGATGGGTTTCGACAGGATGCTTTTCGTAAGTGAGAATATTAAATCGGAAAATATTAAGTCATTTGAATTATCTCCTAAAGATTATGAAAATAGATTTGTGCATTTAAGTTGGGGAGCAGAAACAAATTTCTATGATAGATCCAATACTTTAACTAATTCTACCAAAGAAGAATATTTTGTGAGTTCCGGACAAACTGATCGGGATTTCGACACATTAATAGAGGCATTTCGCTATTTAGATTTTAAACTTAAAATTTACGCAAAACCTAATTATAAGCCTATATCAACAGATATTCCTGATAATGTTGAGATTAATACTAAGTCAATTAGTTCTAGGGAGATTATTGATTTATATAAAAATTCATTGGCGGTATTAATTTGTTTTAAAATGACTCAATCTTCAACATTGGGCCTGACTGTTCTATTAGATGCAATGGCTATTGGAAAACCTGTCATTATGACCTCAAATCCTTTTATTGACGTTGACATCGAAAAGGAAGGAATTGGTTATTGGATTCAAGAAGGTGATGTTCAGTCCTGGGTTTCTAAACTTAAAAAATTGATTGATAACCCTGAATTAAGTAATGAAATGGGACGAAAAGCTTTTGAGTTACATAAGACTAAATATAACATGGACTATTTTGGAAAGTCGCTTAAGAAGGTATTTCAAAATCTTTCAGAAGAAACAGTAAAATAGTTTTCCTAAATATTTACTGGGTTCAAGTTGCCTCATTCGATTGGACAAAAAGTTTAGCTCTCCTATCTTAGAATGAATTATAGACCATGAAGGGCATTCGGCAACGCATTCTAATTGATGGTAATTGAACAATATAAAAGCGGCAAATCCTGTAATGAGATAGCATGGATAAGGTAATCTCGGTTACTGGGTCAGGCGATAAAGGCGGGAATACCAGTATAGGCCTATTAATTTATTGGGACTGATCTTACATTCTGACCGGGGAGTACAGTTTGCCTGTGAAGAATTCCGAAACCTGCTGGATAGTATGGACAATACTCACCCCAATTCCGATCATATTGATCCAAAATGAGTTTGGTACTTTAATCTGTTAGCCTTTCATTTTTGCATTTTTTTTCTGAGACTTTCTTCTATTAGCTCAATTCTTTAACATGAGTGGACCAACCTGTCAAGAACAGCGTCAGCAACGATTTCTTCGCCAATGATATCGTTCCAACTCGAAACGGGCAGTTGACTGACAATTATCATAGATTTCTTTACGTGCCTGTCCTCTATCATTTCCATGAAATCTATCCTCTCCTCGTCGATAGGTATAGTTACGTATAATAGAGTATGTATAATTAAGGATAAAATAAGTAGTTATAGACTTGCTATATTCTGTTCAACAGGTATCGATTTGCGAGTTCGTTATGGTCCTTGCACAATTCTTTTCTTAATTCCAAAAAACAATTTATTTACTCTATCATGTTACTTATTTTTCATTCTCTAAGCAACCTCTATCTAGAACCTCTATTTTTTAAAACAAAGCACATCTGATTTAGGGTTATTCAAAACATAGTTGTTCTATAAGATCGACATTTTCCCAACTATCAATAATTTTTGAATAATCCTGCAAAAACATTGGATGTACCATTATCTCTATCTTTTTTGCCCTTAACATCTGCTTTCTGGAATTCCAAGAATTTAATGATTCAAAAGAGTCTGAAAATGCTAGTCTATTGGATTTGATGATTTGATTAATACCAACTCTATAATAATATTTGAAATAGCTATTCTCATAATAACTTTGGCAAAGTCTTAATTTTATTTTAAATTTTAAGGCAACTTTTAAGAAAACAGGAAACAAAAATGGAGTAGTATGAATATGATGATGTGAATTAATGTGATTTGGAAATAATATAGAGTCTGCCATCTTTTCTAACTGAAAGACTATTTCCGCTTCAAATTTCTTGGATATTTCTTTTTTCAAGAGATTAGGACTCCAAACTTTATTAGGATCCCAATCTCCATTTTCTTGTAAAAAGCAGTCTGCCTCAAAGGTACTCAATGGTTTCCCTTCAGTTAGATTCACATGAAGACCTATATTCTTATATCCGAAATTATTTATGGAACTTATCGCCTCTTGAAATCCAGGCTCACCCACCATTAGAGATGTACTGTTTATTAGATTATTGTTTAAACAGTAAACAATAGCCTCGTTTATGAGTTTATCTTTGCCAAAATCATCTGCGTTAATTATCAAATTATTATTTTCTATAAAATTTGCATTCAGGTTGTTTGTTTTTATTTCATTCATATGATTTATAGTTATCGTAAAGTGGGGTTTAGATTTAAATAAAATTTGGTTTGAGCGGATATTAAAATGATGTTTAGAAAAATTTTTTAGGGATGAAGCATATATGCTATTATCCTCTAATTACTCCTTTCAGTCAGTATACTCTGATGCTTATATTCCTACTTCCAAATAGGCCTTCCCTCTACGATTTCTGCTTCTATTTATAAGCTAAAAAACTGGGAGTGAATAGAATTTTTAATTGGCAATCCTTCTAGAATAAAATCTTACCTTGATCGCTGTATTTTTACAGGGATCCTTTTCAGATCGTCTTTCAATTAATGTGAATTGTTTAAATAAATTAATACTACGAAACTAGTGGAACAGACAAAAAATCAGACCACCTCTAAAATTGCTCTTATAGAACGCGGACATTCAGCCTTAAAAATGCTCTTGGCAGTTTATCCTTTTATACTTAATACGATATTAGTTATTTACTTATCGGTCGAACCGTACTTTTAATTTACAAATAATTTGAATAAGTAAGGTAATTATTGAAAGTTTCAATGAATACCAGTTGATGATGTCCTTTAAAAATTTTAAGTGGAAAACTTAACTAGATACTCCAGAATTGCTTTCCCTCACTCCTAATCTCTGAGGTCTCATATTGTAAAGAATTTACTACCTCATAATCACTCAATATCTGGACTGAAATGTTTTCTAAGGGAAGCTTGTATAGACTTAGATTTAGTGGGGATAGTTAAATGAAATACATCATACTTTAATCATTACGGATTTATTGATTTCAAGCTGTTCTAACATTAATTCATCTATTAGCCTTCCATCAGGGATTTGTACATCAGAGTAATGCACTACCTCATCCTTTGGAATAAATTTGTTTATCACACATCCTTCTGATATCCCCATTGGCAATAAATTCTCAGTTACTACCTGATCATGGTTTTCACAAAGGCCATATGTCTTGAATCCACCAATACCATCCAATAAATCTCCCGGATGTAAATCTCTTTTGGCAACTGTGATTACATCTACTACAGGCCCATTAATGGGTACTAAAACACCGTCATCAAAATCCATTAGTCTACATATAGAACTTGCAATATCAAAAAACAATAAATGATAAGGTTGATAAAAGCTATACAGAGGGCCATCCCCTAGTTTCCCATACTTCAAGTATTTTTTAGAAAATTCATCATCAGTGGTAGCATAGACAAAAACACCAGGAGATGGCTGAGCTCCTACAATGTAATCAACAATTCCTCCTAATTCCTTGAGTCTTTCTACATCAAATAAATGAGTCAGTTTATCTACATGTTCAGTAGATTCAAATCCCAACATCCCTCTTTGGGCTACCTTCATTCCTGTTCCATTCGCAATACACGACTGCTCAAAGGAAATTTTGGTGCCATCAGCAAAATTTGTCGCCATGACTGGATTCATGCCCCAAGAAGCTGCAAATGCTTTTTGTGTATCCGGAGTTCTATACCGATCCTGCATTCCTTTTATGTTACCGCAAACCAGTGGAGTAAAACCCATTGACTTCACATATCGGTACAAATTCATAGTCACACCAGGCTGATCCCCATCTCCCAAGGCATACTTGACCCCATACTCTTTTGCCTTTTTATACAATATTGGACCCAAAGTTGAATCTAATTCTGCATTGAAGGATAACACATGTTTTCCATTTTTAAATGCTTTTAACAGGGTTTCCGCGCCGAATTCAATAGCTCCAGTAGATTCTACGAGGATTTCAATAGATTGTAAGGCACACATCATGTCAATATCCTCTGTTATAACATAAAGTCCTTGGGCAATAGCTGTCTCAGCAGCCTCCAACTCGTTAGTAAGTAAGTATTGAGTCAAGCCTAAAGAATCGAAAACACTTTTAACTTTATCTGCACTGCGCCCATAAGTACATGCAACTGTCATCCCAGGCGTATGATTAATAATTTGGTTGATCATACCCTTTGCCATTTCTCCAGACCCTATCATACCTACCTTAAGGATATTTCCAGAATCTGCTCTCTGTTTAAGTCTAGTATCTACAAGTATCATATAGTTGGTTGAAATTTAAATGGAGAATCAAAGTTTTCGAGTTCAGGAAGATATTTATCTTTCTTTGAAATAATTGGATTAGTAGTAGGCCACTCTATCCCACAGCTGTCCCAATGAATTCCCCCGTCGTGAGAATTGCTATACATGGTAGAAGTTCGGTTTAAGAAAATCGATTTAGTCGAAAGCGTAAAGAAACCATGCGCACAACCTTCAGGTACATATAGCATATTAGCTTTTTCGGAATTTAATTCGATCATTAAGTGATCTCCGTAAGTTGGAGATCCTATTCTTAAGTCAACAACAACATCTAGAATACGTCCTTCTAGACAAGAAACAAGTTTGATATGATGTTGGCTTGGAACCTGAAAGTGAAGGCCTCTAAGAACATTTTTTTTAGATACAGAATAATAATGTTCAGGAAAGTCTGTCATTAATCCCAATTTTTCAAAAGAGGTCTTATGAAAGTTTTTGACCAATCTTCCTCTTCCGTCTTCACGGATAATTATCTCTATTTCAAAACAACCTTCTATTTTTGTGGGCTTTACTTTCATTCTAAAAACTAATGAATATTATTGATAATACATAAGAGGCGCATCATAATCAGGATAGTTTAGATCCTTTTCTGTAATTATCTGGATAGGTATAGGCCATTGCACATCCTTCAAAATAGTATCATTATATCTTAAGCCCTTTTCTAATTCTGGACTATACATAGCAGATACTAGATAATTTATCTCAGAATCTGCCTCTAAAGTCAAAAATCCATGGGCACATCCAGGTGGAACGTAAATTTCCTTATGATTAAATTCAGACAATTCGTTCAAATCATACTGAAGAAAAGTGACTGAATTTGGCCTCAAATCTATGACTACATCAAAAATAACTCCACGTGTACATCTGACAACCTTTGCCTCTTTACAGTCACTTTGATAATGCAGTCCACGTAATGTGCCTTTTTGTTTACTATATGACATATTGGACTGCACTACAGTAAAGTCTATACCTTGGTCACGAAACTCATTGATACAGAAATTCCGAGCAAAAAAACCCCTTGTATCCACACGCTCTTCTAGGTCGAGTAGATACATACCATCAATACTTGTTTTTCTAAATTTCATTCAAACTTGAATACAATAGGTTTGTCTAAATATCACTTGACCAAGCTATTTTTTTAACCGATGCTTTCTTTTCGTAATCAGAAATCTGTTGCATGGTAAAGGCACGAACATCCTTAGCATTATTGTAATACCTGTAGTACCAGTCTCCCGTATATTGTATCAACTCAGTAATATTAAGTGTGGGTTGCCATTTAAAGTCAAACAAAGCTTTATCACAATTTAGTTTAAGCAAGCCTGCTTCTGAAAACTTAAGTTCACCAGTCTGAGTATAGGTATCTTCTGCTTTTTCAAATCCCCAACTTTTTCCTAATTTTTCAAGTAATTCCATTACTGTAATATTATTTTCAGAGGGCGGTCCAAAATTATAGCTTTCACCATTGAAATCTCCTCCGTTCCACAACTCTGCAGCTATATTCAGGTAGCCACTGAGAGGTTCCAGCACATGCTGCCATGGTCTTGTGGCACCTGGATTTCTAATTTCTACCTTATCATTCTGACTCCAGGATTTCATACAATCTGGAACAATCCTATCCGCTGCCCAATCACCCCCTCCTATTACATTACCAGCTCTTACAGATGCCATTTTAATATGAGGCATTTTCTTGATAAATGAGTGGTAGTAAGAATGAATTATGATTTCTGCTGCTGCTTTGGAACCACTGTATATATCCTTGCCTCCCAGCATATCAGTTTCCTTATAGCCCCAAACCCATTCTACATTCTCATAGCACTTGTCTGAGGTAATGAATATGACCACACATTTTTGATCCAAATCCCTTATTGCTTCCAACACATTGGCTGTACCTATAGCGTTGGTGGTAAAGGTTTCTATAGGATCAGAATACGATAATGAAACAATAGGCTGAGCCGCCATGTGGAAAATAAAATCAGGTGCAATTCTCTTAACCTCTTTTTTAAAAGAAGAAAGATCTCTGATGTCCATTATAATGTGTTCCATCCCTTGCTCCAGTTCCAACGCTTCAAACAAAGATGGTTGAGTTGGAATATCTTTGGAAATCCCGTATAGTTTGGCTCCTTTCTGCTTTAGCCATAATGACAACCACGAACCCTTGAAACCTGTATGACCGGTGATAAGGATTTTTTTACCTGAAAAAACTTGTAACATCTGATGAACTTGCGGTATTAGTTAAAATGTGTAATTGATTACCAAATTTTCCAAGGAGCTTTCCCTGCATCCCAGAGATCTTCCAGTAAATGCTTATCCCTAAGCGTATCCATAGGCTGCCAAAATCCAGTATGCTTATAGGCAGAAAGCTGGTTATTCTTAGCCAATTCTTCTAGTGGTCCTTTTTCCCAAACTGTACTATCATCTGAAATAAAATTTAAAGCAGATGGCTCTACTATAAAAAACCCACCATTTATCCATGCATTACTTCTTCCGTCTCCTAAAGGTTTTTCTCTAAAATTTTCAATTCTAGAATCTTCATCATTCAGTGTAAACGCACCAAATCTTCCAGGCTGTCTAACTGCAGTGAGCGTGACGGTTGCATTTTGAGATTTATGAAATGCGATGGAAGAATTGATATCTATATCACAAACTCCATCGCCGTATGTTAAACAAAATGCCTCATCTTTGATGTACTCAGCCACTCTTTTAATTCTTCCACCCGTCATTACATTTTCGCCTGTGTCTATCAATGTTACTTTCCACGGCTCTGATTTCTTGCGGTGAACTTCCATTGAATTATTAGCCAAATCAAAAGTAACATCTGCCATATGTAAAAAATAATTAGCAAAATACTCTTTAATCATATAACCCTTATAGCCGCAACAAATAACAAAATCATTAATCCCGTGAGAGGAATATATTTTCATGATGTGCCAAAGAATTGGTTTGCCACCAATTTCCACCATTGGCTTTGGTCTGACCCCACTTTCTTCACTAATTCGGGTTCCAAATCCACCCGCCAAAATCACTGCTTTCATATGGTTAAAATTAAAAATTTATAATGCAGAATAGTGTATTCAAAAACACCAAGACCTCAAAGGTAAATAAAAATTTTGGAGTCAAAAATTAAAAGTATAATTTTAAAATAAAGAAACTGAGCATTTCATAAATTAATTTTTTTGACAATATCATTGGATTTTATCCCTCCTATATGTATTAGGACCATCAAAGTCCATAATTGAAATTTTA
The DNA here is from genome assembly GCF_002150505.1 of Algoriphagus ratkowskyi. Classification (GTDB taxonomy): domain Bacteria; phylum Bacteroidota; class Bacteroidia; order Cytophagales; family Cyclobacteriaceae; genus Algoriphagus; species Algoriphagus ratkowskyi. Next base: position 12,796 of record NZ_MSSV01000022.1, read on the forward strand.
AGCCCTGCTCATATAATTTTGAACATGTTGACCTAAGAAACTCCTTAAGTTGTACCCAGATTTAGTCTCATTAGGAATTCTTATTGGGCAAGCCCAATTCTTTGGGGTCAAGAAAAACTTTCAATAATCATTTTTAATTGAATGAATTAATTGTCGATTTTTAAAATTAGGATTCTTGATCAATTTTCACTTCCTGTCTCTCAACTTTATATTTATCGTAAATAAATGGAAAAAGAGTTTTTACCCAAAACTTTATAAACATTGATGGAATTTCCCTAGGAAAATGCGTTTTAAGAAAAAACATGTATTCTTTATACTGTAAGCCTTTTGGACTATATAAAAATTCAATTCTTTCTGATAGTTTAGAATCCATAGACTTCCAGTTTCTTACCTGATCATAATTACAATAACCCAATACGCCAGGTGCAACCCATACATCGAATCCAGCTTTTTTTGCCTGTAATGTGTAATCAAAATCAGCTATCCCATGGATATATTCCTCATTCAAAATGCCTATTTTGCTAGTAATTTCATAAGGGACCAGCATAATATTGGCACAACCAAAATCACAATCAAGCTCCTGGGACACACTATTGACTAAGATATGTTTGAGTCTATTTTTAGAGTATAGTTTGAATCCTCCGTAAGTAAATTTGCCATCTGTAAAATCCGTCGTTGTACCAATGGTTATGTTTGAGATTTGATTAGAAAGTTTCATTTTCTGATTACTATTAATCAACTTTTCTAACGTATCCTCAAAAATTTGAGTATCGTCATTTAAAAGTAAAAAATAATCAAAGATAACACCGGTATTAAGAGCTAACCTCCATGAATTACGCATTCCTCCTGCCCAAAAAAGATTTCCGTTTCCATATGACACATAAACCTCAGGATATTTTTCTTTTACGGCTATACCTGTGCCGTCTTTAGAATTATCATCAGTTAAAAAAACTTGCAATTCAAATTTTTCAATAGATTTTTGAGAATACAATTTCTCCAAACATTGTAAAGTTTTCTCCTTCCGATTAAAACACGTTAGCAAAACTGCAATTTTCATTATCAATAATTTTAAAGAACCAAAACAAAATTTTATAGCTTATATCACTTATCCCAAAATCCAATAGCTTTTTTATTAACTATTTTTTGAACTTGTAAATATGTAATCAATCCGAGAAATGTAAAGACAATAATATTAGAATAAACCACACCAGGAAGACCATACAGATTACCTAAATAAATAGAGAAAGGGACATTAATTGATGCTGCTATTACAATGGTTACCACTTGAAGATAAAGTTTTCCAACACCATATATAAAGGTGACATGTATATTGTACCAGAAAAAAGCAATAAAATACACTCCCAATGACCAAGTAACTGCAAATGGAACTGTCAAGGAATCACCAAGCCAAAAGTTAAATACATATGGAGAAATAATAACACAGATCACATTAAGCACAAAAAATAATACGAATATTTTTCGAAGATTTTTTAAACTTTTCTTCATCCATACGTAATCTTTCAATTCATATGCATCTGCAAATGCACTCCAATAAGGATTTAAGATTACAGTGATTATCATGAATAATGCTGTGAAATATTTATATACCACATTATAAACGGAGACATCTTCTAATCCTAAAACTTTAGCAATAATAATATTACTAGTTTGGTAAAGGACCAGACTTCCTAATTGAACTATGAAAAATAACCAACCAACACTAAATAAACCTTTCGATTTTTTAAAATCAATACTCTTGGTATCAGGAGTAAAATCTGAAAGATCATGTGTAAAATAATAAATAGTGTAGATGATTAAAGATGCTACAGGAGAAAATGCTAATACCAGAACCAAATAAATCAAATTCCCTTCCATGAAATAGGTTAAGAAGAGAACTCCCACTAAAGAAATAACCAATGCGATGGTTTGAATAATATTTGATTTATAAGCTAAATGAACAGCTGTTAACAAAACAGAAATGATTTGGAGAACAAACTGGGCGCAAAAGCAAACTAATACAATCACAACAATTAAATCAACTGAATTTGCCAACTCAAGTGGAGTATTGAAAAATTCTGTCCAATCAACAAAAAAATGAATAATTAAAAAAAACACAAAAAATACAACAGCTATAAGAGATAAAACAGCATAAGTTGTACTTACATAAATTTTTCCATCTACATATCTTTTTTGAGCATACTCGGAAGTGATTTTATTACGCAAACCATTTCCCATACCAAAGTCGAACTGATTCATCCAGCCTACAACAGAACTGATGGTGAGCCATATACCATAATTTACTGCTCCCACGAAATTTATAGAGAGTGGTATCAGAATCAAAGAGATTAGTATTCCAACTCCTTTTATTCCAATTGAATTTATGATATTTTTAATAACTAACGAAGATCTATCACCATCCTTGAAAGCCGATGTGAGCCTGTCTACGACCAATTTAATACTAGGAATCCTAGAGAAAAAATTTAAAATTATATTAACCATTTAAACTTAGTAGAAATGTGATTGCATTATGCCCTAGTTGAAACTACATCCGTGTCTTTTCCAGAGTAATATCCATAGCCAAATTTACTTCCGGAATACTCATTTGAATCATTTAAAACAACAAAATTTTGTTTAAAAATATTCTCATCAATTATCTCAGCTAGTGCATGCAAATTATCTACTCTAGTATAATTCATCCTTACTACATAGACTACTAAGTCAACAATTTCGCTTAAGGAATACGCATCTGCAACCAGACCAATGGGCGACGTATCAATTATTATATGGTCATAAGAGCTTTTTAAGGAATTAATAAGTTTAATTATCTTTTGTGAAGTAATTATTTCAGAAGCATTTTCAATAGATTTATTTAAACCAATAATATCCATATTGCTATTGATCCCAGAGGGTGTTATAATTTCCTTGAGGTCCTTTATATCATGATTTAAATAATCAAATAGAGAATGCTTAGACTTAATGTTTAAAGATTTAAATATACTAGGTCTTCTAAGATCCAAATCAACTACTACTACCTTTTTATCAACGATACTAAGTGTGGCTGCCAAATTGAGGCAAAAGAATGTTTTTCCTTCACCTGACATCGATGATGATACCAGTATAACCTTATTATTATCACCAGATTGGAATTTCAAGTTGCTGCGTATCATCCTAAGTTGTTCTGCCGCAGGAGATATACTTTTAGGGCTTATTGCTATAACACCATTTTGATCATTTTTTGCAATCTCCCCCAATATCTGAGCATTCAGTATTTTTTCTATTACCCTTTTCGAAGTTACTTTTGAAGTAACTAAATAATTTACTAAAATTAAACCAAGCGGTAAGCTTAATCCCAGCCCTAAAGCTGCAGCCATAATCATTAATTTATTAGGCTTTACAGGTTTTAAACTTGCTATAGGGGGGTCAACCATTTGTGCACTACTCACCCCTGTGACTTCCAAGGTAAGAACAGCTTCATCTCGCTTCCGTAGCAAATACTGATATTGTTCCTGCTTAAGATCCGTATTCCTACTTATCTCTACTAATTCTCGCTCTATGCCAGGTATGCTTTGGGCCTTATAACTGTTCTCATTTAACGTTGTCTCAAAATTTCTCTTACTGATAAGGAGATTTGATTTAATACTACTAATATTAGCCAAAATATTAGACTTAACATTTACTATTTGATCATTAAGGCTTAGCAACTGTGGGTTATTTGGTTGAACAATTCTTATTATACGTTGTTTGTCCCGTTGCAAAGTATTGTATTGAGTTAATAAACCAGATAGAGAAGGATCAAGATCGGCTAAACCTCCAGGAATGAGATCAAATTGTCCGCTCTGATTATTCATGGTTAATTCGATCGATTCGAGTATATCAATTTTACCGCTAACTTCGGCCACTTGTTTACGCGTCTCAGCTGTGTTTTCAAGATAAATTTTTGAATTCATGCTGATGTCCGTAATATTATTTCGAGTTTTAAAATTTTCACCCGATTTTTCAAATTCTTCTAAATCATTCTTTACAATACCCAATCTTTCATTTATGAAGTTTATGGTTTTTAGTGCTGTTTCATTCTTCTGATTTATTATTCTTTGATTATATCCTTCAATTACCGAAGACATAATTTGTTTGCCCATTTCAGGAGATGTATCGTACAACCTAATGTATAGAGTACTAGATTTGACAGAAGGATTCTGAAACTCTAATACTCTGGAATAATTCTCAGCAGCTACTTGTGGATTTACTAACTCCACCAATACATTTCCCATCTCAGTAGCAAAATCATCACTTGCAGGTTTCTTTTGAATAGAAATTATTCCAAATGAAAATTTAATTTTTTGTCCATATTCAAATTCTTTTTGCTTATCCTCATCAAGTATCAAAAGAAATTTAGTTTCTGAAATAGGTTGAATTTCGAATGATTCGGATGGTGATATAAAACTTTTACTAATCGAATCTACAGTAATATCAATTGAAGATTGAAATGGATCAATTTTCGTCTTAAAAAAATCTTCGGCATTATAATAATTAATGAAACCTTTATTCTTAATAACTGCATCCATTAATAGAGACTTAGACTTGAGCTTTTCGAGCTCATTTTCTACTGTAATAGTAGATTTCATATTCTCAAGATCGCTCACAATGGAATTTTCGGTGACGTTATTATTTCTTTCACCTTCTTTGATAATAATCACACTTGATATCAAATACTCAGGTGTAATTGTCTTAATATAGTAATATGCAACCCCACAGAAAAGTAAAATAAAAATTGGAAAGAGATACCAACTTTTTAATATCGTTCTTAGAATAAGCTTTATATTAATAGGCTCCTCATTTGAGTTAACCTTTTTATTAATTTTTCTCATATTAATTTAACAGAATATATATCAGGGATCTATTTCACTTTGCAAAAATTGCCTGCCAGCTAAATAAAATAGGCACTACCAAAGCGACTGCTAAGGATAAAAAAACCATGCCTCTTTCGTTAGTACTTACTTTTACAGACTTCATTTTATCAGGCTGAACATATATAATATCATTTTGTTTAAGTATATAATACGGTGATTTTAAGAGATCTTTATCATTAAGATCTAAGGTAGTTACGGACCTGATGCCATCTGATTCTCGAATCAAACGAACATCTTCTCTATGACCAAACTCTGTCATATCCCCGGCTAAACCAAGTGCCTCGAAAATATTTAAATTCTCCGATGGCACATAAAACGTTGATGGGTTTTTAACTTCTCCTATGACAGTGATCTTAAAATTAGCAAACTGAATTGTCACCACCGGATCCACGATATATTCCTCAATGCCCTTCTCAATTAACAGAGTCGCCTGCGATTTAGAAAGTCCGTCTAATTTTAACTTCCCTACCACTGGAATATTAATCTGGCCTGTTTCATCTACTAAAAAACCTTCAGCATTAATGCTATTAATAACACTTCTATTGAAGTCAAGGTCGGTTGACGGATCATTAAACATTGCATTCATTTCTGGCTGCAGACTACTCAAACTAATCCTTAATAAGTCCCCTGATTGAATTTTCACTTGTCGATCTTGTTCTATTGCGGTTTGAAAATTTTCATCAATATCCAAATTACTCATGTATGTGAGATTTCTATTGGCGCAGGACGAGAAAATAATTGACAGGAACAGAAAAAACAAAAACTGATTTCCTGAAAAATTGCTATTACTAATCATTTATTATTATAATTAAATTTTTAAATGTTTAAATTGTCTTTATACTATAGCACTTCCTTCTTTTTTCCACAATCTATAAAACCTTACAACAATCCAAAAGGAAGTGAATTATTTTACTTTGTGTTAAAATACCAAAATTATCTATTGAATAATAGTGGATTAAAAGCAAAGCCATGCCTTTTAATAATTATTTGGACGCGACCTTTACTTCTAAAACTGTCCAAATATCCATTTTTATGATGACAAGCCCAAGAAATCTTTATCTACAGATTTCCTTATAATTGAGTTTTTAGGAATTGGGTACAACCAGAAATGGAAACGTCCTTAACTCAACTACTTCCGTGCCGATCAATTTGGGAAAACAACAATAAAAACGGGCATATGAAAATTAATAGCCCAAATACCAGGAGGATTTTAAGTTTTATAGTATTACAATTTTTAAATTTCCGTTGCTTGATTCACCAACTCATAAGAAAAAAAATAATACAACTATCGCATAATCAGTTGTCTAAGTAATCCTGAAAGTTTCATTGGGATGGTCTATGTGTAGGAACAACAACTTTTTCTACAAAGTGAGATAGATTAAATCTGTAGTTCCTCTTTTCACATTTTGCACTACTCTGTGATTCATAGATTTAGTAGAAAGAATTAGTATTGTATGTCAGTAAATTTAATTTTGACTCAACCCTCAATCTCCTTTAATAGATCCGCATACCATTCCGGACCATATTTTCGAGTAAGAGCATCTTTCAAAAATTTGTAGATGGGCACTTTAAGACTATTACCAAGCTGACATGCGGGATCACAGATATGCCAGCGATCATAATTCAAAGCATCAAACTGATCGTATTTGGTCACACGAATCGGGTACATATGACAACTGATAGGTTTTTTCCAAGTGATCTTTCCATCTAGGTATGCCTGCTCTATACCGCATTTTAAAATACCTCGATCATCCTTTAAGGCATAAGCACATTCTCTATTGTCTCCAATGGTAGGTGTACCCTTATCACCATCCTTATCAAACACCCAAGTTCCTTGCTTTGCGATTGCTTGACGGCCTTCTTCTGTGATATAATCTTTCACAATAGGGTAAATATCCTCAATGATGTGAGTCTCATCATCCTCTAATGGAGCACCAGCATCGCCTTCCACACAACACGCGCCCTTACAAGCCTCTAAATCACAGACAAAAAAATTCTCTTTTATATCATCCGAAAGGACAGTATTCCCTACTAGTATCATGGTATTCCTTGTTAGTAAGCAAAGTTAAGCAATCGAATGCTAGGCATTCGGCTTCGCAGGCTCTTTTCTTCGGACATAAATGCCTTTCTGCAATTTTGCAATCACTTTGCCCTCCCCGTCTCTTACTTCGCAGGGAAATTCGAAAACTCCTTTTCCATCCCGATCAACAGCCATTTTTACCTCAGTAATTTGACTAGGTGATACTTTGAATTCCGCATAAACATTCCCTTTTCCAGGTTTCACAAACTCTATATTCGCTGTCTTATCCCAAACAATGTATTCTTCTCCCAACTGAATGAGGAGGATAAACATAAAAAACGGATCACACATGGAGTAGAGAGAACCTCCATAAGCAGTTCCAAGCAGATTACGATTGTACCATGTGAGCTTGAGTCGCGTGCGAAAGCTGGAGAAATCATCGGCATAGTCTATTACTTTGATTCCCGCAAATAGATAAGGCGGATACCAATTAATTAATCGAATAAGCCGGCGAAATTTTTTAGTATTCTTTTTATCCATAGGAAAAAGGTAAGGCAAAAGACACAGAAATAGAACGACTTACAAAATCACTTCTAAAGCTATCTCCTTCCTTCCACATATTTCTAAAACTGAGAGCAAGAAATTGCCGTACTTTGTAGCGTGCAAGTCGTCTTGTCATCTTTCTCTCCTGATAGCTATCGGGATGGAAAGGAGGAAAGTCCGGGCAACATAGAGCGCCATACTTCTTAACGGGAAGGGGACTGACTGGTGACGGTCAGTTTACAGCTAGTGCAACAGAGAATATACCGCTCTAAGACTTCGGGGTTTGCCCTGAGCATGTCTAAGAGTAAGGGTGAAAAGGTGGAGTAAGAGCCCACCGGTCTGGCAGTGATGTCAGGGGCATGGCAAACCTTATGGGTTGAAAGATCAAATAGGTTCCGCGTCGGATTCAGTTCCGAGAAAAGTTGCTCGCTTTTATGCGGAACGGGTAGATCGATGGACCCCGATTGTGAAGTCGGGGCTAGATAAATGACAAGAAACCAATTCTGAAAATAGAAGAGGAAACAGAACCCGGCTTATAGACTTGCACTTTTTTATTTTATATTGAAACTATGTCAAAAATACTGATCATCGATGACGAAAAAGTCATCCGCGCTACATTACGCGAAATTCTAGAATACGAGAAGTACATTGTAAGCGAAGCTCAAGATGGCGTAGAAGGCTTGGCCAAGTTGCAAGAAGATGATTATGATCTTGTGCTCTGCGATGTTAAAATGCCTAAAATGGATGGTATAGAAGTGCTGGAGAAAGCTAAGGAATTAGATAAATCTCCGCAATTTATCATGATCTCTGCACATGGAAGCATTGAAACCGCAGTGGAAGCAACTAAGAAAGGTGCTTTCGACTTCATCCCAAAACCACCGGACCTCAATAGGCTTTTACTTACTGTGAGAAACGCCTTGGACAAAAAGGAGCTTGTGACTGAGACGAAAGTTCTGAAAAAGAAACTGTCAAAGAAACTGGATATGGTGGGTGAATCTGCTCCTATTCAACATGTGAAAGAAACCATTGAAAAAGTAGCTCCTACAGATGCCCGCGTGCTGATCACAGGTCCAAATGGAACTGGCAAGGAGCTGGTAGCCCATTGGGTGCATGCAAAGAGTAATAGAGCGTCTCAGCCTTTTGTCGCAGTAAACTGTGCTGCCATTCCTTCAGAATTAATAGAAAGTGAACTATTTGGGCATGAAAAAGGTGCTTTTACCTCTGCGCATAAACTCCGTCAAGGGAAATTTGAGCAAGCACAGGGTGGCACTTTATTCTTAGATGAGATTGGCGACATGTCGCTTTCTGCACAGTCAAAAGTACTTCGAGCACTTCAGGAAAATCTAATCAACCGAGTTGGTTCTGACAAAGACATTAAAGTGGATGTTCGAGTATTGGCTGCTACGAATAAAGACCTGAAAAAAGAGATAGAAGAAAATAGATTCCGTGAGGATTTGTACCACAGACTAAGTGTGATATTAATTCAAGTGCCAGCGCTGAAAGATAGGAAAGATGATATTCCACTATTGGTCAATAAGTTTTTGGAAGACCTCTCACAGGAAAATGGCGATGCAAAGAAAAGTATCAGCAAAGCTGCGATGGCAAAATTGCAGGAATTCCCATGGACTGGAAACATCCGAGAACTGCGAAATGTAGTAGAAAGATTAGTAATTTTAGGAGAACCTGAAATTAGCTTAGATGACATAAAAAAATACGCTGACTATTAAGTCTTTTACTGGTTTGTCGAGCGTATGAATCAGACTCGCATTTATTCAAGTGCTTCCGTTATTGACATCACAGTAGCATTTATATAAACCAGTTAAATGAAAATTTAATATGTGATTTTCTAGTGCATCCAAGTTTAGCAACTAGACTGAAAAATGGTTCACTAGTAAATGTCTTAAATCATCACCTCAGATAAAGATGTCATCTTAGGCAATTTAGGTAGTCGTTGAAATGCGATTTTTGGATAAATATCTATCCTATTAATTAAAGCTTTTCAAATAATACTTTGGTAATAATTCCACTTTCCTCCGTTTTCAAGAAATCTTAGTAGCGCTCTTCAAATCTAGAGAATCTCAACATCCATAATGACGAAAGCCAGTTCGTCATTAATATTTTCATACATCCAGATGTCCCCATCTTTAGCAAAATATTTTACTGGAAGCTTAGCCAGTTCTGATATTTCAGCTTCAACGATTAGATTGAATTCTTTATCAAAAATACTTAGAAATACATCGGACCCAGTCGATATATAGTGTCCGTAACCATTGAGTTCTTCTCCAAAATGCATTTTTTCTGAAAACCTGAAAAAACGTTCATTTTTTTCATCCCAAAAAAAAGATCTGTAATTAATATCTTCCTCAGTTTTTTTAATAATTTCCTTCAATTGACCAGAGGTTCTTTCAACTTCTTTTGGAGGAACATAACTTTTCTTATCGGCCAATAAATGGGTATTCCAACTTTTAATATGGAGACTGTCTTTTTCCAGATCAAAAATCAACATTTCATTAAAGGCAGTATTACTAATAATAATTTGCCCATTGACATTTATAGCAGAGGCACTTGGCCCATAGCTTCCTGCTGGAGATCCTTCAAACAAAAGCTTAACATTAAAATCCTTTAGTTTTTCTAATTCTGGCAACTCTAACTTTTCAAAAGTTTGATCTTTCAAATCAAAATCGAGTATCATGCGGGATTCACTCTTCTGGTGAAAAATAAATACAATAAGCCTATCTGAATTATTTTCAACTTGAAAAAATGCTCCTGCATAGTATTCATCAGTTCCAAGGAATTCAGGGGCGATTTTATCAAGCGCCAAATCCCTGACTAAATCTCCATTTTGATCAAAAATCCTATATAAAAAATAATCCCAGAAAAGTATATTTCCATCTGACAAAAGAGCGAAGTGTGAAACATAATTAACCACGTTAAGTACGCCATTAGGACCTTCTTTTTCGAATTGAACCTTTTCTAAAAGTCTAAGTTCATCTAAATCAATCTTCTCTGTAGTATAATCTTGTCTATTGAAATTGATCAGATAGCTTTTATCATTTGATAGACCAGAATAATAAAGGTGATCCTGTAAATAAAGAAACTCATCACCTGAATCCACACGTACAGTATCTAAGGAAACCCTGATTTGATCCGAAACAGTATGCTTTTTTTCTGCTTTTGAAGCACAAGCACTAACTGCTAAAAATAAAGCAACAGCCATTAACAATCTCATAAAATGCTATTTTAGAATTCAATTAAACTTATCTCGAATTAAAAGTTAATTAAATCCAATTTGTCTTTGATCTTAGTCGCTTATAAAAAATGTTAAGCTGGAAAAAGTATCTCTACAGAATGCCCTTTTTTGGATGTCTTCCGGTAACAGTTCTTCCGAAGACTTTTAGCTCTTCAATCTGCTCATCCATATTTCCGTTAGGATAAATACATGGCCCGATACCAGCTTCCTTTTTTTTGTAATCCAAATAACCAACTACCACAGGAACATTTGCTCCAAGTGCTATATGATAAAACCCTGATTTCCATTTTTTTACTTGATCTCTAGTTCCTTCAGGCGTCACCATGATGACAAGTTCATCGCGCTCATTGAGCATAGATACCATTGACTCCGTATAGGTCTGTTTCCTCCCTCCAGGAACCCGTTTTCTATCAATAGCAATTGCCCCGAGACCTTTAAGCAACCATCCTAAAGGCCCTACCATCACTTCCTTTTTGATAGTGAAGCGCACAGGGATATCCATGAGAAAAAAGGCTGCTCTCGCGTAAAGAATATCCCAATTAGAAGTATGCGGAATAGCGATAAGAACTGCCTTTTTCAATCCCTCTGGCCATTGATTGTTCAGAGACCAACCTGAAACCCAAAACACAATTCTCGATAAAAACTTCATCATACTTTATTAGATTTATTGCTATCCACAGCCAATTCTAAGATAGTAGGATTATTTTCAATATAATTCATCGTAAAGTCATAACCGACACTGAAAAGTTCGGATGCTTTCTTTATGTCAAACACGCCATATTTCGCCAACTCTGGAGGCTCAATAAAATAGTCACATTTAGACTCACGGCTGTACACATTGTAATTCATAGCCATAATTACCGATCTTTCAATCAGCTTTTTCATGTTACTGATATTTGTTTCTTGAGGTAATTGATTACAATTCACTCCAATTACATAATCGCATATTCCTTCAAGTGGCTCAACGGGGAGATTATTCAATACTCCCCCATCCACCATATAATTTTTCCCGATCACAATGGGGTCAAACATTCCTGGGATACAAGATGAAGCCATTATAGGCCGGATCAATTCACCTTCAGAATAGTATCGTACTTTGGCTTTTTTAATATCAGTAGCAGCTACAGTTAAAGGGATTTTCAGCTTCGCAAAATCATCGTGATCTAAATAAAGCTTAAATAAAGCTCCAACTGAATCCATTTTAAGAAATCCCGTCAAAGAAATGGCGGGACGCATAAACTTGAAATAATTAGTCTTAACAATTATTTTCAAAATGTCATCAGGTGTATACCCTTGACAAAACATTGCTCCTACAATTGCTCCCGCTGAAGTCCCAGAAACCTTCGTGGGATGTATACCTGACTCAGTTAATGCTTTCAATACGCCCAAATGAGAAATACCCCTCACTCCACCGCCTGATAGCGCTATCCCAATTTTCAGCTTAGATTTCATCCAATCTAAATGTTTGATCTAAGCGAACACCTCTGTCCGTCATTTTCACAGTACAGCATTCGTTCTCAGCATCGTGCTCTAGAAAAAGTATATACTTTTCACGGGCTGCTTCTTCTAAAAACTTGGACTTTTCGTCCATCGTGAGAAGAGGCCGCGTGTCGTAGCCCATTACATAAGGCAAAGGGATATGGCCTACTGATGGTAATAAATCAGCTACAAAAACTACCGTTTTTCCTTTATACTGGATTTTAGGAAGCATCTGTTTATCTGTATGCCCGTCAACCGTAATAAAGTCAAAGCCTGGAAAGAATGATTTGTTATCTAAATCCAAATACTCCAATTGCCCCAATTCCTGCATTGGAAGAATATTCTCTTCTAAAAAAGATGCTTTTTCACGAGGGTTAGGAACAGTTGCCCATTGCCAATGCTCTTTATTTGACCAATAAGTCGCTCTAGGGAAAGTCATTTCGTACTGCCCGTGTGAGCCATACCTCACGCCGCCACCACAATGATCGAAATGCAAGTGAGTAAGAAAGTTATCTGTGATCTGATGAGGACTAACTCCAAGTCTCTTGAGACTTTTGTCCAAGCTGTCATCACCATGGAGATAGAAATGAGAGAAGAACTTAGCATCCTGCTTATCTCCTATTCCATTGTCAATTAATACGATCCTGTCGCCATCAACCACAAGTAGGGATCTCATTGCCCAAGTACACAGGTTGTTTTCATCCGCTTGATTTGTTCTGGACCAAAGGGTCTTTGGCACGACTCCAAACATGGCCCCGCCATCCAATTTGAAAAACTCTGTATTGACTACGTGTAACTCCATAATACAAAAGAAAATCCCGGACTTTGGAAGAAGTCCGGGCTTGAAATATTTTACTCAACTACTACACCCATCGAGCAAAACTTGTCGATACGCTGTTCAATCCTTTTCTCAGGTTTGATTTTATCTAATTCCTTCAAAGCATGTAAAATAGCCTCCTTTAAGGTGATCGCCATTTTTTTCATATCTCTATGAGCTCCGCCAAGTGGCTCAGGGATGATACCATCCACCAATCCATTGCCTTTCATGTCAATAGCCGTCAATTTTAATGACTCGGCTGCTTGCTCCTTGTAATCCCAGCTTCTCCAAAGAATCGTAGAGCAGTTTTCAGGGGAAATAACAGAATACCATGAGTTTTCTAACATCATTACCCGATCACCTATCGCGATGCCCAATGCACCACCTGAAGCTCCTTCGCCAATGATGATGCAGATTACAGGAACTTTCAGCATGAACATATCTCTAATGTTGCGAGCAATTGCTTCACCCTGTCCTCTTTCTTCTGCTTCTAATCCTGGGAATGCGCCTGGAGTATCGATCAAAGTGACAATTGGCTTACCAAACTTCTCCGCCATTTTCATAAGGCGTAAGGCTTTTCTATAGCCTTCAGGGTTTGCCATCCCAAAATTACGCATTTGACGCTGCTTGGTGTTTCTTCCTTTTTGCTGCCCTACAAACATGACAGATCGGCCATCTAAGTCTCCCAGTCCACCTATCATAGCCTTATCGTCTGCTACATTTCTATCTCCATGTAATTCGACAAAATCATTTGTCATCTCATAGATATAATCGAGCGCATAAGGTCTTTCTGCATGTCGAGAGAGCTGAACTCGCTGCCAGCGGGTCAGATTTTGAAAAGTTTCTTTCTTCAAAGTGAGGATTTTATCTTCAAGGGATTCAATATCTGAACTTAAATCGATATTTCTGCCGATAGCCAACTCCTTCATTTCCTGAAGTTTTTGTTCTAAATCAGCTATAGGTTTTTCGAATTCTAATACCATTCTGGAGATTTTTGGAATAGCCAAAGATAAGAATATACACTTGGGAATTAAAAATTTTAATTGGTGGCAACAGCTTAGTCGTTGATTTTATTGTTGAAAGAAAATCTACACCGTCAATTAGTAGGATAAATGCATAAAAACCGAAAATACTTCATATCCATGTTGGCTCAAATAAAAATTATCTCTCTGAGAAAGAAGTTTATACGAAAACTATCAGCAATTTTCCCATTCTACTTTTGCAATAACAAATCAAAAACATACCTTTGCATCACTCAAAAACGGGGTTGTTGTCGAGTAATCATCAACAAGTTCGAATCTGAATTAAATGGAGTGGTAGTTCAGCTGGTTAGAATGTCCCGACATATCGGGAAGTTCGCAAGTTGGAAGGCATTTCAAATGGATAAGTAAGTTTATCCTTAAGTGACATAATAATAAACGGAGTGGTAGTTCAGCTGGTTAGAATGCCTGCCTGTCACGCAGGAGGTCGCGGGTTCGAGTCCCGTCCATTCCGCTTTTATTTGATGAAAAAGTTCATCGAAAAGTGACAATTAACTTATTGAATTTTGATAGATCAGCTGCTTAGCTTGTCCCGACTTATAGGGAAGGTGACATCTTGAATGGCTTTTTAAACAAAAAGCATAAGTAAGTTTATCCTTAAGTGACATAATAAATTAACGGAGTGGTAGTTCAGCTGGTTAGAATGCCTGCCTGTCACGCAGGAGGTCGCGGGTTCGAGTCCCGTCCATTCCGCAAAAAGTCCCGAAGAAATTCGGGACTTTTTTTTTGTTTTATTGTTAAAAGAAATTTTTAGATATATGAAAATTGGGGTGTAATTAATAGCTCCTAACTCAAGACCATCCAGCTCCTTCTAAATTATTTTTTATCTAAATCAATTAAAAAATAAATATCCTCACCCAATAATCCGGCAAAGTTTATATGCCTAAAGTTGCAAATAGATGGATTAGAATTCTATCTATCCATCATCTCGAGAACAAGATTAATCTCTGTCACTAAATCCTCATACATTGAATTCATTTTCGCCTCATCAAACCTCTCCATTTTTTCAAACTCTATGGCCATGTTGGCAATAATATTCATTCCTGCAGAGCTTGCTGTTCCATATAGCTTATGCCCCAACTCATTTATCCCAATAATTTCTTTTTTTTCTATTAAGTCGTGTAATACCGTTAAAGATCCCTTCAATTCCGATTTCACAATTGATAAAATCTTCTCTAGCACTTTTGGATCATGGTCTGTATAGTTTTTCAACTTCGCCGGATTATAATGAGAATCCACTGTTGTACTATCTTCACCTTCCTTTGCTAGCATAAAATTAACATTGGAATCAAGCCATTTATTCAGGATCATCACTACTGTTTCTTCCACCACTGGCTTTACAACAAAATCATCCATGCCAGCTGCCAGACATTTTTCTCTCTCTCCTTTCACATTCCCTGCGGTAAATGCAATGATAGGAACATGTGTATCTTTCTCTAATTGTCTAATGTTTCTGGTTGCTTCATAACCATTCATTTCAGGCATCTGAACATCCATGAGTATAATATCAGGAAATTGATTTTGGCAATATTCCAATGCTTCTAATCCATTAATTACTTCTATCATAGTTGCATTAGGCGCAATTTTATTGATTATGGTACGCGCCAAGAGCATATTCACCATATTATCCTCTGCTACTAACACAGTGAAAACTTTGGATGGGCTAATTACTGCTTCTTTCAGCGGCTCATTCAGGTGAGCCTCAGGAGTATTAAGTTTTGAAAGGGCATGATAGAAGTCTTGAATCTTTAGAGGCTTAAGCAAGCGATGCTTCACATGAAGTTCTCTGCAACTATCAATTATTTTCTGATCGTCTGACGAACTATGAAGCAACATAATTGACTGTTCCCCACCTGCCACAGGAAAATTTTCTCTCATCTTCCGAATCGTTTCAAGACCATCCATGAAAGGCATATGATAATCCATTAATACCACATCAAAACTTTCTCCACTAGCTAATAATTGCAGTGCTTCAAACCCATTTTTCGCCTCTGAAGACTGAATATTTTTAAGGAGAAGCATCTGTCTAACTATTAATCTATTGTTCTCATTGTCATCTACAATTAAAACTTTTTTGATTTTATCTAAATCACACGTAGCGATCGCATCTCCTTCCTCCGTCTTCAAACTTAGGTCAAAGTAAAAAACACTTCCCTCTCCCGATACACTATCCAAATTTAGTTGACTGTTCATTAGTCTAAGCAAACTATTGGATATGGTGAGTCCTAGTCCAGTACCTCCATACCTCTTTGTCGTAGAGCTGTCTTCTTGGGAAAACGCCTCGAATATTTTTGACCGTTTATCAGGCTTGATCCCGATACCGGTATCTCTGACAGAAAACCGCATTTTATGCTTATCCCCTTCTTTTGCTAAATTTTCAATTTTCAATTCTATCTCACCCTTTTCGGTAAACTTCGAGGCATTCCCTAAGAGGTTGACTAGAATTTGCTTTAATCGTACTGAATCTGTATAAGCAAAACGGGGAAGTTCGGTCGAAATATTTAGCAACATTTCTAATCCCTTGCTTTGTATTTGATACGTGATAATGTCCGTAGCCTGAGAGCACATCTCATATAGATCGCATTTCTCTACATCTAACTCTAGTTTGCCCGCCTCTATTTTCGAAAAATCCAGTATATCATTAATGATACTTAAAAGTGCATTACCTGACTGATTTACAATTGAAAGGTATTGATGCTGAGTTTCATTTAAGTTTGTTTTTAAAACTAGATCTGTGAATCCTATAACTCCATTTAGAGGCGTACGAATCTCATGGCTCATATTAGCCAAAAACTCAGATTTGGCAATACTTGCTTCCTCAGCAAGATTCTTGGTTCTTTCCAGTTCCAATTGTGCTTTTTTAGATTCATCTATATCCTGGAACGTTCCGAAAACTCTAATGCATACGTCGTTTTTGAATTCTGCATGCCCTAATGCACGAACCCAAATTTCATTTCCTAGATTGGTAATGATTTGAAGCTCTAAATCCCATGATTTACCTTCTGAAATGCAGGAATCCAACGCTTTTAAAATATTTTCTCTACTAGGACCTTCTTTGTAAAAATTGATTCCGGTGGCTAAATCAGGAACGTAATCAAGATCCAGCTCATGGATGAGTTTGGTCATAGGAGTCCAAGTCACTTTTTGATTCTGAAGATCGAAGTTCCATCCTCCCACCCTAGCTACTCGCCCTGTTTCCTCAAGAAGTAACTTGGTCTGTCTTAAGTCTTCCTCAAGCTTCACTCTACTCGTGACATCTACTGCGTTCCCTATAACATAGTACCCATCATCTGAGCTGCTTTTTTCAAGAACATTATTAAACATCCAAATAAACTCCTCGCCATTTTTATGCTTAGTTATTATCTGACTGTTCAGTTTGCCTTCCGATTCTATGGCTTTTAAATATATATCCACTGCCTCGTGACGATAATCTGGGACAATATCGTATAAGCTCATACCGAGAACCTCTTCTTCGGAATAGCCTAACATGGATGCACCTGCTTTATTCACTGAAAGCAGATTTCCTTGCATGTCATGCGTACACATGAAACCTTGGGAATTTTTAAAAAAAATGCGCTGTCGCTTTTCACTTTCAGCAACCTCCAAATCCCTTTTACTAACCTCAGTAATATCTCTCGCTATCGCATATAGTTCGCCTGACTTTTCCTCTGGAGTAGCTACCCATTCCAAAATCTTGTACGTTCCATTCTCATGCTGAAACCTATGAATAAAATTAATAGTAGATTCTCCGCTAGCTAGCTTCTGCAGACACAATTTTGTTTTCTCTAAATCCTCTTTGTGTACTAATTCAAAAAATGACCTAGTCAATAAGACCTCCTCAGTCCAACCTAGTAGTTTAGTAAATGAGGGATTAATCTTTTTGAAAAAGCCATCTGTACCTGCTATACAAATTAGGTCATGGGAAATATTGAACAACTTCTCAAAACTATTAATACCGCGGCCTAATTTCCCCTCTTTTAGCGCAAAAGCTACATCTTCAGCTAGTAATTCTAATACCTCCTTTTTTCCTTCACTAAGACTCTTAGGTTCCTTATCCAAGATCACCAAGAATCCTATCACCTCATTTTCCTCATCTCTAACCTGCAATCCCGCCAAGAACTTGATGTCATTTGAGGAGAAAAAAGATCCAATAGCTTCTGGGAAATTGATTTTGGAGAGATCTGAGAACTCAAAAAAACCTGATGTATTCAGGGCATAACTATGGATAAAATTTAAAAGCAAATTATCCTGAAAATTGTAGCCAAAGCCACCTCTGAACCATTGATTCTCTGAATTCCTAACCCCAATTACTGACATCATTGTCTCGCAAGAAACTGATGCTAACTTGTTAATTCTGATTAATGAATTGTCTTGGTCAGGATCAAAATCTTGAAAACTTACTGATGAATTATCTAAAATTTTACTGTTCAGCAATGGCGAATTACTCATACAAACACTTAAATAAGGCAATGATTAACATGCAAATTAGGTTTCTGAGTTTATAAATAAAATTTTCTGGTATAATTATATTTTTATTCTAAAAGTTGAGTTTTCATCAATTTTTCAACCGAATAAAAAAAGTTAATACATTAACGCATTTTACATAATCTATAATGGCATTGGCATAAACACGTAGAGCGACTTATTTTTAATTCTTAAGAAAAGTAAACTACTACTCGAATTGATTAGGAGTGTTTTGGTGGTATCACCAGCTGAATAAGTGCGGCAAATAACATAACGGCGAGACAGCCTATAGGATTGTACCAAAGAAATCCAATATCCCAAAGATTACCATCAGCCATATCTCCGTTGCTAAAATGAACAAATAACACCAATGCCTGAGACATCAGCGCAGCAATAAATACAGCTTGGCCTTTCACCCACTTCATAAAAAAGGCAACTAAGAAAATTCCGAGTATTGTCCCATAAAATAGTGAGCCCAGAAGGTTTACGGCTTGAATCAAATTTTCAAATAAAGATGCGTAGGTAGCAAAGAGTATGGCTCCTAAGCCCCAAAATGCTGTAAATAACTTCGATGAGTTCAGGTAATGCTTATCGCTAGCTTCTTTTTTGACAGATCTCTTATACAAATCTATTGTAGTCGTCGATCCAAGTGCATTCAGTTCCGAAGCTGTAGATGACATGGCTGCTGAGAAAATCACAGCGAATAGCAATCCTATGATCCCTTTGGGTAAATTATCCATTACAAACCGCATAAATACGTAATCTGTATCTCTGGTCTCTGCTACAGGATCGTTTGTTACAATCAAATCCTTTACCTCATCCCGGATTGCTTTTTGTTCAGATTTTAGAACACCAATTCTCTCACGAATTTCAGTTTCTCTGCCTTCATCCTTCTGGTCAATGGCATCGAGCATTTCTAGATACGAATTTTTACTCTGTTCAAAATTCTCAGCATAATCAGCTTCTAACCCTTCAAATTCTCCAGCATATTCACTCTGTCGAAGTTTGTCAGTTTGAACGGTATTGAATACAACTGGTGGCAAAAAGAATTGGTAAAATACAAATACCATCACTCCAATAAACAGAATAATGAACTGCATTGGGATTTTTAAGAAGCCATTCATGATCAAACCCATTCTACTTTGCGCAAGTGTCTGACCTGATAGGTAACGTTGCACCTGACTCTGATCCGTACCAAAGTAAGAAAGGAAAAGAAAAACCGCTGCAGTCATACCAGACCATACATTGTAGCGATCAGAAATATCAAATTCTAAGTTGATCATGTTCAGCTTATCCATTTTCCCCGCCACATGCATGGCTTCCTGAAAGGAAATAGGAAGCATTTGAATCACAATAATTCCTGCTAAAACCATCCCGCCCATCATCACAGCCATTTGCTGTTTTTGGGTAATAGAAACTGCTTCTGTTCCGCCTGAAACGGTGTAAAGAATCACTACTGAGCCTATCAGAATATTTGTTGCAGTCAAATTCCAACCAAGTAAGGTGGACAGAATAATCGCTGGTGCATAAATTGTAATTCCAGCTGCTAAGCCTCGTTGAATGATAAATAGCAGGGCTGCAAGCGTACGAGTCTTTAGGTCAAAACGATTTTCAAGGAATTCATACGCTGTGTAAACCTTCAGTTTATAATAGATCGGTATGAAAACCACCGAAATGACAATCATCGCTAGCGGCAAACCAAAGTAAAATTGGATGAAGCGCATCCCATCTTCATAAGCCTGGCCAGGCGTGCTCAAGAAAGTTATGGCAGAAGCTTGTGTGGCCATAATGGATAAACCAATCGACCACCAGTTCATCGAATTTTTACCTCGAAGGTAAGAGTCCAGACTCTTAGGACCGTAGGTTTTATAAATCCCGTATGTGACTATCAAAGCCAAGGTGCCAAAAAGCACCACCCAATCTAAGGTGCTCATGCGTATGCCACTTTAAGCCAATAAAAAAGTGCCATGAGGATAAAAAGCGATGCAATTAACCCTGCGTATAAGTATTTCCAACGTATCTGTTTTTCCTCCAAAACTATTGCTCGATCAAATTGATAAATAATTTAGTAGCTCCTGGCACTCCCGCAGGTAACTCACGGAAGAATGAGATTCCAGTGTATATGTACGTTCCCTTGCCGTATTTAGCGTAGATCAGAGAGTTATTAAGTGGATCTTCATTCGGATCTTGGAAAGTAAGTGGCGTGGAGTATTCCGGCGCAAAAGTTGACACGAAATACAAGCCTCTCTCCTGAATCCAATCGTCAAAATCAGCAACATTAATTTCATTTGGGCCAGCCAAAATCGGATGATCCCAGTCTGCGGTAAAAGGGGAATCTTCAACAGTAACTCGATCTCTTCCTATAGAAAATGGATAAGGCCCTAGCTTATCAGTCAGAAGCGGTCTGCTTACATTATATTGTACCACAACAGTTCCTCCATTTTCTACATAAGTCATTAAGTTCTGTTGGTTCGCCGCAAGAGCTGCGTTAGTATTATAAGCTCTTATTCCGACTACGATACTTTTATATTGGGAGAGATTTGCTAGGGAATAATCGGAGATTTCTGACACTTGATATCCCAGAGATGAAAGTACAGCAGGAACATCGTCTCCCGCTCCCATGATGTATCCGATTTTAGCTCCTGACACTTTCCAATCTTCCTGAATCAAATTCATTGATGCTGGTGAAAAGTAGGTCAGATTTGGAATATGTTTATAGGTAATCCGATGGGTAACTTGATCAAATATTTTTGAATCAGCGGTTTTAAATTGAGCGATGACTTCTCTTTTTTCATTTTTATCCAATTTGAATGAAACTCGGTAAAGTCTTTTCTTCTGGTTCAAATTCTCTTCAATACCCATGATTTGAAACTCCGAACTCATCAGGTTTTTAAATGTCAACTCCCCTTCTTTTACTTCTCCATTAAAATTGACCGTAACCGTTACCACGGGATTCAAATCTGAAATCAAAAAGACATTTTCATCAGAGACTTCTAAGTCAATTTCTGGTACTATAGTAAATGGTTGCTTTGTTTCACCGTCTACCTGGTCGTTATACTTATATTCTAAAGGAACCTGAGTTCTAAATTCCTGGCCATTAATCGTAAAACTCAATTCTCCACCAACCTTCATATCATTGAATGGCTTGCCTATCATTTGCTGATCTTTGACATCGTAGATCGCATCTACCACAGGATTTACCAGCCAATAAGGTTGTGATATTAGCAAATCCTCTGCTATTTGAAATTCAACAGGAATGAGAACGGGCTCATTGTTCGATGCAACTTTTTTCTTGGCAGAAAAAGAATTGTTAAAAAGATGAAATGAAATGTCATTGATCAGAACAACAGATGGGTTATTGACAATTAAATTTGCTTTAATATTTTCCCCTGAGTACCCAAGCTCTTGGTTAGTCACAAACTCCATTTTCAACCCTAGCAGCTCGAAAATCACTAGATCTAATTTCTTAATTTTCTCATTTACCCAAGATGAGTTTGAGTTGAGCGAAACAAGCTTAGTTCGAATTTGTGTAAGAGATTTCAGGTTGACAATAGGATCTTTGAAATCAAATTTATCTATGGCACTTTGAATCAAAGATGCTAATTCCATCCCTCCCTCTATCTCCTTCCAGCGATCGGGAATTCCTTCAAAAGCCGACGTTTGAAATGCTTCTCCTTTGATGAATTGAAGATTATCATCAGCAGCACCTATTCTAGCAGTGGCGCCAAATCCCTGAGATTTGTGCATTGTGCGACTGTTCGCAGCAATTTGACTATATGTAGTTCCCAATAAGCTATTGAATTCCCCAACGGGAAACATAGCATATTGCTCGCTCTTATCAGATTTAAATTCTCCGCCGAAATTGTATGAATTCCAAAAAATTCTCTTGGACTGCCATGTGTCCACAAATTTTAATTGCTCAGGAAAACTAGTTGCATCCGCAGCCAGATCAAATGCTTCTTCTGCCAAAATTGCTGAAGTAGTATGATGCCCATGATTTCCTCCCGGTTCAGTGTTGAATCTAGTAATGATGATGTCTGGCCTGAAATTCCTTATCACCCACACGACATCAGAAAGAACCTTTTGCTTATCCCAATTTTGTAGGGTTTCCTCAGGATCTTTGGAATAACCAAAATCCATGGCTCGGGTGAAAAACTGCCTTCCACCATCGGTTGCACGGGCTTGCAATAATTCTTGTGTTCGAATCTGTCCGAGTTCTATTCCCAATTCTTTTCCTATCAAATTTTGACCTCCATCTCCTCTGGTCAAGCTCAAATAAGCGACTTGCACATGCTCTCCATTCCCTAAGGCGGCAATTAACTGGGTATTTTCATCATCTGGATGCGCTGCAACATAAAGAACTCGTTTGGTTTCTTTCAGTTGTAAGAGTTTATGATAAATTACTGAAGATGGAAGGGTTTGAGAAAAACATATCAGACTATTTAGCAAAAGGAAAATAAAGGCTAAACTTTTGAGTAAGAACGGTTTTGTCATAAAGGGATGTAATTTATCTCTACAAGCTAGAACAAGCCTGATTGAAATAAAAACAATTTTTGATTAAAGGAAAAAAATCGGTTAGCGATTTACGGTATATTTCACTTTTCCAGGAATAGTATAACCCAAGGTAAACTCAAAAAAGTCAGCTTTCGCTTTGTGTGCTTTAATTTGCACACCAGCAAAAACATTGTTATTGAACCTATATCGAACGCCAATTCGCTCATAAAAATTAGCTACTTCTTGATTATAATGCGCTTTATTAACATAGATCCCAAGTGCAATTGGCAAATACAGTTTATCGGTAAGTTTCCACTCCCATGATCCTACCACTGCATAGGAGTTTACATCTGTAAAAGAAATAGTGTCATCAGGGTATCGATCTTTTGCGCCAGCTCCATAAAACCAATCTATACCAATTCCACCTCGATATTTGTACGATAACTCCCATAGATAATTCAAACCCAAACCTCCCCTGAAATATGCTCTTTCACCTATTTCATAGCTTTTTAATCCGGTATAAGAAGTAATATTCCAAAAACCACGTTTCTTTAAAGGTGGGAATTCAGTCATCATCCCAGGATTTAATCCCTCTTTGTCCAATTGGAAACGAAGTCCTAGTGCTATAGGAACAAAATTGATTCCTGCGTTAGGCTTTTTGATGGATCCATTAGAATAATGCTTGGTCCCTATGGAAGAGAATACTTCAACAGAACTTGATAGTGAGTAAGCCACTTTAACCCCAAAATGTATGTGTGCATTAACTGCTTATCCTACAAAACCATTGATAGGGTTTGTCATAGGATCATAAGGGTTCATATTAAACCCCACACCTATTTGAGAATAATAGCTAAAATTGACCTTTCTATTAAAATTCACCTTCCCAAAAGGAAACTCCCCAAATGCGTAGATTCCTATAGGTCTTCCAATCTCCGAATAATAATTAACAGCTGAGGTAAATCCTAAACCATAGCTAGGGTATCTATTGATGTAATTGTAGAATGTATTCTTGGTACTTCTCCTACCAAATCTCACATCAACTCCAGAATAATTTAATTTATTGATGAGATCGTTAGCCCAAACTTTATTATTTCCAATCATGGGACCACGATCGTAAGAAACATCTACAAAATTTCTTGACTGTGCTTCAACCTGGGAAGAAATTAATCCAAAAAATACACTAGTTATAATTATCCCTAATTGAAGTCGCATCAGTACTTTAAAATTCAAGAGCCAAATATAAAACTATTGTAAACCCTGTCAACCAATTTTTGCACTCTGTTTCAGCGAGTGCAATTTCTTTTTTCTCAGCATTAGACAAAAATAAAAGCCTCTGAATGAGAATTCAGAGGCTTTTACTTATTATAAAGCTACTTATTAATTGCCATCCATCCAGTTAGGACCCTTTAGCTCGATAAGCATTTTGTTGTATTTTTCTGCTTCAGCATCATTCTTCAATCTAGTTTGTACTTGGTACAAGATTGCCATAATATCTGTGTTGTCAGGTCTAATTTCAATTGCTTTCTCGAAATATGGGATAGCTTGCTTATAGTAAAGATTCGCCTCATCTGTCATTGGCTTTGCCTTAACTTCCCAATCAGCATCTGATAATCCACCTATTGCAACAATGATTTCTCTTGATTTCTCTAGGAGAAGTGCACCTGCATAATAGTTACCATCATAAAACTCAGGATCAGCCTCTACTGACTTTTTATAATCTACAAGGGCACCATCAATATCTCCAGCTTGCTCCTTTAAGTATCCAGATCTCAATAGAATACCTGGATTATTGGGATCATTTTTTAACGCTTCTTGAATAGATGCCATAGCCTCATCCATTTTATTCAATTGAAGTAACAATTGAATCTCATATTCGGCAAGAACTTTATCTTCAGGATAATCCTCTCTACCAGCCATAATTACATCATATGCAGCTTCTGGTTCTGCATCTTCACCACTTAATATTTGAACCATTAAATAGTATACAGTTAACTTGTTATACTCTTCTACATCAAGTAAATATCCATAATGCTTCTTAGCCTCATCAAATTTCCCAATTTCTTGAGCAATGTAGCCTGCATTATAATGGACTGTAGTATCTGTATGATCTACCTCTCCAGCCAAATTAAAGAACTCATAGGCCATTTCAAGGTCATCTGCATTGAATCTCTCACCACCTTTGTCAAAGGCCACATTCTTAAGTGTATAAATAGAGTAAGGGCGAAGATTATCAGGAACTCCTGGCATATCATCTCCATAGACATCTTTTCCTACTCCGGTGTTTTTATCACTTCCAGCCATTTCAAAAGCTTTGTGATAAGTTGCCAAAGCTGCCTTACCCAATTTCAAAGTGGTGGCAGAGTTTGAGGAATCTGAACCAAACTTTTTGGTTTCAATTTGGGCTTTCAACAGATATGTACCTGGATCTGAACCTGTTTCAGGGTCAGAGCTAGCAGCGGTAATATCTGTCATTGCAGCAGTAAGATCTCCAGATTTAAAATTTTTCTCTGCAGAACGAACCACTTTTTTTTGAGCAAAAGCCAGAGTCGTTGCACCGATCAAGGCCATTGATAGAATTAGCTTCTTCATTTTAGCGTATTTTCTTGTTTGGTTGGTTATTCGTTAATTTCATTAGACTCATCAGCAGAATCCTCAGCCTCGTCAGTTGATGAATCCTCAGTCGTGTTCTCAGTATTTTCATCTGTGACAACTGTAGCATCTTCTATCTCTTCGGCCTCTTCTTCTTTTGATATTTTTTCTACGGAAGAAATCTCGT
The DNA here is from genome assembly GCF_002150505.1 of Algoriphagus ratkowskyi. Classification (GTDB taxonomy): domain Bacteria; phylum Bacteroidota; class Bacteroidia; order Cytophagales; family Cyclobacteriaceae; genus Algoriphagus; species Algoriphagus ratkowskyi. The sequence continues at coordinate 38,586 of NZ_MSSV01000022.1, forward strand.
CATTCTCTCCGATTTTAATCAATCTTACTCCTTGAGTAGCTCTTCCCATTACACGAAGACCATCTACAGAAATACGAATGGTTATTCCTGATTTATTGATGATCATCAAATCATCGGTTTCTACTACTTCTTTGATTGCGACTAGTGCTCCTGTTTTCTCTGTCACACTCATCGCCTTTACTCCTTTTCCTCCACGATTGGTGATTCTATATTCGTCAAGGTTAGAGCGCTTACCATATCCTTTTTCAGAAACTACTAATAAGGTCGCATTTTCTTCAGATGCACATACCATGCCAATCACATAATCGCTATCATCGTTTAACCTAATAGCCCTCACTCCAGTGGCAGTACGTCCCATAGGCCTTACCGCTGTTTCATTGAAATGTATTGCTCTACCAGATTTAGCTGCGATCACAATATGTTGACTACCATTAGTCATCTCTACCTTCACCAATTGATCATCCTCGCGGATATTCAAGGCAATAATCCCATTCGTTCTAGGGCGGCTATATTGCTCAAGTGTGGTTTTCTTGATGATTCCTCGTTTAGTCACCATGACTAGGAAGTGATTGTTCAAATAATCTTTATCATTCAGATCTACAACCTGAATGATGGAACGAATCCTATCATTCTGCTCGATGCTAATCAAATTCTGAATTGGTCTTCCTTTGGAAGTCTTGGATCCTTCTGGAATAGCGTAGGTCTTTAACCAGAATAGCTTTGCTTTATCTGTAAAGATCAACAGGTAATTATGTGTAGACGCAGTAAATAAATACTCGGTGAAATCATCCTGCTTAGTACTCACACCACGCGATCCTACTCCACCTCTACCTTGTGTTCTATATTCTGAAAGCGCAGTACGCTTCACATATCCTTCGTGAGAAACAGTGATAATCACTTCCTCATTTGGAATCATATCTTCATAGCTGAAATCTTCCGCATTGTGCTCGATCTCAGTTCTTCTATCATCAGCGTAACGAGTTTTCATTTCTGCTAGCTCGTCCTTGATAATTTGCATTCTCCTATCCTCATTAGCAAGAATCTCTTTGAGCTCTTCGATTAAGGCCATGATCTCATTGTACTCATTGATGATCTTGTCTCGCTCCATTCCTGTCAATCGCTGTAATCTCATATCGAGTATAGCTCTTGCCTGAATCTCACTCAAATCAAATCTCTCAATCAAACCATTTCTGGCAGTCTCAGGATCTGCAGAACTTCTAATCAAAGAAATCACTTCATCCAAATGATCTAAAGCGATAAGATATCCTTGGAGTATGTGTGCTCTTTTCTCCGCTTCTCTCAACTCATATTCAGTACGGCGAATCACAACCTCATGACGGTGATTGACATAGTGAACAATCATATCTTTCAGGTTCAGTGTATAAGGCCTGCCTTTTACTAAGGCCACATTATTCACTGAAAAGGAAGTTTGCAGTTGGGTATGCTTGTAAAGGTTATTAAGAACTACACTAGAAATTGCGTCTCTCTTCAATTCATAAACGATTCGCATTCCAGAACGATCTGACTCATCTCGAATAGCGGAAATTCCATCTATTTTCTTTTCGTTGATCAAGGCGGCAGTTTTTTCTACCATACTCGCCTTGTTCACCATGTATGGAATCTCAGTGATGATAATCATCTCCTTACTTCCACCATCTTTTAGTTCTACGTTGGCTTTGCCACGCATCACCACTCTACCACGGCCAGTTTCAAATGCAGCTTTCACTCCATTGTAACCATATATTATTCCACCTGTGGGGAAATCTGGAGCAATGATGTGGACCATCAACTCTTCGATGGTGATCTCATTATTGTCTATATAGGCGACAATTCCATCTATAACTTCTCCCAAATTGTGAGGTGCCATATTCGTAGCCATACCTACAGCGATACCTGATGCTCCATTCAATAGAAGGGCAGGCACTTTTGCAGGCAATACGATCGGCTCCTTCAGGGAGTCATCAAAATTGAATTGAAAGTCAACCGTTTCTTTATTTATGTCTACCAAAAGCTCCTCAGCGATTCGCTTTAGCCTAGCTTCGGTATAACGCATCGCTGCTGGATTATCTCCATCTACAGAACCAAAGTTACCCTGACCATCCACCAAAGGATATCTCAGAGACCAAGGTTGCGCCATACGAACCATCGTCTCGTACACAGCAGAATCACCATGTGGGTGATATTTACCGAGTACCTCACCGACAATTCTGGCAGATTTCTTATGAGGTTTATTATGTAATACTCCCAGCTCTTGCATCCCAAAAAGGATTCTGCGGTGTACTGGTTTCAGTCCATCACGGACATCAGGAAGCGCTCTTGAAACAATAACCGACATCGAATAATCGATGTAGGCACCACGCATTTCCTCTTCAATATTAATGGGTATGATGTTCTCGTTTTCTCCTTGAGCCATATAATGCTATTCACGGGGTCGATTAAGCTTGCAAGATAGTAAATACCCATCGATTTAGAAAAGAGAATGCAAAGACCAAAGACGATAATCAAGACTTTAATACCACTGACCTACTTTCCTGTCTTGAAAATTAAAAATACCACTTCCTCTGTACTCGATTCCATTGTGCATATGCTTCATCACTACTCCGCAGCCTACAATTTTGCATTTCTTAGTTCCTGGAAATCGAACAGCTAGCCCAACTTGCATTGCATAGACCTGTTGATCAAGGTTTTGAACTTCTGTAAAATCAGATGCCGCATAGGTAAACTTGCGAAAATCTGCTCCACCTTTAACAAACACCTTGGTATAATCGGAGAAATCCCGCTCAATTCTCAGACCCAATCCGTAATAATTCTTGTCTGAAACTGCAAGTCTTGACACATAGGGTTCTGGCCCTACATCAAGAATTGGATCATATGCCTTTTTTAAATTCAGCTTTCCAAATTCCGCTTCAAAAATAAATCTCCAAGGATAGTTTTGTCGAGCTCGCTGTCTTAGTTCAGACATCATATAAAGATTGGAAGAAGAATAATTTCTATACCTCCAATTTAAAAAAGCTCGTCTTCTGCTCGCATCGTAAAGCACTAACCCAACTGTACCATAGAGTTTATTAGCTTGATAAGTCGCTCCTTCGAAATCAAATTGATAATCTCCACCCTGCATGGGAGCTAGATTGCCCCATTCCTGCCCAAAACCTCCACCAATGGTTAACAGATTGAAAAGGTTGATCCTCACTCCCCCATTCCAATTTGGAAACACCCAGTCTCCACCTTTCATTTCTAGTGGATTTTCTTCAGAAATATCCAAGGGATCACCATCAAAATTCTGATAGCGTGCAAAAGGATAAAGGTTCGTATTCGCAGAATAAAAGCTTGTTCCAAATTGCTGATACCCTCCACCTCCAGATATTTCTGCACTAAACATCTCCAATACATTTCGGGCAACATTTCCTAATCCTGATTCGCTTTTTTGGTTTTTGGCTTTCGAAGAGATTCCAAAAATATCATCTTCTTGGGCAAATACTAATGTCACTCCAAAGCAAAGGATAAAAAGGATAGTTAGCTTTTTGAAATTCATATTTTCTAAACGAAGGGTTAATGTTATTGGTGCAAAATTAAAAAAAAATGCCTCCCGATTGGGAGGCATCTACATAATAACTTTAATAAAATCTTATTTCCCGTCCGTAGGCTCAGGAATATCTTTTTCCTCTGCTTCCTGCTTTGCTTTCATTTCAGCAATCATTCCATCTAGTTTCTCTTTCACAGCCGGATCATCTTTGGTAGCTGCCAGTACTTTATTGTAAGTACCAGCTCCCAAAATCTCCTCATCCATTATCAAACCTGTCTTGTATTCTTTCAAAACACTTTGAAGAGACTCCTGAAAATCTTTTACTTCAGTGAATGCAGCTTTTTCTTCATCTGTAATTTTTGCCTCAGTCATTTTAGCTTCATCACCCCAAGCCGCTTTGATTTCATTATATCTGCCTCCACCTTGGAAAATCTCATTCTCCAAAATCATTGCTTTCAATTCATCCGTTTTTGCATTTACGTAATTATCGAATGTCACTTCAACATTGGCATATTTAGTCAAATCTTCATCTGTGACTTTCTCCTCATCTTGTGCGTAAGCAGCAAGCCCTAGGAACGCGAATAACGCTCCAAACAACAATACTTTTTTCATAAACTTTGTGATTTTAATTTCTTTATAATTCTCAATAAAAACCCATATGCCCAAAAAATCAAGAATAAAGGCCCGTTTTTAAGGTTTTTTATGATAAATGGTATGTCTATAACTTAATTTGATGAAATCTCCTTAAGGTCTCGAATAGTCTGCACTGGAGCTGAAGAATTGAATACAAAACTCCCTGCTACTAATACATCTGCTCCAGCAGCAATCAATTTTGGTGCATTTTGCAGAGTTACGCCTCCATCAATTTCAATTTTGGTTTTAGCCCCTTTTGCCAGAATTAAATCTTTCAAACGGGTAACTTTTGAATAGGTGTTTTCGATAAATTTCTGACCTCCAAAACCTGGATTCACTGACATTATACACACCATATCGATATCTTCTATCACCTCAGCCAACAACTCTATTGGCGTATGAGGATTTATGGCAACCCCAGCTTTGGCTCCAAGAGCTGTGATAGCTTGAAGGGTCCGATGCAAATGAGTGCAAGCTTCATAATGTACGGAGATAACTTCTGCGCCGGCATTTCGAAAAGCTTCCAGATAATTATCAGGGTTTACGATCATCAAATGTACATCCAATGGCCTTTTCGCATAGCGATGAATAGCCTCCATCACTGGAATACCAAAGGAAATATTGGGTACGAAAACGCCATCCATAATATCCACATGGATATAATCTGCCACTGAAGAATTAAGCATTTCAACTTCTTTTTGAAGATTTGCGAAATCGGCGGCTAAAATAGAAGGTGCTATAAGTGGTGACATGGATTATTTATTGATTATGTAAACAAACTAAATTAATTCCCAGCCCACAAATCCTATTGTCTAATCAATTTTCTTTGCTTGATCGATGAGCTATCCTGCATCTGAAGGATATAAAAACCTGGATTTACTCCTTCTATGAGAACCCTAAATGGTTCTTTAGAACTTCCGCGGTTCAGTGTCTCTCTTTTTAATGTGCGTCCATTGAGATCTATCAAGGAAAATTCTGCACTTAAACTATTTCCAAAATCTATAATCAGCTCATTTCCAAGAATCGGGTTTGGATAAACTCCCCAAGCAGGTAATTCCTCATTCTCTTCTACCCCAAGTATTTCGCCATATAGGGCACCGTAGAAATTAGGAATGCCATGTCCCAACAAATTATCAGGAGCATCAGCTTGGTTCCCACTATTCAATAAACTTTCCAACAGTTTATCTTTTGTCCATTCTGGCTTTGCTTCCCAAAGTCCAGCAGCCAAAGCAGCTATTTGTGGAGCAGAAAACGACGTCCCATTGGAATACCCAACCGCTCCATTTTCTCGAATCAGTGCAGTGCCGTTGCCAAAAGAAGCCAAATCAGGTTTGATGCGCCCATCTCCTGTGGGTCCACGAGAACTGAAACTTGAAACGCTCAAATCCTTATTGACTGATCCAATTGCCAATATATCTTGCGCATCAGCAGGAGAAGCTAAGGTCGATGGCAAAGGACCGTAATTTCCCGCACTATTAACTACCAGTATCCCTTTGCTAGAAGCAATACTTGCTCCACGGGCAATTATTGTAGTTTTTCCATCCAAATCAGCAAGCGTATAGGTCATGGCAGGATCATCAAAATCCAAATATCCGAGTGAACTACTTATAATATCTGCCCCTAAGCTGTCTGCATATTCTGCCGCCCGTACCCAATTGTACTCCTCAACCCAATATTCAGTAGCCACTTCTTCAGTCATAGCTAGGATATAACTTGCATCAGGAGCTCCAGCAATCATTTTCCCCGGTTCATTTGAAGCGATCAGGGAAAGCACATTAGTGCCGTGTTGATTATCTGAATATACATTCGTATTCCAAGGTCTTACAAAATCTTTTGTGCCAACTATTTTCCCACCATTTTGCAAGTGAATCAAAGGACTTGCAGTATTTGCTCCTGGAAATCCTGCATCAAACACTGCAATAGTTACTCCTTTTCCTGTGAAACCTTCCTTATGCATTTTATCTATTCCCAGCAAAGAATTCTGGAAATCGTAGGTTTCTTCGTTTGTAATTAAAGCACGCGAAGTTTCACTAGTGGGAGTGCGTAGCTTATTAGACTCAGAAGAATAGGCCGTCCGATCAACTCTAGCATTTGGGCGTGGAATAAAACTTCTTCCTACCAGCTCTACACGATCCACGAATGGCATCCCTTCCAATTCTTTGACTCTTTCAGCGTCTGTGACCAAAAGAGTTGCATTAAACCATTTACTTGAATAGAGAATGTATAAAGACTTATCTACTACAGCATCTATATACTTCTGAGAAACAGGAAGATCCAAACTATCTGGGGATACTCCTTCTTTAATTCTTCGATTTAATGCCTTTTGACTTAAGAATTCACCTGGAGCAGCAAGTGAAAGCAATTGCTGCGGCTTATACTTATAGAAAACGGCATAGCGATCTTGTGCACTAAGATTAGCAGTGAAAGCCATTCCAATTAAAAAACAAGCTAAGAGCTTAATCCTTCCCATTATCAGTCATTAACATTTGCACTTTAAAACCTGAATCTATTAACATATCACCCAAACAATCATTTCTTGAACAGTAAGTGAGCACTTCATCGTACTTTTCCACCAAGCCAGTGCTCTTCTCGTAAACTTCATATCGAATATCTCTGTAAGTCACTTTATCATCGCTATCCTCTTGATTTACACGAATAGAATTTCCAGAATTGATCAACTCAAAATTATCCATTAAGGCATCTCTATAGACATTCCCATCCCATGTAGTTCCATTTTTAGGCGGAAAAATCAGGGTAACTAAAGCTTGATTATCGATGGTTCTTATCAAAGAGGCTCCGCGTTGAATAAGCGTATACTCTTTCACTGTATTCCAATTAACCTCATTGGTTGATTTCTGCCGATTTACAATGAAAACCTGCTCCCCTTCTGCATTAGTGTAAAAGCTTCTTATTCGATCTTTCAAATAATACTGCTCTCGTTCGGAATCATTTTCACCAAAATAGGTAATCTGGTCAATCGTATAGATCCAAAAGAGGCCAATCTCCAAGGGCTGAAAGTCATATCCAAAATCAGCCTGTGCTTCTTCTATTTCCCTTTCACATGAAAATAAAGCAAGAGCAAGGAAAAAGATGATCGGTAGCCGTATCTTCATAGTGCGTTTCAAAGACTAAAAATAATAGTAATTTCCTAAATATAGGGTAAGCATACGTTCATACAGTTTCGAAATACTTTTTTCTAGCCAATCATCCTGTTTATCTTAGCAAATTCAAAATTTGAACCATGGCTTTAAGCACTTTTGTAAAGGTAAGCGGCATCACTAATCTCACAGATGCCAGATATTGCGCTGGAATGTATGTGGATTTATTAGGTTTTTCTCTCGAAGAAGGAACCGACAAGTTCATCACTCCCTCCCAGTTTAATGAAATCACAGGATGGGTTTCAGGACTTGAATTTGTAGGAGAATTTTTAACAAGTACCTCATATGAGGTTGAAGAAACTCTCGCCAACTTCCCTTCTATTCAATGGATAGAACATGACAGAATAGAGCCTTTAGTAGAGATGGAAGGCAAAGGAAAAGGCTTGATTTATAAAATGGATTTGAAGGAAGTTCGACGCATAGAACTTGAAGTTGCTGAGAAACTAAATTCTTCCGGGATTATTTTTCACATTACCGCTGACCATGAGAAATTGGATGAGGAGGATATGGAGGCTATCAAAATTCTGAGCGATAACTGCAAAGTTATCTTAGGCGCCGGAATTACAGCAGAGAATGTTAAAGGGCTAATTACTGATCTTAATTTATATGGAATTTCTCTCACTGGTGGCGTTGAAATTAAGCCGGGTTTAAAAGACTTCGATGAACTGGCAGACATTCTTGAAGCGTTGGAAGTCGAAGATTAATATCCAACATAGAAAACCAAGCCCTGAATCAAACTTTGATTGAGACATGGCTAGCGTTAATGTTAAGCTGGAAGAATTAATACTTTCAGCTTTTTTTTATTCTAAGCGTTCTAAAACAAGCAATCTCAAATCAATAAAATCCTGACCTTTAATTTGTGATGCCATCATTGTAAGCGGATGACGACCTTTCTCCAACTGAATCACGCCCAATTCCATGGGTATGAAATCTTTTTCGTAAGATTCATCACGAACGACTCGATCGTATTCAATACCTACAAAACCTGAGTCATGTGCCTTACTAATGATGGCTTTAAGTTCGTTTCCCCGATGTTTTAATAGAAGTGCTGAACCCACCGCTGACTCTTTACAGGTATAATAGATAGTAGCCTTGTATTTGCCAGCAGTTAGTATATCAGTTCCCCAAGTGACACTATCTGTGGTGGCTGTCCAGTTGGTGAAAAAGGATGAATTGGGATGTCTGCTGGATCTTTTGATATTCCCATGGGGCAAACCATCTCTAGCTGGAAGCAAGGTGTATTTACTTTCTTTATATCCTACAGGAAATATTTCCTCCCTATTTCTATCCAACTCTGAAAGCACCGATTTTATCCATTCTTCTTTAGCATTAACCAATTCTAACTTCACCTTTTGCGATGGTTCTGCTATAGGGTTCTTCTGCTCTGGGTCTATGCTTAGGTCAAAGAGTTGATTATCCTTATCAAGAAGATGCTGCTGATTGCGTACACTTACATTTCCATTCCACTGACTATAGACTAACCTATCTTTCCATTCCGCATCAGCACCCACAAGTAGTGGCTTTAAGCTTCTACCATCTAATTGCTTATCAAAAGGGTTTGTTATTCCAGCCAAGTCCATCAGCGAAGGCAGAATATCAATTGCACTTGCAATTTGAGAGATAATTTTTGGTTGCAATTGATCTTTCCAAAAAACGATAAAAGGAGAACGAACGCCACCTTCGTCAGTACTTCCCTTGATACCCTTCAGTCCATCATTCCATCGCCAGCCGTTTGGCCCGTTGTCAGACATGTAGATTACTATCGTGTTATCCAACTTCCCTAATCTTTCTAAGTTGCCCATTACCTTGCCCACATTCCAGTCTATATTTTCACACAAAGCATAAGCTGCTCTTGTCTTGTCTGTTATTTCTTCATCTGCATATCGGTGCGTGGAATCAATGGGAGCATCTTTGTATTTGTCCCACCACACATCTGGTACTTGCATCGGGCTATGTGGTGTATTGAACGCCAAGAAGACGAAAAACGGTTGATCAGAACTTTTTTCAATGAAGTCCATTGCATGATCGGTTAGGTCATCGACGATGAACCCCTTCCCTTTAGTTACTTCGCCATTTTTCTCTAGCATAGGGCTGAAATAATTCCCCCAATGACCCGAGGTGAAGCCATAGAATTCTTCAAAACCTCTATTAGTAGGATGGTACGGAGGCTGAGAACCATTATGCCATTTGCCAAAAGCAGCAGTTTTGTACCCATTAGATTGAAAGATGTCCGCTATAGTTTTTTCGTCAAGATCTAGGCGTTCCCCTCCTTCTGAAGTAGAATAGATCCCTCCACGAGGATGATATCTCCCTGTCAAAATCTCAGCTCTAGTAGGAGAACAAACTGGACTGACATAAAAACGGATAAAATGAACACCCCTTTTCGCCAACTGATCGATGTTCGGAGTATAGACATGAGGGTTTCCATTGACCCCCAAGTCTCCCCATCCTTGGTCATCGGTTAAGATGACGATTACGTTAGGCTTGGGTTTCTCTATTGAATCTGTGGTGCAGGATTGGAGAAAAAGTATACCTATTCCTAAAAAAACTATCAATTGAAAAAAACGAGTGATCTTAAAAGTCATTTTGTAAAGAGAGTTTATTTAGGTTTCAACAGGTTAATCTGAGATACATTAAATAGCAGATCCTCTGCTGCTATCGCTTTCCAAATCAAATGACTTGAGAAAGTTTAGTTTGAGGAATCACAATTTATGCTTTCTTTCTTTCTATTTCAAGTTTATAGAAGTTCTCCAAGTATTGCCGCTTAAGCTTGAAAAATGATTTCATTTTAGTATTGTTATAATTCCCAATAGAACTGTGTTTTGGGGATATAATTAGACCTAGCTATATGCAACACTTGAAACCATTCCTTGCTGCGTTGTTGATTCTTTTTAGTTTCAACATATCGAAAGCCCAAATCCTCCACACCGAAAGCTTCACAGTAATCCTTGACTCTACAAAGCGAGTTCAAGGAAGTATTGTACCCGACTTGAAGTTTAAAAACCTAAAAGAGAATCTCTTTGAGTTTGAGAACACCGCCGATCTATCTATCAAATTTAAAAAGAATGCAGTCACCTTTGCCAACAAAATTGAACTCTCCAGATTTGGTAATCAAACACTTTTAAGCGGAGGATATGTCTATGCGGAGTATAGAAAAATCACCGAAACCAAAATAGCCATAGAGGTGTATAACCAGGTCCACTGGGCTGAAGCACGAGGTATGGAGTGGAAATATGCCGGAGGAGTGAACCTGAGGTTAAGAATGGTAACCAAACCGAATATTGGTTTCTATCTTGGTATAGGCCCATTTTATGAAAATGAACGATGGAATTACAAAGGTGTGTCGGATGACGTTTCCATACCTGTAGGTCCCGTGCCTATTATAAATGAAAACATAAAACTGGGATCCTATGCAAGTTTAAAATATGCCCCATTTGAAAAGATATTTGTTGATATCAGTTTGTATCATCAGGCTCGATTCGATGAGCTTTTCTCCTCGCCAAGACTAGCAAGTAGCTCCCGAGTGACTTACAAGTTCACAGAAGTGTTAGGCTTGTCCTTTATCTATCAAAATATCTACGATCCAAATCCAGTTGTTCCAATCGACAAACTTTTCAACAATGTCACCTTGGGACTAACTATTTCATTTTAATTTAAACACTGCGTTCCTTCTAAGGGACGCAGTGATTAAATCATTCTTACTGGACACTAACAATTCTCTTCTCTAGCTGCGTAGCTCCGAACACCATTTCTGCTAAATGCTTTTTGGCAATTTCTTCGATTTCTTTAACGATCTCCGGATGCTGGTCTGCCAGATCAAAGCGCTCTGAAGGATCATGTCCTAGGTTGTAAAGAGTTAGCTTTTCCAGCTTGGCAAGCTTTTCCGGATACCCAGCAGGATTGTTACTGTAGAAATAAAGTTTGAAATCACCCTTTCTCACTGCGAAAAGTCTATCTCCGTGGTAATAGAACATTTCATCTCTCGGAGTAGCATTTTCCCCACTAAAAACCGGACTTAAATCAAAGCCATCATAGACACGATCTTGAGGCATTTTTGCGCCAGCAAGTGTGGTAATCGTAGGCAATAAGTCAAGTGTACTTCCCATTTTTGAGATCACGCCTGGTTTTACATTTCCTGGTCCCCAGATTACCGTAGGAACACGAACTCCACCTTCATAGCTAGTTCCTTTTCCGCCGTAAAGAGAGCCAGAACTACCACCCTGCTCATTGTAAACCAACCAAGGGCCATTATCAGAAGTAAAAATCACATAGGTATTCTTATCCAGCCCATTATCCTTCAAAGCTCCAAGAATCTCTCCCACAGACCAATCTATCTCCTCGATTACATCCCCGTACAATCCTCGTTCGCTTTTCCCCAAGAAATCTCCAGAAGCAAAAAGCGGTACATGAGGAAGAGAATGAGCTAAATACAGAAAGAATGGCTTGTCTTTATTGGAGGAAATAAATTCTACAGCCTCGGCAGCATATCTTTTGGTGATGGTGTTTTGATCTGCAGGCCGCTCTATGACTTCGGTATTTCTCATCAGAGGCACGTTGAAATACTCAAATTTAGACTCAAGAAAAGCTTGCTGGTGAGTCACGTCATTCACGCGATCCATGTCATTGCTATAAGGAATTCCAAAGTAGGAATCGAATCCATGACTAGTAGGTAAGTATTGCGGCAGGTGCCCTAAATGCCATTTTCCAATTGCGGCAGTGGAGTAGCCAGCTCCTTTGAGAAGCTTTGCAATTGTATTCTCATAGGCAGGTAAACCTCCATCAGAATCCGGAAATAAAACCCTTCGCTTATTGCTGTACATCCCTGTACGTACCGGAAGTCTGCCTGTTAAAATCGCTGATCTACTCGGCGTACATACATTCGCTGCCACGTAGAAACTCGTCCATTTCTGTCCTTCCGTAGCCATTTGATCGATATACGGAGTCTTGATCGTAGGATGACCAAATGTACCCAAGTCTCCATAGCCCTGATCATCTGTAAAAATGATGATGAAGTTGGGTTTGGTTTCTTTTGTGTTTTGGGCAAAAAGTTGTGTGAATGAAAAGAATAAAACTAGCACTAGTGGGAAGCAAAAAATGGATTTTTTCATAAAATGAGATAGGGTTAATAGTTAGTATCGATAAGAAATTTAATTTATGTGATTATCCGCAATGATGCCAGTTGCCTTAGATTCTTTGTTTATCTGGTCGGAAGACCGATGACCGAAGACCGAAGTGACCTCAATTATAAATTTGAACAAATTCTAGATTGCTTTTCCCTCTTTACTGGTAGAAAAGCGGATATACATATTAATTTA
>NZ_MSSV01000023.1 GCF_002150505.1 Algoriphagus ratkowskyi
TTATAAATATATGACTTTCAAGATTCAGTCCTTTTCAGGGAAATTCTTTTCAAAATCTGTCTCATTCACCCAGCCCGCGTTCATTTTTTCACCATTCATGAAGCGATTGTAAAAATCATTGGAAGCCGCACCCGAATACGGATACTCATCAAAAATATATCCCTTGCCAAACATTCTAGGATCCTTTTGCTGTTTTAGCTCTTGAAACAGACGTTCTTTCAACTGCTCTTTGATCACTTGATATTCTGGATGGATTGCCAGATTTTGCATAGCAAAGGGATCAGAAATGCGCTTGAAAAGCTCTTCTGTCGGTCTTTTTCCAAAAGCCAAATCCCAGTTATTGGAAGTTTTATTAGCTCTCCGATCATTCAGAATCTGAGTTTTTGTTGGACTTCCATCCGTATTCAAATAGCCTGATTCAGGATTCCCTGCCGGCCATCTGTCTGTTTCAAAATTGTGTAAATACACATAGTCAGTCGTGACTATCCCACGAATAGGATATCCTTGATCATCCGGCCTTCCTACATCGTGACGTTCTTTTCCTATGAGCACATGGTTTCTTACTGGATCTATTTGTCCGGAATTCTCACTTTTGAAAATATCCATGAAACTTCGACCTGTAATGGCAGCCATTATCACAGAGTCTGTAGGTACTTGAGCTGCTTCTAAAAAAGTAGGCGTGAAATCAATGAAGCTGATAAAGTCCTCAATCACCCTACCCGATTTAGCAATTCCTTCTTGCCACATGACCGCGAGCGGAAGATGGTTGGAATATTCATATTCCTGACCTTTGATTCTAGGAAAAGGCATTCCGTTATCTGCAGTTACTACAATGATCGTATTGGACAATTCCCCACGTCTTTCCAGCTCATCAATCATCTTTTGAAGATGCTGATCGAAATATTCAATTTCAAAAGCATAATCCAGCATATCAGAACGAACTGAATCCGTGTCTGGCCAGAATGGCGGCACTTCATCTATATCTTCCAGTTTCTTGTTCCCTTTGGTTAAGCCAGACTGAAATTCATAGGCACGATGTGGTTCAGTAGAACCATACCAAAAGACAAAGGGCTCATTCTCCTCTTTACTGTTTAAGAAATCTTCAAAGTTTTTAGCATAATCATTCGAGCTTATTTGAGGAGTAGGAGCTTCCATCTTAAACTTATTATAAGCAGGCCCGGTCAATTCCCTGGGCTTTCCACCTACCTCACCGGGATTGCCGGGTGCCCAACCTTTGGCAGTAAATCCACCATGATAACCAGAGCTGATCAGTTGCTCCATAAACGTGGTGAACTTTGCAGGAAAATCAGGCGAGTGATTTGCCGCTTCCTCCAGTTGCCAAGAATTGCGTCCAGTTAAAATAGCCGCTCTCGAAGGAGCGCACTTTGCATTTGGTGTGTAGGCATTCATAAATAAAAGCCCCTCTTTCGCTATGTAGTCAAATGCCGGCGTATTCACCCATTTGGTACCATAAGCTCCCATATGAGGAAAAGAAGCATCATCCATTATTGCAAAGAGAATGTTCGGACGCTTTGCTGGAGTTACCTTTTCGCCCGAATTGCAAGAATAAAACAGGGCCGAAATAAGAAGTGCCACTACAGCAAACAGTCTATTCATTTTCATATTCTTCATGGATAATTTGGAGACACTTTCACCTATAAACACAAACAGGCAATAACAATATAAAAATTGCTATTGCCTGTTTGCCCTAAAATCTGTAATTATTTCAATACAACATCCTCCACTTTACTATTCACATCTCCGCGAATAGCCGTGTAGGAAGCAATCATTTCTTCCAATTTCTCAGGATTGGATTCAGCTAGATTATCGGCTTGACCAATGTCCTTGGAAAGATTGTAAAGCTGATAGTTTTTATCATTTCCGATTTCAATATTAACTGAGGCTATTTTAGCGGCGCCATTGTATGGAGGAATCATAATCCACTCGTCTTTTCTCAAGGCTGTTCTACCTGTAGCTTCGAGAATCAAATCAGATCTACCTACTTTATCCTCTCCCATAAAGGCTGACAATAGATTTTCGCTATCCTGAGCCGTATCTGTACTTCCAGTAAGGGAAGCTAATGAGCTTAGAAAATCAACTTGACAAACCAAGGCATCTGATACCTGAGGCTGAATTTTTCCTTTCCAATAAACCATAAATGGCACTCGGGTTCCAGCTTCGAAAAGACTATATTTACCGCCTCTCAAAGCACCAGCAGGAGTATGATCTCCTATTTTCTCCACTGCATCATCATAGTAGCCATCATTCAATACCGGGCCATTATCAGAAGTAAAAATGATCAATGTATTCTCTAGCAAGCCTTCATCTTCCAAGGTTTTCATAAACTCACCTACCATCCAGTCAGCCTCCAGAATCACATCTCCTCTTGGTCCCATTCCAGATTTACCTTCAAACCTAGGATGTGGAGTTCTCGGTACATGTGGCTGCTGAAATGCATAGTAAAGAAAGAAGGGTCCTTCCTTGTGTGACTTCACGTAGCTTTGGGCTTTTTCCAAAAAATGATCCGCCATATCAACATCCGACCACTTTGCAGCTTCTCCACCTTTCATAAATCCGATTCTAGGAATGCCATTCACAATGCTGTTGTTGTGGCCATGGTGCCACTTCACCGTGGTTAGTTCAGGATTATCCTTTCCAGTTGGCTCTCCTTCGAAGTTATTATCATAATTAACCTCGATCGGATCATTTGGATCCAAATTGACCACATTTCCATTCTCTATATAAACTGTAGGCACGCGGTCTTGAGTCGCAGCCATGATGTAGCTGTAGTCAAAGCCAACTTCATTTGGACTTGGGCTGATGTGCTGATTCCAATTAACATCTCCGTTGCCAAGACCCAAGTGCCATTTTCCTACCACCCCAGTTTCATAGCCTTGCCCTTTTAGCATTTTAGGAACAGTCATCTGAGAAGTGCTGATCAGCAAAGGTGCTGTACCGGGAAGGATCTTCGCATCTGCATTTCTCCATGGGTAAACACCCGTAAGCAAAGCATAACGACTAGGTGTACAAGTAGCTGAAGAGGCATAGCCATTGGTAAATCGAATTCCACCATTTGCCAATTTGTCCATATTTGGCGTAGATAGCTCAGTAGCTCCATACGAACTCAAATCTCCATACCCCAAATCATCCATATAGATGATGACGATATTTGGTTTTTTCACCTCTGAATCAGCCACTTCCTCTTTAGGGGAGCTGCAGTTAAAAAACAGGGATGCTCCTGTCAATCCAAGTAAAAGTTTACTCTTAAAACTCATGATTTTATGTTTTTATTTATCCTTATTAATCTTAAAACTTCAACATTCTTAATCCATCATTCACCCTTCACTAAAATTTCAAATGATGAATGATGAATACCCAATAATTAATAATTAAATGGGCCTCATCTGATATTTCAACTTTTTAAGCTACTCCGCAAGATTCACTTCTATTATTTCTGGATGACTGCTTTCCATCGTAAGGCCAGCATACGTCTTCATCAGGCCGCTATTCTGATCACGCACTTCTACTCTGTGCTTGTCAGCCGAGAACACTTTTGGCTGAAAACTACTTGTATTCACTGGCATAGCATATTCAAGTTCACCCGTGGACTCATTATAGACGGAAACTAGCGGGTTTTCCACTCCTTCCAAATTCAAGGTATTTAGATAGCCAACAGCTTTTCTCGCATAATTATCTTTTTGGGAAACTGTAAGTGGCCAGCCCTCATATTGTCCGTCCGGATTTACACTAGGGTCCACATTTCGAGGCCAGCATTCGATCTTCATCGTACGTTCCTCCTTGTCAAAAGTAATAATCCCATAACCGGTGCCTCTATCATATATTCTGGACGGTTCAAAACCTGATTTGTATGGATTGGCCACAGCCATAATGGTCATTTTATTACCAAAGCCATCTTCAAAATCCCCAGTATTTTTGGTCCCACCAGAAAAGGGCTCATGGCCTTCAGGTACTTTTGGCCACCAGCGTCTAGGCCAAAGATTATTCAGTGCGGGTCCCGCAAAAGCATACCCTGAATCACGGAATTCATCTACACCATATTGCACCGTACTTGCCAAATGCTGATCTCCCGCGATGTGCAATGCAAATGATTTACGTATAATTCGTACAGCTTCATCGCGGCCCTTTTGAGGCCAGCCATTCGAATCCATATCGGTGGTCGGCGCATCGCCATCCACATAATCACCCTTCTCAGGAGTAGGCAGGCTAGGCACTATGCTATCAATAATACTTCCTTCTGGCAAAGTGGCTACTGTACAGAAGTTCGTCTGAGACAAAACAGCTTTCATCTGCACTCCAGGATCCCATTTCTCTGACCAGGTTTCCAAGAAATTGAGTTGTCTTTTCCCTAGAAGTTCAGCATCTATATCGTAATGTTTCTTTATGTCAAAGTCACGATTTTGGATAAAACCATTCATGACTTTTGCTTCTTCTGGCAGTACATTCTTAGGAGCAGACTTGAATTTTCTATCTTCCAAAATCGCAAAACTTACTCCTCCATACTCCCAATCAGTGTAATACACATTGATTCCTTGTTTCGCTGGTGTTGGGTCAAACGCGTCCGGTAAGTGACTTGTCTGGCAATCCTGAATCATGTTCACCCATTCCGGAGGCATTTTGTAGCCACCTTGATCTTGGGCCACATAGCCCCAACCCTCATCAGAGGGTGCATGCTTACCTCCTTCACCCCAGACATTTCCATGATAGACGTCATGGTCATCTGGAATAATTGCAGCAGGGATAGTTCTAAAAATATCTCGGTACGACCAGCCAAACATATACCATTTGTGCAGGTAATCAAGATAGGATTTTTCCAGCGGGCTGGTTTGAATCCCAAATCCACCCGTACCCTCATAGAACTGATCTCCGAGAAATAAGGCCATTTCAGGTTTGTGCTTTGCTACATGAATAGCTACTTCCTGATCTGGAAAACCATGGTCAGCATTGCAGCTAAAAACTGCTACTTTCAAGTTATCAGAAGATTTTGGCTGTGCAGCGATTTCTCCGTAGTAAAAGAATTCTTGCGCTTTATCCTGAAGAGGAACATCTATACGAATCCTATATGGGATCATTTCCTCATGCTTCCAATCCTCTATTCTAAACTTAGCTATTCGTCCATTTGGATCTAGCTCAGAGGTCTGAACTGTCTCCCAGCCGGATCCTTTTTTGAGCTGAAGCTCAACTTTGATATCGTGAATCTGCTCAAGCGGCGCAAGCTGCGCTGTTAATTTAAGTGTGTTTTTGTGCAGGGTATATTGCGCAAAGAAGATCGGACCAAAGACCTGATCGGCTTTTTCGACAATTTTATCTCCTTGGAAAATCCAGTCGGAAAATGACACCAAACTGCCTGTGGTCTCTTCCT
Source organism: Algoriphagus ratkowskyi (assembly GCF_002150505.1). Classification (GTDB taxonomy): domain Bacteria; phylum Bacteroidota; class Bacteroidia; order Cytophagales; family Cyclobacteriaceae; genus Algoriphagus; species Algoriphagus ratkowskyi. The sequence continues at coordinate 5,381 of NZ_MSSV01000023.1, forward strand.
TCTTTGGACAATTAGCTACCAAGGCCAAATTGCCCTGCAAATCCTGAGGAGCGATTCCTTCAGCAGTTAGGGTAATTGAATTCTTGTCAATTTTGCTATTTGAAGCAGAAAGCGTCAAGCTGTACTTGCCGTGCGCGAAAGAACTTTTCAAGGTTAAAGAAACAGGTTTGGATAAATCCAATTTCTTCTCACTCATTTTCTCCCCGATCATCAATTGCCCAGACCCAGTAATCCCCGCATCGAGTCCTTTGCCGAAAACTGCAGCAGAGCGATAGTCTTCAAAAATGCCTTTTGCTCCAAGCCTAAAACCAGCATAGGCAGCGGCATTCCCAATCAATTCTTTATTGTCCCAAGCTATGCTTACCGACTGCTGGAAATCTTTATTCTCAGTTCCCAGCTGATGCGTAAGAATATGCAAGGCTCTATTTGGGCCTGAAATATTGCAGACTGCTTTACCTCCTATGATTTCCCAATCCTGCAATCTATTTCCCCAAAACTCAGGACCTATCCACTTCATATCCGGCCAATTTTCCCAGTTACTCTTGAAGCCTGAATCAGCCGTTGCAAGTAGTTTTTTGATACTTGTGAATCCTTGTGAAAAGAAGAAAGGAGTGGAAAAAGAAGTTAAGGCCATGGCCTTGACAGCGGATCTGCGTTTCATAGTATAAGTGGTGGTTAACGTAATTAGGGGGAAATAATGATGGATTAGAAATCCAATAAAGCCTTTCAAAACAAAGCTAGGGGATCAGCTTTGTTTTGTAAGGAAAAAACAGTGAATCTATAAACTCATCTGCTACTCAAGCGAAGGGTTAATGTTCACTTCGCTCTGTGGAATTGGCCAAGTATTATCAACACCATCACGGAATTTTCTAGAAGTCACATACCATCTACTTTTTGGATCTGCCTGTCCACCTTTTAGCCGTTGCTTTTTGGCACCCGGAAATGATGCGCCATAAAAATCTGCGTTAAGCACCTCTTTGGCTATATCCCATCTTAGCAAATCCCAATAGCGGATACCCTCAAAAGCGAGCTCAACCCTTCTTTCTTTACGAAGAATTTCTCTTAAAGCAGAGGGGTCCGTTGTAGTGATAGCAGGCATTCCTACAGAAGCCCTTCCCCTTACCTTATTTATAGTTTGATCCAAATCAGCTTGAGTGATTGCTTGACCAGCTTCCAATTTAGCTTCCAAGTAGCTGAGCAAAATCTCTGCATAGCGTATGATTGGAAGGTTACCGCCATAATTTGTTAGGTTGCCAGAAAAGCTTTCGTCAGCAAATTTCTTAAGTCCAAAACCAGTTTGGGTTGTCTGCTTACCCGCTCCTAATTGATCAGGAGAAGATGACGAATCCGGATGAGTGACATATGTACCTTTGAATGTAGATCCATCAAATAAAACTGATGCTTTCAAACGCGGATCTCTATTTTTACTGACATTCTTAGGATCATATTGAGGGCTATCAAAAGAAAACTTCGAACCATCTGTAAAATCATAGGCTTCTACCATGCTGCCGAGAGGATTGAACAAGTGCCAACCTCCAGCAATCGCAGGAAAGAAGTGCTGTAACATTCCATTAGCTGCGAGATTATCAATATACTGAGTGCTGAAAATGATTTCATCACTATTTTCATTGGTTTTGAGGAAAAGACCTGCATAATCTGGATCGATGATATTCTCTCCCATTTCTATGATCTCCGCATAGGTTTTTGCCGCCTCACTGAACTTCTTCTCTGACAATTGTAATCTTCCTGTAAAAGCTAACACTGTTTGCTGAGTAACTCTGCCTCTCTGTGCAGATGGCAATCCAGCATGGCTCGGAAGATAATCTACGATCTCACCAAACTCTTTCATTACGAATGCAACTATTTCAGCTTTAGAAGCCTTTTTCACGGAATTTGCTTCAGCTGGACTTAACGTTTTTTCTACCAATGGAACAGAGCCCCAAAACTGGGACATGTAATAGTATTGAGCTGCTCTAAGGAATCGAACTTCAGATTTCATCCTCTCCTTTTTCAAATCATCCATTGGCACTTGATCTACGTTCTCCAAGAAAAAGTTACAATTCGCGATATTTTTGTAAGATGAAGACCAGTAAGAGTTCAAAATATTGATACTGGAAGTTAGAGTTCCGTTGGATAACCTGTGAAAAGCAGAATTATCTCCTCGACGATCGTACGCGTTATCAGAAGCAAATTCCATAAACAACAAACCATCATAAGCCCACCAGTTGGATGGATTTACTGAGGTACCATTTTGGACGATCCCACCTCTATACACTCCGGTTAACGCTAATTCAGCATTACCTTCATTACTCCAAAATGTAGCATTATCAAAGCTATCTAAGGGAGACTTATCCAATTGATCTACACAAGAAAACAGAACGCTACTAAGCAGAATGCAACTGAAATATCTATATATATAATTAATGTTATTCATTACGATTAGTATTTAAGTTAAAACTGTAGGTTGACGCCGAAGGTGTAATTTCCAAGTATTGGATAATACGCTCTGGCAGTATTAACCTCAGGATCCCAGCCTTTTCGGTAATTGCTGTACGTGAAAATATTCTCAGCACTTACATACATTCTGAGTCTCGATATCTTCAGTTTTTCCAGTGCCGGCTGCGGTAGACTATAGCCCAATTGCACGTTTCTAAGCTTGACGTATGAACCGTCCAATGTCCAGAATGAAGATAATAGCGTGTTAGGAGTACCCGAATTTGATATAAACTCAAGTCTAGGATAACCAGCATTTCTGTCAGGATTTTCAGTAGTCCAGCGCTCTTCCATTTGCCATTTCTGTACGCCTCCTTGGTTATTAAAAGCATACCCCGCATCACCAGAAAGATTTCCTTTAACTCCTGCAACACCCTGAATAAGCATACTGAAATCAAAGCCTTTGAAATCAGCGCCAAGGTTTAATCCAAAATTGAATTTAGGAATCTGACTACCTAGTACAGTTCGGTCATAGGTTGCATTTACTATTCCATCAGGCACACCATCAGGACCACTAATATCTTTGTATCTAATATCTCCAGGTTTTGTGTTTGGATTGATAGACTTCATTTCAGCCCAATTTGCCACATCCTCTGCATCTACAAACAATCCATCCGCTTGATAACCATAATAGATATTCATTGGGTGACCAATAAAGAGGGAGCTTCCATTTCCTACTAGCCCATTAGGCTGGTCTATATTCCCCACTCCTAGATCTATCACCTCGTTGTTTATGATCGTAAGATTACCTCCTGCTCGGAAATTAAAATCATTTCCTGAGTGACGGTAATCCAGCACCAACTCAAGACCTGAGTTTCTCAGTTCTCCAGAATTCTGCTGGGACAAACCAAAGCCAACTATACTAGAAACACTTGAGCTAGGACTATTAAGAATATCATAGGTAAAGCGATTGAAGTATGTCGCTCCAAAATTAATTTTGCCTTGAAGCAAACTCATATCCAAGCCAACATCAGTAGTACGGGTACTTTCCCAGTGTAATGTTGGGTCAGTTATTACATTCCTTGTAACCCCAGTATTGATCACTCCACCAAAAGGGTAATTCTGACCAAGATTGAGTGTGTTTTGGTAAGGATAATTTCCAATATTCTGGTTTCCTAGAATACCAAATGAGGCTTTCAATTTCAAATCATCGAGCCAAGAAGCTTTATCCTTTAAAAATCCTTCTTCGGATATTCTCCAACCTACTGCTGCGGAAGGGAAGAATGCGAATTTTTCATCTGTAGGAAAGCGGGAAGAACCATCGTATCTCATGGTAGCTTCAAATAAGTATTTCTCTACAAAGTCGTACTTAATTCTACCAAAAACTGACATTAAAGCCCACTCTGAAGCACTACCATTGTTTTTCTGATTGTCAGGCGCACCTACATTCAGTTGGGTCAGGTCATTGTTGGCTAGATTATTTCTGTACGCATAAGTGTATTCATACAAATTATCTTCATAGGAATACCCACCCAGAACACTCAGCTTATGAAGACCAAAAACCTTATCGTAGTTAGCTACTAGTTGAATAGTCTTGTAATAATTGTTATCGCTATTTATACTTAGCTCATTTGGGCCTAAAGTAATATTCGGATTTAATACTTGAGTTGCCAGCAAACGCTTATCATCCGATGAAGTTTGATTATATGCACCTATCAAAGAAATTTTGAAAGACTTTGCAAGCTGGTAATCCAACTTAAGATTCGTATTTATATCAATGTTCTTAGCTTTAAAAAAAGAGTCATTGTTAAGGTAAGAAACTGGTGTTCCTTTACCCACTACACCTAAACCATAGTCTCCATTACTGTACCTATCTGCATAAATAGATGGAAATCTGATTGATTGACCTATTATGCCTAGCATATCTGTAATATCAAGCGTGGCAGGTGCCGAAGGCTCATTAGTAACCGAGTTGATAAGCGATACTCTTGAAGTCAATTTCAATTTTGAACTTAGATCATTCTCCATATTCAAGCGCACATTGTATCTAGAGTAATCATTCTTGATCACCAATCCATCTTGATATAGGTAGCCAAAAGACAAATTATACTTACTTGTTTTGGAGCCTCCATTAATAGTAAAATTGCTTGAGGTCTGAACTGGAGTTTCAGTCAATATCTGTCCTATGAAATCAGAATTTGGATAATTGTCCAAATCCGATCCATCTCTATATTTCTGAATATCTGCTTCGGAATAAACCTGATTACCATCTGCTTCATTATATAGCTCTGCAAATTCCCATGAATTAACAAATTCAGGATATTCTGTCGCACGCTGAAAGCCTACATAGCCATTATAGGTTATTTGTACTTTCTCACTTCCTCCTGTTTTTGTAGTCACCAGTATTACTCCATTCGCAGCTCTTGCTCCATAAATTGCAGCGGAAGAGGCGTCTTTCAGTACAGAGATAGACTCTATATCGTTTGGATTAATATCGTTGAAGCTATTAGTAGGGATTCCATCTATAAGTATCAATGGATTCGTACCTGCTCCAAACGAGCCAACTCCCCTTATATTAATGGTACCACCACTTGCCCCAGGCCGGCCGCCTCGTTGGATCACAGTTACTCCAGGAACTTGTCCTGTAAGTATACTGGAGGTGTTTGTCACCTGTCTGTTCTCAATGTTTTTAGAAGACAACTGAGACACAGCGCCGATTACGTCAGCTTTCTTCTGCTCGCCATAACCAACTACTACAATCTCATCTAGTGCTTTCTCGTCTTCAAGTAGAGTTACATTCACAGTGCTTTGATTCTGTATACTCACTTTTTGGTTTTTATACCCTATAAATGAAAAAACCAAAACACTGCCTTCCTCTGCAGCTACTGAATAATTACCGTCGATATCCGTCACCGTACCTTTGGTAGTGCCTTCCACAATAATCGTTACACCAGGAATACCAATACCACTTTGATCGATAACCTTTCCTGTCACTTCAATTGCATTGGCATCCTCTATGCTCACTCCCTTGGTAGTACCAGACTGATATGGTCTGACATGGATATTATCATTGATTTGAATAAACCTAAGGCCAGTATCTTTGCTCAAATCTGATAAAAGATCATAAACAGTTTTATTCTGTACTGCTAAAGTCACCTTCTGCTTTACATCTACATTTCCTGTATTATAGGTAAAAGCTAAACCAGTCTTTTTCTCTATATCCTTAAATACTTTCTCAAGAGGAGTGTTTTCCACACTCATCCCTATACTTATCTTTTCGATGTTTTTTCGCTGTGCATTGCCAGTATTAGCGAGCAATACAGTGCAGAAAATCAGCTGAAGAATGAACCCGTAGAGTAATCTTTTAGATAACATAATGAGTTGTCCCCGTATATTTTTTTTCATACTATTGTAATGGTTTAAGTGTTGATTCGCTTGAATTTTTGCCTGAAATGGTTAGCGCTACTACAGGCAAGTTGAATTAGGCAGTTAGGAATTCTCCCCAGAATTTCTTCTGCCTTTTTTTAAGGACTGTGTATCATATCCATGGTTGCTTTGGGTTAATGAGTTATTTCTACTTCTTTACCTTTGATTTTATACTGAATTTTAGACGTCTGAGCGATTCCTTCCAAGACATTTTCCAAGGACTCATCATAATATTGTCCTGTGTAGGCCCATTGAGCATTGAACTTTCCAGCCGTATGGATATCTACTCCATACCAAGTTTCAATTTTCTGCACCACTGTATCGAAGTCATCATCGGAAAAGACTAAGTACTTATCCTTCCAGCCAGTGACCGATCTTACATCAAAATCCTGCTTGTGTATTTTTCCGTTATCCTCCAGCACAATCATCTCCATAGGAGCCAGCATAACTTGATTTCCAAGCTTGTCGTTAACTTTCACTTTACCTGATACCAGCGCTACTTCTAGCTTTCCCTCCACCGCACTATTGACATTGAAGCTGGTGCCTAATACCTCTACTTTGGCATCCTTGACTTCTACTATGAAAGGTCGTCCTTCTTTCTTTACATCAAAAAAAGCCTCTCCTTCCATAGAAATCACGCGAGAAGATTCAGTAAACGTCTTCGGATAGGATATTTTGGAGTTCGAATTGAGGTGAATAACGGTGCCGTCATTCAAATGAAGGACAGTTTTCTTTCCTGCTTCATTCACTTTGGTAATCCATTCAATCGATGCTTTCTCTGAGTCTGAAAAATTTTGCGTCTCATAAAGGGCCCAGCACGAAAAACCAATCAATAAAATAGCTGCAGCCCTACGAACCGAAAAAAATGAATACCATGTATCCATCTTAGATGGTATCGTATTATGACTTGGCACTTCCAAGTCTGCTTTTAAGATATTCTCAAAGACCTGGATATATGCTTCATCAGTAAACTCAAAATTCTCTTTGTATTGGATAGACCTGACGAAACTTGCCGCTTCTGTCACCATCTCCCTTTTCTGAGGATTGGAAATCAACCACTTTTCCCAAAAATGCAAAGTGTTCTCGCTAGGGGATTTCACCCACTGTACGAAAAACTCATCAGAGAGAAAGTCTTCGAACTCGTAGTCCTCATATTTTTTATGATCTGTATAATTAGACATTGCTTTAATAACTCGTTGGTTTAATAAATTCTTTAAGACTAGCTAAGGCTCGATAGATCAATTTTCTGGCAGTTTTTACTTCACTGAAGTTCATGATTTCAGCAATTTCCTTGTAACTCAACTCCTCTTCATAAAATAACAGGATGGCTTTTCTTTGCTTAGTTGTCAACTGGCTCAAGCCGCGCTGAAGCTGTATTTTTCGCTCAGTTTCTGACTCACTTTTGATGAAACTAACTTCTGGAGACACCACTATCTGAAAATGTGAATCGAGAAAACTCTCCTCAAACCCTTCTATGGATGTATTAGCCTTAATATTTTTAATGATTTCCCGTTGAATAGATCTGAATAAGTAACCTTTAATATTTGTCACCTCTTTCAAATCTCCTCTCTTTTTCCTCAGGTAAATAAAGAGATTCTGTATACTGTCTTTGACCAAACTTGAGTCACGGGAGTATTGACTACCAAACTGATAGAGCTCTTGCACATAGGTTCTGTACAAATAATTAAATGCCATTTCATCCCCCTTATTAAAAGCATTCCAGATATCGCAATCAGATTTTTCCTCGAAAACCTTGACTGTCTCAAAATGCTTTGAAGGGATAAAGGTGGAATTGGGCTGTTCTTTTGGGTTTCTGTTCATTGAAAATTGGAATTCCTTCTCCTTTCTAAAATTAAGAGTAAGTTAACAAGCGAAATGACCCCATAATATTCTAAAATATTTTTCCAGAAACCTGAAACAAGAATATTAACAGCATAAAACTTCACTTTTACGCTTGAATTGCTGCGGAAAAAGTAGATTTAACCGCTTTCCAATAAAAATCATCACCCCTTGAAGGATAGTGCCGCAGTCTAAAATCTTATCATTTATTGAATTGTATTTCTTAAAGTTTTACCTCGTGTTTGTCAGTTGCTTAATGTGACTTGAAGTCTTTTGACTATGAAAAAATAAGGACACAGCTTATCCAAATGCAACTATTCTATTTTATCAATTTCTCCAAAACTATAGGCTCGTCTTCCCAGTACCAAACCCCATCTTTTTGATACAAAACTCTATGTTTACTACCTTCCGCATGTGGGGCACTTTCAAGGGGTATCCAGTTTGCGAGTTCAGCTTTTACTTCACTATATTCCGCCACCTGAGCTAAGTTTGACCACTCTCCAGCATCTCGGTAGTGATCGTATAGTTCTTCGGAGCCATCAGCATACCTAATATATCTCCATCGTTCTGTCCTTACAGAATTATTTCCAGGGTTATGGGTAGTAATTGCAGGCCTAGCTCTTGGCGTATTTGCATTTTCCAACTGAGGAAGTAAACTGATCCCTTCCACCTCAGTATTCTCAGTGAGACCTGCCAATTCAAGTAAAGTCGGGTAAATATCTAATAGCTCAGCAGGCTGGGAAGACTTCGCTCCAACTGAAACTCCAGGCCCCGAAAAAATCAATGGAACATGTGTGGATTGTTCCCAAAGGGAATTTTTACCCGTAATATCCTTTTCCCCCAAATGATATCCATGGTCTGACCAAAAGACGATGATTGTATTTTCTGTTAAACCATTAGCATCTAAGGCATCCAGAACTCTTCCCACTTGGGCATCCATGAAACTTATGGTTGCCAGATAGGCTCTTACTTTATTTTCCCACTCTTTATTCTCAATCACCCACGAGAGTCGAGGCTCTGGAAGATACCAATGTAAATTCCAAGCAAAATCGGGAATATCCATACGATCCCCCTTTGGAGCAAGTGGTAAAATAAGCTCATCTTTTGGATAAAGATCAAACCATTTTTGCGTGGCATACAGTGGAACATGCGGCTTATTAAACCCTACAGCTAGAAAAAATGGAGCCACATCCCCTTGCTCTTTGCCAAATCCATTCATTTGCTCTACAGCCCATGAAGCCACCTTATAATCATCCATAACCGAATCATGCGCTACAGGATAAACACCCCAGTCAATCAATGGATTGTTTACCATATCTAATGGAGTTGTCATCAACTTGGTCGAGGGTCTAGGATTATGACCTCCATTAGGACCCCATTGTTGAAACTCTGTGGCTCGCTCTGCAGCAGTAATTCCACCGTGAAGAATCTTGCCTGTGGAAAGTGTTCTATACCCATTCTGAGCAAAGTACTGAGACAAGGTCACGACGTCCTTTGTCCTTTCTACTTCCCGGTGCCTAGGAGACAAACCATAGATTCCAGTGGTAGTAGGCCTTAAACCAGTTAGAATACTTACCCGAGAAGGGTTACAAAGCGGTGCTTGTGCATGTGCATTAGTGAATAATGTTCCTCTATTTGCTAGTCTATCAATATTTGGAGTCTTCACCTGCGGATGACCATTCAATACCCCAATCCAATCATTTAAATCATCACTCGCTATAAAAACAATATTTGGAGAACTTGTAGAATTGTTGTTTTGTGCAAAAGAACTCGTAGAATCTACTGCAAAACTTATCAATAGCAGACTTAATAAAAGTTTTAGGGTTATCATGGGTAGATGGGGTTTGAATGCAGCACAAATTTTCTGAATTCGAAATGATAAGTTTACTTTAAAAAATCACTTTAGTCTCCTGCTCTACCCTGAATATGGCATTAATTCACTTATACCAATAAAAAAACCAATGAGCTTACACCCATTGGTTTTTTATATTCTTTTTAACTGAAGCTAATTAATTAGCCAATTATGTTAGCATCATCATCCCATTCGATGATAGTACCACGATCCTCCATCTTGAGGTATTGTGGAATGTATTTTTCTTCTAGTTTGACGCCGTGCTTGTCCATTACTTGCTGAGGAATTCCATCCCATGCATTTGGAGTATTACCTACGTAGCCCATATACTTCCACCCTTCTGGGGTAGAGAAATAACCTGAGCAAGTAAGATTACGAAGCATATTAAACCAACGAACAGCACCTTCATATTCAGGTTTTGCTTTGTCAGGCCAAGCTACCTCATCCACTATAGTGATCACTTCAGACTCGCTCAATTCATTGAATGATTTGCTGAATGTTTCATCTGCTTCAAAATCCAACCACATCAAGCCACCACGCATACGTGTCTGATTGCCTGGCTGGTCTTTCATCATAAACTCCATGAAATCGACAACCCCGAGTTCGGTAGCTGCAGGTGACTCATCATCTTTTGGCATGATGATATCTACCAAAGTGCTTAGCTTTTTGCGCTCCTCATCTGTGAAAAACGTATCTGAAAGCAACGCTTGATCACGTTGTTTTTCTTCTTCAGTTCTACCACCGATAGTACCACCAGTCAAGACATCTTTGGCTGGTAATTTTTGCTGCTCTGGTGAACAGCCTGTCATTAATAAACCTGTACCGACCGAGCCGGTAAAGAGCAATTTGAGATTTTCTCTTCTGTTCATGGTTTAGATATTTTTCTTATTCAATTCAGAAACAATGTAATCGGAAGTTCTCCAAGCTAAGGCCAAGATGGTCCAAGTTGGGTTTTTATCAGCTTGAGAAACAAATGGACCAGCATCTACTACGAATAGATTATCGCAATCATGTGCTTGGCAATTTGAATTCAATACTGAAGTAGCAGGATTATCTCCCATACGGGTAGTTCCTACTTCGTGAATGATTCTTCCTGGAGCCAAAAGACCATATTTGGTCTCAGGACCTGGCTTAGAACCCAGTAAAATTCCTCCGGATTCAGTCAAGATTTCTTCAAAGGTATCATGCATGTGTTTCGCCTGATTGACTTCTTGATCTGTCCAGTTGTAATTAAATCTTAGAACTGGAATACCGAATTTATCCACTGTATTTGGGTCAATTTCACAGTAGTTGTCATACATAGGTACACTTTCACCTCTGCCCGACATACCCATAGTAGAACCGTAGATTTTTCTAATGTCTTTTTTAAGACCTGCTCCGTAGCCACCATTTGGACTTGGCGCACCAAATTCATCTGTAATATATTTTCTCATCGAATCCATACTTCCACCGGTTCCATAGGCTGGCTGGCCCATTCCTCCCCAGTATTCGATATGGTATCCTCTGGCAAAATTCAATTTCTTATTATCTCCCCACCATGGTGTGTACATGTGCAAACCACCTACTCCATCTTCATTGTAGCGCTCACGATCCATCATGCTAGGCATAATTGCCATACGATCTGTTCCCGTAGAATCATGTAGGTATCTACCTACCATTCCTGAGCTATTTCCAATCCCATCAGGATGTGATTTAGACTTGGAGTTCATCATGATTCTTGCAGACTCACAAGCTGAGGCTCCTAAGACAACCACTCTTGATTTGAGCTTGTATTCTTTCATGTCCATTTTGCTCACAAAAGAAACTCCAGTTGCTTTACCACTTTCGTCTGTAGTTACTTTTCTAACCATAGAGTGCGTGTAAAGGTCTACTTTACCTTTTTTCATAGCAGGGTGAACCAAGACAGTTCCAGCAGAGAAATCTGCATGGACTTGGCAAGCTCTATTACACTGGCTACAGAAGAAGCATACTCCTCTTTCCTTATTAATAGGACGGGTGAGCATGGATAGACGCGAAGGAATCATTGGGATACCCATCTTGTCCGCACCTTTTTTCATGTAAAGCTCATGCAGTCGAGGCTTTGGAGGAGGAAGGAAAAATCCATCCGGCTCATTATATATACCTTCTTTGGTGCCAAAAACACCAATTAGCTTATCAACTTTGTCGTAATACGGCTTTAGATCATCGTATCCAATAGGCCAGTTATGACCTAATCCATCAATGCTGGCACGTTTGAAGTCATTAGGCCCAAATCGAAGTGAAATTCTTCCCCAGTGATTTGTTCTTCCGCCGACCATTCTAGAGCGAAACCAATCGAATTCAGTTCCATTTTTCCTAGTGTAAGGTTCACCGTCAATATCCCAGCCACCAATAGCTGCATCAAAGTCGCCAAAGGGACGGATTTGCGTTCCTGCACCTCTTCGAGGAGATTCCCATGGCGGTCTAAGTTGTGTCCGATCTTCTTCCTTGGCTGGATCAAAATCACCACCTGCTTCTACAACAGCTACGGAAAGACCTGCCTCGGATAGAATTTTGGAGGCCATGCCTCCCCCAGCTCCGGAACCAACAATTATAACATCGTAGGCTTCACCGGAATTTTTGATTTGAAAACTCATTAGATAGAATTTGCTTTATTGATCTGATTCAATTTTAAAAAGAGAGGTCGATTTCTAGTATTCACACAACTCAATCCTTCTAACCCTAAAATAACAAAATTATTTCTTCCCAAACCGTCTGATTTTCCTATTCAGACTAAATCCAAAAAACTTGAATTGCCATATTAAATCTATCTTATTTCACAATAAACGCCATTATCCGCATAAAATGAGGCATATAAGCCCGTACAACTATCGAATAAGCTCCTTTACTTTAATGAAGACACTTCCTTTATTTTTTTATAGATGGACTTTAAACCTTTTAAAAAATATTTTTTTTATTATATCCGGGTATTTCTATTGCTTTTTATTTAAAAGGCAACCCATATCTATTGCTTTTTTACAATTTTTGCACACAAAAACCCCCAGTTTACCAAATCGACATGTCAATTGGAGTAAAGTCTAAGCTTGAAAGTGAGGCACTTCTAAAAGTCTCGCGGATGAAACCTGTCATCAAACCGACTATTCCACATAGACATGCTGGCTACCATGAGTTAATTTTTCTTTCGAAAGGCGCTGGATCACATACAATAGGTGATGAAAAATTTGACGTGACTCCTAATACAGGTTATTACCTCGGTCTTAGCGAGGTTCATTGCTGGGATTTCAGTAAAATCCCAGATGGCTATGTAATTCTATTCAAAGAAGAAGTCCTGTCCCAATACCCCAATGCCGTCAACAGCCTTTTTCAATTGACTAAAACTTTTGAAATAGCAGACACGGAACAGCAGATATTTGCACAATTGGAAACGTTTCAAAAAGAATATAAAAAAGGAAGTTCTCTACATGTCCTAGCAGCTCATCTCAATCTTCTAATTCTAACTACGCTAAACCTGCCTTCTTCCTCACCGAAATTAGATTCTACAGTCATTGACCAACTGGCACTTTTCAAACGATTGATCAACGAGCATTTTGCGCAGCTAAAAAATGTGCAAGAATATGCCGATCTCATGAAAATTTCTGTGAGAAAGCTAAATACAATTTGCAAAACTACCCTACATACTAATGCACGGGAAGTAATCAAAGAACGCATTTTGATAGAAGCTAAGAACTTGCTTACTCATACCAATAATCAAGTAACAGAAATAGCTTATTCACTGAATTTCACTGATTCATCAAATTTCGTGAAGTTCTTCAAGCAACAGACTAACCTGACTCCGCTAGAGTATAGATCCAAAATAAAAGTCTGATTATACCATTATCGGTATTTTCCTACCGTAAAATAGTACAAAAGCACTAGTTCTTTGTGACAAATTAACAAACCTCAAATGAATCGATTACTATCTCTGATTTTCCTTACTTTTTTCACCGGAACAGCTTTTTCTCAAACTGGCGTAAAGGGGAAACTAATTGACCAGTCCGAAAACAACCCGTTGGAATATGCCAGTGTGGCTATTTATCAAGTTAAAGACAGTTCATTAGTAGCTGGCGTAGTGACCGATCAAGATGGCGCATTTACTTTAGACAACTTAAAATCAGGAGATTACTATCTACTAGCGCAGTTTTTAGGATATGACACCAAGATCATTTCAGACATTGTAATATCAAAGAATCAAATACATGATCTCGGCACTATTTTTCTAAGTCCAGATCAAAAATTACTAGCTGAGGTAGAAGTCTCCGGCAGGAAATTCACTACCATGAATCAAGTAGATCGACAGGTTTACAATTCTGAGAATTTCCTGACAAGTCAAGGAGGTACAGCCACCGATGTGTTGAGAAACCTACCTTCAGTCAGTATCAATGCCCAAGGTGAAATATCGGTAAGGGGAACTACAGGTTTTGTGGTGATGGTAAATGGCAAACCAACCCAATCCAGTCCAGAGGCTTTGCTTTCACAACTTCCAGCAAATGCAGTAGAAAAAATAGAGTTGGTCACATCTCCATCTGCTAAGTATGACCCAGAAGGAAAGGCTGGAATCATCAATATAATCATGAAGAAAGGGGTGACTGATGGCACATTTGTGCAAGTGAATACTAAGATCGGTATGCCGAGTATAGAACCTTATGACAATAAGGACAACCCTCAGCGCTATGGAGCTGACTTCACTATCAATCACAAAAAGGGCAAATGGGATCTTTCCCTCGGTGGAAGCTTCCAAAGAAGTGACATCAACGGTAGAAGAGAAGGAAATGTCTATACCATAAGTGGAGATACCACCACCTATTTTCCTTCAGACGGAGAAAGAAGTACAGATGCTAAAACCTACTCTGGTAGATTTACGCTTGGCTATGCTCCGAATGAATCCAATGACTTCAGTTTGGGTTTCTATGCCGGCAAAAAGACCGCTGACAGAACTGCTGACATCCTTTATAATGACAACCGTGCTGAGGTAAATGGAGAGCGTCTTTATACCATGCAGTATTACAACGAGAACCTTAGAATTCGACGTGGTGACTTCGTATTGGGAAGCTTGGATTACAAGCATACTTTCCAAAACAAGTCCCAGCTCTCAGGCTCGTTTCTATATGAATACACTATGCTGGGTGGGCCTACAACCAACAGGAATTTGGGCTATCCAAACACTAGCTTCATCTATCAGGACGAGTACAATACCAACGACAATCCGCTTCATGGCACTAGAGTACAAGTGGACTACAAGGCTACTCCAAAACCATTTGGCATCTTGGAATTTGGCTATCAGTACAGGTATCTCAACCATACTGGAGATTTTGTCTATGAGCGAAAAAACAACGAGACAGGCGTATTTGAGCTGATCCCAGAGTTTTCAAGCGCCGTGGATTTAAGTAGATCTCTGCATTCAGGATATGGGCAATTAAGCGGTAAAAAGGGGCAATGGAGCTATTCAGCTGGCGCAAGGATAGAGATCATGGATAGAACGCTCGATCTGACTGACAAAGCCGGAACAGTTGATACTACTTACCTATATGATTTTGTGAAATTGTACCCTTCGGCAAGTTTACAATATTCTGTAAACGATGACCTTCAAATCAAAACATCTTACTCCAAAAGAGTAGAAAGAACAACTACTTTTAAGATGAATCCCTTCCCAGAAAGAGAGCACTCCGAAACACTGGAACAAGGTGATCCTACCCTGCTACCAGAATTTGTAGACCTGGTGGAAGTAGGCTTGGTGAAAAATTTCAACAACAATTCTTTTACTGCCACTACCTACTTTAGAAATGTACAGAACCTAGTCAATCGTGTAAACACGGTCTTTAACGACACCATTTTAAATCGAATTTATTCCAATGTCGGCACAGGAAAGTCTATAGGTTTGGAAGCAGGATTGGAGTTAAATCCAACCGATTGGTGGCAAGTTTTTGCTGGCGCAAATGTGTATAATTATGCAATTTCCGGTGAGTTTGATGACAAACCTATCAATACCCAAAGCTGGATATACTCCATCAATGCAAACACCAGCTTTAGCTTTGGCAAAAACTGGGAAGCTCAGTTGGCAGTGAACTATATTTCTCCTACCAACACCGCACAGGGCGAAGATTCAAGCTTTCTTTCTCCTAATCTGAATATCAAAAAGAGCTTCCTTGACGGAAGGTTGAGCACTACACTTCAGTGGCTAAACATCGATATGGGACTACTTCCTACGAATGAGCAACGAATCACCACCTGGAGAGACGGAGAGTTCTACACTACCACAAATTATGTATATGAGGTAGATATAATCCAGTTCAATATCAGCTATACGTTCAATAAATTGAAAAACAACTCCAAGTTTATCAAGAGTGAGTTTGGTGAGAATGAGTTTTAAGAAAATTTATTGACACAACTAAAAACGCATAACCTGAAATTCCTGAATGAATTTATTTATTTCAAAAAAAATATATCCCTTTCATAATCAATACACTTTCACTTACACTTCAAATACCATCAATTTAATCCAGTATTTTTTTTATAATCATTTCAAAAAAAGTGTTTGTCGGAAATAAATTTTGCTACATTTGCAACCGATTCATGAGCAAGTCAGGGGTCAAAAATTGAAAAAACTAATTACACCTCGGGGTGTAGCGTAGCCCGGTATCGCGCCTCGTTTGGGACGAGGAGGTCGTAGGTTCGAATCCTGCCACCCCGACAGAACCCTTTCCAAGGGAAACCAAAAGCCTGTAAATCTACTGATTTACAGGCTTTTCTGTTTTTTAGCCTTTAGTTCATATCAACAAATATCAAAAAAAATGTGTCTTATTCGGTGACCTAATTTGAAATACTGACCTCTAATATTCCTTAGACACCATATTTTAGATAGTGATCATCTATTTATCCAATTTAACTGAGGCCAAGTCGCCGGCCCGTCATTTTTCTGCGAAGCACCTGCAGTACTTCTTCCATCTAAAACAATCTTGGCAAGTTCCAATCTATATTGCTCAAGCAACGCCGCCTGCTCGGCTTGAAGGTTATTCTCTTCTCCGATATCGGAGGCTAGATTATACAACTGAAATGGTGGTAGGCTTTTAATTTCTTCGTCATTTGGTCGGGGAAAACTCCACCCACCAGAACCCGCTGTAAAGATGGCTTTGTAATCTCCTTTGCGGTAAGCGAATGAACCATCGATGGAATGGTGCACAATACTTTCTCGCTGAGCTTGTGTTGTAGCCAAACCAAGTGCAGTTGTGAAACTGTAACTATCTTCTGCATAGTGATCTTCTACTTTTGTCTTTAAGATGTCAGCAACTGTAGCAAAAAAATCTGTGGTGCATACTAATTGGCTTGAAGTTTCAGGCTTAACTTTTTCTGGCCACCGAACAATGAACGGAACCCGATGTCCCCCTTCAAAAATATCTGCCTTATGCCCCCTGAAAACATAGCTGGGATCATGTCCTTTGGTTGCTAACTGTTCAAAATCTGCTTGGTTCGAACAGCCATTATCACTCGTGAAAATGAGTATTGTATTATCTGCAATCCCTTGTTCTTCCAAGGCATTCATCACTTCCCCCACTACCCAATCTACCATAAGCACAAAGTCTCCATAGGGATTCTCCAATCCACTTTTCCCTTGAAATTCAGGAGTAGGTAAAATGGGTGTATGTGGCGCTGGTAAAGGCAAATAAACAAAAAATGGTTGATCTCCTTTGGCATTTTCGTTAATGAATTGAACAGTTTTCTGTGTTATTTCAGGCAGTGCTTGTTCATGTACAAAATCATCAGATGTAAGTCCCTTCCGCCATACTTGTTGACCTGTATTTTGAGTATACTTAGTAGGCACCATGGTAGGCTGATCATTTTCTACCCAGACATAGGGAGCCATATCCAAAGATCCACTGAATCCATACCAATAATCAAAACCTCTAGTTGTTGGCCCGTTTTTTATTTTATTGGAAAAATTCACAAGTGTGTCCCCTGCTTCTATATTATCCCAATCCCAGCCAAGGTGCCACTTCCCTATGCCGGCTGTTTTATAACCTTGATCTTGCAAAAAAGATCCAATGGTAATTCGATCATCAGAAATCAAGGGTTTACTATAGCCATAGAGAACATGTTGCTTCAGAGTGGATCTCCAATTATATCTTCCGGTAAGAATGCCATAACGAGTTGGCGTACAAACCGCACTGCTAGTATGAGCATCGGTAAATTTCACTCCAGAATTGGCAAGGCGATCTATGTTTTTGGTTTGAATCTTCGAATGCTCGTTATATGCAGACACATCTCCATAACCCAAGTCATCAGCAAGAATGAAAATAATATTTGGCTTCATTTGTTCCACTGCGCTCTTGGAACTAGTTTGGCCAACACTGGCTGAAGCAAAACTGACTGCGCAGATTAGCACGGATAGAATTCTATTCACTTTCAAAGATTTCATATGTATTTATGGGATATTGTTAAAGTTGGAAATGCTTCATTTTCTTTACTATAAACTCACTAATTTCCATCCAAATCTACTTTTTGAGTGCCTTTCAATGCCTTGTCAGCATCAGTCTCAATCGCATTGGGAACATGCTGATTTTCCGTAGTGCTTATTTTAAAAGCCCAAGCGTAAGTACTTTTTCCTAAGTTCTTCGGAGTGGTGATTTCCAGTCCATTAGCTGTCATTTTCCACTGAACCTCATCCTCAGAACCCAGTAGCGAAACCTCCAAAACATCGGCATTTCCCCAACCTTTAGTCCCATCAATTAGCAAGATTCCTTCAGGTTTATTCATTGCGATTGCATACAAATCATTGCCTTTGGTAGTAAAGGAAATATTGCCCTGCAACTGATGATCCTCCTTCCAATACCTAGTGCCGTAGATCGCTTCCCCATTAATTTTCAACCAGTTGCCCATCTCACGTAATCGCTCTACTTGTTCTTCCGGAATCGTTCCGTCCGCCCGAGGACCAATATTGATTAAGAAATTTCCATTACGAGAAACTACCTCTATCATCTCATGGATTACATCACTCGTGGGTTTGTAGGTATCATTTTCCAGGTAACCAAACGAAGTCCCAAACGTGGTACAGCTCTGCCATTTAAGACCTATCACACTTAGCTTAAGATTATCTTTTTCCAAGCTTCCTACTCCTGCTGGCCAGTTTCTATTTCCACCTTTGTTATTTAAATAAACTTCCTGGCCTGTTTGCAAGCCATTATTCATAAAATCAGTAATCATTAGCCTATACTGATCGTAGAAATATTGTATCTCAGGTCGAAAGCCCGTGTCAGGATTATTTCCGTCTCTAGTGAAAATAGGCACATCATCTATCCAAAGAAAATCAGGTTTATACTTCGTCTGAATCTCCTTCCATCTCGCCACGTAGTCATCGACGAATTCCTTACTGTATTCAAAAGGACCATAAAGAGAAGCCGCTTCTGGAACCCTACGAATCTCTTCAGCAATGGCAGTCTGAGGTTCGCCATACACAGTAAATTGTTCCTTGGTGAAAAAACCTGTGTGTCGCTCCCGGTGATAAGAAGGCGCATACTTCAATCCTTGCTTCCTCACAGCAACTCCTAGCTCACCTACCAAATCCCGCTTGGGCCCCATATCCATGGAATTCCACGGATTTATATCAGAATCCCAGTTGGAAAATCCGTCATGATGCTCAGCTGTAAGCACAACGTATTTGACCCCTACCTCGGCAAAAAGCGTTGCCCACTCATCTGGATTCCATTTCTCAGCTTTGAATTCTGGAATGATGTCTTTATAGCCAAATTCCGGAGGTTTAGCTCCCCAGCGCTCTTCCATGTACGGAAAGTAATGAAGGGAATCACTGTATAATAATTTAGGCACGTGCTCGGCATAGCCACGTCCCTCTTTTCTATAACCAATCGCACTGTATGGTCCCCAGTGAATGAAAAGTCCTATTTTGCCATCATCAAACCAAGCGGGAATTGGCATTTGCTGTAAGGCTTCCCAGCTGCCATCATATAGAACCACCTCTGCATTTCCTTCAATAGATGTTTGGTCCTCGGTTGTTGATTTCTCACTGCATGAAAAAGCTAGACATGAGATGAAAAGCAAAGGGGCTGTAATTCTAAAGTTTTTCAATTTTACAAAGCTTAGGTAAGATGATTTGTGTCTAACCAAATGAAACCAAGTTTACACTCCAAATTGTCCTGCTCTGTACTGATAAAATAAATGTCAGAAAATAAAAAAATCAGCACTAGAACCATCCTCCTCAATGTATAAAGGAATCTGTCCGGAATGGGTAGGCAGGCATTAAAGCTAATATCTTTTTCCTTTAGAGAAAGCTTATAGTTTTGAGAATTTCTATACTTTAAAACCTCTGCCCCTCTTTATGTTCAAGATTAGTAAGGCCCCAATTAGCAAAGATTGGGGCCTAGACAAAAGTTTCTTATAGTTTCCTAATTGGCTTAAAACTATAATTCAAATCCTGGGTTTTGAATTAATGCATCGTTATTTTCAATATCATCAATTGGAATTGGTAAGTAATAATCCGCTGGCTTAAATAACCTTACTACTGTTTCCGTGTTGTTAGTTCTTCTTATCGCATAAGTATTATCGGCTACATTCCAAGTAAACTGAACGCCGGTATACTGAGTATTCAGTGGCTCTTCAGCAAGTCTCCACCGTTTCAAATCCCAATAACGGTGTCTTTCAAAGACTAGCTCTAGCTTGCGTTCATTGACAATATCATCAAAAGTAATTGTGTTTAAAATCGGCATTCCCGCTCTTTCACGAATTGCATTTAAAGCATCTAATGCTGTACCAGCTTGACCCAAACCAAAGGCAGCTTCAGCATAATTCATGTAAATTTCTCCCAATCTTATCTCCATCAATTCATTATCGCCCATTTGTTGAGGTACTACAGGACTTGCAATATTTGCAAGCTTATAAGCGGCCAAAGCCGAACGAATACGATTCTGACGAGGAGAAGAAGTAGGCACACCAGCAGAAGATGCAGCTGAAGGATCCGTAACGCCATCGTGGAAATAAGCTGGATTTCCTGCGTAAATCATTCCTGGATATCCTACAGATGCACCAAAACGTGGGTCTCTAGCATCAAACAAATCTTCCAAATCATAAAATTTATTTGCACCAATATTATTCTCCAATTTTGCTGAGCCATCTGGAAGCAATTCTCCAGATGTACCATCTTTATAATCGAACCAGGTTATCGTTTCAAAATAGACATTTTCTGCAGCTCCCCAATTGGCATGCTCGGTTAGTGCTCTTGGCAGAATGAATGTATCATAATTGTTAGTCAGACCACCAGCTCCACTGAATTGCTGATAGAGAATACTCTCTGTATCATTCCCACTTCCAATGTCATCAAATATTTGTCTATACTGCTCAACATTAGCACCTGGACGCAATTTGTATGAGCCGGTGCCAAATGGAGCAGGCATTAAATGCTTTGATGCTTCCAAAGAGATTGCATAATAGCTTGCTGCCTCTGAAGAATTAATTCCTACCAACCCATCCTTTTTCAAAGGAAGTCTGTCGTTAAATTGAGCAATACTTCCTGCATAAAGAGCTGCACGACCCTTAAGTGCGTATGCCGCATCAAGGTTAGGTTCCCATCTTCCCACAGATTTATCTTTAAGTAACTCTATAGCCATATCGAAATCACTCAACACTTGATCGTAGCTTTCTTTCTCTGTACTTCGAGGAACTTTAAGTTGGTCTGGATCTAAACTCACATCCTGAACCTCCAAAATAAGAGGCACACCTCCATAACGCTTTACCATTTGAAAATACATCACAGCCCTCGAAAAATAGGCTTGCCCTAAGCGTTGTTCACGGTAATCAATTGGTAATGAACTCTCTTCATCAGATAATTGCGCAATAGCAGTATTCACAACACGCATCAAGCTCCATCTCCAGTAAGAAAGCACATGACCTGTTGAGTTTCCATTTACTCGACCACTTACGTCTGAGTAACCATTTGCATCTCCTCTGAATCTGCCTTCTGCTCCAAATGAGGTTTCAGCGATTATTTCATTGTTGATACTACCGTAATCTGGCCGATAAACTAGTTCAATTCTATTAAAGACATCAGCCATGTAAGCATTTATTAAGTTTGTATCATCCCAGACTACTTCTTCGGATATCACATCCAATCTTGTCGCATCTAGTGGGTCTACACAGGATGTAGCTACAAGGAAAATGCTCAATATTATATATTTTATATTCTTCATAACGATCATTTTTTGAGTTAGAAACTTACGTTTAACCCGAGTGTATAAACTCGCTGTGCAGGATAATTATTAACTCCTCCTGTTTCAGCATCCCATGGATACAAGCCCAGTTTATCGAAAGTGAGCAGGTTCGTACCACTTAGAGACAATCTTACATTTTGAACTCCTATTCTAGAGATCACATCTCTAGGAATAGAATATCCGATCACTAGATTTTTCAAACGCAGGTAACTGGAATTTTTATAATACTTATCCAACAATAAATCATTTGTTGGTCCAGTAATATCTCTTGGGAATTCTACGCCAGTGTTTGGCCCCTCTGGTGTCCAAAGGTTATCTACTATATACTGATAAGGTGTAGCAGTTCCTGAGTTAACAACAGAAATACCCCGCTGTTGACCGTTGAAATTCTGATTAAAATTAGACGCACCTTGTAGAAACAGCGTGAAATCCCAGTTTTTATATTTCAAATCAGTATTGAAACCATAGATGATTTCAGGAACATTATTTCGACCTATCAGTATCCTATCATCCTGATCAATAACTCCGTCACCGTTGGTATCTTTGATTTTAATATCTCCTGAACGCAAATTTTTCTCCTGTCCGTTAAAATAATCCATTGTCAGACCTTCAATTTCCTGCTCAGTAAAAAAGCCGTCAAAAACATACCCAAATGTCCGATTAACCCAATTACCAGATTGCTTATTAATTCGCTCTCTATCATCGGTGACGAAGGAAGTTGGATCACCCACATACTTAACCCACTTTTCGCGGGCCCAAGATCCATTGGCAGAGAAATTATACTTCAAGTCTCTTTCGCCTCCTCGGAAATTTAAAGCAAGCTCAACGCCTCTGTTATCACGTGATTCCACATTCTCTAAAGGCAATTCTGCACCTGTAGTACCAACGATTACCACTCCAGGATCAACTGCTAGCAATTGAGATCTTTTTCTATAAAAAGCATCGAATTCCAATCCCAGTCTATTATTAAGGAAGTTTACGTCAATACCAGCGTTATATAAATCACTTAACTGCCAAGTAATTCTTGGATTAGGAATACCTAATGTCCTTATGGCAGACTGATATTTTCCATTAAAAACATATCCTGCCTCTCCTCTGATCTGCTCAAAACCATCAATGTAATCGTATGAATTGGCTCCGTCATTACCCAGACGAGAGTATGAGCCTCTCAATTTTAAGAATGTGATTACCTTGGACTCTTGTAGGAACTTCTCATTAGACAAAACCCATCCGGCAGATATTCCTGGGAAAAAGCCAGTTCTGGAATCTACTGGGAAAAAAGCTGATTTATCTTGTCTAAAGGAAAGTGAAACAATGTAAGTACCTTCAAAATCATAATTCAATCTACCTACCAGACCTGTTCTACCTAGCTCAGACCCACCACCAGAAATTGTTGCAAAGTCCGGGTTATTTGCGAAAAGAAATGGTGTTGCTGGAGATAATAGATCATTTCCATTTGCACTAAAATCCCTAGCTTCTTCTGAAATCTGCTCATAAAGTACTAAGGCGCTGAAATTATGACTTCCAAAACTCTTAGCATAATTCGCCCTAATATTGGAAGTTACCCTCTCAAATCTATATGCCTGTTCAGACAAAGTAGTTTGCTCTCTCCCTGTTTGGCTTTTGTAGCCGTCATCGTTTAAATACCAAAGCGTATAAGGCTTGGATAAAACAGTACGGAACTGATAGGTCTGTAGGTATCCAACTGTCCCTGTAACACTCAATCCTTCAACTCCAGGGATTTTATAGGTCAAATCAACAGAGGTGTTAATATTGTCAGTTCTGGTGTCATTATACCCCGCAACATCCCGATAAGTAGCTGATATTGGACTACGAGGGTTGTCTATATTTGCACCTGGTACTCTATCTGGATCCGGTAAAGAACTAGGAAAAGCTGGGTTAGAATAGGCGATTGAGTACAAATCACTTGATTCAAAAGTCCTGTCTTCACTTCTCATTTCTCTACGCCATCCTAATTGCACTCCGGCAGTTAAATTATCTGTGACGTCAAAGTCCAAATTAACAGATCCATTATACCGCTTGTAGCCGAAATCTCCTGATTCCCAAACTGTTCCCTGATCCAAGTAACCCAGAGATGTGAAGTATCTAACCCTGTCACTTCCACCTCTAATGTTAAAATTATATTGTTGTTGGGGAGCAAATCGCTTAGTGATCACATCAAACCAATCTGTACCAGGATCGCCTGCTTCTAAAAGTGCAAGTCGCTCACTGGTGATGTTATTTACAACCCCGTCATTACTGCCATCTCTATGCTGTAATACAGCTTTTAAATATCCTTGGTAATTAGCCACTTCAGGAAAACTTGTAAAATCGGTCAATGAAGTGGAGGAATTGAAAGAGATAGTAGGTTTACCACTCTTGCCTTTTTTGGTAGTTACTAGTATCACTCCAGCACCAGCTCTCACTCCATACACTGCAGCTGAAGCATCTTTCAAAATTGTAATAGATTCTACTTCATTTGGGTCTAGTTGAGAAAAATCCCGCTGAAACCCATCAACAATTACAAGTGGGCTTTCATTCTGATTTCCTCTACCTGCACCTCCATTTGAACCAAATCCTCGGATGCTAATATTAGCTCCGTCTGCTCCTGGACGCCCCTGCCCCATATTAACAATCAATCCAGGCATTCGCCCTTGAAGATTCTGCTGTAGATTTGGCGAAGGAACTACTGTGAGGTCTTTGGATTCTACTGTTGCTACAGAGCCAGTTAACGTTTCACGTCTTTGATTACCGTATCCTACAACTACTACCTCACTTAACACATCAATATCTTCCTCCAAAACCACGGTAATAATTGACCTGCCATTAATAGGAACTTCTTTAGTGGTATAACCGATGAAACTCATAATGAGCGTTCCCTCAGAAGCTATATCGATTGAAAATTTACCTTCAATATCCGTAACAGTACCAGCTGTGCTACCTTTCACCAATACAGTTGCGCCGGGTAAACCTTCACCAGTTGCAGAGTCGGTTACAGTTCCGATCACAGTATTTTGAGCGTAAGAACTCACCCCTATCAGGATGAATAAAATAAGTAATCCAAATTTCGGAATACCTCTTAATCTATTGGTAATAAATTTTCGCATATTCTTGGGTTTAAAATTTAACAAACTTCTACTTAAAGGGTTTTATGATTAATCAAATAGTAATATAGTCGACATTTTGGAAATTGAAAAATCAGATGTGATTCAAATCCAATGACTTAAGCTCCATAAGTGCATTAGAATTTCATTTGATCAGCAATTGTTCCATGACTTAACTGCGAATCAAGAAAAATTAAGTAACTCTTTTGCAAAGATATATTCTTAGCACTTTGCTTTAATTTTAACTCGCGACAGCTTTAGTTAATGTGTTCCTCAGTTTAAACACTTAGATAATTCAATACGTATTGCAAATCTACGCCTTTACAAAAAACCTCCGGTAACTCTTTAAATAATCACTTAGTTTATTTGCTTATTGATTTTTAAAATATTCCCCTGAAATTCTTAAATTCCAACTGAGAACGTAACATCGGATACATTACCTTGTTTGGAAACTTACCCGCTAAATCTTAATTTTCAGATTTGTATGTTTCGATATCCTACAGCTCACAATTATATTCATTGTTTAACCAACTTAAATTTCCCAAGTTGTACTACATTATTCCCTCATGATAAAAAATAATTAGTTCTTCATATACAGACTCATTTACATCTCACAACTTATTAAACGTACTTTAGCCCTGAAAAGGAATAATCGAATTTCACCTAATACTCTTGGGAACGTTGCTCCAGAAGAGTCCCCAAATGCATGTAGAAATTCTATTTTAGGCAGCTTCTGCAATATAGAACTGCTTTAGG
>NZ_MSSV01000024.1 GCF_002150505.1 Algoriphagus ratkowskyi
CCAGGAACTGTTCTACATCACCCAATAAAGCCTTGATACCTACATGCTTTCGGTTTTATGACTTTTTATACGCATATTAAACATTACTTTCTAGGTTACTGATAGGATAATGGGAATATCTCATCACTGGAAGATTAATAGTTTATTGGAAATATTAATTCAACCAGGCAATTGACCATGGTAGAAGAAAGTTCCTATTGCTACTTGTTTACACCATTGTTGTTCGTAGTGGCTTATCAGTTAATAGGCAATAGTGTATTTTTAGAGTCTTTAGTTTATTTATATTCATAGTTATTTTTCAATATGCTAGTATTTCATAGTAATGCCTTCTGCACAATAGTTGCAAAAGTTAATTTTGTATTTAAAACATGATTTTTGTCAGTTTTATCTAAGATTTATCTCAATTACTAACAAGTTTTCCTCATGTAGTTTTGAGTATTCAAATGAGAGGGAACTGTCATTAAAGTATCGTTAATTACTAAAAATAAAACTGCGAAACTAGTTATGTTCTGTGCCCTATAATTCCCTCTTAATTACGATTTAAACATTGTTTTCATTGTGATTAATAAGGATAGTAAGATTAATATTAATGAATTCAGGTCTATCAGCATATAAGGTTATTACTTGTTTTCACTGTGGTGAGGATTGTGAAGACGTGGAGATCATAATAGATGAGCAAAACTTTTGCTGTCATGGATGTAGGCTCGTTTATGAGGTCCTTACGGAAAATGAACTTTGTAATTACTATGAAATTTCTAATCATCCTGGAGAAAGTCTAAAAACCAATAAACGTCCTGAAAATAGATTCAATTACCTAGATGATGCAGAAACTGCACTTCGTTTGGTTGATTTTCGAGATGACACTGAAAGTCATCTTACCTTTTATATCCCTATAATTCATTGCGCCTCTTGTATATGGCTTCTTGAAAATCTTCATCAGATGCATTCTGGAGTTTTTTATAGTCGCGTAGATTTTATCAAAAAGAAGGTTCAGATTAAAATTCTTAATGATAAGCTTAGCATAAAAGAATTAGTCAGTCTACTTGCTGCCATAGGGTATGAGCCTAATATTAGTCTATCTGATCTTGATAAAAAACAAAGTCCAGGGCTGGACAAGCGCTTAATCCAACGACTCGCAGTAGCTGGATTTTGCTTTGGAAATATGATGATGTTCAGCATTCCTGAATATTTCTCTGAAGCTGAGTTAATAGATTCTTCCTTTCGTGGCTTATTCAGTTATTTAAATGTAATTCTTGCATTTCCAGTAGTCGTTTACTCAGCTAGTGACTATTATCGTTCTGCATGGAATTCATTAGCGCAGAAAAAAATCAACATGGATGTTCCGATTGTACTCGGCATCATCGCACTTTTTGTTTATTCACTTTGGGAAATATTTGCTTTTCAGCGCTCAGGCTACATGGATAGTCTAGGGGGACTTTTGTTTTTCTTGCTTTTAGGTAAAATTTATCAACAAAAAACTTTCTCTACACTGGAGTTTGATCGGGATTATAAATCGTATTTCCCAATTGCTGTCACTAAAATAGTTAAGAATCATGAAGATGTTATTCCACTTGCGAAACTCCAAGTTGGCGATGTTATTAAAGTAAGAGATGAGGAATTGATACCTGCAGACTCTATTTTACTAAGTTCTAAAGCTAATATTGATTACAGTTTCGTTACTGGAGAGGAAGTCCCTGTACCTAGGCAAAAAGGAGAATTGATCTATGCTGGTGGACGACAGAAAGGTGATGCAATTTTAGTAACTATTCAAAAGTCTCCTTCTCAGGGATATCTTACTGATTTGTGGAACAATGACTCTTCTGAAAAAAGTAAAGATCGTTTACTTCAGCCATTATCTACTAAAATCAGTGCTGTCTTTACTTGGTCTGTGCTAATTATTGCCGTGGCTGGATTTTTATTTTGGGCAATCACAGATTTGTCTATAGCTATTAAAGTGTTTGCCACTGTACTTATTGTGGCTTGTCCTTGTGCTCTTGCTATGTCCACACCATTTACTTTGGGAAACACACTACGAATCTTTGGCAAGAGTCGTTTTTACTTAAAGAACGTTACTGTTGTAGAACGGCTTGCATTGATAGATACAGTTGTTTTTGACAAAACAGGTACGTTGACAGACCCCGCGAATGCGATGATCAGCTACTATGGAGAGGTCCTTTCAGATGAAACTCGGGCAATTTTAAAATCCATGGTTGAAAGATCCACTCACCCACTAAGCAATAGAATCAATCAATGGCTGCAAAATCAAACAAGCGCAGTTATTGATCAAATAGAAGAGCTAAAAGGAGCAGGGATCCAAGCTGTTTTCAAAAATCAACAATTCAGATTAGGGTCTAGTGAGTTTACCGGTTTTACAGGTATCATTAAAAACTTAAATGGTAATGTAGTCTGCTTGACAGTAGAAGGTCAGGAACTTGGATATTTCCTAATCGAATCTGGACTTCGGGAAAAGGCCACGGAAGTTGTATCCCAACTTAATGCGGATTATGATCTACATATCTTGTCTGGTGATTTTTCTCATGAGCAATTTTATTTGGAGGAAAAGCTAGGAGCTAG
Organism: Algoriphagus ratkowskyi; assembly: GCF_002150505.1. Lineage (GTDB taxonomy): Bacteria > Bacteroidota > Bacteroidia > Cytophagales > Cyclobacteriaceae > Algoriphagus > Algoriphagus ratkowskyi. The sequence goes on from NZ_MSSV01000024.1 coordinate 2,575, forward strand.
TATCAAGTATAACTTCAAACAAAGTCCAAGTGATAAGCTGGCTTATTTAAAGGGTTTGAACACTACTCGACATACTATGATGATTGGAGATGGATTAAATGATGCTGGAGCTTTATTAGAGAGTGAAGTTGGTGTTGCTATTTCAGATCGAGTTAGTCATTTCTCTCCAGCTAGTGATGCCATTTTGGATTCAGAAGTATTTGGAATGATTCCTAATTTTTTAAGTTTTGCGAAATCTAGTCGGCTTATTATTAAAGTAAGTTTTGTCTTGAGTTTGATGTACAATGTTGTTGGAATTACGCTTGCAGTTCAAGGGCTGTTAAGTCCAGTAATATGTGCTATTCTAATGCCACTAAGTAGTGTGTCCGTGGTTATTTTTACTACACTGAGCACCAATTTTATTGCCTGGAAAAAAGGCTTGTTCACTTCAAAACTAATTTAGTATGGAAGTAATATTTCTATTAATCGCAATCAGTCTTTTATTGGCAGGTTCCTTTCTGTTTTTATTCTTCAAAGCGATGAAAAGCGGTCAATTTGACGATAATTATACACCTTCAGTCAGGATTCTTTTTGAGAATTCTACGAAAAAATCAACTAAAAAAAATCAACCAACCAAACCGAAATCCTATGAATGACACTACTCTGGAGAGGTTCCAATATGACAACAAAATTGTCAAATATTTTGGAGCTGCTACTATTATCTGGGGCGTAATAGGGATGCTAGTCGGCTTGCTCGCGGCCACACAGCTTTTCTTACCTGAAGCCAATTTAGGTAACCCCTATACAACATTTGGGCGAATAAGACCACTCCATACAAATGCTGTAATTTTTGCATTTGTAGGTAATGCCATTTTTGCAGGGGTGTATTATTCTATGCCTAGGTTGCTGAAGGCACCAATGTGGAATAAATCACTCAGTTGGTTCCATTTTTATGGCTGGCAATTGATTATCATAGCGGCAGTAGTGACTTTGCCTTTGGGCTTCACTTCTTCTAAGGAATATGCGGAATTAGAATGGCCTATTGATATTGCCATAGCGATTGTCTGGGTAGCATTTGGAGTAAACATGATTGGTACTATTCTCACACGTAGAGAACGTCACATGTATGTAGCTATTTGGTTTTACCTGGCATCATTTATCACGGTAGCTGTCTTGCATATTGTGAATTCGTTGGGTTTACCAGTTTCATTGTTTAAAAGTTACTCTGCTTATGCAGGTGTTCAGGATGCATTAGTACAATGGTGGTATGGTCATAATGCAGTAGCATTTTTCTTGACTACACCTTTCTTGGGATTGATGTACTATTTCCTTCCAAAAGCTGCCAATAGACCTGTGTATTCTTATAAACTTTCAATAGTTCACTTTTGGTCTCTGATTTTTCTTTACATGTGGGCAGGGCCTCACCACTTGCTTTACACCTCACTTCCAGAATGGGCTCAAGTACTTGGGACGGTTTTCTCGGTGATGCTTTTGGCTCCATCATGGGGTGGTATGGTAAACGGTTTGTTGACTTTGCGCGGAGCTTGGGATAAAGTAACGAATGATCCTGTATTGAAATTTATGGTAGTAGCAATCACCGCATATGGTATGGCTACTTTCGAAGGCCCTATGCTTTCATTTAAGAATGTCAGCGCAATTGCTCACTATACCGACTGGATTATTGCTCACGTACACATAGGTGGATTGGGTTGGAACGGCTTCTTGACCTTTGGAATGCTGTATTGGATGTGGCCAAGATTATTTAAAACAACCATCTTTTCTACCAAACTTGCTAACACGCACTTCTGGCTTGGAGTGATGGGAATAATATTCTATGCATTGCCAATGTATGTAGCTGCATTGACACAGTTCTTGATGTTGAGGGAATTTGATGAGATGGGGAAATTAGCTTATGGTAACTTCCTACAGACGGTAGTAGAATTAGTACCCATGTATATGTTAAGAGCATTAGGTGGATTGATGTACCTAAGTGGTGCGATCCTGATGATGTACAACATGTATAAAACAGCACAGCAAGGTACTTTCGTAGCTACTGAGGAGGACTCTGCTCCTGCATTAGCAAAGAATTACAATCCTAAAGGCGAATTCTGGCATAGGGCATGGGAAAGAAAACCTGTTTTCTTCTCCATATTGGCTACAGTAGCTATTTTAATAGGTGGTGTCGTAGAAATAGTACCGACTATTTTGGTGAAGTCAAATGTACCGACTATCAGCTCGGTAAAACCTTATACAGCATTGGAGCTTGAAGGACGAGATATTTACATAAATAATGGTTGTGTAGGCTGTCACTCTCAGATGATTCGCCCGTTCAGATTTGAGACGGAGCGATATGGAGAGTACTCCAAAGCTGGAGAATTTGTTTATGATCGTCCATTCCTGTGGGGATCTAAGAGAACAGGTCCAGACCTTCATCGAGTAGGCGGAAAGTACCCGGATAGCTGGCATTATTTCCATATGGAAGATCCTCGAAGTATGTCTCCAGGCTCACTGATGCCACCATATCCGTGGCTGACAACAACTGAACTAGACTATTCTGATTTGCCAGCTAAAATCAGAACAATGCAAAAGTTAGGAGTTCCCTATCCTGAGGGATATGACGAGCAAGCATCGGCTGACTTGAAAGCGCAGGCAGTTAAGATTGCTGATAACTTGAAGGATGCTGGAATTGCAGTTATGCCTGAAACAGAAATAGTTGCGTTGATCGCCTATCTTCAGCGTTTAGGTACTGATATTAAAGTTTCATCCACTAATTAATCGGAAAAATCATGTACAAAGATGTATTAAGGTCAATGGAAAACGTAGAGATATTCCCGATTATCTCTTTAATTATATTTATCCTGTTTTTTATAGGGATTACGATTTGGGCAATGAGAGCATCAAAGGAATATGTGGATCATATGAGCGCATTGCCTATGGATGATGACAACGAATTAACAGAAAACCAGCCATGAAAAAATACTTAACCTTCTTAGCGTTATGTGGTCTTTTGTTTTCAACTCCAGTTCTGGGACAGACTGATTCTGTGACGGAAGGATTAGGAGCTTTGGACTCAAATCAATTGGCCCTTTTAATAATCATAGGAGTCGTAATAGGTGTAATTGTACTTCTCTTAATACTTATTATTTATTTGATGTCATTTATTTCAGCAGTTTTTCGTAAAGAAAATCCTGAATTGGCTGATGAGCCAAGTTGGTGGGATTCTTTCAAAGAACGCTTTGTAACGGGAGATATTGAAGAAGAACAGTCATCAGGTAAGCTGATGGAAGACCATTCCTATGATGGGATCCAAGAACTCGACAACTTTATGCCTCCCTGGCTACAGTATGTTTTCTCAGGGACAATTATTATTGCTGTTGTTTATTTCGGCTATTATACTGTTTTAGGCTTTGGTATGACTGGTATAGAAGAATATGAAGAAGAGATTCGAATTGCTGCTGTAGAGGCGGAAGCACGTGGAGTAAGTTCTTTAGCATCAATTGATGAAACGAATGTAGAGTTAGATAATTCTGCTGCAGCTATTAGCACTGGCAAAACCATTTACGATTCTAATTGCGCAGCGTGTCATGCTGCCGATTTGGGTGGTGGAATTGGGCCAAATCTCACAGATCAATATTGGCTACACGGGGGAGATATTAAGGACGTGTTCACAGTTGTGAAATATGGTGTGATTGCCAAAGGTATGGTTCCATGGGAAGATCAGCTGAGTCCAACGGAAATCCAGGATGTCTCAAGCTATATCCTTAGTATGCAAGGGACAACTCCTGCAGTCGCTAAGGAAGCCCAAGGTGAGTTGTATACAGGAAAAAGTGAGGCTGCGCCATCGGTAGAATCGGTTGAGCCAGCGGACAGTACAGCTGTTACCAAAGTAATTGCTGAATAAATTAACTCTGCCGAGAATTTCAATATTCTCGGCAGAAAAATAGTCTTCTATAATGGCCAAGAAAAATCCACATTTAAGTCCTGATTCATTCAGAGATGCACTTGCCACTGTTCAAGACGATGGGAAGCGGAACTGGGTTTATCCCAAGAAGGTAAAGGGTTATTTTTACAAATACAGAACTTACTTTTCGTGGATTTTATTAGCCATATTATTTGCTGGTCCATTCATTAAAGTCGATGGAAGGCCTTGGCTTTTGTTTAATATTTTCGAGCGGAAATTCATCATTTTTGGAGCCGTATTCTGGCCCCAGGATACCTATCTGCTCATTTTCCTGTTACTAATCTTCTTTGTCTTTATCATACTCTTTACTGTAGCTTTTGGTAGGGTCTGGTGTGGCTGGGCTTGCCCTCAGACACTGTTTATGGAGATGGTTTTTAGAAAAATTGAATATGCGATAGAAGGGGATGCTAATCAACAAAGAGCTTTGGATGCACAACCTTGGAATCAGGAAAAGATCATAAAGAAAACAGCTAAGATTACCATTTTCGCTCTGATATCGCTTATGATCGGGCATTTGGTCATGGCTTATTTGATCGGAATAGATGAAGTGATAAAGATCGTCTCTTCGCCACCGTCTGCTCATTTGACTGGCTTCGTGGGGCTTATAGCGTTTTCAGGTATTTTCATGTTTATATTCACCTGGTTTCGTGAGCAAGCATGCCTGGTAGTTTGTCCGTATGGTCGACTTCAGGGAGTGATGTTGGATAATAATTCCATCAATGTAATGTACGATTATGTTCGAGGCGAGCCTCGTGCTCCGATTCGAAAAAGTCCCGTAGAAAATGTGGATAAAGGTGACTGTGTAGATTGTAATCTTTGTGTTCAGGTATGTCCTACAGGGATAGATATTCGCAACGGGATTCAGATGGAATGTGTGAACTGTACAGCATGTATAGATGCTTGCGATGAGGTAATGATCAAAGTCGATAGACCTGTAGGTTTGATTCGATATGCATCAGAAAATAGTATCAAACAAGGTTTTGAAAAACTGCTTACCAAAAGAGTGAAGATTTATATGGTAATACTTACTTTGTTGGTAGCTGCATTTATTGCGCTATTAGCCACACGTGAGGATATAACAGCTACCGTTACGAGATTCCCTGGAATGACTTATCAAGAAAGAGAAGATGGTATGGTAACTAATCTTTATCAGATTACCTTGATCAATAAAACATATGAACCACAGGAGGTTTCTCTGAAGTCACTAGCAGAAGGAATGAGCGTGGAAATCCTCGGGGAGCAAAACTGGGTGCTAGAACCTCAGACTAAATTTGAGGGAAGATTCTTTCTTGTCAGGAAACAAGACGAAATCAAAGTCAATCAAGAAAAGGTAGAACTATCTGTTCTTCATTTAGGAGAGGAAATAGATCATATCAGCACTAATTTTACGGCACCAATTAAGTAAGTTGAGTATTTAACTAAAGAAATTATGGATTGGGGAAAGGGAATACTACTTACAATTATAGCCTTTGTTACGTTGATTATGACATTGGTTGTAATATCGGTTCGGATGGATGGTATTGAACTGGTTACAGAGAATTATTATGAGGAAGAGATTAAGTATCAAAACAGAATTGATCAGTCCAATTCTGCGATAGAACTTAATAGAGAGGTGATTTCATATGATGCGCCTTCCAAGATGATAGCATTGGATCTTCCTTTTGGAACAGTAGGTTCTTTGCAACTTTTCAGACCTTCTGACTCTTCTTTGGATCAGCTAATAAAGGTTGATGTCACTCATTCGGGGAAGACAGAAGTAGCTTTGAAAGACTTGAAAAGTGGTTATTGGAAGATTCAACTCAATTGGTTTGAAAACGGAGTCAGTCATTATCAGGAGAAAAAAATCACCATTTAAAATGTTATGGACAGCCTTTTTGTTGGGGTTTCTAGGGTCATTCCATTGCGTAGGAATGTGTGGTCCGATTGCATTGGCTGTAGGAGGGAATGGGAATAGATCTTATTTTTCCAATAAGATTCTCTATAATTTGGGCAGAAGTGTCACCTATGCTTTGCTGGGTCTAATCGTAGGAAGTATCGGGTTTTCATTATCACTGGCAGGCGTTCAGCAAGGGCTTTCAATTGCCATGGGTGTAATGATTTTGATCTTTGCGCTTATGTATAAGCGAGCAGATCAATTCCTGGCTATTCCAGCACTTTCTGGCATTGTAATTTGGGTGAAAAGACAGCTTAGCCGATTTTTAAAGGCCGGAGGATCTTTTGCTTTTTTCGCAACTGGTCTAGCTAATGGATTACTGCCATGTGGCATGGTATACATGGCGCTGGTTGCAGCTTTAGCACTACAAAGCCCTATTCTTGGCGCTACTTATATGTTCTTTTTTGGAATAGGGACCATTCCTTTATTACTTACACTGATGTATTCAGGTAATTTGATTCCTGTATCAGTAAGACAGAAATTCCAAAAAGCGATCCCTTATTTGGGAGCATTTATTGGCTTATTATTTATTTTCCGAGGATTAGGCTTAGGCATGTTTTACAGCCCCGAGTTAGTGGTTTTTGATTATGGCAGCGAGCAGGTAGAAATCACTATGTGCCGCTAGATAGTCTTACTGAATAGTGATTTTTTTGCTTCATTATTTCCCAGCCTTAGATCAAGCTGAGAACATACGTTCCTAATGACTTTCATGCCAATTTCAGAAACTAGAATTTGGTTTTTTGTGGTGGTAATTAACCCGTCTTTCTCCATTTCTTTCAAAGAATCGATCTGATTTTCTGATAATTTCTCAGAAATTTCTAAAGGGATCACTGCTTGTTTTTTGCAGATTAGATCCAAGATTACCTGTCGTGTAGAAATATCCAATTCGGTAAGTACATGACCTTTTTGAATAGCAAAAATATTTTGATTGACCAATGCCTCATATTTTCCTATACTTTTTTCATTTTGAGCATAGGCATAATAGATATCATTGATACTGCTCGCACCTAGTCCTATGAGGATTTTTGAAGGCAAAGTGGTGTAGCCCATAAAATTTCTGTGCAGGACTCCATCATTTTTGGCTAAAGTAAGAGCATCATTTGGGAGAGCAAAGTGATCCATCCCCACTTCCTCATAACCCATTTCTACCAAAAGAGCTCGTCCAAATTCATATAATTCAGTTTTCTCTGTTGCAGTGGGAAGAAAACTCTCGAAGCTCTTCTGTGAAGGAAACGCACTAGGCAAATGCGCATAGCTATAAAATGCAATACGTTCTGGTCTTAATTCTTGCACCTTTCTGAAGGTAGCTTCCATGGTCTGCAGAGTTTGATGTGGTAGCCCAAAGATCAGATCATAATTGATAGAAGTATAGCCCAATATACGTGCAGAATCGGTGGCGTATTTGACTTTTTCAAAAGGCTGAATACGATGAATGGCAGTTTGTACTTGAACATCAAAATCCTGAATACCATAACTCACCCGATTAAAACCCAAATCATTTAGGGTTTTAAGATGCTCATAAGTTGTATTGTTAGGATGCCCTTCAAAGCTAAACTCAGCATTAGGGTTTATTTCTGCATCCTCAAGGATCGTTTCTATCAAATACTTGAGATAAGATGGCTCAAAAAATGTCGGTGTGCCTCCCCCGAGATGAATCCCAGCAATCTTTGGACTTCCATTGAAAATCTCTTTGTATTGAGCCCATTCAGCTAACAGCGCCTGAATGTATGGGTCTTTAACGGCGTTGTTTTTGGTAATCCTTTTGTTGCAGCCACAATAGGTGCATAAGCTTTCGCAAAAGGGCAAATGTATGTAAATGGAAATTCCTTCTTCCTTACCGAAATCCTGGAATGCCTTGCTTACAAGATCATGCCATTGAAAGTTCTCCAAGTTGTTTTCCCAGAGAGGAACTGTAGGATAAGATGTATATCTAGGAGCAGGAATGTTGTATTTCTGGATCAAAGAGCTAGTATCAGACATAAATTTTTCTTTACCCAAAAGTCGAAACTATTTAAGAAAGGATGGATGATACAAGCCATTCAGGAATCTGACAAAAATCATTTTTGGTCTAGAAAATAGAAAATTGGATTAGTATTAGAATTCAAATCCTGATCTCAAATTGACTGGGAAAAGGACAACTAGTAAACTATTTGATTTGCAGAATTAACTTGATTGGTGTTACGCACATTTCTACCTGAAAATGGCTAGAATTTTTAGGTAGAGTTGCATTGATTACAGGCAGCGTAAGGATAAATGTTTATGATCAACTAGGTCAAAAAGCGATTAAATTGGTGCAGACCTAAGCATTAATTATGTTGATAACAAGATGTTACGTTTATTTTAGGTTTAGCGACTTGGGAAAAGTGAAGGTCTAATACTGGGCTAGTCGAGCAAGAAGTTATTGAGAAAACTACTTTTCAACCCTAACCAAATAAAGAAGAGCATCAATCCCCAAAACATATAGACACGATAGTAATCAGCAGTTTCCTTATAGCGGTTTTCGATTACCTCTGTTTTCTCAAGGGTGTCAATTCTTTCAAAAATCGATGCCAGCGTCCCACCGTCTGCCGCTCTGAAAAACTCACCGTTACCGATTTTAGCAATTTCGCGCAGTGTTGATTCATCTAGGTAACTTTCTACCATTTGAGGTCTTCCAAAAAAATCTGTTCCATAAGGAACTAGACCGTCTTTGCCCATAGCAATTGTGTAGATCTTAATGTCCAGTGCGGAAGCAAGGTTCGCTGCAAAAAGCGGGTCAACATTTCCAGCATTGCTCTCACCATCACTTAACAAGATCATCACTTTAGAGGTTGATTCAGATTCTTTCATTCGGTTGGTTCCTGCAGCCAATGCCGAGCCTATCGCAGTTCCTTTTGCTTCCATCATACTAAATGAAATCTCTTTCACAAGATCTGTGAGTAATTCATAATCGTTGGTTAGAGGAGCTAAGGAATAAGCTTCACCGGCGAATACAACCATTCCTATGCGGTCTCCCACGCGTCCATTTATGAATTCAATGGCTGTTTCCTTTGCAGCTTCGAGGCGGTTAGGAGTGAAGTCTTGTAGGTCCATGGATTCGGAGATATCCAATACAAGCATAATATCAATACCCTCTGTGAATTGTTCTACACGCTCATTACTCCGTTGCGGGCGCGCTAAGGCTACAACCATTAGGATCAAAAAGAGATAGAAAAAACCTGCTGGCAAAAGACGTAGATACGTCCATGGATTATTATTTGCTATTCGATTTGGTAGGGAAAGTTCCAGAACCGGGTTTTTCAGAAATTTCACAAAAAATCTGAAAAGTATGAGAAGTGGTATTAACCAGATCAAGTTCAATAAGATCGGGTTATCCCATTCATAAGTTTTGAAGGTCTCAGGTAAAAACCACGACCAGCTAAAGAATTCAGACAGCTGCTCTCTCATGTGTGATTTTGGTTTGTTTTTCCTGATAATTGCGTTTCGCTACCTCTAGTAGATAAGATGTAGCTTCTTCACTTTTCGATGATTTTCCTGCATAGATAATCATGTCGATCGTGCGTAGCGCTTTAAAGATCTCAAGATCTTCCATTTGTTCACCTATTTCACTAGAAGTCCATTCTTTCACAGGCATAGCGGTGATGCTTTCCATATACCCTTTCCATAGGCCAATAACTTCATCAGCTGATTCAATGGTTGGGTTCTCTGTGAGAAGTGCAGTTTGGGTTTTCCATCTTTTTTCGAATAATTCCCATCGTCTTTTTTCTCTTCTTTCCTTCCAAAACTCTTGAATTCTTTTGGCAAAAAGCAAGTAGAGTGTACCAAGTAAAAGTAATACTCCGCCGAGTATTATGCCCAAGATTATCCAGTTGAGCGACTTTTCAATTGGCTGGTAAATGTTATTTTCCTGAAACACCAACTCCTCAGGAATACTGTCTAAGGTAAGTTCCAGCTTTAGTTCGGCTTCCAAAGGATAATGCACTACGCTGTCGTATCGCGCCAACTCATAAACGGGCAAGGTCAAGAATGAACTTGGGTCTAGTGAGAAATTGGATAAGTAATAGATCGTGCTATCCTGTGTGACACTGTCTTTGGTGAATGAAATGAATGTTTTCTTTTCCAGTAATACCAATGGGGAGAAATCAAAGGTAGAATCCGGGAACACAAGCTGCTTGGATTCAGGATACGATGCTTTGAGCACATAGCCTACGCGCTCACCTAGTTTTGCGGAATCCTGCATAAAATATCCATTCACAGTGATCTGCTGCGCATTGCTCAGAAAGGGAATGAATACTAATAAAAAGAGTTTGAGCGTCTTAGCCACGTTTCATGCTTTTGTTTCGGTATTTAAATAGCTCAAGGAGTGGGCCTACGATATCTTGGGTGGTATCGATAGTGAGATAGTTTATTTGATTCTTTTTACAAACATCTTTTAGATGCTCTCGCTCGGAGGTAAAGGTATCTGCTATTTTTTTAGAAAAGCTTCCAAAGGCGGTGTTTACCCAGGTAGTTTTACCTTTTTCTTTATCAAAAACCGGGATAATTCCCAAAGAAGGAAGCGCTGATTCGCGTGGGTCGGTGAGTTGGATAGCAACCACATCATGACGCTCTGCAAGCGCTCTGAAAGGACGCTCGTATCCTTCGTCTATGAAATCCGAAATGATTACAATCACGGCCCGCCTCTTAATGAGGTTCAGGGCAAACATGAACAGGGCGTTAAGATCGGTTTTTAAAGAATTATTCTGATGATCGAAAATTCCTCGGATCATTTTCACTCCTTGCTTACTGCCTTTTGAGGGTAGAATAAGTTTTTCTTTTTGATCAGAATAGCTAATTAATCCTACCTGACTTCCATCAAATACTGCCGCAAGGATTAAAACTCCAGCGATAATTTTTCCTTGATCTATTTTCTTATTTCCTGGCTGACCAATATCCTGGCTTCCGCTGATGTCTAGAAGAAAAAAAACTGACTGTTCTTTTTCTTCACGAAACGTTTTGACAAAAGTCCCGTGTCCTTTAGCAGATACTTTCCACTCAATCGTACGAATGTCATCTCCATACTGGTAGGGGCGTAGATCATCAAACTCCAGCCCTGATCCTTTGAAAAGCGACTGATATTCTCCCTGAAGGTGATTGTTGGCCACCTTTCGGATCATAACTTCGTATTTTCTAAGCTTTTTGAATAATTCGTTCATGAAGGATGATTTGAACGGCCTAAGTTATGCTTCTAAGCTGAATTATAAAATTTCAGTTACATGAAGAGTGGGAAGAATTTCCGTTAAAAAAACCTAATTTTGACCTGTGAAAATATTTCTGCTACTAAGTTTTTGCTTGCTTTCTTTTGCTAGTTGTAATTCTGCCAATAAACCATCCGGTTTATTGGCAGAAGACAAAATGGTAGAAGTTCTGATAGATATCCATCTTACTGAAGGACTTACGAGTGCTATGCCTGTTGCCTACGATTCTTCTCGGGTGCTATATAGTTTGCTTGAAAAAGACGTTTTTCTTAAACATGAAGTGAGTGATTCAGTTTTTACTCAAAGCATGTTGTATTACCTCCGCGATCCTGCCGAAATGGAGCAGATTTATTCTCGTGTAGTCGATTCTCTCATGGTTAGAGAGTCCTCTGGCGGAACTTTAGACCAATTCTAATGCTGTACCCAAGCAATCTCGAACAAAAAATAAATTTCATAAAGATCAAAGAACTGCTTAAAGTAGAGTGTACTTCTCTCCTTGGAATGCAGTATGTCGATCGTCTAGCATTTTCTTCTGATTTTAATTTGGTGACCAAATTACTTGATCAGACAGAAGAGTTTCGTCAGATTCTAATTTCTGGTGAGCTTTTTCCCTCATCCAATTTTACAAACCTCAATCCGTATTTAGAGAAAGCCAAACTTGAGAACTCCTTTCTTGATGTAGAGGATTTCTATGAAATTAAACTTTCGCTGGACACGCTGAGAAGTTGTATTTCTTTTTTTCAGAAAAGAGGAGAGGACTATCCTGTTCTGAGTCAATTACTTGGTTTGTTGATGGATCTTGATATGAGTTTGCTCAAATCAATTGAGCTGATTATCGATGAAAAGGGTAAGATGCGAAGTAATGCAAGCAAGGATCTACAACTCATCCGTAGTCAGATTATTTACGAAGAAGGGCGCTTGCGCAAAGTCATGGATCGCGTGTTCAAAGAAGCCCGTGCAAAGGGACTTACTACAGAAGACTCTGCGATCACTGTTCGCTCTGGGAGATTGGTGATACCCATCGCTGCTGAGAATAAACGTAAACTTCGTGGGTTTATTCACGATGAATCTGCGACTGGACAGACGGTATTCATGGAGCCTGAAGAAGCATTGGATATCAATAATGAGATCCGTGACCTTGAATACATGGAGCGTAGGGAGATCATTAAGATTCTGACACAATTAACAGATCGGATCAGACCCGCCATACCAGCTCTACGAAAGGCAACCAATTTTCTCGGCTTGATGGACTTTATTCGTGCCAAAGCAAAGTTTGCACAAAAGACGGATAGTTGTAGACCAGAAATCACCAAGGAAAGACAACTAACTTGGACAAAGGCTAGACATCCGATTCTGGATATTGCGCTTAAGTCCCAAGGAAAAAAAATTGTACCGCTAGATGTCAAACTTAGCGGACATGAGAGATTGCTAGTTATCTCTGGGCCAAATGCCGGTGGGAAGTCAGTTACCTTGAAGACAGTGGCTCTGCTGCAGTACATGCTTCAATGCGGAATATTAATCCCTGTTCACCCTGATTCCAAGAGCTCGCTTTTTGATAATTTCTTTATCGATATAGGCGATGAGCAAAACTTAGAAAATGACCTAAGTACCTATAGCTCACATTTGATGAGCATGAAGCATTTCTCACTTTTTGCCAATAAGAAAACCATTCTATTCATAGACGAATTCGGTACCGGAACGGAGCCGCAATTCGGAGGTGCTATTGCCGAATCTATTCTATTGGCACTGAACAAACTGGGAGCCTACGGTGTAATCACCACTCACTATGGCAACCTGAAGCAAATCGCTAATAAAAATCAGGGAATGGTGAATGGGGCTATGCGCTATGATGTGGATAAACTAGAGCCTCTTTATCAGCTTGAAATAGGCAAGCCTGGTTCTTCATTTGCATTGGAGATAGCTTCGAAAATCGGCATCCCAAAAGAGATCCTGGAGTATGCTAAAGGGCAGATTGGAGAAGAACGAGTGCGCTACGATAGACTCCTCACACAAGTAGAAAATGAGAAAAACCAATACGCGACATTATTGGCAGATGTAAAAGCTAAAGAGAGACTTCTAAAAACTCGCCTTCAGGAATACAATGAATTGAAGGAAACGATGGAGTCCACCAAAAAGCGCTATCTCCAAGAAGCCAAGCTAGAGGCTAAGCAATTGCTAGATCAGGCTAATAAGAAGATAGAATCCGCAATTCGTGAAATTAAGGAGGGGAAAGCGGAGAAAGAAGCTACTAAGCTTGTTCGAAAAGATTTGGAGGAATTTAAGGAGAAGGTTAAGCCTGAAAAAAATATCATTAAAAGCCCTGAAATTAAGGTATTGGGTGGGAAGATTGCTATCGGTGATTGGGTAAGAGTAAAAGATAATGGAGCTATAGCGGAGGTGCTCCAGCTTAAAGGAAACGAGTTAGAAATATCTATCGGTGAGCTCAAATCAAAAGTGAAGCTTTCTCGACTAGAGAAAATCTCCCAAGGAGAAGTCAAAAAAGAGAAGAAAGCAGCTATCTCCAGAAGCGGCTATAATACCAACGAAAAGATGATGGATTACTCACCTAATCTTGACCTAAGAGGAATGCGTGGTGAAGAGATACTGTTTTTGATCCAATCATTTGTAGATGAAGGGTACATGCTCGGTTTGAAAGATCTGAGAATTGTTCACGGTAAGGGGAATGGGATTCTGAGGGATTTGACGCGAAATTTCCTGAGAGACATGAGTCAAGTTCGGCACATGGAAGATGAGCATGCAGACCGCGGCGGAGCAGGAGTTACGCTGGTGACGTTGAAATAGAATAAAAAAGGGAAACGATATCGTTTCCCTTTTTTATTTTTAAAAGCTATTTCTTAAGAAGGTTGAATGTGTAGTTCCCTGCTACAGCCATAACACCGTTAACTCTGGCTCCTGGAGCTGGAATAGAAAAAGTGAGCTTTAAATTATTGTTAGTTTGAGTGAAAGAGATTTCTCTGCCTGCAGCTGGTTTGCTGCCAGTAAGTATGAACTTATCGAAATTGGCTCCTGCAAAACTCCAAGTGCCAGCAGCATCGAAAAGGTCATTGTTGTTTTTGGAAGAGTAAGTTTTGGCTGAACCTGATTTCATCATCAATTCAAATCCTGTATATAAATTGGTCACAGCTATACCATCTCGTTCCACAGATCCACCACCATCAATTCCCCAAGTTTGAGATCCAGTTCCGGTTAAAGCTTCGGTTGCAATTGCCTCTGCACTTTTTGGTGTTGTAGGCTCCGGGTCATCTCCGCCACAGCTTTGAATAGCTATTGTCACAAAAGAAAGTAGAATTAATCTAAAAAAAAGTGATCTCATATGCTTTCCAATTAATGCCTATTATTTTAAAGGTAGGAATTTAAGTTTAAAGGAACAGTTTACTTAAAGTCTTCAAGAACTATTTTTTGCTCACAAAATTCATACTCTCTTGGCTCATTAGAGCAAATAACCAGAATCCTGTTTTTCCTATAAAGAGAGACCATTTCCTGATACCAATCGATACCTTTTCTATCCAGATTAGAAGTAGGCTCATCTAGAAATACCAAAGGGACATCAGAAAATAGTGCAAGTCCCAACTTTAGCCGCTGCTTCATTCCTGAGGAAAATTGGCCTACAGGTTTGGAGGTATGCTGCGTAAGGTAGAGTTGTTCTATGATTTCTCTGGGCGAAATATTGTTTAGCGGTTTTTTGAATTTGAAATGAAATTTAAGCAATTCTTCTAAAGTAAACTCCTCGGGAAGCTCCATATAGGGAGCAGAAATAGTCAAAAAAGGAAACCAATCTGCATCTGAGATGGATTTTTCATCAAGGATATAATCTATTTTCCCTGAAGTGATCGGAATAGCGCCACTTAAACATTTAAGTAAAGTTGATTTTCCTGATCCGTTACTTCCAGTTATAGCTAGGGAATTACCTTGTGATAATTCAAGGCTTAGATTTTTAAAAATCCATTCGTATTGGAAGCGTTTTGAAGCTTCCTCTAGTTGGATTTTAAACATAGTTAATTGATATAACCTTTCATCACACCACGCTCAGAAGAGCGAATGAAATTCAAGATTTCATCTCTTTCTTTTGTAGCGGGAAGATTTACTTCGATCTCTTCTAACGCACGGCTATTGTTCATGCTGTTGAGGAAAAGATAGCGATAAACTTCCTGTATATGGGAAATTGATTCACTTGAGAATCCTCTTCTTCGTAATCCCAGAGAGTTTACACCTGCGTAAGAAAGTGGCTCACGTGCAGCTTTAGTGAAAGGAGGCACATCTTTTCTGACCAAAGAACCACCAGAAACCATTGCATGCATACCAATTTTCACGAATTGGTGAACAGCACTGGATCCACCTACAATCGCCCAGTCATCAATGGATACGTGCCCGGCAATTTGTACGGAATTTGCAATGATCACATGACTTCCAATTACACAGTCGTGGGCCACATGTACATATGCCATTAATAGGCAGTCGCTACCTATGACTGTGGTTTGCTTTTCTACAGTTCCTCTGCTTATCGTAACACACTCTCTAATAGTTGTATTGTCACCGATAATAACGGTGGAATCTTCACCTTGAAATTTCAAATCCTGCGGAATACCTGCAATCACGGCACCGGGGAAAACTTTACAGTTTTTCCCAATAGTTGCTCCAGAAAAAATAGTAACGTTTGGACCGATCCATGTATTTTCACCTATTGTGACATTCGCCCCAATCATCGTGAACGGATCAATTTGAACGTTTTCTCCGATGGTTGCGGTGGGATCTACATGTGCTAAAGGACTAATCATGATTCTTTTCGGGTTATGCTTGCTGTCATTACGGCCTCACATACTAGCGTATTTCCAACATAAGCTTCACCACGCATTTTAGCTATACCTCTTCTTATCGGGGCCAAAAGTTCACACTTGAAAATCAGAGTATCACCAGGAAGAACCATTTTTCTAAACTTACAATTTTCAATTCCCAGAAAATAAGTCCAATAGTTTTCCGGATCATCCACGGTACTCAATACTAATATTCCACCTGTCTGGGCCATCGCTTCTACCTGCAAAACTCCTGGCATTACGGGGTTGTTAGGAAAATGCCCCATAAAAAATGGTTCGTTGATTGTGACGTTTTTCACCCCTGCAACTACTGTACTGTCCAGATAGATGATTTTGTCAAGCAGCTGGAATGGATATCTATGCGGTAAGATGCTGCTAATTTGATTGATGTCCATTACCGGAGGAAGTCTCGGGTCGTAATAGGGTATATGGGAAGAAGAAGACTTCTCCATAGCACGCTTAATTTTTTTAGCAAAAGCTACATTGGCTGCATGACCAGGTCTCGCTGCCATAATCTGTGCTTTTAGAGGCCGGCCTACCAAGGCCAAATCCCCAACTACATCTAATAATTTATGTCTTGCTGGCTCATTGCGATAGCGCAAGTCCACATTATTTAATATGCCTTCTTTCTTTACTTCTACTTTTGGCTTGTTAAACATTTTGGCCAAATTAACTAATTCTGCTTCTTCCACAATCCTGTCCACCACTACTATTGCGTTGTTCAGGTCACCTCCTTTGATAAGGTTCGAGTTGTAGAGCATTTCTAGTTCATGCAAAAAGCAAAAAGTTCGACACGAGGCTATTTCTGATCTAAATTGACTGATATCTGTGATTGAAGCATGTTGACTGCCTAAAACGGGGGAGTTATAATCCACCATTACTGTCACACGATAGTTGTCGGTAGGCAAAGCTACCATCTCTACTTCGCGAGCAGAATCTTTGTATTGGATACTTTCTTGAACTTCATAAAATCTTCTTAGCGCATTTTGCTCCTCGAGCCCTGCATCCTCTAATACTTCTATGAATTGAATGGATGATCCATCCATAATTGGAGGCTCAGGACCATCTAGTTGGATGAGTACATTGTCGATCTCTAAGCCTACAAGCGCAGCTAGAACGTGTTCTACTGTGTAAACTCGTGCGCCATTTTGCTCAAGAGTAGTGCCTCTGGATACATCTACAACCAAGTCGCAATCTGCATCAACAGTGGGTCTGCCTTCTAGATCTATTCTCTGAAATTTATACCCGTGATTTGGGGGAGCAGGTAGAAATGTCATGTTTGAAATGACTCCAGTGTGTAGTCCCACTCCGGACAATTCTACCTGCTTTTTAATCGTGTGTTGTTTTACTTTCATCTGATTTTTGAACCGTTCAGCATGCTAAAGGCTGCAAATTTACTGCTTTTTTTCTAGTTCTCTTATGCGGTCTTCTATTGAATCTAGCTTTTTGAAGATTGTATATGATTTCAAAAATTTCTTCATGTCCATGGCTATGTAGCCAAACAAGGTAGTACCTGATTTTAGTATTGACTTGCTTATGCCTGTATTTGCACCAATAGTAGTATTATCGGCTATTTTTATGTGGCCTACAATTCCTGCTTTACCCGCAATAACACAGTTTTTACCTATCTCTGTAGAGCCGGAAATGCCAGTTTGCGAAGCGATTACTGTATTCTCACCAATGATCACATTATGGGCAATCTGCACCATGTTGTCTATTTTAGCGCCTTTTTTAATTATGGTAGATCCCATAGTCGCACAATCAATCGTACTATTAGCTCCTACACTTACATTGTCTTCTAAAATTACATTTCCGATTTGTGGTATCGTCTTGTAAGTGCCATCTGGCTGAGGAGCAAAACCAAATCCATCCGATCCGATAACAGCTCCAGGGTGGATTTCGCAGTTATTTCCAATCACCGTATCAGCGCAAATCTTCGCTCCGGTATGGATGATGACATTATTGCCAATTTGCACACGATTTCCGATATGAGCATGACTGTAGATTTTGACAGCTTCTCCAATTTTGCAATTTTTGCCGATATAAGAAAAAGCTCCACGGTAGGCTTGCTCACCTATCTGAGAACTCGCGTCTATGTAGGAAGGTTCTTCTATTCCCACCATGCTGTTTTTCATCATCATGGCGTAAGCCTCTAAAAGTTGAGTAAAGCCAGTGTAAGCGTCTTCAACACGAATTAGATTGGTTTTTACTTCCTTTATGGGAGTGAAATTATTTGATACAATGACTGCTGTAGCTTCAGTTTCGTAGATAAATGAGGTGTATTTTTCATTTGACAAAAAACTAATGCCACCTCGCTTCCCTTCCTGAATTTTGTCCAGACGGGATACTTTTTGGTTTTCGTCGCCTACTACTTTTCCATTAAGAATGGCAGCTACTTGTCCGAGGGTGAATTCCATAAACAATATAAACGGAGTTAATAATTTAAATTTAAGCTTTTGGCCTTACATACGTAGTATTTCTCTACGATTTTACTCATCACTTTTATATTTGGTAAGTCAGCCGCTTGGGCTACATCAATTACCTTTCCCTTTTTGGTGAGAATATTAATTCTGTCCTTTACCAAATAGCCATAGTTACTCACTGCTCCTTGGGAAAAGAAATAGTCCAAATCTTCTCTAGGTATTTTGAGTTTCTTGATTGTTTTCTCTTTCAGTTGTTTTATTTCCTCATCTGAAAATGGCTCATTAGTTAGTGAGATTTTGTAGAGGTTACGTGTCAAAAACATCTGAGATATATTTCGCAGCACATAATCAGGATGATTTTTCCAAAGCTTCACAGCTCCCCAGATATCAAAATCGTCCATTTCTAAGAACATGCGTAGGTAATCAGGATCAGTCTGGAAGTCTGCTAATGATAAATTCTGGTTCAGAAAGAAATCAAACTCCTGAGTTATGGTGAAATTAGTTCCCGATTGTCGTAGAAATCTTGCACGATCAATAAGCTTTATAAGCATTTTCTCTGCACTAACGGTCGTTTTGTGGAGATAAACCTGCCAATACATCAACCGACGTGCACTAAGGAAATTTTCGATAGAATAAATTCCTTTTTCCTCGATGACTACCTGATCGTTTTTCACATCCATCATTTTTATGATACGGTCTGCTCCGATAGTTCCTTCTGATACGCCTGTAAAAAAACAATCGCGCTGAAGGTAGTCTAATCTATCTATGTCCAACTGACTGGAAACCAGCTGATGAAAGAATTTTCGCCCGTATTGATTCTTAAATATTCTTAAAGCTAGGTCCAATTTGCCTCCAAACTCCTGATTGAGGAGTTCAATAGTCATAAGAGATAGCTCTTCATGGGGTATGCCCTTGAGTAAGCTGTATTCTAAGGCATGTGAAAAAGGTCCATGTCCAATGTCATGTAAAAGAATAGCAATAAGTGCAGCCTCATATTCCTCATCTGTGATTTCAGTGCCTTTTATGCGTAGATTGTCTAGCGTAATGCTCATTAAGTGCATTGCCCCAATTGCGTGATGAAATCGGGTGTGTAGCGCTCCGGGATAGACAAAATCAGTCAGACCCAGTTGTTTTATTCTCCGCAATCGTTGGAAATAGGGATGGTCGATAATTGTAAAAATCAACTCGCTAGGGATCGTGATAAATCCGTAAACCGGGTCGTTAAGTATCTTCTGGCTTTTCAAGGAGGCCTTTTTTGTTTGACTCAAAAGTAATTATAATTTTAAAAGAAACGGAACCTGAAATGTCTCAAAAATTCAACATACTCTGGGCAGACGATGAAATCGATCTGCTTAAGCCCCACATTCTTTTTCTTGAACAAAAAGGATGTGCTATTACCACTGTCAACTCAGGCGTGGATGCAATCGAAGAGGTAGAGCAAAAAAACTTTGATGTTATATTCCTTGATGAAATGATGCCGGGAATGACTGGTTTGGAAACACTTCAGCAAATCAAACAGATAAAACCTCAGGTGCCAGTGGTGATGATCACCAAAAGTGAGGAAGAGCATATTATGGATGATGCGATTGGAGGGAAAATCGCAGATTATCTTATCAAGCCAATTAACCCTAGTCAAATATGGCTATCGGTGAAAAAGCTCCTACAAAATAAGCAGCTGATCGACGAGCGAACAACCCAAAGTTATCAACAGGATTTCATGAATATCAGCATGGCTTTTGGCGATGCAGAAGATCACCAAGACTGGGCTGATATTTATAGAAAGCTGACGTATTGGGAAATGCAGATCGATGATACGGAAAATAAAAACATGCTTCCTGTACTGGAATCGCAGAAAATAGAAGCTAATGCCAATTTTTGTAAATTCATAAAGGAGAATTACTTAGACTGGATGCAGGAAAAAAATACAGCTAAGCCACTGCTTTCTCATCAGGTGATGAAGAAAAAAGTATTCCCCCAGCTCAAAGAAAAAAAGCCCCTGTTTTTCATAGTTATTGATAATTTCCGACTAGATCAATGGGAAGATATAGAATCGATCATCGCGCCATATTTTAATATTAAAGACAAGGATACTTATTATAGTATTCTACCTACCACCACAGCTTTTGCTCGGAATGCACTCTTCAGCGGTATGATGCCAATGGATATGGCTAGATTGTATCCACAATTTTGGGAAGATGAAGATACCGAAGAGGGGAAAAATAATTATGAAGAAGAATGGCTGAAAATAAACTTGGACAAAAACCGACATTCAATCAAGACCAGCTATAATAAAATCATCCAAGCACATCAGGGAAAAGCTGTATTGGAGCAGTTTCATACATTTCTTCAAAATGATTTAAATGTATTAGTATATAATTTTGTAGATATGGTGTCGCATGCCCGTACGGACATGAAAATGATCCGTGAATTGGCTCCAGATGAGTCGGCATACAGATCGCTGACTACAAGTTGGTTTGAGCATTCTTCTTTATTTGAGTTATTGAAAAAGATTCATGATGCTGGATCTGAAGTTATTATCACGACAGACCATGGCACCAAGCGAGTGAATAGACCTTATAGGATTATTGGTGATAAGAACGTGACTACGAACCTTCGATATAAGCAAGGAAAAAACTTGAACTTTGAGCAAGGAAAAGTTTTTGAGATCAAAAAACCTGAAGATGCTAAGTTGCCAAGGTTGAATGTATCTTCTACCTATGTGTTTGCTGTGGAGGATTATTTCTTTGCATACCCCAATAATTACAATTATTATGTAAACTTCTATAGAGATACCTTTCAGCATGGTGGTGTATCTTTGGAGGAAATGATTATACCGATCGTTCATTTGTCACCAAAATAATTGAGCATTTGATCCAGTTTACATACGAGCTAAATCAGCTAGATAATGCTGCTCAGGCAGTAATAGAAGCAGCTTCCAATGAAAAAGTGTGGGTATTTCAAGGCGATATGGGTGCTGGAAAAACCACACTTATTAAAGCCTTGTCCAAAGCGTTTTCAGTTACAGACCAAGTAAGCAGCCCTACCTTTGGGATCGTAAATCATTATGAAAATCAAAGTGGTGAGATTTTTTACCACTTTGATTTTTACAGAATGGATGATCCCACAGAAGCTTTGGATATCGGAATAGAAGAGTATTTTTATAGCGGAAACTATTGTTGGTTAGAATGGGCTGAAAAAATTGTTGCATTTTTGCCTGAGAAATTTTTCCTTATTCGGATCAGCAGTGATTCCGAAACAAAGCGAACACTGAACTTACAACACATCGAAGATGCCAGCTGAAATCGATCAACTTACTGCAGTGGGACTGATCCCAAAAGACTCGCCATCAAAAGTGAGAAAAAGAGACCATTCTCTAGTAATAGGATTGCCTAAAGAAGTCTCTCCTCAGGAGAAGCGTGTAGTAATCACACCAGAATCCGTGGGTTTGCTTTCAAATAACGGTATAAGTGTTGTGGTGGAAGCGGGAGCAGGTTTGCAATCGAAATTCTCAGATCAAGATTTTTCTGATGCTGGCGCAAAAGTCACAAGTTCAAAAAAGGAGGTTTTTGAGTCAGAAGTAGTTCTGAAGATTGATCCACCTACAGAGGAAGAACTTAACTATATGACTACGGGGAGCTGTTTGATGTCGGCACTGCAGCTGGAAAGACAAAGTCAGGAGTTTATACAAACATTAAATCAAAAGAAAATCACCGCTGTTGCCTTTGAATACTTGGAGGATAAAGTTGGGGGGATGCCTGTAGTTCGAGCGATGTCAGAGATCGCAGGAAGCACAGTGATGTTAATTGCTTCAGAATATCTTTCTAGTGAAAACGATGGGAAGGGCTTAATGATGGGGGGAGTGACAGGAGTTCCGCCCACTCAGGTTGTGATTATTGGGGCTGGTACAGTAGCTGAATATGCGGCCAGAACTGCATTGGGATTAGGTGCGAATATTAAAATTTTTGACAATCATATCTACAAATTACGCAGATTAAAGCAATTATTAGGACAGCAAGTTTACACTTCAACCATTGATAATTTCACCTTGAACCAAGCGCTTTCTGAAGCTGATGTGGTGATCGGAGCTTTGCGTGCTGAAAAGGGTAGAAATAAAATTGTGGTCTCTGAAGAGATGGTTGCAAATATGATGCATGGCAGTATCATAATTGATGTGGCTATCGATCAAGGAGGGTGTATCGAAACTGGTAGGATGACCTCGCATGATAAGCCTGTGTACAAAGTGCATGACATTACGCATTACTGCGTGCCTAATATTGCTTCGCGAGTAGCAAGAACTGCGTCGTATTCGTTAAGCAATATTTTCACTCCAATAATTCTTCAAATGGCAGATCTAGGGGGTGCTGAAGAAATGATTTTTAATTACAAATGGTTTTTACGCGGAGTTTATACCTATCGGGGGAGTCTGACTAATGCGTATATGGGTAGAAAATTTGGTATTAGTCACAAGGAATTGCAACTATTGTTAGCAGCGAGATATTAGGTTAAGAAAGTAAATTTTGACGAAGCAAAAATTCAAGTTGGTCGTTTGATTTGATCAATGCTTTTGTGAGTTTATCATTTTCCATTCGAAGCTGGTGGATTTCATAGGCATTTTTGATGACTGTTCGAAGGTAGTCTTCTTCCCAAGGTTTTGTCAAGTAATGATATACTTGCCCTTTATTAATTGCATCTATCACTGCTTGGATGTCTGTATATCCTGTAAGTAAAATTCGAATGGGGTTTGGATGTAAAGGTATTATTGATTCCAGAAATTCCACACCAGACTCATGAGGCATTCTTTGATCTGTGACGACAATATCTACTTCTTCATTCTTTAGAATCTCACGACCATCACTAGCAGATATAGCTATAAAGATTTTGTAATCTCGTCTAAATGTAGCTTTGAAAGCTTGTAAGTTATTTTCTTCATCATCAACATAGAGAATTCTAATTTTTTCTTGAGGCGTATCGTGCATGATGCAAAAGTCTAAAATAAACTTCAATTTTAAAGGATTTATCCTTCATTTTCCAATTTGTCAATGTTTCAATTCTGTCACCAAAGTAAATTATAATGATTTTTTATACTAAAAAAAAATTATATTAAATAATTTATCATAGGAGTAGCATTTTGATTACTAATTTTGCTGTTTGCAATACCTTATTGAAATAAAGTTAAATACCACAAACCGAATGCAAATCAGAATCCGAAATCTAGCTTATATTGCAAAGATGACTATATGAAGAATACCAAACTAATTCATGTATAAGTTCTTGATTTATTGAATTTTAGTTATTTATTACTCACCCCCTAATAAAAACCTTTAAGGTCAATTTCGATGTCAAAAATAATGGATGCTTCTTCTATGGAAGTGTATAGGCCATTGATAATAAGTGCTTCCGAAGAAAAATCAAAAAGTACTCTACAGAAGCTTAAAAGAGACTCAACTTTACTTATATACGATGAGATTAATACGCAAGTAGGCGACCTAATCAAACTAAGAAATCCTCAAATAAAATTCAGTTCAGATGAATTGAATGATGCAGTTGTAGAATTCTTTGGAAGTCAATCTCCTTCGAATTATGGGAATTGGGTATATTATCCATGGAGAAATTGTCTTGTTCATCTACTTCCGGAGCCTGAGTTTATTGCTGTTCGTACGATTAGAAATAGATATGTCATCACTGAGGAAGAACAGATGACCTTAGCAAGCAAAAAAGTCGGGATTATAGGGCTATCAGTTGGTCAGAGCGTAGCTTTAACATTAGCTTTGGAGCGAGGATGTGGAGAACTTAGACTAGCTGATTTCGATACATTGGAGCTTAGTAATCTAAATAGGATTCGGTCCGGTGTTCATAATTTGGGGGTAAAGAAGTCGGTAATTGCAGCTCGAGAAATAGGTGAAATAGACCCATATCTTAAAGTTGTGCTTTATAACGAAGGTGTTCAGGATACTAATATTGATGATTTTTTCACCCAAGGAGGTAATTTGGATTTATTAATTGAGGAGTGCGACAGTTTAGAAGTGAAAGTCAAAAGTAGAATTAAAGCTAAGCAGCTCCAAATCCCTGTACTTATGGACACCAGCGATAGAGGTATGATCGATGTAGAAAGGTTTGATTTAGAACCTGAGCGTCCTATACTTCATGGATTGCTCCAGCAGTTTGGAGAAGAATCTGGCCTATTGGCAAAAAATCTGAATCAGAATACGGAGATTTTAATGGCACTTTTGGACTTTAATAAACTATCAGCTCGAGCTAAAGAAAGTATTGCTGAAATTGGAAAGACTATTACTTCTTGGCCTCAATTGGCCTCTTCTGTGATTTTGGGAGGAGGAGCATCCGGTTATTTTTCAAGAATGATACTTCTTGGAAAGGGAATTCGCTCTGATAGATATTATGTTGATTTAGAAAGGATAGCAAATCTTAGCCATGGAAGTTAGAGTTAGGGTAATAAAAGTTAATGACGACCTTGAGGCTACTGAAAAATATATTGCAGGTCATTTGAAAGTACTTGAATCTTACGGAGTAACTAAAGTTACATCTGCGGACAGATCATGGACTGCTAATCCGAACACTTACCTGATCTTATTTGAATCAATGGATGATTTTAGGGTTCTGGGGGGAGGACGCATACAGTTAAGAAGCAAAGGGTTCCCTCTTCCTTTGGAGGAAGCTATAGCCGAAATAGACCCTTCTATTGTAGGTTATATGGAACAATTTGATGACTTGGAAGTAGCTGAATACTGTGGATTGTGGAATAGTCGCGAAGTTGCAGGCTATGGAATAGGAAGTATATACCTGATGAAAGTAGGAGTTGCTATTGCTGGGCAGTTTAAAATGAAAAAACTAATGGCACTCTGCTCACCAGCAACTGTTAAGTTGACTATGAAAGTGGGGATGGAGATAGTAGAAAGTTTGGGACAGAACGGTACGTTTTTTTATCCAAAAGAAGGACTAATAGCAACACTATTGCAAATCAACGATCTTGATAATATTCCTACGGCAGTCGATATTGAGCGACAATTTATTTTTGATTTAAGAAGTAATAAAGTTAATAAAACACTTGAAAAAGGGCCGAAGGGAGAAATGATGATTAGTTTCGAGGTAAATTTTAATTCAAGAAATTAGTGAAGAAATCGGTTTTTGTAAGTTTTATTTACTTTGTTCCAATTTTTTTATTGGTGATATTTCCTTTATCTCGATATCTAGGAATATTTGGAGGTGAAGATAGAGAGGGGGTGACAAATTATTATATCTGTACGGAGAGTTCTTGGGAAACTAATAATTGGAAGGAAGGACTTTTTGTCAATCCATTTGACCTAAAAGGAGGTCAGATTGATTTAGGATTCCAAGAAGATACGGTAATCATAGGGTTAGATATAAGCCCCTATTTGAAATTGAATGGGGATCCAAAATTTCTTGAAATTATCAATCCCTCATTTAGAAGCGTTGAGATCTTTAGAGTTAATGCTAAAGGAGAAGTAGTTTTCCTCGGAAAAGATGGGATTCAATATATGCTATCTAATAAGTATGGCAATCCCAATCCTACCTTTAAACTTACAGATTCAAAAGATTGGCTGCCTTATGTCATTTTAAAAATTAGTTCATTTGAACCAGTTAGATTTAATGCTGTTATTTCATCGGAAGCTTCTTATTACTCCAATTTCAATAAGAGAACAATTTTTATTAATATCTATGTTGGTATTATGCTCGCTCTGTTTTTTTATAATTTGTTTTTATATTTTTCAGGACTGGATGTGCTTTATCTGTCATACAGTATGTACGTTCTGTTTATTGCATTGGCACAACTTTCTATTTCGGGGCATTCCTATTACTATTTTCTTTATCAGAACCCGAAACTATTTGAATTAAGCATTATTGGTTTTACTTCATTGGCGGGATTGTTAGGTCTTTATTTTGTAAAAGTTTTTCTACACACAAAAGAGCGTTTGCCATTAGTAAATAAGTTGTTGGGACTATTGATGATGTCTTATTTAGTGACTTTTATTTTAAGATTGTTTGGTGCAGTTAGTCTAAGCTATATGCTTACTGACATTAACGGTCTTTTAGTAGTTATATTAGTTTTTTATACTGCCATTGTTTTAGCTCGTAGAGGAATACGATCAGCTTACTTTTTTCTCGGGGCATGGACATTTTTCTTGATAGGAATTTTAGTGTATATCATGCAAACTCAGGGACTATTGGATCTTGGATTCTATCCTAATCTCGCCATGTTGGTTGGTACAGCATTTGAAGCCCTTCTCTTGTCTTTTGCTTTGGCAGATAAGATCAATTTACTTAAGAAAGAAAAGGAAAAAGAACAGGCTGAACGTTTAATAGCCCTTGCAAAGAATGAGCATCTCGTTAGAGAGCAAAATGTGATGCTTGAAGATAAGGTCAAAATCAGAACTGATGAATTGGAACAAGCAATTCGAAATCTACAGAATACCCAAAGTCAACTTGTCAATCAGGAAAAAATGGCGTCCCTTGGACAGTTGACTGCTGGAATTGCTCATGAAATCAATAATCCAATTAACTTCGTAAGTTCCAATATCATGCCGTTGAAGCGAGATATTAAGGATATCATGGAGGTGATCGAATTTTATAGAAGTAGAGGAGCCATGGAGTTTACACCTGATTCTCAGAAGGAAGCTAAGCAACTAGAAGAAGATTTGGAGCTTGATTATGTTCTCGATGAAGTGGAGCACCTGCTGAAAGGAATGGATGATGGTGCTAGGAGAACGGTAGAAATTGTGAAGGGTCTAAGGCTATTCTCTCGCGTAGATGAACAGGATATGAAAAGTGTCGATCTTCATGATGGGATTAACAGCACACTTATTTTGTTAAATAGCACCATGCCTACCAAAATTCGTGTCAATCTTGATTACGATGAGTTGCCTCTGGTAGAGTGCCTGGCAGGTAAGATCAATCAGGTATTTATGAATATCATTAATAATGCTATTCATGCATTAGCTGATCATATTAATACTATTGTGGATCCTCATATTCTAATTCGTACCAAGTCTTTAGTAGATGCTGTTACGATCGAAATTATTGACAATGGACCAGGGATGCCTGAATGTGTTAAGCAACGAATATTTGAACCTTTTTTCACTACAAAAGCCGTAGGAAAGGGCACGGGCTTGGGACTTTCAATAGTTTATTCTATTATTGAAAATCACAAAGGCAAGCTGGAGGTAAATTCGGAAGAGAGCCAGGGAACTACCTTTAAAATTACGCTTCCCATATATCAAAGTACTGAACGCTATGAATGATAAAATTCATGTCCTCTATATAGACGATGAAGATAATAACCTAAAATCTTTCAGAGCTACCTTAAGGAAAGACTTTAAAATTTTTACAGCAATTAATGCTGAAGAAGGACTGAAAATTGCCCGGGAAGAGGATGTTCATGTGGTGATAGCAGATCAGAGAATGCCGGGAATGACTGGAACTGAGTTTTTTGAAGAACTGATGAAGTTCAATCCAGATCCAATCCGAATTTTGCTTACAGGCTACTCAGATATTGCTTCGGTAATAGATGCGATAAATAAAGGTGAAGTATATCGATTTATCGATAAGCCTTGGAATATTGAGCAGATTAAAAACTCTATCAAAAATGCAGCAGATATTTATTATATGCGGCGTGAATTGAAGGATAAGAGTTTAAAACTCAAAAAGCTACATTCTGAAATGAATCAATTCGTTTACAGTTTGTCTCATGAATTGCGTGGGCCGCTAATGAGTATTTCAGGTGTGTCAAAGTTGGCTAAAATGGAGCTGAAAGATCCGGAAGCATGGGAGTATTTTGACATGATAGATAGCGCTACAGGTAAATTAGATGATTATATCTATAAAATGCTTGACTTCTACAGATCTACCAAAATTGACAACAAAATATCCGAAATATCTTTTAGAGATATAGTCGATCAGCAATTGGAAGCCTATAATTCTAAGTTTGATATTAATCACATTCAAATATCAATACAGATCAGGCAAGAACATTCTTTCTACTCCGACGAATCAAAAATTAGAGTAATACTCAATAACCTTTTCAGTAACTCTGTTCAATTTCAGAATGAAGATCAAAGTGAGAATAAGATAAGCTTGACCGTGGAGGTAGCAGAATCTGAGGCTACGATCACTTTGATGGATAATGGAATCGGTATAGAAGAAAAGCATCTTCCTGATGTTTTTAACCTGTTTACGAGGGCAACTCAAAAAAATGTAGGAACTGGTCTCGGGCTTTATATGGTGAAAGAAGCTGTAGAGCAAATGGGAGGAAAAATTCATTTGGAATCTGTGTTTGGAGAAGGCGCGACTTTTAAAGTCACCTTGCCAAGCATGAAATAACAAATCGTTTCTGGGCATTTTCCTGCTAAACTGTATCTTTGCACGAGCTCTAGAAAAAGCTTCACTTTTTATCAACTAATATAAGATATTATGATTAATCCTTGGCATGACGTCAACATCGGTAAAAACGCCCCAGAAGTAGTAACGGGGGTAATAGAAATACCAAAGGGTAGCAAAGGAAAGTATGAACTGGACAAGAAGACCGGAATGCTGATGCTAGACCGAGTACTCTTTTCTGCGGTTCATTATCCTGCCAATTACGGCTTTATTCCACAGACTTTCTGCGAAGATCATGATCCACTGGATATTCTCATTATTTCGCAAATCGATATTCCTTCTATGTGTCTTGTAGAAGCTAAAGTGATAGGTGTGATGAGAATGATTGACGGAGGAGAAGCAGATGATAAGATCATCGCCGTAGCTGCTGGAGATCAATCTGTAAATTACATTGAAGATATTGATGATCTTCCTCCTCACCTGATGAAGGAAGTCCATAGATTCTTTGAAGATTATAAGAAGCTCGAAAATAAGGAAGTAAAAGTAGAAGATTTCCTTGGCAAAGAAGATGCGATGCGCATAATCCGTGAAAGTGTTAATCTTTACGATCAGAACTTTAGAACAAGAAAATAAGAGAAAAGCCTGAGATCGATCTCAGGCTTTTTTGCTTATAATGATTTTACCGCAAAGCACACAAAGGTTACGCGGAGAGCGTAGTTTATAAGTATAACCCGTTTTCCTACTTCAATTGTTATCCTGCTTCTCCAGAAGCTGGACTGTCCATGACCAGTCGTGAGATACGAACGTTTGTGAAGACTTCCCACTTTTCACCTTTTACCACTTACTTCATTTTCAATTTCAGCAACATCGGCATTGGACATCACCTTACTTCTTCCCCTTCACCTGCTGCTTTCCAGCTTTTTTAGCTAAATAGACCACCAGCTCTTTGTAGGCTTCATGCTCATGATTAGATACGGAGATAGATTGCTGATCTGAAAAAGCAATCGTCACCTGACGAAATTCCTTCTTGTTTGCCTTGACTATTTCCTCTTCCCAAGCTAAAATCTGAGAAACTGGATAAGTTTTGGTGTAACCTCTCAAGGGTAGCTTGACGATGATCTGATCTCGACCGGCAGTTATGAATCTATATCCAGCAAGCATCTTCACCAAAAGCATTAAAATCACTAGCGTGATGATGGTACAGGCTATCAGATAAAAATAAATCCCGAAACTGCCTGTATAGGCAAAATCTCGTAGAATAAATACCAATCCCGAAATGAGGAAGAGCAGAACAAGACTTAAGGAAATGTAAGTGGATATTTTTGGTTTAATGACCAGCATTAGTGTTTTGGATTTCTAGTAATTTCTCTCGTGCAAAAGTCTCTAAATCCGCGAAGAAAGCGAAAAATATCACTTGAAATTCCTGTTCTTTTTCCATTAGGTCTAGATGTGCCATTTCCATCTTGGATGGAAAACGGGTTCTACGGGACATTCCTGAGAGTGTTTTATGAATTCCTTCGATCTCCCGATATTGTATAAGCCAATTCTCCTGAACCATCCACTGAAACATATTTAGGAAGCGTTCCGGAAACAGTTGACGGTTGTGTTTCAATGTGCTAAAAGTATTTTGGATAAATTCTTCCAAAGGAATATCTGAATATCTGCCCCAATTTTTGGCAAGAAAATAGTCAAAATAGATGTCCGTGATTACGGTAGAGTAGAGTCGGTACTTCGGTCGCAAATAACTCTGTCCAGCACGAACCAAAGGATGTGTATCTGTGAATTTGTCTATTTCTCGGTGGAGTTTGATACCATGCTGGACTTCCTCCGGAAAGGTGTTCATCATTTTTCCCTTTACAAAGTCTCCAATAAAATTTCCCACAAGCACTTCGTCTTGACCAAAAGAAAGATAAGCGTGCGCGAGGTAGTTCATAGAAGTGATCGAGTTGGGAAAACTCGGGAGGTTTTGATTAGTTTCGTCTAAAATACGGATTGATGCCCAATATCACGGAAGAATTAAAGAATGGATTAAAACTGCTGAAAATTGAATGGCAGGAAGATCTCGCTCAATACAAGCAGAAGTTTCTGAATACCTCACTTGCCGAAAAGAAAAAAGCAGGCATCACTTGGCATCCCGTACAACTCAAAAAGAGCAAAATCGGGATGGGAGAGCGGCTTTTGGTAGAAGTGGAGCGCTCGGATTCCAACCATGCCTCTGCATTTAACTCTGGCAAGTCCGTGTCATTTTTCAGTACCCATGATTCTTATAATTCTTCCGAGGATCGCGTGAATGGAGTGATCAATTTTGTAAAGCAAAACACCATGACGATCACCTTGCAGGCGGATGAGCTGCCGGAATGGATGCATGGAAGCAAGCTAGGAGTGGATTTACTTTTTGATGAGGCGAGTTATAGAGAAATGGAGTTTGCGCTGAAAAAAGTAATTTCGGCTGAAAACAAGCGGGTGGATGAATTGAAAGATATTCTACTGGGCGAAAAAGCCCCTCAGATTTTTAAAAAGCAACTTGCTTCTAAATCCAATCTCAATTTCTCCCAAAACCAAGCCTGTGAACTGATCGCCAATGCAAAGGATGTAGCAGTCGTACATGGACCTCCAGGTACTGGAAAGACCACTACGCTGATCGAGGCGATCCAGGATTCGCTAATCGCTGGCGAATCGATTTTGGTATGTGCGCCAAGTAATGCTGCTGTTGATCTATTGGTAGAAAAACTGATCGATCGAGGAATAGAAACCCTGCGATTTGGACATCCAGCACGTGTGGAGGAGAAGATTTTGAATCAAACCTTGGATGCCAAAACAGCTTTTCATGCCAGCTACAGAGATCTGAAGAAGCTTCGGAAAGAAACTGACCAGCAGCTGAAAATTGCCAAGCAATACAAGCGTAATTTTGGGCACAATGAGCGTGTCCAGCGCAAGATGATGTTTGCGGAAGTTTCCCGGCTTCGTGAAGCTTCCAAGTCGCTGGAGGAATACATACAATACGATATTTATCAGAAGACAAAAGTCTTTGCCTGCACACTTGTTGGCGCATCTTCTTACAACCTGAAAGGGATGGAGTTTGATGTGGTGTTTATTGACGAAGCAGCGCAGGGATTGGAAGCAGCAACTTGGATTCCGATTTTGAAGGGTAAGAAGGTGGTGTTTGCAGGAGATCACTGCCAGCTCCCACCAACGATCAAATCCTATCAGGCAGGAAAGGATGGACTTGCAGAGACACTTTTTGAGAAAGTGATCGCTCGTAAACCCCATGCCGCGCAAATGCTGCAAGTGCAATACAGGATGCCTGAAGTAATTATGGGTTTTTCCAATGAGCAGTTTTATCAGGGGAAATTGATCGCGGATGAGCGTACGAAAACCCATGTATTTCCTTCAGAAGAATCAGTCATAGAATGGATAGATACCGCGGGCGCTGGCTATTCGGATCAGAAGGAAGCGGAGAGCTTGAGTACCTTCAATCCTGAGGAAGCATACTTCGCGGCGAAATACCTGAATGATCTTGTGGAGAGAATTGGGTCAGACAATTTCCTGCAAAATGATTGGACGATTGGTCTGATCGCACCTTATGGAGCACAAGTGCGGAGATTGCGCCAATTGATTTTTGATTCGGAGGATTATCCAAGTTTGCTGTCTGTAAAAGAGCAAATCACCATCGATACAGTAGATGGTTTCCAAGGTCAGGAGCGGGATTTGATGATGATTTCCCTCACGCGATCCAATGAGAAAGGGGAGATAGGTTTCCTCGCTGATACTCGTCGAATGAATGTAGCCCTGACCCGGGCGAAGCGTAAATTGGTGCTAATAGGTGATTCTGGTACACTTACTCAAAACCCTTTCTTTGATGAATTGCTGAGATACTTTGAGGCGCAGGACGGGTATAGAAGCGTGTGGGAGTTTTTGGGATGATTTGAAAATTGAAAAATTCTAGCTTGAAAATTCGGCAATCATGGGAAGGTGGTCACTCAGCCTAATCCAGTCCTCAACTTTGCCTATCTCTATTTTTTCCAGGTTGTTTCTGAATCCTGAACTACCAAAAATGTAATCAATTTGGTAGGGTTTGTTTAGATTTTTCTGAAGGAAAAATGTGGGTTGTAATTCGCTCCCCTGTAGTACTTTAAAGTAGGTATGATATAAACTTTCAATGTTAGTCTCCTTCAGTTCTCGAATAACATCTGAATGATTCCACCAGCGATCCCATTGATCCCATTTTACATTGCTGTTAAAATCTCCAGCAATAACAATCTCATTGAATTTTGATTTGTGCAATTGGATGAATTTCCAAAATTGACCTATGTAGCCAAAATTCGGTGATTTGTTAGAATGAGCCCAAACGCCGATAAATTGTGTGTTCTCATTTATGAGACAGGGTAAAAAATGCTTTACTGAATGGTCTTTGTAAATAGTAGACCACTCAATTTTTTCTAGTTTTATGCCACCTCTCGCGAAAATTCCAAGCCCTTTATGTTTGCTATTTCCAACCCAGAGGTGACTTTTCGCCTATTCTATATAGTCTAGATGGCCAGTTTCTAAGGGATCCTCGCATTCTTGAATTACAAAGATATCAGCATCAAATTCATCTATAAAGTTGAATTTTCTCCTAAAAGCGCCATTTTAATTCAATGTGACAACCTTCAAATTTTTCAATCTTTCAATCCGCCATGGCGGACAAGTTATTTCAACCTAATTCTTCCCATTAAATTGATGGAGTCACAGATTTTTGAATATTGACTATTGAACATTGAGAATTGATAATTCTCATCAGTTTTTCGAAATCGAATCCTTCACCTGATAATGATAGCTCAGCGTGCTTAGAATATCGCCGTAAGCTTCCGCGGACTTCAATTGCTCTTCGGATACTTTTCTGCCCAGCAGTCTGCAAAGTAATAAGCCATACACGCCATTCAGGCAGATTTGAATTTCATTACCCAGATCCTGACCACCCGCTTGCATCACTGCCTCTAGGATAAATGGCTTGGCTTTGCCGTAAGCCATAAAATACTTAGGATCGGTTTTAAGTTGGTTCCAATGGATTTGAGCAAGTTCGTAAACCAAAGAGTTTAATTCGCTCAAATGACCTTTTTCCAAAATACCCTGAGTTTCCATCTGATCTAAAAGAGCCAAATACCAGTCAGCTATTTTATCTTTATCTTCATCCGAAACTGGGTATTTCTCTACCACAAATATTTTGATTTCTTCTCGATTTCCTTGGTAGGATCGGATCAAATCCTCCATTTGATACATGTAGATGATGTATTCGGCAATATTATTAGACTTCTTGTTTTCGGCTACTGACTGCATGGTATTAATGTTTGTTGACGCAAAAGTAAGAAATACTAATCGTTGGAAGGAAAGAGTGACGGAAGCAATCTATAAAAGCTAAGAGATTGCTTCGCACGTGGATCCATCGCAATGACGTACTCTGAACCGCTAATTCTAGACATCCGCTAATAGGGATTTTAAATTGTGAACTCTTGCCAACGGCAAGACCGGGATCAGCCCCGAATACAGCGCAGGGTAAAACAAATTATACGATTTTTCATGAGTGCCAATGGCACGATCAATAAGTTAACTTGGTTTCTATACAGAAGATTGAAGACTGTAATATTTAGGGTACAAGTCAAGAGACTTGTGCCAGAAGAGCTATGCATTAATCTATTAATGCAAAAAAAAAGATTGCTTTGTAAGTGCCTCCTTCGCAATGACGGAATCCTACATTCTAATTTCTGCTAGTTATTTACTATTTTTGCGCCCGAAATGAATATGAAAAATATAAGGAATTTCTGTATCATCGCCCACATTGATCATGGGAAGAGTACATTGGCGGATAGGTTACTGCAGGAAACGGATACGATAGCCGATCGTGACATGCAGAATCAGTTGTTGGACAATATGGATCTTGAGCGGGAGCGTGGTATCACGATCAAGTCTCATGCAATCCAAATGAAATACACCCATGAGGGTGAGGAATACACGCTCAACCTGATTGATACGCCTGGTCACGTAGATTTTTCCTATGAAGTCTCTAGATCAATTGCTGCCTGCGAAGGCGCTTTGCTGATCGTGGATGCTTCCCAGGGGATCGAGGCTCAGACGATTTCCAATTTGTATTTGGCATTAGGTCACGATCTGGAAATCATTCCTGTACTCAATAAAATTGACCTTCCTGGAGCCGATCCCGAAGCTGTTGCCGATGAGGTAATTGACTTGATCGGTTGCGATAGAGAAGATATTATTTTGGCCTCCGGCAAAACAGGTGTTGGTATTGGAGATATCCTGAAAGCTGTAATCAATAGAATTCCAGCTCCGACCGGAGATCCTGAAGCACCACTTCAAGCGATGATTTTTGACTCGGTGTACAATTCATTCCGAGGAGTAGAAGTGATTTTTAGAATTTTCAATGGTACGTTCAGCAAAGGCGATAAGATCAAATTTGTCAATACTGGAAAAGAATATGAGGCGGATGAAATTGGGATTTTGGGTTTGAATCAAATTCCTCAGAAAACCATGAGTGCCGGTAACGTAGGTTACCTTATCTCTGGGGTGAAAGTCGCCAAAGAAATTAAAGTGGGTGATACAATCACGCACGTGAAAAGACCATGTGATAAAGCTATCCAAGGTTTTGAAAACGTAAAACCTATGGTTTTTGCTGGTATTTATCCAGTAGAAACTACCGACTATGAGGAGCTTCGTTATTCTATGGAAAAACTCCAGTTGAATGACGCTTCGCTTGTCTGGGAACCAGAAACATCTATGGCTTTGGGTTTTGGATTTCGTTGCGGATTCTTGGGAATGCTCCACATGGAGATTATTCAGGAGCGTTTGGAGCGTGAGTTTAATATGACCGTGATCACGACAGTTCCATCAGTTCAGTTCAAAGCGCTATTGACAAATGATACTGTTCAGTTGATCAATGCTCCTTCAGATATGCCGGATCCTACAAAGATGAAGCATATCGAGGAACCCTACGTGAGAGCTTCGATCATCACTGCCGCAGAATATGTGGGTGCTGTGATTACGCTTTGTATGGATAAGCGCGGGCAAATTAAAAATCAGGTTTACCTAACTTCTGAGCGTGTAGAATTGACTTTCGATATGCCATTGGCAGAGATTGTTTTTGACTTCTTTGACAAATTGAAAACCATATCCAGAGGTTATGCCTCATTGGATTATGAGTTGAAAGGTTACGAAGTATCGCACATGGTGCGACTTGATGTAATGCTAAATGGCGAGCCTGTCGATGCACTTTCTGCAGTCGTTCACAGAGACAAAGCGTACGATTGGGGCAGAAGACTTTGTGAGAAATTGAAAGAACTCGTGCCTCGTCAAATGTTCGAAATTGCTATTCAGGCGGCCATTGGTCAGAAGATTATTGCTAGGGAAACAGTGAAGGCCCTTCGTAAAAACGTATTGGCTAAGTGTTACGGTGGTGATATTTCCCGTAAGCGAAAGCTTCTAGAAAAGCAGAAAAAAGGCAAGAAGCGAATGAGACAAGTCGGAAACGTCGAGGTGCCTCAGGAGGCATTTATGGCGGTGCTGAAGCTTGATTAAGAAGTGATTACGGAGTCCAAAACTTCGTTATTCATCATTCATCATTGGACATTCATCATTACAGTGATATCCTTGGACATGATCTTATATTGGGATTTCTAGAGGTTGTCAGAATTCGAATACTTCATCATTCATTATACAGCATTGGACATTCATCATTACAAAATTAATATCGAATGTAGAATGATGAATTTCGAATAATGAAGTGGGCGTCAACCGTACTTCGAGTTTTGTAAGTTTTAATTCCGAATAATGAAGTAATAGAATTCAATATTAAACTTGGTTTTTATGGAAAGGAAATATGATCTAGAAGCGCGACTTATTGAATTCGCTGCAGCTATTATTTCTTTTACAGACTCCATGATAAATACCAAAGCTGGAAATCATATGTCAAATCAGCTTCTTCGTAGCGGAACTTCTCCTGCTTTGAATTATGGTGAAGCTCAATCTGGTGAATCCCGAAAAGATTTTATTCATAAGATGAAAGTGGTCTTAAAAGAGCTGAGAGAGAGTGGTGTGGCTATTAAAATTATAGAGAAATCCAAGCTCCATCTCGATGCTAGTGAAATAGCAAGTCTTCAAAATGAATGTAATCAGTTGATTTCCATTTTTGTGAAAAGCATTGGAACTGCTGAACGTAATATTAATTGAATAATGAATGTCGAACGTCGAAGTCTAAATGTCGAAGTTTGAAATCCAAAATCGTAATTCGTAAATCACATGATCTTAATCGACGGTAAAAAAACATCCTCTGAAATCAAATCTGAAATTGCTATTCGTGTAGCGGAAATAAAAGCAGAAGGAGGAAAAATCCCTCATCTCGCAGCAATTCTTGTCGGTAGCGATGGAGCGAGTCAAACCTACGTAAATGCGAAAGTAAAGTCTTGTGGAGAATGTGGTTTTGAATCTACTTTGGTACGGTTGGAAGACAATATCTCTGAAGAAGAACTTTTAAAAGTGGTTGAGGACATTAACAGTAATCCTGCAATTGATGGATTGATCGTGCAGCTTCCGCTCCCTAAGCATATTTCCGTAGAAAAAGTAACTGATAAGATTAGGCCTGAGAAAGACGTGGATGGATTTACTCCTGCCAACGTGGGTCGTATGGCTTTGAACTGGCCCGCATACGTTGCCGCTACTCCCTACGGGATCATAGAGCTTCTTAAAAGGTACGAGATCGAGACCTCAGGCAAGCATTGCGTGGTGATCGGTAGATCTCATATCGTGGGAAGTCCGATGAGCATCCTGATGGCTAGAAATGGCTATCCTGGAAATGCTACCGTGACGTTGACACATAGCCGGACGAAGAACTTGGAAGAAATCGCCAGATCAGCGGACATATTAATTGTCGCTTTAGGCAAAGCGCATTTCGTAACAAAGGATATGGTGAAGCCAGGTGCTGTGGTTATCGATGTGGGAATTCACAGAATCGAAGATGCTAGCAAGAAGTCAGGTTTTAGATTGGTAGGAGATGTGAAATTCGACGAAGTATCGGAAGTAGCTTCCGCTATTACACCTGTGCCGGGTGGAGTAGGGCCGATGACGATTGCGTCACTGCTTTACAATACGCTTCTGGCGGCTGAAAAGAAAGTTTACGGGTAATGATGTGTTTCTGTTCGTGCCTGCCTTCCGGCAAGGCAGGCACGAACAGAGGCTAAGAGTAATTCCCGAGAAAATAATTGGAAAAGGTTTGCATTGGGTTTGCATGGAATAGTCAAGTCTGATACTTTTGCAGACTGTTAACCGCGCACGTGGTGAAACTGGTAGACACGCCAGCTTGAGGGGCTGGTGCTTTAAGTAGTGTGGAAGTTCGAATCTTCTCGTGCGCACAAAGAAGCTCTGAAGTAATTCAGGGCTTTTTTTATGACCTCAGAGGTTTACAAAACCGCTATGATTTCTTTATGTTTATTTAATTGCAGAGGACTCAAAGTTTTCGAGGAGATCGCAAAGTTTAAGTAGATCTGCTACTTCAGAAGCTGGAATTGGAAATCACCGAGCGCCTTGGTTTGCATCTTCACATACCAAAATGGATGCTGTGGTTTCAATATTCGCTTGGACACAAATACAGTTTAAGTTATGAAACAGCAACAGCGAAAGATTTTTTTCCACCAACGGCCTCTCTCTCCACGATTTTTTCCCTACATTTTGAGCCAAATTTGATTTATATGAACCGACTAGTTAAAGTAGCTTTCTTTTGTGCTGTGTTTTTTACTGCCCAGTTTTCATTTGCTCAATCTGCGCAGCATCCAATCGTAAAAGAGTATGGAGGTATTTATGAAGTGCCTGAAGCAACTGAAATGCCTGATGGAAGCTTGGATTATTATATCTTAGTAGACATGACTACCGCAGCTACAGACGATGCTGAGATTAGCCGTTGGGTAGATAATGTCGCTCGAATGATGAATCTTCACGGGATTGCCGGTGTTACCAAGGAGCGTATGCATGTGAAAGTGGTGGTACATGGCGGAGCTATCTTTACCTTATTGAATAATGAAGCTTACCAGAAGCAATTTAAAGTAGATAACCCTAATATTGCCGTATATAAGGCTTTAGAAGCTGCTGGCGCTGAAATACTAGTTTGTGGTCAATCGCTAAGAGCTAGGAATTTGAAAAAAGAAAATCTTTACGAAGGAGTTAACGTCGCACTTTCGGCTATGACTACTGTTACTACTTACGCGCCAAAAGGCTATACAGTCTTAAAGTTTTAATCCCCACTTGGAATACTTATTGGTACTTGGCGTAATGTGTTTTTGATGAAAAGAAATTCCCCGAGCTCCAATACCGCTGGCAAAGTCGTTACTGGCTTTTTCCTAGCCGCTATT
This sequence comes from Algoriphagus ratkowskyi, assembly GCF_002150505.1. Taxonomy (GTDB): domain Bacteria; phylum Bacteroidota; class Bacteroidia; order Cytophagales; family Cyclobacteriaceae; genus Algoriphagus; species Algoriphagus ratkowskyi. The sequence goes on from NZ_MSSV01000024.1 coordinate 41,657, forward strand.
TTCCTGATTGGAATGGCAGGCTTGACTTACTATATTCAGAATCGACTTCTAGAGACGATGAAGGAGCTTGCTGAGCCTAGTCAAAAGCTCACCCTGCTGAATAAAGTACAGTCTGATATCATCCAAATTACCCAGATGGATCAATCTGGTGTAGATTCTGACTTTAGAATTCAGGATTCTAGTGCGATTTCACTTAAGGAAAAGTTGCAGGAATTGGCCTCGCTGGCGGAGGATTCATTAGAGATTTCCTATATCCATAGCGTGCAAACTAACTTAGATACCCTTATTGTGGGTTATGTGAATTTGTATGAGGTGAAAACCAATTTGGCCAATCGGAATTTTACACAAGAAGCGCTTAATAGAGTGGAGCTCGGAATCCGCAGGAGAGCTGCAAGTTTGGAGCAAAAGCCTATTGAGAAGGTAAATCCTAAGGATCAACTTTTTAATGATCTCCAAAAGGAAATTACCTCACGCCAAGAAGCTAAAGTTGGGCAGACTATAGTAACAAAGGATTATGATAAGTCGATTGCGTATTTACGTGATCTGCAAAAGCAAAACCTTCGCGTTACCAACTTGCCCGAAGGCCAGACCTTGGACAGTGTCTTACATAATATCAAGGGCGTCATTGATCGCGTCAATCGTGAGGAGTCTAACCAGCGTCAAAAACTTGCTAAGATGGAGGCTGATATCTCCATAAGCCAAAGTAAAATTATCAATACCATTCAAAGCCTAGTGAGTACACTTCAGGCACGTGCGTTGGAGAAGTCAGACATTCAAAATGAATCTGCCTATAAACTGACTTACGACATGACTTACTTTTTGATTTTGATTGTTGTTTTGGCGGTAATTGGTGCTGCTATCATGGTTTACTCGATTTTGAAAGAAATCAAAGTGACCAAGAAATATCAGGAGAACCTCGAAGTTGCTAGGCAGAAATCTGAGCAGTTAGCCAGGTCCAAGCAAGAGTTTTTGGCTAATATGAGTCATGAGATTCGCAATCCACTTCATGTAATTCAAGGTTATAGATCGGTTTTGGAGAAATCTGAATTGGATTCCAGTCAGCAATCACACTTAAGAATGATTGGCTTTGCTTCAGATACATTAATGGAAATTGTGGATGAAGTGCTGGACTTTTCGAAACTGGAAGCAGGGAAATTGAAGTTAGATGCACATCCATTTGATCCGGAATCACTTTTTTCCTCCTTGCAGAATTTCTTTGAATTGCAGGCTTCAGAAAAGAAAGTTGATTTTGAATGGTCATTGGACCTTCCGGAAGATAGCTGGCTGATTGGAGATCAACTTAGGTTAAAGCAAATTTTGAATAATTTGTTGAGCAATGCATTTAAATTCACTTCAGAAGGCTCAATTTGTGTAGTTGTGCGATGGGTAGATGGTCTGCTAACTGTGGAAATAAAGGACACTGGGATTGGAATGTCTCAAGAAGTACTGGATAAGGTGTTTCGGGAGTTTGATCAGGCAGATACATCCATTTCCAGAAAATATGGAGGAACTGGCCTTGGATTAGCGATCGTTCATCGACTAGTGTCATTGATGAATGGTGAGATCCTTGTGTCAAGCGTGGAGCATGCAGGAACTACCATGCTGGTGCAGTTGCCGATGGTCACCACTGCATCTCAACGAGTAGAGTTCAATCCAGATCAAATAGTGTCTCTAGATCTTTCGGGATTGAAAATTCTGCTTGTAGATGATGATAAGGTTGGGATTCGCTATTTGGAGACTATTTTAAGTTATTTTGGAGCATCGGTGATTGCCTATCCTGGTGGAACCATCTTTAGAGATGAATTCGTAGCGATTGATTTTGATTTGGCGATTTTGGACATACAGATGCCCGAATTTTCTGGTTTCGATGTGGTGAATAAATTGAGGTCTATGGATCTATATCTCGAAATGCCTATTTTAGCTATGACAGCAAATGTTTTTGTAGAAGAGCGAGAGAAAATGATCGAAAGTGGCTTTACGGAGATCATTTTCAAACCCTTTCAAGAGCGGGTTTTAATTGAGTGTTTAGGTAAGTTTTTTCCAAATCATGTGGTGAAAGATATTCCGCAAAATCAGAAAATGAGTGAATCTGATAATTCTTTATTTCAACTTAAAGACTTAGCTAGATTCTGTATGGGAGATGAATTGCTCTTGCAAGATATTGTCCGGGAGTTGGTAGTGGAGACGCAAAAAGACCTTAATAGGATAAATAGGGCCCGAAAAAATGATGATTTTGATGAAATTCTAGAAATATGTCACCAACTAGGAAGTCGCTTAGGGCAAATAAAAAGTGGGGCAGGACATACTGCTAGGAAGCTGGAAAATAGTTTGAAAATAGGAAACAAAAATGGCCTCGGCGATACGCTTAATCAGTTAGATGAGGAAATCCGCATCTTGCTGGCAGCACTCACCGAGACCATGGATAAAACTGTAAATGCAGATAATTAATCTAATCCGTATTTTTCCATTTTGCTATAGAGTGTTTTACGATCCATATTCAAAATACGAGCTGTTTTTGACTTGTTGAATTTTGTATCCATCAATACTTTTTGAATCAATTCCTTTTCTTGTTCTACCCATTGGGACTTATAATCCTTCGGAGATGGCAAGTCTGAGCCACCAGAGATAGAAGATGTATTAGATCTATTCCCGATTAAATTTCCAGTGGGCTCGTATAGATCTGCTGGCAAAGCATCTTTCTCTACATGAGATCCTGCAGAGAGAAGTACTGCTCGTTTGATAATGTTTCGTAGTTCACGTAGATTTCCTGGCCAATCATAACCAAGAAAGATTTCCCAAACTTCAGGTGAGAACCCTGTAACTCTTTTGTCTAGGCGTTCATTACTTTCTTCTAGAAATTGATCAGCGAAATCTTCTAAATCTTCTTTTCTTCTTCTCAGCGGAATAGCACTTAGCGTAAACTCATTGAGTCGGTGATATAAATCCTCTCGGAAATGACCATCTCCTGCCTGTAAAAGTAGATTGTCATTTGTAGCTGCTATTATCCTTACATCAATTTGGGTCTCTTTATTTCCACCTATTCTTCTGATAGTTCGTTCCTGAATTGCGCGGAGAAGCTGAATTTGAACTTCATAGCTTAGGTTTCCGATTTCATCAAGGAATATGGTGCCTCCATTTGCCATTTCGAAATGGCCGGTTTTATTTTCCAGAGCACCTGTAAATGCCCCTTTTACATGCCCAAACAATTCACTTCCGGCAAGTTCTTTTGGTAAAGCCCCGCAGTCAATAGCTACAAAAGGCCCGTCTTTTCGAGTGGATAAATCATGAATTCTTCTAGAAACAAATTCTTTTCCTGTTCCTGTTTCTCCCAAGACCAGAACGCTCAGGTCTGTTGGTGCTACTAATTGAATATGTTTTTCAAGTTTCTCTGCCTCAGTAGAGCTGCCGATGACATAGCTGCTTTTATACTTCTGCTTGGGTGAAGCGGTACGAATCACGGTAGCTTCTGCAGAAGTCGTCTCAGTTACTTTGGTCGACAAAGATTCATTTACAGTAGCCAGTAGTTCATCTGGATTAATTGGTTTGGTAATGTATTCGAATGCTCCTAGTTTCATTGCTTTGATTGCAATTCGGATATCAGAATAATGCGTGATTAAAATAACCTGCGTTTGTGGATAATTGCTTTTAGTCCACTGCAGAAGCTCCATGCCAGTACCGTCAGGAAGTCTAAAATCTGCAATGATCAAATCAAACGTTGAGTTACTGAGTAATTGCTGGGCTTCTTTGACTTTTATGGCAGTTTGAACAGAAAATCCATTTTTCCCAAGAAATGTCTTAACAATCCTTGAATAAGTCAAATCGTCCTCTACTAGTAATATATTCTTCATGAAATGCTTCCTTTAAAGCAGCTAGTTTACAAAAAAAGCACCAGACAACTGTTATCACGTATAAAAAGCATCATTTTGATAAATTAATCTTTGCTTTAGTTTTCCTATATGTCATGTTATTTGATGTTTTTTTTTCTTTAAGCCGAACAGTGACGGTTGGAATCAGTGTTTTTTCCTTAAGCTGACTGCTCTGATCAGACTTAATAATTGGCAAAAATTAAAGATCTCCACTAAGCGATTTGAGGTTTAAAAAGAGTCACGCATGACATCTGCTCGACTTTCCACTTGCAAGTAGCTCGACTACTTACATAATTTCCAGGTATACAATGAAGCTGTTCACTCCATTTTCCCGAGACTTAAAGGGTTAGAATTAGAGTCTTTTTTAATCCTAGGGTAGAGGTATACGAAATTGGTTTTTCTGTGCTTGAGTTTCCTGCTTGTAGATTCAAAATAGTGTTGATTGAAGTCTCAAACTATAGATCTCAGTGTAATCACGATAGGTGAAATCTGCTTTTTAATAGTTTTTTTGATTTGAATCAAATGAATTCTAGCGTGGCATAACTTCAATTTGGTTTTTATAAAATTTATAATTGAGATAAAATATCTGCTATCTCTTCTATTTAAACGATTTGAAAGTTTAGAATCCAATGACAAAATTTTAATTCAAGAGAACGAACTTTTTTAAAGAAAAACTCTTTTAAAAACTAGTAACTTTGAATCTTCAAAATAACATTTGCCAGACTCTATGAGTGACGCTATCAAACACGAGTGCGGAATAGCAATGATTAGATTGCGAAAACCTGCCCAGTATTATATTGACAAATACGGGACAGCAGCTTTTGCTTCTAACAGGCTTTACGTCCTGATGCAAAAACAAATCAATAGAGGACAAGATGGCGCGGGTGTCGCCAATGTCAAAATTGACACGAAACCAGGCACACGATATATCAGCAGATATAGATCCGTGGAACCATCAGCTGTCAATTTCATCTTTGACAAAATCAACCGGAAATATAAAAAAGCGAAAAAAATCGGAGGGCATGATGCACTTACTGATGGAGCTTGGTTGAAAGAGAATATTGCTTTTACAGGAGAAGTTTGGCTTGGGCACCTTAGATATGGTACTCATGGCGAAAACTCTATAGAGACTTGCCATCCATTTTTGAAGCAAAATAACTGGAGAAGTCGTAACCTAGTTATGGCCGGCAACTTCAACATGACCAATGTAGAGGAGCTATTCAGTAAGCTTGTAGAAATCGGTCAGCACCCAAAGGAAAAAACCGATACTGTCACCGTGATGGAAAAAATCGGTCACTTCCTTGATGAAGAAAATCAACGCATTTTTGACAAATACAAGCACCAATTTTCCAATGAGCAGATCACTCAGTTGATTGAAGAGGAATTGGATTTGACTAGAATCCTTAGAAGATCTTGTAGAGATTTTGATGGGGGATATGCTATGGCGGGGATTGTCGGAAACGGCTCTGCCTTCGTGGTGAGAGATCCAACTGGTATTCGTCCTGCATTTTATTATGCGGATGATGAGGTGATCGTAGTGGCATCTGAGAAGCCAGCTATTAAATCGGCATTCAACATTGATTTCAATTTGATCAAAGAAATCCAGCCTGGACATGCCTTGGTAATCAACAAAGATGGTTCTTATGCTGAACCTGAAATCATGCCTGCAAGAGAAAAGAAATCGTGCTCATTCGAGCGTATTTATTTCTCTAGAGGAACTGATCCAAATATCTATCAAGAGCGAAAGAACCTAGGTAGAGCGTTGATCCCTCAGATTTTGAAGGCGATTGATTTTGACCTGAAGAATACTGTATTCTCTTATATTCCAAACACTGCCGAAACAGCCTTTTTGGGCATGATTGAAGGTTTGGAAGACTATTTGGCGGCAAAACGAAGAGAAGTATTTGTAGATGGAAAGCCTTTTATGGGTGATCTGGATGAGCTCTTAAGTTTTCGTCCTCGAGTTGAAAAGCTCGTGAGTAAGGATGTTAAGCTAAGAACTTTTATTACCAGTGATGATACTAGGGATTCCATGGTAGCCAATGTGTATGACACTACTTTCGAAGTAATCAAGTCAGGGATAGATACCATTGTAGTGATCGACGATAGTATCGTCAGAGGGACTACCCTTGAGAAAAGCATCCTTACTACCCTAGATAAGTTGAATCCAAAGCGAATCATTATTGTGTCGTCTGCGCCGCAGATTCGATATCCTGATTGCTATGGAATTGATATGTCCAAGATGAAGGATTTCATTGCCTTCAGAGCGGCGTTGGCATTATTGAAGGAACGAAAACTTTCAAATACTTTAGATGAAGTATATGAAGCATGTTTAGCACTTCCCTATTCCACTGAGAATTTCGTTAAGGGAGTTTATAGTGCTTTCACGGATGAGGAAATTTCTAATAAAATATCGGAGATTGTCACCAATGAAGATATAAAAGCTGAAGTACAAATAATCTATCAGACGGTGGAGAATCTACATAAGTGCTGTCCTGAGCATCTGGGTGATTGGTATTTCACTGGGGATTATCCTACTATAGGTGGGATGAGAGTAGTAAATAAATCTTTCGCTAATTTCATGGAAGGTAAAACCGTTAGAGCATACTAATAATATTTTAAGTCATTAATTAAGGCACAGAGAATTTATTCTTTGTGCCTTTTTTCTTTCAAACAAGTTCAAATTCTTAATTTCACTTAATAAGAAAAACATATTAAAAATGGACATAAACGTAGCTCTCTTAAAAGAAATCTGTGAAATAGCCGGAGCTCCAGGTTTTGAGAAAAGAGTAAGAGATTTAGTAATCAAGTTAGTAACTCCACTTGTGGATGAAGTCAAAGTAGATAACATCGGTAATGTAATTGCAATCAAGAAAGGGAAGAGAAATCCAGATAGCAAGCGGGTGATGATTGCGGCGCACATGGATGAAATTGGTTTTATAATCACCCATATTGATGAGAATGGTTTTCTGAGATTTCATACACTAGGTGGCTTCGATCCGAAGACACTTACTGCGCAGCGCGTCATAGTTCACGGAAAAAAAGATTTCGTGGGGGTAATGGGTAGCAAACCTATCCATGTGATGTCAGCTGAGGAGCGAACGAAGCTTCCTAAAACAACAGACTTTTTCATAGATCTAGGCATGTCCAAAGAGGAAGTGGACAAATACATCACCGTAGGAGATCCAGTGACCAGAGACAGGGAGTTAATTGAAATGGGTGATTGCGTGAATTGTAAGTCTATCGATAATAGAGTGGCTGTTTTCATTCTCATTGAAACACTCAAGCAATTAGATAATCCCGCTTACGACACTTATGCTACGTTTACTGTGCAGGAAGAAGTAGGATTGCGAGGTGCAAATGTAGCTGCCCACGGAATCAATCCTGATTTCGGCATTGCACTGGACACTACGATTGCATTTGACGTTCCAGGAGCACAAGCACATGAGAAAGTGACAGAACTGGGCAAAGGAACGGCAATCAAGATCATGGATGCCATGACGATCTGTGATTATAGAATGGTGGAGTTTATGAAACAAACTGCAGATAAAGCTAAGATTTCTTGGCAGCCGGAAATACTCGTAGCTGGAGGTACTGATACCGCTGGAGTACAGCGTATGGGGAAGCAAGGGGCAATAGCAGGAGCTATATCTATTCCTACCAGACATTTACATCAAGTAATCGAAATGGCGCATAAGCAAGATATAGCAGATTCGATTGCTTTGCTGAAAGCTTGTCTGGAACAAATCGATGGATATGACTGGAAACATTAATTCGGTTATTTAAACAAGCTATACTGTATTTATATGAAAAAGCTTCTCATAATAAGCTGCGCAATTATTGCCATTGTGGTGGTGTATCAGCTTGTAGTTTACTTAATGAGTAGTATTAAACAGGATAAAATAAAAGTTGAGCCATTTTTAGCCTTTGGAAATAACACAGAAGTTTTCTTCAAAGGAAGAGTAATTAAGGCTTATACCCAGCAAAGACCTTCTTCAAGAAAAAATTGGTTGTCTAATATTATTTCGGCAATCAAGAGGTATGCAGGATCCTCTGTCCCTCTGGCCAAAGTAGAAATCATTTTTCAGAATAAAAGCTATGTCGTTTCCACTGATGAAGATGGGGTCTTTGAGTTACATATCGTGGATTCCAAGCCCATTTTAAATGAGAAAGAACAAGTCCTTTTTCAAGTTTTGGAACCACTAAGCAAAGAAACTAGTATTGCCCACATGGACGTGACGAGGTATTCGGGGCAAACTGGAGTTATTTCTGATATTGATGATACGATTATCATATCTCACTCTACAGACATAGGGAAAAAGTTCTGGCTATCTATCTCAAAAAATGCCTTTTCAAGAAGGCCTTTGCCCGGCGTTTCTGAATTTTACAGAAAGATCACTCAAGATAAGAGGTTACCGATTTTCTATGTCTCAAGCAGTGATTGGTCACTTTATGACTTGATACAGGACTTTTTGAGATTTAGACTTATACCAGAAGGACCAATTCTACTGAAAGACAAGCATATCAATCTAAGAAATATATGGAAATCTGGCGGAGGCGATCACTCGCATAAGGCGAATAAGATTGAGTTAATTATGAATATGTTTCCACAGATGCAGTTTTATTTAATTGGCGACAGTGGTCAGCACGATCCAGAGATTTATGCCCAAGTGATAAAGGATTATCCGGGACGAGTGAAGGATGTTTTTATTAGAATTGTTGGTACACTTGATGCTGATAGAGAAAGTGAATTGAAAAAGCTTCACGGATTTGAGCATTTTCATTTTATAAAAACTTCAACTGAAGCAATAGAAATTCTTGAAAAAAAACCATAATTAATTAATTCAACCTTCTTAATCAACCTTATATATGGCTAGAAAATGCCTCTTGATTTTTAATCCTTTTTCAGGGAATAATTCTATTACTGAAGCCGAACTTCTCGAAATGACAGAGGTAAGAATGCCTGAATACGCTGTAGAACTGTGGGAGACTACAGGCGAAAATGACGAGGATAAAATCGCAAAAAAATACGAAGAGTGCAATCCTGAATTAGTGCTGATAGGTGGAGGTGATGGAACAGTGAAGCAGGTAGCCAAAAGCCTAAATGATAAAAATGTACCCTTGTGTATTTTGCCTTTAGGTTCTGCAAATGGACTGGCAAAATGTATGGGAATTAATGACTTAGTGGATTCATGGGAGGCTATTCGTGAATTCAAACCACAAAACATCGATGCAATTGTTATAAACGGAGAGTTGTGTTTGCATCTTGCGGACTTTGGGATAAATGCTAACCTCATTCAGAAGTTTGAGCAGGAAGAATCACGCGGGATGCTCGGGTACGTTAAGAATTCTATTTCTGAGATCTTCGGTACTGAAGCAATGAGATTTAACCTGAAAATAGGAGAAGAATCCTTCGATCTTACCTCCAAAATGATTGTGCTAGCCAATGGTGATCGATATGGTACGGGGGCACTTGTAAATCCACAGGGGATTATGGATGATGGAAAGTTTGAAATCATCGCTTTCAACCCAGACACAGCTGAAGATTACGTGCGGATGACGATGGCTTTTATTAAAGGCGATTTGGATCAGATAGAAGGTGTGCAAAGTTGGTCCGTAGAAGAGTGTGAGCTTTCAAATCTCGAAGGTGCCGAATTTCAAATTGACGGTGAATTAATGGGTTCTCCTGAAGCAATTTCTGCCAAAATTCATAAACATGCCTTCCAGTTTCTTGCAGGGAAATCCTTTTAAGCTTGCCATACTTCCTCTAATTGAGTTCACTTATCCGAAAGTGCTATATAGAACCCCCGATTTCCTTAACTTACTTTTTATATTTTTACTTCAACTTTTATTACATGTTTAAAAAAACTCTACTGGCATTCATAATTGGAAGCATTTTGATTTCCTGTGATTCAGAAAAGAAAGTAAGTCAATCCGCTGATTCCACCAATACTGAATGGATGGATATGTTCAACGGCAAAGATCTGGACAATTGGACTCCTAAGATCTTTCATCATGAATCTGGTGATAACTATGCCAACACATTCCGAGTGGTCGATGGTGCCATTGAAGTGAATTACGATGATTATAATGAAGGTTTTAATGATCGTTATGGGCATTTGTTTTATAAGCAATCGTATTCTTCGTTTCACATGACTTGGGAATATAGATTTACTGAGCAATGGCTGAAAGATGCTGCTAGCTATACCTATAGAAATAGCGGAGTGATGTTTCACTCACAGGCTCCAGAGACAATTTTGAAAGAACAGGATTGGCCAGTTTCTGTAGAGTGGCAAATGCTGGCTGAGGAAAAAGAGGGTGTCGCGCGTCCAACTGGTAATATGTGCTCACCAGGCACAGATGTTTATTTTGAAGGGAAAAAGGATCCCAGGCATTGCATCAATTCCACTTCACCGACCTTCAAGTGGGATCAATGGGTAAAGGCTGATTTGATAGTTTACGGTGATTCTTTGGTAATTCACATGGTTAATGATGTAGAAGTTTTAAGATATTCCTTACCTCAGGTTGGTGGAGGAGTAGCAAAAGGCTTTGATCCGATATATAAAGTTGATGGCACCCCGCTAACCCAGGGATATATTGGTTTGCAAAGTGAGGGGCAAGGAGTGATTTTTAAGAATTTGAAGATTAAAGAGCTTTTATAAGTAGCCAGTATTAAGACATAAGTATCAAGATTTCAGATACGAGTGCCAAGATTCTAGAATCAAGAAAAAATAATTTGCTAAATATTTGTTGCCGTTCGTGTAGACACGAACGGCTTTTTTATTTACGAAAATCTGTTTTTAACCTACTAATAAAATCTTCTTCTGATTTGTAAGGATGCTTTATATAAGGCCACTTCCGTCTCCGGTCTACCGTCTTCCTTTTTCACCTATCCTTCAAATAAACTGTCTTTCCGGTCTTCGCACTTTCTACCGCTGCGGATAATATTTCCACTACAATCATATTATTCTCTAATGATGGAAGAGCAAATTTATCGAGTACAAGGTCACCGTTGATTACCGCAAGGAAGAGCGTAAATGGATCTTCGAATGGAGTATTTTGCTTTTCTAGCTTAAGTGTCTCTTCATCATAACCGCTATATCCCTCACCATTTTTAACTCGAACTGTAGATGGATTGTCTGCATGTATTGAGCCTGTTCTTCCGAAAATCTCCATATCTTTTCTGCCAATCGGCCAATTCCATGAAGCCTGAATAATCCCCTGAGAATCATCATAAGCAAGGATAATTGTTGCTTCATCATCAACTTTAGGATTGTTTTCAGGCTGAAGCTGTTGGGTGACAGCGGTGACTGAAATAGGTTTTTTACCATCTTGCAACCAAGTAATCAGATTCGCACCGTAGCATCCAAAATCTATAATTGCACCGCCGCCATTGAGCACCGGATCAGTCAGCCAATCTAGAAACTCCTTGCTAACTCCTATGTTTTTCGGCCCTTTGTGCCCATCATTAACGATCACTTTTCTAATAGCTCCGACTTCGCCGCTTTGAAGAATTTCTTGAGCTTTGAAAGTGCTAGGATACCAAGTTGTCTCGTAATTGGTGATGAGGTGAATGTTATGTTTTTCTGCTAGCTTCTTCATTTTTTGAGCATGTTCTAAACTTACAGCTAGGGGTTTTTCTACCATCACATGTATTCCTCGTGGTGCGCAAGCTTTAACTACCGCAAGATGATCGTAGATATTCCCAAAGGCTGTCAGCGCTTCAGGCTTAGTCTTTTCGAGCATTTCTTCCATGGTGTCAAACACCAAATCCATGGAGATACCATGCTGCTCGGTAAGGCGTTTTGCTAATTCTCTATTTGGTTCAGCAATGCCAACGATCTCTAAATCTGCACGATCCTTTGCTTTTAGAATCCAGCCTACATGGCCGTGGGTAAGTCCTGCGACTCCTATTTTTGTTCGTTTTTGCTGCGCAAAAGATTGAGTACTTAAAAAGACTAAAAGGAATAAACTGATAATGAATCGGGTTTTCATGGGTTTGTTAGGTTAGAGAACTAAAAAGTCGAGAAATTGGATTGACTTTACAAGTAAGTATGGGGTTTTACTTTTTATTCTCTAAAACTAACCTGCTATTTTTATTCTGTCATTACCTTAACTCAAACTTTTTATGAATGATTAATCAAGATAGGATAATGATGTCTTTTTCAATTTGATAGTGCCTTCAAGCTGTTTTTTTGAAAATTTCAAAACTGATAAGGTTTCTGCTCGGCTCATGAAACTGACGGCAGGATCAAAGATAAAAGAGCATCAGGATTATGATTTGGATGAGGTAGAAGTTCGGATTCACTTACCCATTTTTACGAATGAAAAGGTTAGCTTTTTTGTGAATAATCTGAAGATGGAAATGAAGGAAGGGGAATGCTATTATCTTCGGCCTTCTGATCCGCATCGGGTTATAAATGAAGGCGAAACGGACAGAATTCACTTAGTGATGGACTTGAAAGTGAATGACTGGCTTCAGGAATTGCTCACTACAAATCATTTAGAAAAATGAATAGGTAGATTTTCGTAGGTATATTTTCATTCATTAAGTAATTAATGAATTTCGGCTTTTGAATCTCATAATTTTTCAAGTAGTCTTTATTCGTCCTAAGTTAACTTGATATTTGAATAGCCAGGAATTAAAGGAATCTATAAAGCCACTTTCCAAGGTCATTCCAGAATATTGTGGTATATAAAAAATACTCTATCCAGTGCTCGATTATAATAGCTACACCAAGCCAATAGACTGGATGAATTTTCCCCAGTACTATTTTATCTCTAAGAATAGCTAGTAGAATAAAACTGTCTGAGAGGACAATTGCAAACCAAATCTCCGGGAAACTGACTGATGGGAAATAGTGTCTGAATCTAAACCAAGCCGGCCAAATCAATACTAGTGTAGCAAGTAAAAGTAATCGCTTGTGTATCTCCGACTTACGTCGTAGTCTGATACCCGCTAAAACCAGACTCATGAAAATCAAAGTAGTTGTAAATGTTCCTGGGATATCGGAAAAAGCCAGGTCTCCAAGACCATTTTCTAATCCTTTGGTTACTTGATGAAGGATGGCAGGCGCCATGCTAAGTGATAGTAGAATAGCGAGTGCTATTCCTCCGAAACCAAGATTCTTATGAAGTTTAAGATTTCCCTTACGAATCAAAAAACTTTGCATTACAAAAAACAAAATCCATAGAAAAGCTAAACCTCCATGAAGATGTATTACAATCGGAGCTGAAAAGGTCCCTGCTAATAGTGGGTAAAAAAAAGTTTTGCCAAATCCTATGATGCTTCCAATGAGCGCAATTAATGCCATCGAAAAGAAGAAGGTGTGTTTTTTTCTTATAAAATTGGCTTTGAGCAACATGGGCTTATAGTTTTACATCCTAGCGATAGTCATTCCTCCATCCACGCATATTACTTGTCCAGTGGAGTAGGGAAGATCGCCTCTCACCAAGGCAGCAACCACTTTCCCGATATCCTCGGGAACTCCCATTCTAGGTTCTAGAGTCATTCCGTTTTTCACTCCTTGATGGTAGGTTTCGCGCACTTTCTCGATCATATCTGTCTCTATCACACCAGGTCTGATCTCATACACTGGGATTCCGAATTCTGCCATTTTCACCGCCATCACTTTAGAAAGCATAGCCAATGAAGCTTTGGACATACAGTAAGATGCGCGGATCTTGGATGCTACTGTGGCGGAAATAGATGTCACGTTGATTATTGATATTTCAGAATCAGGCGTGGCTGCCTTAAGTTCTGCCATCCATTTGGCGATAGCTTGAGTCAGGAAGAAAGTGCCCTTTTGATTGATGTTCATCAAGTGATCGAAATCTTCTTCAGTAATATCGAAGACATCAGATCTCGTTCTCGGCGCCACTCCCGCATTGTTTACCAGTACATCGATTTTTCCAAACTTAGCGATCATCCCTGAAACAATAGACTCACGATCCTCAGCAGAAGCAATGTTCCCTTGAAGGTATTCTACCCGTACGCCAAATCCTCTCAATTCTTCCAAGGCTTCTCGTACATTCACCTCTTCACGTACTCCATTTATCGCCAGATTAAAGCCTTCTTCAGCGAGTTTTTTTGCGATTCCCAAACCGATTCCGCGGCTTCCGCCAGTGACTAATGCTACTCGACTCATGATGCTTTGATCGTTTTAAGTGTTTCGTGTATTTCCATTTTTTTGTAAAAAGGATCGAGTGGAAAGCAGCCTGATATCATCCCGTTTCTCGGAGCAGTGGTACAATCGGAGAACGTGCGACAGATTTTTGCACGCTTCATCGGAGTTCCAGCCAATACATCCGCTGGCAATTCCGGATAGCTCAGCACCATTCTGCCTAAGCCGATTGAATCTGCTTTTCCTGTTTCTAATACATTTTGAGCCACATTTGGCAGCCATTCTTGCAAATAGGAATAGGCTGATCCTACTGTATAGAAACTAGGGAATGCTTTCTTTACTTCTGCCACTGCATTGATCTGCCGAGCGACTCCATGCAAAGGATCCTCTGGCGGCATGTAGCCATCTGATGGAGGAAAAAGTGCTGGCCGCTGAATATGTGGATTGTAATATGGACTGCCTGCAGTGGTGCAAAGCAATTCTATATCAAGTTTTTCCAGTTCTTTCAGAAACTCAAAAGACTCCGATAGATTCTCGCCTATGCCTGATTCATTTCCTCCGAAAGCGTACTTATAAGGACTTTCGGCAGCTGGAATTCCAGTTCCTTCAGGTCCTTGCTTAAATGGCACCCAGTCGAAAATGCTCATGCGTACACCAATTTCTAATCCTGGCGCTTCTGCTCTGATTCCCGCTGTTATTTCTCGGATGAAACGGGTTCTGTTTTCGAGTGACTTGCCATAGATGCCTTCACGATCGTAAGCGCTCAGGAACTCATGTCCCAAGTACCCATGACAATGCTTGATATCGACGAACTTGTATCCCGTCTTCTGTGCGCGAACTGCTGCGATCACATAGGCGTCGATCAGCTCGGATATTTCTCCATCAGTCATCAGTGGATAATCATCAGCCAGACCAAATTTCTTATTCAACACAGGATGAGAGTATAGAATCTTCGGCTCCATTTGAGTTTTGCTATTCGGTTTGCAAAATCTGCCTGAATGAGTGAGTTGCAGGCCTGTGAGTAGATCATCAGTGTTTCCAAAAGCAGCCTTGTGCTCAGTTTCAACTAGTTGATACAACTCATCAAAGTCTCCGAGATTTTGCTCGTTGATCATAAGTTGGTTAGGATTGGCTCTTCCAGAAGGTTGTACCGCTACCGCTTCGCAGCCCCAAAGTAATTTGGCACCGCTGATCGCAAAGTTCTTCCAGCGTCTTTTGGTGAGTTCGGTAGGCTTGCCATCCGTGGTGCCATCCCATCCTTCCATTGGAAGAATACAGAAAGCATTTCCTATGGTATTGCCGGCTCGCGTGGTATGTGCTTTCGCAAAAGGAGAGTTTTCTCCAGTCTTTAACTCTTCATCAAAACCCATCGCTATACCTTCTTTGGTAAGATGGTCACGAAGATGCTCTCCTGTTTTCAGCTGGGCAACTCGTGGGTATTGTGGTTTGTATTTTCCAGTGCTCATTTGCCTACACAGTTAAAGAAGCTGTAATAATTCTCTCCTTTTTGCATGCGCTGAAGCAACAATGCTAGTTCTCGCGCATGGTAATCTCCCCACATGCATGATTCTCCGTATGGAGCTTTCGCAGGGTCTGGGCGATGATCCCAGCCATTTGGCTGATGGTAAATGGAATGTAAAATCAACCCTTGGTGGTTTGGATCAGTGGATAAATATGGCTCGCTGAACAACGCGTTAGCGAGCTGCACACCTGTTTGGATATATCGCTCGGAAGCTTCTTTATCCGTTGATTTCATCCAATTGCCAATTCGGATGAATCCTTGCGCAGCGATACATGCGGCGGAAGAATCGATTGGCTCATGGGCATTGAAAGGATCAGATTTCTCGTTCAGATAATCTCCCATTTTATGCAAATTTGGCGCTCCAGTATCCCAATATGGAATGCCGTCGGTAGGAGTGTTTGCCAAGTAAAATTCAGCTGTAGCTTTTGCAGCTTCAGTCAGTTCTTTGATCAAGTCATTTTTAGAAATGATCTCAGAATAATCGCTTTCGTCGATTTGATCTAAAATCTCCAATGTTTCGCCCAAACCGCAAATAGCCCAAGCTAGACCACGAGTCCAGGTACTGAATCCAGTGTAGCCTTGCTGAGAATTTGGACAGCGGTAATTTCCATCGTTGGTGTTGAAGATGATTTCATGAGCTGTTCTACCAGAAATATCATAGGTGTCTCTACCATTTCCGTAGTAAATCGAATAGCGAACCGTACTCAAAATATGCTGAATTGCTCGCTGAATTAATGAGATTCGCTTGTCGTTTTCTCCCTGCAATACATGGCCCAATCCATGTGAAATGACCAAAGCTCTGCACGAGCGAATCGTGTCCACAAATAAGGAATGTGGTCCATTAAATGAATAAATGAAACCACCAGTTTGAGTTGGAGTCCAGCGCATAGCTTGTACCGCTCCACTTACTTTAAGGGCAAGTTGGTAGAAGTTTTTCTCCCAAGCAGCACCTTCAATTTTCCCTTCTTCGATCAGTCGAAGTAGATTTCCATAGGTACTCACATTGTTGAAACCATGATCATGCACACCAGTATGCGTGAGGTGCGGAGCCATTTTGTTCAAGGTATTATCTCTGCCTATTTTTAAAAACTGCTCATCTCCCGTGGCATCAAACTGGAGAATTGCCGAACCGTACTGGAATCCCTGAGTCCATTCCGTCCAGCCTCTTGTTACATATTTTCCTTTTTCTGTAAAAACAGGAGCACCATTAGCAGTATCAAATGATGTTTCTATCAAGTTTATTTTTTCTCCAGAAAGCTCCCAAAATCTTTTGAGTTGAACATCAAGGTCATTTATGGAAAAGTTAGGATTGAGTTGCATGTTGTTTCTTTTGTGTTTGAGAATGTGTGATCATAATGATGGCAGTTGCTATAAATAAGACTCCGTACATCAAGTAATCAATAGGTTGACCTGCTATTTTCCCCGGAACTATTTCTAAAAGCGAAGCGATAAAAGTGGCTAGAGCAAGCGTAGAAAGCACAATTAAGGATTTTGGAGGTTTAGTGAAAATTACTGCTCCCAATACTACTGGTGCGATCATAGATGTGCCGGTGAAACTCACACGTGCCAGCAAAACGAGTTCGTCACTCATATAAGTAGAGAACACTAATACGATCAGCGAAAAGACCATGATGGAAATCTTGGTGATACGCATATTGGTTTTGTCAGAGCCAGAAAGTAGAGATCTAAGTTCGGTGCCCAAAGCAAAAATCTGAGCGTTGGTTGTAGAAAGACAGGCGGCAAATAACCCAACCACTGCTAAAGCAGCCACAGGGACAGCTTGATCAAACAAAAGTGCATTTGTCAAGAAATCGGCAGTACTCGCATCAGGATATTTGATTGCTCCATATAGTCCGATAAAGGCCGTTGGTAATATGACCAACATGGCAAAAATGCCTACTGCATAAGCCATTCTGTGCACGGATTTTAGGTTTTTCATCACCACCAATCGCGTTGTGAACTGAGGTTGAGAAACTGGGATAAGCACAATTGCTATGGCTGAAGCGATCAGAAATGGACTGGTGAACAATCCTTTCGGACCAGGAAGAGTGAGCAAATCTGGGTTTGTCGCTGATACTTTTTCAAGTCCAGCTTCCAGTCCTCCGCTCATTTGCAGGCAAGTCACGCCGATAATCCAAATCACTGTAAGCATGATTACTCCTTGGATTGCATCGCTATACACGATGGCTTTGAGCCCACCGATTTCTGAATAAATCAGCATGATGAAAACCAGAAGTGCTGACCATGACCAGTAAGGAAGCATGTCGGGGAAGGCTGCGTCTAAGAATATGGATATCCCGCGAATCTGTATAGCTACATAAGGGATCAAAAAGAGAAAGGCACTGGCGAAGACTAAATAGCCAGCGAAGGAATTTCCATAGCAAGATTTCATCAATCCAGCGACGCCTTTGTAGCCGTTTATACTTGCTCTTTTGCGCAGCGCAAATCCAAACCAAATCAGGAAAAAGACCATCAATGCATCTGATAAGGCAAGGAAAATCCATGCTCCTACGCCGTGAGTTCGGAAGAAATCCGGCATCCCCATAAAGGTGAATGCAGAGAATAAAGCTGCTGAAAATGTCAGAAAACCGAGTACGGTACCAATGTTTGAACCTGCAAATATGAAGTCATCCGAGGTTCGTTCTTTACTGTATGACCTATAAGAAGCGTACCCTAGCATGGCTATGAATAGCGAGAAGAAAAATACTAACCATCCAATCATTGCTTCTTCGGGTCTTCAAATGGAAAAACTTTTGAGCCTATGAAGGTTGCAAATACTACAAGTAGGGTGACGAGGAAGCCTGTCCAAAATACGAATGGCACTTTTGCCAAGCTAGGTTCAAGTTTTCCTTCTCTGAAAACAAAAAGATAAGTACATACTGTCATGACAATGACAGCAAGTACCAGTGTTTTCCATTGTTTGGATTTCATATGTTTATAATTGTTTTTTACCGGTCATATGGAATCTCGCATGCACTGTAATCATACCAGTGTGTGACTTTGTAGTTATGCTCGATTTCATGGTAATGGTTTAAGGTTATTATGGATAATTTGGGTTTTACCGAAAGATGATTTTAAGGATGGCTTAAAATAGCAATTATCTTATTTAATACTAACCTGTACTGGTGCTGGGTAGGTGATTTTGTTACGAAATGGATTTCATAAAAAATTGTAACTTATTGCGCATTGTTTTAGAAAACCGAAAAAGAATGAGCAGGCTCAGTGGTATATTAATAATAATTTTTCTCCTGAATAGTTCTATTCTATCCGGACAGGATATATCTCAAAAATATCCAGACCTGATCAAAAGAGTCGAACGTATTAACAAAGACGATTCATTAGAGAAAGTGATTCTAGAAAATGAAGAATTCATGACTCAGATGACAGACGGTGGAGGAGAACTTATAGGGTATTTTGAAAGTGGACAGATTCAAAAAATTACAGCAAAAATCGGACTCTCATTCGGAATAGAAACCTTTGACTACTATTTCACTGATGGGAAATTGATTTTTACATATGAACTTTTAGAAGGATTTCCTTACAACGACAGCACATCCAAATTCGACTACACAAATCTAGAAACTAGTTTTGTCGGACGCTATTATTTTAAAGACATCAAACTTATCGACTCAGAGACAACGGGACATGATCGTTTTGAGGACGAGATGTTTGACGTGGGGACAACGTTGATAAAAGAGATGAACGAGTATCTGGATAAATTAAAAAAAAAGAAGTGAAGCAACACCTGTTAAACTATTAACGGTAATATCTGTATCACAACTTACAAAAATCACGACTTACCGCTTACTTTTTCCTCAGCCACTACCTTTTACTTATTACCTTCTACTTATTACCTTTCACCTCTTACTTTACACAAACCTAAGCCTTCTCCACACTAACTCTAACTGACTTACTGATCGGTGTATTGCTTTTGTCAGCGTATTCTTGGATGGGAATTAATGGATTTGTTTCTGGGAAATAGGCCGCCAAATTACCTTTTGGGATGTGGTATGGGATAACTAAAAACTGGAAAACCTTACGCTCTTGCCCATCATAATTACTCATGATATTGACCACGTCCATTTTCTTGAGATTCTCCCGAGCCATATCTGATTCATTCATGAAAAGAACCCTGCGCTCATTATGAATGCCTCTATAGCGATCGTTCAAACCATAAATCGTCGTGTTGAACTGATCGTGTGAGCGTATGCTCATCAGCAGGTATTCGTTTTCTTTTAAATTGTGAATGGGAAGATTGGTGTTGCTAAACTGGGCTCTTTGATTCGGGAGGTTTCTAAAATCTAAATCCCGCACATTGTTTGGAAGATAGTATCCAGATCCTTTGGACTTGGTGTTCATGTCCTTGAATCCAGCGATCACCTCGCCAAGTTTCTCACGGAGCAATTCATAATCCGAACCTAGCAACTTCCATTTTACGGGATGATTTCCTTTGAAATAGGCGTTCGCAATTCCTGCTACGATTTCCGGTTCACTTTTGAGGTCATCCGAAATTCGATCAAGGAAGCCCTTGGACTGATGGACAATTCCCATGCTATTTTCCACGGTAAAATGCCGTTGCTTTCCGTCTTTCAGATCCTTGTCAGATCTTCCTAATGTGGGTAAAATCAAAGCTGTCTTACCTGTGATCAAATGACTCCGATTTAGTTTGGTGCTGATCTGCACCGTGAGATCACAGTTTTGAAGTGCTTTGGCTGTGTATTCTGTATCAGAAGCGGCAGATACAAAATTCCCTCCTAAGGCTATGAAAACCTTAGCCTTGCCTTCATGCATGGCAGGAATCGCTTTGACTACATCTACTCCTTCATGATCAGGGGCGTCGAAACCAAAGGTGTTTTTGATCGACGCATTCAGTTCTTTGGACACATAGTGCATGATGCCGACGGTTCTGTCGCCTTGCACATTGCTATGCCCTCGCACTGGGCAGGTCCCCGCTCCAGGTTTGCCCAGACTTCCTTTCAACAAAAGTAGATTGACGCATTCCTTGGCATTTTCTACACCATTTTTATGCTGAGTGAGTCCCATCGCCCAGCAGATGATGATTTTGTTTTTCTTGGCTAAAAGAGCAACTGCTTCGTCAATCAATTTCTCGTCCACGCCACAGAGTTCTAGTAGCTCCTTTTCTGTATGCTTGTCCAGATGTGCCAAAAGTGATTCGTAGCCTTCGGTGTACTTCTCGATAAATTCATGGTCGAATACCTTCGAGTTCACTTTGTCCAAAGCAGCCAGCTTTTTCTCAATCAGTTTTAACAGCGAGACATCCTGATTGATTTTTACCTGAAGAAAAACATCAGTCAATCCGTGTCCATTGAGCAACATTCCACTGAATTCCTGTGGGTTTCTAAATCGAATCAGACCAGCTTCCTGAAGAGGGTTGATACAGATGATTTTACCCCCGTTACTTTTGCATTTTTCTAGTGCAGAAAGCATTCTTGGATGATTCGTTCCTGGATTTTGACCCATGACAATGACCACTTCAGCTTTATCAAAGTCTTCGAGTTTCACGGAGCCTTTTCCTATTCCAAGCGTTTCAGAAAGTCCGACTCCGCTGGATTCATGGCACATATTGGAGCAATCAGGCATATTGTTCGTGCCAAAAGCTCTGACGAAAAGTCCGTATAAAAATGCTGCTTCGTTACTCGATCTTCCAGAAGTGTAGAAGATGGCTTCGTCAGGACTGGCTAGAGCATGAAGATGATCTGAGATCACTCTAAAAGCTTCTTCCCAAGTGCATTCTTCATAGTGATTTGAGCTTGGTTTCAAGATCATTGGAGCTACCAAGCGACCACTTTGCCCGATTTTATAGTCTGACCAACTCGATATTTCTTGCACAGAATAGTTTGAGAAAAATGCATTATCCACCACTTTGGAAGTGGCTTCTTCTGCCAGAGCCTTTGCTCCATTTTCGCAGTATTCTCCAAGTTTGGATCTGTTTTCAGGATCTGGCCATGCGCATCCTGGACAGTCAAAACCATCTTCCTGGTTCATATGTGCAAGTGTCTGGAAGGACTTGATCACGCCCATTTCCTTAAAAGTGTGCTGAAGAGCTACTTTTACGCCAATGAGTCCTGCAGCATAAAGAGCTGGTTTCTTCAAGTCAATTCCAGTAAATTCTTTGGAGCTTTGGGTTTGGATATTCTTTCGTCTGGATGCGGACATGAAATTGTTTTTTGCGACCTCGTTTACTTAAAGTTAAAGAAATATCAAAACTGCTGATCATTCCATAGGCTTAATATGATTATCCACTATGCTACTGTCATACAAATTCAATCAAAAAAAATTGGCAGCTAATAATTAATTCTATGAATAGCTCCGAAGGAGCAAGACTATTCATGACCCTGTACGAAGTGCAGGGCAAAATAATTGTTAGGATTTCGAGCCCTGAAAGGGCGTGACTTTATAGTTCCGCCCTTTCAGGGCTCCTATCATGTATTAGTTCCACCCCCCCGGCTATGCCGAGGGTTATGAATGGTCTCAATCCTTCGGATCTTATTTGTCATAGAAAATTTGACAACTAGCCTGATTCCCTATAATTATTAGGTATAGCAATCAGATTGTATTAATAACAAATTTGTCAGATTTCAGACTTGGTATTTCGCTTAAAGAGAAACTATCCCAATAATTGGATTTAGTTCTTCTTCTGATATATCAGAGAAATTATAGGTTTTAATAAAATAGAATTGATCATTTGACAAATCAAATGGTCTTAGCTTTACAATCTCTTCGTCTTCAATTAAAAAACCATTTGATACATTCACAGAGAAATCTTTTCTAAAAATAACAATTGTATTTAAGAAACTAGTTTGATCTGAGCCAAATTGCTTGGCTGATATGAATTCTGAATTTCAGGCAGAAAATAAAAAAGCGAATTGAGTGCTAACCCAATCCGCTTTGTATATGTGGAATTTGCTTCAGTTAGACAACTGTAATAAATTTCTCTTTTGGAGTACGTACTTTTTTCATGTTGACAAGCCAGTCGCCTTCTTCATTTCTGTAACCAAGTGGTAGCACCACTACACTTCGGAGTCCTTTGGATTTTAGATCCAAAATCTCATCCAATGCCGCTGGGTCAAATCCTTCCATAGGAGTGGAGTCAACTTCCTGCTCAGCTGCAGCGATCAGTGCGGTGCCAAGCGCTATGTAGGCTTGCTTGGCTGCGTGAGTGAAGTTTTCTTCTGCAGTTTTCGCAGTATAGCTTGTCAAAAGCATGTTGCGATAATCATCCGTGACAGAGTCTGGAAGATTTCTCTGCTCATTGTTGTATTTGAATACGCCGTTTATACGCTCAGGAGTGTAATTGTCCCAGGCAGCAAATACAAGTACGTGTGATGCATCTGTGATTTGGCTTTGATTCCAAGCAATAGGCTTGATTTTTTCCTTTACTTCCTGATCAGTGATCACCAAAATCTCGTAAGGCTGCAATCCTGAGGAAGAAGCTGAAAGTCTAATAGCATCTAGGATATAATCTACTTTTTCTTGTGGAACGGGAGTTCCGTTCATTGATTTGGTGGCATATCGCCAATTCAAATTTTCTAATACTTGCATTATAAGTTGGTTCAGTTTTCATACTCCAGATCTAAAGTTAGGAGCCATGATTACTAAACACAGCCAGACACTTAAAGTTCAATGTTTAGGAGATAAATGTATGTACATTCAAATTCTTGTGTAGTTGATTATTTTAAATCATGCTCATATTCCTAAATTAGTGACTAGTCAATTTCTTCTTAAAAAAGATCTTTTTGCCAAAATGAATAATCGCCCAAACAACAAAACCTACGACCAATCCTATTAGAAACTCAGTAATTATTGATGGGATAGCAGGGAATATACCATGCATAAAATCAAGGTTATGAACGAAGATTCCTCCTGACACTAACAGTAGTGCTATGGTTCCGATGATGCCCATGCCTTTAATGATTTTGGGAAGTGCATTGACAAGTATAAGTCCGATTTTGTCTGAGAAACTGTTTTCTCTTTCGTTCATCGCGATCAGCTTATATCCAAATTCATCCATTCTTACTATTAAGGCGACAATACCATATACTCCAACAGTTGCTAATAGCGCTATGACGGACACGACAAGAATCTGTTCTAACAGGGGTTCGGTAATAACTGTGCCTAGCGTAATAATCACGATCTCTATGGAAAGAATAAAGTCTGTAAGAATAGCAGATTTTATCTTCTCTTTTTCTCTGGCAAGGATCTGATCTTCGGTAAGATTTTCATCGATATTTACTACTTTGATGTGTTTGTGAGGGAAGATGTATTCATAAATTTTTTCTGCTCCTTCGTAGGCTAAATAGAGTCCGCCAATTAGTAGCATAATTGTGATGACTGGAGGGATAAATGCACTCAGTAAAAATACGACTGGGAGGATAATTATTTTATTCAGCAGTGATCCTTTCGTGATAGCCCATAGAACTGGAATCTCGCGATCCGACACAAATCCAGAAGCTTTTTCCGCGTTTACCGCCAAATCATCCCCTAAAATCGCAGCAGTTTTTTTTGCTGCGATTTTGCTCATTACAGCCACATCATCCATCAGTACGGCGATATCATCTAGTAATGCAAATAATCCTGAAGCCATTGTTTTTTAAAGTTTGTGAAAATATATTCCTGTAAAGGCAATCGAAAGTGAAGATAGGCTACAGTGACGCTACGAACAAATGTAGATTTCTAGAACGGAAATTTTTTTCGCAGCGCACTAGAATCTGCCTAACTTGAATATTAATACATCTTTTATACCAAAACATATGTCATGATTCGAGTTGCATTAGTTTTATTGTTCGCATTAGGTTTTCATGTTAGTTCCATCTCTCAAACCGTGGGTAAGATCCCCAAGGATGTTCAGCGAATTATTTTTTTGGGAAATAGTATCACCTATTCGGGTCAGTACATAAGTTTTGTGGAGACTTATTTTAGATTGAATCACCCAGACCGGGGTTTGGAATGGATCAATGTGGGATTGCCAAGTGAGACTGTTTCGGGTCTATCTGAGGAGAATCATGCTGGTGGGGCTTTTCCTCGACCAGACTTGCAGGAGCGATTGGATAGAGTGCTTGACCAACTCTCTCCAGACTTGGTGTTTGTAAATTATGGGATGAACGATGGGATTTATTTGCCCCTTGACAGAGAGAGATTTCAAAAATATAAGGATGGAATTAATTGGCTGGATGAGAAGATTAAGGGTATTAATGCTCAAGCAATATTCGTGACTCCTCCTGTTTATGACCCGAAAAAAGGATCTGCATATGCTAATGTGCTAGATAATTATTCGGACTGGTTGCTTTCTAGAAGATATACTGATGGCTGGGAAGTGATAGATATTCACTGGCCGATGCGTAAGTATTTGGAAGATCAACGTGCCTTGGATAGCACATATTTTTTGGCAAAAGATGGAGTGCATCCTGGAGAAATGGGACATTGGTTGATGGCGAAAGAGATTTTACTTGGGTTGGGAGAGGCGGAAGTTCAAGACTTCAATGGTATCCAAGAGGCGATTGCTTCATTTGCCAATGGAGAGGAAATCTTGGCCTTAATTTCACAGCGACAAGTATTACTTCGGGATGCTTGGCTTTCTGCCACGGGTCATCAAAGGCCTGGAATTACTGAGGGGATTTCGCTAAAAGACGCTGAACTTCAGAGTAATGAAATTGAAAGTAAAATTAAGGGGCTTCTTGATGATCAAAAGTAGATTTAACTTTTTTGTATAAATGGGTTCAACGGACCTATATTCTTTTGAGGAAAAGATCCGATTTCAAGCTAAAGAAGAGAAATCAAATTAAATTTGCAGGAAAGAAGGAAGAATCCTGAGAATGGATGTTTCGCATTAAAACATTACCGCATGCCCTATTTAATCAGAAAGGCCAATTTTGCTGACCTGAACTCATTGTTGGAAATGGCAAGGACAGCATTTGTCCAAGCTTTTACCGAAGGAAATAAACTTGAAAACATTAATGCATACTTAGAAGAGGCCTTTACGGAGGAGCAGTTTATTGAAGAAATGGAAAGTCCTGCCTCAGTTTTTTTTCTCCTCGAAATCGATGGGGTGTTAGCAGGTTATGCTAAAGTAAACTTTGTGCCTGCTCAAACCGATTTGCAAGATAATTCAAGTTTGGAGGTAGCAAGACTTTACTTACTAGACCAGTATGTAGGAGCGGGGTATGGCAAGATTTTGTTAAATCATACGATCAACTTTGCGAAGCTGAACAGAAAAAAATACTTGTGGTTGGGAGTATGGGAAAAGAATATTCGGGCGATCAAATTCTACGAAAAGAATGGGTTGAATGTATTTAGCTCTCATCCTTTTCCTTTTGGTAATGAATTACAGACAGATTTCTTAATGCGTATTGATTTTTAATTTTGCGCTAAAGCATAGATTAATTTTTCAATTATCAGACTGTCAAATAGTCTATTTGGAGATATCTATTATAAAAATTGATGACTGATTAATCAAAGCTAAAGTGAAATCAACTTCCATTTCTAACTTGCTGATTTAGTAGATTATAGCATAAAAAAAGGTGACCGTTTGGTCACCTTTTGAATTTATTTATGAATTCTGATCAGAGTGTTTATAAATCTTTCAATTCTCCATTTTCAGCCTTCTTTTGCATTTTCTCATTCGCATAGATAGCTACTTCAACTCGTCTGTTCTGCTGACGACCAGCTTCAGTATCATTAGTAACTTTAGGTTGCATTTCACCATAAGCTGTGATTTCCATTCTTTTTTTAGCGATTCCGTTGGCAGTTAAATAATCCTCTACAGAATAAGCTCTTTTGCGTGAGAGATTCATATTATAATCCTCTGCTCCAGTATCATCAGTATGCCCTGCTATTAGGATGTTTGTGTCTTCATACTTTTTTAATGTCTCAACTAGCTCCAATAAATTTTGCTTGGACATTTCACTCAGATCAGATTTGTTCACTGCGAACATTAGGCCTGAATCAAAAGTAATTTTGATTCCTTCGCCAACACGTTCCACCTCTGCGCCTTCAAGATCACGCTCAAGTTCGTCTGCGGCTTTATCCATTTGATTACCGATAATTGCTCCGGCAGATCCACCAATTGCTGAGCCTATCAATACGCCCACCGCAGTATTTCCTTTTCCAGCGATTACTCCACCGAGTACTCCGCCAGCGGCTCCACCTATTGCTCCGCCTTTCACTGCGTTACTTGATTTACAACTTACAGCACCCAATGTCGTCGTAGCGATCAGGGCAGCCATTAAAAGCTTGTTGGTAGTTTTCATATTCATAGTTTGTTTGATAAAGCTACTTGTTCAATAGCTGTACCATATCTGTATAATGCCAGAGAAAGCCATTAATAATTAAGCTTCCCGGTAAAATATTGCCGAACCTGGGGAATTATAGGTGAATATTATATGCCATAACTCAGAAAAAACCTAGTTTCTAACTGCTCTTTGAAGCTTCTAATCTTTCCTGATCTAATCATCCTATTGTCTAGGACAATTGTATTTTTTACTCATTGGCTCTTGCTCACTATTCGCTCAAGAAATTTTAGAGAAACTTTATCTCTTGTAAAATTTAGCTTCTGTAACCTTGTAAACTCAATGATTGTCTATTGCGTAACAGGAGCCAACGTAGAAATGCATTTGTTTTTCAAAGATGAACATACATTCAACATGGGGTATCGCTCCGAGTTTGTCAGCATCAATCACTGTCCCGATTGTTTTAAAAAGTGGTTGTATAATCTTGCCAATTTTAGAAAATTTGAGAGAAAATAGTTATAAGTTTTTGCCATACAGTTAATAATGATGATCGGATTGCTTGCCAATTGGCTAGAGGTTATTTTTGTGGAAAGCTTATCACATGACAAGATTCAATATTCTACTTCTGATTGCAGTTCTTTCATTTTCTGCTTTTGCTTTTTCACAAGAGAAAAAGGAACCAATAGTCATCTTGATTTCTCTGGATGGTTTCAGGTACGACTATGTAGAGCGATTTCAGCCAGAAAACCTTATTCGATTTATAGCTGATGGGGTAGAAGCGGAGAGCATGATGCCTTCTTTTCCAAGTAAGACTTTTCCAAATCATTATACTATTGCCACCGGACTTAAGCCAGAGCATCATGGGTTAATAGATAATTCATTCTATGACCCAAAGAAAGATCAGACTTATGGAATAGGAAAAAAGGAGCTTGTGCAAGACGGTTCTTGGTACGGTGGAACGCCACTTTGGGTGCTTGCAGAGCAAAATGGAATGGTGGCTGCCAGTTATTTTTTCGTCGGATCTGAAGCAGATATTCAAGGCGTGAGGCCAAGCTATTATCATGATTATGACGGCCGTGTAAGTAACATGACTAGAGTTGCCGAGGTGTTTAAGTGGCTGGAGTTACCTGAGGAAAAAAGGCCGAGATTGATCACGATGTATTTTTCAGATATGGATGATATTGGTCATCGCTATGGCCCGAGTAACGATGAGAAATTATCCTCAGGATTAAAAAAACTAGACCATGAGCTGGGAGCCTTGTTTGAAGGCTTGAAAAGTTACGAATTGGATATCAATGTGGTAATTGTATCAGATCATGGGATGATAGATGTAAGGCCAGAGAATTATTTGAATTTAACGGAATTGACCAAGGGTATTCCGGCGAGAATAGTGAATAGCGGAGCTTTGGCACATGTCTATTTGGAAGATCAGAAAGATAAGGAGCGGGTGATCCGACAATTGGAAGCATCGAAATTTCCGATTCACGTTACAGATGTAGACGATAAGGAGAATTATCAGGATTTGATGTACAAGGATAAGATTGGCGATATTCTGATAATTCCTGCCAAGGATTATTACCTCGCTTGGGAGACTACGCTAACTAGAATTCAGGAAAATTTAAAAAGATTGGACACGAATATATTTGGTGAGCATGGATATAGTCCAGCCTACAAAGACATGCATGCCATCTTTTATGCGAATGGTCCAGCCTTCAAATCAGGATTAGCAATTGAAACTTTTCAGAATATCCACGTGTATCCATTGATATGTAAGATCCTTGGACTTCCGATTCCTGAGAACATCGATGGGAAATTGGAGGTGCTGGAGCCAATTTTAAAAAAATAGAAATAATGGATAAGATTGATATTAGCTCGAGAAAAGAAGTTGATTTTTTGATTCGACGATTTTATGATCAAGTCCGTCAACATGATGTGCTAGGGCCGATTTTCAATGACGTAATTAAAGATTGGGACACACATTTGATCCATCTCAGCGATTTCTGGGAGATGATATTGCTTCAGTCTGGGCCAGGAGCAGGAAAGTTTAATCCAGTGAAAGTTCACCGGCAAGTAGATGCTCAGGTTGATAATAGCATAGAGCAGGCACACTTTGGCAATTGGCTGGAACTCTGGTTTCAGACCTTGGATAAATACTTCGAAGGTGAAAATGCCAACTATGCCAAAGAACATGCAAGAAGGATGGCGCACATGTTATTTATGAGGATTTGGGAAGCGAGGGAGAGGTGATTGTTAGTTTGCAATAAACTGTTTCAGTCGCAGAAAATTGTAAACAGTAAAAAGTGACAGGTGATAAGTGACAGATGAGCAGATTTTTTATAGATTATGCTATCAATAACTTTACCCCAAAATAATGAGAAAAATTTCCTTACTCCTGGTTTTTGTCTTAGTTACATTTTTCACCCAAAGCCAAACCATCAATCTCTTTGATGGGAAAAGTCTGGATGGCTGGTATATGGACGTCCCTGATTTGGAAGCAGACAGTTCGTTGCGTATTCCATTTATCATTCGAGATGGGCTTTTGGTGAGCTTGGGTACGCCACAAGGGCATCTGATCACAGAGACGGAGTATGATAATTACACGCTGGAACTTGATTATAGATTTGCAGGCAAGCCAGGGAATTGTGGAATTCTAGTGCATGCATCCACTCCACGTGCTTTGTATGACATGTTTCCTAAGTCCATAGAAGTCCAGCTCATGCATAGCAATGCGGGAGATTTTTGGTGTATCGAGCAAAACATCGAAGTGGAAGATATGGTGGCTAGACGTGGGCCTAAGGAAGAATGGGGGGTGAATGGCAAGAAGAAAAGGAGAATTATGAATTTGACTGACGACTCAGAGAAGCCCCTTGGCGAGTGGAATCATATCAAGATTGTTTGCAATGCCGACAAAGTAACCGTTTGGCTAAATGGTGATTTGGTCAATGACGGATTCAACGCTACCGCTACTAGAGGGAAAATTGCTTTGCAGGCAGAAGGAGCTGAGGTAGAGTTTAAGAATGTAACCTTGACAGAACTGTAATATCAGCAAGTATATGAGGAGAGAAGGATTAATGTTTTCTATCTAGGAATTTTAAGCTTGAAAAGGTTAAATTAGATTGATCAGATCGGAATGGTCTGATCATCTGGGTTTTACTGGATTTTTTTAAGTTAAAATTTTAGCAATATGAAAAAGTTTTTAACCTTACTTTCTGCCATCGTTTTTTTTGGGTTTTCAGTAGTTGCGCAACAAAAACTACTATTTAAATCTGAGGAAATTCTCGAACTCAGTATGAGTTTTTCTATCAAGAATCTCCGTAGCGATACCAATGACTCTACTTTCATAGATTCATTTCTCATCTATAAGGATTCAGATGGAGCAGAAGACACGTTGGCGGTGGAGCTAAGAGCTCGAGGTAACTTTCGAAAGGCTAATTGCTATTACCCTCCAGTCCGCATGCGCCTCAAAAAGCAGGAAGGCAAGGGGAATATTTTTGATGGGAGCAGAAACTTGAAAATAGTTTTTCCTTGCCAGACGGGAAAAAATGCTGATTCCTATATCGTAAAAGAGTTTTTGTGTTATAAACTCTATGAGCAAGTGAGTGAGTACACTTTTCAAACACGAATGATACGAATCACCTTTGTAAATGAAGATAGAAAAAAGGGTGAATCAGAACAGCTGTTAGGTTTTTTGATAGAAGATGATGATAAAGTTGCTGATAGATTTGGTGGAGAGATTTTGGAAAACAAGAAGATTATCGGAACTGTGTTGGAAGATTCATCGGCGATCAGACATGATCTTTTTCAGTACATGATCGGCAATACCGACTGGTCGAGCATGTATCAGCATAACATGAAAATCCTGAAGCTTAATGGAAAAACTGTTGTTCCCTTGGCCTATGATTTTGATATGACGGGAATGGTTTTACCTCCATATGCTCAGGTCTCCAATCTTGTGAATATAGAGAATGTAAGTCAACGCTTATACCGAGGATTTTGCAGAGATGAACCTATGATGCAGGCTATAAGGCAGGAGTTTTTAAGAAAGGAGTCTTCGCTGTTAGCTGAGATAGCACTTCTTGAGTCCTTGGTGCCAGCCTATGAGATTAAACACATGAATAATTACTTGAATGAATTTTTTCTAATTCTTAAAGATGACAAGCGCTTCGATTTTAATATTATGTCTGCGTGTAGGACAACAGAGTAACCTGGAATAGTTGGCAATTATCTAGGGCGCGGGAATTGATTTTACAGACTTCTGATTTTTTGTCTTAAAACCATCCTTATAAACTTAAATTACGCGCTAGTGGAATACTAAATCACCTAACGAATGGCTTGGAAAAATGAGAAAACCAGTGAGCAAATCGAGGTAGAAAAACTGCGTGATATTGATAAAGAGCTTAGAAAAGCTGATTCAAAGGGTAAAGACACCGCCAAAACTCATGGTGAAATCCTCCGTGATCAAATCATAGATGCCCAAGAAACTTACAATAAAAGTCCTCATAGTATTTTCACAAGCTCATTAACTGCAGGTCTGGAGATCGGATTTAGTTACTTAATGCTTTGTTCACTTTATTTCTTTCTGATAGGCAAAGTGGATGACAGTTCCATTATTAGAATCACAGCATTAGTATATCCTTTGGGTTTTATTTTGGTGGTTTTAGGGCAAAGTATACTATTTACAGAGCAAACTGCGCTTCTCACACTTCCTGTGTTGAATAAGAAAAGGTCGGTAGGGAGTATGCTTAGACTGTGGGGAATAGTGATTGCGGGCAACCTTGTAGGTGGATATTTGATCTCTGGTATATTACTTTGGCTGGGGCCACATTTGGGGATTTTCACCAAAGAAGTGGTAGTCACTATTGCAAAGCATGTGATCTATCCGCCAACATCTGTGATCTTCGTAAGTGCGATTGTGGCAGGATGGCTGATGGGTTTGCTTTCTTGGCTACTGGCTTCTTCCAGAGATACGATCAGCAGAATCGTGATGATATTTATGATCACGGCGGTGATGTCATTCACAGGTTTGCATCATAGCATCATTGGGAGTGTGGAGGTGTTCTCGGGCATGTTGAGTTCTCCTGATATTTCAGGTTGGAATTATGTTTCGTTCCAAAGTACAGCCTTACTTGGGAATGCTTTTGGCGGCGCGATCTTCGTTGCTTTGCTGAAGTATAGAGCCTTCGTATTCAATATCATAGCTAGAAGTTGAGTTTTGGAAAAATTAACTTAGTGCATTAGTTTGAGCTAATTATCTTGGAAGATGAAAAGATTTTTACTTCCATTTCTATTTTGTCTAGGCTTATATTCTTGTGGTGAAAAGGATAAGGAGATTTCTGGAAATACTGCTGACTTTCGGTTTGAAATTGTTGATTCGATGAGGATTGATTACTTGGGGAATTTGTGGATAATAGATTTCGATTCAGGTAGTCAAAGTTATTTAGCTAGAGGAAATCGCGATATGGAATTCATCATCTTAGATAGAGATGGGCTGACAAGATCAACTCTTGACTTTCCTTCTGATGGACCTTACGCATTGAATGGATGGTTAAATCCGATTGGATTGAGAGATGGGCAGATAGAATTTCAACTGTCGAATCAGGGCTTTTTTAGATACGATTTTAATGGAAATAGAATTTGGCGCTATGAGCTACCATTTGATTATTTCTATATAAGTGAATTGTCTGGTGACCCAATTTACCCTTTGGGAGATGAGATTGCATTTATCCGTCCTGAACGGGCTGAGGTCGTTACAGACCAATCATTGAAAAGCATATTCGAAGGGATTTATGGTCAGCCAATTATGCAAGTATTCGATACGGTTTCAAATAGAAGTCGGGAGACAATGGCCTTTCCTCCAAACTCAATGTACAGCGATGGTAATTTTTATTTTTGGATGTTTCCAACTGTAATTCAATCTGGAAAAGAATGGCTTTTTTTTTCAGAAATGAACTGAAATTCTGGGTTTATACAGAATCGGGCGGTGAAGTAAACTTCAATAGAGAAGTGAGTTTGGAGGTGCATGATGCAGTCAAACCTATAGGCGTTCTCTTCGAACAAGAAGAGATGTACAATTCAATTACCAAAAATAATTTTCCAGGTACAATCCGGGAAATCTATAAATCAACCGACAAAACATTCATGATTTATACCAAGGGTATTTCAGAAGTGTTAACTCGAGAAATCAATCGCGATGAACCAGATGGACAAAGAGAACTGGAGAAGCTTTGAAAGTATTTTGTTTCAGTTTTCGATAGTGAGATTCACTTAATCCAGAATGAAATACCTGTGCCATCGGGTTTGATGTTTACTGCAATATTAACTAAGGAGGAAGAAATTTTGGCGTTAAAGCATCCAGACTTTTTTGAATCGGAGGATGATTTTGTGATCTATTATAAATTGAAAGTTCTAAATTAAGTACATGAGAAAAAATCATGTCATTTTATTGCTGCTTTTTGGTGGGTTGAGCTTATTGCAAAGTTGTGGCTCTGGTCAAGAAAAGATTACTACTCCCCAAGAATTGGTGTCAGATGGACAGTTGGTTTCACTGCCGATAGATAGTCAGACTTCAAATGTAAGTGATGGGTTAGTTCCTTTTCAGGATGAAAATGGGAGCTGGCTTTTCAATGTGAATCACACGAATAACGAAATTCAGCTGTATGATCTTGAATCCAAAAAAATGGAAAAGAGGATGGTTTTCGATATGGAAGGACCTGAGGGAGTAGATTATATTTCAGGAATCCATGTGCAAAGTCTAGATAGTATTTTTCTTTTTGGGTATCCCACGCGCAATCTTCACCTTACTGATACGAGTGGACGCATCAATGCCAAGCATAAATATCAACCTCCACTAAGTTATTTGGCTGCCTTTGTACACAACTCTCACTATATCTATACCCCTATATTGAGCGGTAACAAACTGTTAGTGAATACAAAGTTTGAAGGAGATATGAGGACCATTGCAGATGACACCCTAGCTTCTAAGTCATTAAGCTATACGATTGACTTGAAGAGTTCAGAAGTGAATCTACTACCTATGACTTGGCCAAAAGGTTATAATGCATCTGGTTCAAAACTGTTGGAATTTAGCATGGCTTCTGATGGTGAAAAATTGGTTTATTCTCTTGTAGCGGATCATAACTTATACCATACTGATTTGAAAGGGAATCTTATAAAGACTGTAGATGCTAAAAGCCAGTATGTAGAGCAAAGCTTTCCTAGTTTTAATGAGGCGACTGATCGTTTTAACACAATGAAATATGTATTTGCCTCAGATCGCTACGAGCGCATTTTGTATGATGAATATCGAGGAGTTTATTACCGCTTTGTTTTCCCTAAAGTAGAAGTGCAAAACGAAGAGGAAATCAATCAGCTCAGGAGATTTCCAAGGAAGTTTGCAGTGATGATTTTGGATAAAGACTTGAATGTGCTGGGAGAAACTCTAATGCCTGAAAACACCTACTATCCAGGTAATTCATTCGTGAGTAAGGATGGCTTATTCATCTCCATATCTCATCCTGATAATCCCAAAAACGAGGAGGATCTGATGAGTTTTGAAGTGTTTAAGCTGAAGGAGCTGAAGTGATTTTTTAACTTAAAGCTTCTCGGTGAGAATAGCCATAACGGTAGTGATTCCTTCTTTATAATTCCCTAATCTGATATTCTCGTTTGGGCTGTGTTGATTGTTATCCGCATTAACCGTGGGAATAGTTACCGCTGGGATTCCAAGAGCATCCACAAAAGGAGAAATAGGGATAGATCCACCGGAGATACGGATTTGCACAGGATCCTTTCCAAAAGCTCTATTCATAGCTGATCTCAGCCAAGCCCCAGCTTCAGAGTCCATTGGTGTTCTGAATGCCTGATATGAAATAGAGTAGTTCATCCGGACGATTTTCGGATACTTCATCCTTTCCTCATCGGATGGATCACTATCCAAAATATGGAATCCTTGATCTTCAATATGTTTTTGAATTAGGGTAAACAAACGCTCAGGATCCGATTCTGGAACCAATCTCACGTCGATCTCGGCCACTGCTGTTGCTGGCACTATAGTTCTAGCTTCTTTACCAACCCAAGCAGATTCCATTCCGCGAATATTCAGTGAAGGATATTGAATGCTCTCCTGATAGCTTAGGCCGACTTGGTCAGTTCTTCCAATTCCTAATTTTGCACGTATCGCATTTTCATCATCGGGGACTTGAGCAAGAATCTTTTTCTCAGACTCAGTCAGCTTTATACCATCGTAAAAGCCAGGAATTGTAACTATCCCATTTACATCTTTCATGGATGCCAAAAGCTGAGCCAGAAGAAATGCTGGATTTGGCGCATAATTGCCGTAATGACCGCTGTGCTGTGGAAGTTTGGGACCATAAGTGGTAAGCGTCATTTCTGAGATTCCACGAGCTCCATAACTCAACGTTGGTTCATTGCTCGTGTGTCGAGGTCCATCCATGATGAGCATCATGTCGGCGGTCAGCTTATTCTTGTATTTTAAAACGGCTGCTGGCAAGCTTGGCGAACCTTGTTCTTCTTCAAAATCCAGAATGATTTTAATATTGTAGTTGGGGGAAATGCCAGCCTCTTGTAGCGCATCCCATCCCGTCAAAAACATCGCAATTGGACCTTTATCATCTGAGGTAGATCGACCAAAAATTCTCCAATCCGCATCATACCCAGATGTTAGATTTTCTGTTGGAATGATTTCCCATTCCCCTGAATCATTTTGACTTTTTAATACCGGAATATAAGGATCAGGCTGATTCCACTTGCTACGATCTACTGCTTGACCGTCCATATGGAAATAGAAAAGTGCTGTTTTTTCTGCTTTAGGTTGACTTTTACTCACAAGAAGAAGTGGAATTCCATCGGTTTCCAGTAATTCGGATTGCCAACCTCTTTTTTCAAATTCCTGCTCACACCATTCTATGTTTACAGAAATTTGTTCTGGATAAGCTGCGTCGTTTGGCATCTTAACAATTTCCTGAAGTAGGTGCAAACCGTGCTGCCAAGATTTCTCAGTGAGCGCTTCCAACGCTTCTTTAGATGGTGTTTGTGAGAAAGTAGGTAAAGTTAAAAATATAGCGGATAAAACAAGTAGCGCTTTTCTCATCGGAACATGGGTTGATTGATAGTGAATAAATAGGTCCTTTATTGGTTTGAATTTAGTCTTTAAGTATATCCCCCTTTGCACCTGTAAAGTATAAAACGCAGATAAATTTGATGTTAAACACTGCAATTGACGCTACTTCAGTCACCCGACATCAATCTCTCGATAGTTATCGGGACAGCCTGAGAAGCAAAGGAAATAATGGTACAGGCAGGATTAAGTATAATCATAATAATCTTTTAGCCGTCTCTGTTATTTCCTTTCCCTCCAAAATAAACTTCTCATACACATTTGAGCTGACGTACATCATCGAATCCCCGACTTCGGCAAGTGTATTGAATGCGTTTGGATACAGCGCTCTGCCGATAGGGTACATCCAAGCACCGTACTTGTAATAGGAAAGCACATGCAAAGCTCCTTCCATTGGCTTCATCATACCAGGCCTGTAGGCAAAGACATTTTTGAAAGGCAATTTTCTTAAATCGTTTTCTGTTTTGCCTTTCACTCTAGCCCAATGAGATCTGCCCTTTTCAGTACTGTCAGTTCCTTGTCCTGAAAGGTAGGTGAAAGTCATCTCTGGATTCAACTTCGCTAGTGTTGATGCAAATGCTAAAGTGAGTTTATAAGTGATCTTTTCGTATTGCTCTTTACTGATTCCAATGGACGAAATTCCCGCGCAAAAGTAACAGGCATCAAATCCAATTAGTTGATTTTCTATAGCAGCAAGATCGGTGAAA
Organism: Algoriphagus ratkowskyi; assembly: GCF_002150505.1. Lineage (GTDB taxonomy): Bacteria > Bacteroidota > Bacteroidia > Cytophagales > Cyclobacteriaceae > Algoriphagus > Algoriphagus ratkowskyi. The sequence continues at coordinate 78,258 of NZ_MSSV01000024.1, forward strand.
TCGGAATGAATAATCTCAACAAGCTTCGGGTGCTGATGTCCATTTGGCTTTCGGCTGATCGCCAACACTTTTTCAACACTTGGATTGTCTAGACAGCGCTGCATCACACCTTCGCCAACCATTCCTGTTGTACCTGTGATGATGATTTTAAGTCCCATGGTTTTTATGATTTGGCGGGTGTCAGATGTTCGATGTCCGGTGTTGCCGCATCGTAAAGTTTAGCCAATCCTTTGATGTTTAAGTGTATTTGATATTGTAGAAT
>NZ_MSSV01000025.1 GCF_002150505.1 Algoriphagus ratkowskyi
ATATAAAATTTAAAATGTCGAACATCGAATGCTGAATGTCGAAGTTTTAACATAATCATAAACAAGAAATCTCAAATCTCAAATTAATAAACCCATGAGTTTAGCAAAAAAAGCTCTCGAACAAGGAGAAGGAATACTAAGATTAACACCAACCTGGGTGCCTCGGTCGTTTTGCGTACCAGGTAGAAGAATCAAGCTTCATCCAGACGATTATTATTGCCTAGGTGGCGAGCGTGGAGGGATCGACGAACGTTGGTTTTCTTCTACGACTCCTGCGGAAAATGGCCCGCTAACAAGCAAAAATGAAGGATTAAGCCACATCGCTTTAGAGGATGGTGAAAACACGGAACTTTTCCTATTGAAAGATGCCATTGATGAATTAGGAGCTGAAATCATCGGTAGCCGTCTTTGGGATAAATACAAGTCCTGGCCTATGTACTCCAAGTTTTTTGACAACATGGGGCCACTTCCACATCACATTCACCCAAGTGATGAGTTTGGAAAACTAACTGGTCAAAATGGTAAGCCGGAAGCTTATTATTTTCCACCTCAAGTAAATAATCATGGTGGGGATTTTCCATATACCTTTTTTGGAATCGCTCCAGGAACTTCAAAAGAAACTATTTTAGAGTGTCTGAAGAATTTCAATAAAGGCGATAATAAGATCACCAACTATTCTCAGGCTTTCAGATTACAGCCAGGCACTGGCTGGAATGTTCCTCCAGGAATGCTTCACGCTCCAGGTTCCTTGTGTACTTATGAGCCACAGAAAGCATCTGATATTTTTGCGATGTATCAATCCTTGGTGAATGAGGCAATTATTCCAGATGAGTTACTTTGGAATGCTACGCCAAAAGATAGGGTAGGAGACTTCGATCTGTTGGTAGAAATGATTGATTGGGACTTGAACGTCAATCCAAACATCGTGGATAATCATTACATGGAGCCAATTCCAGTGGAAGATAGAGCGGAGATGAATGCAAAAGGATATGATGACAAGTGGATTTGCTACCGTTCTCATGATTATAGTGCAAAAGAGTTGACTATTTTCCCAGGCCAGACGGTGACGATCACAGATGCTGCGGCTTATGGAATGATCATGATGCAGGGATATGGTAAAATGAACAACTGGGATATCGAAAGTCCAGCGCTTATTCGTTTTGGCCAGTTGACGCATGATGAGTATTTTGTTTCTGAAAAAGCTGCGCAAGCTGGTGTGAAAATCACTAACAATTCCAAAACTGATCCTATCGTAATGTTGAAGCATTTCGGACCTGATAATCCGGATTTGAAAGTGGTGGAATGAATTCAGATTTACGATTTTTGATTTACGACATCCTTACTAGTAGTAACCATCAAATGTGAAATCGACCAACAACTAATAACCAAAAACTAACATCCAACAACCAATAACCCCAAAAACATGAGTCAAAATAATTTCCCAAAACTACATAATGCTACCTGGCCAGGAATCGTGGGCAAAGGAGCTGATTCTGAACCTGTAATTCCTTTCGATACACTCTTGGAGATGACGGCAGCAGCTGAAGTTGATGGAGTTAAATTTGACGGATTGGATTTAGGACTACTTGATCCTCACTTTAAGTTAGATGATTCTGATGAGACTAAAATTTTAGCAGAAAAACTTCAAAAAAATAAGCTAGTTGCAGGATCACTGGTAGCCCCAATTTGGGCTGGCTCAGCGATGGGAACAGCAGATCAACGCAAGACTTTTGTGGACATGGTTCGCAAGGCCTGTGAATTTGGTAAGAAGCTCAGAGATCTTGGTGTTCGACCTTACGGTGTGATCAGAATAGATTCTGCTGCAGGCGTGGAAGATTGGGCAAAAGATCCTGCGGGTAATACTAAAATCATTGCAGAAACATTCCGTGAGGCATGTGATGTGGCAGCTGGTTATGGAGAAAAGCTTGCTACAGAAGGCGAAATTTGCTGGGGTGCGATGCATAGCTGGAAGCATATGGTGGAGCTACTAGAAATGGTAAATAGACCAAATATTGGTTTTCAGGCAGACATGTCACATACCTTCCTTTATACCATGGGATACAATGCTCCTGAGCATAGAATCCTACCAAAGGATGCCGATCTCAACGACCGTGAGGCTGTTAAAGCTGCGTTGAAAACAGTAACTGACGCACTGAGACCTTGGACTATTGATTTCCACGTAGCACAAAATGACGGATCAGTATTCGGTCAAGGCTCTCACGATAAGACAGGAAGACATTGCCAAGCAACTGATCCAAATGGAGTTTTGGATATTGCGCATGATGCTGGCTACTGGCTACGTGATGAAAAGGGTGAGTTGACCAAAGCTTTCAAGCATATCTGCTGGGATGGATGTATGTTCCCGAATGATGTAATGAATAACCAACAAACCTGGAATGATATCCTTGCAGCCTTGGTGAAAGTGAGAAATGCTCATGGATGGAAGGCTTAAAAAATTTCTTTATTTAACATTCAGCATTCATCATTCGAAATTTTAACTTAAGTCATTTACTACGATTTAATGATGAATATCGAATGTAGAATCAAGAATTCCGAAGTGAATTAGAACAATAAATAACTCAGATAATGAAAGAAAAGAAACATATAAGAATAGGTCTGATCGGAACTGGTCTGATGGGCCGAATACATACCAATGGATACAAGAGAGTACCGGATTTTTTTCCAGAGTATGAGTACGTTCCAGTTTTGCAGGCTTGCTGCTCCAGAAGAGCAGATAAAGCTCAGGCATTCGCTGATCAGTGGGGCTATAAGTCTGTAGAAACAGACTGGAGAGAATTGCTGAAACGGGATGATATCGATGCAGTGGATATTTGTACTCCAAATGATACACACGCTGAGATCTCAATTGCTGCAGCTGCTGCGGGCAAAATGATTCTTTGTGAGAAGCCATTGGCTAGATCTATCAAAGAAGCACAAGGAATGGTGGAAGCAGTGGAAAAAGCTGGAGTGAAAAACACCGTTTGGTATAACTACAGAAGAATACCGGCTGTGACATTGGCGAAACAAATTGTTGCCTCAGGCAAATTGGGCAAGATTTTCCATTACCGAGCAAATTTCCTTCAGGATTGGACGATCAGTCCAGATTTGCCTCAAGGTGGAGATGCATTATGGAGATTGGATGCTGACGCTGCAGGTTCCGGTGTGACTGGCGATTTGCTGGCTCATTGCATAGATACCGCGATGTGGCTGAATGGCGGCATCAAAGATGTCTCTGCCATGACTGAGACTTTCATTAAAGAGCGAGTACATCAGAGTACAGGTGAGAAGAAAAAAGTAACTATCGATGACGCTTGTCTATTCCATTGTCATTTTGAAAACGGTTCTTTAGGCTTATTTGAAGCAACTCGCTATGCTAGAGGGCACAAGGCACTTTATACGTTCGAGATCAACGGAGAGCATGCTTCCATTCGTTGGGACTTACATGATTTGACTCGTTTGGAGTATTTCGATCATGCAGATGAAAGCCAAGTTCGTGGTTGGAGATCCATACACGTGACTGACGGAGACCATCCTTACATGGATAGATGGTGGATTCCAGGTACTTCTATCGGTTATGAGCACTCATTTGTACATCAGGTGGCTGATTTCTTTAAAAGCTTAGAAACTGGTGAATCTTGTCATCCTACGTTCCGTGATGCATTTGAGACGCAGAAAGTTTGCGAAGCTGTAATCGACTCGGCAAATGAGAGAGCTTGGAAGGATACTGGAGTGGATTGGATAGAGAAAGTTTGAAAGGCTGAACTATAAAATCAGAAAGTCTAAAAAATAGAAAAAGCAGGAAAGGGATCTCTTTCCTGCTTTTTGGTTTGATAGGTATAGTTAAATCTATTAAAAGAACTGCTTCATTTTTTTCAATCCTGTATTAGCAACTAGCTGCGCGTCTTGCGCCCAATAGGTTTCATTGAAGACTTCAAGAGACAGGATTTTATTCCCTCCCATAGCTTTCAGCGTTGCTGCGATTTCCTTCATTGGCCCAATTCCATCTCCAGGATAAACTCTGTCGCTGTCTTTCTGCTCTAACCTAGGCTTGGAAGTGAAATCATTCATGTGAAAGACTTCAATAGCATTTCCATTCACTAGTTTTAAGCCTTCGAACCCAGATCCTCCTCGGAACAAGTGATAGACGTCTGGAAGAATTCGAGCATCAGGATCATTGGCTGCAGCTGCTGTAGCCAGCGCCTGTCCAAGCTGATGGAATGGGTCGTAAGCTCCCCAGAATTCCAATTGAGGCATTACACCAGTTTTTCTTCCTAAGTCTAATAAACTAGCATATTGCTCGCCAGCAGCCAATAAATCTATTGGGGCTGTGGCTCCAATTGCAGGAGCAGCTATTCTCTTGCATCCAATAGCCGCGAGCATCGCCATTTCTTTTTCCATTTGCTCAAATCCTGCCTTACTTTTTTCCACCTCCTGCGCCATCCATGGTGCAAAGCCAATTGCATTCACAGGAATAATTTTAGCATCGACAAATAGCTTTTTTAGCGATGCTAAAGATTTCCCAGTTTTTAAATAAGCATCTAACTCTGAGATCCAAAGTTCTATACCATCGTATCCAGCTTTGGCCGCAATTTCTATGATTTGTGGAAGGTCAAGTTTTTGACCACGAAGCGTACTGGTATTCAAAGAGAATTGTATTGTTGCTTCCTTTTTTTTCGTCGTTGAAGCAAAGACAGGTACTAGAGGAATAGCAGTAGCTCCAAGTGCAATTGATTTGAGTAGGTTTCTTCTTTTCATGTGTTTATATTTTGTTATTAATAGGCCATCCTGTCCCGATAATTATCGGGAGTTATGGGGAGGAATCACGCATGGAATATACCCGTCCCTCTATTTGACGATTGAGTGATGCTCGATCTCCTCTTACGTTTATTAAAAATTTAATAGGTGTAGTCCATTCAGATTCTATATTTGCCGTTTAGATTATTCCGTAAAAAAGAGAGATTAATCTAGTCTACTATAGTATCGAACATATGCTAAAAATAAACTTTTTCACACCTTTTATTCTGTTTTTTATTTGGACTGCCAGCTCATTTGCACAGACACAGACTTATTTGTCCTTATATAAGGATCAGTTACCTTACTTCCAAGAACTCATTACAGGAGGGCAATATCGCGAGCCACCTTTGAACTATGAAGGGAGCCCGTATCACTTAGACAGGAAATTTGGTGAAGGCACATTGTCTATCAATAAAATCAGCTATACCGATGTGCCATTACTCTATGATGTGAATGCAGATGTAGTGATCACATTCCATCCTATACACAATCAAAAAATTCTGATTAAGCCTGAGAAAATTGAAGAATTTCAATTAAAGGATGGAAGTGTATTTAGAAAATTGGCTGGAAATGAATCCTACAATCTCAATAAAAATGGGTTCTACCGTGTATTAAATGATGGGGAAATTAAAGTCTTGATCAAGTATTACAAGTATATAGATCCAACCAAGACAGTGGGCAAATACACACATGCATTTTTAGAAAAGGATGATTATTTCTACTGGTACGACGATAAATTCGTGTTAATACGAAAGAAGAAGCAGGCTATAGAGAGTTTGGGTTTAAGGAAGAAAGACGTGAAAAAGTATTTTAAAGGAAAGTCTATTTATTTTTCGACAGAAAAGGAAAGATATATCCAAGAATTGGCTGTACTAAGAGAAAGTCAGTCTGATACCTTCAATGGTTTTGTCAAATGAGAAAAATACTACTACTAATTTTGGCAGTTTGTTTTTTCGCAGAATTGAAAGCTCAAACAAGCCCCACCAAGTTGTCTGGGACATATTTGGGGATGACTTTTGAAAGATTTACGCAGAGAATTGAATCTGAATCTGAGTATAAATTCCACTTCAAAAAAAGTGATATAGAAAATGTCCAAGTCAATCTGCAGGCAAAGGATTCGGATATCAGGATGATATTGAATCAAATCTTTGCAGAGACTGGCTTGACTTACTCCATAGATTCTTCTAATAGGATTTGGGTGAGCAAAGGACGAAGAATACAAATCGAATTTCCCAAAGATTATTTCTTGGTTCAGGAAAGACAGGATAATCTGGCAAAAGCTGGAGATTCTCTAAGTGCTTTTGATAAGAATAAACGCTTTGTAATCGGGACATCCGCTACAAATCCTCAATCTAAGACGGCTATTTTGAGTGGCATAGTGTCGAGCATTGAATCTGGCAAAGCGATGAGCGGAGCTATAGTTTTAGAAAAAGTTGAATATAAACAGATAGCGACAGATCAAAACGGAAGATATCAGTTGACTCTTCCCAAAGGCAGACATACAATTTGGGTGCAAAACATAGGAGGTTTTCAAGAGCAGCGTCAGATTGACTTGAAAGGAGATGGTGTATTAAATATGAGTATCGAAGAGACGATACTTTCGCTTGATGAAGTAGTGGTCAGCTCAGGAGCGCTTTCTAATGTCAACAAACTTGACATGGGCGTGCAGTCTATCACCATAGCAGAGGTGAAAAGACTACCAGCCGTGATGGGTGAGGTAGATGTACTCAAGGGTATATTGACTATGCCTGGGGTGAATACCGTAGGAGAAGCCTCATCTGGATTTAATGTCCGTGGTGGTGCGGCTGATCAAAATTTGATCTTGTACGGCAACTCTACAATTTTCAACCCAACTCATGCTTTCGGCTTTTTTTCCGCATTCAATGCAGATATTGTAAACGGCGTGGAGCTTTACAAAGGGTCAATACCAGTGAATTATGGAGGTAGGCTTTCCTCGGTGTTGCAAGTAGATCCGAAGTTTGGTAGATCCGACAAAATAGGTGGATCCGGAGGGATAGGGATTCTGACAAGCAGGCTAAGTTTGGACGGACCAATAGGGGACAAAACAAATTTTATAGTAGGAGGAAGAACGACCTATTCTGATTGGGCATTGAATCTCCTGGACGAAGAAGCAGACCTGAATGATAGTAAAGTCACTTTCTATGACATCAATGCGAATATTCAGCATACTTTCAATGAAAAGAACTCACTGGAATTAACAGCTTATCTGAGTCAGGATGATTTTCAATTTGATCCTGATACCACCTATTCCTACCAAAATATAAATGTAGCACTGGGTTGGAAGCACTTTTTCAACGATGAGTTGGAAGGAAGATTTACTGTGGGAAGTGATAATTATGAATTTGGTATAGTGGGACAGGATAATCCCCTAAATTCTTTCGCGTTTGGCTTCGATGTTCAACAGATTTTTGCGAAGGCGGATTTTGAATACAGAAAGAATGAGAAGCATATCATGAACTTTGGTATTCATGGAATTAAATACACTTTGAATCCGGGAAGAAACCAGCCATATGGTTCTGAATCTATCGTCATAGATAAGGTATTAGATCAGGAGAATGCCCGCGAGTTTTCAATTTATTTTGGAGATGAATTTGTCGTTTCTGAAAAGCTTTCCCTAAGCTACGGAGGAAGATATATGCTTTATCAGTTGCTAGGGCCTGCAACGGTGAATTTATATGTGCCTGGAGCTCCTATCACTGAAAGTAATTTGATAGGAGAGGAGACTTACGATATGGGCAAAACTGTACAGACCTATCAAGGGCCGGAGGTCCGAATTTCGGCTAGATATACCTTGGATAATAGATCTTCTGTGAAAGCTGGTTTCAATACCATGAGACAGAACATTCACTTATTGTCAAATACTTCCTCCATTTCCCCTACAGATTCTTGGAAATTGAGTGATGCTTACATCAAACCACAGACAGGAGGTCAAGCTTCTGTGGGGTATTACCGTAATCTTGCTAAAAACAAGCTGGAATTTTCTACGGAGGTTTACTATCGATACATGGCTAATCTGCTAGACTATAGATCTGGAGCCAATATTATCCTCAATGAAAGTATAGAACAAGACGTATTGAATTCAGATGGTAAGGCATATGGTCTAGAATTATTACTGAAGAAAAGTACAGGGTCGCTTAAAGGCTCCATTGCCTACACTTATTCTCGCTCATTGATGAAAACCTCTGATGAGCCAAGCATAGAGAAGATAAATAACGGAGCATATTATTCCAGCAATTTTGATCAACCTCATCACTTGGTACTGACTGCCAATTATGAGTTGAGTAAACGGGTAAATACTTCCCTGGGAGTAAATTACAGTACCGGTCGGCCAATTACTTTACCTATCTCTAAGTTTGACTATGCTGGCTCGGAGCGAGTATACTTCTCTGATCGTAATGCATATAGAATCCCTGATTACTTCAGAGTAGACTTTTCGGTCAACATAGAAGGAAGTCACAAAATCAAGAAGCTGGCACATTCCTCCTGGTCACTTGGAGTGTACAATCTTCTTGGCAGAAGCAATCCATATTCGGTGTATTACACTCCAGTAGAAGGACAGCTGCGTGGTTATCAATTGTCGATATTTGCTCAGCCAATCCCATTTATTACATACAATTTCCGTTTCTGATGAATAGACTAGTTCCAGTTATATTGTTCTGCATTCTATTCATCACTGGGTGTAGAGAACCATTCAATCCGGATATTGATCCTACAGATTTATCTGTTTTGGTAGTAGAAGGATATTTAGATACGGAAGGGTTGCCAAGCATATTGAAGCTTAGTTATACTAGGAATATCCAGACAGATGGGTCTAATTCTCTTAATTATCCAGGTGCTGCAGTTTCACTGAGATCAGAATCAGGAGCAGAATACCCATTAACTTCTTTAGGTTTTGGTCAGTTTGAATTTGCATATGATATTCCCGAACAGGAGAATTACAGACTTCATATTTTCACCAATGATGGGCTAAGCTATACCTCCGAGCTCATCAAGCCTATTATTACTCCAGAGATTATCGATGTGGGAGTGGTGAAAAATGAGAAAGGAGCAGAGATATATCTTACTACCAAGGGTGACGAGAATGCCGATGATTTCCTTTGGACCTATGAGGAAACGTATGCTTTCCGACCAAAAATTTCTACTCCTTACAAATATGATTCAGCTTCTAAGGATGTAATCATTCGAGCTCTAGACGATAGAACTAATTTATGCTATCGAGGAGATGTCAGCTCGGCTCTGATATTAGAAACCTCTTCAAGATTTGAGGGTCAATTTGTGTTTAGACAGTCGATAACTCAGATCTTGCAGGATGACGAGAGACTTTCTGTTCGTTACAGTATTTTGATTTCACAAAAAGCGCTAGATAAGAAAGCATCTGAGTTCTGGGAGATTCTTCGAAAAAACACGAATGATCTCGGCTCAATTTTCAGTCCATTACCATCGACTATCGGTGGGAATATTAAGAATGATCAAGATCCCAACGTTCCGGTAGTTGGTTTTGTGAGTTTAGGGACTGTTCAGCAAAAGCGATTGTTTGTAGACGCTCAGGAAGTAATTCCATGGAGAGCAGTAGAACCAGATTATTTCAATTGTTTTGTAGAACCCGATACCATTATGAAAATCAACTATCCACTCGCCTTCACTACAGGTACCTTTGTGCCAGTGGTTGCGGTAATTCCTGAAGGGGCATATGATCCAATAGGTTTCCAAGGGGCAGTTAGACGTTGTACGGATTGTACGCTAAGAGGAGTGAATGTGAAACCAGATTTCTGGGAGGATTGATATGAGCTATACCATTAAATTTCCCGTTTTTCTTTGCTTACTCCTTGTTCTAGCAAAGGGTGCGATGGCTCAAAATGTTAGCTATGAGACCGTCAATTTCTCAATTCCCAAAACTATATTTTTTGGGGGTGAGCGAGTTTGGATAGCGAGTCAGGCTACTCAGGGAGATTTTCCTGCTGAGTCAAAGATTATTTATGCCGAACTAGTCAATAGGTATAATGAGTCAGTTGCTATTGCAAAGATGTCCTTAGAAGAGGGTAGAAGCTTTAACTTTTTACAGCTTCCCCTTAATCTTCCCTCAGATAATTATCTCCTGCGGGTATTTTCTAGGGTGAGTCCATATCAAAATTTGGAGGAAGGTTTGGTGCAGCAGTTCATCACGGTGTTTAATAGAACTGTTCCTCCGACGGTTGTCGCTAAGCGAACAAGTGTTCCCCTATCTCAAGAGCCAAATGGAATTACCCTGTCTCAGGATGTGAATTCCGCGGGATCCACCTTGGTAATAACGCTTCCTAAAGACGTAGAAATTACTGAAGTAAGTGTGTCATCAGTGAATCCATTTTTGACAGATCTGGGAAAGATTTCCTCTGCCAGAGTTTATGAATCTATAGAAAAACATAGCTTAATTCCTGAACTTTTCGGGCATGTCATCGAAGCTAAACTTGAGGATGCAGCGGTGGATACGACACAGTTGTATTACTTGTCACTACACGGTGAAAAGTCTGCACTCTTTACTGATCGACCAGACGCCGAAGGGACCTTATTCTTTGATACTGGAGGAATGAAAAACTGGAAATATTTAGTTGCTCAAGCTGATGGAAATGGTAGCCTTTTAGATTTTGGAATTATCTCCCCCGCACCCGTAACTCATTACAAATCCAATTTCACTTTTCCAGAACTCGTAATAAGTCCTGAAGATCAGGAATATCTTAATGAGTTATTGAAAGGAGGGCAAGTTGAAGGTTATTTTGTAAATGAATTTGAGGCTACCTTATTTCCAGTTGTGACGGGGTTTGTAGAAGATAGAACTTATTTATTGGATGACTACACTAGATTCGAAACTGTCGAGATTGTGGTCAAAGAATACATTCAGGAGATTTCTGCAAAGACAATCAAGAAGAAGAAGGAGTTTAGATCCTTGGATGAGGTTCTGGGTACTAGTTTTGATTCCAATCCACTCATGCTCATTGATGCATTGCCAATTTTCGATTCGGATTTACTAGCATCTTTTGACCCGAAAGAATTTAAGTCTTTAGACGTATTGACCCGTACTTTTTTCCTCAACGAGGAAAAATTCCCCGGTGTGATGAGCTTCAGCTCTTACAAGAATGACTTCGGAGGATTTCCTATACCTTCTAATGGTATTTACTTAGACTACGAGGGAATTCAACCTAAAGTGGTTTCAGCAGGATCGCTATTTGATGCTCCTACACAAGACAAGAATATTATGGATTGGAGAACTGTGCTATTCTGGTCAGCAATTCCTGAGACTGCTCCGATAAGTAATTCTATTGAAATCAACATTCCAGAGACGAAAGGTAACTTTCAGGTTACTGTTAAAACTAAGACAGCACAAGGAGAATCGAAGGAATACCTGAGGAATTTTCAAGTCAAATAAAGTCTTCTCAAATGATGTTTAGAACACTTGCTGTTCCGAATCTGCAATTCTGAGCTTTCATCCTAAGATTTTTTATCCGAATTGAGTTGACGAACTAATCGTTTTTACGCTTTAACTCACGGTTCACGAAGTCATTCACTTTAGCTTCATAACCTCCTGTGTATTCAGGAACCAGTGTTTTTTTCTCTGGAAAAGATTCCATGTGTATCGTCTGTGTAGGGAATGCGAAGCGTACTCCAATAGAATTGGCAAGTTTCACGATTTGCACCAATATCTCATGTCTGCACTGAAGTTCCTCTCCCCATGAGGGTACTTCAAAGAAAATGTAAAACATGATGTCTTGACTGAACGAAGAAAGCTGATTGAAATAGATATGAAACATATCCTTTCTTGTGTGTGGATGAGCGAGGACGATTTCACGAAGTCCTTTCACAAACTCATCAATCAACTCAGGAGGTGTGTCATAGGTAATGGTCAGCGTAGTATAGAACCGTCTGTATTGACGAAGTCCATGATTATCCAGGATAGAATCGGCGATTTTCCCATTAGGCACATACATCAGCGAATTTCTGAAGGTTCGGATACGGGTGGATCTAAATCCAACTTCTTCCACAGTACCGTCGATTTCCCCAGATGTGATCCAATCGCCCACTTGGAAAGGCTTATCTATGAAAATCATCACTGATCCGAAGAAGTTTTTGATCGTATCCTGAGCAGCCAAAGCTATTGCTACACCACCTATGGAAAGTCCTGTCAAGAAGGGGATGATATCTAGGTTCAGGCCATCTTTGAGAATAAACAAAGTTCCCACTATGATGACAAAAGCCTTGAGCGTTTTGCGCATCAATGGCACTAACTGATCGTCAAGTGTGGATTCGGTTTTTGTAGCTAACTTGGTGAAATAAGCTGCAACCACATCTGCCAATTTGTAGAAAATAATAGTGATTAGGAATGGTTTTAGCGTTCGTATCACGATCAAAATCCATGACCAAATCTCAATCGGAAGTTGTAGTACTCGGATGAATAGGGATAGCAGTACGACGATGAGGTAGATGCTAATCACACGGGCGACGGGCAGAATATAATTTTCTCCTATTTTCCCGTAACCAAACCGCTGGAAGAGATAAAGTATCAACCTATCTACTACCAGTGTGAAAAACCAATGCGAGAGGAAGACTAGTAAAAGAAGGGTAAATAAACCAATAAGTTGCCAAAGGTGAAGTCCTAAATATTCCTCATTTCCAATTTTTGGTAATATGTTGAGCAGTTTTGCTGTACCATAAGGGTAAGTTTCTGAATGAAGCTCGTCTATCTGGCTTACACTGAATGCAGAATATTTCCATGTGTCACCGGTCTTCTGGAGGAAAATTCCTGGGAGAATTTTTTTGTCGAAATAATAGATGTTTTCATTTGAAGCGGAAGTGCTATCAAAATAGTTTTGTTCGTTTGGGATTTCGTTTGTACGTATTAACATACCCTTTCCCTCAAAAATCTGCTTCAGTTTTACAGCTAGACTCTCACCATTTCCATCCTTAAAATTAGAAAGATCAAGAGCCTTGGCGGCTTTTTCTGGCTGATAATTTCCCTCCTCTAGGTGATAGAAAAATGAAAGTGTGGTATGATAGGGAGAGCTAAGGTTGACTGAATTTCCTACCTGAAAAGTTTCAAGATTGTCAGAAACCAGTTGTGCAAAAGTAGTGTTGCCAATCCAAATAAATAAGGATACTAGTAAAAGGTACTTTTTAAGCATTAGATGTTCTGGTGATTTTTCGCAAGTTAGCCAAACAAGTGGCGTTGCCCAAGAGAATCTAGATATGCCTAATCTGCCAACTGGAATTCCGTGAGGGTGGATCCACTTATTGTTCTGATCAAGTATTGCCCTAAGGATGACTGATAAGTGATCTGAATAGGGCCGGTGCTTTCTAATGGCATAGTAGTCTGAAGGTTTCCTTTGAGGTCAAAGAGGTAGCAAAATTCTTGAGTGAGGTCTGTGATGGCAAATAGTTGCCTTTCTGAGCCAAAATCAAAGAATTGATACACCAAGTTTTCTGCGGAAACCCGTGTTGTAAAAAGTGGTTTTTCGTTCCTGTCAAGTACGCTCACTTCGTTATATTGACGTGAGATAAAGACAAAATCATTATGCTTTTGATCTGGAACAAGCAAGAATTCACTATCACGATCATTTTTGATCAGTTGATTTCGGTATCCTATTTCTCCATTGAAATTGGTGTGAATTACTTCCCCGTTTTTTGTAATTCCGACGAGCTGCGTGGATCTTGATTTGGGATCTCTCCAAGCGATCAAGCCAGATTTAAATGATTCGCCAAGTTTGATGGCAGATCCAGATTGGTTTTCTCCTCTTCTATTGAAAAGTTGAAGGTTTCCGTTTTCTGTCAAAGCGACCATGTAATCTCCCATACCAGGGACACGGTAGTGTGCCGGAGAGCCGATAGTTTTGGAACCTAGTCTATTTGGATCCCAGCCTTCCAGTTTTTCTCCAGTTTTATCAAGTAGGTATAAATCACCTTCTTCTGTACTGATGAAATACCGATAATCTTTATTGTTGCTGTAGTCAATTAGATTTAAGTGACTGATCTTCTCCCCGCTTATACTGATAGGATAGGTCGGAAGTGGATCTCCCAATCTATCTATTCCATAGATTTTGTCCTGTGTGGCGACAAGCAACTGGAGCTTTCCGTTTTTGTAATAATCAATTTGAAAAACATCTGATACGATAGGGCCGGAGAGTTGCTCTGAGTAAACTTCCTGGCCTGCAGAATTGATCAGGTGGAGGACATTGTTTTGATCCTGTACTAGTAAATCCTCGGTGTTGTCCTGATAATTAATGATAGACTTAGGCCCATAGGTTAATCGCTGATCTACTGATATTCTTTTACTCGGTTGCAAAGAGATTGCACCTGTTGTTTCAATAGTTGGCGTGGACCTTCCATCATATGGAAAGCTAAGTGTGCCCTCTGTTCTTCCTTGGATTTGGTTGATTTTAAATGAAATCCACGGGAAAGATTGGAATGCTTCTGCATATTTCTGTAGGAAAGAGCTCCACGATGGATTGGCTTTTTTAGTCCAAGACTCCCAAATCTGATCCGTCAGATATAATCTGCTGAATCCTGAAGTTGGGCTCAAATCCTTTTTGGCAAGCGGCGCTCTGGATTTGTCCCACGTACTTCCAGAGCGAAAGTCATCTAAGATGAGCTTCATTGCCTGTTGGGAATTTGTAAAAATCAGAATATCACTTTCTGAGGTGATGAATGTCTGTCCAAATCCCGGGAATTTACCAGCGAATAAATGAGCAGGAAATTCCTCCTCAGAAAGGAAGAGAATCTCATGACCCGAATAGAAATCTGAACCTTCATCACTTTCACTTTGCTGAAATTCTTTGAGTAGCTGGATTGCTGGAGCGGCATCTCTAGTGCGTGCCAATAATGCCAAATTCTGATCTGCTCCCCCAGCATTTTCTAGGTCTAGCAGATATAATTCTCCAGTGAAGCTATCAAGAAATCCTCTGTCTAGGAGGTTTCTTTGAATATCTCCGCTGAAAGTCGCTCGTGCTGTAAAAGCTCGATTGGTGATATTCTGCGTTTCGTAAATGCTAGCTAAATTGAATTGCGTAAGCGCTAAGGTACGATTGGAGACGACCGCTTCGATCGCGGCAAGGTTTGCTTGAATTGATGGTGTGAAATCCACTTCCTCATCATAAATCACCGGGCCTCTAAAAACCATTTGATTCTCTTCCAAATATAAATCCAAGGCTGCCACTCCAGGCATTATTTCCAATCCACCAATTGTGGCACTTTCTCTTTGTCCCCCGACTCCCTTCAGTAAATTCCCCAATCCTTTGCCATTTAGCAAGATCCGTCCTTCTGATTCTGAGTTATAGGAAATTGTCTTCATCAAGGAATAATAACTTTGTTGGTCTTCGTTCACATAGAAACGGATGGCCTCTTCAACAAGGAAGGAGGAGGAGGAAATCACAACCAAATCGCCAAGTAACGAAATGCTCCAAAGTCGGTTATTGTCCGAATCATAATATTCCATCACACCTGTATCAGAGTATAGCCTAGGTTGGAATCGTGATCCTGACGGGATTCTTTCTTTAATTTCGCTTATAAAATTTGTAGCTGTTGATGGGTTGAGATTTACCGTAAAAAGCAACTCGAAAGTTGCAATACCAGTAGAATGAAGACTGATGGTAGCTTGCTGGCCATTGAGGGATTTGGCGATTTCACCAGAGCCGCCGTTCAAACTGTCCAAAGTGATGAGTTGAGCAGATAATCTTTGGAAAGCGGGGAAAGTTTTTAATATCTCCCACACAGGATCATTTACAAGAGTGTTCCATTGATCTGCACCCTCATATGTTTCAAAAACAAAAACTGCATTTTGGCTAATTACCTCTAAACTATTGACTTGGCGAGATGAAAAGTAGGATTTGTAGATCCAGAATCCGCCTCCAGCTAGGAGAAGGGTGATAAAAAGTATAAGTAGGCTTTTCCAGATCTTCACAGGCTCACGAATGATTCAGTCGGCATATTACAATAATCAGACCTAAGAAACCCTCACAAAAGCAAGAGAATCTCAGGTCTGATGTATTAAAAATTACTAAAATTATTTACCTAGGTTGTTCAAAACTTCCATTACTTCTTTCACGTGACCTCTAGAAGTCTCAAGAAGTGCTTTCTCTTCAGCATTTAGGTCTAGTTCCAATACTTTCTCTACACCATTTTTACCAAGAATAACTGGCACACCAAGGTAGCAATCGTCAATTCCATATTCTCCTTCTAGTTTGATACAAACAGGGAATACTCTTCTTTGATTTTTCAAGATTGCTTCTACCATTTGCGCAGCTGCAGCTCCTGGAGCATACCAAGCAGAAGTACCCATTAGTTTAACAAGCTCACCACCGCCAAACTTTGTTCTTTCAATGATCGCGTCAAGCTTATCCTTCGCCACCAATTCAGTCACTGGGATACCTGCTACTGTAGTATAGCGAGGAAGAGGCACCATCGTGTCACCATGGCCACCCATTAAGATTGCCTGGATTTCTTTCGGTGATACATTTAATTCCTCGGCAAGAAAAGCTCTATAACGTGCGGTATCCAAGATACCAGCCATACCGATTACTTTATTTCTAGAAATACCAGAAGTGATATGCGCTTGGTAAGTCATGACATCAAGTGGGTTAGATACCACAATGATGATTGCATTTGGAGAGTGTTTGATTACGTTCTCAGTCACAGACTTCACGATACCTGCATTGGTTTCGATCAGATCGTCTCGAGTCATTCCTGGCTTACGAGGAAGACCAGAAGTGATTACTACTACATCAGAATTAGCAGTTTTGCTATAATCGTTTGTGCTACCAATTGTACGGCTGTCGTATTGGTTGATAGGTGCCTTCTGGAAAATGTCAAGTGCTTTACCTTCAGCTACACCTTCTTTGATGTCAATTAATACGATTTCCTCAGCGATTTCGCGATAAGCCAATACATCGGCACAGGTTGCACCTACATTACCAGCTCCTACTACGGTTACTTTGCTCATTAGATTTATAGATTTTAATATGAATATTTTGCGTTAAAAAGTCGCGCTAAGTTATTAAACAATGCCTAGGATTCGAAACAGAGTACAGAATACTTTGGAAGTAATTCAGGTTTTGTGCCTTGAATCAGCAGGCATGAAGTGCTTTATTCGAACATTTGGCGCAGACTGAAGAAACCAAATGATTCTCGGTAGGAGCGGAAAAGCCGCTGATTGTTTTGGTTATAATATTCTGTGAGCGATGTCATCATTTTTGCTTTGATCTTTGGGTTGCTGTCAAAAATCTCCTGCATTGCAGAGTGAGGAATTACGATTAATTCAGCTTCGTCAGAAACTATTAACGCGGTATAAGTTCTTTTGGCATTTTCCAGTAAGGAATTTTCACCAAAAGCTTCCCCTCTTTTGACTTGTAGAATAGTCTCAAAATTGTCTTTAATATCGATTGTTAGACTAATATCTCCGTTTTTCACTAAGTAAAGCGCTTGGCTTGGGTCTTTACTGAAAAACACCACCTCATCCTTCACATACTTTCTGTGGTGCATAGCAGGGATAAATCTCACCATTTCCTTGTCTTTCAAATTCTCAAAGAATTTAATCTGCCCGAGAAAAAGGAACATTTGTTCCTCCGCTTCAGTGTAAGTTTTAGAAAATGGATTAAGCATTATTTATCGTTTTTTTTAAATAAAGTAATTTCCGGGTAGCTGCTGTGGATTTTGCCCAGTCAGCGATCCTGTAGCCAATTACCCAGGCTACCTGTCCCTCAGAAAGTAATACTTTGACAGTATGTTTTTTAACCACAGGCACTTTCAAATCTATCAAAAAGTCGGATATTTTCTTGGTGTTTTTCATTCCAAGCGGAATAAAACGGTCACCTTCCTGCCAAGTTCTGATTTCTAAGGGAAAACTCAGTCGCTCGAGATCGAGCATGGCATTTTGCCGAGTTTTATCAATGGCCTCTTTACCTTCAAGTTTTATGATTTCATATTTCTCCTCTGTCAAAATAAAGTCTATATCACTTTCAGAAATTAGGATGGAATTAAAATCAACTGGTAAAGGTGCTAAAATCAACTGGTCTCGATCAAGGTTGAGTAAATGGCTAGTACTTTCGAATAGTTTTCCCGATTCACCTGTTTGACAGCTTTCTAAAATGTCCTGCGCCTGATCGGAGTTGAAGCCATAGGGACGAAGCCAAAAATACAGCAATGAAGCTGCGCCTGCAGTTCTTCCGATGTCAGTCAAAGGAAGTGTCTGCATTCCTTCTGAAACTTTTATTTTTTGAGCTGCCCAGTTTTCAAAAAGCGCATTGAAAGCCTTTCCAGTATCCTTTAATCGAGCGAAACTGTTTAATAAATTTGATCTAGCATCTTCGGAATTAGCATATAATGCTGGTAAACCGATATGACGGAGCTTATTTCTCTTGTAATCAGTTTTTTCATTAGAGCTGTCCTCTCTCCATTCGAGCTGATTTTTAAGCACGTAATCCTTGATCTCGTATCTACCAAAAATCAATAATGGACGAATCAACCAGCCTCTACGCTCAGCCATTCCGTAAATTCCTTCTATGCCTGTGCCGCGTAGTAAATTTAAGAAAATTGTTTCAATCTGATCGTCTTCATGATGTGCGAGTATGATGCCAGCTAAGTTTCGCTCAGCTCTGAGTTTTTCAAACCAATCGTAGCGAATCTCTCGGGCAGCCATTTGCGTAGAGATATTTCTATGTGATGCGAAGGCGTAAGTATCTGCGTGATGAACATGGAATGTTATACCAGATGAATTTGCCCATTTTCTAAGAAACTCTTCGTCCTCATCACTTTCTTTTGCACGTAGCTGAAAATTAACATGAGCTATCTCAAAAGGAATTTCCGCTTTGGTCAAAAGATTGCCTAAGCACATGCTGTCCATTCCGCCACTGCTGGCCAACAGATAGATTTTGGAAGGATCAAATATTGATTTGTTTCGAATATGCCGGATAAAAGTGTCAACCATTGATCAAAAATATCATTTTCTACTAAATTTGCCCACATTCGTGCAGTTATGACTACAGCCATATTTCGTATTCCCTTATTAATTCTGACTTTTTGGGTCGTTTGTTTATCAACCCAAGCCCAGGAGAAGTCCGTATTGGGTATTAAAAAAGCAGATCTATTAGGTGGCGATGGGCTTAAGGGCTATGAAAGGTTGATAGGATCGGTCGAGATGGAGCACAAGAATACCTTGATTTATTGTGACTCTGCCCATTTTTTCAGAAAAGAAAATAAAGCGAGACTCTTCGGTAATGTGAAAATTGTAGATCAGGTAGATCCTGTGACCACAACTAGTAGATATGCGGAGTATGATGGGAATACTCAGCTAGCCAAGCTGAGAAATAATGTGGTTTTCACCAATGACCAAACTAGGCTGACTACAAACTATCTGGATTATGACCGAGCAGGTAACATTGCCTATTACTTCAATAAGGGAAAGGTAGTCGATTCAGTAAATGTGCTCACGAGTGAGCGCGGAACCTATGAGGTAAATATTGAGCAAATCACTTTTAAAAAGGATGTAGTACTGGTCAATCCAGATTACACAATGAAAACCAATGATTTAATTTATCTCACCATTCCAAAAACCGCAGAGACAAAAGGCTTGACGAATTTGATTTCAAAGGATGGAAACACCCTTGATGCTCAACAGGGGAGTTTTTATGATACACAGGCGAAGAAGTTTAAGTTTTTCGAAGGAGTAGTGGAGTCTGAGACTAGCCGAATAAAGGCAAAAGAACTTTATTACAGCGAAGTAGATGCCTACTATGAAGGAAAAGAGAATGTTAGTGTTCTAAATAAAGAGCGGCAGGTAGAGGTCTTTGGTGATGTGGGAGAATATTGGGAGGAGCGAAAGTATAGTCTGGTTCATGGGAATGCCTTGGTCAGAAGATATTTTGAAACAGATACACTGTATATGGCTTCGGACTCACTGATTTCGCAAGACGGGGAGGCGGATTCTATGAAATATTTGCTAGCATTTCGTTCCGTTAAGTTGGTGAAAACTGACTTATCTGGTTTAGCTGATTCATTGGTATACAATTATTCTGATTCGTCTATTCAATTTTTTAAGGACCCAGTGATGTGGAACCAAAAAAGCCAGATAACTTCAGATAGTATGGTTTTTTACATCGCAAATGAAGAGTTAGATCGTGTGTTCATGAAGGATAAAGTGTTTGTGGTCACGCAGGATACAATTAGAAATTTCAATCAGATGAAGGGAAGAACGATGGTTGGCTACTTTGTGAATGGAAAGATGGACAAGATTGATATTGATGGAAATGGAGAGTCACTTTATTTTGCATTGCAAGCTGATACTATTGCTCAGGGAATCAATAAAACATTAAGTGCTAATATCAAACTCAGATTTAAAAATGGAGCTATTCAGCGGGTGACTTATGGAATAAAGCCCGATGGTAAATTCACTCCTTTTCAACTAATTAACGAGGAGAACTCAAGGCTTGAAGGATTCAAATGGAGGTTTGATGAAAAACCTAGTATTGAGGATATTTATATCTGGAGAAAACCTGAAGAGATTGATCCAAATGCAAAAAATTTATTTAATGAGCCAGATGTAGAGCTGCTTTTGCCCACCGAGCAAGAGATCTTAAAATCACTAGAAAAACGTGGTTGGAAACCAGAAAAAAAGAATTCATAGTCTGTTTTAGGAGATAAGCAATATGCGTAACGAGTTATGCTTGAAAAAATTTTAAAAAGGTTAACAGATTTTAACCGCATTTTTCTTCGATTAGCTAGTCATTGGCTTAATTTTGTCCGTATATTGATTACAGTTACAACATCTGAAGGCATATCGATTAAAACTCTACATGAAACTATTACTCATATTTTTCACATGGCTTTGGCTGTTGGTTCCCGTTTTTACGGAAGCACAACAGGTACGGGTATTGAGTGATGGTATAGAATTTCGTGGAGACTTGGGGTCAACTCAACGTAAAACAATCATACTTCAAAACGAAACTAATCAAGTTAAAATATTTCTACTCAAATCTCTTCGCGGTAATATTGGGTCTTCTCAAAAGGTAAAACTCTGTATTGGAGATCAGTGCTACGATCCAAAAAAAGATCTTGCAAAAATTAAACTGACTTTAAAGCCTGGTGAATTGTTGACAGACTTGTATCTGGAATTTGGTATGGGGATAGCTGCAACAAGAGGTTCCTTTGACCTTACTTTCGTAAATGAAAACAATCTTAGAGACCTTTTCATCGTTGAGGCAAGATATGAAGTCGATGATCCAGCAATTAGAGTTGATGAATTTGACTACAAGGACATAATGTTAAGTGACGTTTATCCAAATCCTAGTGTGAGAATAGCTCAATTCGATTATAATATTAAAAATCAATCTGTAAAAGCTCGAATAGCTATTAATAGCTTCATCGGGAATCCTATAGCAGATTATGACCTTGACCCGGATAGAAATGCACTGGTAATTAATGTATCAGATTACAATCCAGGGATATATTTCTATACACTTTTCTTGAACAATAAAAATATTGTTACCAAGAAGCTCGTTGTCAAGAAGTAAGACTTGACTATGCAGCAGTCATCCATTTGAATCCAAATAATTATCCCGTATATTTGCGGTCTTGAAAATGAAAATGCGCGTACAATCCATTCTGTTACTGATTATTATACTTGCCGTAAGTTCCTGCGGCCCTTTCAGCAAGCTTGAGAAAAGCACAAACTGGGAGGAATTATATGCAGGGGCAAATAAGTATTATCAAGAAGGAGAATATAATAAAGCTATTATCCTCTACGATAAGGTTTTACCTGTGATCCGAGGTAGTGAAAAGGCTGAACTGGCAGATTATAATTATGCCAATTGCCACTTCAAGACTAAGAGATATATTGAGGCTGCTGGTTATTTCAGCAATTTCTTCAGAACCTATAATAGGAGTCCGTTGGCGGAGGAGGCATTATTTATGAATGCTTATTCGCTTTACTTAGACGCTCCTGACGCCAATCTTGATCAGCAAAGTTCGCGGGAAGCTGTTGGTGCTATTCAGCAGTTTGTGACCAAATTCCCTGCCTCAGCAAGTTATGAGCGTGCCATGGAAATGTTAGTAGATTTGCAAAGCAGATTCGAACAGAAAGCCTACATGGAGTCATCTATGTATTACAGACTAAAAGACGGTTTGTATCCTGGAGATTACTACCGAGCCTGTATTATTAACTTCCAGAATTTCAGCAAGGATTACCCAGAAAGCAAGCATAATGAAGAACTAGCCTATAAGCTAGTGGAAGTAAGTACTGGATATGCAGAAAATAGCACCTTCTTTAAAAAGGAAGAACGATTGAAAGATGCTTTGGCATTTGCGAATACATTTTATCGCAAATATCCAAACAGTGCTTTTACAGGTAAAGTGAAAGAAATCGAGGTCAAGGCAAAGGAAGAGTTAAATGACCACTCTGTTAAACTGAAAGAGTATAATGACCGTTTGGCTGAGCAAAAAGCAAAAGCATTAGAGAATCAGACTTTGGAAAAAGTTGAAATTAAATAGAACTATAATCAAATAAGAATATGGCAATTAATCCATCCATCATTACGAGAGATCTTGATAAAATCGCTGATAAAACAGGAAATATCTATGAGTCTCTTCATATAATAGGGCAACGTGCAAAGCAGGTTTCTAACACCTTGAAGGAGGAGTTGAATATCAAGCTTTCAGAATTTGCTTCTACTGTTGATAATTTGGAAGAAGTATTTGAAAACAAGGAGCAGATCGAAATCTCTAAGTTCTACGAAAGAATGCCAAAGCCGAGCACGCTTGCTTTGGAGGAATTCATGGAAGGGAAAATCTATCACAGACTTCCAGAGGAACCAGCAGGCGAATAATTCTATGAGCCTCAAGGGTAAGAAAATTATAGTAGGCGTGACTGGCAGTATAGCTGCATATAAGTCTGCATTTCTTACTCGATTACTTATTAAAGCAGGAGCAGAAGTGCAAATCATCATGAGCACTTCTGCTTTTGACTTTATTACCCCGCTCACCTTAGCCACACTTTCCAAGAGACCAGTTTTGAGCCAATTCAAGGCTGATAATACTGGAGCTTGGAACAATCATGTGGAGCTTGGACTTTGGGCGGATTTATTTTTGGTGGCACCTATTAGTGCCAACACCTTGGCAAAATTTGCCAATGGTATCTGCGACAATTTACTTTCCGCTATCTATCTGTCTGCGAGATGTCCGGTTATGCTAGCTCCAGCGATGGATTTAGATATGTATCAGCATCCTTCAGTCCAATCAAATATTCAAAAATTAGAGTCCTTTGGGAATAGCATTCTTGATGCTGAATCAGGGGAATTGGCAAGTGGACTCACTGGGCAAGGTCGAATGATGGAGCCAGAACATATTTTGGGTAGAATTGAGGAGTTTTTTGCAAATAAGACCGATTTCAGTGGTAAGAAAGTAATGATTACCATGGGTCCAACGCAAGAGGCACTAGATCCTGTAAGATACATTAGCAATCACTCCAGTGGAAAAATGGGACTAGCTTTGGCAAATGCCTTTCTTTCAAGAGGAGCAGAAGTTTTTGTGATTTCAGGACCCATTTCATTAAAAGTAAATAAACATAGCTTTAACTGGAAGGATGTGAAATCCGCTAAGGAAATGTATGAGTCTGCTGCCGAGATCCATAGTAAAATGGATATATGCGTTTTTGCAGCTGCTGTAGCAGATTATGCACCTGCAGAAATTGCTCCTGAGAAGATTAAGAAAAGCGAGACTTCACTTGCAATTGAATTTGTGAAAAACGTAGATATCGCAGCCAAACTTGGCGCTCAGAAAAAGCAAAACCAAGTCCATATTGGCTTCGCTTTAGAAACTGAGAATGAAGCGAAAAATGCATTAAAAAAGCTATCAAAAAAGAATTTTGATATGATAGTTCTGAATTCCATGAAAGAGGCTGGAGCAGGATTTCAGTTAGACACCAATAAAGTGCATATTTTTCATGCATCTGGATTGGCTATCGAATCTGAGATTTTATCTAAAAACCAAATTGCTAATTTGATAGTAAACCAAATCAAAAATATACCAGTTTGGGTTTGAGGCTTGATATTTCCTTATTTTTAAGGCGATGAAGTCGAGCATGACTAACAACCGTATTCAGAGGGAGGATTTTTCCCTAGCTAAATTCCACCTGACTGCCAGTAAGTAGGTCTGACCATATAGAAGCAATTATAAACAGATGAAAAAAGGGATTATTCTCATACTCTTCTTTTGCTATTCATTCAGCGTATTTTCTCAGGAACTGAATTTCACAGTGACCATTAATAGCGAGCGGGCAAGAATTCAGAATACAGATATATTTAGTCAGATGAAGACTAATTTTGAACAATTTCTCAATGGCAGGTCTTGGACTACAGATGAATTTCGCCCAGAGGAGCGTATCAAGGGCAATCTTCTCATCACTATTAATGATGTCCCTCAAGTGGGCACGTATACTGCTACCGTGCAGATCCAAACTGTTAGGCCAATTTATGGTACCAATTTCGAAAGTTTGGTCTTTAACTTTGCTGACAGGAACTGGAACTTTGACTACTTAGAATCCCAGCCCCTTGAATTCAATCGCTTTACATTTTTGAATAATATAAGTTCTTTGCTGGCATTCTATGCTCAAATTGCGTTAGGCTTGGATTATGATTCCTTTGAAAGTCGTGGAGGTGATGAGTTCTTTGCGGCAGCAAATGATATTGTAAATAATGCACAGCAATCGGGACGTCCAGGGTGGGGGCAGAGCTCCTCTGATCGTAGAAATCGTTATGCATTAAATAATGACATCTATATATCCTCGGTATTTGCACCGATCAGAGATGCTTACTATCTATATCATCGCCAAGGACTCGATATATTGCTGATTCGCCCTGAAGAGGCTCATGGTAATATTCTGGAAGCAATCCGGATTTTGGCAGAAGCTAATAAAATTCAACCCAACGGGATATTTACAATATCCTTTATGGATGCTAAAAGCGATGAGATTACTTCAATTATGAAAAATGCTTCTCTTGAGATTCGGACAGAAATTGTCGCGTTGCTGTTGGAAGTTGACCCAAATAATGCGAGAAAGTACAATGAGCTGCTGAAAAGCTAAGCTCGATTTTTTAGTTTTGCCCAAACGAACGTTTAACCCATGCTCAAATCCTTAAGCATTTCTAATTATGCTCTGATTGACCACCTGCACATGCAGCCCAGTTCTGGACTCAGTATGATCACTGGTGAAACTGGTGCTGGTAAATCCATCATGCTTGGTGCTGTCGGTTTGCTTTTGGGAAATAGATCTGACACAAAAGTATTGCTTCATGACGATCAGAAATGTGTCATTGAAGGCGTATTTGATGTGGCAAATTATGGACTGAAGGACTTCTTTGATTTAGCTGAGCTAGATTATGAGCCTACCTGCATCATACGTAGAGAAATCAGCCCTGCCGGAAAATCTCGTTCTTTTGTGAATGATACGCCTGTGTTACTCGATGCAATGAAAACGCTGGGAAGTTTTTTGATGGACGTTCACTCACAGCATGACACACTACAACTCGGTGAGGGGAGCTATCAGTTGAGCCTAGTAGATGCATTTGCCCAGACTCAAGAGGAAGTAAGACAGTATAAAGCTGACTATAAGTCTTTTCAAAGAGCTCAAAAGTCATTTAATGAATTGAGTAGAAAAGCTATTGAACTGCAAAAAGAGGCTGATTTCAATCAGTTTCAGTTGGAAGAGTTGAGTGTCTTGGGTTTGAAAGAGAATGAGCAGCTGGATCTTGAATCCCTTCAGGAGGTTCTGGAAAATGCAGAAGAGATTAAGTTGAAGATTAATGAGATGTTGAATCTTTTTCAAGATGAGCAGTTTGGGATCACACAAGGAATGTCTCAAGTCCAGCAAGGGATGCAATCCTTGGAGCGATTGGCGCATGTGTTTGGATCTATTAAAGAGAGGTTTCTAGCTGTAAATATTGAATTGAAGGACATCGAACAAACATTAGGAGATGAAGAGAGTAAAGTGGAGGTGGATTTTGAGCGTTTGGATGAAATAAGAGAAAGGCTAAGCAAAATCTATCAGCTTCAGAAAAAGCATGGGGTTGCTTCTGTGGAGGAATTGATGGGCCTGGAAAAAGAACTGGCAGATAAGGTTTTTCAATTTCAGAATTTAGACGAATCACTCGGGAAAGCCAAGCAAGAGTTGGAGGCGAGTAAGTCGAAAGTAGATGGTTCAGGGAAGTCACTTCGTAAGAAGAGGCAAGGCAGTTTTACTGATTTTCAAAGTTCTTTAGAAAGATTGCTGGCCGGACTAGGCATGGAGAACTCTAAGGTAGTGATGGAACACAAACCCGTTGAGCCATCAGCAAGTGGATTAGACGAAATTGAATTGCTTTTTTCTGCTAATAAGGGATCTTCTCCTCAGCCTTTGAAAAAAGTGGCATCTGGAGGTGAATTTTCCAGATTGCTTTTTGCTATCAAATACTTGATGGCAGATAAAATGGCAATGCCTACCTTGATTTTTGATGAAATTGACACGGGTATTTCTGGTGAAGTAGCCTTGAAAATGGTTGCTATGATGCAGGATATCTCTAAGAATCATCAGGTAATTTGTATAACACATTTGCCTCAGGTAGCTGGGCAGGGAGACCTTCATTATTTTGTTTACAAGGATAATTCCTCGGAGAAAACAGTAAGTAAAATTAAGCTTTTAGATAAAGAAGAAAGAGTTCAAGAGCTTGCCAAAATGATCTCTGGGGCTACTCCCTCAGCTTCAGCTATAGAAAGTGCAAAGGAATTACTACGACGCTAATTCTGGCTTTAGATCAATTTGAAAGCTCATATGATAATTTTTGCCTATTTTTGGACAATATTTTTGAAAAAAAAACCCAAGCTATATGCCAGATAATTTGCTAAAAGGAAAACTGGGTATCATCACCGGTGCTCTTGATGAGAACTCAATTGCGTGGAAGACAGCGCTTAAAGCGAAAGAGCAAGGAGCAAGATTTGTATTGACTAATGCGCCAATTGCAATGCGTATGGGTGCGATCAATGACCTTGCGAAAGAATGTGATACCATCGTGATTCCTGCAGATGCTACGAGCACAGAAGATATAGAGAAATTGTATACTGAAGCTAAAGAGTATTTAGGCGGTAACTTTGATTTCATTTTGCATTCCATCGGGATGTCTCCAAACATTAGAAAAGGTAGATCATATGGTGACCTGAACTATGATTGGGCTATGAAGTCTTATGATGTTTCTGCAATTTCTTTTCATAAGATGATGCAAGTAGCTGAGAAGCAAGATGTGATGAATGAGTGGGGATCGATTGTTGGTCTTTCTTACATCGCTGCTCAGAAAGTTTTCCCATTTTATACAGACATGGCGGATGCCAAAGCATTGCTTGAAAGCATCGCACGTGGATATGGTTATAGATTTGGTAAGCTGAAAAAAGTAAGAGTAAATACAATCTCTCAATCACCAACAAAGACTACCGCTGGTACAGGAATTGGTGGATTTGATTCGTTTTACAATTTCGCAGAATCGCTTTCTCCACTTGGGAATGCATCAGCAGAAGCTTGCGCAGAATATATCGTTACCATGTTCTCTGACTATACCAGATTAGTTACCATGCAAAACCTCTTCCACGATGGAGGATATTCCTGCACGGGAATCTCTGAAGACATCATGGAGAAGTTTAAGGATTTATAAATACCACTGACAATCCTTAAAAGCCCTTTGGAAATTTCCTTAGGGCTTTTTTTGTTCTTGCTGCTCATCCTATTTCGATTTTTTGTTTTGACTTTTTGACTTAACTTATTGAGCTGAATAAGACTACCACCTATGAAAAAAAGACTTTTACTCCTTGCCATTTTTGGCCTTTTTCTCTATACCTCTTCATTTTCCCAGATAGAATCTGCACCAAACAGAAATGAAGGTGATGGGCAATATGGACGATTGATATTAAGAGGCGTCATCCTGATTGATGGTACAGGTGCACCACCTGTTGGGCCCGTAGATATTGTAGTGGAGAAAAATAGAATTGCCCAAATCCAAGTTGTAGGCTATCCGGGAATGCCAATCAATGAGGATCGGAGACCAAAAGCTGGGATTGATGATAAGGTTTATGAATTAGAAGGACATTATTTGCTTCCTGGATTTGTGGATTCTCACGGACATATTGGCGGTAGAGGACAGGGAACACCTGCGGAGTATGTGTTCAAACTTTGGATGGCGCATGGAATCACAACTATTCGGGATCCTTCAGCTGGAAATGGTTTGGATTGGGTGCTGGATCAAAAGGAAAGGTCTGCAGCAAATGAAATTACCGCACCAAGGATTTTGGCTTATACAAGTTTTGGGCAGGGTGCGAAAGCTCCAATCACGACTGCCGATCAAGCAAAGGCCTGGGTAAATGAGAATGCTAAAAAAGGAGCTGATGGGATTAAGTTTTTTGGAGCAAATCCAGAAGTAATGGAAGCTGCTATATCCGAAAATAAGAGAATTGGCCTACGCTCTGCGATGCATCATCAGCAGTTGGATGTGGCTCGTTGGAACGTAATGAATTCTGCAAAAGCTGGGCTAACATCGATGGAGCATTGGTATGGTTTGCCAGAGGCATTGTTTGAAAATCGTACAATCCAGGATTTTAGATTGGATTACAACTATCAGAATGAGCAGCATCGTTTTGCTGAGGCAGGTAAGCTCTGGAAGCAGGCAGCTCAGCCAGGATCTGACCATTGGAATAAAGTTATGGATGAATTGCTTGCTTTAGATTTTACGCTGGACCCAACATTTAATATTTACGAGGCCAATCGGGATTTGATGGGGGCGAGAACAGCTGAGTGGCATGATGTCTATACTTTACCTTCACTTTGGCGATTCTACGCTCCAAGCCGTCAATCTCATGGTTCGTATTGGTTTGATTGGACTACGGAGGAAGAAGTTCAATGGAAAGAAAATTACAGGCTTTGGATGACTTTTGTTAATGAATACAAAAACAAAGGAGGAAGAGTAACTGCAGGTTCTGATTCTGGATTCATCTATCAATTGTATGGTTTCGCATATATCAGAGAGTTGGAATTACTTAGAGAAGCTGGATTTCATCCGCTAGAAGTGCTACGTTCAGCGACACTTCATGGTGCAGAGTTGCTTGGCATGGAAAAAGAAATTGGCTCTGTTGAAGTTGGGAAATTGGCAGATTTTGTGATTTTGGAAGAGAATCCGCTGCAAAACCTGAAAGTTCTTTATGGTACCGGAGCGATCAGAATAGATGAAAATAATAAACCAATTCGTGTTGGAGGCGTAAAATACACCGTTAAAGATGGGATAGTTTATGACGCCAAAAAACTTTTGGAGGATGTGAAAGTTATAGTAGAAAGGCAAAAAGCTGAAGAAGGATTTACAATTACACAGCCAGGCTTGGATTGGTAACTAGGAATTGAATTTAGAATAGAGGTGTCTAGTTCATACGTTTTTCACAAGTTAGATATACATATAACAAAAAAAGTAATGCCTCATATCAATGTAAATGGAGTTAATATTTTCTACACTGATCAGGGAAATGGTGACGAAACGATAGTTTTCTCACATGGTTTGCTATGGAGCCATAGGATGTTTCAAGATCAAATAGACTTTCTTAAAAGTAGATTCAGAGTTATTGCATATGACCATAGAGGGCAGGGTCAAAGCGAAGTTAAAGGTCCATTTGACATGGATGCGATCTCGGAGGATGCGGCAGAATTGATCAAGGAATTATCTGATGGTCCTGTGCACTTTGCCGGACTCTCTATGGGCGGCTTCGTAGGTATGAGACTTGCTGCCAGATTTCCTGAATTGATAAAGAGTTTGATCTTGATGGAGACATCTGCAAATGCTGAACCCATAGAAAATATCTCCAAATACAAAACACTAAACGGATTTGTAAAATTGATAGGTATTCGCACGCCTATAGCTAATAAAGTGATTAAGATAATGTTTGCTGAAAGCTGGCTGAACGATCCTCTCAATTCTGAAAAGATTAATTTTTGGAAGTCCGAGTTGAAAGCAAATAAAAAGAATGTTACGGGACCTGTTGAAGGTGTGATTTATAGAAAAGGAATTGAAAAAGAACTTGTGAGAATCGCCTGTCCTACTATGGTGCTAGTAGGTGATGAAGATGTAGCTACTACTCCGGCCAAGGCTAAATTTATCCAAATGAGTATTCGGAAATCTAAATTGCATACTATCCCTGGCGCTGGTCATAGCAGTTGCATTGAAAAGCCAAAAGAAATTAATCGGTTGATTGGAGATTGGCTGGTTCAATGGAGCTGATTTTTTTAACAAGACGGAAATATATCAGCTTTTTAGTTGGTAGTATTCGTATGTGACCTAGAGTCCCTTAGGAGCAATTCTCCTATTTTTTTTAAAAAAAATAATTTGAAAATGAAACCTTTTTCTACATTTACATGTATATACATTAAATACGATAACAAAAGATAAAATTGATATGGGAAGTCTAGAAGAAGCAATTATGCAGAAGGAGTTTAAAGACCCCTACAATAAATTAGTGGTCAATATTCTTTATACACATAGCTATATGGTGTCAGCTCAGAATGGCATATTAAAGCCTTTTGATCTTTCACCTGAGCAATACAATGTGCTTAGGATTTTGAGAGGGCAAAATGGAGTCCCTACGACCGTATCTTCTATACAGGATAGAATGCTTAACAAAATGTCTAATGCTAGTCGTCTAGTGGATAAATTGAAAGCTAAAGAGTTGGTAGAAAGAAGGGAATGTCCAACTGATCGCCGTCAAGTGGATATTCTAATTACTGAAAAAGGACTTCAAATACTGAACGATCTGCACATCCTGATGGAAGGTTTTAATAATCAAGTCATCAATTTAAGTGAAGAGGAAGTGATTGTGATGAATAATCTTCTGGACAAATTACGAGGCTAAAAAATTGCACACTTACATGTGTATATGCATTTAATATTAATACAAATACAACCAAAACAAAAAAAGCTATGAGTACTACAAAATGGATTATCGACCCAACACACTCTGAAGTGTCTTTCAAAGTAAAACACTTGGTCATCTCTACAGTCACAGGTTATTTCAGAGAATTCGAAGGAGCTGCTGAAAGTACTTCTGATGATTTCGACGGAGCAAATGTTTCTTTCTCTGCGGCGGTTAGCAGTATCGATACGAATCAAAAAGATAGAGACAATCATTTGAAGTCTGCTGATTTCTTTGATGCAGAGAACCATCCTAAATTGACTTTCTCTGGAAAAATCATGAAGAATGGTGGCGATTACAAATTAGTTGGTGATTTGACATTAAGAGAAACTACTAAGAATGTTGAATTCAATGTGGATTTCGGTGGAGTTGCAGGTGATCCTTATGGACAAACCAAAGCTGGTTTTGAAATCGAAGGTAAAATCAACAGAAAAGATTTCGGTCTTTCTTGGTCCGCAGTAACTGAGGCTGGAAGCATAGTCGTTAGTGATCAAGTCCGCTTGATATTGAATATTCAGCTTGTAAAACAAGCATAATAAGAATAGATCTCTCAGAGATTCCCGATGGCTATATAGGGCTGTCGGGACTCTAAGGTTACTTTACAGCCATTTAGATCTTAAAGGTTTTAAATTTTATTTAACATTTTCCCACATACCATGAAACCATTAATCACAGGAATCCATCATATCACTGCGATAGCTGGAAACCCTCAAGCAAATATTGATTTCTACACTGGAATCCTTGGATTGAGACTGGTGAAGAAGACGATTAATTTCGATGCGCCTGGTGTTTATCATTTCTATTTTGGAGATGAATTAGGACGACCAGGTACTGTATTTACCACGTTCCCTTTTACTGGCGCCCGTAAAGGGACCAAAGGAGCTGGTGAGGTCACTTACACTGCCTTTTCTGTTCCAGCGGGATCATTGGATTATTGGGGAGAGCGATTAAAAAAATATGGCATAACAGTCTCTGATATTCTGACCAGATTCGGAGATAAGTTAATCAGATTCGAAGACCATGATAGTATGGGGATAGAATTGGTTGCCAATGATCAGGACGATCGGACAGGTTGGTCTTATGGGCAAGTGCCAATTGAGCATTCTATTAAAGGATTCTATGGAGCTACTTTAAGTTTACGAGCTAAGGATTTGACAGAAAAATTGCTTACTGAGCATATGGACTATCATTTTATAGGTGAGGAAAATGAAAGATTCCGTTATGGCACAGCAGGTAAACCAGGAGATATTGTGGATATCGTAATTGATAAATCTGGAAACCGAGGTATGCAAAGTGCTGGTACAGTGCATCATATCGCTTTTAGAACAGAGAATAAAGCGTCACAACTTCAAGTTCAGGAGATCTTGATGCGAAATGGCTATCAAGTGACAGAGGTGAAAGATAGAAGTTACTTTACGTCAATTTATTTCCGGGAACCAGGAGGAGTTTTATTCGAAGTAGCTACCGATGAACCCGGCTTTGCGATAGATGAGGATGAAGCTCACTTAGGAGAATTGATCAAATTGCCTGAATGGGCTGAGCCTAATCGTGCAAAACTTGAAGAGAGTTTAGCGTCTGTTAAATTAAATGTAGAAGAATATGACTAAGATAAAAACAGCAGGCTTACCCTTGTCTGAAGCCAAAAAGGCTGTAATTCTAATTCATGGAAGAGGTGCAAGTGCAGAAAGTATTCTTTCACTTTCACAACACCTTTCCTTAGATGATTATGCGCTATTGGCACCAGAAGCTGAAGGTGGCTCATGGTATCCTTACAGTTTCATGGCTCAGGATTCAGCAAACCAATCTGCTTTAGCCAAATCCTTAGAGGCGATCAAAGGAATATGGGACCAAGTAATAGCAGCAGGTGTTTCTCCAGAAAACGTAGTGTTACTAGGCTTTTCTCAAGGTGCCTGTCTGAGTCTTGAATTTGCTGCGCAAAATGCCCAAAAGCTAGGTGGAGTTATAGCTTTTACTGGTGGTCTAATTGGTGAGAAGATTCTTGAAGAAAAGTATTCCGGTGATTTTGAAGGGACACCTGTCTTTATTGGAAGTAGTGAAAAAGACGTTCATGTACCTCTTTCTAGAATAAAAGAATCAGAAACCCTACTGAGCAGGATGGGTGCAAAAATGAAATTGTTAATATTCAAGGACTCAAATCATACCATCCGCGAGGAAGAGATTGATTGGGTAAATGAAAATATATTGTAAATAGGTTTTCTTACTTACGAAAATCCTCTGGCAGTTTGTCAGAGGATTTTTTTTGTTCGAAACTTATCTGCTTTAGAATCAATCTTGATTTTTTGTTTAATTTTTTACCGCAAAGTCCACAGAGATTTACACGGAGGACACAGCTGAACAACTTCTCAGGAAGCTGGATTTAAACTATCTTTCCATCGAGGGTTGTGAAAGCTGATTTCATAAATGAGTTTAAATTAATATTTCACAATCCTTTGAGTTAAAAAGGCTTTGAACTGCTTATATATCACTCTATTTTGTCCTGTTTTTCCCTTAAAAATTATTTTATAATTAACTGATAATCAGTAAATAAATGTGTTTTTAATTGTTTTACTCCATGTGCTGAATAATTTTACGCAGTACACTGTGCAAAAGATATCTAATAGGAATAACTCACCTGAGAGCCTCGTTCTGGATCGAGTTCTATATTCGCGAAGACTCCAATTTCCTGCTGTAAATCTTCCACATGACTGATTATCCCGACGATTCGGTTTTCATGGCGAAGTGACTTGAGGGTTTCGAAGACCACCCTAAGCGCATTCTTATCCAAAGCTCCAAAGCCTTCATCCATAAAGAAGAAGCTTTGATCTGCCTGATTGAGCGCTTTTACTTTCTCAGCAAGTGCCAAAGCAAGACAAAGTGAAGCCTGGAAAGTCTGCCCGCCTGAGAGTGTTTTAAGTAGTCTCTTCTTACCTCCATTCAGGTAATCAATCACCCAGAACGTATTATTGTCATCGATGTCTAGACTCAGTTGGTTTTTGCAGAGCTTCATAAAACGCACGTTGGCTGTGTTGCATAGTTCCTTGAGGTAAATGGAACTCACAAACTTCACAAATCCACTCCCGCGGAACATATTGTCCAGCTCTTTGAGATAGCTTTCTCTGATTTCCAGTTTGGCGAAGTCTGCCTGATGAACCTTCTTTTCAGCTAGTTTGCTTATGGTTTCTTGAATCTCCTTGTCGAACAAAAGCACTTGTTTTTGAAAGGACTCAGCATTGGTTTTTAAGTTTTGAAATGAAGTGGTAAGCTCTTGGAACGCTTCTTCTTGAAAAGAAATTACCCCTTCTTCAGCTTCCAGTTCCTGAATTCTATTCTCAGCGATGGCAAGTTTCTGGTCGAACTGAGTGATCTCACGAGCTACTTTCTCCGCATCAATTGAGTACTGGAACAAGTGAATCAATCGCTCCTCATCCGTGAATTCATACTTAAGTTTTAGCTCTTCAAAATCTGTCTTTAGATTTTCAAGCTTGATCGAACTCTGTTCACGAAGCTGTGTGAAATTGATTAGATCAGCTAAATTCTTATCTGTCACACTGCGTTTCTCCCGTAAGTGCTTCTGTTTTCCCTCAAGTAGTTGAAGTGCCTCTTCGATGTCTTTTTCAACTTTATCTATTGCAGATTTGATTTGATTTGTTTCTCTAGCGAAAAACTGCTTGCAGAAAGCCATGTCTCTGATTTCTTCTTTTTTAGAGGAAATATTGGACTGGACAGATTGCAATTTCAATTGTGCCTGTTGCAATTCTTTTTCGGACTGATCTATTATAATGCGCTCAGAATCCCAGTTTTTACGATGTGATTTCACTTCTTGAAGCAATTTTTCTCGAGTTTGAGAACCGTGCTCTATCGCCTGTATTTTGGCTAAAAGCTCTTCATGCCCCTCAATTCCAATTTGCGCTAAGCTGCTTTTTATGGAGCTAAGGTTTTGCTCTGCTTGTTGGATTTCTATGCTTTTAGATCGTGAAGTTTTTTGATGATTTTCTAGATGAAAGGCCAATTCACTGTAGCTGGATTTTGACGTGTGAATCTGTTCTAGGAGTAGCTTGGCTTCCTGTATCTGAAGATCTTTTTGCTCCAAGTTATTTTCCGCATCGCCTTCAAGGGGAGTCGGATGTTCTAGCGCTCCGCAAAGTGGACATGCCTCTCCATTGTGAAGCAAATGAACATGGGCCGCGAGTCCCTGCTTTTGCATCAAGAGATCACGCTGTTTCTCTAGTTCTAGAATAGTTGTTTTCTGTGATATCAGCCACGTTTCGTGCGAACTTTCATTAGCAGGAATAGTGATTTTCAAAGCTTCTAGTTGCCCTTTGAGAGTTTCAATTTCCTGAGTTATTTCATTCGCTTCCAATTGAGTTTTAATCAATTGATTTTCTTGCTGCTTCCAGTCTTTTGCTGAACTCATCAAATTGGCTAAAACTGAGCTATCTGTTGAGCTGATCTTTTCAGCTTCGCTTTCTAGCTCCGCGATTTTTGTTTCTAATCCCTTCTGAGTTTGTTTTTTGCTTTCTATAGTTGGTTGCAAATTGAGCAGTGTAGCATTCGCCTGCTCGCGCTGAGTTTCTAGCGTTTGAATTTCTATGACTTTTTTCAAGTCACGGATTTTAGCTTCACGCTGTGGTCTTTCCTTATTTTTAGCCTTTAGATCAGCTTCTTGCTCTTCGAGCTCCGCCACTTCCTTGGCGAACTCAATTTTGAAACGCTCACAATCGATCACGCTTACTTTATACTTTTCTAAATCAGCCTTGGTATCACCAATCTGATCCCAAATTGGTCGAAGATAGGTTTTGGCAGTGATGAATTCAGAGTGGAGCTGACGCTGTTTTTCTATCTCAGGGCGTAGTGATACAAGATTTTCTTGTTCGGCTCTGAACTTTAATAATTGCTGGTTTTTCGCTCTGAGATTTTCTTGAAGTCGAACTTCTGTTTCTGCACTTTTTAGCTTTAGCGAAGCATCAGTTGCTTGAGTTTGTAACTCAGCGAATTGACTCTGTTTTTCAGTCAGTATTTCCTCTGAATATTCCTCCAAACCTTGCAATTGAGTTTCGAGACGGATTTTCTGCTCTTTGAGAGTTTTTAGAAGTATTCCTGTTTTAAAAGAAAGATCAAATCGCTCCAAACCAAAAAGCTCCTTCATCATCTTCGCTTGATCGATGGGCTTTTGATCTATGAACTCACGGAATTTCCCCTGAGGAATAATCACCGTCTGCTTGAAGTGTTCCTTTCGCATGCCGACGATCTCCTCAGCTCTTGCAGTTATAGATTCCCAGTTTCCGTCTACTTTTTCATAAAAAGTATGTTCTGCAGGTTTGATGTCATCGAAATTCTTCGAATTTCTCTTCGCTGAATAACGAGCCAAATAGGTTTTAGCATTATTTCTACCTGAGCTGAATTCGAAATTTAGAAGCAGTAGATCACTCTGTAGATTGACCATACTGTTCTTTTCTCCCCGATCAGAAAGTCGCTCAGTACTGCCATATAGCGCTAGAAGCACAGCTTCCAAAATGGATGATTTTCCACTTCCCACTGCGCCGAAAATTCCAAATAATCCAGCCGCTGTGAGCTTATCAAATTCTATTGTCTGTTTCTCTTTGTAGGAATACAATCCCTGTATGTCAAGTTTAATAGGAATCATGCTTGGTCGTTTTGGCTGATGACTTCTTTGAAGATGGTAAGTAGCTCTTCGTTTGGCTCTTGACCCTTGTCACTTTGGTAGAAAAGCTTGAATAAACTTTCCATGTCTTTTCCCAGGTCTTCCACTTTTAGACTTAGATTTTCCCTGCCCAAAGGGTTTTTGATCTGCGGAATCAAGTTCACAATTCCATCGTGTCCTTTCATGATTGCTTTTCGGGTTGCTGCTTCGATGGAGCTTTCGGTGATGTAGGTCAATTCCACAAAGCAATAAGGATTCTTTTCTAGCCAGGCTAAAGTTTCTGGAAGATTATCGAAGGTTTTGCGATAGAGAGGTCTTCCTTCGGTCAATCCAATTGGACTATAGCTTACAGGCTTCACCGGTTCTGCTTCGATGATCACTACTTGCTTTTGCTGGTCGGCTTCGCTGAAGGAGTAGGCGAGAGGAGAACTGGAATACACTACTGGGCAATGCTCGTGTCCGACTGAGTGATAGCGATGTAAATGTCCCAAGGCTGCGTACTGGATTTGTGCTGGGAGATTTCTAGTATATAGTGCTTGAGTTCCACCCACATGGAGAATCGGTCTCTCAGATTCTGGCTCCGCTTCCGGTTTTTCTCCTTCTTTCATAAAGAAAAAATGTCCTGCGAAAAGATTAACGCCTTGATCATCGCAATACTGATCAGCGATTTTCTTCCAATTTGCACCCATCAAATTGCGGAATTCCTCCTCACGATCTCCTTCGCCTAGGTATGTTTTCATCGAAACCTCATTGGCGTATGGAGCCAAGATAATTCGAACTGGAAAATCAAATTTGGGCAGTTTCATTTCCACAAAACCTTCAGCAGCTTGTGTGATTTCTATGCCATTATCAAGTTTACCAGTTGGGATGACTGTGTCATATTTTCCATAGAAAAAAATACCCATCTCTCGAGCCAGAGGATCTGGAGCTTCGACAAACTGCGTACTGTCATGGTTTCCTGAGATGGCGATAATCGGTCGTTTGCCACCATTTGTCAATCTGCGGAGTGATTTGTAAAGCAATTCTACCGCCTCATGACTTGGATTGAAGGTGTCAAAGATATCTCCAGCCAACAGAATCAAATCTACATTTTCCCGATCAGCTATTGTTCTGATTTCTTCCAAAACCAGTTTTTGCTCCTCGAGTCTTGAGAATTCCTGAAGTCTTTTTCCTAAATGCCAATCTGCGGTGTGGAGGATTTTGATCATGTCCGTTCTAAAAATGAATGAAAAACTAAATTACTTCAGCGGAAGACTTGCTGCAAGTGATTTGATACAATAGACATTAATTGGCATCTTTATTGGAAATGCAGGCGAAATTCAGATTACCTATGTGGAATTGGTTTCTTATTTTGTTGACTTCGCTTATTCCGGAGCCAGCTCAGCCTCAATTGGCTCCTGATGCCTTGCTGATCCAAGAAGGAGTAGCCAGCTACTATGGTCGAAGGTTTCACTTAAGGAGAACTTCCAATGGAGAAGTTTTTCACATGGACAGTTTAACCGCAGCTCACAAAACTCTGCCTTTTGATACCAAAGTAAGAGTATCTCGTGAAGATACTGGTGAATTTGTTTGGGTGCGGATTAACGATAGACTTCCCAAAACTTCTCGGCGAATCATAGATTTGTCGCGAAAAGCAGGGACTCAGCTAGGTCTTCTAGAAGATGGAATTGTTAAAGTGCGCATCGAAGTAGAAAATCCAGCAGAGATAAATAGACTTATTCAGTATTTTGGAGAGCATCCACCGGCTACTATGAGGTTAAGGCCAGTAGATGAAGTAATTACACCGCCTCTGGTTGAAATTGATACATCAATTCCATTTTTTTAGGATCATTAACATCCTTTCTACAATAAAGACTTTGAGATTGAATAATTAGTTAGTTTCTTATTACCTGAAACTACTATCTAAATGAAAAACTTCCCTCTCATACTTTTAGGTTTTTTAATAGTCCTATTTTCAGCCTGTACAGAAGACAAGGAAAAGCTCAAGGAAGCTCCCACAGAATCTTTTCGAAATGAAGTTGCCGCCACAGAAGTAAACGTCGCTACTGCCGAGCGAAAAAGTTTCGATTATCTCATCCAAGCTCCTGGTAAATTGGAAGCTGGTGCTGAAGTCCTTGCCGTGATAGAGCAAGCTGGATACTTACTTGAAGTGAATGTGCGCGAAGGACAGTTCGTAAATAAAGGTGATGTCATTGCCCGCTTGGATGCAACTGAGCCTACTTTTAGGTTGGAGAAAGCCAAGATCGCGCTCCGGAATTCCAATGCAGAATATGAATCCATGAAAATGGGTTTTAACAATTTGTTTGAATCAGACAATGCAGAGCAGAAAGCAGTAGTAGATGAGCAACTCCGAGCCAAATCAGGAATTTTCTTAAATGAGGTAGAACTCAAGGAAGCTCAAATGGCTTTTGATAGATCTGTGGTAAAGGCGCCAATCTCCGGGCAAGTAGCTGATCTCAAGTATAAAGCAGGAAGTTTAGTTGGTTCCAATGAGGTCCTTTGCCAAATTTTGGGGACCAGCCAGTTTATCCTCAAAGTAAAAGTCTTAGAGTCTGACATCAGCCTTATTTCCCTTAATCAAAAAGCAGAGGTTTATCCTATCTCTAATACTCAAACGGCATTGGAAGGAAAGGTAAGTGGCATCAATCCTAAAGTTGATGAAAATGGCTTAGTTCAGGTTTCCATCACCTTAGGAGCCAATAAAAGTCTCCTTCCAGGAATGAATGCCCGAGCCATAATCCGCGCTCCGCAAAACAATTCCTTGGTTGTGCCAAAGGATGCACTAGTCTATAGATCGGGTAGAGCGGTAGTTTTCTCCATAGAAAACAAAGAATCCAAGTGGAATTATGTAGAAGTGGGAAAGGACAACGGGGAGGAAGTGGAGATTCTAGAAGGACTGGAGGAAAATAGCACAGTAATCACTTCCAACAACCTGCAACTTGCGCATCAGGCTCCGGTTCAAATCGTAAAAGAATAAGTCATGGTTAGATTTTTACTGGCCCGGCCGATTGCAGTTTTTATGACTTTTATGGCGTTGATGGTTTTTGCCTTCATCGTCCTTCGTACACTGCCTATTTCGCTTTTGCCTCCTATCGATGTGCCACAGATCGTGGTGAAAGTCAGTTATCCAAATGCTTCTCCGGAAGCGATTGAGCAAAATGTCCTCAGCCCAATTCGTGAAGGCTTGATCACCTTGAATGGCCTGGAGGAAATGGACTCCAAGGCAGGTTCGGAGGTAGGAACAATTCGATTGACCTTCGACTACAGAACCAAGATGGAGTTGGCCTACATCGATGTAAATGAGAAAATAGATCGCTTGACAAATGGTCTTCCCGAAGATCTTGGACGTCCCGAAGTAATCCGTATCAACACCTCTGATATTCCAGTTGCCCGAGTACAGGTGGTGCCAAAAGAAGGAGCGGACGCAGTAGAAGTGAGTTTGCTTACAGAGAATGTCCTAAAGAAAAGAATTGAGCAGCTTCCGGGAGTATCGCTGGTGGATATCAATGGTAAAAAGGAGCGAATCATCACCGTAAAGCCAAATGAGGAGGCTTTATCAGCCTTAGGCATGACCCAGCAAAATGTAATCGCAGCAATCCAATCCGGTAATTCTGATCTGCCAGGGATATCCGTGAAAGATGGTCAATTCAGATATTATCTTCGTCTGGCGACTAGAGTAGATACGCCAAAGGATATAGAAAGCTTGCCTGTGGCAGCGTCTTCAGGTGTGATTATTCCATTGGGAAAATTGGCTGAAGTGACTTACGAGACTCAAGAAACTCTGGGTTTTCACCTTTTCGGAACGAAGGAAAGTTTGGTAATTACCGTTCACAAACAGGCCTCAGCCAAAATGAATGAACTGATTCCTGCACTTAAAGAGGCGATTGAATTATTTAAAACGGATTATCCTCAGGTAGATTTTGAAATTACCCAAGATCAGTCCAATCTCCTAAACGCAGCCATTTCTAACCTTGAAACTTCACTGCTCTTTGGTGGAGTTTTCGCTTTTGCAGTACTCTTTCTATTTATGAAAGACTACAGACTTCCACTTATTATTGGGGTGAGTTTACCGTCTTCTTTGCTGATTTCTTTCTTGATTTTCTACTTTTTTAATCTTTCTATCAACATCATTTCTTTATCAGGCTTGGCGCTCGGGATCGGAATGCTGATCGATAATGCGATCATTGTTCTAGATAATATTACCCGAAAGCGGGAGAGTGGTTTGCCGCTTTTTGAAGCTTGCGTGGAAGGCGTAGACGAAGTGATGGGAGCTCTGGTCAGTTCTGTCTTGACGACACTTGCAGTATTCGTTCCGCTGGTTTTTCTTAGTGGGATTTCTGGTGCCTTATTCTTTGATCAAGCTGTCGCGGTGACGGCGATACTTTCGGTTTCACTTGCCGTGGCTTTTATACTGCTTCCTATGCTTTACTACCTTCTCTTTTCGCGTAGCAAAAAAGCCTTTGATGATGGCGAAGGAGCATTTTTCACTAG
Source organism: Algoriphagus ratkowskyi (assembly GCF_002150505.1). Classification (GTDB taxonomy): domain Bacteria; phylum Bacteroidota; class Bacteroidia; order Cytophagales; family Cyclobacteriaceae; genus Algoriphagus; species Algoriphagus ratkowskyi. The sequence continues at coordinate 40,940 of NZ_MSSV01000025.1, forward strand.
AGTTTTAGGATTATATGAGTTTGGCTATCGCAAAATAACGGGTAATAGGAAGGTGGCTATGCTTCTATTTATGTTACTGATTCCACTGGGTTTAGGTATTAGCCTTATTCTAAAAACGAGTGGTTTGCCAGAGATCGAGAAGCTGGATGCTACGCTAGATGTGGATTGGTCGGAACCGATTTCTGCGGCTGAAAATAGAGACCGTGTGCTGACACTTTTGAAAAGTATGGAAGGAAAGTATGATCAGGTAGAAGCAGATGTGGGAGTGAAGCAATTCTTGCTGTTCGATGGGGAAAACTCCATACAGCAGTCTTTACTCTATTTCCTTTTCCCAACGGTAGAAGATAAAGAAGCTGCGATCAAGGAATTGGAAGCTAATCTGAAGCAGAATTATCCTGAAGCATCTTTTACGTTAGGAGATGCACCAAATGCCTTTGACCAGTTATTCAATTCCAATAAGCCATTTTACGAAGTGAGATGGAAAGATCTAGGAGCAAAAGAGCCAGTGCCAGAGGAGAAAATGGATCCTTGGCTAAGTCAATTCCCAACTCAAGAATGGGAGCGAGGGCCAGGTTTGCAGAAGGAAGCCTCAGTAGTTTTTACACTTCGTGCCGATAAGATGGCTATCTATCAGGTTCCTGTGGATGTAGTACAAAATCAGATTGCGAAGCTTTTTGGGACTTTTACCATTACAGATATTAGACGCTTTGGCGAGATTACTCCGATCAGATTGAAGGAGCCAAATACGCGATTTGAAGATTTGTTGAGAAACACGCGAGTGATAGTTTCTGATTCCACTTCGTACATTTTGGGTGAATTTGTAGAATACAATTACGAGGATCATTACAAATATGTAACTGCCGACAAGGGTGGCATCTATCAATCTCTGCATGTGACGACAGAGAATCCTGACGAAAATGCAAGTTCATACATTCGTTGGGGGCAAGAGAAGAATCTGGGTGTGAAGGTGGTAGGGCAGTATTTCAGAGACAAGGAAAATATTCGTCAGCTGATTGGGATTTTGCTGATTTCAGTATTACTGCTTTATTTCATTTTGGCAGCTCAATTTGAGAGTTTTATTCAACCATTAATCGTCGTATTTACACTTCCCCTGGGAATTGGAGGAGCATTTTTAGTGCTGTTAATTAGTGGATCTTCACTCAATGTGATGTCTGCTATCGGTCTAGTAGTGATGCTGGGAATCATGGTGAATGATGCGATCCTGAAGATCGATACTATTAATCGCCTGCGTGCTACTTATGTAGAGTCTGACGAGATTTCCGCTTGTGAAGCACTTGAAATGGCACTTCACAGAGCTGGGCAGATTCGACTCAAGCCGATCTTGATGACTTCGATTACCACAATTTTGGCTTTGATCCCAATTGTGTTTAGCTCTGGTTTGGGAGCAGATTTGCAGCGACCATTGGTGTATGCAGTGATCGGAGGTTTGACCATCGGCACACTGACTGCCTTGTATTTTGTGCCACTGGCTTATTGGTTTACTGTTTCCAAGAAATCTCTGAAAGCGACCTAATATGACTCCATTCAGAATTCTGATATTCTTTGTAGTCGTGTCGATTCTTGGGTTGGCGGTGATTCCTATGCTTTCAGTGGATCTTAATCCCAAGGAACGCTCCCCAATTATATCAGTGGGTTATAGTATTGGAAATGCCTCACCAGAAATCGTGGAGAAACTTGCGACTTCTCCCTTAGAAGGCGCTTTTTCCCGACTTTCAGAACTTAAAGAAATCAACTCCACCTCTAGTTATAATGGGGGATATATCACGCTGACTTTCGACAAGAAAGCGGATATGGAAATGAAGAAATTTGAGATTTCTGCTATGGTGAGGCAGATTTATCCTCAAATGGATCAGCGTGTTCGATATCCAACAGTGACACAGTCTTCTCAGGCTAGGTCGGACGACAAAACTCCGATTTTAACCTATAGTGTAAATGGTCCATTTGCCTCTTTTGAAATCAAGAAAATAGCTGAGGATATCCTAAAGCCCGCGCTCACCAGGTACGAGGAAGTGGAGGAAGTGAATGTGAGGGGAGCAAATGATCTACAGCTGTATGTGACCTACGATATCCAAAAAATGCAGGCTTTTGGAGTCACAAAGAGCCAGTTGGATAATAGTGTTCGCAGTGCTTTTGGGATGACGTTCCCTGGGGCGGTGATGAATAGCCAGGGGCAGACTCTCTTTGTCGAAGTAGATCGCTCGCTGAAGGATAAAGATCAGCTGGAGAATTTGGTCGTGAGCAAAGTGGGTGGAATGGAAGTTCGGTTGCGGGACGTGGCAAGTTTGACTCTAGAAGAAGCCGAAGCAACTAGTTACTTTAGAATCAACGGAAACAACTCAGTGACCCTATCTATCTATAATAGGGACGGAGTAAATAAGGTCTTGCTGGCGCAAAATTTAAAATCAGCTATAGAAAGTGCTGGACAACAACTTCCTGCAGGATTTGAGGTGCGCTTGGAAAATGACGACACCGAATACTTGGAAAAGGAGCTGAATAAAATCTATAAGAGATCGGGGCTTTCGATCCTGATCTTGGTAGTCTTTATTTTTCTGATCAATAGAAATATCAAATATCTGAGTATTCTGTTTTTGGGAATTGTAGCCAACCTCAGCTTATGTGCTATCGTGCTGTATTTCCTGAAAGTAGATATTCATCTGTATTCTCTGGCTGGATTGACGATTAGTTTTGGCTTGATCGTGGACAATGCGATTATCATGATCGATCACTTGCATAAGCATAAGAATCGTCGGGTTTTCTTGGCACTTTTAGCGGCCTCTATGACGACTATCGCAGCGCTGATGATCGTGTTTTTCCTACCTGAAGAAGATCGAAAAAACCTGACAGAGTTTTCCATTGTGGTTTCAGTGATGCTGGGGATTTCGCTTTTGATTGCCTTGGTGTTTACTCCGGCTTTCTATCAAGTGATGTTCAAAGAATCGGTGAGTCAAGGCAGAAAATTGACTCTTCCGAAGTTGCGGAAGCGAGCCAAATATTTACGAAATTATGAGAAAAGTATAGCCTGGACGGCTCGATACAGAAAGACATTTGTTACCCTCTTGATCCTGCTTTTTGGAACACCTATTTTTTTCCTCCCAGCCAAATGGGAAGAGCATGAATGGTATAATAAAACAGTGGGAAATACCTTCTATCAGGAAGAAGTTCGGCCTTATGTGGATAAAGCACTGGGTGGTGCCATGCGAATGTTCGTACGCGGAGTTTATGAGAAAAGTGGTTATCGAGAAGCTGCAAAGACACGACTATACGTCACCTGTCAATTGCCATTTGGAAATACGCTGGATCAGATGGATTTTATTATGCGAGAATTTGAGTCTTACCTGAAAGATGTGGAGGGAATCGACCAATTTGTAACTACAGTCAGCGATGGGCAACGAGCGCGTATTGAAATTACTTTCAAGGAAGCATATGAAACGGGGGCTTTGCCTTATCAGCTCAAAGGGAAATTATCTGTTAAATCTACCGATTGGAGCGGTGCTAGATGGAATGTGTATGGTGTAGGGCAAGGCTTTTATACCGGAGGTTCCAGTGATCAGATTCCTAGCTATCGGGTGAAGATGATGGGCTACAACTTCGATGAGTTGGAGCGCCAGGCAAATGTGATGGCAGAAAAGCTGTTGGCACATAAGCGAATTCAAGAAGTAAAGACTAACGAGCGGGCTGGCTATGGCGAGCAGAAAACGGAGGAATATGTGCTTCGACTTGATCAGAATAGAATGGCGATGGGGAGTACCAATCAATTCGAAGTTATCACTGCCTTGCAGGATATGTCCAAACCAACTGGGCCGTCATCGATACTGACACTGGAGGAAAAGAACTATGGAGTGATGGTCCGTGAGCGAAAATCCAAGGATTTTAGCAAGTTCGATATGGAGCAAAAAGGCTTGATTGGCGGTGAAAATCGGGTGTTCAAAATCTCTGATTATGGTACTTTAAATAAGGAAACTACCACAAATTCTCTTCATAAGGAAAATAGACAGTACATCCGAATAGTTGCTTTTGAGTACATGGGTTCAGGAAAATTCGGACAGGAGTACCTCGATGAAGTCCTAGCCGAGATGAAGCAAATTATGCCGATAGGCTATGAAGCCAAGAAGGATTCCTATAATTGGAACTATGAACAACAGAAGCGACAGTATTCACTTTTGGGGTTACTTATCATCGGGATATTTATGATCTGTTCGGTGTTGTTCGAGAATTTGAAGCAGCCGATATATATCATCGTAATCATCCCGATTAGTTTTATTGGTTTGTTTTTGATCTTCTCACTTTTCGATTTTTACTTCGATCAGGGCGGATATGCGGCCTTTGTGATGCTGGGAGGTTTGGCTGTAAACGCTGGGATCTTTATAGTGAATGACCTGAACAATAGAGACACAGGACTTTACAATCGAAATGTACTGAAGTCCGTAGCCGGCAAGGCGATTCCTATTTTGTTGACGATTATGTCCACCTGTTTCGGTTTGATTCCTTTTATCATGGAAGGTCAAAATGAGGTTTTCTGGTTCTCGCTGGCGATCGGGACGATTGGGGGATTGATCTTCAGTATGATAGGGGTGTTTTGGGTGCTGCCGGTGTTGCTATGGAAAAAATCTCTCGCAACGGCGCAACGGCGCTACGATCCTGTTTCTGTCAAGGCTAAGCGCAAATGGTTTTTCTCTTGGCGGCGCGGCGGCGGAGCGAAGTTAAATAACCTTTGAGGTTTTTTTTGAACCTCGAAGGTTTACAGATGAAAAATTTGATGTCTTAAATCCATTACGATGAGAAAGGTAGTAGCATTTGCATTTTTAGCGCTTTTAGGCTGTGGGGAAAGGGAACCGGTAGCAGTTAAAGTCATTGATTTTGAAGCTGTGGAGGGAGTTTCGGCTGATTTGCTGATAGAAAAGGCTATTCTTCTGGAGACTGACACGACTGCTTTGCTCAGTGAGTACCTGATGGTGAAATATGATAAGGATGATTTTTTTGTGATGAACTATGATCGTCCAACTGGGATTCATCGTTTTTCGAAGGGTGGGAAATACTCGGGCTTGGTGGCTGAAATCGGTGAGGCTCCAGGACAGGTCATGGGTATAAGGAATTTTAGGCTATTCGGAGATGTAGTGCAAGTGAATTCTGGGTTTGGAAATTCTCTTGAGATTCACTCCTTCGAAAAATCAGGAGAGTTGTTGAATTCTACTCCCTATCCGATAAATGCTTTTTCCTTTTACCCTGTGAGTGAGGGAGAAGTATGGTTTTATAGCAGTTATAATATGGTGGCGGGCGATCATCGCTTGTTTATAGCGGACGGGAAGGGTGAGGTGAAGAAGAAATTGCTACCGAATGATTTCAATGAGGGGATGCTTCCTTTTGATGAGCAATCCTTTTTTGAAGGCGATGATGCTGTGCTGTTCAGGGAGTCTTTTAAGACCAGTGTGTATGAGTTGAGTGAAGGAGATTCTTTGCGTGAAGTTTACCGCTTTGATTTTGGTGCGACTACCGTTCCAGAAAAATATTGGGAAATGGATGCCTTTGCAGGGTTTGATATGATCACCAAACAAGGGTTTTCAAACCTTAATTTTTTGCAAGAAACTGAGAAGTATTTGTTGGCAGACGTAGTCACTCAGAACGAAAGTGGTCAGAAGAAGGAATTGTATATCTGGAATAAGTCAACTGGCAAGGAGTTCAAGATTGAAATAGATGAGGATGAACAGCGATATTTTCAGTCTCCTATTGGTATCGAAGGAGATCAGCTTGTGTTTATTGCTTATGCCCCTTATTTGGTGAGAAATAGCGAAACGCTAAATCTAAGTGTTAAAGCAAAAGCCTCTTTGGCGTCAGTTACGGAAGAATCAAATCCAGTCATTCTTTATGCGACAATACCGGAATAGAGGTTTTTCTCGCGGCGGCGCAGCGAAGTTAACTAACCTTTGAGGTTTTTTTTAAACCTCGAAGGTTTTGAGTAGAGGGTTTAATCTCGCGCTCCCGACAGCTGTACGGGAGGCGCAAATGGTTTTTATCTGATTTTCTCGCGGCGAAGCAGCGGAGTTATATAACCTTTGAGGTGCCTGCCTACCGGAAGGCAGGTCATCCCGAACGTCGAAGACTTGGCGATCTCCTCTGATGTTTTGAATTGATATATTTTTAAACCGGTGGAGGCATAGGGCTGTACCTAACGGCACAGCTGAAATAATCATCATGGCGTATACCTACCCATAGTTTGTCCCTAAAGGGGCGAGAAAAAAGATAGAAGAAAGTAAAATCACCAATCAATAAGTGTATTGGAATGAATGCAGCCACCTAAAAAAATGTGCGTGAAATTTCTAGCGTAAATCCTTTCATTAGTTTTATAGGATGAAATGGAATTGGAATTTCAAACCTTGTCTTTAATGAGTTAGGCGCGGCAAATGGATACTATCAAAATAAGTTTGGGTGGGTGTGAAAGTCGTAAAACTTATTTAATTCTATATGTCAACGGCAATACTTGGCACTCTTTGATGCCTTCATATAATTGGCAGATCTCAAAAACGTCCCTTTAGGGACTTACTATGGGTAGCCTTACAAGATTAGATAACCAACCGCCGTGCCTTTAGGTACGGCCCTAAATTTTCAAATCATGGCAAATACCTACACACAAATTCACATTCAAGCTGTCTTTGCAGTTCAAAACAGAATATCGCTTATTCAACCAACTTGGAAAGATGAGCTGTACAAATACATTTCATCTATAGTTTCAAAATACGGACACAAGCTGTTGCAAATAAATGGAATGCCAGACCACGTTCATTTGCTCATGGGTTTTCGACCAACCCAATCTCTCTCTGATCTGATGCAAGAAGTAAAGCAGGATTCCTCAAAATGGATCAATTCCAAAGGGTTCACCAAGGGCAAATTTATATGGCAGGGCGGATATGGTGCATTCTCTTACAGCAAAGACCAGGTTCCAAGAGTAATTAATTATATCCAAAATCAAGACATGCATCATAAGAAGCAATGCTTCCTTGATGAATATGAGGAACTATTGAAAATCCACGAAATTGAATATGATAAAAGATATATTTTTAAACCGGTGGAGGAATAGGACTGTACCTAAAGGCACAGCTGAAATAATCATCATGATGTATTTCTACCCATAGTTTGCCCCTAAAGGGGCGAGAAAAAAGATAGAAGAAAGTAAGATCACCAATCCTTTTTTGAATGGGAGAGCAATAAGACCGTTATCCAGAAATCATTTGGATGAAATGTGTAATCCCCACCACCTGAATGTTTTTTGCCATCGGGTAATTTTCTTCCCGTGGAATTACCACGTGTAATTTTTCGATCCCCAAATCTTCCATTGCTAGATAGGTGCCTTTGGTGAGCTTGGGGCTAAGGCTGAATTTGATTTCTGCGGCTGCAAGCCATTGGTTATTACGCCTGATCAAGAGGTCAATTTCTGAACCGTCTTGCGTGCGATAGAAGTACATTTCGTCATCGGATTTTAGAACTATCGCAACTTGATTAATGACAAATGCTTCCCATGAGCTGCCCAAAACGACATTTCCAAAGATGCTATCCATATTCTTGATTCCTAGCAGATAGTGTAGCATTCCCGTATCGCGAAAATATAGTTTGGGGGATTTGACGAGGCGCTTTTTTGTATTGACTGACCAAGCGGGTAACACTCTCAAGAGAAATGCATCTAGCAGAAAGCTAAGATAAGTTTTGATCGTGGGCGCGGTCAATCCTAATGATTTGGCAAAAGTCGCATAGCTGAGCACCCCTCCATGTACAGAGGCAATCATCATCAAAAATTGCCTTGTTACCCTTGGATCTGCGGGTAATCCATACTGAGGTAAGTCTCGCTGAATGTAACTTGTGGTAAAGCTGAGGTACCAATCTTGGACGAAGTCCGAATCATGTGACAAGGCAGGCTCAGGAAACCCTCCATAAATCCAGAGATCTTGGCTCGTTATTTTTTCATTAGTTTCCAAAATAGAAAACGGCATCATATCCAGGTAGTTGATTCGTCCGGCCAAACTTTCAGAATTTTGGCCAAGCAAAGAAGGAGATGCAGAACCAAGTATAATAAATCGTCCCGGCTTTCTACTTTCATCGATGAGAGCTCTCAGTAAAGGGAAAATAGCAGGCTGATGTTGGATTTCATCTAGGATGATGGTTTTGTCTTGATTTTGGGAGAAGAATAACTCAGGATCATTCAGTTTATTTAGATCAGAGTTTTTTTCTAAATCCAGATAAATAGTATTTGTGTTAAGCAATAGCTGTTTAGCTAGGGTGGTTTTACCTACCTGCCTAGGCCCAACTATTCCAGTCACCGAAAATTGTGATATAGATTTTAAGAATGGTTTCTCGATTACTCTATGTATCATCCCTGCAAATCTAAAAATAATTTTTAGATTTGCAGGGATGATTTCATTTATATTAGATCTTTTGTCCTATAAATCCCAGCTTTCCCGACTAACTTAGAACCTTAACTAATAGCTATGAATAAATCAACTTTTGTTGCCCTTACCGCACTTTTAGCATCTATACTTTTTTCCTGTTCCGAAAAAGAAACCACTACAATTCCTACTAGCCCAATTCAAGAACTTCAGTTTGAGGTCTATGATTCGATTATGGTGGATTTGCTAGAGCCGGTTACCATTTTGGATTACCATTCCTCAAAGGATCTATATCTGATGAAAAATACCAGAGAAGGAAAGGTGTTTCTGGTCAATGGAAAGGGAGAAATCCTCGAAAAGCATGAACTTGGAGGAGAAGGTCCAAATCAGATTCAACAATTTTATGAGGGGAGGTTTTACGGAGAATCCGGGTATGTCTTCAAGGAGCTTTCTATGGAGATGCCTTATCACCTGTTCGACACTAATTTTAATAAAATCAAAAAAACAAAGGGCACGGTGAAAGAGATGATGATGCTTTCCATCAATTCCAATAAACAGAGTTTTGCAGTGTATGAAGAAGATGGGAAATATAAGATAGTAGGAGAGGAACCGAACTCCTTCTCTATCGCTGATATCGATTTGGAGACCATTGGAGCTGATTTTTACAATAAGGTAAATTCAGGATTTTTACTTGATTTGGATCAGGACTCCGTTCACTACCTAAATGTATATCCTGATGACTGGACCTTTAAAAAAGAACAAAAGTGGATCGGGGCAACTTATCCAAGCTTATCCTTTAACCCAACTACCAAAACCCTGGCCTCCTTACCGCAGATGGGTTATCAACTTGGTATTTATAAGCTGGAAGGAAATAATGCTGTTTATCAAACAGCGGTAGAATTGAGCCATCCTGATCGGGATGGGTATGAGGCTGTTCTTGGTTTGGATGGTTTGGTATACCCTGGGTTTAACGATATCAAAGCATTTGGCTCGTATCAGATACTTACATTTTTCACTCCAATGCCGGAAGATATTTTAATGGGATTTAAAGCAAAATCAGAGGAATATTTCAGAGATCCAGAATTCAGAGAAGCTCTCAGAAAGTATAGAAAACCCCGCTACATTATCGTCAAAGGAGATCAGCAAATCGGAATTCTCAATGAACTTCCAGTTGCAGGTGTTGTGAATTTTGGTTTGCCAGACGGTACGCTACTCATCAAAGCTGCTGACGGAGAAGTGGAGCGGGATTATAATCTGTTTTATAAGGTGAGGTTGGTGGAGGAGTGATAGCGTGGGCTTTATCAATTTTTCTTAAGATTTATTAACTGCCTTGGCCGGTAATAGCACCCCAAAATTCTTTAGTTTGTGTTACTTACATTATTGGGTGAAAAAGTAAGATACAGATGAAGAGATTTTTGGTTATGGGAGTTTGTACAATGTGCTGGGAATGTGCCGAGAGAAATAGTTGAGACACTAACAGCGGCAACGTGGAATCTCCCAATTCTCGAATCTCTTATTCTCCCAATCTCTAGTCTCTCAATCTCACAATTCCCAAATCAATACTCCATCAATTCCCTCAATTTCACACTAAACCGCTCCACAGGTAGAAACTGCTTTTCCAAGTTTGGTGCAAAAGGAACCGGAGTATCCAAACTCCCTTCCCGCATAACAGGAGCATCTAGATCTTGGAAGCAATGCTCCGATATCCATGCGCAAATCTCCGCGCCGATTCCACCCGTCAGACAATCTTCCTGAAGGAAAATCACTTTCCCTGTCTTTTTCACCGTGGCTTTCACAGCTTCCTTATCCCAAGGTAAAAGTGTTCGCAAATCCAGAATATCTGCAAAAACACCCATTTCTTCCACCGCTTTGATCGCCCAATGAACTCCCATTCCATACGTGATAATGGAGAGTTGTTCGCCTGATTGAGTCAATTTCGCTTTGCCAATTTCCACCGTGTAGTACTCATCTGGAATCTCCGCGCTGATAGATCGGTACATTCCCTTATGCTCAAAGTAGAGGTAAGGATTTGGATCTTCGAGGGCTGCATTGAGTAAGCCTTTGGCATCGTAAGGATTGGATGGATAAAGGATTTTCAAACCTGGAGTATGGAAAAACCAAGCTTCGTTTGATTGGGAGTGAAAAGGTCCAGCGGCCATCCCTGCACCTGTTGGCATGCGCACGACCACATCGGCATTTTGCCCCCAGCGGTAATTGATTTTGGCGAGGTTGTTTATGATTTGATTGAAACCCACGGTGACGAAATCTGCAAACTGCATTTCTACCATAGCTTTGTACCCCTTAATGGAAAGCCCAAGTCCGGCACCAATGATGGCACTTTCGCAAAGCGGCGTATTGCGAACTCGATCAGCACCGAACTTCGCTTTGAAACCGTCAGTGATTTTAAAGGCACCGCCATACTCTCCGATATCCTGACCCATCAGTATCAGCTTTGGGTACTTTTCCATGGATTGACTCAGTCCGTCTGAAATGGCATCTATAAATCGCTTTTCTGATTTTGGAAAGTTTGCAGGAAGGGAGATGACTTGCTGCGCAAAAGGGAAGTAAACATCTGAAAGTTCGGTTTCCAGGTTTGCTGATATGGCTTCCTCAGCAAAGGCGATTTCCAAACCATCATTAATGGCTTTTTTGATTTTGCCGTTGATCTTAGTCTTCGTTTTTTCATCCAAAACACCGATTTTTTCCAAGTAAGCTTCGTAGTTATCTACTGGATCCAATTTCGCCCAATCTTCCATAAGTTGCTTAGGGACGTATTTGGTACCAGAGGCTTCCTCGTGTCCGCGCATTCTGAAAGTAATGGCTTCCACAAGCACTGGTCTAGGATTTTGGCGAAGATCTTCAGCTAGCCTTTTGATCGCATCATAAACTTCCAGGACATTATTCCCTTCGATTCGGAGCGTTTCCATTCCATATCCAGGGCCTTTTTCTGTGAAATATTGAAAAGCAAACTGCTCCTCGCTAGGAGTTGAAAGTCCGTAGCCATTATGCTCAATGACAAAAATCACTGGGAGTTTCCAGACTGCTGCCACATTCAATCCCTCGTGAAAATCTCCCTCCGAACTTGCCCCATCTCCTGAGAAAACCAGCGTGACTTTCTTTTCTTTGGAAAGTCTATCTGCCAAAGCGATACCATCAGCTATCGCTAACTGTGGGCCTAAATGTGAGATCATCCCGACGATGTGATGTTCATTACTTCCGAAGTGAAAAGAGCGATCCCGACCTTTGGTGTAGCCCGAAGCTTTGCCTTGGAACTGTGCGAAAAGCTTTTCTAAAGGCATATTTCTCCCCGTGAAAATCCCCAGATTTCTATGCATCGGCAAGATGTATTCATCTGCTGCCAAGGCATTGACCGCTCCTATGGAAATCGCTTCCTGTCCCCAGCCACTAAACCATTTTGAAATTCTGCCTTGACGCAAAAGAATGAGCATTTTCTCTTCGATCCGCCTAGGCATCAGCAAAGACTCATATAGCTGTAAAAGGATTTTGTCTGAGTAGTTTTTTCGATCAAAAGTTAGTTTTTGGGTAGTTTGGTCGGTCATTTCCATAAAATTGGGATTATGATCCTAAGGTACATTAAGCTTGTAAATTGCCAAAAAATAAAACTTGGCTTCCTGCAAAAGTGGCCCCGAACGAATCGGGGCGAAAAATAAATGCAAGGAGTTAAAAAGTTTGCTGTACGTCTCAAAAGTAGTAAATGGCAACTACTCCAAGTCATGAAGCGAGTTAAGGTTAGTTTAACAAAATGCCATTTGAAATGATCTTTAGATAATATTGGATTCTGACATAAAAAAAATGATCGATAATAGACTACTATCCAAAAGAAACTGGAAATTACACAACCAAAATTAACCCAAGACCTGATAGTTATGAAACTCAAATACTTTCTCTTTTTATCCTGTATTTTCCTTTTTTCAGCATTTAGCGCTTTTTCCCAAACTCCACGCAAGACATTACTCAGCATCTCAGAAGATAAATTTTATATCAATAATGAATTGACCTATTCGGACAGAAATTGGAATGGGCATGCGATAGCGGGTTTGTTGATGAACTCGAGAATGGTGCAAGGCGTATTTGATGACTTGAATCCTGAAACTGTCAAGAACTGGATTTATGCTGATACCAAAAAGTGGGATGCAGACAGAAATACGGATGAGTTTGTTACAAATATGTCTGTTTGGAAGTCGTATGGACTTCTGTCATTTACACTGAATCTGCAAGGAGGAAGTCCCTATGGCTATTCACAGAGTCAGCCTTGGATCAATTCCGCCTACACAGAAAGCGGAGAACTGAGGCCAGCATATTTTAAACGACTGGAGCGGATTTTGGATAAAGCAGATGAATTGGGAATGGCGCCTATGTTGGGTCTATTTTACTTCGGACAAGATGAAAATCTAGCCGACGAAAAAGCCGTTATAAATGCCGTGAGTAATGTGATCGATTGGCTACACAGCAAGGATTACAAAAATGTACTTATCGAAGTGAATAATGAATGTGATATTCGTTATGATCATGCGATTCTACAGCCTGAGCGAGTTCATGAGTTGATAGAGTTGGTGAAAAGTAAGGAGAAAAATGGCTATAGATTTCTTGTGAGCACCAGCTATAGTGGAGGGGCGGTACCAAAGGAGAATGTAGTTAAAGCATCAGATTTTATCTTGCTTCATGGAAATGGGGTGAAGGAACCAAACAAGATTATTGAGCAGGTTGCAGCGACCCGATTGGTGAACGGATTTGCGAATCAGCCCATCGTTTACAATGAGGATGATCACTTCAACTTTGATCAGGACTTGAATAATTTCACAGCAGCCGTTTCGACCTATGCTTCATGGGGGTATTTTGATTATCGAATGAAGGACGAAGGATTTGAAGAAGGCTATCAAAGTGTGCCGGTGGATTGGGGGATCAATTCCGAGCGGAAAAAAGGCTTTTTTGAGTTGATGAAGGAGATTACGGGTTATTAAAAAATTTAAAATTTGGGAATTTAAAATTACTCTCATCGCTAGTCATGAATTTGGATTTGTTCTCGCGGCGGGGCTCCCGACAGCTGTTTGGGAGGCGCAACAGGTTTTAATTAACGGTTGAGGTTTTATATGAACCTCGACTGTTTTTGCATTAATTATCTCCTGCTCAGGCGCAAATAAAATGAATCAGACTTCTATCAATTTTGCCAACGGCAAGACCTGTAAAAGCCCCGAAAACAGCGTAGCGAAATTCGGGGTGAGAGATTTGTGATGGGAGGAATCACGATTGCCAACGGCACGATCAGTAAATTAGGTTGTTATCTAAAAAGCAGTATGCCAATTTATTTGAGACCTCATTTTATCAAATGTCTTTGATAATCCATACTTTGATGGAGGACTCGGACGATAAAGGCGCCATAATTTATAGTGAAATAAAAAATCATATGTGACTTGAAGGTCAACCTTCGTAGTTCTGGTATTAATTTACTGGCATCTGTTCCTATGAAATTCTGGATTGCGATAGATTCAAAAAATTCATGTAAACCAAAAATGTATTTTTTTGCCTTATTTAGACCAAATTTTTCTATGGCATATTCATATATGTGGACAATATCCTCATCCCAGAGTTCGGATATTTTATAAGCGCCCATCAGCTTTCATTCGCTCTTCTACTTCCTTCATGATTTCTGAAATAGTTCTTTCACTGACTCCAGAATCTATGCCTTCTTGAATGGCAGCCTTTAATTCAATGAATTTGCTGTTACGTGCTTGATCTGTTCGGATAAGATGCCTCACATATTCTGATTCGTTTGTGAATTCGCCAGCTTGAATCTGAGATTTTATCCATTTATCCTGCTGATCCGTGAAGGTCAATGTTTTCCGTACTGTTCCCATAATTACTCTTTATTGAATCAATCATCATACTATTGGTGTAATATAGCTTCAAAAAATTCATTTACAAACAGTGCGGAAACAGGATCGTTGAGTCTGACATGTATACTTTCCTTTAATCTCTCGCCAAAAGCAAGACCCATAGCAGCCCCGAATTACAGCGTAGCGAAATTCTGGGTGAGAGATTTGTGATGGGAGGAATCACGAGTGCCATGGGCACGATCAGTAAGTTGGTTTAGTTTCTTATGTCAGAGTCTGAAAACTGCAATTGATGGAGCATAAGCCAGCTTTGCCACAGGCAGGTCTGAAGACTTGCGCTAAGTGGTTTGATAAAAAGTGTTTCTTGATTTCTCTGTGTTATTCTTTGCGATCTCGTCGGCTTTGCGGTAAAAGAAAAATTACAGTTACTTTTCCCTACCTTTGCACCCTCAAAATGTAGGAAAACTGTGAAAGCGAGAACTCTCAAAAAAGACAAAGTCAATATTGTAACCATGGGTTGCTCCAAGAATCTTGTGGATTCAGAAGTGCTACTCACTCAGCTTAGAGGTAATGGCATCAATGCCCACCACGAATCTGGAACGGAGGACAATAACATCATCATTATCAATACTTGCGGGTTTATCGACAATGCAAAGCAGGAGTCTATCGACACTATTTTGCAGTATGTGGATGCCAAAGAAAAAGGTTTGGTGGACAAAGTCTATGTGACGGGATGTCTCTCGCAGCGCTACAAAGACGATCTTGAAAGGGAAATTCCTCAGGTTGATGCATTTTTTGGTACCAGAGATTTACCTGCGATTTTGAAGAAATTCAAAGCAGATTATAAGCATGAGTTGGTAGGAGAGCGTTTGCTGACGCACTCTTCGCACTATGCTTATATGAAGATCTCAGAAGGATGTGATAGACCTTGTTCTTTTTGCGCTATTCCTATTATGCGTGGAGGCCACATTTCCAGACCGATTGAAGAATTGGTGAAAGAAGCGCAGCATAAAGCCGCTGGTGGAACGAAGGAGTTACTTCTGATCGCTCAGGATTCTACTTATTACGGATTGGATATCTATAAGAAGAGAAACCTTGCGGAGTTGATGCGCAGGCTTTCCGATGTGGAGGGGATCGACTGGATTCGCTTGCACTATGCTTATCCGACTGGCTTTCCAATGGACGTGATTGAGGTAATGAAGGAGCGAGATAATATTTGTAACTACCTAGATATTCCACTGCAGCATGGTTCTTCAGATGTGTTGAAGGCCATGCGTCGTGGTACTACGCGTGAGAAGCAGGAAAGCTTAATCCATAGCATCCGAGATATTTTGCCAGATATCGCTATCCGAACTACCCTGATCGCTGGTCACCCAGGAGAAGGCGAGAAGGAATTCCAAGAAATGGTGGATTTCGTGGAGCGCATGAGATTTGAGCGCTTAGGAGTGTTTACCTATTCTCATGAGGAAAACACACATGCTCATACCATGGACGATAATGTGCCGCAAGAAGTGAAGCAGGAGCGAGCAAATCATTTGATGGAGATTCAGGAGCAGATTTCTTACGATCTGAACCAGGAGAAAATCGGTAAAACTTTCAAAGTGCTAATCGACAAAAAAGAAGGTGGACAATTCGTAGGTCGTACCGAATACGATTCTGTGGAAGTGGATAACGAAGTGTTGATTGATGCGGCCAAGCATTATTGCCGAGTTGGCGATTTTGTGCAGGCTACAGTTACAGAAGCTACAGAGTTTGATCTGTATGCGACGGTGGAGGAGTAATAGAGTTTGGGTTTGAAATAACACGAAATGCTAATTCATCGTATTAGCTAGAGTATTTCAATTTTATTAACTTTCATCATGCTGACTATTGATCCCAAATTCATCACTGACCGATCTGGTAAAAAAATATCGGTTGTTCTTCCTATTAAGGATTTTGAGGCTATGATGGAGCAACTTGAAGATTTGGAAGATATTCGTTTATATGACGAGGGTAAAAAGTCAGAGGAACCTTCCATTTCGATTGATGAGGCATTTGAAATCATAGAGTCAATTCGAAAAGGTGAATAATGGCTTATCAGATCGCCATTAAGAAATCAGCGATTAAGTCTCTAGCCAAGATTCCCGAACCCTATTTTTCTACCTTAAAATCAGCATTTCTTAGTTTGGCTGATACTCCAAGACCAAATGGCTGTAAGAAATTGAAAGGTCGAGAGGCCTATCGAATTCGTGTTGCTGACTATAGAGTCATCTATGAAATTACAGATAAAATTCTTCTGATTGAGGTAATTGCAATTGGACACCGAAAGGATATTTATGAGTGATTTTCTAAGATTTTATATTTAGTCGAAAGTCAATTATAAATTTATGTGGATTTTAGTCGGTTTAATCCTAATTGGATTGGGTGTTTATTTATACCGAAAGGTTATTCTTCCTAACATAGTCGGCTTTCACAAGTTTAATTATGTAGACAAATTCCGGAGAATTGCTTTGATTTACTTCTAATTGATTGGAGGTTGTATTATGGTAGTGAGAGAATTACTCATTTGGATTTGGTTTTAAATTCTTTTAAGTCCGGCTTTTGGAGAAGCAGGAAAACTTATCTTTTCCCATTTCATAGTTTGTACTGCTTCTGGAGAAGCAGCACAACTGAGGCAGCACAGCAATTGATTTTTGACATTTCACCCGATCTACCTAATTTAGCATTCTAAAATCACCCGAATGCAATTGATCGAAGTTACCAGCCCTGCCCATCAGAAGGAGTTTATCGAGATGGCTGTCAGGTTGTATAAAAATGAAAAGAATTGGATTCGGCCTCTTGATGCAGATATCGAAGGGCTTTTTCACAAGGAAACAAACAAGCTTTTTCGGAATGGTGCAAAGTCTAAGCGCTGGCTTTTGCAAAATGAAAAAGCCGAAACCATCGGACGGGTAGCTGCTTTCATCAATCCAAAGATGAAGGAAAAGCAACCGACTGGAGGCTTGGGCTTCTTCGAATGCATCAACGATCAGACCGCTGCATTTTTACTTTTTGATATGGCAAAAGCCTGGCTGGAATCTGAAGGAATGGAAGCCATGGACGGTCCAATCAACTTTGGTGAGCGCGACAAATGGTGGGGACTGCTCGTGGATGGCTTTACTGAGCCGAACTATAATATGCCTTGGAACTTCGGCTATTACCAGAAGTTTTTCGAGGACTATGGTTTTCAGATCTACTTCAAACAGTTTACCTATGCCAGGAATGTCCAGGGTTTAGGCTTTGATGAGAAAATGATAGCCAGAGCCAAGGTGGTAACTGATAATCCGGATTATGAATTTCACTACCTGAAAGGAAAGGAGCTGAAAGAAAAAGCTCCAAAATACTTTATGACGGTATATAATAAGGCCTGGGCGAGACATATGGGCAAATCACTTGCGCTGAAAGAAGCTCAGCTGATGTTTGCCAAGATGAAACCGATCATCGACGAAAAGCTGATTTACTTTGGCTTTTATAAAGGAGAGCCAGTTTCTTTTTTCATCCAAATTCCAGAGATCAACCAGATCTTCAAGCATGTGAATGGTAAAATGGATCTGATCGGAAAACTCAAATTCCTTTGGTACAAAACCTTTTCACCGCCCAACAAAATGCTCGGTTTGGTGTTTGGTGTAGTGCCAGAGCATCAGGGGAAAGGGGTGGAGAGTGCCATGATCATCACCTACGATAAGATGAGTGGCAAACCCGGTTTTCAATACAAAACCATCGAGATGAATTGGATTGGGGATTTCAATCCAAAGATGATGCGGGTTTGTGAACAGCTTTTGGCAGATATTTACAAGACACATCATACTTATAGGTTCTTATTTGATCGAGAAAAACCTTTTGAGAGACATCGGGTGTTTGATTGATTTACGATATCTGAATTACGATTTGCGAGGTCTTTTTATGCTATTGAGATATTGTCCTAATTAACCTTTGAAGTCTCTTTATGCCTAATCTTTCAAAATTAATATCGAATGAAGAACACTGAATTTAGAATAATGAAGTATCGCTAACTTCTGAGCCCAATCTTCCAATTTTAAAATATTTCAATTTTCCAATACAGAATAAATAATGAAAAAATACGACGTAACAGGCATAGGAAACGCCCTAGTAGATATAGAGTTTAAAGTAAAAGATCAGTTTTTTACGGACAATGGAGTCGAGAAAGGCTTGATGACTTTGGTAGATGAAGATCGCCAAAATGCATTGATGCAAGTGATCGATACTGAGCAAGCCAAAAAGCAATGTGGAGGTTCTGCAGGGAATACGGTGATTGCGATTTCTCAGTTTGGGGGTAAATCCTACTATTCATGCAAGGTTGCAAATGACGAGCTGGGCCATTTCTATATGAATGACATGAAGGATGCAGGCGTTTCTCATAATCTGAATGAAAGTAATTTGGCAGAAGGAATCACTGGCAAATGTCTGGTAATGGTGACTGAAGATGCCGAGCGTACAATGAACACGTATTTGGGAATTACGGAAACTTATTCTACAGCAGACGTAAACGAAGCTGCGATCAAGGATTCCAAGTATTTGTACATTGAAGGTTACCTGATCACTTCTGAGAATGGGAAGCAAGCGATGAAGCATGCAAAGAAAATAGCGGAGGATAATGGAGTGAAAGTGGCGATGACTTTCTCAGACCCAGCGATGGTGAAGTATTTCAAGGAGCCAATGACTGAGGTAGTAGGAGCAAGCGTTAATTTGCTTTTTGCAAATGAAGAAGAAGCGATGCTTTTCACTGGCAAGGATAATTTGAGCGACGCGCGCGAGGAGCTGAAAAAAGTAGCTAAGCACTTTGTGATCACTCAAGGAAAAAATGGAGCGATGATCTACGATGGAGATACATTTATCGATATCGAGCCTTATTCTACTACTGCAATTGACTCTAATGGAGCAGGTGATATGTTTGCTGGAGCATTTATGTATGGCATTACGAATGGACACAGTTATGCATCGAGCGGGAAGCTTGCTTCAATGGCGAGTTCTAAAATTGTGAGTCAATTCGGGCCAAGGCTGCAATGGCATGAAGCAAAGGATATTTTAGCGAAGCTAAATCCATAAAATAAGGCCCTGAGAAATTAAGTATCAGGGCCTTATTTTATATTAATATTTTATCCTAAATTTTTAGATTAGAAAAAAATGTCATTTTTTTAAGGAAAAATTGTGATGAATGGGCTTTTAGATTGTAAAAACGCATATGTGTAAAGAAGCTTTGACGGTCCAATAGAAAAAGAATTAATAAGAATAAAATCCAATATACTATGATGAGAAAACTTACTGCTTTGGGATTGTTGGCAGGGATGCTAAGCGTTCCAGCTTTTGCCCAAACCAAAATTGAGTTCAAGGAATTTGATTTGGATAATGGATTGCATGTGATCATGCACCAGGATAATACTACTCCAATCGTCGTGACTTCGGTTCTATACCATGTAGGATCTAAGAATGAGCAACCAGACAGAACTGGTTTTGCTCACTTCTTTGAGCATCTTATGTTTGAAGGATCAGAGAATATTGAGCGTGGAGAATACATGAATATCATCCAAGCACATGGTGGTACGCTGAATGCTTATACTTCTAATGATATCACTTATTATTTTGAGTCACTTCCTTCCAATGAATTGGAGCTGGCGCTTTACATGGAAAGTGAGCGTATGCTTCATTCCAAAGTGGATCAGACCGGTGTCGAAACTCAGCGTGAGGTTGTAAAAGAGGAATACCGTCAATCCTATGGTAATCGTCCTTATGGTACGATATTGCTAGAGACTTTGGCTAGAGCCTATACTGATCACCCATACAAATGGGCTCCAATTGGATCTCTTGATCATCTGAATGCTGCTTCTATTGAAGAATTTCAACAATTCTACAAGGATTTCTATGTGCCAAACAATGCGACTTTGACTATTGCAGGGGACATCGATTACAAGCAGACAGAAGAGTGGGTGAAGAAATACTTTGCTGAGATTCCTAAAGGCACGAAGGAGATATACCGGCCTAATGTAAAAGAGCCTAAAAAGACTGAAGAAATCAGAGATATTATCTATGACAACATTCAGATTCCGGCTGTAATTCAAGCCTATAATCTTCCTCCGAAAGTGAACAAGGATTCTTATGCGATGTCCATGCTTTCTACTTATTTGACTGGTGGAAATTCATCTCTGATGACAAAAGAGTTGGTTGATAAGCAGCAAAAGGCACTTGCTGTAGCCGCAATACCTCTTGAATTGGAAGATGGTGGCATTTTCTTGATGTATGGAATTGCTAATATGGGTGTGGAGCCACAGGATTTGGAGACTGAAATTGACAAGCTGATCAAGCAAGTGCAGGATGAAGGTATATCAGATGTTGATTTTGAGAAACTCCAAAACATTATGGAGAATAACATCGTGAGTGGTAATTCCTCAATGGCGGGCGTTGCTGAAAACTTGGCAGAAGCTCACGTGATGTTTGGAGGAACTAACTATGTGAACAAAGTGATGGAAGCATACAGTAAAGTGACTAAAGCTGATATTCAGCGAGTAGCTAAGGAATATATGACTTTGGATGGCCGAGTTGTTTTGTATTATTTACCAAAGCCAGCAGCTGAAACAACTCAGTAATTGTTCCATCTTAAAATCGAAATGACATGAAAAAAATAACATTAGCCTTTGTATTGAGCCTTTTGGTGTCTGTCGTGAGCTTTGCTCAGGTGGACAGAAGTCAGTTTCCAAAAGCTGGGCCCGCTCCCGTGATTAAAATTGGCGAAGCAGAGACTTTTACCCTAGATAATGGTCTGAAAGTATTTGTAGTAGAGAATGACAAACTTCCACGTGTTTCATTCACGCTAGTGCTTGAAAGAGATCCTTTGTTTGAAGGAGATAAAGCAGGCTTGACAGGTTTTGTAGGTCAGATGATGATGGCGGGCACGACCAGCCGTACCAAAGATCAGATCGATCAGGAAGTTGATTTCATCGGAGCAGACCTTGGCGTTTCCGCTACTTCCATTTCAGCCTCTTCTCTGAAAAAACATCAGGGAAAAATTCTTGATTTGATGTCCGACGTGCTTTACAATCCGGTTTTTCCAGCGGATGAGCTAGACAAATTAAAGAAGCAATCGCTTACAGGATTGGCTACGAGCAAAGATGAGCCAGGTGCAATTTCAAGTAGATTGTCTAGTGCTATGGTCTATGGAAAAGAACATCCATACGGGGAAGTGACTACAGAAACCTCACTTGGTAATGTGAATGTGGAAGATGTAAAAACTTACTATAACACATTCTTCAAACCGAATATCGCGTATCTCGCCATCGTTGGCGATATGAGTAAATCAGAAGCTGAGGAAGTGGTGAAGAAATACTTTGGTAAGTGGAAGGCGGGCGACGTTCCAAAATTTACCTACAATGCTCCAGTTGCAGCATCCAAAACAGTTGTAGGATTGGTTGATCGCAGTTCTTCTGTGCAAACCGTTATTGATATTGCTCAGCCGATTGAATTGACACTGGGCGATGCCGATTATATTTCAAGTAGAGTTTTGAATCAGATTTTTGGGGGAGGATCTTCTTCTCGTCTTTTCACAAATCTACGTGAAGACAAAGGGTACACGTATGGCGCTTATTCTTCTTTAGCAGCAGATAAGCTTATTGGGCAGTTTTCTGCAAATGCTTCAGTACGTACGGATGTGACAGATTCTGCGGTGGTAGAATTCATCTATGAAATCAATCGCTTAGTTGAGGAAGGAGTGACGCAAGAAGAACTGGATAAAGCTAAGGCGAGTCTTGCAGGCTCATTTGGCAGATCTCTAGAGAGTCCAGCCACAATTGCAAATTTTGCACTGAACATCGAGCGTTATGATCTTCCAGCTGATTACTACGAGACCTATTTGCAGAAAATGAATGCGCTGACAGTTGCTGATATTAATAAAACTGCAGACAATCTGATCGATCCAAGTAAGCTTTACATCACAGTAGTTGGTAATGGTACTGAGATCAAAGATAAACTAGCTCAATTTGGTGAAGTGATTATGTATGACAATATGGGCTTCCCTGCTAAAGAGATGGCTGCTGTGGATGCCAACATGACCTCAGATAAAGTTCTCGAAAACTACATCACTGCAATCGGAGGTAAAAGTGCAGCAAGTGCAATTAAGGCTGCGAAATTTACAATGGCTGCAGAAATCATGGGTCAACAACTTACGATAGAGCAGGTATTTGATAATACAAACATGCGCTACATGCAAAATACCCTTGTGGGTGGAAACGTAATGCAAAGTTCTGTAATTAAGGACGGTAAGGGAGTTGTGAAAGTCCAAGGACAATCTATCGATATGACTGATGAGCAAATCGACGCAGCTAAACTGGAAACATTCTTCTTGCCAGAGTTGTATTATGGCTCGATGGGTTATACACTTACTTTAGACGGAATCAAAGACGTGGAAGGAACACCTGCTTATAAGATAATCGTGGCCACTCCATTGGGATCTTTAGTTAATAACTACTATTCAGTAGACTCAGGTTTAAAAATTAAAAATGAGAACCCGGTTTCTGGAGATACATTCTATTCCGATTATCAGGAGAAAAATGGCGTAATGGTACCTATGGCGATGACCATCAAATCAGCGATGATCCCTGTTCCGTTGGAAGCTAAAGTGGTCAACATTGAATTGAATCCAGAATTAACTGAATCAGATTTTAACTAATCAACTATGAAAAAAATAACATTAATATTAGCCCTAGGGCTATTAGTAGCTCCAATGGCAACGCAGGCTACTTTGATAGAAAAAGAAAAGCCAACCGCAGTGAACGCGGTAAACTCCGTCAAGGAAGTGATAGATAACTACGTAAAAGCGACTGGAGGCGAGGCCAAAATGAAGGCAGTCCGCAATATGACTATGGACATGCAAGCCGAGATTCAGGGCATGATGTTAGATATTTCTAGCGTGATCGATCAGGAAAATCAGCGCTTACTTAATGTGACGGAAATGAATGGGAACGTCGTTTCTAAAACTGTCTTAAAAGATGGAAAAGCAAAAGTATCTGCAATGGGTCAGGAGCAAGTGTTGACAGGTGACCAAATGGATGCGATGAAAAGTCAGATTTACCCATTCCGTGAATTGTATCTCGAGGAGTTGGGTGTCACTGCGACGTACGAAGGAACTGCTGACGTAGAAGGAGAGAAAGCTCATAAACTTGCTTTTGAAGCAGGAGGGGATGGTAACACCACCGAATACTACAGCGTTGCGACAGGATTGAAGCTACAAACTGAGTCAGCAGCAGCTGGTACAGTTAAGTATAAAGATTATAAAGAAGTAGATGGACTGATGATGCCTATGACAATGATTATCACTAATGGCATGTTACCTATGCCTTTGAAGGCTAATATCACTACCATTCTATTTAATCAGGATTTGGATGAATCAATCTTCAATTAATACGATCAGTTAATAACATTTAAAGGGCTGTCCATGCGGACAGCCCTTTTATTTTAGTCGGTAATCCATGCATTTCTTTTGTGATTGTATTCCTTATCAATCAGGAAATAATCTTTAAATAGAAGCTCATCTGAAGACATTAACTCTACTTCTAAACTTCTCCCAAATCGATCAATTGAAAATTTTATTCCGTTGATAATTAGCTCTTGAGATTTGATAAAATCTCCAACCATTAGTTTTTTAAATGCGCCACTTGCTTGATGGATTTTAGTGATAGTTCCATCGGAGTGTTTGATGATACCGAAGTAGGAGGAGAGCTCGTCTTCTCGGGCTTTGGTTTGAATTTCGATGCCTAAGGAAGCAAGATGCTTTTCTACTACAGGGAAAATATTTTCTTTTCCGGCGATATAATCCTTGTGGAATTGATTGAAGAAGATAGGATTATTAGTTTGAGAAAGCACTGTTCTCCATACTTCCTCTAGGGTATAGCCAATTTTTGATTTGCCAAATTTTTTCCAAAGTAGTCTCATTACCTCATGAAGCGAGGAGTTTTCATCTAGTAGCATAGCATCCAAGCAAAAAGCAATCAAAGCGCCATGCGTGTAAATGCTTACTTTTTTGTCAGGAATCCCAGTTACGTATCCATCTATCCACAGATCGAAGCTTGATTCTAGGATAGATTGATTTTGCCAACCAAAGTTTATCGATTCTCTATTTAACACTTTTTCAAAAGTCTCAAAGTACTCACTCAGTGAGAAATAGCCGGATTTCAGTAAAAACAAATCTCCCATGTAAGTTGTGAAGCCTTCTACCACCCAACCGGCTTCGTGGTAAGCTTCTTTGGAAAAATTGTAAGGCATAATTTCGAACGGTCTGATCTGACATACATTCCAGGCATGGTACAGTTCGTGGCAACTCACACCCATAAGTTCATTCATGTGTACTCGCTCGGAGAGACTTTCTGCAGGCCCAAAAGTGATTACCGTCCCTCTTTGATGCTCGACGCCATGATAATGAGCGTAGGGTAGGAGCAGGTAGATGAAATGATACTCCTCGACGGGGAATTCACCAAAAGTCCTTATTTGCTTCTCCGCGAATTGATTAATATTCGTCTTAAATTCTGTTAGATCGAAATGAATATCTCCATGAAACCATAAATGGAAGCACACTTGATCGATTGTAAATAACTGATGAGTCAAATTTTGCGAAGCAAGAAAACTGCTGTCAGCCAATTGCTGGAAGTTGGATGCAAAGAACCCGTTATTTTCTGACAGCAAGGTGGTGCAAAATTGATAGTGTGAAGGGTAATTCACCTCGACCTGAATTTTATCTTCTGACATGTTTTCTATCTCAAAACAGCAATTGACGAAGTTTAAGTACATCTGTTCATCATCCACCCAGCAAGATCCTGCATCCATTTTTGCACAGTAATATTCATATTTTACCTGATATTCACCAATATGGTCAGGTGCGAATTCCCATAGGTCTTTTGTGGTTTTGGTGGAGGAAATAGGCTTTCCATCTGGGGATATTACGTGGAAGTTTCGAATATTTTGGACGTAATTTGCGAGCTGATATCGTCCACCTCTCCAAGCTGGAAGTTGTAGCCTGATCTGGGAAAGACGCCTTACAGGAATATTAAGGGTGATTTGAATAAATTGAGAAGCTGTGTTTTGGGATTCTATATGGTATTTGATCATTGGAAAGTTTAATGAATTCAATCAAATGTTTTTTAGCTTGTTTGCATTTAAAGAAATGGTACTTATCTTTGCATTCCTTTTTGGGGGGCAATCCAAGGAAACTTAATCAGGCAAGCAATTAGATAAAGATATTCGATCATGAAAAGAACATTTCAACCTTCTCGTAGAAAAAGAAAAAATAAGCACGGTTTTAGAGAAAGAATGTCTTCTGCTAACGGTAGAAGAGTACTGAAAGCTAGAAGAGCAAAAGGAAGACACAAATTGAGTGTTTCTTCTGAAAAGACATTGAAGAAGTAATTCTTAGCACTGTTTTTCGTATGTTCACATACGAATATAGTCCTTGTGATGAATTACAGACTCCCAAAAAGTGAGCGGCTTCATGCTGACAAACTTATCAAGGAACTTTTTAACGAAGGTTCCTCTTTTTTTTTGTACCCATTTAAAGTCCAATTTTTTGTTAAAAAGGATGGGGGTTGTGGAACCCCACAGGTGCTTTTCTCCGTTTCGAAGAAGAAAATAAAGAAAGCCGTTGGCCGAAACTTCGTTAAGAGACGAATGAAAGAAGCTTACAGGCTCAATAAATCATTGATACCACCAACAGCTCCTGCTATGTCCATTGGCTTAATTTATGTAAGTTCGGACCTGATGGAGTTTTCTGAAATACAGACTAAAATCACATTGGCTTTAAAGAAAATAGCCAGCATTGTAAGTGAAAACCAACAACAACATTAAATCGAGCATAACAAAGATCGTTATACACCGGAAAGATTATTTGGTGAGAGATTCCCATCCCGATTTTGGGGACAGGTTGTGACCTTTGAAATAAACTTATAAGCAATTTAAATCGAGAATGACTAAAAAGGCACACGCTAGGATGATTGTAAACCCTGCGAGATTCCATATGTCCATTGAAGATAAATTATAATCATATGAATAAATCATTAAGAAAATCCCTCCTAATATTTGTATTGGGAGCATTAGTTCTTTCAGGATTTTTTGCATTCAAAGCTAAAAATGACAAGTTATTCGCCATAGCTAAGAATATTGATATTTTCGCGACACTTATCCGAGAGCTAGATTCCTATTACGTGGATGAAATTGATCCAGATGAATTGGTGACGATAGGAATCAATGCAATGCTGGAAGAGTTAGATCCATACACTACATATGTGCCCGAGGAAGACTCTGATGATTATCGAATGATGACTACAGGAGAATATGCAGGAATAGGAGCTTTGATTGGTAATCGAGGAGAAGGCAGTATGGTTATAATGCCGTACACAGGATTTCCTGCACAGACAGTAGGATTGAAGATTGCAGATTACATTCTGAAAATTGACACAACCGATGTCACTAATTTTGGGACGGCTGAGGTGTCTACACTTTTAAAAGGTCCTGCAAATACACCTGTGCACTTGCAAGTGAAAAGAGGTCTAGATACCCTGGAGTTTGAGGTGATTCGTAAGAAAATTGCTATTAAGAATGTTCCTTATTATGGGAAATTGGATGAAAAGACAGGATATATCAAACTGGCTGAGTTTACTACCAATGCTTCTACGGAAGTTAGAAATGCGTTGGTAGATTTGAAAAGCCAAGGAATAGAACGATTGGTGCTGGATGTAAGAGATAATCCCGGAGGCTTAGTGAATGAAGCTGTCGAGATTATTAATCTTTTTATTCCGAAAGGAAGAGAAGTGGTGAAGACTATTGGGAAGCTTGAAAATGTGAATTACACCTATAAGACAAGTAAGACGCCAGTGGATAAGGATATCCCTATGGTGGTGTTGCTCAATGAGCATAGTGCGTCTGCCTCGGAAATCGTAGCTGGAACACTTCAGGATTATGACCGAGCTGTTTTGATTGGTAGAAAGTCATTTGGAAAAGGATTGGTACAAACTACCGTCCCTTTGACCTACAATGCTCAGATGAAAGTGACTACAGCGAAATACTATATTCCAAGCGGTCGATGTATCCAAGCGATTGATTATTTGCAAAGTCGTGAGAATAATGAGCTGTTCACTGTTCCTGATTCATTAAGGAAAGTATTTTATACTAAGAATGGAAGAAAAGTATTAGACGGAGCTGGTATTGAGCCGGATGAGAGCGTTGATCGTAAAAATTATGCGCCAATTTCTTATAGTTTGGTAGCACGAAACCACGTGTTTGATTATGGTAC
Source organism: Algoriphagus ratkowskyi (assembly GCF_002150505.1). Lineage (GTDB taxonomy): Bacteria > Bacteroidota > Bacteroidia > Cytophagales > Cyclobacteriaceae > Algoriphagus > Algoriphagus ratkowskyi. Next base: position 68,488 of record NZ_MSSV01000025.1, read on the forward strand.
TGATTATTTCTATGCACATTCTGAGATCTCAGATCCAGCTACTTTTGCCATTTCTGACGCGGATTATGAGAATTTTGTTAAATGGTTGGCAGGCAAAGAATACGATTACACCACTTACCTAGAGAAATCTGTAGAGGATATGCGTAAGAATGCTGAGAAGGTAGATTATTATGATGAGATCAAAGCTCAGATCGATTCTCTAGAAAAAAGAGTGAATCATAGTAAGGAGCAGGACTTGGTAACTAATAAGGAGGAAATCAAGAAAATTCTTTCTCAGGAGATTGTGTCTAGGTATTATTTCCAAGAAGGAATGATTCAAGCTGGACTGCAGGATGATGAAGACGTGATGCTAGCAAGGCAGTATTTGAAAGAGCCTTCCAAAATTAAATCCATTTTAACTGCTTCTTCTAAATAAAGAGCATGACATTTATTCTCTCTTTAGAGACATCTACTCCTATATGTTCTATAGCAATTCACCAGAATGGGTTTTTACTGGGTGAAAAATCGCTAGATGTCCCTGGAGCGCATTCCGAAAAATTGATGGGAATGATAAAAGCTCTTTTACACGAATGCAATTTGATTATAGAGCAAATTAATGCAATTGCCGTTTCGGAAGGCCCTGGATCCTACACAGGACTAAGAATAGGTGTTTCTGTGGCCAAAGGCTTAGCATTTGCCAGAGATATTCAGTTGATTTCGGTCAGCACATTGAAAGCCCTTTCCTACGGAGCAAAATTCCAGAAGGAATACAAAGGACTAATTGTAGCTATGCTGGATGCGAGAAGAATGGAAGTATATCGAGAAGTATTCGATCAAGATTTGCAATCTGTCAGGAAGCTTGATTCAGAAATCATCGATGAAACATCTTTCTTAGATTTACTAGATACTGGTAAAGTCTATTTTGTTGGCGATGCGGTAGATAAGGTGTCTAAAGTACTAGCGCATCCTAATGCGGTTTTTCTAAACTTAAAAATGTCCGCAGATTACGTCGGGACTTTGGCCTATAGCATGTTTGAAAGAGGAGAGTTTGCCGATTTGGCTTATTTCGTCCCAAATTACCTGAAGGAATTTAAAGCGCTTCAATCCAAAAAGAATCCATTGCTAATATGAGTGAGATAATTAATAGAGTTGCAAGTAGCCCGATCATAACGCTAAATCTAGAGGATATTTATCCCAGGGAAGAACGGGTGATATTTGATCTTACGCCCTTCCTTTTCCAGGAGCTAGTGCTTAAGGAGAAAGATTTTAGGTTGGCGCTCAAAGAAATTGATTGGCTTCAGTATAAGAGTAAATGGGTAGCGATCACTTGTACAGCGGATGCTATTGTGCCTAATTGGGCATTTATGTTAGTGGCGACTTACATAAATTCTATTGCTCGTGGCTTTGCAATTGGGAATTTGGAAGAGCTTGAAGTAATGATTGCTGAGGAATGTCTGAATAAACTAGATCTAGAGACCTTTGCTGATAGGCCAGTTGTGGTGAAGGGTTGTAGTAATTTCCCTATTCCTTTATTTGCCTATGGTAAAGTAATAGCACTCATCCAATCGCGAGCAAAAAGCATTATGTATGGAGAACCTTGTAGCACTGTTCCACTCTACAAAAAACAAAAGTCCTGATAATTAATGGGCTACGAAAAACCACATACTTTTTTATAAGTTTCTTTATGCCGGCTATTGTCTCTAAAATAAAAAGGTAGATATTTGCACTCCCAAACGAGGTGAACGGCAGCGAAAAGGGAAGAGAGAAAATCCTCAAAAAGAATTGAAAAATTAAAATTTGCGAAGCGTTTGTAAGTCAGCAATGATCTCTTACCTTTGCGCTCCCTTCAGCAAGGAAGGGGGGTAAAAGCGGCGAGAGTTTAGGTTCTCAAAAACTTTTAAAATAAAAACTGCGAATGGTGTTGCGGGTTAAAAATAACCTCTTACCTTTGCACTCCCTTCAGCAAGGAAGGGGAAAAAACGGAACGAAAATCGAAAGGTTTGAAGCTCTGACAAGAGTCACAAATGCGTGACACTAAGTTCTTTGAAGTGATGTAAGACAAAAAAAATAGTAACCTGAGAACAGACAGGGAGACGTTTATAGGATTTGCTTT